>CAWKFD010000024.1:0-196732 GCA_963848805.1 uncultured Acidobacteriaceae bacterium | reverse complement strand
GGGACCAGCTTGTTGCGTCGCATCCGTCGGCATCGGTATTTCATACGAGCAGTTGGCTCAGGGCTTTGGTTGGGACGTACGGTTTTCGACCCGTCGCACTGACAAGTTCGGGATCATGTGAGCAGCTTACAGATGGGGTGGTGTTCTGTGAGATTAGAAGCAGGATCACCGGGGCGCGCCTGATTTCACTTCCGTTCTCTGATCATTCTCAACCGATGCTGAATGACGACTGCAGCACATTGGAATTGCAGCGATGGATCGAGGAAGAGTACGTTCGCGGCAAATGGAAATTTATCGAACTTCGGCCGACTGCGTGGGAGATGGATCCAGCTTCGACTCTGGTTGCCACGGAGTCCTTTTGGGTGCACACCCTGGAACTGGCGCCCTCACTGGAAAAGATATTTCGTAATTTGCATAAGAGCTGTTTTCAGCGGCGCATCCGGCACGCGGAGCACGAGCACCTTACCTTCGAACGGAGTTGCACCGGTCAGCTTATCGATGATTTTTACAAGTTGCTTACCATCACCAGAAAACGCCATCAGCTTCTGCCGCAACCACGCGAGTGGTTCCAGAACATCATGGCTGAGATGAGCCCGAATGCGGAAATCAGGATGGCGCGCAAGGATGGTGTTCCCGTTGCTGCGATTCTTACTCTGCGCCACCGCGGAACAGTTGTTTTCAAGTACGGCTGCTCGGATGCGCGGCTCCACCATTTGGCGGGAATGCCATTCCTGTTTTGGAGGCTGATCGAGGAGAGCAAGTCAGAAGGCATTGAGAGAATCGATTTTGGCCGGTCCGAAATCGAAAATGCCGGACTGATCGAGTTCAAAGACCGAATGGGGACGACTCGTAGAAAGATGAGCAACCTACGATATCCCCGGAGCGAAAAGACGAGCGGTGTGCAACTTTCACGTCTGGGTGTGCAGCGAAAGGTAATTTCGTACCTTCCTGCCTTCATATCATCGAATCTGGGCCGGCTCGTGTACAAGCATATCGCTTAGGCTCTCGCCAGCATGAGCCGTTGACATTACTGGTCAGGTGTCATCCAGCAATGGATGTCCGGCGTTTTTACAATCACGACGATGCTCGGCATAAAGACGACTCGAATCATTCGGTCTCAATTAACTGGTTTAACATCTTAGTTTCTCTACGCGGGCACGGCTTGTAATGCGGTTCTCGCATTGCTGTGCGATGCACAAGGCTGCAGTCTGGAGACTGCAGCCTTTTTGTTTTGGTGCGTCCAGGTCCGTTATGTGGTCTGGCATCGTCTATGGGAGCGTCACGCTCGCCATATTCGAGGGGGCGCTGGTGACACCGGAGGCATCGACACTCTCAACGATATAGTTGTAGGTTAGCCCGGCCTGAACGCCGGTATCGGTGTATGCCAGTTGGCTGTTGCTCACCGAAGACAGAAGTTGATATGAAGTGCCGCCGCTGGGTGCGCGATAGACGTTATAACCCGCTACCGGATCGGGAGAGCTCGCGGGCGCATCCCAGCTCAAATTGACTTCTACCAATTCGCCCGTTCCGCTCAAGCTAACCGCCGTCTCGCCGCCTGTAAGAGAAGTGCTTACGATGATCAACTGCCCCGTCGATGCTCCCGCAGCAGTGGGATCGAAAGTGACGTCGATCGTTGCCGACTGACCATCCGTCAGCGCGAGCGGGAACGTCGCGCCCGAGATCGAGAAGCCGGCTCCCTGCACAACCGCTGCCGTGACGGCAAAAGGCAACGGTCCTGAAGCCGTCACTGCCACGGACTGCGTCACCGCCGTGTTCACCGGCACAGTGCCAAATGCCACGCTTGTAGCATTGATGTTAAGTCCTGCGGCGGCAACATTTAATTGCAGTGGATACTCTTCCGAAACCCCACCCGCACTGGCCGTCAGTATTGCCGTCTGAGCCGTGCTCACAGAAGATATCGCTGCTGAATAGACCGCTCTAATCGCGCCTCCCGGCACCGTCACCGTCGCCGGAACTACGACGGCAGGATCGTTACTGGACAGGTTAACCGGAGTCCCGCCGCTTGGCGCAGCCGCGGCCAGCGTTACCGTGCAGCTATCCACTCCAGCCCCTGTCATTGATGCCGTGTCGCAACTCAACGAACTTAGATTCGTGGTGTTTGATGCAGGCGCTGATGTGCCCGTCCCGCTCAGCCCGACCACAACCGTTCCATCATTCGCGGCATTGCTTGAGATTGTCAGTTCGCCGGTCGCCGCTCCCATTGCGGCGGGTGAGAAATTCACGCTCATGCTCAACGTGCCGCCGGCGGCCACCGTGATGGGCAGGGCGCCCGCGCCGCTGACAGTAAACGACTGTCCCGCCAGACTCACCTGCGAAACCTGAACTGCTGCCGAGCCCTGATTCACGAGGGAAACGCTCGTGCTTGTCGTCGTTCCTAGCGGGACGCTCCCAAAACTGACGCTGTTTGGAGTGACCTGCAGAGATCCTGTGCTTGCGTTCGCGCCAATGATCTGCCCGCCTAAGCAACCACTCAGCAAAAATGGCGCGCCGGAAGAGAACAAAATAAGAACGCACGAAAGGAAAACCGAACGGCCGCGGCCGCGGCTTGCAACGCACACTAGCGGGCTGATTCCGCGACGACTCTGCCGTGGCCTAGCAGCCCAGGATGCCCGCGTCGTAGCGATTGCATCATCCAACGCTACGCAAGAAAAAATGTCGCGTAACAGAATCACTCGAGAAAACCTTTATTGCTCGTATTTTTTTGTCCGCAGCCCTGTATCCGCTCGTGACTTTTCGTTCCTTCTATCCTGGCCAGCGTACTCATTTGGCGCTAGCGGCTAAGAATCATCAGTGCCGCAGGTCACTACGCTCTTGTGTATCTGCAGTCTTATTCAAGCGATTGAATCCCTGTGGAACTCGCTCGTCATTTATTGCATTTTGGGTAAGTGAAAATCTTCACGTCCCGGTTACCGTCGTCAAGGACGAATCCAAGCCTGCCGCGTGGGGAACACGGCGGAGCAATTGGAACTTGTGCTTCACGCCCTCTGGAATTTACGACCAATGTCTTGCTTCGAGCGCGCGATGCGAGTCACTTAAACCATTCCTGACAGCATCCTCGCAGACTTGAGTTACAAATCGGGATGTAATTGCGGACGAATTCCTGAAGATTACTTCCGCATGGCTGTGGAAAAAACCAAGAATTATTCATCAATGCCCAAGGAATCCCCCCCTGGTGCCGGCCTTTAAAATGCAGGAATTGCCTGTGATCACGAGCGGCTCTATCGTCCTGGCAACCTTCGCCAGGACACACGCGGCTCGATGAAACGGGCCATTCCTTGCTGTGAAACCTTAGCCGGCGAACGAAGCAGATAGAGCCTGAATTCCATTCGCCGGACTGGATTCCTATTTGGATTGAACGCTTCTTGCTGGCAATCCCGGGGCCAAAGCGGCCGCGCCGGCTGTGGATTTCTCCATACCCTTCATAGAACTGATGTTCCGGTCAATTAATCTGGAATCTTTTTGGATTGGCTCACGCAGTTAGCCGTCTCGGCGCATGTAACTTATTCATAGCTGCGCACAAATTTCCCTGTGGAAAATCTGGATTCGTGCGGGCCTAAGACGACTCAAACTTTACGGCAGCGCCACTGCGGCCATGTTCGACGGTGCGCTGGTGACGCCGGAAGCGTCAACGCTCTCAACGATGTAATCGTAGGTTTGCCCAGCCTGGACGCCGGTATCGGAGTATGCCAGTTGGCTGTTGTTCACTGACGACACGAGCTGATACGAAGTGCTGCCGCTCGGCGCGCGATAGACGTTATAACCTGCGACGGGATCCGGAGAGCTGCTGGGTGCATTCCAGGTTAGATTGACTTGAACCGACTCCCCTGTGCCGCTCAAACCAATCGTGGCTGTCGGGTTCGTCGATGAATTGCTGGTGATGGTCAGCGTGCCGCTCACAGGCCCTAGCAAGGCTGCCGTCGGATTGAACTCCACGCTGAGGGTTGCGGTCTGAGTGGGATTCAATGTCAGCGGGAAGGTTGCGCCCGAGACGGAGAACCCCGTACCGCTCACGCTGGCTGCGCTCACGGTTACGGGCGCAGTTCCTGTTGAGGATAGAATCACGGACTGGGTTGCGGGTGAACTCACGAAGACATCGCCAAAGGAGATGCTGGTTGCGTTGATGCTCAGCGTTGGTACGCCCGTCCCGAGCTGCAGGGCAAAAGTCTTTGCCACGCTGCCCGCGCTGGCAGTTAACGTCGCGGTCTGAGCCGTGCTCACCGACGAAACCGTAGCCGTAAAGCTGCCCGTCGTGGCTCCGGATGCAACGGTTACGCTCGCAGGCACAGTGACCTCTGAGCTATTGCTCGCCAGGCTCACGGCGAATCCGCCCGTGGCCGCGGCCGCGTTCAAAGTTACCGTGCAACTGTCCGTTCCTGCCGCAGTCATTGACCCGCTTGTGCAGCTCAACGCGCTCAGCACTGGCACGCCGTTGCCGCTCAGGCTGATCACCGTCGATGTCCCGCTGGATGAGTTGCTGGTCAGTGTTAACGAGCCTGAAATCGCCCCCGCCACGGTCGGATCCAACTGCACCGTTAATGTGGCAGTCTGATTCGGGTTCAATGTCAGCGGGAAGGTAACTCCCGACACCGAGAACCCGCTTCCGGTCACCGTTGCCGCGGTGATCGTCACCGCCGCTGTTCCGGTCGATGACAGGGTCAAGGTTTGCGTCGCAGCCGTGTTCACGTTGACGCTGCCGAACCCGATGCTTCCAGCGCTCACGCCAAGTGTCGCTGTACCCGACCCCAGTTGCAGCGCGAAGGTCTTGGCTGTACTGCCCGCAGTGGCGGTCAAAGTGGCAGTCTGTCCGGTGCTCACTGCCGATACGGTCGCCGTAAAGCTGCCCGTCGAGGCTGAGGCAGCAACGGTTACGCTGGCAGGCACGGTGACGGCTGAATTGTTGCTGGCCAGGCTCACGGCAAATCCGCCTGTGGTTGCGGCCGTATTCAACGTTACGGTGCAGCTATCCGTTCCTGCTCCCGTCATCGTGCCGCTGGTGCAGTTCAAAGCGCTCAATACCGGAACGCCCGTACCGCTCAAGCTGATCAGGGTCGATGTTCCGCTCGCCGAGTTGCTGGTCAGCGTCAGTTGCCCCGTGGCCGCTCCTGCCGTGCCTGGGTCGAATTGAACAGTCAGCGTAGCCGTCTGATTCGGGTTCAACGTCAGCGGGAAGGTAACTCCTGAAACGGTAAAGCCCGTCCCGGCAACGGTGGCTGCGCTGACGGTCACCGCTGAGGTGCCAGTAGACGTTAAAGTCAGGGTCTGCGTGGAGGCGGTTTTCACATTCACGTTGCCGAACGACAGGCTCGATGAACTCACGGCGAGCGAGATTGAAGCCGCTTCTAACTGCACGCCGGCGGAGGCGGAGACGCCCGTTGCGCTGGCCGAAACTGTTACGGCTTGCGCCACGTTTACGGCGGAGACAGTCGCAGAAAAGCTCCCGCTGGTAGCGCCGGCCGCCAGTGCCATTGAGGCAGGCACCGTGAAGGCCGAATTGCTGCTGCTCAGGCTGATATTCAACCCGCCGCTTGGCACAGCCGAACTTGTTGCCACCGTGCAGTTGTCAGTACCCGCGCCCGTAATCGTTGTGTTGGTGCAGCTCAGCTTGGCCAATCTTGGCACGCCTCTTCCCTGCAGCCCGATCCTCTTCAAGGATGCGTCGGATGAGTTGCTCGTTATGTCGAACTCGCCGGTTGTCGACCCCGTCGCGGTCGGATCGAACTGCAGGGTGAGTGTCGCGGTCTGATTGGGATTCAAGGTCAAGGGGAACGTGGCCCCGGAAGCGGCAAACCCGGTTCCAGTCATGGATGCGGCGCTGACCGTCACCGCGGAGCCGCCGGTTGAAGACAGAACCACAGTCTCCGACGCCGGAACCTGCGTAATCACATCGCCGAAGTTGATGCTTGTTGTACTCAGGCTCAGAAAGGCTGACGTGGAAGTAAGCTGCAGCGTCAGGCTCTGGGCGGCGCCTCCCGCGCTGGCGGTCAGCATCGCCGCCTGGGGCGAATTCACCGGTGAAACGTTGGCGATAAAGTTCGCGCTTGTTGCGCCCGCGGCCACGGTTACCGAACTTGGAACATTCACCAACGAATTGTTGCTGGAGAGAGCGACCACGAAACCGCCGCTGGCCGCTGCTGCGTTCAAGGTCGCCGTGCAGTTGTCTGTTCCCGATCCTGTAAATGAGAGGCTGGCGCAAGTGAGTCCACTCAATACCGGCACTCCCGTGCCGCTCAGGCCGACCACGGTCGATGTGCCGCCTGCTGAATTGCTGGTCACTGAGACTTGGCCGCTCGCCGTCCCCGCCAGTGTCGGGTCAAATTGCACGCTGAGCGATACGGTTTGGCCCGGCGTCAGTGTTACCGGCAGGCCCCCGCCCGAAATTGTAAAATTCGCGCCCGTAATCGACGCCGCGCTTACTGTCACCGCGACGGTTCCGATCGAGGATAGAACCAGCGATTCCGTTACCGTCGAATGAACCGCCACGTTGCCGAAAGTCAGGCTTGCGGCGTTCACTCCCAATACGGCTGTCGCTGCGTTCAGTTCAACCGCGAAGGTCTGCGCCACTCCGCCCGCGTTGGCAGTCAACGTCGCGGCCTGCGCTGATGGGACTGCGGAAGCCTGCGCGGTAAACTCTGCGCTGCTCGCGCCCGCTGCCACCGTAACTGAGGCAGGAACCACCACCGCGCTGTCGTTGCTGGTCAGGCTCACTGCCAGACCGCCGCTGGCCGCGGCCGCATTCAGAGTCACTGTGCAATCGTCCGCCTGCGATCCCAGAATCGAGCCGTTCACGCAATTGAGCCCTGTAAGCACCGGCACTCCCATGCCGCTCAGCGCGACTGAGGCCGAGTTTCCATTCGATGCGTTGCTGGCAATCGTCAGCTCGCCGCTTGCCGATCCTGAGGCTGTGGGGTCGAACTGGATGGTAATCGTCGTGCTGGCTTTGGCGCCGATGGTTATCGGCATACTTCCGCCGCCACTCACCGAGAACGGCTGCCCCGCCAGACTCAGTGCCGAGATCTCAACCGCCGCCGATCCCGTGTTCGAAAGGGTGATGACGCTGCTCACGGTTTTGCCGACGGCCACCTGGCCAAAGTTGACCGTGCCCGTCGAGATCGAGAGCGTCCCAGCCGACAAGCTCTTTGTGGCGAACGACCCTGAACATCCGCTCAGCGCGAGGCCGCAAGTAAAAGTCAGCAGCCCAATCAAACTCAATTTCAAGTGGCGCATACTCCCTCCGAACGGGCGCAAAGTCTTCATCGGCGCGCGTGCGAAACTTATCGCCAAGGCATACGAAAGTAATCATTGATAATTACTAATGTGGCCAAGTATATCCATAGATGTGGGTACGTTTGAACGTTACCATACGGTACTTTTGGGGAGTTTAGTGCTGTTGCGGTAATACCGCCTTTGTGTTAGTCAGGCGGTTCGGGCGCACGCATCCGCGAGATCAGGCTTAGCCCAGCAGGTATTGTTTTGTGGTAAGTTGTTCAAAATAATGGAAATAAAGCCGTCTGAGCTCGGCTTGTTCCGCGGACGGGTCGACCCACCGGTCTCAGCTCTGACCGGTTGAATGTGCCGTGACTGGCGCCACAGCGATCGTTTTAGGGAAATCCAGACCCTGCTGTCCGCTTTTGGTTCTACAGAACGGCTTTTGCAATCGCGGCTAATTGCATGAATGACGTGCCTTCATAGATCGTTCCGATCTTCGCGTCCCGGTAGAGCTTTTCCACCGGCGACTCCTTCACGAATCCAGCCCCTCCCAGAACCTCCACGGCAAGGCTCGCCACGCGCTCAGCTACGCGCGATGCAAAGTACTTGCACATCGCCGCTTCCTTTCGGAAATCCTGGCCCCCGTCCTTCAATCGCGCCGCGTTGTAGACCATCAGCCGCGCGGCCTCGATGTTCGTCGCCATCTCTGCCAGTTGAAACTGCATCGCCTGGAACTCCGCGAGCGCTTTCCCAAACTGCTTGCGCTCTTTCGCGTGCTTCACGGCGTGCCCCCACGCGCCCTCGGCCAGCCCGAGCATCTGCGCCCCGATCCCGATTCGTCCGCCGTTCAACGTCTCCATCGCGATCTTGTAGCCGTTGCCCGCTTCACCCAGCACTTGCCCGGCGGGAATCGCGCATTCCTCAAGAATCAGCTCGCAGGTGCTCGATGCGCGGATTCCCAGCTTGTCTTCTTTCCTGCCGACAGAAAACCCCGGCGTTCCTTCTTCCACCAGAAACGCCGTAATCCCCTTGTAGCCTGCGCTTGCATCCACCGTTGCAAAAACAATAAACAGTCCCGCTTCCCTGGCGTTCGAGATCCAGAGCTTGCGCCCGCTCAACACATATTCGCTGCCCCGCCTCGCTGCGCGCGTCTGTAACGCAAACGCGTCTGACCCCGAGCCCGCTTCGCTCAGCGCGTATGCGCCCACTGTGTCCGCCGCCAGCCGCGGCAGATATTTCTTCTTCTGTTCCGGCGTGCCCCAATGCAGAATCGCGCTCGCCGCCAGGGTGTTCTGCACATCCACAACCAGCCCCATGGCGGAGAAGTTGAGAGTGGGCGCGGTGGCAAGAGGCAGTTCGACAACCTGGGATTGCCCAGTGCTGTAGTAGACGTTGCCGCCCGAGTCCACTGCGACACCCGAAGCGGTGGGAAGTCCGCCGGCTAGTGTGGTGACCTCGTTGGTCCCGGCTGGGATCTCATATATGGCGGCCTTGTCGCCAACGTAGACGTTTCCATTGCCATCGGCCGCCACAGCGTTGGGGGAATCAAAAGTGAAGCCGCCCCCGAGCGGATTAACCGCCGAGGAAGCCGTAGCCTGGCCACTGATGGCAACGATTTCCTTTACCGCGTTGTTGCCTGAATCCGCAACGTAAACGTTCCCGCTGCCGTCGACAGCCACGCTTCTAGGGCCGTTAAAGCTGCTGCTCAGGACTGTGACGACACTGTACCCGCTCGCTGCGAAAATTTCGTAGACACTATTGGTACTGGGGTCGGCAACATAGACGTTGCCGAAGCTGTCGACCGCCGTGCCCGACGGAGCCGAAAAATTGAAACTGGCGCCCCCCTCCAAATAGCCGCCCAGCGGGACAATTGTCGGGGTGGCGGGAATGCTGCCATTCACGGCCAGAATCTCCTTGACCTTTTCGCCCGCGCTTCCGCCTGGGTCTGCCACAAAAAGGTCGCCATTCCCATCAACCGCCACTCCCGTGGGACTGGCGAACCCCGAGCCGAGTGGCGAAGCCGTAGTGGACCCTGGCGGAATCTCATACACTCCGGGGCCTCCGGAATCCGCGACAAAAACATTGCCGTTGCCATCCACGGCCATACCTTGTGGACTTACAAGGTGAGTGCTCGTGGCTAGATTGACCGGCACGCCCGGACCAAAAGCGATCTGAGGACCTGTGCCCGAGCCGACGAGGTATGCCGTGGCAACGGTTGCCGTGCCTGCACTGTTCAGCAGTTCAACCGCGCCGGTGCGCGTTCCCGAGACAGTGGGCGTGAAGTTGACGGTGACCGTGCATGTGCCCACAGAAACAGATCCGGAGCACGTTGTACTTCCCAAAGAGAAATCTGAACTGGCCGCGCCGTTGGTCAATAGAGCCGGTCCGCTCATGGTGCCGGCGGTCGTGACGTTGAAAGGCAGCGTTTGCGATAGAGGTGTTGAGATAGCGACGGCCGCTGTGCCGAGATTCACGTCCCCGGTCATAATCTCCAATACAGAAGCCGCGCCATAATTCGCGGCAAAGACATCGCCCGTATTGTCAACTGCAAGACCAATTGGATGGTTGAAACCGCTGCCGAGCTTGATAATCGTGGGCGAGGCAAGGATGGTACCGTCGACTGCGATGATCTCCTGCAATGAGTTCGTGCCGACGGCCGAAAAGTAGACGTTTCCGCTCCTGTCGACTGCTACGCCTTCAGGAGCGTTGAATCCACTCGCCAGCGTAGTGACGCAGCCCGAATTGCTACATGTGTTACCCATCACCTTCACAGCGCCATTGCCCACATCGGCAATATATATTTTCCCGCTCCCGTCCACCGCCAGACCTTCGGGACCGTCGAATTCGCCACCCAACGGCGTGATACTCCCTCCGCCCGCAGGAATCTCATAAACAATGCTGTCGCCATTATCTGCGAAGTAAACATTGCCATTACTGTCGACAGCTACGCCCTCGGGCGCGTTATAGCCGCTGGCAAGCGTGGTGACAGTTCCATTGGACGCCAGTATCTCTTGGACCGTGCCAGCACCTGCTGCACCGTGAGCATTATTTGCAACGTAGATATTTCCGCTGCTATCTATTGCCACTCCGAAGGGATCGTTAAGGCCGGTTGCCAGAGTGATGACACTGCCACCACCTGCCGGAATCTCGCTTACCGTGCCGGCGGTCCGATCAGAGACGTAGACGTTCCCGCTGCTATCGACGGCAACGTCCGTCGGATGAACGAAACTGGCGGAAAGTGTTGTCGTGACTCCCGAAAAGTACGCGGATTGTGCCGCGATTGGCGAGACATAAACACACAGCGTTAGCAAGGCGACAAATAGAGGCACGGCAAGAGCAGCGCGACTCATACTGCTGAAAACAAAGCCATTCTCCAAAGCAGACGCTTCCAGGGACGAACTCCCTGTGCCCTTACGAACTTGAGCTTCCAAAGTATCACCTCTTGATTATTTCTAAGCATTATAGCGCTCTGCTTTGTTTCTCTCAAGCAGCGATTACTGGACTTCCTCGGTACTAAAGTGAAATACGCGATCGACACAGTACGGATAACTTAGAACATTGGGGTTGGCAGAAGCTTGTTCCACTTCCGCTCGATCGGCTTTCTATTTTCCATTGCAAGTCTCGAATCTGCTCGAGACTTTCCGATTTGACACACCGGCACGGAAATTCGAGCTCCAACTCGAATCCAGCTCTACTTTTGAGATTGCGGTTGAAAAGTAAATGCGAGACGTGCAAGGATGGTCGACAGAAAGTCAAAACATCCCAATTCGCCCTGCGACACCAGACTTGTGCATCGGTCCAGGGCGATTTTAATTAAATCGCAAATTAGGCTAAAGTAGAACCTATCTCCTAGATAAATAACGCGAACTGCGCCGCTCGGATTTATCGGCGAGCCGCGCGCGCAGCTTCATCTCGAAAGAGACTTGCTATGGCTCTGGGTGAAAATTGCGCCCTGGCACGCTCTCTCGCAGTTGTCCCCATCTTTGTCCTGATTTCTGGCTGCTGGTAAAGAAGCGTCAGCGCGTCGGCGAGATCCTGAGGAGATTCCTCCCGAATCAAAATGCCTGTTTCCCCGTCGATAACCGCATCTGGGATGCCGCCGCCTTTCGTTCCGATTGCCGGAACTCCAAATGCCGCAGCTTCAACAAATGCAATCCCAAAGCTTTCCCGCCACGGAAGGACCGGGTCGAACCGCGAAGGCATAACAAACACATCGGCATTTTGAAGTAGACGCCATTTCCCCTCCCCATGTACTGCGCCCATGAAGTGGATCTTGTCACCGAGTCCAAGTTCAACGGCGAGCGTCTCGAGAAAACTTCTCTCGGGGCCATCGCCGGCGATGGCATATCGATAGGGAATCCCTCTTGCAGAAAGGATCTTCAGGGCGCGCAAAACGATGTCAATCCCTTTACCTTTCACCAGCCTGCAAATTGTTACAAGACTAAAGGCGCTATCCCTCCTGGACGCAGGCTCCAAGACAGCGGATTCCCTTAGCGCCTCATCGGATATTGGTGGATGAAGAATTTTGACTCTTTCAGGCGGAATCCCCCAATTTTCCAGCAGCACCGATCTCGTATGCCAGGAGTTGGCCGCAATCCAGCAAGCCCCTTCAAGCAGCGTCTTCCTCTGAACGAGATCGTTTATTTTGTTCTTCTGCAGCCGCGCAATTTCGCAACCATGAGCGATGATCCCGTACGGTCGCCGACTGTCCAGCAAAGACAAAGCAAGCGGATAGACGAATGGATCGAAATTCACAAAGACAATCGCCGTTGGCTTTTCGATTGAGAGAACCTTTTCGAATCTTGCGATCGTTTCGGTCGATGCCGCAAAGAGAGAGGTCCTGCTCAAAACATGCCTGCAAGCGGGGCTCAGACACCGAAGAGTATCCAACAGGCTGACAAGCTTTCGGCCCAGAAAATTCGCGGGTTTATCGTCAAGAATCAGTTGGAATGGGATCGCCCATGGTTCGTAAGGTCCCAGAAAGTCGATCGGCAAGTTTTCATGGGGCCGAAAGACCGCAAGCAATTTCACTGAGTCGCCAAGGCTCATTAAGCCTTGCGCCAGGCTATTTGTATATGAGGCGATTCCCCCGGGCCATATCATATGTCCACGCCAGTCGGACGCTATAAATAGGATACGGTTCGTTTCTGTGCGCGCGACAGCCCCTGTGCGGCCGGAGGAATCGTCGTCTGGAATCAGCAACTCATGGTCGATCCCGGATCGTAAATCGCTGACTTGGTGAACCATGCGTGGCGCCTTTTCAGCATCATTGTTGGCCGGAGAAACTGAAGTCCATTTCACACTCTTTCCTCTGTGTCGAATACTGCAGAGTCCGCCAAGTTAAGGCCTACAGCGCACCGAGTACAAAGTAAGATCATTCCCGACCCTGATGGGGTCATATTCACTCCGCTGGACATATCGCTCGTATTCTGAAACCCGCTGATTTGTAAATGGCGGATTCAATTCGTCCTTGTCTTGAAAAACTACCTCATCGGAGTGGTCTATCGCATGGAAGTCCTCTTCGATCGGCAAACCATAGACGGCGTGATAAGGCATAGTGTCAACTTCAACCGAAGTTCGCGTTGCCCAAAACTCCATGGCAAGATCCATCAGGTTCTTATTAAACGTTGGACTATCGGTAGCCATCAGGATACGCCGCGCATTGCACTTGGTGGCCTCGGTCAAGACCGCATCGCACTTGCTGAGACTTTCCCTGCTGGCCCGATGCCGGGCCGGCACGCTGGCCGCAAGTAGACCACAGAAGACGAGGCCCGCGAGAAGAATTGCAAATCGGCGGCTAACCGGCTCATCCTTAGGTGATATGAGCATCCCAGCCAGAAACGGCGCCGCTACGATCACTGGCAACGCATACCTAATCAACCGGCTTGAAGACGCCAGCAGAACGACACTGAAACTGACTATGATCAGAAGTGCCAGAAAATCCGGTTCCCAGAGGACTGCTCTTCTTTTGATTAAAACGTATGTGAGCGCAGCAATCGTCAGCACCAGGGAAAGCAGTAGCCCCGGCGATTGCCGAATGGTATCACCGAGAAATTGCAATAAAGGGGTATAGTAAAAACCCGCGAGCTTTCCGAAAGATGCTGCCTTTGCATTGTCGAAAGCGAGTCGCCCCCAACGAAGTAAAAAGAAAGCAGCCGGTGCTGAGCAGCATGCGCATGCGAGCAGCGCCGCGACAGCAGAGTGTAGTCCTCCCCGATGAAACCTTAAGACCAACAGAATCGGGACGATAAATACCATAAAATAAAAGAAATCCAGTTTCGTCAATACTCCCAGTGAAAATATTAAGCCCCACAGAATACCTCGCAAAATGGCGCCTCTGTTTGAGACGCAGGGGATCCTGGCCTCATAAGGGATGAGGAGTATAGCCGCAAACGCGGCCCATCCGAAAAGGCTGTCGGACATGAAACCGGTCGCGACGACATGCACAGGTGCTCCGGCTGGGTAGGGCCCGATTGAGGCGAAGACGCATATACTGGCCATGACTAGAAAGACCGGCTTCACTCCGATACGCAGCAGCAAATAGAGACACAAGCCAGCCAAAAGTGATATCGCTGCGGCAAGCGTGATGAAGCAATTGCCAACAGATTCCCAGGATGTCAATGGTCCCCAAGGCAAGCCCATCAACGTCATGGCCGGCGGATGCATACTAATCATCGCTGAGCCGATTCCATGCAGATTCCAGGACCAGAAGGCCCGGCTCACCGCTACGGCTCTTTCCATGTAATCCGCGTCGTCCCACCTGAACTGATATGACTGATAACTAATAAAAGTGGGTCCCACGCAAAGAGCGAAGATCGTAGCAGAAAACAGCCACTTGAAACTGCCTGAGAAGATGGATGCCTTCAGTACGCTCTGTGTCATCGTGTAGTGACCATCTTCTCTTCGCAACTTCGCGCTAGAGTCCCTTGAATCGGGCACCGCGCAGCCGGATGCGGGGGAAGTCGTTGTCCCACATCCCCAGAAAGCTCCCGGTTTTTCGGTTTCACTAGGTGCCGCCATCTTGCAGGCCTTTCCCAATCGAGGAGCTTATGAACGCCAGCCCTCGCTACCCTTGAAGAGAACACGAATCACAGCAGATGTGAATCTTCCCAGGGGTCGCAAGGGATAGCCGGTAATGCCCTGTGTTATCGCTGAACCCGGTTATCCAAGTCAACTATCGCCCTGCGACCGTATGCGGCCTGAGCCAATGCAAAAAAAGCTTCAAGGGACGGCCTGCCACGACTGGGCGTGCCGTTACTGCCTGGATCGCGGCAAAGAGGCTCTTTAAGAAATTCCTTTGCCTCCAATAGAGGCTCGCAACGATGACGTGCGTGTCTGAAATCTGGCGCCGCTCGAGGTGGCGCCAATCTTGGCTCAGCATCTCGACCGCTGATTTGAGTGCGAGTTCATCCTGCTCTGCGGCAAGCAGGCTGCGGATCCACCAGGTGCAATCCGAGGCGAACGCAGTCTCCTGTTCGGCCTCGGTCACACCCAGTCCAGCCAGGAGCGTGGGTGTAACTTCGTCTACGCCGTCGAGAGGATCTGGTCTGCCATTTCGTTCTTGATTGCGCGGCCGTCTGGGCGGCGAGGCTGCATAGGGTCTGAGCTCTCCGCTTGCTCAGCGACATCTGATACGGGTGAATCCTGTACTTTAGTACAACCTCTTCGAGGTTGGCGATCTTGAACCGTTCCGCGATTCTCAGCCACAAGTCATAATCTTCCGCAGAGGCGAAAGGTATCCGGTACCCGCCCGCAAGAATAAAAGCGTTCGTGCGCATGAGGACGCTAGATTGCCAAAATGCAGAGTAGTGAAGAAGCGCTGACCGGATATCACAGTCTCTAAGCGGCCGCGGCATCTTTCGCAGCGAACGGCCAGCGGGGTCAATCCACTCCACGGCGCCTCCGACCACGCCGACGTCCGGATGTGTCTCCATGAAGTCGACCTCCCACTCGAGACGTTCGGGGAGCGCGACGTCGTCCGCGTCCATAATCGCCAAAAATTCACCTTGCGCCAGAGAGCAGGCCGTATTTCGCGCCTCGGCCAGACCGCAGTAGGGTATCTCGTGGAATTTTATTCGGCAATCGCTCGCAGCATACCGGGCGATAATCGACTTCGAGTCATCGGTAGAGCCGAAATCGACAATGATAAACTCAAAGTCCCGGAACGTCTGCCTGAGGATGCTTTCAATCGCCTCTGCCAGAAAGCGATCGACGTTGCATACGATCATAGCGACTGAAACCAGCGGTTGGCTCATTCCTTCCGTACCATTTTCCGACATCCGGACGCCCTCACCAGCAAAGTGCGGGAGCTGCCTACTCCGCTATCTCAGGCTGCTGCAGAGCGCGACCATTGTTCGAGTTTTGACCGGCGTCCTTGTCCCACATCCTCCAAAAGGCGCCCCATGCCTTCTCTAATATTGCTCGAGGGACCCACTTATATAAAATACGCCAATCGAGAACATAGCCTATCGTTGCCAGCGCGCTTCGATGAAGCTTCCAAAACTCCTTTCCGCTGCCATGGATAGCGCACGCACATTTAGCCAGATAGTGAAAATAGCATCTCTCGGCACCTCTGAGGCAGGCGTTGTACTCTTCAGGAGATAAATACTTGCGGCCTTGCAGAACCGTAGTCGCCAATCGGAAAAAGAACGGAAATCCAAGCGAATTAATTTGGGGGAAAATCGATCCATTATCCCTGCGCGAAAATGTCAGAACCTGATGAACAAAGCCCAGGTTGCAATCCATCATCAGATCAAAACACACCTGAGCGTCCTCAAAGGGCGCGTAGCGTTCCTCGTAGAACGGTGCGCGCTGGCGCACGAGGCTAGAACGCAGAAGTGTTGATGTAGGACTGCCGAAGATATACTTATCTTCCAGAAGGTAAAGCCGGCAGGCGTCTCGGCCGGAAACCTCTGTGCGGGAAATTGGCAAGCCATCCAGGTAGACCAAATCACCCGCCAACTCATATGCACCTACGATTCCGACCGAGGGGTGTTTCTCGGCCACTTCCACCATACGTTTTATGCATTCCGGAAACAGCCAGTCGTCAGCCTGAACCATTTTGCAGTATTTGCTGCCCGGCGCAATGCAGGTGAGTGCGAAGTTATAATTCTGCACCTGAGACAAGAAAAGTCTGGGGATGAATTAGACGGATTTTCTCTGGGAAGCGGGAAACATAGTGCGCAGCTATCTCGCTTGACCCATCCGTGCTGCAATTATCTACCAGCACGTACTCCCAATTTTGGTAATTCTGCTTCAAAACGCTTTCAATGCATTCCTCAAGGAACTCGCGCGTGTTATAGAAGGGCGTGACGATGCTGACCAGAGGATCGGTTTCCACCTCACGCTCCTCGGTATCTATACTCGTTGCGCCATTTCCGAATCTTGCGCCGGTCATGAGAGCTCACCGCGCCTGAACGCCTCGATCATGCCATCCGCCGTGCGTGTTGCCAGGGCGGAGATCGTGAGCGCTGGATTCACCGCCGCACCTGTGACGAAGACGCTGCCATCGCCGATAAACAGATTCGCAACATCATGACTCCGGCACCATGAATCCACGACTGACGTACGTGGGTCCTTGCCCATCCTGCAGGTCCCCAGATAGTGCGAGGAATCTCCTGCGACGCATGGATGAACGGAAACTTCTGTTGCCCCAGCCGCCTCTAGAATCTGAGCGTGGCTCTTCGACATCGCGGCGATCATTGCCGAATCATTGTTTTCCCACCGATTGGTGATGTGCGGAACGGGAAGGGAGTGGTTGTCCTTGACGCTGTAGTTAAGAGTGATTCGGTTCGACTCCGCGGGCAGTTGTTCTCCGTCCGAAGCCACGCCGACTACGTGCCCAAAAATCTCCTTCATGCGGGCCTTATGCTCCTCGCCCCATCCGTCGATTCGATTCGCCGTTGACAGCGGCCACTGGCCCTCATTCTCTACCGAAGTCGTCCAGCCGCGCACAAACCCGTTGGTTGTTCTCGTTGCGTAAAAATCCTGGATAATTCCACCCGTTGGCACGCCTCGCCATGGATCAAGCCGCTCCGGAAAGATGCCGTGAGCAAAGACCGACAGATGCTCCATAAACCGCTTGCCCACCAACCCACTGGAGTTGGCCAATCCGTGGGGGAACAGTTTTGATTTGCTCAATAGCAGCAGGCGGGCTGTCTCCACAGCATTGCCGGCGACAACAATCGCACGGGCGAAGATCTCATTTTCACCACCGTCTTTATCGAAATACACCACGCTGCGAACTTTGCCATCGTTCCCAATTGAGATCTTCCGCGCCATGCACTCCGCGCGAAGTTCTACCCGCCCCGTCTTCTCTGCCTTGGGAATGTAGGTAACGTCGATGCTTGATTTAGCAGAAATCTTGCAGCCCATCGTACACGTACCCGCACTGATACAGGCCGGGCGACCGTTCCAATCCTTTGTCGGAATTGCCAGCGGCTCGCGCACGAGGTGGAGTCCAAGACGATCCGCACCACGTTTGATTGTCCGGCTGGCCTTATTGAACTCGTGCGCCGGCGTCGGGTAGGCCTGCGAGCGCGGCGGCTCAAAGGGATTTCGATCCAGACCAACCGGTCCAGAGACACCCAGCTCATACTCAACTTTAGTGTAATAAGGCTCTAGGTCGGCATAGGTGATGGGCCAGTCATCCGCCACCCCGTCTTCGCTGTAAACGCGAAAGTCCGACTCGTGAAAACGCGGGGTCATCGCATGATAGATCAGCGTCGAGCCTCCTACTCCTTTCGCCCGAGAGTAGTTAAACGCATGATTTCTGGGCGCCGTATATAGATCCCTGCGTACGTCGTCGGGCAAAAACGTTGAAGCGGCTCGAACTTCGAAGTCCAGAGCGTGCGTAGGGTAGTCCTCATACGGCTTATAGCGCTTGCCGGCTTCGAGAACGATAACCTTCAGCCCCGCCTCCCCGAGTTCCTTGGCGATTACACCTCCACCCGCCCCGGAGCCGATGACGATCACGTCGGCATGCCCATCCTCAAAGAGCGGAGCTCGGGTCACAGTTGAACCTTCGTCAAATCCAGATCAGTGTTCTGGCTTTCTACGGAATCCGAAAGCCGGTCACCAAATAGAAGGTCGTATTGTGCGTCGGCCTGTTCTCGATAGAGTTGAACCGCCCGCCTCAGGCGAGCCGATTCCAACTCCCTCGCATCTCTTAGTACCGCGAGGCGTTCGGCCAGCGTCTCAGCCGTGAACTCATCGATGTTTAAGCAGTATTCGGATTGACCGATCTCCTTCATGTGAACATCCACTTTGCGGTCATAGGAAATCGCAACAACGGGTACGGCTATCATGTGCGACAGGATGACCCCGTGAAGACGGCTGGCGATCACCACATCAGCGTCGCATATGTTGTGCAATAGGTTTTCGGTAGTTTGCACGGGCGGCCCTGAAAGAATTTCAACCCTTTCCGCATCGACATCTTCGGCTGTCAGAATTCCCATCAGGTCGTTGATTGTATCGGAATCGGGACCATCGGTGGCGAACAGAATCAGCCTGTGCTCATCCCTGATCACCCGCACCAGGAATTGCGATAACTGATTGACGTACCGCGAATAGCGCCGGAAGTCCTTAACAGGCCAAACCCGAGGATCGCAGAAGGCGATCGGGCTCACGGCAAGCACCAGCGGGTTGTCATGCGATGCTCGCTTGCGTTGAAGGGGTTGGTCGGGCAGGCAATAGCCATAAGCAAGGTCAGGCCACATCCTTCCGCTGAGTCGCGGGAACATTGCTCGCACATCTGCCAGCGACTCATGATCCCGGTAGGAGCGGTACTGTGCCATGTGAAGGGCGCCGCTGACAAACCGCCGGCTAAGCCAATGGTCTAGTGAGCACTTTCCTACGCTAACGAACAAAAGCGGAACATGGAACACCCGACTAAGAAAAGCAAACTTGAATAGTGTCCAAGGGTGTCCCCACGGGCCTCCCCAGAAATCGTCCAATGCTCCGCCGCCTGTAACGATCACTCGATCTAGTGTCTTCACCAACCGTCCGGAGCGAACAATGTGCTCTAACTCCAGCCACGCAGTGCGCACTTTTCTCACCGCTCCTCGCAACCAGGGAATCCCCCTCAGTCCTTCCTTGAAAGACACCGCCAAGCGGGCCTTAGGGCGCCGTTCGCCGTGAGAACTCGCAGAAGCGGCCAGGAAATACATTCCATGTGTTGCCCCTGTAATAGGAAAGCCTGCAATTCCATGGCGACGGCAGGTATCTTCCGGGCTTAGAGTTATTCCCACAATCTCCACATCCGGTATGCGAGACCGAAGTTTAGCAATCATCGACGACAGGATCGCAGCATTACCGAGATTCCCTGAGCATGGACTAATCAGACCCACGCGGCGAACGGTCCGCTCCCCCTGTGAGGATTGATCACCGCTCATGTCGTCGATGCATCTCGAAGTCATCAGTCTCATCCCAGAAGTGCCGCCATGTCTCGCTATCTCAGTCTTTCATTGAATCCGGATCCATTCCCGCCGTTTTTCTTCAGAGTCGGACTCCCTATCGCCGCAATAAATCCGCACTGCCCGGAACCGGAAGCTTTGCGTCGGCATCGTCGATCACCAGCACCCAATCCTGTGAGTCTGGCGCCGTGAAATGCCTTGTTCCGGAATTCGGGTATTCCCCTATGAAATTTGCAGTGCCGGAAGTTGGATTGAACCACCAGCAGTTTGTCTCGTGGCTAATACTTTGAATCTTCGCCATCGCCACAGCCAGAGTGGTCGCATTTCCATTTGGAATATATGCAATGATGGTTTGGCCGTCTCTGCTCCGCGACGTTACGGTAACTGTATCCCCTTCTCCGAACCCAGACTTAGTGACCGTATGGTCCGCGTCCGGCACCATCTCCCAATGTTCGCGGCTGCGCATTAAACGACCCAATATAGCACGGTCGATAGACCCTATCGACATTAGTCGATTCTGCCATGTTTGGCCTGGCTGAATCTTACAATATGGATAGGTCGCTCCAAATGGCCAGATAACACAGTTGCCGAATTCAAATCCCAGATACGCGCCCCCCAACACGCCTTGATAAGCTTCTCTTCTTTCTACAAGGTCATCGACTGTTTCGTTCTCCAGGTTGTCTTCTCCGATAAACATCGGCAAAGCGTCCTTTCGAACGAAGTCCGCATTCGCTTTTGCAGCCATTCCTGGGGCGTCCTGATAGAGGAAGTTCAAATCGATCCACTTTGATCCCTGCATCCTGTCCTGCGAAGCGCCGTCGGGGGGTTCGGTTTCGATGGTCATTAAATGAACTGAGTCGGCGCTCTTGATGCCGTAAGCTATATCATCCATCTTCGTTTTGAAAATGGGGTAGTCCCTCAGATCGCAGTCCCCGCCCATCATCCAAATAATGTTCGGATAAGACCGATAGCGCCTGCCAAGATACGCACCATAGGCTGTGAGATCCGGATCTGAAGCGGTCTGTAACTCTTTGCACCAGCCGGTAACGTCAGAGCAATAGTTCGGACCGCTGCCCACAAATGCCGTGTTTAGCAGTACCGTGATTCCGTGAGCGGCGGCTCGCTGAATCACATAATCCAAATGCTGAAAATACGCCTCATTCATACGGGTAAATGCCCTCCCCCCTGAGTTGGGATAGCCAATGAAGGGGACTTGCCCCAGAGCATTACCGGGAGGGTTGACAAGATACGCCTGGTCCACTGCGCCGACCCAAATCAGATTGAAGCCCATCGATTGACGCGCTGAGAGATAATATTCTATATCTTTGTTGCTCCACAGATTCGTCGCGAGGCTATAAGCTTGCTCACCGGTAATAAACACAGGCTCATTTGTGACTGTGTTGATTAAGTATTTCTTGTCCGCGCTAAGGGCCATGTATTGTCTTGTCCCGTAGAGTTGGAATGGAGGATCAACTACAGGAGCACCCGACGCTCTTTCCAGATAAGGCGCCTTGTTCAATAGCCTCAGCAGTTCCCTTTTTAGCGTTCCAGCATCGACTCGCGTAAATACACGCCAAGGATACAAAACAATAAGCAACGCCAGCCCAAGTGCGGGTAATAGAATCCATCGAACATTGCGCCATAGAATATTCGGCACCTAGATTCTCACGCCCGCGCTGATGTGCTCATACAAGTCGGCCAAAAACATTCCACCTTCCAGTTGGTCGCCGTGGGCCCCGGTCACAGCAAAGCGATTCAGCGCCACCACCGCCGCATTCACTGCCGCGCCGCCAACCTAGGGTAGCCCTCATCCATGGGCGGACCATCATACTCCAGCCATACCCAGCTTACTCGACTGCTGTAGAAAATCTGAAGGCAATCGTGCCTGATATATGGGTAAAGCTGCGCGGCAAAATGCTTTCCACTGCTTATACTGGCAATGCTACTGAGTCGACGCCATGCCTTGATCACTGGAGAAGCGCTTGCTGACCAATGCTCATATTCACGCTGGGCTGCCGAGAACAATAGAATCTGATCCGTGTTCGGCAATTCCGCGAAGTGACACCCACGTTCCCGTTTCGCCCATAGATCGAACGATAGAAGCCCTCTGGAATAAACTTGCTGTCTTGTGCGGTCCGTGGTAAGCAACTTGTCCAATAAAACGATTGCCGCCGGGCCGAGCACATCGATATCGTCGAGTCCTGGTGTCTCCTCGTCCGAAGGAACAATGATCTTCCCCAGCGCCTGCGCAACGGCCGCCTCTCCCTCCGTGAACCACTGCATGGATCGCTCACCGCGGCAGGCATCGCGCGCCGCCAGTTCACGATTAATCCTCCGCGCTGCAATAGACCTAATGACGCGGTAGGGGGTGCGAAAGCAATGCCTTGCGATGCCCCTCAATCCCGGCATATCGACTGTCCGATCTTAGAATTCCCAGTATATCCCAGCTACCACCGCCCCCCTCGGCGCCCGACTAGGCACTTACGCTCGCCGAATATGAGGACCTCGTGTCCAGAGAGCTAATTGCCGCCTGCATCGGCTTGGCTCGATATTGCAGCGTGGGCGCTGTCTGCTGCTCCTCGGATCTCCTTACGAACCACCCGAGGAGAGCAGTCTACCACGCCGCATACTCCTTCATTGCCCTCGAGATAGATGGTCGCTGCAGGGTCCCAGCGGTCATACAAGGTCTCGGTGTCATATCTGTAAACGTGGACCGATGGATGGAAAACTCCCGTGGCCAGGTGCAGCTGCAGTTCAAATGTGCACGTAAATACCTCGCCCTCATCCAAAGTGAAGTTCCCATGCCCGAGACGTTCCGTCGAAGTATCAAAGATACTCTCGTACTGCTCATCTGTTATCCACAATGTGACGGACAATTTGCTGCAGCGCTTATGTGCGGTCACTTCTATATCGATCCACGCATTTTCGCCGGAACGAAATCGAAGGCTTGGCCCTTCCTGATTACGGACTGTCACCTTTGAGATTGCTACCGTCCTGGATTCGGCAGCGGCGATGCGTTCACCCCTATTTTCGTGCATATACGAGGAAATCACTTCTTGTGTCGGTCCTATCGTCACCATCTTTCCGCGTTCCAACAGAAGGGTTCGAGGGCAAAATTCCGCGACGCTCTTCAGGTTATGAGAGACGAACAGGACAGTCGCCCCATCCGAGACTATCTCGTTCATGCGCTTCAGGCATTTCTGTTGGAAAACATAATCACCAACGCTCAGAACTTCGTCGCAGATGAGAACATCCGGATTGACGTGAGCAGCGACCGAGAATCCAAGGCGCGCATACATGCCGGAGGAATAGCGCTTCACGGGAGTGTCGATAAATTCCTCAATACCTGAAAAGTCAATGATCTGATCGATCTTCGAGTCAATCTCACGTTTTGACATACCCAGGATAGTTCCGTTCAGATAGATGTTCTCGCGGCCGGTCAAATCCTGATGAAAGCCCGCTGACACTTCAATCAGCGCAGAGAGACGTCCATTCACGAGCATCGAGCCCTTGGTCGGTTCCATAATGCGGCTCAAAATCTTAAGAATCGTGCTCTTCCCCGCTCCATTCGGTCCAATAATTCCCAGCGATTCCCCTCGTTTCACCTCAAAGGAGATGTCCTGCAGCGCCCAGAATTCACGTTTATCATTTGAACTAAGTCGCCGCGGAAGGAACAGTCTCCCCGTTAATGCGGGCAAAAAGTCCCGGAGCGAATTGAAAACCTCTCCCTTGCGGAACTTCTTCGAAACGTGCTCCATACGGAGTGCGACGTCAGACATCAAGTTTCTCCGGTCAAATGCTTTCCGCAAAGGCTGGTTGAAGATGCTTAAAGAAGGCATACCCGCCGACGCACGATACCAGCGCGAAGCTCATGGCATAGGCAAGCCACGGAAGATTCGGCGGTTTCTGATAAGCAATGCACGCGCTGAATCCCTCAAGAATCGGACTTACCGGATTCAGCAGAAGCCATTGGCCTTTTCTGCCCAGCATGCTGGCGTCATAAAACACAGGCGTGAAGAAGATTCCGAAAGTAAGAAATACTTCCACAATAAACTTAACGTCACGGAAGAAGAGTGCGGCGGCCGAAACGATCATTCCCACGCCCATAGCCATCAGAATCATCACCGCGAGCAGGACGGGAATCCATAGATCATTGATTCCAAAACCGACGCGCACAGCGATAAGGAAAATGAGCAGAGCGGCCGAAGCGACGAGAAAATCAAAAAAACTGGCGATCACCGAAGCAATGGGGAATACCTCTTTGGGAAAATAAATTTTGGTGACCAGATTCGCATTGTTGACGAGACTAAGACAGGAGAATCGGATACTCGACACGACAAAGGCCCAGGGAAGCGACTTAACCGCCACACTGGCGATATCCGCTGTCCTCAAAGGCGCGTGTGCGGCCATGGCGTAGGCGTAACGAACTACGATACCCGACATCACAATGAGGATAGGCATAAGAACGGCCCACATAAATCCCATTACTGACTGTTTATAGCGCACTTTGATGTCGCGATAGGTGATCATGAAAAGCAGTTCACGGTATTTGTACAACTCCCTCAGTGCCTCGCGCATTCGTGGCCCCTCATATTCAGTTAAACCTCCGATTAACGGGCTTCACTGGGCGCCCTTCCAAATACTTCTCCACGCCCTCGTTCAATGCATTGCGATAAACCGTCAAGGCTTCGTGCACTGCGTCTGCCGTTCGATGAATGTCCGCGTCATCGTGCGAAAAACTCACCACAAAAGACGGCGCAATCACCCCCCGACGGATCATTTCCTGCATGAACAGCGTACGGAAGGCTTGCGAGCGCTCACCATTTTCGTCGCGCGTGGCAAAGATCAGGTTGCACGGCCGGCCGAGCAGCTCAAAGTAGCCTGCAAGTCGATTCTCCTGAATGGACTGCTGGACAAGTTTCCCCAGCATTTCGCCTTGCCGCCACAAAGCTGCGATTACATCCAGGTCAGTGTACGCGTGCAACGTGGCGATCGCGGCTGCGAGAGCATGCGTTTCGGCTCCGTGCGTTGTCGAAAGGAGAAAGACGCGGGGCTGATCGTGATTCAGGCCGCCCAGGCGCATGATCTCGCGTTTGCCGGCTAAGGCCGAGATTGCAAACCCGTTGCCCAGGCCCTTGCCGAATGTGGACAAATGCGGCACCACTTCATGAAATTTCTGCGCTCCTCCTAGATGCCATCGAAAGCCTGTGATCATCTCGTCGAAAATCAGCACTGCGCCCCTCTGTTCACACAGATCTTTCACTTCTTTCAAATAACCAGGTTCAGGCTGCGTTGCCGCCTCCGCCTCCATCACCACACACGCAATTTGCCCCGGGTAATGATCGAATAACTCCACAAGGTTCGCAAGGTCGTTATAGTGAAATTTTAGCGTCAGGTCAGTCACTGCGCGTGGAATTCCTGCATTCATTTCCATCGTTCCGATAAACCAGTCATCGGTCGAGAAAAATGGTTGATCGCCGCAAATTGCGATCAAATCCCGATTCGTGTACGCCCGCGCGAGTTTGACGGCAGCTGTCGTGGCATCGGAGCCATTTTTGGCGAACTTTACCATGTCCGCGCCATCAATGAACTTTAGAAACTCTTCCGCCGCTTCAACTTCAATGGTCGCCGGCCGCGTAAAGTTCGCGCCGAGTTGCATCTGCCGAGCCGCCGCCTGCACAACTGGCTCAAACGCGTGCCCCAGGACAACTGCCCTCAGCCCCATCCCATATTCAATAAACTCGTTCCCGTCGATATCCCATACGTGACATCCCTTCCCGCGCACGATAAGCGCAGGCGCACATTCTGGAAACTGGTCGTCGCCTTTGGCATACGTGTGCGCGCCGCCTGGAATGAGTTCGTGCGCTTTGCGCTGAAGAACTTGAGACGTTGACATGGTCTTCGTACACACACTGCCGGGCATCAGGAGATCCTTCGGAAAACTCGCCATAAATACCTTTCTCTTCGGTTAAAAAAGAGGTTCAAGAAGCATCTTGCGCGCATAAAATGCCTCAGCATATCCACTCGGCGCGTTCGATTCCATCCCGCGAAGCCTCATCAATCCGAGAAATGTATCGCTCCTAAACCATGGCTTCGATCGCTGGGACTCAAAGATCGTGGACAGGTTGGTCACTTTTTCCTGAAATGCCCACTCTTCCGCTACCACAAACGTATTAGGTCGTCCTATATCTCCGTCGTATTTGGGGACTTCGTATTCCAAAATAAATTGACTCCGAAACGTGTTCCACGTAAGCTCGCTCACGAGTCGATGGTCCTGGTGCGCGTCGTCATGCCAATGCGTGAAGATCACATCAGGATTAACCCGCGATTTCAGCTCCTCAAAGAAGTCCTTCACCTGGCCGCCTTCATAAGGCAGATAGCCGTCGCGGAATTCCTTCAATAAAACGTCTCTTTCACAGCCGGCCGTGAAGACTTCCGCCGCCTTTTGCGCTTCGGCCTTACGCGCTCCGTTGGCGCTCAGCACCACCCAGCAGAACCGCGGCCGGGCATTGGCTCGGCTTAGTTGCAACAGGGTTGCGCCGCAGCCGATCTCAATGTCGTCCGAATGCGCTCCCAAACACAGAATGCTCAGAGGTTTCCCGCGATCCCTGCTCAAGCTTAGTCTTATCATGCTGTGAGGCGCGCCTGACGTCCGTTCTTCCATACGCACCACGGAGCCGAGCCGGAGGCTTCGAGTTCGTCAAGGACCTGCTTATCTTTGAAGGTATCCATACACTGCCAGAACCCCTCGTAGCGCCGCGACCACACTTTACGCTCCGCGATCATCCGTTGCATAGGCTCATAGACAAGTTCCTCGCCCGGCCTCAGATAGCGAAAGACATCCTTGCTGAGGATAAAATAGCCTCCGTTGATCCAGATATTTGAATCCTTCATGCATCGGATCGCCGCTACTGAACCATCTTCTCTCAATTCAACGGTGTCAAAGCTGCTGGCGCGGGGCTGAACGGACAGAAAGGATGCGTAAACATCGCGCTTTCTGAACTCTTCTACCATTTCCGGCAGTGCAAAATCCGTCAGCCCATCACTGTAATTCGCAAGAAATATCTCCTCCCCTTGAAGATACGGCTCAACCAGGCGCAGGCGGTCGCCGATGGTCGAGCGCTGCCCAGTATCCACAAACGTGATTCGCCAATCGTCGATGTCACGCTGCATGAATTCCAGTTCACGCCCGCCGCGCGAGAAAACGAAATCGTTTGAGACTGACTCCTCGTACTCCAGAAAGTAGTCTTTGATCACATTCCCCTTGTAACCGAGACACACTATGAAGTCTTTATACCCGAAGTGGGCATAATACCTCATTACGTGCCACAGTACCGGGCGCGAGCCTACCGTTACCATGGGTTTTGGCACATCTTCCGAGTAGCCGCGGAGCCTCATTCCCGCGCCACCGCAGAACAGAACGACTTTCATTTGTCCCCCTCGCTAACTTTCAAACAAATCATAACGTCGCGACACTCTCTCAACGAGCATCTTCACTCATGCTTCCAAGCCGCGATTGCTGATAGCGTTACCGATTAGACCGGACTCCTTGAGCGACAACGTCGTCGCTGCATCGGAAAAATGCCGTCCCGCACGTCGGGTCGAAGATTGCATTAAATGTGGTCAGCCGATATAACCAAAACCTGCGTTTTCAGGCGGGACACGCTCATCGGATAGGAGGCAGTCAGGTACTTGCCTAATCGCTAACGATCCGGTTGAGTTCCAGCAGCTCTACGCTGCCTGAAAGCACGAAGTGGGTGCAGTAGCAATCAGATTTTTGCAATTTGCGATGTTGGCGGAATCTGGCAATCGGTTTTTTAGTTGTCCGGGGCAAGAGCACCGGTATGGCTGAGACTCCATTTGGCGCAACAGCCAGCGACCGGTCCCCATCAAAAATACGGAAGCGTTCGCCAAAACTAGGGCCTGCAGTGGACCCGGTAGACGGTAAGATCGTCGCCGACTTTAACTGGATCATAGCCACGCTGCCGAACATATGCCTCGTAGTCCGAGACTCCCTGATTTGAGTAAAAGGGTCCCCCGCCGTTGTTCTTTTGAAAGATGACTTCATCGGATTCATCTATTGTCTGGAAATCCTCTTTGATCGGTACGTGAAATAGAGCGCGATAAGCCAAGGTATCAACTTGAATCGGGGTTCCCGTTGTCCAAAACTCCGTGGCAAGGTCCATCAGGTTTTTGTTGAAGGTTTGACTATCCGCGGCCATTAAGATATGCCGAGCATTGCATGTGGCGGCCTCGGCCAGAATCGCGTCGCTCTTGCTGAGATTTTGCCTGCTTGGCCGTTGCCGGGTTGGCAAGGCAGCCACAATGAGGCCACAAAAGACCACCCCAGCGATCAGCGCTGCGAGCTTCTTCGTAGGCAAGCTTCCATGCCTGGACATTAATATCGCAGTTAAGAACGGGAGCGCCACGATTACCGGAAATAAATACCGCGTCTGACGGTTCTGAGATGAGAGCACGACTACGGTAAAGCCAATGATGATCAGCAGCGCCAGAAAATCCGGATCCAGCGCCGTGATTCTCCGTTTAATGACGAGGTAGGTGAGCGCAGCAACTGTTAGTGCCAAGGAAAGGAGTACGCCTGGAGCATCATGTCGAATCATCTCAGCAAAAAACCACGAAAAAGAATGAGGGTTAAGTCCGGCAAACACTCCGAAAGAGGATGCCCTCGCATCCCAGAATGCGAGTCTTCCCCACCGATGTAAATAGAAGGCCGCGGGCACTGAGCAACAGGCACACGCGATCACCGCCGCGCCTGCAACCCGTGCTCCTCCGCGACGGAGGCTCAGGACAAACAGAGTCGGTGCGATCAAACCTATGAAGTAAAAGAAATTTAGTTTCGTCATTAGCCCCAGCGAGAATATGCATCCCCACAGAATGCCTCGCATGACAGCGCCTCTGATTGAGACGCAAGGGACCCTGGCCTCATAGGGGATAAGGAGTATGGCTGCCAGTGCCGTCCACGCGAATAGGTTGTCCGCCATGAAACCGGTGGCATAAACATGCTCGGGTGCTCCCGCCGGAAACGGCCCCAGTGCGGCGAACACGCACACACTGGCTATTACAAGAAAGATCGGCTTCACTCCGATGCGCAGCAGCAAATACAGACACGCGGCTGCGAGGAGCGATACGGCTGCGGCAAGCGTGATGAAGCAGTCGCCAACGGACTGCCATGAGGTCAACGGTCCCCAGGGCAGCCCCATTAGAGTCATGGCCGGAGGCCGTATACTGATCATCGCTGCGCCGATTCCATGCACGTTCCAGGACCAAAAGGCGCGGCTAACCGCCACAGTCCGTTCCATGTAATCCGCGTCGTCCCACGTGAATTGGTATGGCTGATAGCTGATAAAGGTGGGACCCACACAGAGTGCGAAAGCCGCGGCTGCAGCTAACCATTTCGATCTGTCTGAGAGGAGGTTCACTCTATTTCTCCCACGCACCGGTGACAGGACCTTCGGTCGGTTTGTGACTGGGACGCCCCACCGGGCGCGGCAGCAGTTCCACCACATCCCGCTCCAGGTTCTCATTGGCCGGAATGCGGATGGCGTACTTCACGCCCCAGCTCTCCAGCGCTTCGTAGCGCTTCGTAAACCTCTGGCTTGGCGAGGGCGGCATCAGCGCGAAACCCCACTTCCCTGCCCAGCTCCTGTTGCCCCTCAATCTCCGGTAGCAGAAGCTCTTCCCAGCCCTCGGCACTGTGCACGTTGCCGGGCCGCAGCTTTGCTGTCAGACAATCGCCGTCTCGGCTGGATAGAAGCAGCGGATGAAAGCAGGTTGATTCGAAGTGGCCGTTGTATGCGCTTTCTTCCTCCTCGCCGTAGACCGGAGTCTCGGTTGAGTCCATGTTCATGTCCAGGACCGTGCAGTATCCTGAATCTCAATACATTGGGCCGGCGTTTTACGGTTTCAATGAACCGCCACTCTTGGAATCGGCACAACGAAGCGTCCGCCCCATTCCCGGATGAATTCGAGTTGCTCCATGATTTCGTCCTTCAGATTCCATGGCAAAATCACAACATAGTCGGGTTTGAATTCACGTAAATGATCCGGGTGATAAATCGGGATGCGACTTCCCGGGAGATGCCGGCCCTGCTTGTAGGGGTTACGGTCAACAGTGAATTCGATCAAATCCTTTCCAATGCCGCAGTAATGCAGTAGTGTTGCGCTTTTGCCAGGCGCGCCGTATCCTGCAACTCTCTTGTCCTGCTCGGCGGCTTTTAGCAAAAAGCCGACAAGCTCCAACTTGGTCTCTTTCACTTGCCTTGCGAAGCTCTCATACCCCCCCACCGCGTCGAGTCTGGCCTCGACTTCGTCGCCGATGACTTTCTGGACGCTTGGCAAAAGGCTGTGATCACGGCTGTCCGCGCGGCATGCAAACACACGCAGCGAGCCACCGTGCGACTTCAATTCCTCAACATCGAACACTCGAAGCCCGTGCGCTTCGAGTATTTTGATCGCACTGATGAGGGAAAAATAGGAGAAGTGCTCGTGGTAAATGGTGTCGAACTCGTTGCGTTCGATCATCCGCAGCAGGTGCGGAAACTCAAGTGTTAGCACACCTTTCGGGTTGAGCAGAATTCGCAGGCCCTCGACAAAGTCGTTCACGTTTGGCACCTGCGCAAGGACATTATTGCCAATTACGAGGTCGGCGGTGCGGCCTTCAGCAGCCAATTCCCGAGCTACGTCTGTCCCGAAGAATCGCACCAGGGTCGGGACACCCTTTGCGATCGCCGCTTTGGCCACGTTGGCGGCGGGCTCGATTCCCAACACCGGAATCTCCTCACGAACGAAATACTGGAGCAGATAACCATCGTTGCTTGCGACTTCAGCCACAAAACTGCCCTTCCCCAGTCCGAGCCGCCGCTGCATGTCACCGCAATATCTCTCGCAATGCCGCAGCCAGGAATCAGAGAACGAAGCAAAGTAAGGGTAGTCGCTGAAGATGTTCTCCGGGCGCTCGAACTCTTCCAGTTGAACTAACCAGCATTGTTCGCAGACGTAGACATGGAGCGGATAATACATCTCGCCCCGAGATAGCTCCACGTCGGAGGGGTATGTTTCGCATAGAGGAGACATACCCAAATCGATAAAAGTTCGGCGCAGGTCGCTTCCACAGAAGCGGCAAGTCACGTATTTAGCGGGGGTGCCGATTTCCGGAAGAAGCGATGGCGATGTCATAAAAGCTCCATTGACTTACTCTCGGCGAGCACCGTGTCTTCGGTGCGCCGGCCGATCCACCGCAGTGTTTTGTCCAGCTTCCCCGCCTGCTGCAGACGCCGAATTTCGCTGAGGCGCAAATAACGTCCCTGTTCTACATCCTCTGATGCAAGCCCGGCGGCTTTGCACGCATCGTATAACTCCTGAGCGCCTCTACGCGCCGTCCACTGCGGGCGAAATCCTGGAACTAAACGGGATATTTTGTCGAAGTTGACTCGATAACAGCGGAGGTCGGGACCGCCCCCAGGGGCGTACTCGATGTGACAGTTGGGAACGACCTCGGCTACGATATCGGCCAGTTCACGAATGCGGAAATTTTCCTCATTGCGGCCAACATTGAAGGTCTGATTATGAACGGTCTCGCGAGGCGCTTCGAGCACTGCAAGCACCGCACCGATGATATCGCGGATGTGAACAATCGGGCGCCATGGAGACCCGTCGCTCTTGATATAGATTCGGCCTGTTGTAAAGGCTGTTGCTACCAAATCATTCAGCACGATGTCAAGCCGCATTCTTGGGGAGACACCATATGCAGTAGCATTGCGCATAAATGTTGGCGAAAACGCATCATCGGCAAGCACTGCAATATCGCGCTCGGAAAGTACCTTGGATTCGCCATACGGAGTAACGGGATTCAATTCGGACGTTTCGTTTAAGAAATCGTCACCCGCTGCGCCATACGTGCTGCATGAGGAGGCAAAAACGAAGCGCTTGACGCTTGCTTGTTTTGCAAGCTTCGCCAGTCGAACAGAAGCAAGATGGTTGATGTCATACGTCAGCTGGGGATCCAGATTCCCAACCGGATCATTTGAGAGCGCCGCCAAGTGTACGACAGCATCGAAGTCGCGGAGGTCGGCCTGCGTGAGATCGCGAATGTCTTTTCGTATTTCGGGCATTTCAGCGGCGGCGGCGAAATCACATCGTGCATACAGGTCTGTATCCAGCCCGACGACTTCGTGACCGGCGTCCTGCAAGACAGGTCCCGCTACGGCGCCGATGTACCCTTTGTGTCCAGTCAGCAATACTCTCATTGTATTGTCATCCATCCTTCAAGTTACGCGACGATTGCTTTTCTTCCGCGCTCGGAACGCATTTCGTTTCCGTCAGCAACCCGTGATCCTGGAGCAGCTTCGCGGCCTTGGCAATCGAGGCAAATGCCAATCCTGAGCGCTCCGCAACGTCGAGCAGCGAGCGCTGGCCATCGGATTGGTTCAGAACCCACAAGAGTGCGTTTACTTCTGCCTCGATCGTTTCCCCTCCGGTGCTGCGATACAGATTTCTTTTGCCTAATTGCGGCTCGCAAAAGGGGTTTTGGTTGAGATAATAGCCGTTGCTCTCCAGCGCGTCACAGACTGACAGGCAAACGCGAAGTGTCCGCGCCAGTTGTTGCGGATGAATAAAGTCAAGGTTGTCGGCCGATGTATGGTACTCCGGAAACGATCCCCATGTGCTCCGCATGAGACAACCGACCGGCAGATCGAAGCCCGGCGAACAATACTGCCGCTCATCGTAACCATACGGGGAAAACTCCAGAATCTCGAACTGTTCGCCGCTGTGCCGTAGAACATGCCCCATCGTTCTGTCCATTTCCGAGGATCCGCGGCGGCTCTTTTTGTAATGAAATCCGCCAGCGTCGCCCACGCAGGTCAACACGAGCCCATGCCTAACTCTAGCTGCCACGTCGCTGTTGCGCGCCAACCACGTAATCGCTCCAATCGTTCCGGGGATAAACAGGAATCGATAGGAATAGCGCAACTCCCGATCTGCAAGCGACGCAGCCAACGCCGTCGCCACGGCCAGGCCGGACAGGTTGTCGTTGGCCAAAGACGGATGACAAGCGTGGCAGGATATGAGCACCTCTTCGGTCGATTGCCCGGGCAAATAGCATTCGCCGTACGCGAGACTTCCCTCTTTGAGCGAAGAATCAATGCATACCTCGTACTCCGTATCCTCGAGGGCAAGCATCTGTTTGTGAGCCAGGCAAAATCCCCAGCCTTCACTGTAGTATGACGTACGGTAAGGAACCCATTCGGGATGATCGGGTAGCGTGTGCAGATGCGGCCGAAGTTCCGTTAAGGAGAGTGTGGCGTGCACCGGGGCGCTATAGCTCATAACATGTAAGTTTAGCCGCTGAAAGTCGACCACGCGTTCTCCACGCAGATTCTTGATATATGCGTCCTGGATATTCCACTCCCTGGGAACCGTCCAGTCGTACACCTTTGTGCCCGTTGGAACTTCAGAAACGGCAACCGGAATTCGCTCTCCGATCTTCGCCAGTGTTTGCCGGATGCCCTCACCCGTAATGCTTCGGCATATGGGATAGAGTTCGCTAGCGAAGCGATACATTTCCTCACCGAGCAGCGCTAACTCCTCCGTGTCGTATTCTTTCAGGGATGCTGGCGTCATTGGAAATCCGGATATGCCCGGTCTCGCTCGGAAATGATCTCGGGCGCAAACGGCCAAGCGACTCGAAATGCCGGGTCGTTCCATCGCACCCCGCGAGCTGATTCTGGATGGTAGAACTCCGACATCTGATAAAGCACTTCGCTCTGCTCCTCGAGCGTAAGAAAACCGTGTGCGCAGCCTTCCGGAATATAAACCATGGCGCGGTTTGTGGCCGTCAGAGTCACGCCGATCCATTGGAGATACGTGGGCGACTGCGGGCGCAGATCCACTACGACGTCGTAGATTGCCCCCTTCGTGCAGCGCACAAGCTTAGCTTCCGCGTATGGTGGGACCTGTAAGTGCAGTCCACGAAGGGTCCCTCTTCGCGCATTGAACGAAATACTGCATTGCGCCAGTCTCGGGTTGAGCCCATGGGCTTCGAACTCCATTTGGCACCAGGTCCGCGCAAAGAATCCGCGGTCGTCGGGAAGGGCCTCGAGGCGGATTTCGAAAACACCGGGAAGTCTGGTCTCATGGAATAGCATGTGCAAAAGTACTGGTGACGCGATGCATGCATAACCCGGGCATTGCCGGGAATTCGATCCAATTCAACTAATCACTCAGAGACAGAAATACTGCTGCCTTCCTATCGTCCAAAAGTGGCGGCTCCATCGCTGGCTATCAGCAATTCTAGGCAGATCCATGCTGTCTATTCAGATCGCATCGCGCCAACCTTGCCGTTCTGCGGGATTCGATGACTTGGCCGGCTGCATACCAAACCATGCACCTGCGGTAAAAGCGGCGCTCTGGGTTGAACGATAGAACGGAACCAACCGCGGATCGAAACGCGCGGCCAGCAAGTTTCAGTGTCTCTACCCTGTCAAGAGCGCGTCCTTCCTCCCTGATCTTGGCTCGACCGCGATCGCACCACCACGATAAGAAAAACTGTTTCCTAACTCTGCTTGCGTGAACTTCGTGATAAACGACCGCAGACGGAACATAGCATAGGCGCTCTCCGCAGGCCATCAGCCTCCGCCCGAATTCCGTATCTTCATTTCGTATTTCACTGCCAGGGCGGGGACCTAAGTCCTCACGGAAGCCTCCATACTTCTCAAACACCTCTTTTCGAAACGCCATATTCGTTCCAAATGGGGCGTCTTTAAGTTCGCCGAACTCATCGCCTAAGTCAAACTTGGCGCAGAGTACAAAACCAAGATTGCGCGGACCATCGAGAGCAAGCCAAGGCGGAGCAGTGAAGCCAGATTCAGGGAGGATACGTCCCCCGCTCCCCGCCCACTGGGCGTCGCGCAGTGGAGTGGTTAGGCGATCCAGCCACGTGGGTTCCACTGTCACGTCATCATCGAGAAACGCCAGAACCTCCCCGTTGGCCTCGCGAATTCCGGAGTTCAGCGCAAACGATTTACCCTGCCGTGGCTCAAACAGGTAACGAAAGCGCTCTGGATACATCCGGCAGAATCGCTCGGCCACGCTTCGCGTCTCGTCCCTCGAGTTATTGTCCACGACCAAGACTTCCCATTCAACGTGCTCCGGTAGCTCCGACGCAGCCAGGCTATGTAGCACCGTGGCCAGGCTTGAAGAACGATTATATGTGCAAAGGATAGCGGTAATCTTCATGGCATTTTTTAGCTGATTCGGGTTACGATCGAGATTCCTGCCCCGCAGCGAGGCCTGAATCACGAAGCGTGTCTGCCAGTCCCAATAGGCCTTGTTTTTGGAGCTATGCTCCTGGTTAGCCACGGGGCAAGCCAGGTCAGTACAAACTTGATTAAAGTGCCAGGCGTCGCCCTATACTTCACAGCCTTCGAGGCAGCCTGACGCGCCTCCGGAACTCTTGAATTCTCCAAATGCCAGTTTGCCTGATATGAGTGCAGAGCTCCTAAAGATCGCCTAACTACACTACGCACATCCGGCGGCATTGGAGTACTAAGCTTCAGCCAACTCTCCAACATGAGTTGCTGCTGCCGAAATTGCACCTCGTGTTTGTCCCACGGCCGGCACGTCGAACCGGGAGGGGAGGGAGTTCTATCGCTTCGGACAAGCAGCTTGTTCACATAGGCGATGGAAGTAACGAGCGATAGCCGAAAATGGAGATCCCGGTCCTCTGCAAAGCCAATTCCAGAGTCAAACCCGCCAATTTGTCGAATTGTGTCAGCTCGCACTAACAGGCTGGACGTCCAAAAGCCACAAAAGGATCGCGCGAGCGCTTTCGTAGCCGTTCGGTCTACCCCAATCGTTTGCGGATAACATCTTCCGTGCATTTGAAAACTGCTTTCATCCATACCCGAGCCGCTTACCATACGTGCGTCCGTGACGCAGGCGCAGCACTCGTTGCCGAACTGCTCAAGAGCTCTCAACTGCCATTCCAGTTTTTCAGGGAGCCAAACGTCATCCGAGTCCAGAAATGCAATGTACTCTCCCCGCGCCTTCGCGATTCCTGCATTTCGCGCAACGCTTGGCCCCTGATTGCGCTGGCTCAAAAAAGTTACGCAATGGCCCGCATTGGCTTTTTGATTAACGAATCGTTCAATTGCTTCCCCGGAGCCATCCGTCGATCCGTCATCTACAACGATTACCTCAAGGTTCACATGCGTCTGCGCTAGGGCACTTTCTATCGCCGCGATCGTCTGCCGCAAACGATTATAAGTAGGGACGACGACGGAAACCAATGAGCTGTCGTTCATGATTTCTTGCATATTACTTACCTTGAGTTACCGGTGAAATTAATCTGTGATGGAATCTTGTCCTCCGACTCGTAGAGAAAATGCGCGTCGTCGTCAGCTGACTCGCTGACCCAACGCGAGCTTGCATCGTACCGATTCATCATCATTTAAACCACCATCCGGGCAAAGCTCAGCTTGCCGCGCGCTACAACTGTATCTTCCACGGAGGCGACTCCTTCAATCAAGGCCGCATCTTCAGTCATTTTAAGGATTTTCACTTCCATGATCACCGTATGCCCTGGTAACACCGGCGCCAAAAACCTCATATCGTTAACCCCTGCCAATGCCATAAACTCCCTTTTGTTTATGCCCTTTCCAGTTGTCTGGCTAAACAAAAGGGAAGCGCTTTGACCGATGGCTTCAATGATGCAAGTCCCAGGCATGATCGCAAAATCGGGGAAGTGTCCGAGAAACTGTATCTCGTTGCCGGTAACGTTCTTAAGGGTCTTGGCGCGTTTCCCCGGATCCAACTCCAGAGACGCGATCAACCATAAGCATTGGGAAACGTTGCTTCAGGCATGTCTTCACCTCATCGAACGACATGGTTATGAGGTCGTGCACTGCATTTTGTTCAAATTCCATTCACACACCTAAGAACTGCCCCATATGCTCTGAATCATTCAACGCTTGCGCAAAATCATGCCCAACGCACGCGGCAAGAAACGGCCGCCCGGCACAGGGGATCCCGCATCGGAGATCAGCTTCGTGACGCGAAGGCCGACGTCTTCAGCCATCTTCAATGGCTCGCTTTCCCAATGAAACTCGAAGGTGTGATCTCGCTGAGCTGACTCCAAGGCTGTGCTGAAAAAAACAATCCCGTCATCAGCAAGGTGATGGGCTATAACGTCAAATAAGGGGCGGGGATCCTCCAAATGTTCAGCCAGCATGGCGGCGATGATTCCCTGATAGTTGCCGCGGCGTTCCCCTAAATCCAACTTGAGCGCGTTCTTCACCTGGAATGTCACGCGGTCCTGGTGTCCGGAGACGCCACGCAGACGGTTTGATACGGCTACCGCTGGCGGACTGATATCAAAGCCATCTACCTTTATGTCAGACCTCGTCTCCGCCGCCAGGAGGCCCATGACTCCATGGCCGGAAGCCAGTTCCAGGAGATTGGCTTGCGGCGGCAACGCTTTGAGAAAATCATCGCGATACATTTCGACGTGGTTGATCATCGAAGGCCAAAAGGGATAAATGAGAATTGCGGCCCACATGTACGGGACCATGTAGCCTTCGTGCTCATACACCTCTGAGACTAACTCCGGCATGGGTTCAGGTGTGTACCGCCCGTTTTTCTCGTAGCGCTGCTGCGATTTCCAGACACCCATACAATATTGGGCATAGCCTTTCGCCGCATCCTCGAAGGCTTGCTCGCCGTAAGCCGCTTTCGCCCATCGCGCAAGCGGATCCAACAGCCACGAGCAAAGGTCGTCGTTGGCCTCAGTGGTGGCCCGCGCAGCCGCTGCAAACGTTTTGGCCTTTAGATCCAGACCTAAAAGAAATGCCTCGCCATCCCCCATAAATCGATCTCCCTTTTTCAAAAAGATTTCAATCTGTCGAGCAGACGTGACGGACCATCCGAACCATCGGCCGGATCAGATCTACACCGTCCCACGGGGGAACGAATGTGTGCATGCGCCCTAATTTGACGATTCGGTCCACTCCTCTTTGCCCGGCCAACAAGGCAAGCCTCTTCTCTTTTTCCGCGTCGGCCATACCCAGACCCAACGTCTGTACATTTCCATCTAACTTCGAAACTGCATCGATCAAGTCGTCCACTTCCAGAACGGTTAAGGTCTTCCCTTGAACCGGTTGAGGAAGTTCCGATCCAGAGCCGATAAGCAGCGTCCAATCCGGACTGATCGGAAAGGCTGCCTTATGCGAAGCGTCGCCCAACAACCAGGAGGCGCGTGCCTGCGAGATTGTTGAGGTCAAGGCAGAAGCAATGTTCCGTCGCGGATGCGCCCGATTCTCGTTCTCAAACGCGCGCTGCAAGTTCGACAGGAACTGGGCTATGGATTGGCCCGACCTTTTTTCAAGATACAAAACCTGCGGTGACGAACAAGCCTGTTGGTCAAATTGCCAGATATCCCGCGCCAGGCGCAGGCACCATGTGTTCTGTTCGTCCGGATTGTTCCAGGCCCCGGCGTCCATCGCAGCAACAGATATCCGGGGCCCAAAGACCGCTATCCTCGCCCAATGGGGAAATGGCAAGGACCGAACCTGCAAAACGGCCTCTTGTCCACCCCAAATCATCGCTCCGTCAACGGCCCGCGCCATAGCTTCGTGCAAGTCCTGGCGGTCATGTTCGAAGGCCGCCATAAAGATGCGTCGAGTTAAACGCTCGCTCGAATCGCTTCGCGCCAACCTTTCCATCAAGAGCCGGGTCAAGTCGACGAGATCTCTCGGTATGCGCACCAGCGCCGCATTGCCCCCCAAAAGCGCACAGGTCATCGATAGAATCGGCTGGATTTCGACATTGCCTGCCGGCCAGTGGCCCACCACGCCCACCGGGAATGCCTTGCACCGGGCGCGGCCATATTCCGTCCACCCTCCATCCAGGCTATTGGACCCGAGTTCGCGCGCGATAATTGGTTCCAATGTTCCCCGCCTGAGCCACAAGCGGAGGAAAACGATCCCGGGAGCCTCGTCGAGCTCTCGCGCGTCGAGGCTCCTGGCCCAGGACTCAAATACGGTCATCACTTCATTTGGCGAAATTTCTTCGCTCGATGCAACCTTGTGAAGTTCGACTGCCGCATTGGAAATCTCCGCGGGCGATTGAACCGTGTGAATCAGTCCCGCGGCGGAAAGAGTCGTCATTTAATTCATCGCCGATCGTTTGATTTCTAGATTGCCGCAACCACGGAGTTCCGCCTTGGGAATTCGACCTGCAAACCGGAAGCTGATGCCTCGTCTTCCGCAAGGGCAACCGTCGTAAGCGATCACCTGGGCGAGGTCTTCGGTTAGCAGCAAATTCCCGGGAAAGCTCGTTGGCAAAACACTGCAGACCTGGACGATTCCATGTTCTCCAGCCGCAACGGTTTCGAGCGTGAGCGGATTGCGCACAATCACGTCGCCGAATGCAGGCGCATGTTTGTTGCCTTCGGAGCAATCCGGGAAAATGACCCCAACACTTTCGACCATGCCGTAGAAATCGATGATGCAGTCCGCAGAACAGCCAATCACGCGGGCCAATTGCTCGTTGAAAATCGTCTTCTCAACCGCCTGATCCTGCAGGCGCTTCCATCCGCCACTGTGCAGGATCCGAGCCCTCGGCAAATCAAGACAGATACCCTCCGCCAAAAGAGGTTTCACCAGATGATTCCATAGGATGAATGTAAAGCCATACACCAGCACCTCGCCGTTGTGGTGGTTCTCGGCGAATTCCTTCAGCTTGTCCTGATCAAGTGTCAAGTCGCCCTGCTCATTTACATTGAGGCAGTAGGTTGCGTGAGTGGCAAACGGTTGCAATCCCTGTATAGCCGCGCCCCTCGCGCCCAGAGCCTTGTCTGCCCGCATGGAGTCGGGGGTGTCCACCACCAAATAAGGTCTCCGGAAAGGACCGATGAAATCCCGGACGATCGTTACGACTCCTTTGGTCATTCGCCGCGAGGTTGAAGCATCCAGCACAATACGGCTGGGCAACTGCGAGGTCGTGGCGCTCGATGTCAGGGTCCTCTTGACCTCATTAGCACTCACGAAAGAGAGCGGTGGATTCGCTTTCAGAATTCCGACAGGCAAAAATGGAAGATCGGCAACCCGCCTCGCCGATCGATAGTCCACCGGCCAATGCCGAACATAGTTTTCATAACCGGCGTGCCGCTGGCAGGCAAATTCAAGCTCGTCCCTTAGTAGATCCAGCAGCGCAGCCTCTCTTTCATCGGGCGGCTGACTATAAGGAAGAATCGACAGAATCCGCTCTATCTTCTCACTAAGCTGTTCCATGAAGTTCCTTGCCCAAAACCGAGAGTGCTGAGCGCGCGATCTTCCCCGCAGAAGTCTTGGGCAGTTCTGAGACGAACCGAATCGAATCGAGAGTCCAATGAGCCGGAAGGCTGCGCCGGATTTCTTCCGTTGCGAGGCTCGCTCCCCGGTTGGGCACGATCAACAAAACCAGCGCTTCTCCCGCCTCGGGATGATCGACAGCACAGGCCCCGCACTCATATACTCCTGGTATCGCCGTGACCCTTGCTTCCACTTCCGCAAGACTCACGCGAACGCCGCGGATTTTCAGAAATGACCCTGACCGTCCTTCGATCCACAGAAAACCGTCGTCATCCTGGCGAGCCAGGTCGCCGGTCCACAACCAACCGTCACGGAAAACGCGACGCGTCTCATCAATATCGTTGAAATAGCCTGAACAGACCGATGGTCCTTTTGCACGCAGTTGGCCGACCTGGCCTGTCCGCACAGGACCTCCTTGTTCATCAACGATCGAAACTACGAGGTTATCTAACGGCCGGCCAACACTGCCCGGCTTCTCAAGCCAGTGATCCGGATCCATACATGAAATCCGAGCGGTTGCTTCCGTCTGGCCGTACATTACGTAGAACTTGACCCGCGGGAACAGTTCTCGCATCTCATTGACTCTCTCGTGCGCCAAACCACCGCCGGCTTGCAGAAAGCGCCGCAAGGAAGGAAGGAGAATCTTGCGGATATTCGATCGCCGAAGAAGCACGTTATAAACCGTGGGGACTCCGGCAAATGTGGTGCAACCATATTGAACGAGGGCCTTGAGCACCTTGTCGGGGAACATGAATCGCCGATCAAAGACCACAGCGCCTCCCTGATAAAGGTGCGTGTGGACCACACTCGCCCCGAAACAGTAGCTCACGGGAAGGATAAGCATCGCTTTTTCATCGGCGGCCAAGCCTTGGCTGCGAATGATGGCCTCGGTATTGGCAATTAGGTTCCCGTGGCTGACCATGACGAACCGCGGGACGCGAGTAGAACCAGAGGTGGCCATCAATGCCGCTAAATCAGAGGTCGAGCAGGCGGCAGGCGGCATGATTTCAGTGATTTCCCTGGCCAAGTCGCCTTCCAGACAAAGAACGGAAGATCTGTCAGGAGCCTCGCCGCCCAGACCCGATTCGCTCCACACGGCTTTAGCGCCAGTTGCCTCCACAAGCAAAGGCGCTGAAGAGATTAGTGTGCGCTCGTCTACCGGCACTGCCACCAACCCCGCATACATAGCACCCAGATAAGCCAATGCGCTTGGAGGCGATAGAGCGCAACCAATCAGCACCCGATCGCCCGCCTTCAAACCGGCGGATAATAAGGAAGAGCCATAGGCGGCAATCAGCCTTGGCAACTCCTTGGGACCGATCGTTTGCCCGGTGGCCGCATCGATGATGTACGAACGGGGGCCCAGGCGCTCCAGGAGGCGCCCAGCGAAATTCCCTTCGCTACTCGACGGCACTCTGCGTTCTCTCCGCTAGCTTCGGCGTAATGACTCGCACAATTTCGCGAACATTCTCCATTTCCATCAACTCATCCACATCGAAGCTGAATCCGAATGCCTCTTCCAAGTTACTTGCAAGAGTCAGATGCCCCACCGAATCCCAGAGAGGGATGTCACTCGCATTGGTCTCCATCGTCACCTGTTGCGGATCGACATCGAAAGAAACCCTGAAGACCTCTTGGACCTTACTAAAAACGCCGTCTGCATCGCTCATCATTCCTCCCCCTGCTGTTTTGACGTTGAACCGTCGATTGATTCCCCTAAGCCCTAGGCCAAGATTCCTGCGCCGCCATCAAGGATTAAAGTGTGACCAACAACCCCTGCTGCCGCGTCAGAACACAAAAACTGAGCCCCAAAGGCAACTTCCTCAGCCGTAACTAAGCGCCCTATTGGGGTGCGTCGTACGGTTTCGGCAATTCGCTCCCCGCTATTCGGCATCGCTTTCCAGGCATCCGTCAGCACCGCTCCGGCGGTAAGTATGTTAACGCGGACCCCCTCCGGCGCCAATTCCACGGCGAAGTGCCGCGCAAGGGCCTCAAGCGCGCCTTTGGACGACCCGACTAATGAGTAATAAGGAAGAGCGCGCGTGGCGCCCCACGAACTGATTACCACAACGCTTGATCCCTTGGAAAAGCGGGCCCTGACGAGCTTGATCAGTCTGAAAAAGGCGCGGACATTCAAGTTAAACGTCCAGTCGAAATGGCGCTCGGTTAACTCCTCCAACGGACGATGGATCCCGGTGGCGGCACAGTAGACCAGCCCGGACAGATGCTCAGCGTGTCCTTGAAGCGATTTGTCGAGCTGTTCCAGACCTCTTTCGCTTGTCAAATCGGCACGACACAGTGAAATAGCTAAATGCTCATCCGCAGCAACGGCTTTCAAATGGTCCGCAGCCTGCTCGTTGCGAAGATAATTCGCGATGACAGTAGCACCTGCCCGAGCGAAGCGCAGTGAGATGGCCTGGCCGATTCCGCGTGTACCCCCGGCGACCAAAACCGTTTTGTTGCACAGGGAAAACAGATCTTCTCCGGGTTCGTTCACGGTCAATTGAACATCCCTTCATCTTGCCCTCATAGTCAATTGTCAAATAGTCGGTTTCGAGAGCTAGCTAGACCCCTCGAGGTTGTTGTAAGACACTCAATTGCCGTTTTGAGCCGCAGAACTGGATGCAGGCACGTTTTCAGCGTCCGGTGCAGCTGTGCTTCTCCTTCCACCAGCACGCCAGGCTCGCTTCTCCGGATCGTATTGTCTGATTACCGCAGCGGGATATCCTGCGGCCACTGAGTAATCGGGTATGCTTCGCATCACCATAGAATTGGCTGCGATTACGCAATTGCGCCCTATTGTCAGCTCTCCTCTTGGGCATATGATAGCGGTCCCATGACCGATCCAGCTTCCTTGGCCAATCCGGATTCTGCCCCCATTTGTAACGCCCTGATTAACAATTGGCACAGCAGTATCTTCATACGCATGATTGTGATCCTGAATAATGACCGACTGGGCGATTGCTACATCGCGTTCTAAGTGAATGCAGTTCAAGGCCGAGATAACAGTCTCAGTGCCTATGAAGCAACCGTCCTCAATCACGAGCAAAGGTTCACCCGTTGGATCTGGAGTGGGGATATTGAGCCATGCGTTCCTTGCAACAGCGACTGAATTACCAATGCTGATTCTAGGTGAGCGTGCCCGAGACACCGTGCTGGAGAAATGAAACGATACGCCACGTCCTATCGAGGCAAAAGGGTAGAACCAGCTGAGCCAGAGGCTATGTATTTTGGTACGCCCCCTCGAAACTAAATGCAATGGATCCTCGAACGGCGGACGATGCTTGCTAGGTTGCATCCTTTTTACTCCTTTGAAGTGACAAAGTGATCGGTTGACCGCGCTTATAGGGCAGCAGCCGACTCCGGCGCTTTGGAGTCGTCTGACAAGCCAATCCGTCTTCTTGCAGCGCGCAACTGGGCTGAAACGCACACGGCATAGGCAATCAGGCAACTTGCCGCGCAGAACAATACATCGACTCCTGGCTTTACTACCAGGCCCAGGCTGCGACTGCCAAGCACAATCACAAGCATCGCTGCCGATCCTAGAGCTGGTGGCACAAATGCCAGGCCATAACGAATCAAGTTCAAGCCGGTGACCGAACGCACGAGGATCAGTTGATACAGATATCCAATCAACCCTGCACTGAGAGCGGCGATTTGGCCCCCCACTGGCCCCAGGAATCTGGCGGCGGGGTAGATCGCGATCAGCATTGCAACGGCGTTCGCAACAATCGCATGCCGATGCTGTGCTGGAAGGCCCTTTGCGAACAGCACGATGGTTGGCAGGGCATTAAGCACCATGAAGAACACAACGACCGATGCAACGGACAGGGGCCCGGCGGCTGCTGCATAGCGGGCGCCGTAAACGAGCCTTAACAGGGATGGCGCAGACAAAGCTATGAAAACAGCGGCCGGCATTCCAAGCAGAACAAGCCAGGAAGTCACCTCTATCAGGATACGGTTGAGGCGCTCAGCGTCCTCCTGCAAGCTTGACATGGCCGGCAGGAGAACCTGTCCCAACAAGTTCATAAAGAAGACTGAAGGGGTGGTGACCAGTGCAACTGCCAATGTATAAAACCCGATGGCGGCCATCGGATATAACTTGGCCAGAACAAAGATGTCCGCCCGCGCAATAATCAGGTTTAAAATGGCTAAGCCGAATATTCCTCGAGAAAACGTTAGAAGTTCTCTACCGGCACTCCAATCGAAGCGTCGTGAAGGGATGCCGGGGCACAGGATATAAGACAAAACAAAACGGAAGCCGCTCTCCGAGCAATATCCAATCGCCAAAGCCCAGACATCGCGCATATAGAAGCTCAGGACTACCGCCAGAATCACACCGCAGATGCCGCCTCCATTTGAAATTGCCGCCCAGCGCCCCAACTTCATCTCCCTTTGGGCGAGCGCAGAACGCGGGCTCATGGCGCCGCCAAACACCACGGCAATTAACGTGACCCGGAGTAACCCCGTCAATTCTGGGCGCCCGTAGAACTGGGAGATCCAGGGAGCCACCGTGAAGATGAGTAAGTACGAAAAGATCGCGCGGACGAACCCTATCCACCAAGAGGCGTCTAGATAAGTCCTCTCGTTTCCGCGTGGGCTTTGAATGATCGCCGCCCTCATGCCCACATCGGTGAGCGTATCTACGAGCGCCGCTGAAGATAGGACGATCGCCATCGTCCCAAAGGCCCCTGGCGCCAAAAGCCGCGCCAGAATCATGTTGCGGGTAAATCTCACGGCCTGCTCCGCAACACTTCCCATCCCAAGCCAGGCACCGCCGCGCATGGTTTTGGCTCTAAGGGCGTCTCCCAACACTTGGCCGCTTATAAAAGCTTTGACGCGTTGGTAAGCTCGCATCAGATCCACGCCGGACCACCGATTTCCGAGATCTTTGTTTCTAAGGCCTCGCATTTTTCCGAAAAGGCGTAAGTATTTTCAATAGTCCATCCACTGCTCACAAAGTTTCCTCTTTTTTCCGGAAAATGGCGTGGATCGACTCGCCTCCTCCCACTAATGGCGCGATCGCCACTAGAGCACGCAGGATAGTCATTCGGACCAACTTCCGCGCGGCCCTCCAAGGTAGACTCGCCTCGCCCCGGTAGGCCAAGGGCGTTCGCTGAATGCCGACAGCGCGGAAAACATCATCCCAGACATAACGCAGGCTGGTGCCCACGGTGGGATTGCGGCGCGTTTCCACAGACACCACGTGCAGACCCACCGACTCGGCGAGGAATCTGAAGGACTCCGGCGAGTAGTGGAAAAGGTGCCGCGGCAGCTCCAGCCCTTGCCAATAACTTCCAAATATGCGCGCTTCGGCTGAATCTATGTTAGGTACCAGGACGTAGAAAATTCCGCCAGGCTTCAGCCATTCCGCTATTTTCATCATTATTTTCCGCGGCTCATAGAGATGCTCGAATACGTCGAAACACGTAATCACGTCGAAGGACTCTCGTGGGAATTGTGCATCGAGAATGTCTCCTACGAATACATTCGCACCACTCCTTGCTTTCGCCTGTTTCGCCGATTCCGCAGACATCTCAATGCCAAATAGATCCCAGCCCTTGCCTTTTAGAGTTTGCAAAAACGCGCCCGAACTGCACCCCAAATCGAGAAGGACACCTGACCGCCTATGTGGCGCCAGTGCTGCGTTGCGGGCCCGCCAACGCCCCGGCGAGTTCTCGCCGGCAGCCGAGATGAGCCTGTCATACGCGTCGGTATAGTGCATGTGCATCTCTGCGGGCTTCGGAGGTTTGTCGAGCCACACGAGGCAACAGGCCGGACAGCGCAGAAGCGTGTATTGCTCTTGCCTGCCGTGCAGCCGGTCCGGTCCCCGCAGCCATTCACGACCGCCGCTTCCCCCGCAAACAGGACACATTTCAGAATTGCGACCCCAGGGACCGTTCTCGTCGTTCGCCGCCGACTCCAATTTCGAAACTGTCGTCAATGATGTCCTACCGCTCATAAACCTCTTGCCCTGCCCATTCCTGTACAGTAAATTCCAGAGAAGTCCTCTTTTACTTATTGCTTGATTGCGAAATCAGGCACTTACGCGGCTGGCATCAGTGGGTTGACGGATTTGTCTGGGCACTCCTGTATTGTGGGCTGCGATCGTCTCGCGGTACGCGTCAAGCAGCACCCTACCGGCCGCCGTCCACGTAACTCGCGGCGCGGATTCGAGACCTGCGGCACGCAACTTCTTAAGGAGTGCGCGATCCTCGTGAAGCATCGTGATTTGCTGGGTGAGGGCTTCGACGTCTCCGACCCTGTGCATCATGCCCGTTCTCATGTGGCTGCAAATCTCGGTGCAGGCCTCTGAGGCGAGAGGAATGCAGCCTGAACCCATCGCTTCCGCAATCACTAAACCAAAACCTTCCTCAATACTGGGCAGAACGAGAATATCACTCCTTCGCATCAGTTCGGCCACATCGTTCCGGTGCCCCAAGACCCTTATGCTGTGGTGCGCAAGCATTGGCGCAAGTTTTGCTTGGTAGGCCGGCAGAAACTCTCCAGCGATGAGAAAAGTGCCATCCTGGCAGGCGCTGGATTTGAGCCAAGCTTCGAGGGCATAATGTACACCCTTGCGGACCGCGCAGACACCGACAAATAACATCGTGAAGCCGCGATTTGAGTCTCGCGGTTCAGCACTGGGATAGTACGTTTTCTCGTCGTAGCCGTAGATGTGACGGACAAGTTGCTCCCTCGTAAATCCCCTATCGAGGAAAGTCTTCACCACAAATTCCGATGGACACAACAGCCGCGTTGCAAGTCTGTACTCTTCTTCCTCCTTGCGCAATCTCTTTGCGTCAAATGCATGTTCGTGATCGAGCGGCAGTGCGACTCCCAATCGATCACACTCTTTCCTCACAACCTCCATTGCAAATCCGGTATGCGCATTCGGCCTTTCCAGTACCGTAGGGATGCCCAGCCGCTTCGCCGTCTTCAAAGTCTCGAGTGCTCCCGTTGGCCAGGTGTGAATGATATCAATCCGTCCTACTAGCTTCTCAAGTCTTCGCGCTACAATTCCATCATGGAGCGCTACGGCCCGCGCCGTTCCAACCAAACGGTACGGCAGACGAACCTTTCCCCACTCGAGCGTCGCGTCAACTCTGACCGCTGCTGGAACCGGTCGCCCTAAAGAAGCCGGAAATGCGATCAGCGTCGCTCCTGCAGCTGCTAGACCATTCACCTGTTGCCAAGCGGTATAGCAAACCCGGCTCGCGCCCAGGCGGAGTGGAAAGCTATACAATACGCGCACGCACTTATTATTCTCCGTCATGGCATTTTTCTTGGAGCGCCTCCGGCTTGCTTCTCGAGAGAAGTCAGACCTTCAGCCATGGAATGAAGCGTTTTCTTCTCCCATTAGGGAAATCATCTTGGAACAGCGCTTTGTTAGCGGGATGCGGAAGCTGTCTCCGCCACAAGCGGCGCGGATGCGAACTGCGTTTGCTTGGGAGATACTGCCGTTTGAGCCGTCGCCCGCCCCGGCTCGAAGGCAACTACAGAAACGAAGGCCAGTATGACAAACAGAAACGTCTCTAGCTGGACCATGTAGTTAATCCCAAAAGACGCCACCACGTTGGCGAACAGAGCTAAACCCATGCACCAGAGGAACAATTCCTTTCTACGGTCCCCGCTCATCTGCCTTCTGGCCTTCCCGACCGCGCTAAAACTCCGGCTATAGATCATGATAAAAAGTACCAGCCCCGCAAGACCGCCTGTCAAAGCTGCGACAACAAACTGGTTGCAGAGATCCCACATGTCAAATCCCCAGGTGCCGGAATACCGATATCCAATAAGCCACCACTGGTCGAAGTGCCGGATGCAGTTGTCCACTAGCATGTAGCGGTGATAATTGGATGAGCCGCCGGTTATATCGATTTTTTCAATGAGAGACCAGACCGGTCCGTGCATGACGAGGTGCAGACCCACCAAAGCCGCTACGATCCCATATCGAACGATTCGCATTTGCTTGCGCAGGGGCCAAAAACAAAGTCCCAGCAGCGCGGCGCCGTAAGTTCCCCATGAAGTGCTCGCATGAGAAGCGAGAACCATCGCGGTGGCTCCGGCAATACCTGCCAATGCGGCCATCCTCGACTTCTTTTCCGTCCATAGCCCTAGAAACAAGGGGATTGAGGCGCCTGCAATCGCGCCCGCCCATAGATTACCTATGCTGCCCTCTGCACGGACATGGCCTCCCCTGAAGTCTGGCTCATTTGCTCCAAGAGCAGCAAAGACGTTGTGATGTGTAAACTGTTCGGTGATCATACATGCCCCCTGGATCACACAGACCAAGGCGAGCACACTGATCGCGCGCCGGACTGTTTGGCGGTTTGGAATCAGATACCGCGCTGCGAGGTAACTACCCAGTGCGTCTATGAAATCGCCAGCAATCTTGATGAAGGCCTGCAGGTCCATCCATTGAAGGGAATTGGCGATCAGGGTCCAAACGGTCCAGAGGATGACTACCGTGTCCAGTCGGTTGAATCCCCCCGGTAGCCGACGCCCCGAGTTCCCTCCGCCCCGAACGATCATTCGAGCCAGCACAGTCAATATCAGGATGCGCAGGACCGGGAAGTGCAGGGATCCTACCAGGATAACTTGCGCAATAGGAATCGTAAAAAAAGCCAGCAGATAAGGCACGATGGCCATCTTGCGCCGAAGGGCCAGAATCAACACAATGGCGATCAGCATCCACACCGCCACCAGCGGATGGAGCACAGTTGCGCTCGCGCCGCCTCCAAATGCTGGGCCGTGAGGATTAATCGCAGGATTCATCGGCTAGGCAATGACGTTCTATCTACTAGTCTTGCCACACGTCCACCTGGTGCCGGCATGCACTCTCGTCGTGCCATCGGGCCCCGCGCTTCGAGCACACTGGACCAGATTAGGAATTCACGTAAGGAATCCGAGAATTTGCGGGGTGGCGTTGACTCCCACCCCGGCAAGCAAAGTTTGCTCGCCGGGGACCACGGGATGAAAGTGGCACTTTTAAGCATCAACTCGCCCTACACCAGTTCCTAATCCGGTGTAATATTGTGCCGATGCTCTTTGAAGCCGAGTGGAAGGATAGCTCAATTTTACTGCGTAGCTGTCGCCTTTAAGGTTGTCACTGGAGCCAGAGCATGTATACCTTCATAGCTACCAACATCCCACGCTCCGGTGGCAGGCCGCGAGATATGTGTGAGATTCGGACTGAAGGCCACGTGTGTAGTCGAGTTGTAATTGACGCCAACACCCGTAGATTGCAGACATGCGTTATAGGCGTCCGTGTTAATCGACGACAGCCCGGAACAGACGGTAGAAGTCAGATTGGCGCCCGCATTTATGGTAGCGCAGGACGATGCTGTGCAACTGTTGCTCGGCTGATAAGGAAAGTTCTCTGTCGCGCTGTAGCCTTGCGCGTTGGCCACAGCCTCAGCTTGCACCACGTCATTGCAGCTTGACCCGGCGGCATTCGCGCAAGGGCCGAGATTCGTCCCACCCCAACCCGTCGTATCGAGCCCAATATAGGAGCAGGCAATTAGGTGGTCATTCTGCTCATAGTAAGAGAAGTAAGGAGCATTGCTCTCACTCGGATTGTCGGGAAGTCCAACGCCGCACCCGCCGTTGGTCCCGTCAATGGTGTTGTTGAAGACGTAGTAGGTGCCGTAATTGCCCGTGGGATGGTTGCCGATGTCCAGCAGGTTCGCGCCGCTGGTGTTGTAGACGATGTTGCCGAAAAAATATCCTACCGTGCTCGCGCTGGCCGCTCCATTCCCGTCCATCCACGTGTTGACGCCGTTAGGGCAGCCGGTTCCCATCGCCACCACGTTGTTGTACATCAAAATGTAATTGCTCGATAAGGGCGCGAAATTGAACATGCCGTTGCAGTGATCTCCGTCCGCCGAAGTCACCGTATTACCCACTACATTATCGTGAGTGATGTCGTTTGAGCCGAGCAGCCCGGAGACAACGTAGCTGATGTAGTTATATTGCATGTCAGACCACTGTTGATAAAAGCCGTTCCCTGTGTTCTTGCTGGAGTCCGAGCCGTCGATCACGTTATGGTCAGCCATCGAGCCTGCGCCGCCGTCTGCGAAAAAGCCCGAACTATTGGTGTTCCCGGCATGGGTCCATCCGTGGAAATAAAGCTGGGAGGCACGCATGTTGCCCACGCCATCCATATAAATCCCGTTTTCGAGATTGGTCATACCCGTGAATTCGATATTGTCGAGCCACCAGTAACTCGTGTCCGACCACCACACGGTGCTGCTCCCGCCGGAGTTATTGAAGATGGGACGCGCCCAGCTAGAGCCGGAGTACCATCCCTGATCCACGCCGATATAAATCTGGCTGCTCGCACTCGCCCCTCCCCAAAGCCAATTCTCTTGGAAGTTGCCTGAGGTCCACGAATCGCCGCCGCGCAGCACGAAGCCCATACCTGCTGCTGGGGTCACGGCCGCGCAGTTCGCGGTGCAGGTCGCCATGCCGGGAAGGTGCGCGAATGGTCCGTGGCTGCCGTTCACCGTTTCGGATGTGCCATCGTAGGAAGTATCGGATCCAATCGACGAAGATACGTAGTAGCAGCTCTTAATACCAGCATAGGAAGCAATCGAGACGCCGTTTCCGTTCGGGTCAATCGAGTTCCAAATGCTTGGGCAACTCCCGCCTTGTGCTAGGACGAGACTGGGGGCTGCGATGAGCAGAAGTAAAAAGCAGGGAATTCTTGCGCAGCGGTCAAAAAATGCCATAGATGTCACCTTTGTCTAAATATATCGTTCTAGCCGTCAGCTTACGTTACCAGCGCTTCCGTGTCAATGTTACCGGGGTCATGCCAAGAACCGATTTGGAAAGCGCAGCTAAGGAGACTGACCGGGAGCGCGAACAGCTGAAATGACGGGCAGCGGCATCCAGAATTCAGTCCTTCCTGCTTTCAAGGAACTCCACTAGTAACCTCTTTCTTGTCAATGCCCATGCAATGCGTCGCCCTCCGAATGCGACAGCGGGGACAGGCGTACGAATGATGATTGAACCGACGGACCTGCAGAACCCGAGATGGGACTCAAGATCTTCTACCTCATAGCAGAGGTGGTGCAGGCCTCCCCCACGTTCCAGGAAGCGCGATACCGGCGAATCAGGCCCGCCTGGTTCTACCAGTTCGATGAGAGAATCGTGGACGTGAGATCCTTTCAAGAAGGTCACTCGGACCTTTTGGAGCGGATCAAAAAAAATGTTTCCATCCCAGGTGGCGCCAAGCGATCGCGCAAACGTTTCGGCGCTCTCCTCGATGGACGCCAGTACGAAGCCGATGTGATGAAGTTTCGACTGGCCCAGAAGACTGAGATCTCTTAGCGCTTCGCTACTCATCCGGCCCTATCATTGTCAAAGCACTGACATTCCGCAGAAAAGGGCGCTCGTCCCGCGGCCATTCCGGCGCGGCGTAGCGCAGTTCCAAAGCCATGGCGGTCGCAATAAGGCGTGAGGCACGAAATCGAGTTCGAAATCCTCATATTGCCGCCTGTTGCTCGGGCTTGGGCGGCACCGTGCCGAAGAGGAGTTGCCGCAGGCAGGCGCCGCTTACTCGTCTTCGCGCATCTTGCCGCGCTTTCGGTGAACGCGCTACGTTTGAAAGGGCGGCAAATACGTAACGCAGCAAGTGATGGAGTAGCATGATGCTTCGGATGCCCAGCACACCCAGGAACGTATGGTGCTTTGTCCAGTAATGCAAGACCGAGCGCTGCTGCGCGACAGCCAATCGCGTGGCATTTCCGGACGAGCAGCCCCCGCCGTAGTGAATCGCCTGCGCTGCAGGAGTGAACGCCACCTGCCAGTCGCCGTCCCAGCATCTGCGGCACCAGTCAAGATCTTCGCCATACATGAAGAAGCTCTCGTCCAATTGCCCAATTTCAAGAAATACTTCGCGCCGCACCATCCAGAAGCAGCCGGCCAACACATCCACCGCCATCGTGCGGTCATGCGGGAAATAGAACATCTGCTCGCCGGCAAAGAAACGGCGCCCCTTGAAAATGCGTTCTAGTCGGATTGCAGAACAAAAGTTGTTCCAAAGTGTAGGGAAATGTCGGCAGGTGGCTTGCTGAGTCATGTCCGGATTGAAGACGCGTGGTCCCACATTCCCGACTTTCCGATTCTCATCGAGAAAGTCCGCAAGCGTGTCCAGGCATCCCGGGAACACAATCACATCGGGGTTTACAAGCGCGATGTAGCGCCCTTGGCATTGCCGGATAGCCACGTTGTTGCCTTTGGCGAAGCCGAGGTTCTCCTTGCTCTTGATCAGCCTCACCTGTGGAAACTTGCTCTCCACCATTTCGACGGTATCATCGGCGGACGAATTATCGACGACGAGCACCTCCATCCTCCGCCGAGGGGGAGCCTTGGCCAGGCTTTCGAGGCAGAGTTCCAAATGGTGCTTGGCGTTCCAAGCGACAATGACGACAGAAAGTTCCACAGGTTCTGTAGTAGGCGACATTTGTTCAGATGATTGTTGTCAGCTGCTTGTGAGAGCGGTTCATGTGCTATTGTCTTAACGGCAAACTCAGCATAGGCGCGTTCAGGGCTTAGCGAACACAGCCTCAGAGCCATGCGTCGACGCGTCATCAGGAATCGAGCCTGCCGGCTGGGTCACTCTATGGATATACCGTGCTTTCCGCTGTTGGCTTTGCGGCACATCATAGCGCCACGTTTGGAAATTCTCACAGCCTTCTGCGCCCGCGCTAAAGCCAAGCTTCAGATAATGATCAGCAACCATTTTATTCTTCTTCGATGGTATAAAAACGCCGACAATCGTGTGAACCCCCCGGGCCTGGCACTGCTCGGTGAGAGCATCGAACATCGCGAGTTCCATCTCGCGGTTTAGAACCCGGCAACTCATCAGCCAAAGGTCCATTTCCAGCGAGGTGCCAACAATTCGCCCCACCAGCACCGAAACCAGGCCATTGTCACCAAATCTGTCAGACAGTCGACCATAGAGCGTTACAAACTTCGGGTCTTGAGCCATAACCTCAACCTCGGCGCTCGTATACCTCTTGGTCGTCAGATTGAATTGATTTGTCTTATTGATGAGCTGCGTAATGCGCTCGAGATATAGCGAAGAAAACGGTGCAATTTCGGCGGTCATCTCGAGCGACGCGAGAAATTCACCATAGTCGCGGAAGGCCGCCTGATATAAGTTCCGCTGGGCGTTCGAGCTGTAGTAGGCCGAACGATTCAGATCGTCCTGAACCACCCTGTGCACTTCGAAAAAGCGCTCGGACTCAAGTATTTCTGCGAAACGGCTCACATCGGAGCCCACGTCTGGCACAGCCACTTCGGGCAACTGATCCGCGATCAGGGCTCTTTCCACCGGATTATCGTCGACAAACACCATGCTATCAAGACCAATGTTGAGCTCTGTGGCGATCTCGCGGATATTATCCGGTTTCGGGTTCCAATTTGCTTTGAAGGCGCTGAAATCGTCCAGATTTAGGATACTGTCCGGGTGCGAAAAGCCTTCTTTTGCGTTTTCGACGTCGTTCTTCGAGCATACGGCCAGGATGATGCCGCGACGCCGTAATTCCTTTACATATTGCTGGAAGTCCAGAAACGCTTCGCCCATCGCATGATCGCGTCCAAGTATCAGGTTTTGTACACCATCATCGCCAATAACTCCGCCCCAAAGAGTATTGTCGAGATCGAGAACAAGGCACTTCTTAGACTTTCCGTAAATAGATTTCACAATGGCAGCGACACTTTGCGCCAGAGCGACCGTCGCCTTCGGGCTCACAGCCATGTGAAAGTTGTACCAGTAGGTGTGACCGTGCCACTCCTCCAGACCCAATTGGGCAGAAAGATAATGAATATCGTTAATCAGGAGTCCTGGGTGCTGACGTGCGTGAGCCGCAAATTCGGCATTCATCCTCATTAAAAAATTCACGCGTGCGTATGATTCAGACGCCTCTAAATTTCCCAGCGGTCTCAGGCGCGGTAAGTCAAAATTATTCTGGATAATCAATGCGCCGAGCTCCGAATGAACCCTTTCCCAAAGAGTCGCAAACCGCGCCACTTCGCGGCGGACTCGTTCATCAATTTCCTCTTCAGATTCCATCAATTCAGGGAACCGTGAAATGTTGTGCCAAGTCGTGTGAATAAAAACCACATCCGGTCTGAACTTCCACAAGTCCGGGTTCTCGAACAGGATGTCCTCGGAGTAACGGTTGTACCCCGACTCATAAAACGTTGGCTGAATTCCATGAGCTAAGAGAAACAATTCCAGCATGCTTCTCACTTCACTTGTTGTCGAACCACCCAGAATTGCGATTTGCGCAGGATTTAGATTGGGCTGCGCCAGCAGCTCCTTCTTCAGTGTATGGCGCTTACGCAAGATGTTTGCGGCTGTGATCGGGTACTGTATTTCCCTTGGAATCTTTGACTGCATCGCCTTGATCCCTGTTGCCACTGTGATTCTTAGCTTCGGCATCTGTCAGCCCACTGCCGGAGCCTCGTGACTCTCTTGGCCTCTGTACTATGAAGAAGTACTTCCGCCTACGCCAGCCAATCGCATTAGATCGGCCACCGTTGAGCAGCTTCCTACCTGATCGGGCCTGATCCGCTTATCGCTCGCTTCCTCGACGAGCACAATCGCCCCAATTAGCGCGGTCGAGTCCCAATTATTGAGATCCTCGAGTTTCTCGTCGCCTCGGAGCGTCCCTGGGTGCAAACCGAGAATTTCATCGATCTCCAAGAGGAACTTCTCGCGCGTCATTCCTTGTTGATTCTCCAGCATGGTTCCCCCACTCTTATCGCTTGACATCATCATAGTCCGCAATTAGAAATCTTAGCGCCCCTTCAAAATCCTGAGGCTAATTAATCACTTCGATACCGCCCGTAAGCAGCGGCTGCTTCGCCAAACTATTGTGGAAGACCACGCATCGCAATGAATGGGAAGGACCCAGCAGACGCGCGGCCCCGAAGGAACTAGGAATGCGCCAGAAGGCGTCTGCGGCAACATTCATCGCGGCGTCACGAAATCCACTAGAGAACAATTTGTTCTTTCTCCAGAAATGTCCTTTGCCACAGTTCCAAGGTAAGCAGAGAGAATATCTCCTTGGAGTAGTCCGTGCCGTTCGCGTTCGCCTTCAGCAAGCTCTCGACCGCAACCTTGCTGAAATATCCCCGGTTCATCGTCCGGCCATCCATTAATACATCCCAGACGGAATCTTTAAGGTCCTTCCGAAGCCATGCCCCATAGGGCACAGGAAATCCCGCCTTTTTTCGATTGCTGATCTCCCTGGGGATTCTCTTTGAGAGTGCCTTCTTCAGAATATACTTCGTGTTGTGACCATTTAGTTTCAAGCGGGAGGGCAAAGACGCCGCGAATTCCAACACTCGGTGGTCCAACAATGGCACACGCAGTTCGATGGAGTTGGCCATCGTCATTTTGTCTGCTTTGATCAGCAGATCATCCGGTAACCAGGTCTTGGTATCGATATAGAGCATCGCATCCAGAGTCTTCTGGCCGCGCACAAGGTCTTGCAGTCGGCGCACCGGTTCGAGACTCTGCTCACGGTCCACTGCTTGCATGAGGTCTGCGGAGTAGACCTTGCTCAACCCGTTTCCTGTGAAGCGGTGCGGATTTGAAGTGCGGCTGTAGTAATAATCCGGAAAACGATCCTTCATTAACGGCACGTACTTAGCGACTCTGGGCGAGCCCAGGAATGAGTTCGCAAGTGACATTCCGCCGGCCAGGGTGCGGTTCAGCCAGGTGCCGCCCCTCTTGATACGTTCGAGCCAAACTAAGTCCCGATAGTTGTTGTATCCGGCGAACGCTTCGTCCCCGCCTTCACCGGATAGAAGTACTGTGACGTGCTCCCGCGCCAATTTTGAGACATAGTACAAAGCAATCGCAGGCGGCTCGCAGACCGGTTCTTCCATGTGCCAGACATACTTTGGCAGAAAAGCTGCAAAGTCGGCGGCCGTAATGGTCATTTCATAGTGCTGCGCACCGAATTTTTCCGCTGCCAGCCTTGCGTACGGTCTCTCGTCTGCGACCTCTTTCCCCGAGAATCCGACCGTGAAAGTGCTCAGCTTCCTGTCTGTCTCATCCACGGCGAGACTGAGCACGCCGGTTGAATCCACGCCACCGCTCAGGAGTACGCCGACTGGCACATCTGCGATCATGTGTAGATTGACAGTTTCCCGTAGCAGTCCCAGCAGATCAGCCTCCGTCTGCTCATCATTTCTGCCGCTGTACGACTTGGCAAAATCGAGATCCCAGTACTGTCGAATCGCGGATTGGCCATTCTTGACCAGAAGATAATGTCCTGGGGCCAGCTTTTGAATTCCTTTAAATAGAGTCTCTCTGCCGGGCAAATAAAGAAAGGTCAGGAACCTGTCGATCATATCCGGGGCCATCTCTACGGGGATGGACGGGTCCGCCAGGACTGCCTTGATCTCCGATCCAAATACCAGGGCCTTGTCCGTCACATGGTAATAGAGGGGCTTTATGCCCACGCGGTCTCTCGCCAAAAGCAACGCCTTCTCTTTGCTATCCCAGATGGCGAATGCAAACATCCCGCGCAGTTTCTGGAGACAATCCGGCCCCATCTCTTCGTAGAGATGAACAATCGTCTCGGTATCGGTTTGCGTCTTAAATACATGTCCCTTACTCAAGAGGAAGCTTCGTAGCTCCCGATAATTGTAGATTTCCCCATTAAAGACGATCCAGATCGAGCCGTCCTCATTCGAAAGCGGCTGGTGGCCACTCTTTAGGTCAATGATAGAAAGGCGCCGAAAACCAAGTGCTATAGGTCCGGAGACATAATAGCCTTCGTCATCCGGGCCCCGGTGCCGGATCGTATCCGCCATCGCCTTAACGAGCTCGGCGGTTCCGGTTTCCCGGTCAAACTCGAATTTTCCGCAAATTCCACACATAAGATGTAAATCAGCCGCGCTGAGAATTACCTCCAGATTGACTGCATTCCGCAGAGACGCCGCAACTGCTGGCTCCGTATATAGGCGAAATAGGGCCGCTCATCCAGCCGCGGAGGCCGGGTAAAATATGATTTGAGATATCCGTACATCATTCCGATTGAGCCAATCACGCGCGGTTTCTTCGTCAGGCGCCGCACACAACTTGCTGCGACGAAGAGAGGGTGATACCCGGACACATAACAGGCCACTCCGTGCTTGATCCGATCGCGAAACAACCCCTCCTCGCTCCCTGTGAAGCGATGATGAAGCAGACTCAGATCCGTAAAGGCATAAGTCTTCCATCCCTTCATATTGGCCTTTACCTCGTCGATCGTATCCCATCCCGGCGCTGGCCAAAGCCCCCCAATCGCTTCCCAGCACTCTCTCCTGTAGATCTTCGTCGCTCCTCTAACGTGGAACCGTGGATTCTCTTCAACCTTCATCTGACCTGCGATGTCGTGATGAATCTCGCCGCCACCGATTCCAAGTTTGGGTTCCCGCCGAAAGTACTCGAAGCACTTATCAAAATAGTCCGGCGCGAAACTCAGGTCTCCATCCAGCTTTACGATGAACTTCCAGTCTTTGCATTCAAGTGTGCTGAAGCCATCGTAAAAAGCCTCCATCACACCGCCCCCTGACTTTCGAAAGCCTCTGTTCTCACGGTGAACGACCCGGATCCATGCATGTTGCGCTGCGTATCGGTCGGCAATCTCGCCTGTTTTGTCGGTCGAACCATCGTCGACGATCACCCACTCAGTGGGGCGTACCGTCTGGCGAAGAACGCACTCCAACGTGGACTTAATGTGCTTTTCCTCGTCACGAACTGGGGTGATAATGACGTACGTCGAATTAGCCGCATGGCTTTGCTTCATATGGCTATCCAGCAGACTTCTGATAGGCTCATCTGATCAACTACCCTCAACCGTTTGCGGTGGATGGTTCCTTTGGCCCGCATTTCAGACCGTGACATGGTTCGTGCGACCCTTGGTCGATCCTGAGCGCCTTCTGACAAACACAACAATGCGCCACGCCCCGTAAGACAATCCAGCAAAACAAATGACCATGCACACTACCACTTCCATAGGTCTTAGCTGGTGCTGGTTGTAAAAGCGAATTACCGCGAGTCCGGCGTCGGACTTCGCCAAGTAAATATCTCGGAAGTCTGAACCCATGCGGAGCAAGTAAACGACGGCAGACTTGTGCGCTACATCGATCGCGCTCAATTGAAGATCATTAGCATATTGAATGGCGACACAGCGTGTACCGCCCGGTGGGATAGCCACGGCCAGGGTAATCTGGCCGTTTTGAAGAGTGTACGGGTGGGCGACTCCATTCACCGTGACAGAATCTATCGTCTGCCCGCCAGTCTCTTGCTTTTGAACGTAGAAGGTTGAGCTCCGCCCGCTGGTATTCTCCAGGCAGATATCGCTCGAGAAAGCCAGCACATCATAATTAGCATCGTCTCTGAGCCTCACAACATATAAGTGCCTTACGATATCTCCTAAACTGCGCCATTCCGTCGCCGGCTCAAGTTTGTTCACTTCGTCTGCCACATGATCGAAGGCTCCGATACCTGCCGCGAACAAGTCCGAGTGGGCATAAAAGAAGAGCGGATTTCCAAGAAACCGGTTTATCGCGAAATAAGCTTCCGGACACTGCACTTCCGCCGAGTAACGGCTGATGCTTGGAAATCCATTGAACGACAAGGTAACGGCTCGCAAGACCTCTGTCGGGCCGGCGGGCCCGATCGCATCCTGGGGAATGTTCGACGAATTTACCGTAGCCAGGTAGTTGTAAGTCTTCAGCGACGCCAGCGTCTGCTTCGGAGCGATACTGTGGGGAAATATCATTACTTTGTCGTAGGGGATTCCCGTTAGAGCCCTAAATCGCTCCATTCTCGCTAAGGCTTGCTTGAGGTCGGCGAGTTGGATCGCCAGAGGCTTCGTCCGATAGTCAGTGAACTCTTTGTGATCGTGGTTATCCCCGTGTATGGCGATCGAGAATCGATCTGGATGGTTTCGAATAATTGAGACGACTGCGGGCTGACTTCGATCGTAGTTCCAGGGAATGAAAGCAATTGTAGTGTGAAAGTTGTGTTCCTTCATTTCCCCCAAAAGCATTTCATAGTCTACGTACCCGTAAGGTTCCCGCAACCATGGATCGTCAATCGTAAAGTTTGCGTAATAATGCAGTGCGTGCCACCCCCGTTCACCCGCACAATACTTCGCAAAGATCATGGCCGGCGCAATTTCAAGAAAGGCGCTGACGACGTCCTGTTTGTCGGCAACATTGCTTGCTTTGGATTCTTCGGCAGCCACGAACACTGTCTGGCGTCCGATCGAATTCTCAATAAACACAGGAAGATTCTTGCCCCCGCCACGTATAGCCTCAACCTGTTGAATTGTTGCGCTATCGGCTAGGGAAAAGTATGAGACGTCCCCAGGGGAGTACGGAGAATTGACATTTGCAAGTTGTCCCGTCACGTCCGCAATGCTGCCAAACGTAAATTGCAGGTCCGACAACTTTTCGACTCGCGTGCATTTGGTCACCGCGCCACCTGACCAGGCCCTTAGAACCGCCTGGTCGGTATCTGGCTTGACGCCTAGAATAAGCAGCGGAATGTTCCTGCCGGCCCTGCGATTGAGAGCTTGCAGCAATGCGCTTTCTTTAACGGCGGACAAGGCGCCCGCATCCATGGCCACTCCCACGGTCTCTTTCTCTTCGATTGCTGCTCGAATTGCGGCATTGCCAGCGCCGGCATTCGCCATGATGACTCTAAGATTAAGTCCGTAGAAGCTGGCGGCTGCATGCATCTCTTCTTGCTCTGAAACTGAGAGGTCATTTGAGCGAATGAAAACAAAATCAGCCCCATAGCAGCATGAAGCCGCCATTGCGAAGACGGGCAACGCCAACGTTCCCAATATGCAGCGCGCCGCGACTTGACCCAATCGACCTATTGCCATCCGTTGCAAACTTTCCCGTTGTCTCGCGCAGCGCTACTCGGCCTGCAATGCCATACGATAGGCATCGAGCAGAACGGCCTTCTCATTGTTCCAGTTCAAGCCTTCTTCGATCCGCCTGCGGCCATGTGCACCGAGTTTTTCGCGCAGGTCTTTCGAGTCCAGCAAAGTGCTGATTTGCTTGGCGAAATCGACGGGATCATTGGGCTGAGCGTACAAAGCCGCCGGACCTGCCGAACGGCGCCCCTCTTTCAAGTCGAACAGTACTACCGGAAGCCCCAGTGCCATGTATTCGAAAATCTTGATCATTGTCGACTGGTCGTTCACCGAATTCTTCGGGTCCGGGGCAACACCAATGTCTGCATCAGACAGATACCCAATCACCTCGTCGTGGGAAACGTAACCAGTAAATGTAACGAAAGAATTCAACTCCTTCCGGTTTGCGATTAACCGTAGTTCCGGAAGCATCGTGCCACCGCCGACCAGTACAAACTTCGTGTCCTCTCGCTTCTCACGCTTGACAATATACTCGATGGATTCAAGCAGAAGATCCAAGCCGTCCTGGCGTCCCATGAAGCCGACATATACGACCCGCAGCTCCCCGGACTCGCGACTGCGCCGAGGCGGCGTCGGACAAAGCTTTGTCAGGTCTGGGCAGTTCCGAACAACAAACACGCTTTCGGGCGGCTTTCCCCCGCGTATCATAGCAACTTCCTTAAAGGACTCATTGGTGGCGATGCAGACTTTAGCCGCCCTAAACGAGCACTTTTCAGCAAGGCGAATGAGCGCCGTGAGCAGCGGGTTATTTCTTCGAAACTTTGCCAGAAACAGTTCTGGGGCCAAATCGTGATGATCGAAAATATAACGCACACCAAACGGTCTCATTAGTATGGCGAGCAGGAATATAGTATCTGGAGGGTTGCACCCATGCAGAATCCGAAATCTGGTCCGGCCGAAAACCTTTAACATGAGGTACAATTCGGCAGCTAAAGCCATGCTGTATTCAAGCAGATATCCCAGAGTCGTCGAAGCCTCACAGAAACGGTGCCTATAAATATGTACCCCTTCGAGACTCTCGTAACCGGCGGTAAATGAACTCTTCCCCTTTGGACAGATTACGGAGACGGAATATCCGGCGTCGCGCAGCGCAAGCGCCTCGCTCCAGACGCGTCGATCGAGCGGCACCGGCAAATTCTCAACAATAATGCAGACCGGCGTGGATCGGATCTTCCCTTCAGAGTGCATCTCTTTGCGCGTGCCGCTGATATTCAAGCTCCCCAATTGAATCTGCTCACGTATCTCTTCGCCGACCAATAAGAACAAGTGTCAAACGCGCCCCATGATACAAGAGACATGAGACTTGCGCGGCGCGCGGAACCCCGGTCAGGCGGCGGCACTGAGATACTGGGCGAGTCCAGCCTCCCACGACTGAAACACACTAAGCCCCGCAGCTTTGAGACGTCGATTCTCCAGGACGGAATAGTACGGCGGCGGCACTTTACCGGCAAATTCCGACGGCTCTGCTACCCCCACTTGAGCATTTAATTTAGCAGCAACAAATATTGCCTTCGCAAACTCATACCACGAACAGCTAATCTACCTTACCGTCTATGCACTCAGCTTGCCGCCAGTTGGCTCTGATCGCTCAGCTCTCGATTATGAGAAGTCTTGGATTGGAATGCAAGAAGCTCACCAACTACCTGAGCCTGCTGGCCATTGCTCAGGTGTGGGAACATTGGTAAGGAGACGATTTCATTAGCGGCACGCTCCGCCACTGGAAAATCGCCCACGCCGTAGTTTAGCGAGACATATGCCTTTTGTAGATGTAACGGAATAGGATAATGTATTCCCGTGCCGATGCCCGCTTGCTTTAAATGATTCATCAGACCCTCGCGGTAGCAGGTGCGGATTACGTATAGGTGATACACTGCGCGAGACCAGCGCGGCTCATACGGCACGCTTAGAGTCCGATCCTCCGATAGCAGCCGGTTGTACTCCGCGGCTCGGTCCCTCCGTTGCCTGTTCCACTCCTCTAGATGAGGCAATTTTGCGTGCAGGATTCCAGCTTGAATGGCATCCAGGCGTCCGTTATATCCTTCCAGATCGTGAAAGTACTTCTTTACTTGGCCATGATCACGCAGCATCCTGACTCTTTCAGCCACGCTTGAATCATTCGTCGTGACCGCCCCGCCTTCGCCGCATGCGCCAAGGTTTTTGCCAGGGTAAAAGCTAAATGCAGCTGCTCGCCCCATCGAGCCGGCCTTCATCCAGCAATTGTGACGCTTCGAAAAGTATTCCGCCCCGTGTGCCTGGCATGCATCTTCGACTACCGTTAGACCGTACTCGTCCGCCAGGTTCAAGATTGCATCCATGTCGGCCATTTGGCCATAGAGGTGCACCGGCACAACGGCCGTCACCGGCCTCCCACTCCTTATGCTGATAAGCTTCCCGTCACTGTTTCGGACACATTGTTTCTCGAGAAACCCCTCAAGCACTTCCACGGAAATGTTATAAGTGCGTTCGTCGACATCGACAAACTCTGGTATTGCGCCGGCCTGCGTAATGGCCTCTGTAGTGGCGATAAATGTATTGGGCACAGTCACCACCACATCGCCCCGCTCGATGCCGCACGACATGAGGGCAAAACGCAATGCATCCGTACCACTGCTGACCGCGATTGCATGGCTGCAATTCGAGAATGCTGCGAACGCGTCCTCAAAGCTCGCGACAACCGGACCGCCGACAAACCCTGCGGTGCGAAGGCTCTCTCGAAACGCGCCTACGAGTTCTCGCTCAAGTTCGCGGTGCGGTGTAATCAGATCAAGAAACGGTATGCCCTCAGGGACTCTACCCGCCACGGCATCGCGCAGAAATCGCAGGACTTTCGCAGGGTTTCCCGCAACCACAGCGTCTGCGGGAACGTCTCTGGTGACAACGCTCCCGGCACCCACGATCGCGCTTTCACCGATTCTGACGTTGCACATTATCGTGGCATTTGAGCCGATCGATGCACCCTTCCCTACGACGGTACGGTCGACCCTCCAGTCGGCCTCGGTCTGAAGTTCTCCTTGCGCGTTCGTGGCCTGCGGATATTTGTCATTGATGAACATCACTCCATGGCCGACGAACACATTGTCCTCAATGTCGACGCCTTCGCAGATAAACGAGTGACTCGAAATCTTGCAGCGCCTGCCGACGCGAGCATTCTTCTGAATCTCTACAAAAGCCCCGATCTTTGTTTCGTCTCCAATCTCGCAGCCGTAAAGGTTTACGTACTTTGACAACTGAACGTTTTCCCCAAGTTTCACGTCTGCGGCGACAGAGTTGTACTGATTCATACGCGCACCAAGGCACCTTTCTTGTTCAAGGACTCACTGGCAGCTTCAAGCATCCTGACAACCCTAAGACCCGCGCAGCCATTGTTGAATGGTTCTGCCCCACTCGTGATGCATTCCACAAAATAGCTGAGCTCCTGGTGCAAGGCTTCGACCTGCTCCAGTTGCGGCGACCACATATCTCCCGAGCGGTAACTTACCAGAAGATCGTAGAGGCCTTCCCGGCTCGTTATCTTTACGCCCTTGTCGTAAACTTTTACCTTCTCGTCAGCCTCCAGATCGTTCCACACGATCATTCGCTTTTCTCCGCCGATGAGAGTGGTCCTGACCTTGACTGGCGATAGCCAGTTGACGTTGATATGCGCAATCACCTTATCCGGAAAATACAACGTCATATAAGCCACGTCCTCATGTCCATTGAGATGCCCCTGTCCGGTGGCCACCACGGCTTCCGGGCTGGCCTTTATGAGATGATCCATGATCGCAAGGTCATGTGGCGCGAGATCCCAGAGCACATTGATATCGTGCTGAAATAGGCCGAGATTGACCCTCGTGGAGTCGTAATAGTACAGATTCCCAAGCGCCCCTTCTTCGATAAGTTGCGCAATACGCCTCACCGCGCCAGTGAAGAGAAACGTATGGTCGACCATAATCTTGAGATTCTTCTGCTGGGCAAGGTTAACTAGCTCTTCTCCCTGGGCGGCCGTGCTGGTAAATGGCTTCTCTACAAAAATGTGCTTTCCGTGCTGCAGTGCAGCCTTTGCCAGTTCATAATGTGTCCATACGGGCGAAATAATGGCGACTACATCGATGTCCGGCGAAGAGATTACCTCCTTCGCACTCGGAGTTACAGTAACTCCCGGATAGGCCTTCCGTGCGCGAGCTTGCGCCCCGGGATTATTATCTGCAATCGCACGTACCTCCGTACCATCGAGATTCACCAGATTTCGAACGATGTTCGGACCCCAGTAGCCGTATCCAATTACACCGAAGTCCATACGCCCTTGCCTCCTACTTAACTTTTTCCCACTCTTACACACTTTTTTCAAAGTGTCCATGCCAACTTTGTGTCATCTCAAAAACGCGCGGCGGATCGCCCCTACTGTTTCGACAATTCAGGAGGGAGTCTCTGCATTACGGCGGCTGGCCCTCTATTCCTCCAGATCGCCTGGGCGCAGCAAGGCCCCAAATAACTCTGAAATCTCTAATTTAGTATGCGCCGGTCCCTTTAATTACCGCCCTGGGAGTGCGTAGCAGAATCTTAAAGTCCAGCCACGGAGTCCACGTCGAGGCGTACCTGAGATCCAGTCGCACCATCTCATCGAAGCGAACGCTGCTTCGACCCATGACCTGCCACAGCCCGGTAATTCCTGGCTTCACCCCGAGCAATCGACGTCTGTGCCACGTTTGGTAGGCAGCCAACTCATATGGTATCGGAGGACGCGGCCCAACAAGAGACATGTCGCCCATGAGAACATTAAGAAATTGCGGGAGTTCGTCAAGGCTGGTGCGCCGGAGAATTCTCCCCACACGAGTGATTCTCTTATCGTTGGTGAGTTTGTAAATGCCTCGCTCGCTTTCGCTTTGCCCTTTTGCGACGGGACGACTTGCAATGAGTCGCATCACAAATTCCTTATGCACCCCGCAATCGTTGTCCACGTACATTGAACGGAACTTGAGGAAGGTAAAAGTCTGGCCATAACGTCCTACCCTCATTTGACGATAGAACACCGGACCTTTCGAAGAGAACTTAATCGCGAGAGCAATGACGGCGAACAACGGTGCACAAAGGATTAACAGCGTTGCACTTCCCACGATGTCGATCGCGCGTTTTATCAAAAGGACGGTGCGCTTTCCCTTGTCACGGCTGATCAAGTCGGGATATAGAGCGGCATTACTTGGACGTCCAGGCTTTTCGTGATCCCAGTCGTCGGGAAAGAGGTGAAAAGAGATTCGGACCTGATTGAATTGCTCCTCAGATAACTCGTCCCGCAGGTTCGCCGTCACCTTGGTCAAGAAAGTATCCAGAATGGCCCGCCTGTCATTCACAGCGAGGCCTGTAAACATCGCGCCGACAATTACACCTTCCTGGTACCACCCAATCAAATCAGTATCTCTGCAGGAGGAAAGCAGCGCCGACATCACATTGCGAAGGGTTGTCCTGTTCTTGTTCGCATTCTCATCGTTGACAGCCTCCAACAACATCAGCAGGAAGGGCGCTTTAGAACGCTCCGTGCGCTTGCGCTCAATGGCAATCATTCCTTTAAATGTATCTTCATCCAGAGGCGTACGCTCCACTGCGGGCACAGTTTCCAGCAGCGGGTCGGCGAAATTCGGTTCATTAGTCTGATTTGACAAGGTCACGAAATTCTCCTTTCGTGGCGACCATCTACGTTCGAATTGAGTTGCATCGCCAAACCGCTTGAGCGGCAGATTGTCAGGAGGCGAGGGACGATCGGTAGTAGTAACCGCTGTAAGCAGAAGCCATGGAGCCGTTCAAGAGTGCACCGAGCAGCTTCGTCGAATCCAGCGCTGCAAGCCCCTTCTGCAACTGTTGTTTTTCGGTCGTTCCCTGGCGGGTAACCAGCAAGACCCCATCTGCGAGCCTCATCCAGATGCTGGTATCGGCCATCGGTAGCACAGGAGGAGAATCGATAATGATCCAATCAAACCACGCAGCAAGCTGCGCCATCATGGTCGGCAGTTTTTGCGATTGCAGTAGTTCGATGGGATTGTTTGCAGCATCGCCAGCAGGTAATAGCCAGAAACCTGCTTCCTCAAGATGGTAGACACCGGCAGGGGGGCTAAGTTTTCCCCGTAGCCAATCACAGATGCCTTGCCTCTTTTGAATGCCCAACATCTGTGACAGAGACGGGCGGCGCAGATCGCCTTCTATCAACAACGTCTTCTCGCTGGGCGCATGGGCAAGAACACAGGCAAGGTTGGCAGCGAGCGTACTCTTGCCTTCCTGCGGGATTGTGCTCGTAATTAATACCTTCTTCAACGGCCGGATGCGACGCAAGTCTCTCAATCGCACGCCCAGGAGCCGAATGGCTTCTGCTGTCGGGCTCTCCTTGTCCGTAAGGCAGACTAGCCGGCTTTGCGAGGGTAGCGAAATTGGCAATGACTGGAATCGGCCTATAACTTCCGCACGCTTATCTGCAGACAGCCCTTCCGCATTACCCGGCGCAACCGCGACTGCTTCAGCAAGAGAAAATGTGTCTCGTGCTGCGATTTCAGTGTCGTCGGCGAACCTTGTCGCTTCGGTCCCCACATCGGAAATCTTGGCTTTCCAGTTCGACACCGCCCTGCGCTCGGCACGCTGCAGCATCTCAGTCGCTTTGGTCGGCCGCGACGAATCACTCCCTGCTCGTTCATTTTCGGACCTTTGCAACGCATCAAAGATATTGCTCATCTTTGCTCCTTCAGGGGTTCCCGACGTTTCCAGATCCGAGTAGCTTGGAAAAATTCTTCCCCGGGCGGGGTGCGATTCAAGGAAACCTCCTCAGGGAACACCTGGCCCATATCGAAGCGAAACTCCCGCGCCACCTCTTCGATCATGTCCGGGGTCACACTTCGCAACTGCTTGGCGTAAGCGGTGATTAGGGCGTTCTCACAGATAGTATTGATCAGGCGGGGCAAGCCACGAGAATAGATGAATACAGCCGCGATGGCCTGCTCGGTGAAAATATCATTATGGAGGGGGTCCGCTCCGGCGGTCTGCATCCTTTGCTCAATATATTGCTTTGTCTCGCCAGCATCCAGGGGATGAAGGTTTGTTCGAACTGCAATTCTCTGCTTGAGCTGCCTCAACCCGACAGAGTCGAGCTGCTGGTCAAGTTCGGGCTGCCCTGCGAGCACGATTTGCAGCAGTTTGTCGTTGGTCGTTTCCAGGTTTGACAGAAGACGAACTTCTTCAAGTATGTCGCCAGACAGGTGGTGCGCTTCATCCACGATGAGCACTGTGGTCATGTTCTTCTTGGATCGCGAGACGAGAAACTGTCCCAGGTCGAGCAAAAGTTCGCATTTATTCTTTCCGGAGGCTGCAAGGCCGAAATCAGCGAGAATATATTGCAGAAACTCCGTCGGTGAAAGGCGGCCATTGAAGATATACGCGTAGGCAATGTCATTGCTCTCCTTCAACAGGTCGAGCAGGCAGCGAAGCAGCAAAGTCTTTCCGGTACCTACCTCCCCGGTTACCACAACAAAGCCCTTGTGTCGCCGTATGCCATAATAGAGCGCCGCCAACGCCTCGGTGTGCTGTTTGCTCGCGACAAAGCACGTGGGATCGGGCGTGAGGTCAAACGGGTTGCGCGTCAAATTGAAGAAAGTTTTGTACATCGGGAACCAAGTCCTAACTGTGGAGATAGCTGAACGCAGAGCCGGCAGCGATCACGACCACGACGAGTGCCGTCATGGTCCACGCTAAAACCAATCTCCTCTTTGTTTTCACTTCTTCCTGCGGGCTCGCTATTGCGGGAATCTCGGAAAGAACTGGGATCGGCAAAAGCGCTCTAATTTCCTTTTCACTGTGCAATCGATCATCCATGAATTCAAGTCCCCCTGCAACAAGGAAGCCCAAAGCCAAGCCCACTCCCAGACCAATACCGCAGAATTTTAGCGGATTGGGAAAATTCGGCTTTGACGGCAAACTAGGAGGATCAAGCATGGTGAACCGCTCGCCCTGCTGCATCTCTTCCATGCTCGTGGCCATCACCGACTGGTCTTTCTTCTTCAACAAGTCATCGTAGTTGGCCTTGGACTGCTCATAGCCGCGGGTCAAGTCGGCCAGTTCCTGTTCGGTCGCCGGCTCCATGTTCAGGCGTCCCTGGTACTCATCGATCCGCTCTTTAAGTTTCTCAATTGAACTTTCCCGGTTCTTGATTTCCAGCTGGTTGGCCTGCAACTGCCCCTGTAATTGCCGCCCGGTCGCGCTCAATGTTGGTTCCTTTGCATCCGTGCTCTTTGATTTCGAAGCGGCGATGAAATTCTCCCTCATCGCTTCGGTCTTCGCAATTTGGTCCTTTAGCCGCACAACGTCCGGATAGCGATCTGTGTATTTAGAACTAAGCTCTGCGAGTTGTGCTCGCAACTTGTCGAGTTGCTCGTCAATTGTGGCCAAGTCTGTCGGCGCTGAAAGACCTGCCTCACCGGTGCTGGGTCGAACTGCCGCTTGCGATGTCCGTTCCTGCTCCAGCAATGCCTCCAGGTAGACCCGTTGTTGTTTTGCTGTATTCAAAGCGTCCTGCTCGTTTTGTAGCTGTGACTGAAGGCCGGCCAGGATCTGAAGATTGCCTTGTCCTTGCGTCGGCAAAGCTCCTTCATGCTGGCTTTCGAATTGCCGAACCTTCGCTTCTTGCTCTGACAGGGTCTCGCGGGCATCCTCCAGTTGTTTCTCCAAAAAACTCGTCGTGCCCTCAGACTCCTGCTGGCGCACTTTAAGATTCTCGCTGATGAAAAGTCCTGTAAGCTCCGTCGTTACTTGCTGAGCCAAATGTGGATCACCGGCCGAGTAGGAGATTGTGAATGAAGTGATATCGTCTCTTCCTTGATTTCGAACCAGGTCGATACCGATGTCCTTGCGCATCCTTGCAACTTTCTGATCGTCGCTGAGCTGTCCCTGTGCGCTATACAAGTGAAGCTTCTGAGCAATCAAGAGAAGGCGAGTCCGGCTAAGTATCTGCTCTGTCATGCTCTGCAGGCGAGTCTGAAGATTGTCGTTGATGTTGGGCAAAACATAATTTTGGGGCATCGTCGGCTGCTCCACAAGGATCAGAGTGCTCGACTTGTAGCGTGGAGGAATCACCCAGCTTGATCCCCACACTAACAGCCAGCCGAGAAACAGAGCAACAAAAAATTGAAGTTGCCGGCGGCGGGCGATCTCGACGAAGTGTCGGAGGTCGAAACCTCCCGGCTCCTGCTCTTCGAACACATCAGGCATGTTCATCTCCCCAGTGGCTTCCTAAACTGATATGTAAACCGCGCGTACTCCTGGTTAGAGTCAGGATTCTGAGAAATGACTGTAATGCCGGAAACCTCTTCATGGAGTCTTTCGTATCCGAATGTCACTCCAAAGCGCTCGCCAAACATGCGTGACAGGGAGGCCTGTCCTGAAATCGTAGTCCCACCGTCCGTGTACGAGGTAATCTGAGGCGTTACATCCTTAAAGTTCGTATAATTTCCTGACGAGGCTACACTCCAGTTTCGAGTAAGTTTATAGGCCGCGGAAACATTAACTGCATTCGAGTTGAAGGCGCCAACTAGGCCCCCGCCCGAAGTCACGGTGCGAGCATAGTTCGCCGCAAGATTCGCGTGGTTACTTTGCCACCCCATACTTACGTCGACTGTAGGCGTCCACGACTCAACGGTAGTAGGGGTCGGCGATTGAAGTTGAACGCTGGCGTGTTCAATGCCAGCCGAAATTGAGAAGGAAACTGTCCGGCTCAAATAGAGCGTATAAAACGGAAGGAACGAATGTGTTTCGGTTGTGCTTGGTTCTATCTTTGTTGCGCTTGGTTGTGTTTCGGTTGCGCTTTGTTCATTCACCCCGCTTGTGGTTGTTCGACCATATTCATAATTGAAACCAAGGTACTGCGAACGCGATAGACGCCGGTTGTAAAAGGCTGTGGCACCGCTTGCATTGGAATTTGAAAGGCCCGATGAATTTGACGGGTTGGGAAAATCTAACGTCGAGAAGGAACCGCCAGCACCGGCCATACCATTTCTTCCGAATTGATAGCTCACGAGGCCTTGCACTCTATTGCTCATCGACTCCGCAAAAGGGGCAATTACGGTTGGTGCGGAAGTCTGCGTTGAGCCGGTGATCGTTCCGCTGGAAAAGGTGGAGGACTGGTCGAAGACATCGGAGGTCCGAAAGAAGCTGTCTCCCACGTTTAAGGTAACATGCTGGCTCAAACGATATCTGTAGGTTAGGGCGGCGCCTTGATCAATCGTGTCACGGGAGGTCGTAGGTTCGTAAATGACGAAGCTTGGACTGTAACTGAGAGCTGTTTGTTGTCGGGGGGTCGATTGGGAAAGCGCGAATGTGGGGAAAATCGAAAAAACACCGTCATTCACCGGATTAACCGAGTTGGCTGTCGCGCCCGGGACAGCATTGGTGATGTACGCCCCGATTACGGCTATTCCGGTCGACAAATAATTGGATCGCTCTTCGGAGCCCACTGTTGTCGGATAAGCCTCGCCACTCACCGGGGGCGGCGTCATCATTTGGCTGTCATCGTCCGTGTTCGCAGCGCCGCCCGTTCCGCTCGGTTCCACCTGGGGCCACGATAGCTTTGCCGCGAGCAATAGAAGAGCGATAGTGACTCGTGCTGACATAGGCAATCTCTACGGCACGACGATGGTGTCATGCGGTCTGATCTTGATGTTTTGGCTGACGTTCTTTCCCTTGATAAATTCCTGGTAATTAAAGGAGATTCTGGTTTCTCCCCCTTGAGAATTCTGGCGGAGGACGTAGACGGCTTTCTTCTTCGCGAAATCCTTGAACCCGCCGGCCAATGCAAGTGCGTCAACTATAGTTGTGTTTGCGGCCAATGGGTAAGAGCCGGGCTTATTTACTTCGCCGAATATGTTGAACTTTTCGCTGTGAATCTCCTGGACGATTACCGTCACTTGTGGCTCAGTGATGAAGCTCCGCAGGCTCACTTCAATTTCTTGCTGGAGCTGCGCTGGCGTCCTTCCCGCTGCTTGTATCTCTCCTATCAACGGCAACGAGATCTTCCCGTCCGACCGCACCGGAATCAATCGAGTAAGGTCCGGTTCCTTCCACACACTGATCGACAGTACGTCATCCCCGCCGATGATATAGGTGTCGTCGGCATGGATTCTCCTTGAAGGCAAGTCAGGTTGCGCCTGTGGGGAAGTCGCGGCAGCAGAGGGCCCGCTGAGAGTTTGGTTCCAGCGGACGGTTTGCCCCCATAAGCTTCCGGAGAGAACCACACAAGGAAGAAGGCTGAATTCGATTGCCCAGGCAGCCCAAAATTTCATAAAGGTCTTCCTCAACCCATTCTGGATAGATTCATTCCAGCGGTGATTGCAATCGCGCATCGGCGATCAATGCGCGGCCTGTAACAAAAAGAAGAGGCCAAAAATAGTTCCTTCCAGTCCGGCGTAACACAATATAGGATTCAAGAGCTCAGCCGTCTACGGCGCTGTTGCCCGCGGTGTATTTGCGTTTAAGAACCGGCTCGGTACAGCACAAACCGGCGACGAGCGCAGTTCCCATTCCTGGCTCCCGGAGTCACATGGCTCCACATCGGAGGAGTGAACTTCGACAGCCACGGACTGCGCGAGCATCTCCACAGAAAGAATCAAACGAAACAGATTCTTCTTGCGCACCAAAATGCCCTCAACGCCCGCGAGGGCGCCCCTTGTGACCCGAACGCGCGCGCCGCACTTTAAGAAAGGATGCGGTTCAATGCAAAATGGCCCTTCAACCGCTCTTTGAAGCGCCTCAATCTCCGCATCGGGGATTATTGCGACTCGTTCACCGCGGTACAGAATCATGTGGATTCCCGGAGTTGTCACGACCTGCAGCCTGCGATCAATGCCGCCGCGAACGAAAACATAGCAGGGGAATAAGGGCAGGGAAAGCACCTTGCTCCTGTCCTTCCAGCGGCGGGTAGATTGATAGAGCGGAAGAAAAACATCAAATCCCTTCGCGGAGAGCATCTCCGCCACGACCTTCTCGTGCTGATGGCGAGTGTAAACCGCCCACCAAGCCGCCTCCAGGTGGCTTCTCTCGTCAATGCTCAGCGCGTCCATTGAAGGTACCCTTCTTTTGCTTGATCGGCGGTGCACTCAATCCGTAATGTATACATAGCTTCGCCCTGTGAGCCACATGGCCCTGCTCTCTCCCTTGGCGCCCGGCCCTCGACCGTCGCGCTCCAAAAACCCTGTGGTTAACTTCTTGTTCGACCTCAAAGCGGCCTGGCAGACCACATCCGCCTGTGAATTCCGTCCCCTAGGCCCCCCCAAAAAGGCTACCGAAAAGGTAACGGGTGGCTGGTTGCCTGTGATGACTCGTTCAGGCTACTTATGAAGTCTCCCTGAAGCTTGGAGTGAGGTGATCGTCATCGAAATCGCCTCGGACGCCAAAGCTCATCACGTCTCCTTGTTCCAGGACGCGCGTGACTTTCCCCACACACTCAATTCTCATCTCCACACCGCCCCAAACCGGCGAGAGAATGAGAACCTCAACGCGAACATCCGATCCCACAGGCGGACACATGCTGCTGTTAATGAGCGCTCCGTCAAGCGCAACGTCGGATGTAAAGCCACCTCCGGTGCGCTCGCCGTTCTCGTTCCAGTGGAAGATGACCGGCAGTTGGAGCTTGTATCGCGCAGCGGACCGCCTGTTGCGATCAAACCGAACCACATTCGCAGCTTTGTGACGAACTTGCATAAGGGACCCTTGCATACGAAGGCAAAGATACGTCATGGTCTGCCACGTCGCAAGCCGCCGAATGTTTGAAAATCCTGAGAGAAGGGAGGCTATAGTCCTGGAACCCAGTTTCCCCATTTGCAGGACAAATAGACCTCAAACCCAACCGTCTCTAGGACAATGGGCCCATCGGGACCAGGGAAGAAAGTATGGGTCTCCGAAGGAAGAAAAGATATATTACGAAAGATTAAATATACGGTAACTAAAGTGTTATTGCCTTTCATCCAGATGGCATATTATTGTTCAAGATACATACCGGCTCCCAACCCACCTGCTGCCGGATGTCGGAATTCATACGGACTCGATTGTGGGTGAACGACGGGCATTCATCCGACGTGCAATCATGCGAATTACACTGTGCAATTGAGGACTGCGGTTCGATCTTCCTTTCATCCGAGACTGGGAACTCAGAGGGCTCTTCCTTCATACAGAATGGAATTGCTTGGGACGCGTTTCTTCAAGGCTTGTCAGGAGAAAGCCGATGCCTTCGGACGTTACTGGGCGCGAGAGAGTGGTGCAAATTGCACCCCAGGAAAAGACATCGCGCAAAGCTTTGGTTGTTGGCCGCGACGCCCTGACCGGGGGCTTGCTGGCCGATTCGCTGAATCATAACTTCGGATTTGACGCTGCCGTCATTACCCCCCCTGAGCTCTCGCGAGCGCTGGGAAGAGGCGAGGTGGGTCTCGTGACCATAAGCGCCGATATCTATTCGGCTTCAGGGACCGGTTTCGACCTGGCGGATAGCGTGTTCCGTGACCACCCCAAAATTCCCATCATTATCCTGGTCGATGAGTTGTCGTACGACTCGGTTACCCAGGCTTTTCGCTGCGGTGCCCGCGGAGTGTTTGAACTGCGGGAGTCTATGAGCGAATTCGCCCATTGCGTCGAGCATGTAACACGGGGATACATCTGGGTGGGGAAGGCGGGCACGGATTTTTTGATGGAAGCATTGAGGAGAATTCCTGCTCCCTCCGGCAAATCGGGAGATGACTTGTCGGCTCTTACCGCGCGTGAACTCCAGGTTGTGCAATTCGCTGCCAGAGGGAAAACAAACAAGGCCATCGCCAGCGAACTGTATTTGAGCGAGCACACGGTGAAGAATTACATGTTTCGGGCATTCGAAAAACTGCACGTGTCGAATCGCGTTGAGCTGCTTTTCTATTTAGCGACCCGCGGCCATCCGTTTGGCCCGCCGGAGACTGAGCTCGGCCGACCCGCTGCGGGCGCTGCGGGAACGTGATCGCAGTACATGCCACAGTTCCCTGCTCACCCCTTTATGAACGGCAAAATGAGTTTCTTTCAGGAGTGAAGTCTAACGACGCTGTTAGACGGCTTGCTGAATACAGGCAATATGTCCCATAAACGGCCAAACTCATTACGCTCTCGATCGTGAACCCATACATTGTCAGCATTTACGATGACTGCCATCATGAGCACAGAAACTCTTATCCCGAGCCGATTGGCTGAATTAAATCGCAAGATGGAAACCCGTGAGGCCCGTATCGGGATTATCGGGATGGGATACGTCGGATTGCCGCTGGCGCTGCTCTTCAGCGGCGAGCGATTTCGAGTGACTGGATTCGATATCGCCCCGGACAAGGTGAAAACCCTCAACACCGGCGGATCCTACTTCGTACGCATACTGCCTGAGGCAATTCAAGAGGCGCAAAAGGCCGGTTTCCGCGCCACGTCGGACTATGCGGAGATCGCCCGAATGGATGCGGTGATTGTCTGCGTGCCTACGCCTCTCGACAAGCATCACGAGCCGGACCTGAGCTATGTGACCGGGACGGTCCAGTCGATCGCGCCTCATATTCATGAGAACCAATTGATCGTGCTGGAAAGCACGACATATCCCGGCACCACGGAAGAAATCGTCGTCCCCATTCTTGAGGCCGGCAACCCTCACGGCCTGAAAGTTGCCCGTATGCTCGATGGGCCGGGCGTGCAGGTCGCCTTTTCGCCTGAGCGCGAGGACCCGGGCAATGAAACAGTGGCCCGCCATGACATTCCCAAGATTGTGGGCGGCTGCGGCCCTGCGGCTACAGAGCTCGCCGCGGCCATGTACGGAACCATCTTCCGCCAGGTCGTGAAAGTGAGCAGTCCGTCGGTGGCGGAGATGGCAAAGCTGCTGGAAAACATCTACCGCTGCGTGAACATTGCGCTGGTCAACGAACTAAAGCAGCTCTGCATGCGGATGGGCATTGATATCCACGAAGTCATCGACGCGGCCAAGACCAAACCCTTCGGTTTCCAGGCTTTCTACCCAGGCCCCGGCTTGGGCGGCCACTGCATTCCGATCGATCCCTTTTATCTTTCCTGGAAGGCGCGGGAATTCGACTTCCGCGCCCGCTTCATCGAGTTGGCCGGCGAGATCAACACAGCCATGCCGTATTTTGTCCTCGCGCAGATTGCCGCGGGCCTCAACGGACAGTCTAAGTCTGTCAGGGGATCGAAGGTGCTGGTATTGGGCCTGGCCTACAAAAAAGACATCGACGACCTGCGCGAATCGCCCTCGCTTACGATTATCGAATTGCTGCAGGATGAAGGCGCCGTCGTGTTCTACAACGACCCCTACTTCCCTGCCGTAGGCCGAGGCCGCCACTACAACTTGAATATGACCAACACTCCGCTCGAGAATCTCGGCCGGTATGACGCGGTGGTGATTGTAACCGACCATTCCGCATACGATTACCCTGCCATTGTCGACCAGTCCCAGTTGGTGGTGGACACGCGGAATGCTACCAAAGGCATTGAATCTGCAAAAATCCTTCGTTGCTAGACGCTGCCCTCAAAGATTTGCTCTTTATTTGGCATCGGTCGCCCCCGATTTCATGAAAGGCGCGGTGATTGTGACCGACGGCGGCGTCTCGCTCGGCGCCGTTGACTAGAGCGTGGAGCTGTCCCTCGTCAAAAATCCGTCGGTCTCTGTTGTCTTCGATTTCCCGCCCGTTTGTCGTTAGATAGAACTCATGAAACCCGGTGCCGTATCGATCTTGCTTCCGCTCGGGTCTACGATGCCTTACCCCGTCGCTCCCCAGTTGAAGCCCTGGCTGCTCATCGCTGCGCCTGAAACATCCACGACATTAGCGCCGCCGTCAACCATAAGTACCGCGCCGGTCATAAACGACGAATCGTCACTCGCCAGGAACACGCAAACGCCGGCCATTTCCTCCGGTTCGGCCAACCGGCGCAAGGGCAAGTTAGCCGACAGGATCTTTGCCACGCCATCGTAATCGGTATTGAGCGCCTTCGCCAAAGGACCAACCGCGTTGACAAGCATATCGGTCCTGGTGCCGCCCGGACAAACCACGTTGCAGCGGATCTTATTGCGGCCGTAGTCCAACGCAGCCTGCTGGGTCAACATGTTCAGCGCCGCCTTTGAAGTGCAGTATGGCGCCATCGTGGGAAGACAGCGCAGCGCTCCCAGCGACGAGATATTGATAATCGACCCGCCTCCAGCTTTGATCATGTGAGGGATGGTTGCCTGCATCAACTGAAAGGGACCGATCACATTGATCTCCAGTACCTTGCGGAAGAGAGCCGGGTCTACATCCGCTACCGCTCCGGGGGGGTCGATGCCGGCGCAATTGATGAGTACATCGATTTTGCCGCCCCAGGCTAAAGTGGCGGCAGCCATGCGCTGCGTATCCGCGACGTTCGTGACGTCGCCGGCGCATGCCATCATAGCGCCCGTTGGCGCCGACTGCACCACCTCGTCGAGTTTGGCTTGGCGCCGGCCCACAATCGAGACCTTGGCTCCTTCCGTGACAAACCGCTGTGCCAATGCCCGGCCAATCCCTGTGCCGGCACCGGTAATGAGTGCTACTTTTCCCTTGAGCCGCATGTTCCTTTCCTTTCTTGTGCGTGTTGCTGGTTTGGCGCGCGCGCCTATGTGGCTGATTTGGCCTTAACAGAATCCTTGTCAATTTCACCCAGCTTGTTTACCCATATCGTGTCCGCTCGGGTCTAGGAAAAGGATGGGTATCCTGGACATGTCTTCCGTGCAGCTATCCGGGAAGGTCACCCGTGCCTGCCAGTCAACGACATAACGCATGGTCTTCATTCCCGGATACCGTGCATCGATGGCCTTACAGAGATCAACCCCGGTCTTTGCCTTGGCAAATGCTTCTTCGAATACATCCAGGTACTGCAGGCAGAAGTCGATGCCGGAGGCATCATCGGCATGCAGCTTCGCGGGGTTGCAATGACCGGGAATCACAACCCGGGGGTTCATTGCCTTCAGCTTCTTGAGCGAGTTCCTCATCTTGACGCGCCGCGCGGCATCCGACTCGAGCGTAAACAGATGACATTCGTTAAATACGACGTCGGTACCGCAGGCGACGCGCAGCGACGGAACCCAGATCATTGTATTGTTCGCGCTGTCGCCATCCCAGTCGTCTGAAAATTCGATGCGTTCGCCCTCGAGCATGATGTGGTCATCGTTAAGAGGTTCGGGGACCATGATCCGGTCAGGTACGTTCTTGCCGAAAACGCGGCCCCATTCATTCACTTTGACCTCGGCGGTGACCGCGATTTCTTTCACCACGCTGGGCAGGGCCACGATCTTTACATTCGGGAATGCATAGCGCACCACCCAGGCGCCAAAGTGATGGTCCGGATGGTAGTGCGAAATATAGAGATGGGTAAGATTCTTTTCCAATTCAAGCAGATTGGCGACGAGCCGGTGAGCGTCGCTCAGGAGCATCGCTGCATCAATCAGGACGGCGTCCTTCTCTCCATAGAATACGGTTGAAGTCCCGCTGAAATTCGGCTTTGCGCCGGTGTCCCTGTCAGCTCCATGCTGAAATACCTTGTACTTGAGTGGCATTTTCTGCACCCCTTCCGTAGTTTGGTTTTGCCTTCGTTTCTGCGCAGGCGGCGGACCAGTAAACACTACCTGTCGAGTGTACTATACACAGGCAACTAGCCAGGGCAGACGCATCCAAATGCGTATGCGCCATTGCAACGGCGTGCGCGGACCTCCAAAACGAGATCGCCCAGGAAATCAGCGCGCCTGGATGAAATCGGCGATGGCCGCGTCCGGTCGTTTGCGGCCGGGGCATTGAATCAACAGAATGGCGGGGCTTCTCAACCACGCTCTCCGAATGGCATGGACGTCCTCAATGTTTCACATTCACCGTCTTATGGGTCCGCTGTCGCGAATTATGAGGTGGTGCGCTTCAGTCGAGCTGTGCGCCATCCATCGGCGTACGCTGTGCGGGCTACTTCGGAATAAGGAACCGGACTGACTATCGCGCGAATCTCGGTCTGGACGTGGCGCTCGACGGTTGGTTTGGATGAACCGCCGTCTTCTTCCCCCCAGACAAACGTAACTTCAGTACCGGGTTCGCTGTACTCGCTATCGAGTATCGCAAGGGTGAGCATCCGGCCTTCATTTGCGCTATACCCGCACCAGGTGGAAATGCCGATCGTTTTGCCATCATGCAGCACCTTGTCATATGGCAACGTGGAGTAGACAGCGGAGGGGAAATCAAAATACTTCGCGCGATCTTTCTTCTCGAACATAGTGCTAATGGCGTGCGTGACATCGACGCTATCCAGGGCGAGCGTCACCTTTCTCCGATGGGGCCCTTTCGCGATCTTCTCAAGCGCATCTCTTCCGATGAAATCGTGATCGAACTTTACGATTGGACCGTAGCCAAGATCGTAGGGAGTGAGATAGTAATCTTCGATGTTTCCGGAATAGAAGCTGCCGCCAAGCGATGCAACGGCTTCGTAACTATTGGCCGGCAGCCACTGCCGATAGGCCCGCATTTTCTCCCCGGAATAAATTGCCGGCATCGGCGACGGAATCCATCCTGACTCCAGAGTGTTCGATGAGTAGGCCCGGGCCCCGACTTGTCGAAGCCCAAATTCATGACCCGCTTCAACAATTGCGGCTTTCACCGCCTCGCCGTCGGCCCAGGGACCAAATAACTCCAGGCCCGGCTGGCCGGCCATACCATGGCGCAACGCGCTGACAGCGCGCCCCGCTATAGTAATCGTGCTCATATTAAAAAACTTCAGCTCCGGAGCGGGTTTGCCTGTCACCTTCTCGACAACTTTCATGGCATTCGGCCCCTGGACCTGGTACCGGTAAACCTTGCGAACAATCGGCCCTCCCCGGGCTGCGGATCTTTCATCCCGTTCGAACTGCACATTGTAGCCTCCGGTTTCGCCCTGGTATTGAACCCAATTGTGAACCGAAGGGCGCCCCACGAGATTGAACAAATCCTTGTCGAGATAAAACAGAATCACATCGCCAATCACGTAGCCATCGTAGTTGCATGCGACGAATTGTTTTGCCTTGTTGGATTCGAATTTATCGAAGCTGTTTATGCCTATATGGGATAACAGTCGCAGCGCGTCCTCGCCTTTCACGTACATATCGGTCATATGGTAAGACTGGTTAAAGAGGACGCAGCTATGTTGCCAGGCGTATTGTTCATCTCTCCAATTTGAGAATTCGCTCGCAACGACAGGGTATACATAAGGACCCGTTTGCGAATTCCGCAACAGCTTGACGGGGCCTCCAACAGCTTCCAGGAGTTCTTCCAAATTTTTGTGGTTCACTTTAGCTCCAAGGTACGGCGGTTGAGGATTTTTTGCCCAAAATGGGGAAAGCATTTTGCCACCTAAATTCAAATTATTACCCATGGTAATGTCAAGCTAAATCGTTTGCAGTCTTCCATGGCGGCACAAAAAGAAAGCTTGCAATAATGATGAAAATAGGTTTAACGTCATTTGGCGCTTTGGTTATGGTTCCACACCGCCAGCATCATGCGATCGTTCAAGCACGTGGGAAAGCGCCAGAGTTAGCGAACTCATGACCGAGCACGCGGCAAAGACAAGCATCAATATGGCGCGTACGGCCTCGCGGCCGGGCACAGTGTAGCGGCATTTTGTCGGGAGCGGGGTTGGCGGCGGACAGTCAACAGTCAGAAACTTAACCTCCGCATCTTGACAATCGCTCGCCATACAGGAAGAATGTAGCCATCGGATTCAGTATACTGAATAAAGGGGCGTTATGACTCAAAAGGCAGTGCTATCCGGCATCGCGGAGATGCTCACCGGCTACTCGTTCGAAGTTGTTCCCAGCCACGCCAAGGCTCTGAACGCGGCGCTGGACCGCGCAGACCCGGGAACCGAGGTCTTCCTCACCTGGATTGCCGGCGACGATCCGATGCATATGGTTGAGGTTGCAGCAAAATTGCGCAAGGCTGGCCTCTATCCCGTGCCTCACATCGGTGCCCGTCATCTTGAAAGTTCCGCTCAGCTCGAACAGCTTTCCGCGCGTCTAGCGGGCGACGGCGGCGTAGATCGCATTCTCGTAATCGGCGGGGATCGCCCCAAGCCGGCGGGACCATATTCCTCGAGTCTCGAGGTGATGCAGTCGGGGGCTTTTCAAAAGGCCGGCATCACCCGTATGGCCGTAGCCGGCTTCCCCGAAGGCAACCCCAATATCTCCCAAACCACGCTCGACGAGGCGCTCGCGGCCAAGCTCGACTTCGCCCGCGGCAATGGTCTCGAGCTTTCCATCGTTACTCAATTTTGTTTCGAGGCCGAGCCGATCACGGCTTGGCTTAATCGCATTCGTGCCCGGCATATTGACGTTCCCGTGCGCATTGGCCTGGCCGGTCCCGCCTCTATAGTTACCCTCGCACGCTACGCCGTGCACTGCGGAGTCGGAAAGTCGCTGCACGTGCTCACAGACCATCCCTCCTTCGCGAAACTGGTTACGGAGAAAGGACCCGAGCCCATCGTTCGGGGCATCGCCAACCTCGCCGAGCCAGGAGAAAATGTTTCTCTGCCGCCTGGCGTGGCAGGCCTTCATTTCTTTGTCTTCGGCGGTGTAAACAAAACCCTCGACTGGATTACGGACGCGAGGGCTCGCTGATTACCCCGCTTGCACTGTGCGCCAGCCTTTGGCATAAGTTTCCCGCACTACCTTGGAGTACGGTACAGGGCTGACCACCGCCCGGATCTCGATCTGCTTGTGACGCTCGACGGTTGGTTTCTGCGAGCCGCCGCCCGACTCTCCCCACACGATCGCGACTTCGCTTCCGATCTCTACCTCCGGGTTCACTACGCCCAGCGACAACATCGATCGCTCGTTATAACTGTAGCCCGTGAACATGGAGAATCCGACCGTCTTCCCGCCTATTCGAACCGCATCGTACGATGCCGAGGCGTAGTTGGACAGCGGCAGATCGATGAACTTGTACACCTCTCCCGGATCCAGCATCGACGCCCAGACCTTCACGACATCCTCGGCATCCCAGGCCAGAGTGACCTTCTTTCGTTGCGGTGTACTCGCCATTTTTTCCAGTGCTTCTCTGCCAATGAAGTCGTGATCGAATTTGATAAATGGCCCATAGCCCAGGGCGTAGGGCGTCATGTAGTAGTCCTCGATCGCACTGGATTCGAAGCTGCCGCCGAGCGAGCCCGTCGCCTCATAGCTGTTGGCCGGTAGCCATTGCCTGTACGCCTTCATCTTCTCGCCGGTGTAGACCGCGGGCAGGGGGGATGGAATCCATCCCGATTCAAGCGTGTTACTGGCGTACGCTCGCGAACCTACCTCTCGGAGATTAAACTCTTTGCCGGCATTGACTATGGCTTCGCGGATCTCCTCCCGCTCTTCATACGGCCCCCAAACTTCTAGTCCTGGAGCGCCGGCCATGCCGTGGCGCAGCGCGCGCACCTTGCGCCCGGCAATGTTGATTTCGCCCATGTGGAAGAACTTCAAATCGGGAAGTGGTCCGCCATTGAGCCTCTCTAGGATTTGCGGGGCATTGGGTCCCTGAATCTGATATCGGTAACAGGAGCGCACCACCGCCTTGCCTTTCGCGTTGGAAGGAGACCGCTCGTCCTTTTCAATCTTCACATTGAATCCGCCGGTTTCGGCATGGAATTGAATCCAGTTGGCTGCCGGCGCCCGTCCGACGAAGACCAGCCGATTCTCCTCCAGGTGAAAGAGAATGCCGTCGCCGATCACAAAGCCGTCATAGCTGCACGGAGCGAACTGTTTCGCACGGTTCACCGGGAACTTTTCAAAGCTGTTGGTCGCGAGATACGAGAGCATCTTCAGCGCGTCGGGACCTTCGACATAGATATTTGCCATGTGGTGAGATTGGTCAAAGAGAACTGCGGTCTCCCGCCACGCGCGCTGTTCCTCGCGCCAGTTCGAGTACTCGGCGGGAACCACCGGGTAAACGTAAGCGCCAATCTGCGAATTGCGCAACATGTTCACCGCATTGCCGGTGATCTGCAACACATCCTCAAGGCTTTTCTGGTTCATCTTTCCCTCACAATTATCAGCGGCCGTTCAAGAAGCCCCGGACGCGACCCTCAGTATACGGAACGAAAATGGATTTGGCTACGGGTTCTGCGCGAATTTTCGCGCAGCACGCAAGAAGGAAAACACGAGGCGCCCGGGTTACTTCGCAGATCGTTCCACGCGCTGGCGGGAAGCAACGCGGGCTCTCGATCGGGAGTTGTTATTGGGCGACTCCAGGAACCGGCGGTCCAGCGGTGCGCGGCTTTCTTCGTTGTTTAAGTGCACGAACTTCCTGAGCAGGTCCACAAGAGCCTTCTGCTCCTGCTTTTGAAGCGCCTTCAGCAGTTTGCGAGTCAGAAGCTTGCTTCTCGGAACCAGTTTCTCCAAAAGTGCAATTCCCTCCGGGGTCAGATGAAGCAGGCGAAAGCGCTTGCTCTTCGTCGGCATCACTCGCCTCACAAGACCGCGCTCCTCCAGACGCACTGCCAGATCCGCCGCCGTAGAAGTATCAAGGGCGCACAATCGGGCAAGCGTTACCTGGTCAATGCCGGGGTGTTCCTGGAGCACTCGCAATACGCAATATTGCACCGGCGTGACTCCACGGCCCACCGTCGAATGGAACATCGAGACTGCGATTTGTTGAGCGCGCCGAATCAAATGGCCCGGCTCGTCGTATACCTCAACACGCGGCTGCTTCCGCCGGCCTGTGCTATCGAATGGGGTTCTGCCAGCGTTCATGATTTATTTCCAGAGACATTCCTTCGATAAATGCCGCAAAATTTGTGGGGCCTGCGTGGGAACTCGTGGCAACCGCGAACCTGCCAAGCCGCGGAGCGGCGCGAACTTGCCGTCTTCTCCTGAAAGATACTCTTCTTCCCCGCGTTTCCGCACAAAGGAATCTGTTCTCACGCAAACACTTTAGCCCCGGAGACACGATCCGTTTCAAACTCCCGTTTTCCGCTTGCCTTTTTCCGCCCTGCGTTTCAAATCACCCCGGAACCAGTCTCAAATCCGAGGTCGATGAGGTGGAGATGCCCCATAGACTCTCATTTGCATACATTATTCAGCGAAAGCGCCCAGACTTGCTGGAGTTTATTCAACCCGACGGGCATTCGTCGGTCTATGCAGACAAAACGTTTGACAGCCGCCGGTCGCCTGATCTACGCTTTCGATGGCTCAACATCCCCTGGGCTCCTCTCATCATGGCCGCGATCCTTCCGCCTCGCAGGTGAGGCATTCCCGTGACCCGCCTCGTGGCGGACCTATCACGTGAGCCGAAGTGATTTTGCCCCCTGAGGGCCGGCAGAACAGGGAAGACCAAGGTTCACGAATCGAATCGCAGTGCAGAAGCATCTTCTACATCGGCAGGAGGAAACATGGCCACGACAATAGCTCCGCAGATCAGGACAAAAGCCCCGCAAATCCGGGGTGAAGTGAGTGAGTTCATCCGCAAGCCGCGGAAAATGTTAATTGCAGGCAGATGGGTTGACGCTGTTTCCGGAAAAACTTTTGAAACCTACGATCCGGCGACGGGCAAGGTCCTGGCTCACGTAGCGGAAGGCGACAAGGCCGACATCGACCTGGCTGTGAAAGCTGCCCGCAAGGCCTTCGAGTCCGGTCCCTGGCCCGAGATGCCGCCTTCGGAACGAGGACGGCTGCTGTGGAAGCTGGCGGAGTTAGTTGATCAACACAGCGAAGAACTGGCCCAGCTTGAAACTCTCGACAATGGCAAGCCGGTATTTTTCTCGCGCATGGTCGATGTGCCGACTGCCGTCGACGCCTTTCGTTATTACGCCGGCTGGGCGACCAAGGTAGAGGGGACCACCATTCCCATCTCTGCGCCTGGGGGGAAATTTCTGGCCTATACCACGCGCGAGCCCGTGGGCGTCGTCGGGCAGATCATTCCATGGAATTTTCCGCTGATCATGGCGTCCATGAAGCTTGGTCCGGCGCTCGCTGTGGGCTGCACATGCGTTTTGAAACCGGCGGAGCAGACTCCTCTCACCGCCCTGCGTTTGGGCGAGTTGGTTATGGAGGCTGGCTTCCCCGACGGCGTAGTCAACATCGTTCCCGGTTTTGGCGAGACCGCCGGCGCCGCGCTGGCCGCGCACCCCGATGTCGACAAGATTGCCTTCACCGGTTCGACCGAGGTTGGCAAGATACTCGTGAAGGCAGCCACCGGAAATCTGAAAAAGGTTTCTCTGGAGTTGGGCGGAAAGTCTCCCAACATCGTTTTCTCCGATGCCGACTTGGAAGCTGCAATCCCGGGAGCCGCCATGGCTATTTTCTTCAATCAAGGCGAGCTTTGTGCCGCCGGTTCTCGCCTGTTTGCCCATAAGAGTATCTTCGACAAGGTGGTGGAAGGCGTCGCGGATATTGCAAAAAGCTACAAGATTGGCCCCGGAATCGATCCTGCGACCAATCTGGGCCCCTTGGTCTCAAAAGAACAACAGGAACGGGTTAGTGGATATCTCGAATCGGGCGCCCAGGACGGCGCCAGGGCTTTAACCGGCGGGAAGAAGATCAGTGGCCCAGGATATTTTGTTGAGCCGACGGTTCTCGTCGATGTCAGGCCGACCATGAAGGTGGTGCGCGAGGAGATCTTCGGACCCGTGGTTACGGCAATTCCGTTTGAGGATATAGAAGAGGTTGCTGGCTTTGCCAACGATAGCATTTATGGCTTGGCCTCCGCGGTCTGGACGCGCGATATCGGCAAGGCGCATCGTTTGGCGGCTAAGCTGAAAGCCGGCACCGTCTGGATCAACTGCTTCAGCGTATTCGATTCAGCTCTGCCCTTCGGAGGATACAAGCAGTCTGGCTGGGGACGCGAGTGGGGTAAGGCTGGGCTTGACTTGTACACGGAGACTAAGTCAGTCTGCGCTCGAATCTGATCGGCGCTTCCATGGGGGGAACATGGAGTCCGCGCCATTTGAGCAGAACCAGAATGGCTGTGCCCGCACGCCCCCTGAGCGGCTCGCCGCGGCGAGCCATCTTGCAAACTCTTTGCTTGGGCGCATGAATTCTGGTTCTGCTCTAAAGCCGCTGCTCGCGCTGTGGCATTCGCAGCCGGAATTGAGCGGAACCACCGCGATGCGATCGCGGCCATCGACTGTGCCTGACGCTGCTTCGCAACACAATCGGCCTGATTTTTGCGTACAGCCTTCGTCACAAATCACCCCCGCGCACAACCGGAAATCACCCGCAACCCTGCTACCATGAGGAGCAGCGGCCAAATCTTTGCGCGACAGAACACACCCCCCTTGGGGCGATGTGCCGTCCGGTTGCGGAAGACAGGCCGGGACTGGAAAAAGGAGAAGAACATGAAAGCAGCTGTGACCCGTCAAGCGGGCATTATCGCCATGGAAGAGGTTCCCGATCCGGTGATGCGGCCCGACCAGGTAAAGGTCAAAATCGCATATGCCGGTCTGTGCGGCACCGACCCGGAGAGCCTGGAGCAGCGTTTCGGCCTGTTCCCTCCGGAAGCTTATAAAGGCGCCCGGATTCTCGGGCATGAAGCGTCCGGCACCATTACGGCGATCGGCAGCGAAGTAAAAAGCGGCGTCAAGGTCGGTCAGCGCGTGGCCATGAATTTCCGCGGTTCCTGCGGCGCCTGCTGGTATTGCCAGAACGGAATGGAGCACTACTGTCCCACTGCCGAAGGCGCGTCCGGATGTTTTGCCGAATACGCCGTCTACCCGGAAAGCGCCATCTATCCGCTGACTGACGATATCAGTCTGGAGGTCGGCGCCCTGCTGGAGCCGGTCTCAGTGGCTGTCCATGCGATTGACCGGGCCAATGTGACCACCGGCAGCAGCGTCGCCATTTGCGGCGGTGGGCCTATCGGCCTGCTCTGTCTTGAAATGGCGCTGAAAGCCGGCGCGGCCAGGACGATGCTTTCGGAGCCCGTTGCGGAAAAACGCGCGCTGGCGAAAAAGCTGGGTGCCGATGTCGTTCTCGACCCCTTTAGCGAGGACATCGAAGCCGTCGGTAAAAAGCTGACCGACGGGCGGGGTTTCAATACTGTAATCGATGCCTCGGGCAATATTCAGGTCGCCAAGAAGTGTATCTCTCTGGCAGACAATTGTGGCACGATTCTCTGGGCTGCGGTCTACGGAAAAGACGTCGAGATCGGCGTTTCACCATTCGTCCTCTACGCTAAAGAACTCACCATCACTTCCACCTTTGTTTCTCCCTACTCCTTCCCGCGGGCGCTGGCCATGCTCCCCAAGCTGGAACTGAAGCCGTTGATCACGCATACCGTGCCGTTAAATGACATTCAGGAAGCATTTGAACTGCATAAGACAGGCAAGCCCATCAAGATACTCATTCAACCCGGTGCATAGGTGTCTGATACCATGCACCATGCAGGGTTTTACCTAAGGAGATGATCATGAATATTACTTTAATCGGTGCTTCCGGGAGAGCAGGTTCCTGTATTCTCAAGGAGCTTACTGACCGCGGCCACCACGTTACCGCGATTACCCGTCACCCGGAGAAGGTCGCAAAACTGCCCAACGTCACTTCCATCCAGGGCGATGTCTCAAATAAGGATGCTCTCGTTTCGCTTCTCAAAGGTTCCGACATCGTCATTAGCGCTGTTCATTTTACGGCGAGCGATCCTCACATCCTGATTGGCGCTGTCAAGGCTGCCGGAGTGAAACGCTATCTCGTGGTTGGCGGGGCGGGAAGCCTCGAGGTTGCGCCCGGAGTCAAGCTGATCGATACGCCGGACTTCCCTGAGGCGTACAAGCCAGAGGCCGGCGCGGGTAGCGCTTTCCTCGATCTGTTGCGCCAGGAGAAGGAACTGGATTGGACCTTTCTTTCGCCTTCATCGATGTTCGTACCCGGTGAGCGCACGGGCAAGTTTCGCCTCGGAGGAAACCAGTTGCTGACCTCGGAGAAAGGCAGCAGCATCTCTTTTGAAGACTATGCCATAGCGATGGCCGATGAGATCGAAAAACCCCAGCATCGCCGGCAGCGTTTCACGGTCGGTTATTGAGCAAGGCAAAGCGCGGCGCTCGATCGCTGCATTTCGAGGCGCGCAACATTCCAGGGTGATAGGGAAGTCGAACGCCTGCTCGGAACACGACGAACGACATCCGGGGATGGTATCTGTAACTTGCCCGGCGGCAACCCTGTGGGCTGCCGCCGGGCAATTTGTTGGTAAGAGCCGCGCCGAAGTCTAGAAGGTAACCTTCACCGCGAATTGGATTTCACGCTGGCCACCCAGGGCACTGGGCACGGTCGCGCCTATCGCGGTCGTGGTTGGGTAGCACGCGCCGGTAGGAGAACCGCCGTTGGCTTCCGTTTCCCCCGAGGGGTTACAGATTGCGCCGCCGGCGCTGGTGGCTGTCGGGACCGCGTAGGCGGCCGGGTTCGAAAGTTGTGAGTAGTTAGGATTCGTCGGGTTCATCACTTCAGCGGAGCCCCAACTGATAACCTGCGAGCCCTCACTGAAGTTGGGGTGGTTCAGGATATCGAAGAACTCCGCCCGGAACTGCGCGCTGACCCTCTCGGTGATCTTGGTGTTCTTCATAAGCGAGAAGTCCCAGTTGAAGTAATTGGGGTTGTTCAGCGAGTCGCGGCCAACGTTACCGATCGTGCCATATGGCTCCAGGACGAAGCATGCCGGATTGTACCACTCGGAAACTTTCCTTACCATGGGGTTGCAGCCGGGGACGAGACTGGGACGCTCGCCTTCGGTTGCACCGTTGATGTTGGATTGATACAAGCCCAAAAATGTCTGGACGTTGATGGGCAGGCCCTTAAAGTAGCTGAGTATGGGACTGATTTGCCAGCCATTCAGAGCCCGGTTGCCGTGCAACGGCAGGCTGTAAATGGCGTTCGCACTAAACAACTGGTTGGAGCTGAAGCTGCAAGGGCCGCGATCCGCGCTCGGGTTGTAGGTGTTAAAGATGGCATACTGGCCCTGCTCGCTGCTGACAGTGGCCGAAGAGTTGTCGAGGCACTTGGACCAGGTATAAGCGGCATTGCCCGCCAGGGAACTGGAAAACTGCCGGGTCAGGCTGGTCTGCAGGGAGCTATAACTGGAGTGCGCCTCGGGCTGAGTTGTCTCATACGACCCGAAGTTCCCGTTCTCGTGAATACCCACAAACGGGTTGTTTACCGTGCCCCGCGCCCCTTGGCCGGAGGGGGCGGCGATGGCGCCATAATTGGTAAAGGTTTGCGCTATCGAGGGCGCGGGGGGACCGGGTGGCACCGCATTCAGTTGTGCAGAGGTAAGATCGCCATAGGCTAACGAAGGATTAGCGTTAATCCACTCGAACAAGTGCACACCCGAGGAACCGTTGTAGCCGATGTTGAACACAGTTCCGGGCCCCAACTGGCGCTGCACGTTCAGGTTGTACTGCATGATATAGGGCGACGTATTCACAGTGGGGAGCAAGCCGTAAAACCAAACGATGCTGCTCTCAGCCTGGCTGAAGCTCGTGTCCAACAGCGGAAAATTCGTTGCAAAGAAAGTCTCCGTCGTCGGTTCCGTCGGGTTAGGCGACATGAACGCGTAGGTGCGCGAGGTGACCGGCTCGTGGTACATGGCGAAGCCGGCGCGGATCGAGGTCTTGTGATCCGCGAACGGGTCGAAGGCCAGTCCGATGCGCGGATCGATGTTCTTGGCGTTGGGATTGCTGTTGAACACATTGGTCGCGGGGACAAAGCTGGCCTCCGTCGACGTCGGCGAAAGTATGCTGGTCTTAGCGAGGTTGGTCGCACCGGGCAGAATGAAATTGGATTCATTGGACGTCGTCGCGTTGCTCGCAAACTCGTAGCGCACGCCAAGATTTACGGTAAGCCGCTTACTGATTTTCCAGTCGTCCTGGATGTAAGGCTCCAGCAAACTCTGACGCCAGTCGTGCTCCGGGTTGAGGGGATAACTTTTCCCGTTCGGGGCGGGATAGGAGTAACCGGGGCCGACAAGATTCAATCCAAAGAGGTCGCTGCCGTACAACGAGCCGCCTAGCCCACCAGCTCCATATATCCCTTGCAAGTTATCGAAAATCCAGTCGCCGCCGGAATACTGTAACCAATAATCGTTCGTCTGCTCGCGGGTAAAGGTGGCGCCGAAGTGGAGCGTATGCGCGCCCAGGTTCATGGTAATATCGTCGCCGACGCTGTAGCGGTTCATGACGTCGTGGCTGGGACTCGAGGGCAACGCACCTTCCGCAATCCCGCCGCCGAGAGTAACCATCATAGACTGCCTGCCGGGAACCTGGTCCAGGGCGTTCTTTCCGTTGAGGCCGCCGTCCGCCGTCAATAAGTTAAGCCGCACCACCCCCAAACGGGCTTCGTTGAGTATCTTCGGCGAAAAAATGTGCCTCTCTCCGATGGTGGTGTACTGATTTCGTTCGTTGTCGATTTCCGGATATCCCGGAACGGCGGTCGAGAATATATTTGTCGAATAGGGGACGTTTTGATAAGCATTCTCGATGTCGTAACGTCCGAACAGGCTGTCCTTGGATCCGATCGTGTAGTCGACGCGGCCTAGCCCGTAGTCCTCGTTCTGGATAAGAGTCCCAACCGAGCAAGAGAGCGCCTCACCGGTTTGAAGAATGATGCCGGTTGCATTGGGGCATTGCGTCGCGCTTTGCGAAGCCGGAAGCAAGGCGAATATCTGCTGAATCACCGAGGGCATCGGCGCGCCCGTAGTGCTCGGATCGAATGCGCCACTGCCTTCCCATCCGCCTTCGCCATTTGGCACCATGTAGTTGTCTTCGAAAAAGGTGTAGTCGGTCGGGTTGTTGTCGGTGACCGGCACCACGGCGCGGGCAGTCTGGCCCTGACCCGCGCGCAAGCCCTCGTAGTTGATGAAGTAGAAGGCTTTATCCTTCTTGATGGGGCCCCCTAGAGTGCCCCCGAACTGATTCCTCTTGAAGGACGGCTTCTCGCCGGGGACGTCAAAGTAGTTCGTGGCGTCCATGGCGCTGTTGCGCAGGTACTCGTAGACCGATCCGTGCAGGTCGTTCGTGCCCGACTTGCTGACCGCGTTGATCGCCGCGCCGGTGCCGCCGAACTGGGAGCCATAGGTGTTAGTCATAACGTTGAATTCCTGGATCGCGTCCATGCCGAGGGAAGTCCCCGTTATGCTGACGCCCGCGCCATGGTCCAAAGCGTCGCGGATATCGGTGCCATCCAGCAGGTATTGCAGACCTTCCGGACGCGAACCGGAAACCGAGTAGTTGGTTTGCGAACCGTAAGCTGTGGCCGACTGGCCGCCGCCGCCCCCGGTCATGGGCACAGTCGCCACGCCAGGCGACAGGGTGAGCAGATCGGTGAAGTTGCGGCCGTTCAGCGGCAGCTCCGCCATCTGGTTGGGCGAAACCAACTGTCCCACTGCGGCCGTTTCGGTTTCAACTACTGAAGCTTGGCCACGCACCTCGACCACTTCGTCGGCACGGCCCACCTTTAATTTAAAATCCAGCACCGGCTGCGCGCCGACGGTCAGCACGATCCCGGTTTGCACTTCTTTTTGGAACCCGGATTTCTGTGACGAAACTTCGTACGTGCCCACCGGCAATTCTTGGATCGAATAGCGTCCCTGTCCGTCGGTAACGGCGGAATAGGCCATGCCTGTTTCAATGTTTTTCGCCTGGATTTTGACGCCCACAACGACCGCCCCGGTGGCTTCCGTCGCGGTGCCGGAAAGTGCGGCCGTGGTCACTTGCGCCTGCAAGTCGCTGGCGGCAAGGGCGCTGAACAAAAGCACGACCAGAGCCGAACAGACTATCTTCCACTGGCCAAATGAGAACTTAAACTTAAACATGTATCTCCTCTCGATTCCGAGAATAGTTACGAGTAACCTTTGTGTTGCAGATCACGCCCACCCTGGGAACCCCACCCAAACGGTGTAGGGGGCTCACAAACGCGACAGTCAATTGCATCTTTCTTGTGATTCGCAACACACTACACTCGGCTTTCAGCTTTGATCTGTGTCCGCCATCACGCCTCTTGCGATCTGAGCCATAGTAAAATTGCCTGCGCTCATCGACGTATTGCTGGCCAAATCTCAACAATCTGTACACCGCATGGACAGTTTGTGGGCCAGGGACGGAACGGCCTTGGGCGCTCCCGGGCCTCGCCGCGCAAACGGCGGTATTGTGCGCTCAAATATCTTTCGTTGTTGGCCGACCGAATACGCCGCCCTCGATCGCTACATTTCGAGGCGCGCAACATTCCAGGGTGATAGGGAAGTCGAATGTCTTCTCAGGACACGACGAACGATACCCGGGGATGGTATCTGTAAATTGCCCGGCGGCAACCCCGAAGGCTGCCGCCGGCAAGTGGTTGGTAAGAGTTGCGCCGAAGTCTAGAACGTAAGCTTCACCGCGAATTGAATTTGGCGCTCGGCGCCTTCGACGGACGACGGCACGGTTTCCGCCAGTGCGGTCGAGGGCAGGTAGCAGGGGCCAACAGGGATCGCGTTAATTGCCCCAGAGGGGTTGCAGATCGCGCCGCCGGCGCTGGTGGATGTAGGGAGCACATAGGCAGCCGGATTGGAAATTTGCGAGTAGTTAGCATTGGTCGGGTTCACTGTGCCCGCGGTGCCGAACAAGTACACCTGCGAAGTCGACCCTGCCGCTGCCGCCGTCATGCCGCCTGCCAGGAAGTTCGGGTGGTTCATGACATCGAAAAACTCCGCCCGAAGCTGCATCGAAACTCTCTCGGTCAGCTTGGTATCCTTCATGAGCGCGAAGTCCAGGTTGAAGAAATTGGGGTTGCTGAGGGCATCCCGTCCGAGATTGCTGATGGTGCCAAAGGGCGCAAGCACGAAACATTCCGGATTAAACCACTCGCCCCTCTTCTTCGTCATGGGGTCGCAGCCAGGAACAAGCTCCGGACGCTCGGCTGCGGTGGCGGCTGCGATTTGGCTTTGATAGTCGCCCCCAAACTGGTTCTGCAGGTTAAAGGGCAGGCCGGCATAGCGGCTGACGATAGGACTGATTTGCCAGCCACTCACCGCCCGGTTCGCATGGAACGGCAGCCGGTAAAGGGCATTGGCGGTTAAAACCTGGTTGGAGCTAAAGCTGCAGCGACCGCGATCCGCACTCGGGTTCCAGGGGTCCTCGACGGCCCACTCACCCTCTTCCGTACTGATGGTGGCCGACGCATCGTCCAGGCACTTGGACCACGTGTAACCGATGTTGCCTGCCAGATCCCGGGCAAACTGCCGGGTCAGGCTGACCTGCAAGGAGTTGTAATTGGAGTGTGCCTTGGGTTCAACTGATTCCACCGACCCGAAGTTCTGGTTCTGGTGCAAACCGACAAATGGGTTGGTTACCGTGCCCGGCGCCCCTTGTCCGGTGGGGGCGGTGGGGGCGAAGGTTTGCGCTATCGACAAATTCGACGTGGGGTTGGTTGCGTTCAGCAGCCCGGCAGAGGCGGCCATGCTATACGAAATTGGAGGGTTGGCGTCGATCCAATAGAACATGTGGGCGCCCGCGGAACCGTTGTAGCCCACCGTGAGCACGGTGCCACCCCCTAGTTGACGTTGCACCGTCAGGTTGTACTGCATCACGTACGGCGACGTGTCCACATTGTTCTGGATGGAATAGTACCAGCCGATCTCGCTGGATGCAGGAACAAAACCTGTGACGGGGTTGCCTACGGGCTGGGTCGGGCTGTTCGGCAGATTGGGGAAATCCGAGTCCCAAAGCAAAAAGAACAGCGGTGCATTCGGCGCAAACGACGTGTTGTCGAGAGCATAGGTACGCGCAGTGACCGGCTCGTGGTACATGGCGAAGCCGGCGCGGATCGAGGTCTTGTGATCCGCGAACGGGTCGAACGCCAGTCCGACGCGCGGATCGATGTTCTTGAGATTGGGATTGCTGTTAAAGGGATGAGGCGCCGTAACGAAATCGAATTCGGTCGTCGTCGGCGCAGTTAAGTTGTTAATCGTGAAGATGGGTCCATGCACCGTCGTTGGGTTACTCGCCCACTCGTAGCGCACGCCGAGATTTATGGTAAGCCGCTTACTGATTTTCCAGTCGTCCTGGATGTACGGATTCAGCCAGGTCTGGCGCCAATAGCGGGTGGTGGTGAAGGGATAGCTCGTCCCGTTCGGGGTGGTATAGCTGTAGTCGGTGCCAGCCCCGCACACGCACAGCAATGGGTCGCCGTACAAGGAGCCGCCTAAACCTGAATCTGGGAAAATCCCGCCGTTCAGGTTCGCAAAGATCCACGCGCCGCCGGGATACTGGTCCCACGTCTGGTTCAGATCCACGCGGGTTATGGCGGCCCCGATGCGCAGGCTATGCGCGCCCAGCGACATGATGACATCGTCGCTGACGCTGAACCGGTTGGTTACGGGCCGGCTTGGATTCGTAGGCGAGGGACCCAGGTTGGACAGACCCCCGGCGGGTTCAAAGTCCAAATCCGGTACGCCCGGAGCCGATTGCAGAGCGGCCACGTTGGGGCCGTTCCCCGTCTGCGTAAACAGCCGCACCAATCCGAATTGGGCTTCGTTCAGTATCTTCTGCGACAGCGTGTGCCGCTCTCCGATGGTGACGTACTGATTGTGTTCGTTGTCGATTTCCGGGAATCCCGGCAGCTGAGTAAGCACGTACGGCAGAACCTGGTAAGCGCTCTCCCGCGTGTAGCGGGCGAACAAGCTATCCTTCGGGCTCAGCGTGTAGTCCACGCGGCCCAGCACATAGTCCTCGTTGCCGATCTGGAGTTCTTTTGAGCAGTACAGTCCGGTGCCCGCCTCAAACTCGATATTGGTTACGTTCGGGCATTGCGACGCGCTTTGGGCAAGCGGATACGCGGAGAATATGTTTTGCACCACCGTGGGCATCGGCCCGTAAAGCCCTTCCCACCCCGTTCCGCTTGGCGTGAAGCCGCTGTCTGTGAACAGGTCGGACAGCGAGGTCGGCGCCACGCCGCGCGAGGTCTGCCCCGTACCCGAGCGCAGGCCCTCGTAGTTGCCGAAGAAGAAGGCTTTATCCTTCTTGATGGGACCGCCCATAGAGACGCCGAATTGGTTCCTCTTGAAGGTCGGTTTTTCGCCCGGGACGTCGAAGTAGTTCGCTGCGTCCATGGCGCTGTTGCGAATAAATTCGTAGGCCGATCCGTGCACGTCGTTCGTGCCCGACTTGGTGACCGCGTTGATCGCCGCGCCGGTGCCGCCAAACTCCGCGCTGTACGTGTTGGTCAGAATCGAGAATTCCTGGATTGCCTCCATGCCGAGCGAGGTCCCCATCACGCTGATGCCCGCGCCATGGTCCAAAGCGTCGCGGATATCGGTGCCATCCAGCAGGTATTGCAGACCTTCCGGACGCGAACCCGAAACCGAGTAGTTGGTTTGCGTACCGTAGACGGTACTCGACTGCCCGCCGCCCCCTGGGGAAGCAGGCACCGTCACCACGCCGGGCGCCAGCGCAAGCAAGTCGGTGAAGTTGCGGCCATTCAGCGGCAGGTCCGCCATCTGGTTGGGCGAAACCAACTGGCCGACTGTAGCCGTGGTGGTTTCCACGCTGGAAGTTTGGCCACGCACCTCGACCACTTCGTCCGCACGGCCCACCTTTAGCCCAAAGTCCAGCACCGGCTGCGCGCCGACGGTCAGCACGATCCCGGTTTGAACTTCTTTTTGGAACCCGGATTTCTGTGACGAAACGTCGTACGTGCCCACCGGCAATTCTGCGATCGAATAACGTCCCTGTCCGTCAGTAACCGCGGAATAAGTAATGCCAGTGGCAACGTTTTTCGCCTGGATTTTGACGCCCACAACCACCGCCCCGGTGGCGTCCGTTGCGGTGCCGGAAAGTGCGGCTGTGGTCATTTGCGCCTGCAAGTCGCTGACGGCAAGGACGCTGAACAAAAGCGCGACTACAGCCGAACAGACTATTTTCCACTGGCTAAAAGAGAACTTAAACTTGAACATGTGACTCCTCTCTCGAATTCCGAGAATAGTAATGACTAACCCTTGTGTTGCAAATCACATCACACCCCAGGAACCCCACCCGAATTATGGGGCACTCACAAAAACAACAATCAATTGCATGGTTCTTGTGATCCGCAACACACTACGCCCGTTTTGCAGTTTTGATCTGTGCCCGCCATCACGCCGCTTGCGATCTGAGCCATAGTAAAATTACCTGCGCTTATCGACTATTGCTGGCCAAATTCCAATAATCTGCACACCACTTCACAGTTTGTAAGCCCTGGCCGAAGAGCTGGTTGCATAAATGGCGCTTTGAAGGGGCACGACCGGGGCAGCGGGGCGCCCTCTGGGCCGGGCCGCGTGCCGAGAAGGGCTGCAAAATCGCGGGCCTTAGTATCTGCGTGAGAACTCGTCCTAACAGCGAACTTGCGAACTCGCCACGCCGCAAAGCGGCGCGAACTCGCGGCATTTTCCCTCCAAGACATTTTTCTTCACGGCGTTTCCCGCACAAGAAAATCTCTTCTCACGCAGACACTTTAGCCCCTGAGCGATGTTTTGTGAGGATCAAACGGCATGGATGAGATAGCTTCTAGCCTCTTGAAATCAAATCGGTTCTAAATGCAGGGCGCAAAGAGCCAACAGTCGCACCCGCGCGCCTTTGCTCAGAAAGTCCGGGAAATGCAGGGGCTTTTGTGATCGGGAGGCTTGCGGGTCCGATCTTGTTCCTCTATACTTCCGCTATAAATCAAGGGTTAGGGAATTATTGATGTCCAGCGTCTGCGCATGAAATCTACGTTCAAGTAAAACCGTTGCGGAAAGGCATTCTTCATGGCTGATCGGAAAGAAGTAGAACGCCTGCAGGAAATTGCGTATGAAATGCGCAAGAAACTGCTTAATTTGTGCGGCAGCTACGAAGGCCCCGTGCACATCGGCGGGGACCTCTCGATGACGGACCTGCTGGTTGGGCTCTTTCATCACGGCATGAATGTCAACCCCAATGACATCAAAGACCCCGCGCGGGACCGCTTCCTCTTAAGCAAAGGGCACGGCGCCGTCTGCATGTATATCGCGATGTCTTTGCGGGGCTATTTCGATTACGACGAAATCGTCAGGACGTATGGCCAGTTAGACAGCGCCTACGGCATGCACCCCTGCAAAGTTCAGCTTCCCGGCGTGGAATGCTCGACCGGTTCGCTCGGCCAGGGCCTCGCCATCGGCGTAGGGATGGCTTTTTCCGCCCGGCTGAAGAAGGAAGAACACCGCGTATTCTGCATGATGGGCGATGGCGAGACCTGCGAAGGCGAGATCTGGGAAGCCGCTAACACGGCGAGCTCTTACAGACTCGGGAACCTTATCGGCGTGGTGGATAGAAACAAGCAGCTCATGGGCTGCTTTGACGACGATTACATTCACCTCGAGCCCTACGCGGATAAATGGCGAGCTTTCAACTGGAACGTGGTCGAAATCGACGGCCACGATATGAATCAGATTGTCGATGCACTCGATAGCCTGCCTCCGTCGAATTGCGACAAACCTACCGTCATTATTGCGGCTACGACGAAAGGCAAAGGCGTGAAGTTTATGGAACGTAACCTTGCCTGGCATGCCGGCGCCTTGAGCGAAGCCGATAAGGAAAGAGCCATGGCCGACATTGAAGCCGATTATGCCAAAATTGGGGGTTCGAAATGACAAGAGTTACCTTCACCTTGGGCGCCATTCTCTCGGCCAGGTCGGTGACCGGCGACACCATCGTCGAACTAGCTCGGAAACATAAGAATATCTGGGCGATTACTGCGGATACCGGCAGCTCGTTAAAGGAATACAAGAAAGAGTTCCCCGAAAGGTACATCGATGTCGGCGTGGCGGAACAAAACGTGGCCGGCATTGCGGCCGGACTCGCGTTGGAAGGCAATATACCCTTCATATACGGCATGATTCCTTTCATGGTAATGCGCGCCTGCGAACAGAACCGTACCGCCATTTGCTATCAGGACCTCCCGGTGCGCTTTATCGGGACAGGGGGCGGCCTGACTTCCGGCGCCGGTTCCACCCATAATGCGATGGAGGATATCGGCATTATGAAGTCGCTGGTCAACATGACCGTCCTTTCGATCGGCGACCCGAACATGGTGCGGGACATCATGCTCCTCAGCATGGACTATCCCCACCCGCTGTACTTGCGTCTGGCAGAGGGCAAAAAGGACCGCATGCTTTATGAGCCGGGCAAGTATGACTTTAAGATCGGCAAGGGGCTGACGGCGCGCGAAGGGAAAGACGCTACCATCGTCGCCCACGGGGAAATGGTCTTCGAAGCACTCGAAGCTGCCAATCTTCTCGCGGCCGAAGGAATCGATACCCGCGTTGTGGACATGTATTCCATCAAGCCGCTCGATAAAGAGCTTCTTTTCAAAGCCGTCACCGAAACAAAAAACATCCTTGTACTGGAAGACCACCTGATGGATTGCGGGCTGGCCTCCAGCATCGCGGATGCTTTTGCGGATGAGGGCATTTACCCGAAGGAATTCAAGCGTCTCGGCATCCCGCAGGTCTATGCTGGCTTCGGGAGCGGTGAAGCGCTACGCAAGAAATACGGCTACGATAAAACCGCGGCGGCGGCGGCCGTAAAGAAGATGCTTTGCCTTGTAGCCTGATAATCGGCCTATCGCGCATGGCGATGGCTTGATCGCAAAAATCGACAAAGCGCTATGTATTGGGTGCAGCATTTGTGCGGAAAAATGCCCCCTCGATGGATGAACGCATGACGACGAAGCGAACGAACAGCGGTCCAGGCGACAGCCGGCTCCTTGCGATGTACGAGCGGATGCTGCTGATCAGGCGGATGGAAGAACGGCTCCGCGACGACAATGCGGCGGGAAAACTGCCCGGCGCGGTCCATCTCTATATCGGCCAGGAAGCATGCAGCGTCGGCGTATGCGACCATCTCGACGACACCGATTGGATCACCGGCACGCATCGCGGGCACGGCCACTTTCTTGCCAAGGGCGGCGACCCGAAAGCGATGATGGCTGAAATCTGGGCCAAGCGGACGGGTATCTGCAAAGGCATGGGCGGGTCCATGCATGTCACCGACCTCAAGAAGGGCATTCTCGGTGCCAACGGCATCGTCGCCGGCGGGCTCGCGATCGCCACCGGCGCGGCGTTCGCGGCCAAGCTCGATGGCAAGGGGCGCGTCGCGGTGTGTTTCTTTGGCGACGGCGCCGCCAATCAAGGCGTGTTCATGGAGACGATGAATGTTGCCTCGTTATGGCGCTTGCCGGTCGTCTTCCTGTGCGAAAACAACCAATTTTCAGAATTCACGCCGTCGAAGGAAGTCACCGCCGGCGAGATCTCGGACCGGGCGCGCGCTTTCATGCCCGCGGCCGTGGTGGACGGCAACGATGTGATCGCGGTGTGGCGCGCGGCGGCGGAGGCCATCGATCGGGCGCGCTCCGGCCAAGGCCCCTCCTTCATCGAGGCGAAGACCTATCGCATCCGCGGTCATATGGAGGCCGAGCCGATGTTGCTCGGCGGCGGGAAATATCGCAATGACGGCGAAATCGCGGAATGGACCGGGAAATGTCCCGTTGCGCGGCTCAAGGCGCATCTCCTCGACACGAATGCGGTAACGGCAAGCGCCGTCGACGCCATCGAGGCGCGCGTCGCCGCCATCGTCGATGACGCTGCGGCCTACGCTGAAGCCGGAGAACCAGCCGATCCCGAACTCAGCTTCGATCTCATGTTCGCCGGGCAACGCGCGTAGGGAGACCATCATGGCGAAAAGACGCTACATCCAGGCGATCAACGACGCGCTCTTCGAGGAGATGGAGCGCGATCCCAAAGTGATTTTGTTCGGCGAGGACGTCGAGCTTGCCATGATGGGCGATACGCGCGGTCTGTTGGCGAAATTCGGCCGCGACCGTATCCGCAACACGCCGATTTGCGAGGCGACTTTGACCGGTATGTCGGTCGGCGCCGCCGCCGCCGGCTATCGCGTCATCCTCCATTTGATGTTCTCCAACTTCATGTATACCGGGTTCGACGCCATCGCCAACCAGATGGCGAAGCTGCGGCTCATGACCGGCGGGCAGCTTACCATGCCGATCACGGTGCTGTGCGGCTATGGTGGCGGACGCCAGAACGCCGCCCAGCATTCCGATACGCCATACTCCCTGCTGATGAATCTCGGCGGCATCAACGTGCTGACGCCGTCGAACGCAGCCGACGCCAAGGGGCTGCTGAAACAGGCGATCCGCGGTGACAATCCGAGCTTTTTCATGGAGGCGAGCGGCCGCGGCGGCGAGACAGGCGAGGTTCCGGACGGCGATCATCTGGTGCCGTTCGGCAAAGCCGCGGTTCTGCGCGAGGGCCAGGCCGCCACGATAGTCGCCATCGGCCACATGGTCAGACCCGCCCTCGAGGCGGCAGACCGTTTGGCGAAGCGAGGCATCGCGGTCGAGGTCATCGATCCCCGGACCCTGGTCCCGCTCGACGAGGCCGCTATTATCCGCTCCGTCGAAAAGACCGGGCATCTGGTGGTGGTGGACGAGGCGCGCGACCGCTGCAGTGCGGCGAGCCAGATTGCTGCCATCGTCGCCGACAAAGCCTTCCACGCGCTCAAGGGTCCGGTCAAGCGCGTCACGGTGCCGAACGTCGCCATGCCGTACGCCCCGGTTGGCGAACAGCGCCTGTTGCCGAATCCGGCGTCGATCGCCGACGCCGTCACCGCGGCGCTGGAGGCTAGGGCATGAAAGTCAGCGTGAAGCTTACGCGCGTCGGCATGAACATGGAAGAGGCTACCATTACCAAATGGCATAAGCAGCCGGGCGAATCCTTCCGCACCGGCGAAATCCTCTATGAGATCGAGACGGAAAAGATCACGCAGGAGGTCGAGGCGACCGCCGATGGCAAGATGCTTGAAGTCTCGGTTCCCGAAGGCGAGATCGCGACGGTCGGGCAACAAATCTGTGTGGTCGATTGGGAGCCGGCAAAGCGCGGCTCATAGCGAGGGACATCATGAATAGGGCAATAGTTACGGCGGCCGCGCATACCGGCGTTACGGTGTCGGACATCGATCGCTCCATCGCCTTCTACCGGGACGTCCTCGGCCTCGAGGTCACCGAAAAGGTCGAAGTTGGGGGCGAGCTGTTCGAGCGGATCACGGGCGTGCCGAAAGCGGAAATCGTCGTCGTCTATGTCAAGGCGCCGGGGCACACCTTGGAACTGCTGCAATACACCAGTCCCGCCGACCGCGCCCGCGTGACATCACGGCCGTGCGATCCCGGCGCGCTTCACCTGGCATTCCGGGTCAAGAACATCGACGACGCCATCGCGGCCTGCCGCAAGGCAGGCGTCATGCCGGTCAGTCCGACGATCCCTGAAGTCGAGGGCGTGAAGGCGGTCTACACCACAGATCCGGACGGGATCGTGATTGAGTTTATGGAAGATCCGCGCTTCCAGGATTAAGCAAAGCAGGGCAGCGAAAAACGCACATGGTAAGCAACGCAAGGAAAGGGAGGAACGCAAATGGGTAGAGTAAGCGGCAAGGTAGCATTGATTTCGGGTGGCGCCGGCGGCATCGGCGCGGCGACGGCGGCACTCATGGTCAAGGAGGGCGCCAAGGTCGTTATCGCGGACATGGCCAAGAACGGTCCCGAGGTCGCAAAGGCCATCGGCGCCGAATTCATGTCGCTCGACGTCACCAGCGAGACGCAATGGGAACAGGTGGTGCGCGAGACTGAAAAGAAATACGGCCGTATCGATATCCTCGTCAACACCGCCGGCATCGAGGGCGATCAGGTGAACAATTCGTTCATGGCGACGAGTCTCGCGGAATGGCGGCGCGTCCATGCGGTGAATCTCGACGGCACCTTCATCGGCTGTCAAAAAGTGATGCCGGTGATGGAGCGGCAAAAGCGGGGATCGATCGTCAACGTCGCGTCGATGATATGCTTCTTCCCTTCTCCCTTTAATACCGCCTACGGCTCGAGCAAAGCGGCGGTCCAGCATCTGAGCAAATCCGTGGCGGCGTGGGGCGCGCGCAATGGCAACCAGATCCGCTGCAATTCCGTGCACCCCGGCCTGATCCGGACGCGCATGTTTCTCAATATCGCCGCTCACCGGGCGGGAGAAGAGAATGATAAAGCCGCGGCCGCCGAGAAGGAGGCCCGGGCCATGCTACCGCTGGGTGCGCTGGGAGAGCCTGAAGATGTCGCATATCTAAACCTCTATCTCGCGTCGGACGAAGCCGCACAGGTGACCGGATCCGAATTCCGCGTCGATGGCGGTTGGGGTCTCAATGTTGGCGACAAACGGGCATGACCGGCGCAGTGCGATGACGAAGCGAATAATGAACGCCGGGGTTTATGCCGGCCCCGGCAATATCGTTATCCAGACGCGGCCGGTACCGGCGCCCGGCCCGGGTGAAGTCCTGGTTCGTGTTCGCGCCTGCGGCATTTGCGGAAGCGACGTGAACGCGCTGCACGCCGAAGCGGCGGAAATGTCCTTGGGGACAATTCTCGGGCACGAAGCCACCGGAGAGGTGGAGGCAGTAGGCGAAGGAGTATCCGGCTATTCCGGCGGTGAGCGGGTCGTTATTGAACCCCTCCTTACGTGCGGCAAATGCAGCTTTTGCGCCTCCGGCCGGGACTCCATTTGCCCGAGTCTTCGCATTCTCGGTGTTCACGCCGACGGTGCTTTCGCCGAATACGTGGTGGTGCCTGCCCGCCGTCTGTATCGCATTCCCGATGCGCTCGATTTTCGTACTGCCTCGCTCACGGAACCGATTTCCGTTGCCGTTCATGGGCTGCGCGCAGGCGATTTTCGCCCAGGCATGCGTGTTCTCGTTTTGGGGGCGGGCATAATCGGGCTGGCTGCCGTGGCTGCCGCGCGCGCATGGGGAGCCAATGAAGTCTTGCTCGCGGTTCGCTATCCGCACCAGGCGAAACTCGGGGCTGCCTGCGGCGCTGCCCGCGTGCTGATGGAAGACCAGTCGACCGCCGGCGCCCTGGACGCTCTGGGCAAGGAGAAGCCAATAGCGCTCGTGGTAGACACGGTAGGCCACGCCGAAACGCTTGCCGCTGCCGCTGCCGCGGTTGAACCGGGAGGCGCCATAGTTGAACTCGGCCTTGGGCTCGCGCCCGTGCCCATCCACGGACTGGCGTTTCTGCACAAGGAAGCGCGCCTGCAGTGGGCGAACTGTTACTCCGCGAGCCTCAGGCCAGAGCGACTTTGAAGAGTCCATGCGATTGCTCCAACAGGACCCTCTGCTCTGGCCCTCGATGCTCACAGATTGCGTGCCGCTGGATGACATACGCCGCGGTTTCGCGTTGGCTGCCAACAGAAAGGCCGGCACGGTCAAGGTCACCGTGATGATGAACTAGCGTTCTTAGTCTGAAGCTCGCATCACAAAAAAAACTGTCATCCTGAGCGAATTTTGGCGCATTTTGCGCCAAAATGAGTCGAAGGATCTGCGGTTGTTCTTCAACGAACCTCTGATTCACCACCCTGGCAAGAAGGAAATGCCATAGCGATTCATTTGATGCTATGGTTGCGGAACATACACCAGCTGCACCGGTGTGATGGATAGAGAATAGAGGAGAGAATTATGAGCGCTGCGGCAACCACGCAAAAGCCCGCGGACTGGAAGAATTACGAAGACTTTGCCACTTCCGATATTGCAACCAACCGGCTTCCCTCGACCGACGCCCTCGTCGGAAAGCACGTTCTCATCACGCTCAAGAACGGCGTGAAGCTGGACTTTCTTTGCACCCAGAAGCATGCCCTTACCTGGACCGAGGCAGGATCGGCAACCGAGCAATCGTACGAAGCGATTCTCGTTGCCCCGGAACGTCTATTTCGTAGATGTCACGTTTACGTTCCGTCCTAAGGAAGCATTGACGCTTATCGTGAATTTCAAGACTGGCCGCGTGCTTTCCATTCGCTCCATTGTTCGTGACGAAGGCGCCTACCAGGGCGAGCCGCGAGTTGCCCAGGAGTTCGTCACGGGTACGCTCGATGGCGTAAACATCTCGCCCACCAGCTTTGAGCCGGCGATAACACGGGACCTCATCGGCCTGCGGGAAGTTTCCACCTACGGCCCGGCCCACACTTACGAGCATATTTATCTGAATGCGGAGCGGTACTGCTGGCAGTGTCTCGTTGGAGTGCAACGTGGTCAGGGCGATGTGGACATGGCCTCGTACTATAAGTTCGACGACGAGCTATACATCTTCACCTTCCGGGAATTCATTATCCCGGTGGCTTCCGTCTTCTTCTTCAACTTCGCCGACCGGCGATCGACCGGGAAGTTTCTTGGCGTGACCAGCGAGGGAGCGATTGAGAACCGCCCTGCCGGGGCCTTTATGGAGAAGGTGTCAATGACGTATTACCAAAAAGATGCTGAACCGCTTTAGCCAATTCCGCAAAATAACATCTACTATTCAGTGGTCATGGCCATCGCTGGTAGCGGGCCAATTTGAAACTATCGCGTCAGGGCACGACTTCACAGGCTGCGGAAAAACTCGAGCTCAGGCGCTTTGTAACAAGGGCACGAGTTTACTCGTGCCGATAAGGCCAATAAAATGAATTGGGCTTTTTAGCCCCTGCTAAGCTCATTTCCACCACAAACGACCGAGTCAAGGAGCTTTTCCGCAGCCTAATTACTCGTGCCGATAAAGCCAACCGAATAGCTGGGGCTTTAGTATCTCGTGAGAACTCGTCCTAACCGCGAACTTGCCAACTCGCCACGCCGCAAGGCGGCGCGAACTCGCGGTATTATGCGTCCTGTTTTACGCGGTTCAGCAAGATCAGTCCGCCCACCAGGAAGATTAAGCCCGCGGCAATCCCTGTTTGCTGTTTACCGGAAATCCCTGTCAGGATCGCTATGACGAGAGGTCCCATGAAGGATGTCGCGGTTCCGGATAGAGAGTAAAGACCGAACATTTTATTGAGCATGTCTTTTGGTGCCAATTTGGCCAGCATGGCGCGGCTGGAGACAAGCCCTCCGGTAACGGCAAAGGCGATAAGGGCGAAGACCAGGAAGAAGACCCGATCCGCGACGCGCGGAAACATACCGCCGCCGATTGGCGTCGGATTGACATGAAACCCCATCACATTGCTGGGCGAAATAAAAACCAGCATGATATTGCCGATGATCAGCCCGTAAATGCAGAGCCGGAGAGTCGCGCGCGAACCAATACGGTCGTCGCACCAGCCGCCAATAAACGAGCCGGCAACCGCACCGACGCTCAAGGCCAATCCCATCACGGAAAGCTGTACCGCCGTCCAGCCCAGGACCCCGCCCGCCAGTACACCTTGAAACATCATCAGGACGATAAAGCCCTCGTTGAAGACCATCCGCGCCAGCAGAAAATTCGCAACGGCAGGATGCTCACGGAGGTTGCGGACCGAGCGATAAAGCGAGGTTATGCCCGTGCGGATGATGGTTGCCGCTGGTTCCCCGGTCCCTTCGGCATCCGGCACCGCAAAAAACAGCGGCAGCGAGAACGCCATCCACCAGAGCGCAACCACCAACGCGACGGCTCGCTCCTCATAATACTTCCCTTGTGGCAGAATCCCGGTCGCGGAGTGGGCGACGATCAGATAGAGGGCGAACAATACCAGGCCTGCGGAATTGGCGATGGCGTAGGCCAGCCCGCTGACCGAACCGAACCGGCTTTTTGGCGCAACCATGGGCAGCAATGCATTGAAGAAAACCGACGATAATTCGTAGCCGCAGTTCGCAAGAATAAGGGCCACCATTACCCAGCCGATTCCAGACGCCATATGCGGCTTGACCAGGCAGAGCAAACCAGTACTGGGAATGGCCAAAACAAGGCAGCCAAAGATCCACGGTTTACGCCGCCCACCCGCATCGGCAAGTGCGCCGCAAAGGGGAGCCAGGATGGCAATAAGCACGGCGGCCGTCGAGAGCGTGTAACCCCACAATACCTGTCCCCTCACGGGATTAACGACGACAACCTCGGTGAAATATGCCGCGAAAACATAAATATTTATGAAGACATAGAATTGATTTCGCGCGCATTCGTAGAATGCCCAGGCCGTTTGCTTCGACGTCCAATGCCAAAGAGAGCCCGGCGCCACAGTTTTCGTTTGGGCTACGCCAGTCTCAGTAGTCTCCGTAGTCTCAGTTTCGGCCATTTATAGCTCTCGTTTTGTCAGCGGAGTGGTGAGCGGTCGGAAGAATGCCCTTATTCTATCAGGGATTTCGTTTTTGCCATCCGAATGAACCGGCCCGGCTTTACAGGTCGCTGAAAAACTCAATCGAAGGGTCCGTTTTGAAAGGGCACGGATTTATCCGTGCCGATAAGTCGAATGAACCGGCTAGGCTTTAGCCGCTGAGGGACGGTTTCCATTCGCGTCAGAGCCGGATCTCGGAGTTCTTCCGCTGCCTCATAAGTCGGCTAAGTTGCCGGGCTGGTTCCTGCTGCGGATTCAGCCTGCTCCACGATCAGTGCGGGAATGCCGTCCACGATGGGGTAGGCTCGGCGGCAATCTCCACAAACCAGGCGCGCATCTACGAGCCGAAGATTGCCCTGGCAGGCGGGGCACGCCAGTTGGTCAAGCAGATTCGCGTCGAATTTCAACCGCTGTGCTGACATAGCGGCGAGATTAGCTGGGAGCCCGTGTTCCCTGATCTCTGATCTCTGACCTCTGTTCTCTGATCTCTGATCTCTGATCTCTGTTCTCTGCTTATTGAATCGTGGCGTCGGCTCTGGCGCCATTGTCAGGGCGCTGCCTGGGCAGGCCGGCGAACTCCTGCTCGATGCGGGCGGTTGTGCCGCCCTTGGCAAACTCATAGGCCACGCGGATGCCGTTGAACAGAGCGCGGTCATTCGAGGAGCCATGGCCGATGATGCACACGCCGCGCACGCCGAGCAGTGGCGCTCCTCCGTATTCCCGGTAGTCGAGGCGATGGCGGAAGTCGTTGAACGCGCGGCGCGACAAGAGCGCGCCCACCTGCGCCGTCACCGTGCGGGTGAGCGACTGGCGCAGGACGTCGCGCACGAAGCGGCCCACGCCTTCGCTGGTCTTGAGCGCCACGTTGCCCACAAAGCCGTCGCAGACGATCACATCGGCCAGGCCGCTGAAAATGTCGCGGCCCTCCACGTTGCCGATGAAGCGGATGGGCAGGGCCTTGAGCAGCGGGAAAGCCTCGCGCGTGAGGTCGTTGCCCTTGGACTCTTCTTCGCCGATGGAGAGCAGGCCGACGCGCGGCTCATTGATCTTGAGCACGGTGCGGGCATAGATCTCGCCCATCACCGCGAACTGCTCCAGATTGTGAGCCTTGCAATCCACATTCGCGCCCACGTCGAGCAGCACGCAGGGATTGCCGGTGGAACTGGGCATGGGAGTGGCCAGAGCGGGCCGGTCGACGCCGGGCAGCGCGCCCAGCACCATCTTGGCCGTGGCCATGGCTGCCCCGGTGTTGCCGGCGGTCACAAAACCGGCGCATTTGCCCTCGCGCACCAGCTTCAGGCCCACGCGCAGCGAGCTGTCGCGCTTGGCGCGCACGGCGTGGGCGGCCTTCTCGTCCATGCCAATCCGTTCTGAGGCGTGGTGGATGACGATGGGCAGGTCTTCGTCTTGAAGATGCTCGTCGAGCTGGTCGCGCAGCTCGGGCTCTGGCCCGATCAGATGCACGCGCACCGGCAGAGAGCGGCAAGCGAGGATGGCTCCCCGTATCTCCGGCTCGGGTGCCTTATCGGAACCTACGGCGTCTAGCGCGATGTCAGTGAGCATCGGTCTCGATGTCAATTTTACTTGGCTTCCTTCACATCCAGAACGGCGCGGCCTTTATACGCTCCGCATTTCGGGCAGGCGTGATGGGGCAGCTTCTTTTCATGGCAGCTCGGGCACTCGGAGAGCCCGGTTGCAGTGAGAAAGTCGTGGGAGCGCCGCAGGGCGGTACGACGCGTGGAATGGCGCCTTTTCGGATTCGGCATGATGTCTTTTCCCTTTCAACTATCAGCTACAGCCGTCATCTATTAGCTTCTTCGTCAGGAGAACGGCTAGCCCCGATTTCCCGGTAACAAAGCTGAGAGCTAAAAGCTAAGAGCTAAAGGCTGTCTTTTCAGGACTTGATCCGGCTGCGCAACCCGTGTAGCGCCTCCCATCGGGGGTCGCTTGGACCCGCATCGCAGGAGCAGGGCTGGGTGTTGCGGTTGGCTCCGCAGCGCGGGCAAAGTCCCTTGCAGTCGGGCTTGCACAGCGTCCTGACCGGCAGTTGCAAAACAACCTGCTCGCGCAGCACATCTTCAAGCAACAGACTGTCCTTTTGATAATAACCGATTTCGGCCTCGTCCGCGGTTATGGAGCGCTCGGGGGCGTCGGAATCGGCGCCGATGGGGCGGAAGATGAGGTCGAAATCGGCCGCCAGCGGCAGCTCGACCGGCTCGATGCAGCGGGCGCAGGGAACCTTGAACCTTCCCGCATATCGGCCCCTGAGGCGGATGTCGGCCACGATCTCTTTGGGGCCGCGATGCTCGTGAATCACCTCGGCGTGGCCCGATGTGGCCAGATCGCCCATCTGCTCCGCCTCGCCGCCAAAGTCGACCGCTCCCGGAGCCAGCTCCAGGTCAAAGTCGATCGCCTCGCGTTCCAGTTCGCTGATTTTGAGTTCCATGCTAAGAGGTTAGAACACTCGGTCGGAACCGGGGAATAGACAGTCAGCGAATCTTCCTATTCCCTGTTCCCTATTCCCTGTTCCCCAATTCCCTGTTCTCTGTTCTCATGTCAAAAATGTAGAAAAAATGGCCATTTAAGGGCCGCAAACGCCTGTTTAAACGCACTTTTGGGAAATTACTTGGTGCTACTCGGCTCTATTCGCAACCTTTCTAGGTTCTAACCGCTAATTGTTCCGAACTATTCTAGGTATTTGTCTCGAAGAATCGCACCCTCCCAAGCGAACATTCGGGGGGCAACTGTAACCACTTGAGCCAACATTTGGCCGGTCCAGCAAACCGCTAAAGCCAACATTTCGCTTGATTTGACGTGGCTTGCGCGCCTCCCGCAAAAATCCCCCCGCGAAACTTCTCACTCGCCGGCTCGCTCGCCTCTCTGATTCGGTCACTCAAGGCGTCCGGCATTCCGCCGATAGAGCTAGTGATTCCATTCAGAAAGGGACGCCGCATGTCCATGCTCCGCAATATCCCCATCTCGCGCAAATTCATCATCGCATTCGGTTTCGTTTGCGCTCTCTGCATTTTGCTCGGGGCCTTCACCTATGTCATTCTCAGGAACATCGCCCAAAAAAGTGCCGAGGTCAGCGGGAAACATCTTCCCTCCATGATTCTCATCGGCGACGTCCGCAACAATGTCAATACGGAAAGGCGTGAAACTCTGGAGATGATGCTCTGCCAGACACCCTCATGTACCTCCAACCACAGCGAGAAGCGCCAGCAGGCCATCTCCGGTTATCAGGAATCGTTGCAGAAGATCGCGCCCACCATCGTCGCCGAAGAGCGCGAACAGTACGAGAAATTTGTGGCATCGATCAAGCAGTACCAGGACGCGAGCGATCGCGGCGTTGCGCTGCTTGCCGCCGGCAAGACAGGCGATGCGCTTGACCTTCTTTCATCGGATTCTTTGGCGGGCTGGCTGAATGAGGCTCTGACAGCGACAGACAACGGGGTTCGCATCCACGCGCAAATCGGAATGGACAAGGCCGTCGCAGTCACCAACGAAAGCACCCGCTCCGCCTGGATCGACACCGGGGCCAACCTGCTGATCGTGGGGCTTTGCGCGTTGATCGGCATCACGCTCACAAGGGTCACGGCGCCGCGGATCGAGTACCTTGGCCGGCTGCTGGAACAGGTGGCGGCGAAAGATCTGACCGCGTATGCAGACGTGACCGGAACCGATGAGATTGGCAAATGCGGCGCGACGTTGAACTCTTCGATGGAGTCAATTCGCGCGGTGATGCGCTCGGTGGCGAAGGGCGCCAAAACGCTGTCGGCAGCCACAACCGAGATCAGCGCGCGGAGCGTGCAGAGCGCCGGCAATGCGCGCACGGAATCGAGCAAGATTAACCAGATTGCCGCAGCGGTACAGGAGATGACCGCCACCATCGGCGAGATCAGCCACAACGCAGAGAACGCAGCCGGAGCCAGCCGCGAGTCGGCGCAAAGGGCCGAACAAGGTGGACAGGTGATGCAGGCCGCGGCGGCCACGATGGAGAAGATTGCTACCGCCACCAGAACGGTTTCAGACAAGATGACCTCGCTGGCCCACCGCTCCGAAGAGATCGGCAAGGTTGTGAACGTCATCCAGGAGATCAGTGAGCAAACTAACCTGCTGGCGCTGAACGCGGCTATTGAGGCGGCGCGCGCCGGAGAGCATGGGCGCGGATTTGCGGTGGTTGCCGGCGAAGTGCGGCGGCTGGCCGAGCGCACCAAGAGCGCCACCGAGGAGATTGCAGGTACCATCCGCAGCATCCAGGAGGAGACGCGGGAGACGCTGCAGGTGATGTCCGACAGCCACACGGCAGTGGAGAGCGGCATGGAGGAAACCTCGAACGCCCGCAAGAGCCTGGAGGCCACCATCGAGTCGTCAAGGCTGGTGGAGCAACAGATCGACCTGATTGCCACTGCAGCCACCGAGCAAACAGCCGCGGCGAGCGAAATTTCGGACTCCACGGGACAGATTTCGCAATTGTCGGGCGAGGCTGCCCGCGGCGCCGAGCAGGCCGTTGAAGCAATGAAGAACCTGGCGTCTCTGGCCAGCGATCTGGAGGCCATGATCCGCCAGTTCCGGCTAGAAGGGGAAACGCTGAGCGGAGGGAGGCAGAGCGGAGGAGCATTCACCGGCAAGCCGAGTGCGGTTCCGCAACACAAACTGCAGCCTGCGTAGCTTTACTTTTCACGGACCTGTGCACTATGTCGGCCTTGCGCTTCCCGGGATTGAGCCAGGCGGGAACCCCAGATCTGAAAACCCCGGTGAGAAGCTCGGCTTCCCACCGGGCTCCCGCCTGCTAACCCAGGCATTACAACGCCCGCCGGATTCGTTACGTCGCCCGCCACTCCTGCAATCTCCCCCTTCTTGAAAAACTTCCTGAACGACTCATTTCGCTAATATGAGTCTTGTGCTGTAGCCCGGTTATTCTGGACATGCGCCGGCGCGTGGTAAGGCATGTCGCCTGGCAGCCATGCGGCACACCGGAACCGATGCTGCATCGAGCCCGAGGGAGATTCGCATGAGCGCGGTGAAATATGACCTCATCGTCATAGGTTCAGGGCCCGCAGGGCAGCGAGCTGCCGTGGCTGCCTCAAAAATGGGCAAACGCGTGGCCGTGATTGAAGCCCGGCAAGTGGTTGGAGGAGTGTGCATCAACACGGGCACCATTCCTTCCAAAACCATGCGCGAGGCCGTGCTGCATCTCTCCGGTTACAACTATCGCGCAGTTTACGGCATGAACTACCGGGTAAAGGAAAAGATCACCATGGCGGACCTGGCCTTCCGCGTGCAGGCAGTGGTCAAGACCGAGGGGGACGTAACAGAAGCGCAACTGTTGCGCAACGGCATTGACGTAGTGCACGGCATTGCCCGATTCATCGATTCTCACCTGGTACATGTGGAGAGCCCGCTGGGCGAGACAACACTCGAAGCCGGGCAGATCGTCATCGGGGTCGGCACCAAACCCGCCGTGTCAGAAAAGATGCCGGTGAATGGCAAGACCATCATCAACAGCGATCAGATTCTGGGCCTTGAGGTGCTGCCCAAATCGCTGATCGTGGTAGGCGGCGGTGTAATTGGCGTGGAATATACCTGCATGTTCGCCGTACTGGGCGTGCGCGTAACGCTGATCGAAAAACGCAACCGGCTGCTGGATTTCGCAGATCAGGAGATTGTCGAGGCACTCAGCTATCACCTCCGCGACGCTCGCGTGACGATGCGGTTGGGCGAAGAGGTGGAAAGCGTGGAGGAACTTGCCCTGGGCACCGTCGTCGCCAACCTCAAAAGCAAGAAAAAAGTCTCCGGCGACGCGCTGCTCTACGCGGTGGGCCGCCAGGGCAATGTGGACGAGCTGAACCTGGCAGCGGCCGGCCTGGAAGCGGACGACCGCGGCCGCATTGCCGTAGACGAGCACTACCGGACCAAAGTGCCGAACATCTATGCCGCAGGCGACGTAGTGGGCTTTCCGTCGCTGGCTTCCGTATCGATGGAGCAGGGACGGATTGCCGCGTCGCGGGCATTCGATGACCTTGCGGCCACGTCGAACCCCAGCTTTTATCCCTACGGGATCTATAGCATTCCTGAGATCAGTTTTATTGGCAAGACCGAGGAACAGCTTACAGGCGAAGATGTTCCCTACGAGGTGGGCATGGCTTATTACCGCGAGGTGGCGCGTGGGCAGATACGGGGCGACACTACCGGAAGGCTGAAGCTGATTTTTCATCGCGACACGCGCAAGGTGCTGGGCGTGCACATTATCGGCGAGGGCGCAAGCGAACTGGTGCACATTGGCCAGGCGGTGATGACTCTGGACGGCACAATGGATTATTTCATCGAAACCGTCTTCAACTATCCCACGCTGGCGGAGTGCTATAAGGTGGCCGCCTTCAATGGGCTGGGGCGGCTGAATAAGTATCAGGCGGGGTAAAGAGCTCGCCTGCTCGCTTCGGGCGTCCGGCTCCTGGCTTGAAGCGCGATCTCTTTAATTTCCATGAGGGCACTATGACTACAGCCATCGGCGTCGTGATCACCGAGCATATCGTGTCCGGCAGGCTTGAGGATCAGCATCTGGCGGGTAAACTGCTGCGCTATCCTGGCGGCCCTGAATCGACTGACAGGCCCGATACGCCGGATGATTTGGCGGCGATTCCTGCCGGCGAACTGGTTGAGATCATCGCCGAACACATCGAAACTCTGGTCGGCAGCGGCAAGACGCCCGCCGACGCCATCGGCGTGGCGGTTCCCGGGATTGTGCGGTCGGGAGTGGTCGAGGAATCGCCGAACTTGCTGCAAATCAAGGGCATGCGGCTCAAGGAAAAGCTGGCGGACGCGCTGGCGGAGCATGGAATCACGGCGCCGGTGCACGTGGCCAATGACGCCGACGCTATTGCCGCCGGAGTGGCCGCTACACGCGGCCGGCTAGACAAGCTGACCCGCGTGTGGACCATCGGCAATGGCATCGGGTATGGCCGCTGGCCTTATGCGGAGGGTGTTTGGGAGGGCGGGCACATTACCGTGACGCTCGACCCCAAAGAACGCTACTGCCGATGCGGCGGCGCCGGCCACCTGGAAGGCATCATGGGCTATCGCGCCATGCGCATGCGCTTCCTGGATCTCGAGCCGGAAGAGGTGTTTGCCTACGCCAAAGAGGGCGACCCGCGCTGCCTGGAGTTTGTCGACCTGTGGCACCGCGCGCTGGCGGCTGCCACCGCTTCCTTTATTCATCTGGCAGGTCCGGGGCGTTTTTACTTTACCGGAAGCAACGTCGGCTTTCTGGAGCTGCCGCGCCTGCGCAATCACATTGAATCCATGGTTAGAATGAGCCCCTTGCAGAGCTTTTCGCTGGAGATTCTGCCACAGGACGACGAAACCGCGCTTATTGGCGCGGGCGTGAGCGCGCTGCGGGCGCTGGGCGGGTAAGAGCGGAAGGCGGAGAATAGAGAACAGAAGTCAGGCCCAGTTTTCGATCTTGAGCCCCGGAACGCGTCCGTATTCGCGCGTGTTGTTGGTGACTAGCGTCAGTCCCAAACAGCGGGCGTGAGCGGCGATGAAGAGGTCGTTGGCGCCGATAATCTTGCCTCGCGTTTTGAGGAAAGCGCGAATCTGCGCATAGTGGAGAGAGGCGGCGCTGGGATAATCCAGCACTTCAATATGCCGCAGAAATGTGTCGAGGGCGCGCTCGTCTTTATCGCGCCGCGGCGATACCTCGACACCAAACTCGAGTTCGGACCGCGTGATCGCAGAAATGCACACATCGCCGACCGCAACAGCCTGAAGTTTCCGAATCGCGGTCACGCTGGCCCGATTCATGATGTAAGACGAAATGTCCGTGTCGAGCATGAAGCGGGACATCAGAATTTACGCTCTTGCACAGGTAGTTTCTCAACGTTCTTCATGAACTCGCCGGAAGCCGCGGCATCTTCACTCAAAAGAGCAGACCAATCCTTGGGCCGCGCCGAGAGAATCACCTCGTCACCTTCCTTACGGATGAAGACCTCCCGCGTTTTGAACTGAAACTCCTTCGGAAGCCGCACCGCCTGGCTCCGGTTGTTCATAAAAATCTTTGCTGTGCGTTGCATGGCGCCCTCCCGCACGGTTGGCATATACAAGAGTATATGCCAACTTGCCAGCCCAGCAAGGAGTCAGCTTTTTTTGAGAGCCCTCACCGTTTGCGCAAATACGTCTGCGACAAGCGGTCGTGCCAGGTGAGGCGGTTGTCGTCAAACAGGGCCCAGGCCAATCCCAGCCCAAGTGGCAAAACCGACAGGAGCAGGGCCATCAGGCGTGCGCAGCGCTGGGCACGGCTGGGGATGAGGCCGTCGAGTGTGCAGAGCCTGATCCCGGCGTACTTCATGCCGGGAGTTGCTCTGGCCAGGGTGAAGAAAAATGTGAGATAAGCGGCGCCGATGGCCAGCAAAGCGAGCGCGGCGCTCAGTTCCACGGTGCGTGGGCTGGGGAGCCGGCTGGCATTGGCCGCAACCAACATTGCAGGCGCCACAAAGGCTGCTGCAATGAGAGCGGAGTCGACGACGATTGCGAGCAGACGCCGGGTCAGGGGCGCCAGTTCCACGGCAGGGGCCGACGAATAGGGCGCAGGTTCGTCGAAGATCTCCTTGCGCGGTTGCTCTTCCTGTTCGATAGCCGGCAACTCCGGGCGCATCAACTCCCAACGCATCCAATCCGGCGCGGCCGACGCCTCCACAACGGCCGCCGCGGGCTCGGTGGAGATGGCTGCCGGATCCACCTCGAAGATGCTCAGTTGCGGCGCGGATTCCGAGCCAGCCAGCGGCCCCTCGGCCAGCCGCGGGCGCACCTTGCGCGTGGCGACCATCTCGCGCGGGAATTGAATGAGATTCGCATAAATGGGTTGGGCCGGCTCGACGGTGTAAATATCGTCAGCGCCTGGAAACCGTGAGTCCAGAAAGGGCAAATCCAGAAAGGACGAAACAGGCTCACGCGAGTCTTTGGCGCGGGCTTCAACTATGGGCGAACGATGGTGAAGGGTGGATGCGGAATCGTCTGGCCGGGCTGGCAGGTCCGGCAACCAACGAGGGGTAAACAATGGAACTTCTTGCGAAGGAGCCTCGTGAATGTCGAAGGGTTCGGACGGATCTTGCGGCGCCGGCACGATGACCGGTCCGGCATGACGCTCAGGGGCGCGTTCAGGCTGGACTTCCGCATTCCAGTCAGGCTCTGCGGATGAGACGGCCTGCAGTCCCTCAAGAACCAATTGGGCGGCAGCGTGGGCCTCTTGAGCGGCCCTGGTGGCTGCTTTGGCGGCGCGCACCGCGGCGCGAGCTTCATCGGCCAGCATCTGGTTGTAGCTGGGAGCATGGGCGAACCGCTCGGCCACCCGCGCGGCAGCTTGCGCAGCGCGCGTGGCAACTACCGGCCGGCCTTTCGAGGGTGACGCGGACCCGTTCGTCGGCGCCGTCTTGCTGCGCATATGGGTGGCGACACGCTGATTAACCTCCTGCTTCCATGCTGGAAAAAGACTTGCCGAATTTGCCGATGTGCTCAAAGCTCCTGTGACCCTCCCGGCGCGGCGAGGCCGGCTTGCGAAGCCTGCACCGCGAAAATCGCCCGCGAAAAACCCCGAAGCGCAATCGGGACGACGCGGACAGTGCTACAAAACCAAGGAGAGACGATCACGGAGAGAGATGGGCGCGACCAGGGTTTGGGACCCCAAGACCGTGCAGTCGACCCGCCTTGTCGAGTTGCCAGAGCAACGCGGAGCACTTCCCATGTCCTTGAGCCGGCTTTGCTATGCTGAGCCTTACACCGGATCTTGGTCTTGGGATGCGACCTCGTTACTTAGTATGTATCACGCTGCTTGCCGTCTGTCATTTGCAACTGGGCGCACAGACGCCGCAAGTGTTAACCAATGCGGTACCCTCGGTGCAGGCCGCGGGGAGCGGCGAGGGCCAGAACACCGGCGCACCGGCGCCCACCGCTTTGCCCGACGATCCCGGCCAGGAGATGGTGCCCGTGGCGGAGCCGGAGCCGGAGCCCGAGACGGGAACGCCCGTCGAGTGGGAAGCGAAGCACCAGGAGTGGGCAGGCAATATTTTGACCCTTACCGGCGACGTGGTGGGTCACTACCGCGACTACGTGATTCGCGCCGACAAGGTGGTTTATAACCGGACGACCACCGAGGTGGAAGCTGACGGCCATCTCGAGATCACCGGGGGACCGAACGACGTGTTCATCAACGCCACGCACGGCGACATGCGGCTCAACATGCACACCGCGCGCTACTACAACGTAAACGGCACGCAAGGCGTGCACGCGATTGGTCACACTGTGGTGTACACGACGGCGACTCCGCTCCAGTTCTCTGGCCGCGTGCTGCTCGAGACGGGCGAGGGGCAATACCGGATGATTGACGGTTCGATCACCAACTGCCGGCTTCCTCACCCCGACTGGCGAATTATCGCGCATTCCATCGAACTGGAAAACGACAAGGCTTCGACATCGAATGCGTTCTTCGAGTTTGTCGGGCTTCCCATCTTTTACCTGCCCTATCTGCACCATCGGGCCAACGATACGGGGCGGGTGAGCGGACTGCTGACGCCCGTGATCAGCAACGGATCGTCAATTCGCGGATACACATTAGGCGAGCAAGTGTACTGGGCGATTAACCGCAGTATGGATATGGTGATCGGTTCAGAATATTACAGCAAGCGCGGCTGGGCGCCGAATGGCGACTTCCGCTACAAAGGCCCTGGGCTCGACCACCTGATCGCGCGCTGGAACGCGCTGCTGGACCGCGGCATCGAGGAGGAGGTGGGCAACATGCTGGCCCCCTCGACCGCCAAGCACACAGACCGCCTGGCCGGTCCTGTTGGCTACGAACTGGTAAACCAGGGCGGAGTCGACGTGACGGTGCTGGGACGCAAGGACCTTTCGCCCAATACCCGCGTCTCCGGCACCATGGAGTACCTGTCGAGTTACGTCTACCGGCTGGTGTTCGACGACAACTACTCGCAGGCCATCAGCTCCCAGGTTGCAAGCGACGCAGTGCTGACGCACAACCACAACGGAATCGTTCCGTCGGTCTGGCTGGACCGCTTCCAATCCTTTGCCAGCACCATGAATGGCGATGAAGTGAAGATTCTGCGCCTGCCTCTGGTCCGCTACGATGTGCTGGACCGGCCGCTGGGGAATTCGCTGCTCTACTGGGGCCTGGGATCGTCGCTGGGCTACCTGAACCGCTCCGAGCCCTACTTCCACATCCGCAACGTAGGACGGTTGGACGTCTATCCGCATCTTTCCATGCCAATGACGATCGGCGGATGGAGTTTCTATCCCGAGGTTGCGCTGCGCGACACGTTCTACACCATCAGCCAGACGCCTCAGCTTACAGGGCCCCTTGTGGTTCCAAGGCTCAGCCACTCTCCTCTCAACCGCTCGGACCTTGAAGCTTCGATCGACGTCAGGCCGCCCGCGATGGAGCGCGATTACGAGCTTCCCTTCTGGCGCCGGGAGCTGCGCCACGTGATCGAGCCTGAATTGAATTACCGATATGTGGGCGGGATTGGCTGCCAACGCCCGCGACGTGCTTCTGTTCGATACCACGGACATCGCCACGAATGTGAATGAAGCCGGCTTTTCGCTGATGCAGCGATTTTATCTGCGGCCCACAGGCGAGCGGCCCTGCGCCACGGACAGCGCAGAGGACGGGGACGATGGGGATCGAGCAGCGAAGACCTGCCCGGAAGCGCCCCGCGAGTGGGCAAGCTGGCAGATTGCGCAGGAGTATTTCATCGATCCCAATTTTGGCGGCGCACTCATTCCCGGCCGGCGAAACGTCTTCGACTCGACGCTGGACTTGATGGCAGCTACTTTTCTGACTTCGCCGCGCAACATTGCGCCGATTACTTCGCGCATCCGCTTCGACGCCATCGACAACCTCCGCATCCAGTGGGATTTGGATTACGACACCATACGCGGGCAAATTGCCGCGAACAATTTGTTCGCGGGCTATAGTTTCGGCCGCACCACGCTGGGCATCGGCCACGCACTGCTAAATGCCGTGGACGAGACCGCCGGCACCAGCACCAGCGTCGCTACGACCATCAAGAGCCAGCAGTTGCAGCCTTTTCTGGAGATCGGCAAGCCGAGCGGTAATGGATTCAACTTGGCATTCAACGGCGGCTACGACTTTGTCGCCCACGATTTGCAATATGGAGGCGTGCAGGCAGTCTACAACTGGGATTGCTGCGGGCTTACGCTCGGTTACCGACGTTTTGAACTAGGCACGGTGGGCACGACCGGCCGCAATGAGACGCAATGGCTCTACAGCTTTACTCTGGCGAACTTTGGTGGCGTGGGCGACATCCGGCGCAGCAACTCCGTGTTCCGTGACCCCGCGCTGCCCCCGGCGTATTAGAAACAGTTGTCAATAGTCAGTTGTCAGGGATCAGGGGTTAGCTGCCGGCTTTTCGCTGCCAGATTGGATAAGCCGATCCCCGTCAACCCGATCTTGCTTGCTTTTTCCCACTCTCGGCGTCCATCCAGTAGAGCCAGACGAATCGAAGATGCACGCAGGGTGCGAAGCCTCCTGCTGGTTTATTCTTTCCTCAGAGGAAATCACATTGCTCCGTTTTCATTTATTGGCCGGACTACTGGTTCTCGGCCTGACCGTCGGCTGCAAAGCCCAGATCCTCCCGCCTGCGGGGCCCGATCCCGCGCTCAACCACCGCATTGAGGTGCTGGTTCGCTCCCAATTCGGCTTGCCTCCCGATTACGATTTGAGCATTGGCGCGCGAAGCCCGAGCCAATTTACGGGCTATGAGACCCTGCCCATTACGCTCAAGCACGATTCCAAGACGCAGGTTGTCAACTTTTTGATCTCGACCGACAACACCAAGCTGGTTCATTTGGATACCTTCGATCTGACGAAAAACCCTGCCGATGCCATCCCGATCGCCGAACGCCCCATCCGTGGCAACCCCGCTGCCAAGGTGACCGTGGTCAACTTCGATGACCTGGAATGTCCTTACTGCGCGATGATGCATGAGGAGCTCTTTCCGGGCACGCTCGCCCATTACAAGGACCTGGTCCGGTTCGTGTACAAGGATGATCCGATTCCTGAGCTGCACCCTTGGGCGATGCACGCCGCCGTGGACGCCAACTGCCTGGCCGCGCAGAGTGGCGAGATTTACTGGGCCTACGTAGATTACCTTCATGCTCACGGGCAGGAAATCACGGGCCAGGGTCACGACGTGGCGAAGAGCCTTGCCGCGTTGGATCGGGTTGCGCGCCAGGAGGCCACGCTGGGCAAGCTCGACCAAACCAGCCTCGACGCCTGCATTGCGAAGCAGGACGAAACAGCGGTGCGAGCCTCCGCGACGCTGGCGCAAGATCTGGGAATTGAAGGAACGCCGGCCGTTTATGTGAACGGCGAGCGGGTGAACGGCGGCGCTGTCTCGCAGAATGAGCTTTGGATCGTGATTGACCGCGCCTTGCGCGCCGAGGGCGAACAGCCTCCGGCCGCCCCGGTTGCGGCAGCTTCGCCGGCATCTTCACGTGGCTCGGACGGTCCCGGCAAATAACGCGCAGGGACTATCCCCGCGCTGGTTTCGGGATTTATCCTTGAATGCCAGGGGTTTTGCGAAGCCCCGCAGGAGAGATCAGCTTGCAAGTCTTGTCGATTTTTAGTCCGCGTTCACGTTTTGTATTGGTTCTTCTATGCGGCGCCGCCTTTTTTTTCGCCGTATCCGGCTGCCACCGTTCGCCTTCATCGGATGTAGTAGCCACCGTCAACGGCAAGGAGATTCTGAGGGCCGATCTGGAGCGGAACTACCAGATCAGCCTGGGCGACAATCCGCAAGCACTGTCACCCCAGGAGGCCGACATTCGGCGGCTGAATGTTCTGCACCAGATGGTTCAGGATGAGATTCTGCAGCAGCGGGCCGCCAAACTTAATTTGACCGCCAGCGACGAAGACGTGAACGCGCGGCTCACGGAGCTCAAGGCGCCCTATACGCAGGATCAGTTCTTGAATCTGCTCAAGCAGCGCAACATGTCGCTGGACGACTTGAAGCGCGACATTCGCCGCCAGTTGACCCAGACCAAGCTGATCAACAAAGAGATCGAGTCGAAGATCAACATTTCCGACGCGGAGATTGACACTTATTATTCCGCGCACAAGGCGGAGTTCGACCTGATTGAGCCGCAATACCACTTGGCGGAGATCGTGGTGACGAACGCGCCTGCGCAGCAGGGCGGCAACATGCAGAACAAGGCCTCGGGCGATGCCGACCCAAAAAAGAAGATCGACGCTTTATACAGCCGGCTGGAAAGCGGCCAGGACTTTGCAGCGGTTGCAGCGCAATTCTCAGAGGAGCCGAACACCGCATCGATTGGCGGCGATATGGGTTTTGCCAGGGAATCGCAGCTTAAGAGCGATCCGGCGGTGTACGACGCAATCAGCAAGCTCAAGCCGGACCAGTTCACAGACCCGCTGCCGATCCACGACGCATCGCCAGGGCACAAGATCGCCGGTTACGCTATTTACAAGCTGATTGCGCGCGACCCCGCCGGGCAGCGGGATTTGAACGATCCTCGCGTGCGGCAGGCCATTCACCAGTTGCTTCACGAAAACAACGAGCAACTGTTGAAGAATGCCTACCTTGAAATGCTGCTGGACGAAGCACGGGTGCGCAACTATCTCGCCGAGCAGATTCTGAAGCAAGGCGCACAGTAGGCCCTCACCTTCAGCCGCCGGGATTGACTCGCGGTGCCCACCATAAAACGCGCGGACTCCAAACCTGTTTCCCTTGTCCGCTAAGCCAGCAGCTCTTGCGCCCGAATCAGGCGATCCCGTACCTGAACCCCATTCGGACACTGCACCGGGCACGAAGAACAGTCCTGGCAACGTACGTCGCGGATTTCCTTATCCAGATCCCGGAAGTTCATTGCCGCCTGATGGTAGTTGCCTCCAAAATCGTGATACGCCAGGAAGCGCAACACATCCGTAATCGGCAATCCCTTAGGGCACTGGCCGCTGCACTCGTAACACATACGGCAATAGAGCGGCCGGATCTGCTCGTTCCGCACGTAAATCATCTTTTCGTCCGCCGGAGTATACGGTTCCGACATCGCCCGGAAGTTCATTTCGAGCTCGGAAATCGTCTGCATGAAGGGAACGGTGGTTCCAATGGCTGGATTCTTAAGCACCCACTTGATGCCGGCCAGCGGACCTTCCCCGGACGAGTGAGGCTCGGCCTTCTGCCCCCTCTGGAGATGCAGACCCGACAAAGCAACCACCACTTTCATCGCCACCACCCCGATTCCCGCCTCGTGCAAGCGGGCAATGGCCTGCTCGCGGTAGGGGCCGGAGCCAATAGCGAAACTGTAGGTGGTTTGAATGATGTCGAACTTCCCCGCCTTGATGGCAAAGTCGACCATGTTATTCGTATCGTGGCAGCTAAAGCCGATGAAGCGGGCCTTGCCGGACTTCTTGCCAATTTCCAGGGCTTCGATGGCTCCATCGGGGACACGTGCCGGTGTGTCCCGCGCGTGCAGAAGCCAGACGTCAACATAATCGGTGCCCAGCATTTGCAGACTGGTGTCCAGATCCTTCAGGATGTCATCCTTCTCAATCGAGCCCGACTTGGTCGAAATATGGATCTTGTCGCGCTTGCCTTTGATAACCCCGGAAAAGATCTGTTCGCTGTCTTTATAGTCGCGAGACGTGTCGAAATAGTTGATGCCCATGTCGATTGCCCGCTCCAGGACCTCGGGCACGGGCACATAGCCAATACCGTAGCCGACTCCCGAAACCTTCAACCCGGTTTTGCCCAGCGTGCGGTAGACGACCTGTGGGGTCCCTTGAACTGCCTCCAGCGCAGCTTCCAGCCGTGGAGATGAGAGCAGTCCGGCTGCAGGCAGGGCGAGTCCAGCTTGCAGGAACTCTCTTCGTGACCGATCGTTACTCATGACAACCTCCTTTGCCGCTCGTTCAGACGCAATACCGGGTCCGTACCGGAGGGCGAGCGAATTGAAGCTCAACCCAGAACATCATCGGCATCCACGACGAGAATGTCCGGCGCGGGTGGTGGAAATGAACAGAGTACGCTCGCAGACCTGGTGCTTGATTGGGTCCATCTTAGCATTCTTTTGAAAATCCGCAGCGCAATATTTCATATGGCGCTTCATGCAAAGCGCCATGGCCCGTTTGAGCGTTGGAATTAGTTTCCCATCGTTCAAGCTTTGTGTGGCGTAGCCATGGCAGACTTCGCACTGGACGTTGGCCAATTCCGGCGGTTGCAGCTTCATGGTCAAGCCTCCTGTTGACTCAATTCTCCATTCGTTGGCTTTGAGTCTTGACCGTCTGTCTAAAAAATGGGGGTAAGTCCACCCTACCTTTCGTCAAGAGGGCCTCGACGCACGCTAACGAAACAAGCACATTTGACACACATCATCACTGCGGTTTAGAGTCGCCTCGCTCCATCAATATCACTTACTCGGGGAAGCAAATGAAAGCTATTTTAGGTATGTCTCTGACTACTTTGCTGTTGTCGTGGTGTCTCTGCTATGGACAGCAACAGGCCAGGCAGGAACCGTATGGCGCAACGCTCGAGTCAGTGGCGACCCTAAACGGAGCGATGCCAACCGGCATTACCGTCTCGAACGACGGCCGCATCTTCGTGAATTTTCCGCAGTGGGGCGAAAACCCTCCATTCACCGTTGGCGAAATAGTCAACGGCAAGGCCGTCCCCTATCCCGATGCTGAAATCAACCACATGGATATGAAGGAGCAGGAGAATCATCTTATTTCGGTGCAGAGCGTGGTTGTCGACCCTACCGGAAAACGCCTTTGGATACTGGATACGGGCAGCGTCCTGCTCGGAGACACAACCTACGGGGGACCGAAGCTGATCGGCATCGATCTGGCGACCAACAAAATCTTTAAGAAGATCGTATTCCCGCGAGACGTGGCTTGGCCGAACGCCTATCTCAACGATGTGCGCTTTGATCTTACCAGGGGCAAGGAAGGCATGGCCTACATTACCGATTCCGGTGCGTTCGGTATCATCGTGGTCGATTTGGCGACTGGCAGGAGCTGGCGGAGATTGCACGAAAGCCCCACGACTCATCCCGACTCGATGTTCGTGCCGGTTGTCGAAGGGAGAGTCACCGCTCAATACATCCCCGGACGTGCACCGGAATATCTCCGCGTAGGCTCTGACGGTATTGCGATTACCGGGGAACCGGGAGGCCCAAACAAATGGCTCTATTACTGCCCACTGACCGCCCGGCACCTGTTCCGCGTCAGCGTGGATGCGCTTTCTGACCCCAATATGTCTGAAGCAGACACCGAGAAAACCATCGAAGATTTGGGTGAGAAAGGCGGGGCCGGAGACGGACTTGAATCCGATGCCCAGGGTCGCGTTTACATCAGCGACTACGAACACGATGCCATCCATCGCCGCAACACGGATGGCAGCATCGATACTCTCGTCTCCGACCCGCGTATTCTCTGGCCGGACACCCTGACGCTGGCCTCCAATGGTTACCTATATTTCACTTGCAATCAAATCGAGCGTCAGGCTGTCTTTCAGAAAGATGGCAAGGACCGTCGAGTGTTGCCCTACAACATTTACAGAATAAAGATCGATGGTACCCGCATTACCCAAAACCTGCCCCAAAACCAATAGACGAGCGCGCTCCGGCTGACCGTCCACGTCACTTGGGCCGGTGACGCCATCGGCTCGAATGAAGCATCGATGGCCATCAGGGTGGCGTCACCTGGTTGTCGATGCCTCGTCCGAAATGCTCGGTGCCGATGCCGCGGCTGGCGCCGCGCCGTTTTCGCGCGCTCCGCAAACGAACCCCATCACGGTCCCTTTCCCTGAAAAAGCCGAACGAGCCAAGCGGCGCGTCGGGGCGATATACATTGCAACCCCGTGGCCGTCGGCTCGATAAATTGGCCTCCGCGCATGGCGGAGGCCGTTCGTTGTTTCGCGATGCTGCGCGGTTTAATGCATCTGACCGCTATCATCCAGGGTAATTCCGCCAGGTCCCTGGTTCTTCTTGGCTTCATTGGCCTTGCGCGTGCCCATGGCTTTCGTCGTCCAGTCCTGGGCCATCGCCAGATCCTCGTTCACGGCCTTGGCATCGCCGTAGTCCACGTCTGCCTTGTTGCGGTAGATCAAATTCAGGTACTGCATGGCATCGTCGTAATTGGGGCGGCTGTCCACAGCAATGGTGAGATACTTGAGGCCTTCCTCGATCAGCGGGGCGTTTTCCTTGGCCAGCGGCTCCATGACCTTCTTGGGGGCCTTCACATTGCCCTTGCCGTCATCATTGAGGCCGGCGGCCTGTAGCGCGTTCAGCTTGTTCTGGTGCGCCTTTTTCCAGTCAATGACGCCGATTGTATAGGCCGCTTCGGGGTTCTTGGGATCCACATCGAGAACCTTCTTCTGCCATACTTCAGCATTGTCCAAATCGCCGATGCTGAAATAAATAGCCGCGATCTGCTTCATGCTGTTGACGTCGCTGGGATCCTTTGCCAGTACTTCTTTGAAGATATTGATGGACTCATTGGCAACCTTCAGGTTTTCGGGCGTCGTCATCCCTGGCACAACATTCTGAGACAACGCCGTGGCCAGATAGGTCTTTGCCATGGGCAGGCTCGGATCGAGTACCGTCGCCCTCCGGAAACACTCGATCGCCTGCTCGTAGTGAGCGCCCTTGTAAGCCTCCACTCCACTATTCAACTGGTCGCGGGCTTGAAGCCGATGGACGATGTTGCACCCGCTCATGGAAAGCACCATGCCGATCAAAGTAACCGCGAGCGCGCAAAAACGTGTACATCCATTCATGTTCGTTTCCTTCTCCTTCAGGCTTAGGCCTCCGGGCCGCGCCTGGAATACCCTGTAACTGGCCACGGGCGGGAGATACCGTAACCAGGACAAAAAAATTGTACTCTTTCCCGCATCCGGATCAAGTGCGTCCGGACACAGACCGCTTATTGGCCCGCCTGAATCTTGGGCGTCATCAAACCGATGTGATCCACGTTGGCGGCCCTGCCGATGTCGATGACGTCGGCGATATAAGCGAAGTTCACATCATCGTCGCCCTTGACGAACATTACGCGCTCAGCGCGATTGGCATAGATATCAGTCAGCTTCGCCAGTAACTCGGCGTGCGTCACGTCGGTCTCGTTGATCTTGTACGCTGGGGGCTGGCGGGGGCCTTGATAGAGAACCTGAACCACGATGGTCCGGTCGTTGTTCTGTTGCTGCTGCTGCTGATTCTTGGGCGGCTGGGGCACCAGCGCATCCAGACCGTGGGGCGTAGTTGGTACGATGACCATAAAGATGATCAACAGCACCAGCAGAACGTCGATCATGGGCGTCACGTTGATTTCGGACATGGCGCCACTCGCACCTCCCATAGTCATTGCCATAGCTTATACTCCTCGTTTCCTTAAAATCGTTAAGTCAATGAGACCATCCGTGCGCGGCGTTACTGGCCGCCGGAAAGTTCGCCTTCGCGCTTCTGCGTCAACAGGCCAACTTCCTCCACGCCTGCCGTGCGCACGTCGTCGATGGCGTCTTCAACCGCTTTGTACTGCGCGCGCGCATCCGCGCGGACATAAATCGTCTTGTCGGTCTTCTCGGCCAGCTTTTCGCGCACTACGTTGCCGAGTTGGCTGGGATCGATCTTATTCTGGCCGAGATAGACTGCACCATCGCGCGTAACAGCAACGATAATCGCGTCTTCCTTGTCGGCGTCCGGCATGGCGACTGAGTTTTCCGCCTTGGCCATATCGATCTCTACCTTGTGCAACAACATGGGCGTGATGACCATGAAGATGATGAGTAGCACCAGCATTACGTCAACCATGGGGGTGACGTTGATGTTGGAATTGACTTTTTTGCCTTCGTCGCGAACCAAAATTCCCATTGTGGGGGCTCCGTACGTTTGATTTTATCTGCCGGAACCGGTCCGGCCTTGCTCGAATTTAGGCAACCCACGCGAGCATCAAATCGCCGGGCAGGAGTGATCCATCCCTCCCGCCCGGCGAATCTCTCGCTCGGACCGGCAGCCGCTTCGCTTAGCGCTTGTGGCTCTGCTTGATGAAGTAGTCCACCAACTCGCTCGATGAGTTATCCATCTCCACGTCGAAAGCCTCGACACGACCGGTGAAATAGTTGAACGCCATGACGGCGGGGATGGCCACGAGCAGGCCGAACGCCGTGGTGACCAGGGCCTCCGAAATGCCGCCCGCGACCGCGCCGATGCCTGAGGTCTTCTGGGTAGCGATGGCGTCGAATGCGTGCAGAATGCCGACGACGGTGCCGAACAGCCCGACGAAAGGTGCCGTGGAACCGATGGTGGCCAGAACTGACAGGCCCCTCTTCAGCTTGGCGTGCACGATGGCCTCTGACCTCTCCAGGGCGCGGCCCGCGCTGGCGATGGTCTCCTCGGTCGCCGAACCGGCCGACGCGCGGAATTCCTGCAAGCCCGCCGTGACCACTTCAGCCAGGTGCGACTTCTTGCTGCGGTCGGCGATCTTGATGGCTTCTTCCAGCTTGCTGTCTTTCAGGGCGCCAGCCACTTTGGGCGCGAACTCGCGAGATTGCTTACGAGCGGCAGAGAAGTACAGGTAACGGTCGATCATGACGGCCAGCGACCAGACCGACTCAATAAACAGGATGATGGCTACGGTGCGAGCCATCCAAGCCATGTGCCCCCAGAGTTGCAGGGGACTGAAGCCGACGGACTGACCCTCTTCCTGAAACAGCGCCAGACTGTTGACTGCGTGCGAAGCGAAATGCGAGAGCTGAGCGAGAATCACTGAATCGTTCCTCCTATGGAGATTCTTGTAGTTTTTGAGACAAACCCGCGCGGGCGGGTGGTTACATGGAATGCGGCTCTTTGGCGATTCGCATTCGGGTCAAAAGCAATGCTCCCTGCCAAAAACGCGGCAGGGAGCCAGAGGTCACATCACCCACCCAGAGTGAAGATTACGTTGACGGTGGTATCAACTTCCACAGGCTCGTTGTTGAGCAGGTAAGGTCTGTAACGCCAGGTCCTGACAGCGTCCATCGCCGCCTGCTGCAGCATTGCCGGCCCACTGACAACGTGAAGATTTTCGATCGTCCCCTGCTTGGAGATGGTGGCCTGCAGCACCACTGTCCCCGAAACGCGGGCAGCTTTGGCAATGGGCGGATAAATCGGTTGTGTCTTCTGAAGCAGCATGCCCACAGCCACGCCGGCTGAAATATTGACTTTCTTCGGCGGCGCTGCCTTCACCTTGGGGCCCGTGTCGCCGAACATGCTGCCCATGACGCCGGAACCGCTGCCGCCCATGCCTTCCATTCCGGCCACACCAAAGCTGGAAGGCGGCATTTCCTTCTCGCTGACCATGGTAATGTTATGCGGAATCCGCGTTGGCGCCGTGAGCTGGTTGTTCATCATCTCCGACTGTACGTGGACCACTTTAACCTCAGGCGGAGGTGGAGGCGGAGGCGGAGGCGGCGGAGGGGGCAAAAACAGTAGCGTCTGCATCAACGCCGCTGGGAGCGCCTCAGGATAGATGAGCGGAATCAGAATCAAGAGAATGAGGATCGCAAGGTCGATGCAGCCCGTGACCAGCATCCAGCGACCGCTCTTTCCCTTGATCTTGCCTCCGGATTCAAACGTGGAATCTTCAAACATGGCGAGCCTCGGAATCGGGTTTGGTTTACTTCTACTTAGACACTGCGGGAAGCAAAAATGTTCCCGGGTGCAAAAATAGGCTTTTGGGAGCTGATTTACTCTATCAGAACTTCACACCACTGTAAAAGGTGCTGCAAAACTGGAGCAAATTTCGTGTCCCTCCGGCCCCGCCCAATCCGGCCCTTGGTCTCCGCGGCGACCCCGCTTTTAATCGTGTTACGGCTCCCGAAAGTCTCCCGTCCGAGGGGCAGCAACGCACCGGCCAATACTAAACTTCCTTTAGACTTAACTCACTCTTGACTTGACCTTTGGCAGCACTTAGCCTTTTGACCGTTTCGCGGCCGGGAGCGAGATGGCTCTGCCTTTCTCTGCGCGCCACTCCTGCCAGGCCACCAGCATCGGAGCGGCTACGGCAATGGAGGAATACGTGCCAATGACGATGCCGACCACAAGAGCGAACGAAAAACCGTTCAACACTTGGCCGCCGAAAATAAACAGCGAAAGTACGGTGATAAAAGTGAGGCCCGAGGTGAGTACGGTCCGGCTCAACGTCTGGTTGATGCTGCGATTCACGAGGTCGGGCAACGCTTCGCGGCGGCTCAAACGCAGGTTCTCGCGGATGCGGTCGAACACGACGATGGTGTCATTCATCGAGTAGCCCACGAGAGTGAGGATGGCGGCGATGACGGTGAGCGAGATCTCGCGCCCGGTGAGCGCAAAGGCGCCGACAGTGATGAGTGTGTCGTGGAAGCAGGCGACCACCGCGGCCACGCCGTAGATCAACTGGAAGCGGAACCATAGGTAGACCAGCATGCCCGCCATGGAATAAAGCGTGGCCAGCGTAGCCTGCTTCTCCAACTGATGGCCCACGGTGGGACCGACGATGTCGACCTTCACCCCCGTTTTCGGGTCGAAGTAATTGTTGTAGTGGGCCTGGAGCGCCGATTCGATCAGTTGGCGGCCCGTGTCGAGGGCGGCTTCGTTGGTCTCTTCGGGCAGGCTGATGAGCACTTCGCGATTCGCCGCATCCCCGAAAGTTTGAATGCTGGCATCCTTTGCGCCCGAGGCGTCGATCGCGCGGCGAATGGCGTTGACGTCGGGAGTCTTGGCAAATTGCACTTCAACCTGCGTGCCGCCGCGAAAGTCCACGCCCAGCGGAACCGGGCTGCCGATGTGCGTCATGTTCCAGCTCATCTTCACGATGCCGGCCACGCTGAAGATCATGGAAAAGGCGAGGAAGTACCATTTCCATCCCAGCCAGTTCACGTTGGGGCTGCGAAAAAATTCCACTGCTTTTTCTTCCCTTCAAAATTCAGGGGCTAAAGCCCTGATCATTCTGCTGCTTTCTTCGGCACAACCAAAAGTCATGCCCCGTTACCAAACCTGTAGGTTCGCGCGTGCGCCATCCGCGCTTTCCCTGGTCCCTTGTTCCCTGCCGCTAAATCGAGACCATCTCGCCTGGCTTCAACCTGTTCAAATGCGCTTCAAAAATGACACGCGAGACGAAGACCGCCGTGAATAGATTGGCCGCCAGACCAACGGTCAGTGTGGTAGCAAAACCCTTGACCGGCCCGGTGCCGAACATGAACAGAATGGCCGCCGAAACGATGGTGGTGACGTGGGTATCGATAATCGTGACCCAGGCGCGGGCAAAGCCCTGGTCCACAGCCGCCGAGGCCGCTTTTCCGGCGCGAATCTCTTCGCGGATCCGCTCGAAGATCAGCACATTCGAGTCCACGCCCATGCCGATCGTGAGAATGACTCCGGCGATGCCGGGCAATGTGAGCGTAAGCGTAAGACCCCCTCCGCCCGCGCCGGATAATGCGCTGGAGAGGCCCAGGATGCCCAGCAGGATGACCAGGTTCAAGATCAATGCCAGATCGGCGTTGATGCCTGAGCTGCGGTAATAGATGAGCATGAAAATCATGACCAGAACCACGCCCACAATCGCCGCCGTGACGCCTTCGCGGATGGAGTCGGCGCCCAGCGTCGCCCCCACGGTGCTGGCCTCAATTTGGTTGAGGTCAGCAGGCAGCGTGCCGGTGCTCAGCAGCTTGGAGAGCTCCATTACCTCTTCCTGGCTGAATCTGCCTTCGATCACCCCGCTATCGCGGATAGCGCTCTTGATCACGGCATTGCTTCTGACGTGACCGCCCATGACCACGGCCATATACTTGCCCACATTGGCGCTGGTGTAATCCCAGAACTTGTCGCCGGCCTCGTCTGTGAGCGTAAAACTCACCTGCTGCTGGCCTGTGTTCGAATTGGTGGAGGGGACAGCGGAGCGAAAGTCGCTGCCGGCCACGACCGGAGCGCGCTCCAGAATGAACACCGTGCCGGGATTGTTGCCGCAGGCCATCTCTCCCAGGCAGGGCACAATGTACTCGTCAGGCGGCAGCGCTCCGCCCACGCTGGCCAGGGCCGCCTGCTCGTCCGGGTAGCCGCCGCCATCACCGACGATGGGGTGAATCTCAAGCCGCGCCGTGGACTTGATGATGCTCATGACCTGATCGAGGTCGCTGATGCCCGGCAGCTCCACGAGAATCTGGTAGGCGCCCAGGTTGTACTCCTGAATCAGCGGCTCGCTCACGCCCAGCGTATCCACGCGGTCGCGAATGGTGGCGATCGCCTGCTCGACCGTTCGCCGTTCGAGATCGTTCTCGAAGATCGGCTTCATGGTCAGCGTCCAGTTGTTGTCGGAGCCGCCGGAAACATCGAATTCGTTGGCATACTTGCTGCCCTGCAGAAGTATGCTCACCGCGTTCGATTGCGCAGGCGAGGTGCCCTGGATTTGAATCACCTCCGGCTTGCCCGATGTCTTGTGCGTAACCGGATCTTGCTGGAGCGGATTGGGCTTGATTACCTGAGAAAAGGTCAGGTTGCCCTTTTTCAGATCCTGCCGCAGCGATTGTTCGACGTTATCGGTTTCCGCGTCCACGGCCTGCAACACCTGCACTTGCAGGATGAGATGGGCGCCGCCCTGCAGGTCCAGGCCAAGATGAATCCGGTTGGACATGGCGCTCAGCAAAGCCTTGCCACTGATCCCCGACGGAATGCCAAAGATGCCCCACAGGCAGATCAGCAGCACAGCAACGATCAGGGCAATTTTGTTCTTGAGATTCTTTTTCATTGTTCTGATTCTCTAATCCAAAAACTCAGGAGGCCGAAGGCTCGTCTTGGGTGGTGACGGAGGCGATGGCGTTCTTGGCCACTTCCAATTTCAGGTTGTCAGGCGGCACACGGATAATGATCGAATCGTCCTTGATGGACAGGATGACGCCGCGGATGCCTCCCGCCGTGGTCACCCGGTCGCCCGACTTGATGCCCGCCAGCATGGACTGCCACTGTTTTTGCTTCTTTTGTTGCGGACGGATCATGAGCAGATAGAGCAGCGGGATAAACAGCAAAATGGGCAGCAGCATGCCAATGCCACCACCCCCTCCAATCGGGGCGGCAGCCGCCCACACTGCAAAACTTGTCGTCAGGTTCATCTTTCGCTCGTGTCCTCTTCTTACCTCAGAGCGGCGTTAACCGCCCTTTGGCACAGGCGCACTCGATCATTACCCGCGGCGCCTGACGAAAAATTCGTCTCAAAATTTGTCTACCGGAAAGGTTCTAGAGGCCCGGATCGTCCACTGCCCTGGGCTCTGGAAGGAGGGTTCGGTTGCGCAGGTCGGGAACCTCGAACCCATCCCCGCCCGCATGCACTTTTTAACCCTACTGCCGCCTGCTTCCTGTTCGACACAGTATTTCTCTGGAATCCAGGCAGGAAAACCGGCTCGCGCCATGCCCGTCCCGCCCTGGGTTGCCAAAAGAATACCTAAATAGATAAGAAATGTGCGGACTATTCGGTGTCAAGGCGCGGCAACGGTGCGCCCAGTGGGCTCGGCCCCGGCCGGGCGGCTTGTAAGTTTATGGAGCCCTTACGAATTGCCTATTCCGTCCTTACAGGAAATGGCGCCAACTAAGAGCACTGGGTCTTCCGGGGCGGATGTAAGACGAGTGCACGGAGCGCGCCGGGGGACGGAAAGAAGAACTGTTTCCATGACCGTGGTGATTCCAGAGAAATTGCTGTGGTTGATTCCCGTGGGCCTGGCGATATTTTTCATGCTGTGGGCGCTTTGGAACTGGTGGAGAGAAGAGAGGCGGCAGCAAGGTGCCTCTTCCACCCGGCTCAATTTTCCGAATCGGCCGGCTCCCAGTATCTTAATTCGGGATGGCCGCATGATAGGCACAGCCGTTCGCCATTGACCAGGGTGACGCGGCCAAAGTTCACGCCCTCGCCGCAGTGGGAACACACGATACGCTCCCCCTTGTGGCCGGGGAGCTCGGAGTCGGGTACGGAGACGCGCACCCACTGCTCGCGGAAGAGCTGGGAATCACTCAGTTCGCGGTAGGCCTGCATCTGCCGCCGATTCATTGTCTCCTCGTGGGGAAAGAGCCGGGTGGCGAGATCGCGAGAGTCCTCAAGCGCAACAATCCTGATAGCGCGGCTCGAGGCGAGATCGACAAAGGTGGCGGCCATCTTGCCCCAATCGCGAAACTTGAGAGCGCGCTTGCCCAGGCGGCAACCGGTGACCAATTCGATGGCGTCGGTGGCGCAGCGGTCGATTTCGACATAGGTGACGAGGCGCTTGCGATCGGGGCCCTGCGGACGGCCCTCAAATCCCAGCCGGCTCAACCCGAGCTGGGCCATGCGCGTGCCCAGAATTATCCCCGCACACAGGTGCCCATGCGCCGCTTCGACCCGATTGAGAAGTTTGTCAAACGGTTCCATACTGCCACTGCCATGTTAACTCGCTGACGAGCTGACCTGCTGCCCTGCTGAACTTGCCGGCCCGCTACTTCCCCGGAGCCGCGACCGGCGTTTCTTCCTCGTCGCCTGAGTCTTCCACCAGCACCGCCGAGCCGGGAACGATATCGTAGCTGACCGCGTCTTTGCCTGCGGGATGAAAGCTGACGCGCAGCGGCTCGCGCTGCCATTCCGGTGCAGCGCAAGCCGGGACTGCGGGAGCGGACGAAGCGGCGGGAGCGGAAGGCGCTGCCGGCGTGGGTTGCGCATTTTGCGCAGGTTGTGCATTCTGCCCGCCGGCGTCATAGGTGGCGATTTTTTTAGCCAGGATCGGCTTCCGTGCAGCCACCTGCGCCACCACCGCATACAAGCTTTTTCCACTGGCCGTCACGCCGCAGTAGGCCGCATAGTCGCGGAACCAGCTCACCTGGCTCACGCCGGGATCGTAATCGGGCAGCTTAAGGGCGGTCACCCGCCCGGTCGCGCTATCTACCAGCAGCCACGGGCCGCGCTGCCACACCCAATGCTCCTGCTTGTCGCCGGGAAGCGTGTCGTTGAGCCGGATGACACGCCGCACCACAAAGCTGCGGCCGGTCACATCGTGCGCGTCGCCGGTGGTCCACTCTTTCACGACACCGTCCACCAGCAGAGCGCGAATCTTCAGTTCGCTCTCGCCTGCCGCCGCGCCGCCCGGATCGCCAGCCTTGGAATAAGGCACTTTCTTCGCCGCGCCCAGTACGACGGTGTGCTTGCGCGGTGCGGCTGAGGCTGTACAGGCGATCGCAAACAACATTGCGAATAGGAGGGCGACATGAACAGATATCTGCCGAGCGTGCATCGCGGCATTTCTCCTGTGATTCGTGAATCCGTCTCGCGCCCGGTCTTTCATCAGGGGCTCTCGTTCCAACTCTTAGGCTCGCTCAATAAACGCGTTAAACGCGTTGTCATCCTGAGCGAAGTCCCGCTTCAGTGGGACGGAGCCGAAGGATCTGCGGTTGCCTTTCTTACGGATTCCTGGAAACACGCTCTTGGGAAAAATGACGCATACGCAGCGACAACAGCTACAGCTTACACGGAATGGATCGGATCGTCAGCCTTCCGATTCTCGGCCCATAACCACCCGGTGATTGCCTCACGGATGTTATCAAGAGCTTCTTTCTCATCGCGGCCTTGGGAGACACAGCCCGGCAAAGCGGGACATTCGGCGACGATCCAGCCGTCTTCCGCTTGCTCGTTGGTTACGTGAAACATCATGCCGGGCGCTCCTTCACCCTGATTCCACTCCAGAATCAAATGTCTGCCGCTTCCACCGCCCGCGCTACGCGGAAGGCCGTACCCTCGCCGAGATGCCGCGCCAGCACCTGCATCCCCACCGGCAGGCCGGCCTTGGTTGCGCCACAGGGCACCGTTACGCCGCAGATCCCCGCCAGGCTCGCGGTCACCGTGTAGATGTCGGCCAGATACATGGCCACGGGATCGCCGGTCTTCTCTCCGATTTTGAACGCCGGAAAGGGCGAAGTGGGCGTGACGATGGCGTCGACCTCGGCAAAGGCGCGCAGAAACTCCTCGGCTAAAAGGCGGCGCACCTGCTGCGCTTTGAGGTAATACGCGTCGTAGTAGCCGGCCGAAAGCGCATAGGTGCCAAGAAAAATGCGGCGCTTGACCTCGGCGCCGAAGCCCTCATCGCGCGAGTGCGAGTACATTTCAGCGAGTGTCGCCGAGCGGGGCGAGCGGTAGCCGTAGCGCACGCCGTCAAAGCGGGCGAGATTGGCGCTGGCCTCGGCCGTGGCCACCAGATAGTAGGTGGGGACGGCATATTTAGTGTGCGGCAGCGAGACCGATTTGACCTGGCATCCGGCGGCTTCGAGCGCAGCGATTCCCTTCTCGACGGCCGCTCGCACCTCGGGGTCGAGGCCCTCGGCAAAGTACTCGGCGGGCACGCCGATACGCAGTCCCGCTTTCCCCGGTTCTTTGACGGGCTTGTCGCTCTCGGCCGCGTAGTCTTCCACGGGAGCCTGTGAGCTGGTGGCGTCATTGGGATCGTGGCCGGCGATCGCGCCCAACATGGTAGCGGCGTCGCGCACGTTGGCGGCAAAAGGCCCCACGCGGTCCAGAGAAGAGGCAAAAGCAATGAGTCCGTAGCGCGAAACGCGCCCGTAGGTGGGCAGCACGCCCACCACTCCGCAAAAACTTGCGGGCTGGCGGATGGAGCCGCCTGTATCGGAACCCAGCGTGGCCACGGCCAGGTTGGCTGCCACTGCCGCAGCCGAGCCTCCGCTCGATCCACCCGGAACGCGCTCGGTATCGACAGGGTTGCGCACCGGGCCGTAGGCCGAATTCTCATTCGACGATCCCATGGCAAACTCATCGCAGTTGATCTTGCCCAGCAGCACCGCGCCCGCGGCTTCAAGCTTTGCCACGGCAGTCGCGTCGTAAGGAGGCCGGTAGCCTTCGAGGATTTTCGAGCCCGCCGTTGCCGGCGCGCCCTGCATCACGAGCACGTCTTTAACGCCCACCGGAATGCCGGCCAGCGGAGGCAGCGGATCGCCCTTGGCCGCCAGCGCATCAATGCGCTCGGCCTGCGCAAGCGCGCGCTCTTTGGTCAGGCTCAGATAAACATTCAGCCGCGGATTTTTCTTTTCGATGCGCTCGTAGTAGTTGGCGGCAAGATCCGTTGCCCTGGTTCGGCCCGCCGCGATCTCCGCGCGCAATTCAGCCAGAGTTTTCGGCTTCTCTACGAAGGTTTCCCCGCTTTTGATCTCGCCCGGCAATAACGCTCCTCTTCTTCTGTTCCCTGTTCCCTGTTCCCTCAGTCCCTTAGTCCCTCAGTCCCTTAGTCCCTCAGTCCCTCAGTCTCTCAGTCCCTCAGTCTCTCAGTCCCTCAGTCTCTCAGTCCCTCAGTCCCTATCTCTCAATCACCTTCGGCACCTTGAAGAACGCCTTGTCCGTCTCCGGCGCCTGCGGCATCACGATGGCGCGATCGAGCGAGGGCTGCACCTGATCGGCGCGGGACGCAGTGGCGCTCGCGGCGTTCTCATACTCGCTCAGCAACTCGCTCACTTCCGCCAGCGGCGCCACGCCCGTGGTGTCGAGCTCGTTCAATTCGGCCACGTAATCCAGAATGGCGTTGAGGTCGCGCAACATGCTCTGGGTTTCCTCCGGCGCCAGTTCCAGGTGCGCCAGTTCGGCCACGCGCTCCACTTCTTCGACAGTCACTTTGGCAGTCATGCGCTGCTTTTCCTCGCTCCGATGTCTGCGCGTGCATCGTTGCGAATTCTTCGCGGACTTTGTTTTTGATTCCCGAAGCTCAAGTATAGCCGGTCGCGGATTTCCTTTTTGGCCGCGCGCAAATCCGCTGCTCCGCCCGCTCAGTCCACCGTGAGGCTTACATTAACCTGCTGCGAAATGCCGTTGGAAGAGACCGTGACGGGAATCGTGTATGTGCCTGCCGGCGTGCCCGATCCGCCGCCTTGGCCGCCGGAACCGCCCGAACCTCCGCTGCCATTGCTGAGTCCCGCGCTGACGCAACTGGTGATGCCTCCTGTCATGATTGCCAGCAGCGCAACGAGCAACATTATCTTGCGGCGCTTGCAAATAGCGATCGGCAACAGCAGCAGCCCGCAGGCCATAGGCAATGCGCGTCGGAAAGCGGTGCGGCCCGGACCCGATTTGTCGAGACCGGGTTTATCAGGGCCCGGTTCTTCAAGGCGAGCCCCCGGTTTTTCAAGGCGAGCTGTCGACCCGCTACCCGTAGAGATTTCTACAACCACATTGCCCTCGACGCCGGCGCCGAGCGTTTCGCTGGTGGGGTTAAAGAGGCAAAGTGAATTCGACGGCAGCGTTCCGCACGCAAACGAGAATGTCCCGCTCGACCCGGCCGGCGAAATTACCAGCGTGTAGTTGGCTTGCTGGCCACTGGTCACGGTCTGGCTGGAGGGACCGTTGAAGGCGAGGCTGAAATCGAAGCCGGTTCCCGAGAGCGCCACAGTTGCCGGCGTGCCTACAACAGAGGAGCTGACCGTCAGCGAGCCGGATGCAGCGCCGCCCGTGCTGGGCTGGAAGACGACCGCTGCAGTGCAGTTGGCGCCCGCCGCCAGGCTGCCGGTGCAGGTGTTTTGCGTGATGCTGAACGGCGCGGGAGCCGCCAGCGAGACCGAGCCGATGGTGTAGCTCGAAGAGTTGGTGACGGTGACCGTCTGCGCCGTGCTGGACTGGCCCGCGCTTACCACGGGAAACGTGAGTTGCGACGGGTTCGTAGCCAGGCCGGAGGTGAGCTGGCCTGAGCCGTTGAGCGGCACCGAAACCGGCGCCACGCCCGCGGTGGACGAGGAGACAACCAGTGTGGCCGCGATGGCGCCGGTAGCGCCCGGCGTAAAGACAATCTGCGCCGTGCAACTGCTGCCGTTATTGAGCAAGGCCCCGCAGGTGGTGGAGGAGAGGGAGTAGCTGGAGGCGGCGCCGCCGGTGAACTGGAACCCGACATTGGCCACCGGCGCTCCACCGTTGTTCGTTACCGTGAGCGTCTGCGGAGTGCTGGCTACTCCCGGCTGTTGGTTGGTGAAGGTGAAACTGGATGGATTGACGCTGAACTCTCCCGATGCCACGCCGGTTCCGCTCAAGAGTACGGTCTGCGTGCGCAGGGCATCGGTGATGGTGAGCGTGCCGTTGAGCGCGCCCGTCTGCGTGGGCGCAAAGACCACGCTAACAACGCCGCTCGAATGGGCAGGAATTTGCGTGGGGCTGGAGCCCGATTGCTGAAACTCGCCGCTCACTGAGACCGGATTGGCAGGAAAAGTGAGCGGCTAAATCTCCGGTATTGGTGATCGAGATCGAAAGCGCGGCGGAAAGCTGGCCGTCCACCGTCGAGGGGAAGTTGAGCGACGTGGGGCTGAGGTTGTCGGTGGGCGCGGCCTCGCCCGTCCCGGTCAGCTCCACGGTCTGGATGCCCGCGCCGTCGGTGAAGGTGAGCTGGCCGGTGGCAGCGCCGGATGCGGTGGGCGCAAATTCAACATTCACCTGGCAATCGCTGCTCGCCGCAAGGCTGGTGGTGCCACAGGAGTTGCTGGCGATGACGAACGGAGCGGTAATGGAAACGTTGCCGATAGGAATTGCCTCCGCGCTGCCATTGGCGACCGCGACCGGGAGCGGCGTCGAAGTGGATCCAACTTCCACCCCGCCGAAGCTCAAAGTTGATGGCGTCAGGGTTACCACGCCGGATATGGCGCCCGTTCCGTTCAGATCCACCGTCAGTTGGCCGCCGTATACATTGGCATAAATGGTCATCAGGCCGGTGAGCGGGCCGGTTGCCTGGGGCGTAAACGTGACCTGAATGGAGCAGCTCGCTCCCGCGGCAACGGATGCATTCACGCAGTTGTCGGTCTCGCTGAAGCTGCTGCTCGTGGAAATGGAGGTAGGCACGAGGGCGATGCTGCCGGTATTTTCGAGGGTCACTGTCAGCGCCGCGCTGGTGGTGTCGAAGGCCTGACTTTGGAAGGTGAGCGAAGAGGGACTTACGGACGCGGAGGTGATTCCCGTGCCGGCGCTCCACAGCGCGGTTTGCCAGATGCCGCGCCCGTAGGTGGCCGCCACCAGAACCGGCGCTGAAGCGGTAACTGGAGCGGCGCTGAGCGCAACCACCGGGGCGTCGGGCAGTCCGGAGCCGAACACCGACCAGCAATTCGACAGCGATTGCGCGCAGCTTTGAACCTCGGTGGTCGAGTACACGCCGTCGTCCGTGGCGACGTAGACGGTGTTGGAGTTCTGCGGGTCTACGGCCAGGCTATTAACCGGCGCGGCGGGCAGGTTGGCGGTAATGTCGGTCCAGCTCGCCCCTCCATTGGTCGAGCGGTAAACAACTTGGATCTCCTGCCCCAGGCTCTCGATTCCCGCTACGGTCACGTACACGGTGTTGCCGGTGGGGTCGTGGGTGTCAACGGTGACGCTGGAGATGTCGAGGCCGTAGTAGTTGAGCGTGTGCGCGTCGTTGACCACGGAGTTCAGCGTCAAATCGTTCCACGTAGGCGAGGAGCCGGAAGAGGGATTTAGGGTCGCGCTCAAAACATGGCCGGGCAGGTTGGCGCCGTTGTTGGCCGAGCCGTACATGCCGAGATAAATGATTTCGCCGCCGTTCGCGAGCGGCATGGCGGCGATGGAGCGGATGAGCGCGTCGCCGTTGCAGGCGACACCTGTCGCGCCGCTGTCCAGAATGGGGCTGATGGCGTTCGTCGCGCTCCAACTTCCGCCCACCGGACCGCGCCACAAGCGGCAAGTCCCGATAAGTAACTGTGTAGGGTCGAGCGGGTCTACCAGAAACGGCGCTGGCGTGGGCATGGTGTCGCCGTCGCCACCCACATCCGCATCGGTTACAACCGGGCTCGTACCAAACTCCGCCGGCGTGCAGGGTGCGTTTTGCGAACATAAATATATGGCTACTCCCGGCTCGTTGTTTACGTACCAGTTGTTGTTGTTCGTGGGGTCGATTGCCACCGGGCCGCCGTAGCCGGAGAGAATCTGAGGCCAGTCAACTGTCACGGCGTCGCTCTTCACGCCTGCGGTTCCGTTCACGCCGAGCCCGGCCATCATGCTGTAGGGCGAAGTGATCACCGGCGAAAGGCTCACCACCTCGGCCAGCGAACCCAGGCTGCCGTTCAGGTTCTGGAAGTGGTTGGAATCCGTCGCCGAACACGCTGCTCCGGTTTCGCCGATGGCATCTGTCGAGCGCCAGAGCCCGCTGTCGTTGCCAATGAAAATTTCCAGCGGATTGGCCGCGTTCCAGGCCAGCACGTGCTGGAATTCACCCACCTGCGCGCTCATGCAGGTGGTGGAGTTGGTGGTGTTGCGCCACGGGCAGCCCATTGCCAGGCTGCACTTCCACAGGTCGTTGTCTCCGGCCACCAGCAGCGTGTCCTGTTGGGAGGGAACCGCGGCCAGTGCCAGGGTATAGGTTCCGTCGGCAATGGTCGCCGGTCCTTCGAGGGTGCTGGTTTCGAGCGCAGCCGTATTCCATTGGTTGGCAAAGGTGATGGTGGGGTTGCTGCATGCTATGCCGCTGATGGCACATGCGTCCTGCCACAGTCCCTGGTCCTGGTTGTTCAGGTCCACGGTCCAGGCAAAAGTGTCGCCGGTTTTGGGATTCACCGCCAGCGCCCCGCGAAAAATGGGGCAGGAAATGGAGCCCATGCTGCCCGTATTGGCGGGGCACATCTGCGTAGTGAGCCCGGAGCCGGGCTGGTCGCCGAGGCGACTCCAGTTGATGCCGTCGCTCGATTGGTAATAGCCGTGATAGCGTATTGCGGCCACGAACAACTGCCGCACCGGGTTCCACGCCACCGCCGTTGCGGCGTTGCCGAAGCCCGGAGACGGATTGAGCGGGCCTTGCACGTCACCGCTGGTGCTGTCGGTAACGGTGGCAAGGTGCCACGTCGCTCCGCTGTCAGAGGAGTAATAGAGACCCATGTAGCTCGAGTTGGCGCGGTCCGCATCCACCACCGTGCCCTCATAGGCCTGCGAAACCGCGGCCACTACCACCTGCAGATTCACCGTACTCCAGGCAAAGCCCGCAAAGCCGTTGCCCACGAAGCCGTAATCGCGGTTGCTCAGGCTGTCCTCCAGGTCCATCGTTTGCTGGATCAGGCTCCAGGTGTTTCCACCGTCGGTCGAGCGCAGGATGCCGGCTCCGTAATACGAGTCGAGCACATCGTTGGGATCGCCCGTGCCGGCCAGAATCACATCCGTCCCGCCCGGCTGCACGGTGAGCGCGCCAATGCTGATGGAGGGGTCGACGGCTCCGCCCAGCGCGGTTACCGCGTCGGTGAGCGGCGTAAAGGCGATCAGCGACGTATTGGCGACGCCCGCATTGTTCGCGAACCAGACGCCGCCGCCGGTGGTTCCGATAAAGAGTCGGTTGCCCGTTGTGTCGGAAGGGTCGAGGGCAATCGTGGCCACGCGGCCGGTGACGAGGTTGAAATCGGGGCTTTGAACGGCCGTGGGGCCGAGAGCTGTCCAAGTTGGGTTGCTTGGCGCGTTGCCTGACGCGTATATTGCCGGGTTGTTTGACGCGCTTGTCAAAGGGCGGGTTGTGCCTTGGGGCTGCCACGCTGCCGGGCCCGCCAGAGCGCCTCTGCGCGCGACCGTGGCTCGCCGCGTTGTGCGATGCCCCGGCGTCCAACCACGCTGCGCGAGAAAGCGCTCGGCTTCCAAAACGCGAGGGGGCACGCGCAGGGGCTGCTGCGTTTGTTGCTGCCTTGATTTGGTTTGCGCACTGGGAAGCGGAGTCTGCGCGACGGCGGCCTGGCGAGGCGAGAGCAGAATCGGCAGCCACGCGATCAGCGCTATACGTGCCCACGCGCCGCGGCTTGCATGCCGGCGCGCGCGGTCGGCGCGATTCCCTGCCCTGCCGTCAGAAACAGGGCTTGTGCAATTCGGATCGAACGATATCGGAACGAACATTGGATTCGTGACGCGCGTCCGGATTCGGATTCCCGCGTCCCCTTTGATGAAAATCTTCCAATGGGGATGAGCGCGGAATCCATCGGATAACGCTCAACGAAACACACAGCTTCCGGGAATGAAACAGTGACCCATTATAGGACAGCACAAACCGGCATAGGTTGTGACCTGCAACACAAGCGCACGGTCGCCGGCGCTGCGGGAGAACTTTGGGCGGCGGCTGGCAGCCATTTGGCTTTCCATACCTCAAGTGGCTTCAATGCTGGCGCTGAAGGGAACCACTTTGAGATCGTAACGGGAAAAAGCTTAGCGTAGTTCGCTGCTCTTTCGGATGTAGGCCTCGGCATCGAATTTCTTCGCGATGGAAGCGCCGCTCATGGCTCGCACCAGGCCGAAGACCGGGCGCTCAAACCAGGGACGGTCGAGTTTGCCCACAATTGCCCAGGAAATGCCGGCATAGCCATTGGCATCGCGCCCGTCTAATTCGTAGCGATCATTTAGGATCACCGCCCAGTCGAAGGCAGTTGCCGGGTCGGGCGCCCATTCCAGAATCTTTTTCGCCCAGTACATGCGCATATAGTTGTGCATCCAGCCTGTCGCGGCCATCTCGCGCTGCGCCGCGTTCCAGAGGTCATCGTGCGTCTCGCCTCGCTCCAATTGATCAAACGTGTAGCGATGCGGACGCGGATCGGCAGCGTGTTCGAGCAGGGTCTTGCGGGCCCAGGGCGCGGCGCACTCCCAGTTGTCGTAGTTTGGTTCGTGGCGAACGAACAGAATCCCAAGCTCCCTCCAGCCAATCAACTGCTCCAGAAACTTTTCTCCCGCCTCATGCGGAATCTGGCCGGTGTCCGCGGCCTTCTGCACTGCAGACGCAATCGTCAGCGGGCCAATATTGCCGAAGTGGAGATACGGCGACAGCCGGCTTGTCCCTGAGATCTCCGGATGGTTGCGCGAATCGTTGTAGCTTGCGAGATCGTAACGGACAAACTCCTTCAGGCGCTTGAGCGCTGCGTGCGTGCCGCCGATAAAGTTATCTACAGGCGCAATGGAGCGGTCGAGCTTGGCAAATCCGGCAGTGATTTCCTGCGAAAGATCGAAGCTGCGAATGGCCTTCGAGAATTTCCATTTGTGGAGGGGCGCTACCTTTGGCGGCGCAGCGAGAAATTTTGGCAGTTCTGCCTTGAGCCTCGGCCGAAAGTGGTGGAGCAGAGCGAAACTGCGGCCAAAGACGCGTGACGGGACTACGACGTCGGCATCAACTGTCCAGAAAGGGATTCTTAGGCGCATGGCCAGCGCACGCCGCCAGCGTTCAGGCTCGCGGCACGGATTTTCATCACCGACGAGCAGAGCAGCGCCAACCTCTTCGACGAAAGCTTCAAGTGACGCCTCGGGCGCGCACCGAACCACGAATCCCACGCCCCGCTCGGATGCATCCTCGGCAACGTCCCGCAGACCCTGTTGAAGAAAGTGATAGTGCCTCAAATTCGCGTTGGGATAGTTCGAGATCACGCCGAAATAAACGCAAACCGGTAGCCCGAGAATATTTCCGGCCTCCACGGCGACATCGAGCGCGGGATTGTCCGCGATCCGCAGGGCGCGCTGCATCCAGTACACAACGCAAGCACCGTCTTTGCGCGGCGCGCCGCCGCGGCGGATCAGCACGCGCTGATTGCTGGAAAGCCTGACCAGATCCCCTGGCGTCTCGGAGTTCCCAAACTCAGCAGCCATTAATGAAATTGGATCACGCCGCACTGGAAGGAAGAAAACCGCAGCAACAATTCAAGAGGCCGCCCGCAGGCGGCCCACTGTTCCTTGATCCCTGTTCTCTGTTCTCTGTTCTCTGTTCTCTGTTCTCTGTTCTCTGCCTTTACCACCGCCCCCAGGCACGGGTCATGTAGTCGGTCAGCGTCATGCCGATGAGCACCAGGAACATGAAGATTCCTGCGCCCACGGTAAGTTTAGTGAGCTTGGGGCTGTATTTCACATGCATGAAGAACAGCACCACAAGGATGGCCTTGGCGGAGGCGATGGCCAGCGCGACGACCGGGTTCCAGAAAAGAGTAAGGCCCGGAGCGATGTGCCACTCGCCGAGATCGAAGTAAGACGCCAACACTGTCAACGTTGTCCCCACCAACAACGCGAAGAGTATCGCGATGTAGGTCTTTGGACTAACAATGTGATGCTCGCGCTCGGTTTGTGCATGCTGTTCGCTCATATCCCCTAGTCCCCGTTCTCTGTTCTCTATCCTCTGTTCTCTGTTCTAGCCATGCCTGCTGATCAGATACAGCAGCGCAAAGAGATAAATCCAGATAATGTCGACAAAGTGCCAGTAGAGCCCGAAGTTTTCAACGAACGTCACATGCCCTGCGGTGTAGGCCCCCGCCTTGGCGCGGACGATCATAAAGATCAGGATGCCGCAGCCAATCACCATGTGCAGCGCGTGCATTCCGGTCATGGCGAAGTAGAGAAAGAAGTACTGCTCGGTCTTCTGGGCCAGGTCGTATGGCAGCGGCTGGTCATCCGGATACTGCTGGTGCACCTCCGGGTCCGAGGCGGGATCGAGAAATGCCGCAATGCTGTACTGGTGGAAACCGGGTACGTGGTGCTTCTCCCATTTTTCATGCCACTCGATACCCTTGATGCCAAGAAAAACAAACCCCAGCAGGAGCGTCAGGCTCAGGCAAAGCAGGAGCGCGCCTTTGCGGCGCACCTCGGCAGACCACACGGCCATGGCCATGGTAAAGCTGGAGGCAATGAGCACCGCGGTGTTGGCCGTGCCCCAAAAGATGCTCAACTGGTGCGAGCCTTCAACGAACGGCCGGTAATACCAGTTGCGCATAATCAGATAGGAGGCGAACAGGCCGCCGAAGAACATGATCTCCGTCAGCAGGAAGAGCCACATGGCGAAGTTGGTGGCGTCAAACTGCTGATCGACGGATTCGAAGTGATGGCGCTGATAGGACGGATGCTCCTCGTGATGAGCATCGCCATGAGCATCGCCGGCTTCGGCCTGCGCGCCGTTGGCAATTGCGGTGCTATCCGACACTCGCCACCTCTTTCTCTTGCTGTCGTTCGAGCCACTCGTAGTCGTAGGCCTCGTGATCCATGATGGGAATCTCAACGAAGTTTTCAGTGAGCGGCGGCGACTGTGTCTGCCACTCCAACCCCGTCGCCTGCCAGGGATTATTGCCCGCGATGGCCCCGTACTTCAGCGACCAGGTGAGGTAAAGGATGGGCAGCAGGTACCCCACCCCGAGAATGGTGGCGCCGGCCGTAGAGAAGACGTTGAGCGCCTGGAACTCCGGCGGGTAAGCGGCGTAGCGCCGCGGCATGCCCAGCGTGCCCAGGATGAACTGCGGGAAGAAGGTGAAGTTGAAGCCAATGAAGGTGATCAGTGCCGCCAGTTGCGAGAGTTTTTCCGGATACATGCGCCCGGTCCATTTGGGCCACCAGAAGTGAATGCCCGCAAGAAAGGCCATCAACATGCCTCCCACCATCACAAAGTGGAAGTGAGCCACGATGAAGTAGGTCTCCGTCAGGTTAATGTCCGTGCCCGTCGAGCCCAGGAAAACGCCGGTCATGCCGCCGATGGTGAACAGGCCCATGAAGCCAAAAGCGTAGAGCATGGGCGTCTCAAAGGTGACCGAGCCTTTGTAGAGCGTGAAGGCCCAGTTAAAAATCTTGATGGCCGAGGGCACAGCGACGAGCATGGTGAGCAGTGAGAAGACCAGCGCCGCATAGTTCGAGATGCCCATGATGAACATGTGATGTGCCCAGACGAAAAATGCGAAGATCGCGATAGCCACTGAAGAGAACGCGACGGCAGTGTAGCCAAAGACGCGCTTACGGCTGAAAGTTGAAACTACTTCGCTGATCACGGCCATGCCAGGCAAAATCATGATGTAGACGGCGGGGTGGGAGTAGAACCAGAACAAGTGCTGGAAGAGAAGCGGGTCGCCGCCAAACGCCGGATCAAAAACACCGATGTGAAAAATCCGCTCCAGGCCAACCAAGGTCAACGTAATGGCCAGAACCGGCGTGCCCAGCACCATCAGGATGCTGGCCGCGTACATTGACCAAACGAAGAGCGGGAGCCGGAACCAGGTCATGCCCGGGCAGCGCATCTTGTGGATGGTGACGATGAAATTGAGACCGGTGAGGATGGAGCTGAATCCGGCCACGAAAACGCACATGGCAGCCGAGACCACATGCGTATTCAGATAATGCGTGGAGAGCGGAGTAGTGAAGGTCCAGCCTGTGTCGACGCCGCCGACGCTCATGGTGTACAGCATCATCGCGCCGGCGATGATGTAGAGATACCAGCTCAGCAGATTGATTTTGGGCAGAGCAAGGTCCTTGGCCCCGACCATCATGGGAATCACGAAATTGCCGATGGTGGCGGGCACCGACGGCACCAGGAAAAAGAAGACCATGATGAGGCCGTGCATCGAGAACACCTTGTTATAGGTGTCGGCGGCCATCAGGGAAGTCTGCGGCGTGAGCAGCTCCAGGCGGATGAGGCCAGCCAGCGCGCCCCCGATAAAGAAGAAAAACGTGATCGAAATCAGGTACAGCGTGGCGATCCGCTTGTGGTCGCTGGTCAACAGCCAGCTCAGCAGGCCGTTCTCCTTGGTCAGGAAGTTCATCTTGGGGATCCTGGCCGTGGACTGATCGGGAAGACTGACGATGGTGGCAGTGCTCATGGGTTGACCCCCTTCTGCGCCGCGGGCTTCGGCCCGGCTGCCGGCGCTTGTCCCCCGCTCGCCGGGGGAATATCGGTGGTGTTCAGCGTCTGCTGGACGCGATAATCAGAATCGAGATTCTTGATGTACTCAACCAGCGCGATCAGGCCTTCTTCGCTGACCTGGCCTTGGTAGGTGGGCATGATAGGCGCGTAGCCCTGCGTGATGTGTTGCGACGGGTTCAGGATCGCCTCGCGCAGATAAGCTTCGTCGGCGGTGATGGTCTGGCCGGTGGAGAGCGTTAGCCTGGAGTCGTAGACGTTTGCCAGGCTGGGCCCGCGCGCATCGGGCCGCGTGTTGTGGCACGCGCTGCAGCTCAAGCTGGCGAACAGCCGCTCGCCGTCCTGCGCCAGCGAGTCGCCGCTGGTGGAGCCGGCCAGCCACTTCTTGAAGTCATCCGGCGTCATCACCACCACGTCGCCGATCATCTGCGAGTGGTTGGTGCCGCAGTACTGCGTGCAGAAGAGGTGATAGGTGCCGGGCGTGGTGGGCTCGAACCACACCGTGGTATAGCGGCCCGGGATCGCCTCGCGCTTGACGCGAAACGCAGGGATGGAGAAGCTGTGAAACACGTCCTGCGAGATGATCGTCAATTGGATGGGTTGGCCCGTGGGCACGTGCAGTGAGTTGATCTCATGTTGGCCGCCGGGATGCTCGGCCTTCCACATCCACTGCTTGCCCACCACGTAGATATTCATGGCGTTGGCCGGCGGCGTATAGATGCGGAAGTAAAGAAGCGCGCCCCACACAAACATGACGAGGAACAGCCCCAGCGGGATGATCGTCCATGTGGCCTCAAGCAGCGTAGAGCCTTCGATTTGCACCGCCTTCGGATGACGCGCCTTGCTGTAGATGATCGAGAAACCCACAATCAGCAAAACCACCAGCGTCAGCCCGACCAGGCTCACCAGGACCATGAAGAAATAGAGCGCGTCCGACTCGGCCGCAATCTTCGACGCCTCCGGCGGGAACAGCGGGAAGTGCGCCAACCACTTCTCAAGAAACTGCCAAAGTACTGGGCTGATGTGGTCCATTGCGTTATCCGTTCACTTTCTTTGCCGTCCCGTGCATCGCCGCTCCGGCCAGCCGATCCTGCCGGTAGTCGCGGCGAAACATGAGAAACATGAATCCGCCCAAACACACCAGCGTGACGAGTCCTCCCAGCTGAATGATCCGCGAAATAATCAGATCGTGCGTGTTGGTCGCGGGATTGTAGTGGTAGCAGTAGGTAAGAATGTTCTCCACCGGCGATCCGATACGGTTCGAACTGGCCTCGTCCAGGCCCAGCAGCATATCTTTGGGCGAGTACTCGACCCCCATGTAGTACTGGGCCAGCTTGCCCTCCGGCGTGACGATTTGAATCGAGCTGGCGTGCGCAAACTGCGTCTGGTTGCTGCCCGGCACATTGAGCTTGACGTAGCGAAAGCCCACAGCCGCGGTCAGCGCGTCGATATTCGGCTGCGTGCCAGTCAGAAAGTGCCAGCCGTTGGCCGTCTCGGGATGCCCGTAGCGCTTAAGGTAAGTGCGCTTCTTGGCCGCTGCCAGCTCCGTGCCCTCCGTGGGATCGATGCTCACTACGACAATGTTGAAGTCTTTACCGGGAACATACCGGACCATCTGCAAGGCGCTGGTAAGGCCGTTGAGTTCCTCGGAGCAGAGCATGGGGCACTGGTAGTAGACCAGCGCGAGGATGGCTGGCTTCTTGCCGAAGTAGCTGCCCAGCATCACCTGTTTGCCCGCATCGTCGGTGAATGTGAGGTTGAGCGGCAATTGTGTGTTCAAACGCTGCTCGATGCCCACGCCGTTCAAAATCGATGGCGGCCTGTCGTTGACCGGTCCCGTCGCCTTGTCGGCGTAGCTGGAAACCTGCGCGGACACGAACGGAGCGGCGAGAGAAACCACGATCGCTGCGGCGGCGAGCCTGGCGCCCGCCGACTTGCTGACTCGCTGACTTGCTAACTCGCCCATCTGTCTTACCTCTGCTCTCCCCGTTGCGCCTTCACAGCTTTGGACTGTGCCTCTTCTTGCTCAAAGGCGGTAGGTGCGAATCCGTCAGTCAGCGGCACGGCCACCGTGGGCACGTAGTCGCCCGTCATCGGAGGCGACGTCTCCACCGCCGGGGTCACGGGCAATCCCCGCTGCGCAATCAGTTCCATCGCCCGCTCGATGGGAATCCTCACCTTCCCCTTCGACTGATTGACCCAACTGTAGTTGTCGAGCAGCAGAGCTTCGCGCGCGTGCAGGTCGGCCACATCCTGGTTGCCGTCGTCGGTCTGCACTCGCGGTGTGGGGAAGGTCTGCGTCAGTGTCGCCACCTTGTTCTGCAATTCGGGGCTGGAGGGCATGTTGCCAAGCTGCCGAACGTCCACGGTCTTGGTCCATTTGCTGTTGGGCCCGTCTTCCCGGTTCATGCGGGCGTTGATCACCTTGCCGATGCCGTAGCAGAGCAGCCCCGTAACCGCCACAAAGATAAGAAGCGCGGTCATGAATACAGCAGTGCCCCTTACGTTCGCGTCGCTCCGCTCATAGCCCGCCGACGCGTCCACTTCGTGCTTTTCCGGCTCGTGTCCGGGGTCGGATTCGTTATGCGATGGCATGTTCAGGCTCCAGAATCTCCGCCACATGCGGATCGTTGACCTGCACCAGCGGCCTCGTCTTCAGGCGCGTGCAGAAATAGGCCACCCAGAAGGCAAACATGGCCACTGGCACTGCAATGTACTCCAGAATTCCCCAACTGAAGTGCAGGTTGCGCGCGGCGTCCTTGAAGTTCGGCTCGATCAGCCAGAACATGTCGAACGCCCGGGCGAAGACCATCCACTGGCACACCCGCACAAGCCGCTTCTTGTTGCGCTTCAAGTCGCGCGACAGCAACATCGTGAACGGAATCAGCCAGTGGAAGATGAAGTCCAGCGTGATGATGACGCCCCAGTCGCCGCGGATGCGGTCCAGGTACCAGTTGATTTCCTGCGGAAGGTTCCCGGACCAGATGATGAGGAACTGTCCGAAAGCCAGATAAATGTTGAGCATCACGAAGGCGAAGGCGAGCTTGCCCAGATCGTGCTGCTCGGTCTGGCGCAGAATGGTCTTGAAAGGCTCTGCCTTGGAGAGCGAGACGGCGACGACGATGGAAAAGGCCAATACCGCGTATCCCTGCCCCACCAGGAACAACAGCCCGTAGACCGTCGAAAACCATGTCGGGTCCATCGACATCACCCAGTAAATAGCGCCAGCCGTCATGGTGACGGAGTAGATCACGATGCCGGGGCCGCAGAAATTCTCGAATTTCTTAATCCAGACGGGCGTGTTTTCGGGCAGGTCGGCATCGCGTTTGAGGGCCAGCGAATTCAGCCGCCACGCGTAGAAGCCCCAGATGGCGAAGCAGAGCAGGCTTACCCAGGTGAAAGCGATGGGATTCAGCATGGGCCGCTTGAAGTTGATGCAGTGCGCCTGCATCTCAGTAAGGATGCCGGATTTGAGTGCCGCCGCCGTGCTGCTGACCGTTGTAAATTGAGCCCACAGGTAGAGCCGCTTCATGAAAATTGCCACGACCACCCAGTAAACGAAGACCAGCGGTAGCGTGCGGCTCATGGCCTCGAACGGCCGCCGCAACAGCAGACCCCACTTGCCTCCGGAGCAATATTGCACCATCAGCATGGCCAGCCCGCCGACCGCGAGACCCCAGGTGACTACCGTGCCCAGCGTCCAGGCGCGCAGCAGATGATCCCAGCCCAGGCCATCCTGCGCCTGACCCAGCATCGCCAGAATCACGGCGATCGCGGACGAAACCACCCCCACCATCAGCGCGCGATTCTTCCATGTGTCGACAAAAGCCGGCGCGCTTAAATCGGCGGGAAGCGTCTTGGCGTGTGTTGCCGCGTTTGAATCGTGAGCCATCTTCGTTCTTCCTCAGCCCCTAGTCCCTAGTTCCTAGTCCCTCAGTCCCTGTCTTTCCCGCTCACTTGCCACCTTTGCCCGCAGGCGCCGGAGGCGTATTCGGAATCTTGATAGCGGGCGGCGCCGTTTCGGCCGGAGCCATTGCCGGAGTTCCCTCGCTTGCAATGGGATTCGCATACACCGCCGTCGACGGCCTGGGCCACGGTCCAGCGTCGGCCTCAGGCAAATTCTCTTCGTGTGCAATCTCTTTCAAATCCTCGACGGTCACGCCCGCTGGAACATCCTGGACAGTGGCCGCCTGGCTGAGTTGCAAGGCGCGGATATAAGCCGCGACCGCCCAGCGATCCACGGGCGTCAGTTGCGACGAGTAATCCGGCATGGCGCCGTAACCGTGCGTCATCACGTAAAAGTAGTGCGAGATGGGCTGCGACAGGTGCACCTGGTCGTGGTAATTTGCCGCCGGCTTGTAGCCGCGCTGCACAATCTCGCCCAGGCCGTTCCCCACGCGCGAGTGGCACGGCGTGCAGTAAATATTGAACCGCTCCTGCCCGCGCTTCAGCACTTCCATCGTCACCGGGAAGGGCATCGCGTTCAGTTCCTGCTTGTAGCCGTTCGGGCCCTCGACCACGCCGGTATAGAAGTAGCTGTCGTCGTGGAGTTGGCCGCGCGCCACGGTATTAAGCACCTGCGGACGTGCCCCGCGATGGTCGGCAAAGAAGTCTGAGCCGCGTTGCGGATCCATCTTCGGCTGGTCCTGCATGTCCTGCCGGCATCCGGCCACGAGGAGCAGCGCAGCAAGACCGAACAAGGCAGCCATCCTGGGTGCCCCATCCTTGCGACGGTTTTTAGTCGCAAGGGTGGGAAAGCAGGAACCGTCGCCGGCCCTCCCAATCCCGGAGATCAAATTGAGGCGGTTGCTTCTCATCAGTACTCCACCTCCACCACCGAGTTCGGCGTGAATGTCAGCAAGTACGCCTTTGTCTCCGCGAGATTGAACTTCGGGTCCAGCGCCTCAAGGCACAGGAAGAACTTGTCGGTTGTTGCGCCGTCACGGAAGTTGGGCGCGTTGAACAGCGGATGATAGAGCGCCGGAAGTCCACACAGCGCCAGCATTCCGAACCCTGCCGAGAGGCCTGCCCAGAGAATCGTCCACTCGTAGGTGGGTATGATGAATGCCGGCCAGGAGTACGTGGGGCGGCCGGCAATGTTGAGCGGATACGCCAGTACAGAGACCCATACCTGCAGCGCGAACATGGCCGCCCCGCCCAGCAATCCGCCAATGAGAGTGATAAGCGGCACCTTGTTGCGATGAAAGCCGATCGCCTCGGCCGCTTCCTCTACAGGGTAGGGCGTATAGCAGTCCATGCGCCGCCAGCCGTCCTGGCGCGCCTGGCGCGCGGCCCGCACCAGATCGCTCGGGCTATCGAATTCGGCCAGCAGGCCGTAGGTTCCTTCGCGTGCCGGCATCAGTCACCTACCTCTGCTGCCGCTTTGGGCTTGATCTTCGCTCCCGGCAGCAACATGCGAATTTCGTTCATGGGAATCATAGGCAGGAAGCGCACAAACAGCAGGAACATGAAAACAAAGAACCCTACCGTGCCAAAGAATGTCATGTAATCCCATTTGGTCGCGCGATACGTGCCCCACGAAGACGGCAGAAAGTCGCGAGTGAGGCTGGTGACTACGATAACGAAACGCTCAAACCACATGCCCGTGTTCACAATAATCGATATGATGAACATGAAGACCATGTTGGTGCGCCATTTGCGAACCCACAGAGTAGTCAACGGAATCGCCAGATTAAAGGTGATCAACAACCAGTAGGACCAGCCCATCGGTCCGAAGGCGCGGTTCCAGAAAGTGAAGGCCTCCCAGTGGTCGGCCGAGTACCACGCCATAAAGGCCTCCATGCCGTACCCGTAGGCCACGATAAAACCCGTCACCAGCATCACCTTGCCGCAGTTGTCCATGTGCCGGTCGGTGACCAGCGACTCAAGGTGGTAGAACTTGCGCAGCGGAATGGCCAGCGACAACACCATGGCGAAGCCGGAGTAGATAGCGCCGGCAACGAAATAGGGTGGGAAAATGGTGGTATGCCAGCCGGGCAGGACAGCCACGGCGAAATCAAAGCTGATGACCGTGTGAACTGACAGCACCAGCGGCGTGGCCAACCCGGACAAGAGCAGTGCGGCCGTCTCGTACTGCATCCAATGGCGTATCGAACCGCGCCATCCGCAACAAAGTATGCCGTAGAAATATTTCGCAATCTTCGACTGCGCGCGGTCGCGAAACGTGGCCAGGTCGGGAATCATGCCGATGTACCAGAAAACCACTGAGATCGTCGCGTACGTTGAAACCGCAAACACGTCCCACATTAGCGGCGAGCGGAACTGCGGCCACACGGTCATGGTGAAGGGCAGCGGGAGCAGCCAGTAACCCAGCCAGGGACGGCCGACGTGAATCACCGGGAACAACGCCGCGCACATGACGGCGAAGATTGTCATGGCTTCGGCGAAGCGGCTGATCGCGTTGCGCCATTGCTGCTTGAAAAGCAGAAGAATCGCCGAAATCAGCGTGCCGGCGTGGCCGATGCCGATCCACCAGACGAAGTTGATGATGGCGAATCCCCACGCCACCGGCTGCGAAATGGCCCAGATGCCCACGCCTTTGAGGAAGAGCCAGGTGAGCGCCACCATGAGCATGGTGGCTCCGCCGCCGGCGATGGTGAAAAGCGCAAACCAGCCCATCGGCGTATGCGGCGTGAGCACAATGCGCACGATCTTCTCGGTGATCGACCGGAAGGTCTGGCCCGGCGCAATCACGCGGTACTCGCCGGTTGCCGGATCGACCCAATGCTCGGGAGGTTTTACTTCCTTAGTCGCCATGATCGTCTGTTCTTGTTCCCTCAGTCCCTGGTCCCTAGTCCCTACGTCTCTTCTTTTCTCTCCACCGGCGTCTCTTCGAGTTCCTGGTTCGGATTCAGAACTTCGGCCACATACTGCGTCCGCGGACGAGTATTGATGTCGGCGATTACCTGGTAGCTGCGCTGCTGGGCGCGGAGTTTCGAAACACGGCTCTCTTTGTCGTTGATGTTGCCAAAGACGATGGCGTTGGCCGGGCATGCCTGCTGACACGCCGTCACGATCTCGCCGTCCCGTATTTTGCGATTTTCCTTGTCGGCGTCAATCTTGGCTGCCGAGATGCGCTGCACGCAGTAGGTGCACTTTTCCATTACGCCGCGCGAACGCACGCTGACGTCGGGGTTGCGCATCAATTTGAGGCTTTCGGTCTCGTAGTCCGAGTACAGCAGGAAGTTGAACCGCCGCACCTTGTAGGGACAGTTGTTGGAGCAGTAGCGCGTGCCCACGCAGCGGTTGTAGACCATCATGTTCAGGCCCTCCGGCGTGTGCACAGTGGCGCCCACCGGGCAAACCTGTTCGCAGGGCGCGTTTTCGCAGTGCTGGCAGGCCATGGGCTGGAAGTGCGCGCGCGGCGCGGCCAAATCGCCCTCAAAATATGTGTCGATGCGCAGCCACTGCATGTTGCGTCCGATGCGCACTTGCTGCTTGCCCACCACGGCGATATTGTTCTCGGCATAACAGCTCACGATGCACGCATTGCAGCCCGTGCAACTGTTCATGTCGATCGACATGCCCCAGGCGTTGGCCTCGTTGTACTCCCAGTTCGGGAACAATGAGGTGTCGCGGCTGGGCGTTTCGTGCGTATCGCCCTCGTGCGCGAAGTTCGGATTGGCCTTGAACTCGTCAAGCGTGGCGTAGCGAATAATCCCGCGCGGTCCCAGCGCCTCATCGGCTTCGAGCGAATTGTCGCCCTTGCCCTGTCCCTGCAAGGAACTGGCGCGCTTGTCCTGGTAGTGGCTCTTGGTGACGGCGATGCCCCACTTGCCTTCAACTTTGCGAATCGATCCGGTGGCGTAGAACGGCGCCCACGTATTGCGAATCAGATACGCGTTGAAGCCCGCGCCACCGGCAACGCGGCCAATTTGCCGGCCATAGCCGAGATAAACCGTGACGGAATTATCGGGATGGCCCGGCGCAACGATAACCGGCGCTTTCACTCGGCCGTTGCCCACTGTTAACTCAACAATGTCGTCTTCTTCGAGATTCAGCTTCGTCAGCGTCGCGCCGGAAACGATCGCCGCGTTGTCCCAGCTCAGACTCGTCACCGGCTTGGGTAACTCCTGCAGCCAGCCCACGTTCGCCCAGCGCCCGTCGTAGACATTCGGGTCAGGCCGGAAGATGATTTCGAGCGAATCCTTCGACGTAGGCGTTGGGGGAATTGCCTTGTCGAGCCTCACACCGGAGATGACGTTCGCTGTGCCGTTGGCATTGGCCGTATCCGCAATCCATCCGTCGTGCAGCGCCTTGCGCCAGCCGGTTTCAAAATCGCCCTTGATCGTCGTCTTCCACGTTTCGCGCACCGCATCGTAGGGGCGCAGCATCGGCTCGTTGAGCAACGCCTGGAAAACGTGGTGCGCCGTGTGTCCGCCGTAAAGCGGATCGATCATCGGCTGCACAATCGAAACTGTGCTGTCGTACGCGCGCGCATCGGACCAGTACTCGAGATAATGCGCGGCGGGAATATGCCAGTGCGCCTGCTGGCCGGTCTCGTCGTAATGCGAGCCGAGGTGGGCAACAATATTGGCCTTGTTGAAGGCGTCGGCAAAATTCAGATCGGCGGGCGCGTCGTAAATTGGATTGGCATTCAGAATCACCAGCCAATCCACCTTGCCCGCATTTAGATCGGCAACCAATGCCTTGAAATCGCCAAGCTGGTCGCTGGGCAGTGGAATCGCTATGTCCGACCCGGCCCACACCGTCTTGCCCACGTTGTCCAGCACCATATTCATGGCCATGGCCAACGCCGCAACCGATATGTCCTGATACAACCCCGGAAGCACCGCGCTCTTGCCGGCGTTGGCCTTCAGATCCTTAGCCAAAACAGCGAGAAATTTCTTTTGCTCATCCGTCCACGCATAGGCAGGTGGATTTACGCCGGGAACGCCCACAGCCTGCGCCAACGCAGCCGCAAACGCCGGAATCTCGCTCGCCCTCAATCCCAGCCGATGCTCGGCCTTCATGCCGGTAGTGGTCGGCGTGCTCTCGATGGCATAGAGCCGGTTCATGCCGTTTTCCGGCTTCTTGCGCCGGTCCGCATAATCGCGCACCAATTTATGGAAGCCCGGATAGCTCGCGCCCGAAAGAAAATCCGCATCCAGCGAGACGATCACATCGGCCTGGCTCAGGTCGTACTGAACATTCAGCCCTTTTTCAAGAAACGTTCCGGCGATCGCAGGTTCGTACTGCACCAGCTTGGCTTTGGGATAAGCCTTCTGCACTTCCTGCCACTGCCGCGCCAGCGTGGGCGAGGTAATCGCCGCGCTCAGGAAATAGATTCCGGTCCCATCCTTGGTCGACGCCACTTTGGTCCGGAACGTCTCGGCAAACTCGCCCCACTCCCGGCTCTCGCCGCGATACAGCACGTGTTGCGAGCGGTCGGGATCGTAGAGATCGAGCAGCGTGCCTTGCGAATAGGCATCGGAGCTGCCATGGTTGTACGCGTGCTCCGGGTTTCCATCGATTTTGATAGGCCGGAACTCGTCCGACTTCACCAGCAGCGGAACCGCGCCGGTAGTGAATGGGTGCGCCGTGGCAAAGTACATCGGCTTGCCGAGAATCAAATCTTCCGGCGCTTTGATGTAGGGATAGATGGGCTCATCGGGCTGCTTGGTGCAACCGGCCAGGCCGGCCAGCGCCATCGAAGCGCCCATCAATTTCAGGAATCCGCGTCGCGAAACCGGGTCCACCCACTCCTGCGCCGCCGAAGGGAACTCGCGCTCCACCGCGGCCTGGAACTCCGGCGTATTGGCTAGCTCATCGAGCGAACGCCAAAATTTCTTGCCCTTCGTGCCGTTCAGCTTCTCGCGAACCGCGGCCAGCGTCATCGGCGCTGGCGCGATGCTGATCAATTTGTCCGTCCTGTCGTTCACGGCATTCCCTATCGGTTTTTCCACCGCTGGCAAATTCCTTCTGTTCGCGCTCATCGGTGGCACACCTCGCAACTGGTCAGGTCTTTCGGGGTGCGAATGTTGTAGTGATCAAGGAGAAAGTGGCCCAGCGCGTCCTGGCTGGTGAACTTCTGCCAGGCCGGCGCAGCCACGGGCATCGCCGCCGCCACATCCCCCGCCAGGCCCTTTGCGCCTGCGCCAGGCAATGTGAGAGAAGCCATCTCGCCTCCGCTCGCCGGATTCTTGGTCGTGCACCTCACGCTTTCGGCCGTTGGCACGCCCGTTTTGTCATCGGCGGCGGAGCACCACACAGGGTGGTCCTCGGCCGGCTCTTGCCACGCCATGTTGTAGATCTCGCTCGTCGGCCGCAAGTTCTTCGCCGGATTGCGATGGCAGTCCAGGCACCACTCCATCTGCAACGTATTCTGCGCGTACATCAGCGGCATCTCGTCCACGCGGCCGTGGCAGCTTTCGCAGCCTATGCCTTTGTTCACGTGGATCTCGTGGTTGAAGAAGACGAAGTCAGGCAGGTCGTGCACCTTGATCCAGGGGATGGATTGCCCCGTATACCAGCTCTGGCGCACCGGCTCCAATAGCTGCGCATTGGTCCAGATCTGCGCATGACAGTTCATGCAGGTGCGCGTGGGAGGAATGCCGGCGTAGCTCGACTTCTCCACCGTGGTGTGACAGTACTGGCATTCGAGCCCCAGCCCCTGCACGTGGTGTTTGTGGCTGAAGGGCACCGGCTGGTCCGCGCGCTGGCCCTGCCGCGTGACCCACGGCGAGCGCTGCAGCTGGTCCAGCGTCACCCCCAGGGCGATAACGATCAACCCCGTCAACACCAGGCTCATGCGAGCCAGTGCATTGGAGCTGCGGTCGAAGATTTGCGCCATGAACGAATCCCAGTTTGACTTTCGTTAGGTATGTGCCGCGGGTTTTGGCGGTCACATAGGTGGATGTTCAAGAAACGAACTTCGATAAAAATCTCATGGGAGGGCGGGGAAGCCCGAACCTCAACTATAGCAAATTCGATGCCGCGCGCACTAAGCGCGGTGCGTGAATGTTACGAAAAAATCTGTGAGAATCCGATTCACAAACATCTGAAAAGAAAACCGGTTGTGACAAGAACGACTCTCGGGTAATCATCTCCTCTTCCCTAGCCCCTTTCGCGCCAGGAATCAGAGATGACGATGAAGATGAGATCATGCCGGCGCCCAAATTCGCCGCAACGCCGTATCCGGCGCGTTGCTAAGCTTGCGCAAAGTTCACAGCGTCTCCGCCGCTCATATTCGCGTTCGCACTTTCAGGATGCCGGATATCCCACGCTGGGCGCATTTTTTTTTGCGCCTGGCCCGGCATAGCTCCGGCCGCAACTTACCCGCGCTCAATCCTTTCCCGATAGCCGGGTGTCCCATCTTTGCCACAGTCTCCCCGTGGCAAGGATGGGGTAGCACGAACTCTTACTTGCCGTGTTTACCCCTTCCAGAACGCCATCAGCAGCCCGCCGGCCACGATGAGCCCTCCGCCCGCATAAATCGGGAGGGTCGGCGCCTGGCCGAAGCGCACTTTGTTGAGGATTTGCGCCATCACAAAAAACAGTGCCACATAAACGCCGAGCAGCCGGCCAAAGTCCCATCGCGGCACGTTCACCGTCGATCCGTACGCGGCCAGCACTAGAGCGCCAGCCGCAAAGGCCAATACCCGTCCTAATCCCGAAGAGCGGTAAAAGCTGATCTGAAAAAACGAGTCGCCAAAGGCCTCAAGAAACGCAGCCAGCGTGAGCACGGCAAGCGCGCCCAACGGATTCGACACTAATCGCCCTACAAAATTCATTTGCCAAAGCCTCCGGAGAAGAGAGAAACGGCGCAGCGTAGCGCCCCGAACTCGCGCGCGAGCGGCGCATCGGGCCATGAGACACCAGATGGTAACAACCCGATCATTTAGAATTTATAAGGGCGTAACAGCCGATCTCAACAAAATTCATCCGGCAATGCGGATTTTCCTGGAGCCAGCCGTGTGGACTTCCGGAGTTTGAACCCGCCTGCCGGCTGTCTACCCGTCCGCCGCATTTCGCGGCGGTGCGAGGACGAAGAGGAACGGCAAGGAAAACAAGATGAAATATGCCGGATTGCTGGTGATGCCAGCCGGATTCTTTCTCGCCCTTGCCGCGCTGGTGCTGTTTCCTGACCCGGTGCGACGGACGGCGTTTGTAGTTTGCGGTTTGGCCGTCGAGGCAATGGGTTTGGTTGTCGCGGTGCGCGGCCACATGCTGGCGCGCGGGGCGAGGCTGCCATGACTCCCATCGCATCGGCTCCCGTTCTGAGCGATGCTGTTTTCGCTCTCACGCTTGCGCTTTTGTTCATTTGTCCGCTCGCCATCGCCGGCGTGGCTCTTATCAACACCGGCCTGGGCCGCTCGCGCTCGGCATCGCAGGCGCTTTTGGGCAACCTGGCCATCGTGGCCGTCGCCGCCATCGTCTTTGCGCTCGTCGGCGCCTCATTCGCCGGCATCTTGCCTGGCGTTTCGGGCAGCGCGGGATTCACCGTTCACGCGGCGGGCAAGCCCTGGAACTGGCTTGGGGAGGGTTCGTTTCTGCTTCGCGGCCTTGGGGCAGCAACGCCACAATCTCAGCTTGCGCTGCTTTTTGAGTTTCTTGCCGTCGCGATGGCAGCTCTCATTCCCTGGGGCTCGGGCGCGGACCGCATGCGCCTGGCAGGCGGTTGCGCGTCAGCCGTGGTTCTGGCGGCTTTCGTCTTTCCTCTCGCCGCGCATTGGATCTGGAACGGCGGCTGGCTGCAAATGCTGGGGACGAACTTCGGGCTCGGCGCGGGATTTCTCGATGGCGGCGGCGCAGCCACCGTGCACATCCTCGGCGGATTGAGCGCGCTGGCCGTCGTCTGGATCGCCGGACCACGCAAGGGCAAGTTTCCTAAAGAAGGTCTTTCGACCGCTATGCCCGGCCACAACGCCGCCTATGTGCTCTTCGGCTGTTTTGTGGCCCTTGTGGGCTGGCTGGCCTGGAACGCTGCCGGCGCGATCCTGTGGCTGCATGCGCCTTTGGCCGCTCTGCCGGTCACCGCGGTCAACACCCTGCTCTGCGCTTCCGGCGCCCTGGCGGCAACCTTCACCGTAACGCGCGTGCGCTTCGGCAAGCCCGATGCAAGCCTCTGTGCGAACGGCTGGCTGGCCGGATTGGTAGCCTCGAGCGCCTGCGCTGGCGTTGTCTCGCCGGGTGAGTCTATTCTTGTTGGCCTCGTCGCAGGCATTGTCACTCCGCTTATGGTCGAACTGCTTGAGCTGGCGCTCTCTATCGACGACCCCTCCGGCGCCATCACGGTGCACGCCGCCGCGGGACTTTGGGGACTCGTGGCCGCGGGCCTCTTCGCCCCGCAACCAGGACAACTGCTGGCGCAACTGGTCGGCATCGCCGCGCTGCTCGGCCTGGTGCTGCCGGTGGTTTATCTGCTCTTTGCGTTGCTCAACCGCATAGTTCCTTTCCGCGTCGAACCCGACGGCGAGCGTATCGGTATGGACCTGCACGAACTGGGCGGCGGCGCCTATCCGGAATTTGTCATCCACCGCGACGAGTCGTACCGGTAAATCGAGATAGGGGTATCATTTAAATATGGCGACGCCCCGCATCTTTGAAACCGAAACCTCCGGAACCTTCGCCATTATTCGTGCGCGTGAACCCGAATTGGCCAGACTCTGCCGGGAGTTCCACGTTCTGCGGTTGGAGCTCTTCGGTTCGGCGCTGAGCGCCGCCTTCGATTCCGAACACAGCGATCTCGACTTCCTGGTGGAGTTCGAACCGCTGCCCGCCGGCGCTTATGCAACCGCCTTTTTTGGCTTCAAGGATGCGCTGGAGCTGCTCTTCGGCCGGCAAGTGGACCTGGTTGTTCCCTCCGCCATCAGAAATCCTTACTTCCGCCAGAGCGTTGAGCAGGGTAAGGCCCTTCTTTATGCAGCTTGAGGCGCGGAAGTATCTCTACGACATTCAAGAGGCCGCCGGGTTTGCCGCTCAGTTCACCGCCGGTAAAGATTTCGCGGAATACCAGCAGAACCCCATGCTGCGCCTTGCCGTCGAACGCGCATTTGCCATCATTGGCGAGTCGTACCGGTAAGCTCGTATAGGATAGAAAGCGCAATGGGATTACTCGGCCACCTGTTCTATCCGTGGGGCCTCATTCTCGAGGCTGCGGCGATCATCCACTTCTTCCGCCGCCGGCCCGATACCTATTGGATCTTCATCATCCTGTTTCTCGGGCCGCTGGGCGCGCTCATCTATCTATTTGCCGAGGCGCTGCCCGACCTTGGCCTGCTGCGGCAATCATTCAAGACCTTCCCACGCCGCAAGCGCATCGCCCAGCTCGAACTCGAGATTCGCGACAATCCATCGTCTGGTAATTACGAAGAATTGGGCGACCTCTACATGGACGAGGGCAAGCTCCAATTTGCCCGTGCCGCCTACAACAAGGCCATTGCCGCCCGGTCTGATACTCTGGATTGCTTTTACCGGCGCGGCGTGTGCGCGCTGTTGCTGGATGACGCCGCCGCCGCGCTGCCCGATCTCGAAATGGCCGTTAGCAAGGATCCCGGCCATGATTTTTACCGCGCGCTGGGCCTCCTGGCCCATGCCTATGCGCAAACCGGGCGAAAAGAAAAAGCCGAAGCGTGCTTCCTGCAGGCCGTGGAGCGGTCGACCCTCTCGGAGACGTATCTGAATTTTGCGGATTTTCTCGCCGGCCAGGGCCGCAGCGCCGAGGCCCGCGACTGGGCGCGAAAGGTGTTGGACAAGAAGCCGACTATGCCCAGCTACCTGCGCCGTCGCGAGCGCCCATGGTTTCGTCGCGCCAATGCGTTGCTGAAGCAACTGCCGGCGTAAGGCTGGATTATCTACGCGGTTCCAAAGTACGTACCTACATTACCGCCGCGCCAGCAACAGCATCAGCACAAACAGCACCACGGGAACCAGAGCCAGGCCGGCGTAGATCAGCATCTTTTTGCTGCGGAAGAAGCGCCCCCCGAGCAGTGCAGGCCGGTTTGCGCTGTCCTCTACGCCCACCTGGTCCTGATGCTCCAGGTCCCATGCCATCTCGTGCGCCGTCGAGTAGCGGTGGCGCGGGTCGCGCTCCAGCGCACGGAAAAGAATCTCCTCGAGCGCGGGCGGAATCTGCGGGTTGAGCTCGCGCGCCGGCTCCGGATCGTGCAGCACGCGCTCGTTCATCACCGCCAGTGGATTCGGTCCCGTGAACGGCGGCTGGCCGGCAAGCATCTCGTAGACCATCGCCCCCAGCGCGTAGATGTCGCTGCGCTGGTCGCCGCGCTGGCCCTTCACCTGCTCGGGCGAGATGTAATCGGGCGTGCCGAGTGCGGGAGTAATCGCAGTGTGAGTGATGCGCCGCGCGTCTTCCTTCATGGCGATGCCGAAGTCGATAAGCTTGATGCGGTCTTCGCCGTCGACCATCACGTTTTCCGGTTTCAGGTCGCGGTGCACCACGCCGTGCTTGTGCATTGCGTCGAGTGCGTCGCAAATCTCCAACGCAAAGTGGACCGCGCGCTCCACGGGGAGCTTGCGCTGCTCGTTGAGAATGGCCCGCAGCAGCCGGCCTTCGACCCACTCGATGACCATGTAAAGCCTGCTGCGCTCCTCGCCATCGTAGGTCTTCACCACGCCGGGGTGGTCCAGTTGCTGGCCGATCTCCTCCTCGCGGCGGAAGCGCTCCAGAAGAACGGGGTCGGACTCCATCTCCGGATGCGGAACTTTGACGGCCACCAGCCGGCCGGTGCGCAGGTCGGTTGCCCGGAAGAGCGTGGACATGCCACCGCGCCCAACTACCGCTTCCAGGCGATAGTGGTCCAGCGTTTCTCCGGCTTTAAGCGTGGTCATAACTTCGCATAGCATCGCAATTCCAAGTGTTTCATGCAACACGTAAGAGAATTGCAAGGAAAGGCTAAGAGAAAACCACGGAGTGCCGATTCGCACCAGACGGGCACAGGACCGGTTCTCCGCCTTCTGGTACCGGTACCGCATGATTCTGTGATCACCGCGAAGTAGCGCCGGTCTCCAGACCGGGGTCCCCAACGACTGGTCTTCGTCGTTGGGGTGGTAGACCGGCTGTAGTGGGGTCTCCAGACCCGCACCCGGCTCTGGAACGATTACCAAATTGCAGATTCATAGCACCAGGCAGGCGTAACAGACAAGATAAATGGGCCGAGGAGCCGGAAATCATTATGATGGAGGTCAAGATGTCCCCCTTGATCCAAATCTCTGCGGCCCTGGCGCTGGCCTGCGCGATCGGTCCCGGCGTCGCCCGCGGCGCCACGACCAGGTCTCATGCCGCCCCGCCGGCGCCCCCGCAGGATACGGGGTTCCTGAACCGCAAAATCGAATTGCACGGTGTTACTTATCGCTTTCAGGTCTACTTGCCCGAGGATTGGCGCCGTGACGACGGCAGGCAATGGCCCATCATTCTCTTCCTGCACGGCCGCGGCGAGCGCGGTTCCGAGGGCATGTGGCAAACGCAGTTCGGGATTGCAGAAGCAGTACGCAACCACCCCGACCGCTGGCCGTTTGTGATCGTGATGCCACAGTGCCCGGAGGACGCCCACTGGACAGATCCCGCCATGCTCGACTTGGCAATGGGTGCGCTGGACCAGGAATCGGCCGAATTTCATGGCGACGCGGCGCGCACCTACCTCACCGCGCTCTCCATGGGAGGTTACGGCGCATGGGAACTGGCGCGCCTTCATCCGCAGCGCTGGGCCGCAATCGCGATTGCAGCTAGCGGAGTCTTCTGGAGCTACGAGCCGGAACGCTGGCAGGAAGCTTCGATTTTGCCCGCCGAGTATGCGCGCGCAGTGGGCCGCACGCCGGTCTGGCTCTTTCACGGCAGTCTCGATCCCGTGGTGTCGCCACGTCAGAGCGATCTCATGTTCGACGCCTTCAAGGCGGCCGGCGGCGATATCCGCCTGTGGGTTTACCAGGGGCTCCTGCACGATTGCTGGACCCGCGCTTTCGACGAGGCGGAGCTGCCGCGCTGGCTGCTGGCGCATCGCATTCCCGCCGCCAACCAGACCTTTGCCGAGCGTATCCTGGTTCCGCTGCGCGCGCCCATCATCAATCTGACTGCGGCGCAGCTCGACAGCCTGGCCGGCGAGTACCGCGAACCCAACGGCCGCGCTGTCAATACAATGTTTCGCCAGGGCAACCAGCTCTTCGAGAGGAGCTCTGACGGCCAGGTCGTGGGGCTGGAGCCGGAGTCGGCCGACACGTTCTTTCGGCCCGGCGACAAGAGTTCCCCCAACGACGTCCACCTGACGTTTGAGCGCGACGCGCAAGGGCGCGTGACCGATTACCTCTACCGCGACAACCGCCATGAGGAGCGGTGGGTGCGGATCGCCGGCGTTTCCGGTCATTAACTTCCAGAATCCTGTCTTAGAAGTCCGCTTAATAGAAAAGCTGTCATCCCGAGCGAAATTTGGCCAGTTTTTAGGGGACACCATCCTGGCTCCTGGCCAGGCAGAGCCCCCGGAATGAGCGAGAGGAGCAAGTACAATCACTGCGCTCTGCGCAAGCTTTTTGTGGAACCTTGCCCTTCGCTGTTGCGTATCCCATTTCGATCTTGAGGAGGCAACATGTTTTGCAGTGGATGTGGTCAAGCGCTTGAGCCTGGGCAGGAGGTCTGCCCGCAATGCGGCCGCCCGGTGGCCCCGGCGGTACCGCCCCCACCAGGTCTCCAGTTCCAACTGGAAAACTACGCCGGCAAAGTGCGAGTGCTCGGCATTCTTTGGATCGTCTACGCTGGCCTCTCGCTGATCCTGGGATTCATTGGCATCGCCTTCGTCAAGTCGTTTTTCTCCGGCGGCTCCGGTCCCTGGATGCACGGCCCCATGCCACCGAATTGGTTCGGGCCGGCCTGGACTCATTTCGTCTGGGTTCTCTTATCGGTTCGGGTCATACTCTGCGCCGTCGCCGGGTGGGGCCTGCTGGAGCGGACGCAGTGGGGGCGCGTCGTGGCCATTGTGGCCGCTATCCTGTGCCTCATCCGGATTCCTCTCGGTACGGCTCTAGGCATCGCCACGCTGATCATCCTGCTCGGCTACCGGAATTCGGCGCTTTACGAGCAGCTTTAAGAAGCAGGTTTCAGGTTTCAGGGATCAGGTTTCAGAACAGCGTCCCTGTTCCCTGATCCCTGACACCTGAAACCCGATCCCTGACTTACAATCTAGACATGAGTTTCCCAATCAGCCGAATGCGGCGCCTGAGGCGCACGGAATCCTTGCGGGCCCTGGTCCGCGAAACCTCACTCGAGCCCGGCGACCTCATCTACCCCTTATTCATTTGCCCCGGCGAGGGCGTGCGGAACCCGATCAGTTCCATGCCCGGCATCTTCAATCTCTCAGTGGATGAGGCAGTGCGCGAAGCCGAGGAGGCCGCGGGGCTGGGAATCGGCGGATTGCTGCTCTTCGGCTTGCCTGCGGACAAAGACGAACAGGCCACGGGCGCGTGGGAGGAGAATGGCATCGTGCAGCAGGCCCTGCGCGAGCTCAAGCAATCCGAGGCCTCCAAAAAGCTCGTCCTCATCGCCGACGTTTGCCTTTGCGAGTACACCAGCCACGGCCACTGCGGCGTGGTGGTCAAGGGTCGCGACGGCTTTGAAGTGGACAACGACCCTACGCTCGAACTGCTGGCCCGCACGGCCGTCAGCCAGGCCAAGGCTGGCGCCGATGTAGTCGGTCCCAGCGACATGATGGACGGCCGCGTGGCCGCCATCCGCGCTGCCCTCGACGACACCGGCTTCGCGCAAACGCCCATCCTCAGCTACGCTTCGAAGTTCGCCTCCGCTTTCTACGGACCCTTCCGCGAGGCTGCCGATTCGGCGCCGCAATTCGGCGACCGGCGCAGTTATCAAATGGATGGCGCCAACCTGCGCGAGGCCCTGCGCGAGATCGAGCTCGACCTCGATGAGGGCGCGGACATGATCCTGATGAAGCCGGCCATGCCCTACCTCGACGTGGTGCGCGCCGCCCGCGAGCGCTTCGGAGTGCCCATGGGCGCCTATCAGGTCTCCGGCGAATATTCGATGCTGCAGGCTGCATTCGAGAAAGGCTGGCTCGACCGCGACCGCGCTATGCTGGAGTCGCTGGTCGGCATCCGCCGCGCCGGGGCTGACTTCATCGTCACCTACTTCGCCAAAGAGGCCGCAAAGCTGCTCTAACGCGGCAGGAATGCTTTCTTCTTCTGCTCACTTCCCGGGATATACTGCCTACATTCCATAACGGTATTTTTGGAGGTCTCGACCATGCACTTTCCCCGCATCGGATGCGCCGTTCTGTTAGCTGCCGCCCTGTTTACTCCGGCTTTACCCGTCAATGCCCAGGCAGTCCCTCAGGCGACGATCGATAAACTTGTCAGCCTCATGAAGCTAGACAATTTCAACTACACAACCACGAGTTCCCCAACGGTGTTTGTCGTTCATTTCACCGGCGATCACCTCAAGGACATCAAGGTTATTATCGCTCTGGGAGGCGACGAGGACAGCGACCTGGTGGTCTTTGTCACGGTGACCCCAAAGGCGACCATGCCGCCCACGGCCGATTTTCGCTACTCGCTGCTCAAGATGAATCACGAGTTCGATCAGGTGAAGATCGGCTTCGATGGCGACGACGACCTGTCGGTGCGGATCGATGGCTCGATCCGTTTGGCCGACGCGACTTACATGAAAAATGTCATTAACCAGGTCAAGAACGCCTCGGATGAGGTCTACGGCAAGATCCAGTCCCAACTGGTCCAATAGAAGCCGCTCGCCGGCGAGCCTCGCACCGCGAATATCATTGTCACTTGGCTTCGCCAAGGAAGCGGCGAAGCTCTAGAGCTGGTTGCATAAATGGCGCTTGGAAGGGGCACGACCGGGGCACCCTCTGGGTCGCGTGCCGAAAAGACCAGCAAACTCGCGTGCTTTAGCCCCCGAAGGGTGCTTTTCGGGTCGCTGGGGTGGCAAGACCGGCTGTTGTACGAGCCTCCAGGCCCGCGCTTGCCCGCAACGAATACCGAATCACAAAGTCATAACACTAATTTTCGCAGCCCATTTCCCCGCAGCATCCACCGCTCTGGCCGCAGCACCCGCCGCCCAGGCCGCAACTCATTCGCTCCGCACTGAACGAGCTATCGCTTCCCTTGGTAATTGCCCCGGCGCCGCCGCTGATCAGCCGTTTCACGTTTCCCCCGCACTCCGGGCAAAGTGAAACAGGCGCCTCCGACATCTTTTGCCGCCGCTCAAAATGATGGTCGCACGCAGCGCATTCGTACTCGTAAGCCGGCATTGAAAGTCCTCCCCTGGTCGACACTTCTATTTTACGGGAGGCTGGCCGCCGAATCCCCACGACGCCAAAGGAGCGGCCTGGCTGAACTCCCGGTCCGTTTGTTTCATTCAGGAATTGTCAGTAGGCCCACCACGGAGCCGCCGGCGCTCCGGAAGGCGTTTTCTGCCCATCGATGGACACATATACGTTGTTTCCATAAAAGAACGGAAGTCCCCAGTCAAAGCCGAATCCTGTGGGATTCAGGCCGCCTAGCTGGCTGAGGGCGTTGTCGGCGTCGGTACTGGGCGACGTGAACAGGTCTTCCGCGTTCGCTACGCTGAAGCTGGTGGCTTTTTGAGTTCCATTCGCACCGAGATTCGTGGCCGAGAAGCTCTCGGGCGAAGATGGACAGTACCAGGAAGAGAGGTCTCCAGCCGGCGTGCTGGCCGGGCAAAGCGGGATGTTTGCTGCGTTGGGAAAGTAGAGAGCCGACGAGCCGCTGTCAATGAAGCTGGCTGGCCCGGTGCACGCACTGTTCACGCCATAGGTGTTGTTTTCAAATTCAGTGGTGAAAAAGTCGCATGTAAGCGTGAAGACGGTAGCGCTGCTGGGCAGTTGATTGTTTTGTTCGGTGCCGATGCCGAAGACGAGAGATCCGGTGATCGTCGCGGCGCTGCCCGAAACGGCTGGCAGCTCGACGATCGCGCCATTGTTATCCGTAGGAAACAGGACGGCAGGATTCGCAACCTGATCGGCCGCGCCGATGAAAGCCGGATTGCAGGTGGCTCCGGAGCAGGTGTAGTAAACCCCGGAGGGTGGGCTCGACCCCGAGCCTGGGGCGCAAAAGTTGGCGCCCTCAAAGAAGCAGTCCGTCGGTTCGGAGCCCACGCCGAGAATTCCATTGGCTCCAAGATTTTCGACTGTGTTCGCGTTCACCGTGCTGCCGTTGGAGCATGAACTCGGGATACCCGTATTGCTGCTGCTCACAACATGAATCGGCAGATTACTGGCGGTTTCTCCGCCAAGCGTCACATCTGCCTGCTGCACAGGGCCCCACATATAGGAGCCGTCGACAAAGGCCACGCAATCGTACGCGGCCGAGTCGTTGGAGGCATCGACCGCGGGAAGGCTGAGCGAACCCATGGCGGATTGCAAAACACGGATGCCGATGGAACCGGTATCGACCAGAAGATTGTTGACCGTGACGCAGTTGGTCGTGCTGCCAGGCGCGCAGATGGTTGCGCTGGCGAAAGCGGCGTTGGGATAGTTCGCGGTTGGGCCGCCGTCCACTGAGATTGCAAGAACGTTGGAACCACTCGATGAGCCGCTGGACGATCCGGAGGTGCTTGTAGTCGAGGGGGAACTGCTGCCGCCGCACCCAACGGCGTGTACCAGGACGGCGAGCAATATCAAAACAAAGAAACTGCGCACGGAATTCTCCTGGGTTCTCACTACTGGATCTGATCGGGGTTGAAGCCCTGGGGCAGCAATGAAGGAATGTATACGCGGCCAAAATAATTGCGCACGTGTCCGCCGGTCTCGATCACTAACCCCGGCTGCCGGATGTTGAGCGGGTGGCGCCCGTATTGCCTTTGCTGAGATTCGAGCGCGCTCGAGTACTGACTGAAGTAGACGCCCAGGATCTGTTGCATATCGGGCAGAAAGTGACCGTGCCAGGCCACTCCAAACACGGTTCCACTCGACGAAACGTATTCGTCCACGATGGTTCCATCAGGCGCCCGAATCTGATGAATTTCGTAGTGATCGTTTGTGGTCACGGAGATACTGGCGTTCATATGGGCGCGATCCGCCTCGACCGAGGCGGTGCTGCCGCCCAGCGAAGCTTGAGCGGGGAAACTGAACGCCAAAAGGCCCACAAGGGAAAGGAACACGCGAAAACGAATCCAGTGCAGTTGAGCAGCTATTCTCATAATCTAGTACCGGTGAATCCGTAATCACCGCGAAGTAGCGCCGGTCTCCAAACCGGGGCCCCCAACGACAGGCCTTCGTCGTTGGGGTGGTAGACCGGGGCCCCCAACGACAGGCCTTCGTCGTTGGGGTGGTAGACCGGCTGTTGTGCGGGCCTCCAGGCCCGCACTTGCGCTTCCCAAACCATTAGACGGAGCGATCCTGAATTTGTTGACGCGGACCATACCCGCTCCCTAACGTTGCACCGTCCCACAAATCGCTTTGAATTCATGGCATAGTGTGGTTTCCTAACTAGAATCCGCCTATGCTCAAACGACTCGAAGCCTACTTTGAATTTGCCCGCCTGGGGACTAACTGGCGCACTGAGATTCTGGCCGGCGTCACGACGTTCCTCACCATGGCCTACATCGTGCTGGTCAACCCGGCCATCCTGGCCGACGCCGGGCTGCCGCTGTCGGCAGCCACCGCAGCCACATGCCTTTCCGCGGCTTTCGCGTCGATCCTGATGGGCATTGTCGCCCGCTATCCCATTGCGCTCGCGCCGGGCATGGGCTTGAACGCCTACTTCACCTACACCGTCTGCCTCAAAATGCACGTGCCCTGGCAAACGGCGCTGGGTGCTGTGTTTCTTTCCGGCCTCATTTTTCTCTCGATCACCGTAGCCGGCTTCCAGCGGGTGATTCTGCGAGCCATACCTCACCAGCTTTATGCCGCGGTCGCCAGCGGCATCGGACTGTTCATCGCCTTCATCGGATTCCAGCACGCCGGCCTGGTGGTGCGCGACCCGAATACGCTCGTGGCCATGGGCAATATCCGCAACCCCACCGCCTGGCTCGCTCTCCTCGGCCTCATTCTCATGGTGGCTCTTGAAGCACGAAAGGTGAAAGGCTCCATCCTCATCGGCGTGCTCGGCATCACCGGCCTCGCCTGGGCGCTGCACATGGTCCATTGGACGCCCGCGGCGGGCGGATTCCATGCCCTCACCCAAACCGCGTTCAAGCTGAACATCATGGGCGCTGTCAACAAGGGGCTGCTCGAAATCATCTTCGTCTTCTTCTTCGTGGACCTCTTTGACAACCTGGGCACGCTGGTGGCCGTCACCAAGCGCGCCGGGCTTATCGCTCCCGACCACTCCATTCCCCGGTTGAACCGGATTCTCTTCGCCGACGCCACGGCCAGCATCTTTGGCTCGCTTATCGGAACCTCGACGGTGACCAGCTACGTGGAATCGACAGCGGGCGTAGCTGCGGGCGGCCGCTCGGGCGTGACCGCGATTGTCACTGGCCTGCTGTTTCTTGGCGCCATCGCCGCCGCCCCGTTCGCGGGCATTGTGCCCCAGGCAGCCACGGCGCCCGCGCTCATTCTGGTGGGCTCACTCATGCTGGCCGCCATCAGCGAGATTCACTGGCACGATCCGCTGGTGGCCGTTCCCGCGTTCCTCACGCTGGTGCTCATTCCGTTTACCTATTCCATTGCCAACGGTCTAGGCTTCGGCATCATTGCCTGGGCGGTTCTGCACCTGTTCGCGGGAAAGGCGCGGCGCCAGGACTGGCTGCTCTACGTCCTCGCCGCACTGTTCCTGGCCCGCTTCATCTACCTCGGGGCGAATTAGGGCTTTGGAAACAAGTTGCTCATTCATCCGAAAGGAGCCACGATGCACTGGTACGAATATCTAAGCTATTTCTTCGGCGGGGCATTTCTCACCAATGCGTTGCCCCATTTCATCAACGGGATCTCGGGACGGCCTTTTCAAAGTCCCTTCGCCAAGCCGCCGGGGAAAGGCCTGTCGTCGTCAACCGTGAATGTCCTGTGGGGCTTCTTCAATCTCGCCGTCGCTTATGTGCTCGTCGCTCGTGTGGGCACCTTCAGCTTTCATCAAACCTGGCAGGTACTCGCTGTTGGAGCAGGCACGCTGCTCATGTCGCTTATGCATGCGCGGAGCTTCGGGCGTTTCCACGGCGGACTGCTCTAGAGCCATTTGCCCGCCGGCAGCGCCGCACACAAATCGAATACACAATTTCGCAGGGTCAGTCGCTTAAACTAGAATCCAATCCCATGCGTTTCTCTCACTTCTGTCGCGCGCTCGTATTCCTCTTATCGGTCACGGCCTCTGCTCTCTTCGCGGCCGACAGCTATCGCATCGTTCACACCTACCCGCACGATCCTCATGCCTACACGCAGGGGCTGGTCTTTGTTGACGGTCATTTGTACGAGAGCACCGGCCTCAACGGGCGCTCCTCGCTGCGTATGGTGGATCTCGAAACCGGACGCGTGCTGCAATCGGCGGCCGTCCCCAGCCAGTACTTTGCCGAAGGGCTTGCCCCGTGGGGCAGCACGCTCGTTCAGCTCACCTGGCAGTCGCACGTTGTTTTTGTCTACGACCGCTTCAGCCTCAGGCTGCTGCATACGCTGCATTACCCTGGCGATGGATGGGGGCTTACGGAGGACGGCAAAAGCCTGATTCTGAGCGATGGAACCGCGACCCTCCACTTTCTCGATCCACAAACTCTTCGCGAGGTGCGGAACGTCGTAGTCAAAGATCGCGGCTCTCCCGTGACCCAGCTGAATGAGCTCGAGTACGTGCACGGCCAGATCTACGCCAACGTGTGGCACACCGACCAGATCGCCCGCATCTCGCCCTCCACCGGCCAGGTGCTGGGTTGGATCGACCTCGCCGGCTTGCTGGCGCCGGGCGAGGTGTCGGACCCTGAAGCGGTGCTGAACGGCATTGCCTACGACGCTGCGCGCGACCGGCTCTTCGTCACCGGCAAGCTCTGGCCCAAGCTCTTTGAGATTAAGATCGTTCCGGAGAAATCTAAGCTCGTTCCCGCCAGCCACTCGAAGTAGCAATCTGGAATCATCTTCGTTGCCCCATCCTTTTCGCGCCGTTTGCGAAAAGGGTGGGATAGCAAGACCCCACCCCAATCACGGTGCATCCACCCCGCCAGCGTATACTTTCCGGCAAGGTCATCCAAACTATGGATCCGTCATCGATCTCTTTGCCCGGTTCCCTGCAAAACGCAGCCGTGCTCACCGTAGTGCTCGCCTTTGCAGGTTACCTGGTTACATTTTGGGGCACGCGGATCATGGCGCGCCGCGCCGACCAGCTGCGCCTGGTCAACCAGCGCCTGAACGAGTTCTACGGCCCGCTCTATGTGGCCACCGTGGCGGGCAACATCGCTTACCAGTCGCTGCTCGATAAGCAGGGCAAGAAGAAGTGCCATCCCATCCGCGATGAAGACCTGAAGGAGTGGGCGCTGTGGATGACCACCATCTTCATGCCGCTGAACGATATTCGCGAAAAGATCATCATCGAAAATGCCCACCTGATCGTCGAGGAACAGATGCCGCAGTGCCTCCTCGATTTCGTGACGCACGTGGTGGGTTACAAGGCGCTGCTCTCAAAGTGGGCTGAGGGCGATTACTCCGAGCGCCGTTCCATGATCGGTTGGCCGCCGGAGTTCGATGTCTACGTGGAACGTTCCTATGCGGCGCTGAAGGCCGAGCAAACGTACCTGCTGCACAGCGGATTGTGGCGGCTCTATCACCGCTTCGTCCGGCGTAAGAGCCGGTAAGCAGTCACACAGTCAGCGCGGGATTCAGCGTCGTCACTTGCGCGACGGCCTTCGTCAGCCGCGCCTCCTGAGGTCGGCAGCCCTTGTACTCCGCGCGCGTGTAGATGTGCTCGACAGACTCCACGAGGTAAGCGCCGGTGAGGAAACTTCCATCCACGCCCATTCCGTCGCCGGGCAACAGAATCACATCGCCCGCACGCGGCAGCGAGTGCAGCGTCTCCAGCGGCACAATGTTGATGCAGGTCCCGTCACCGGCCACAAACTCCAGGCAGTTGCTGCTGTCGAGCGTGCCCTCGCGCGCGCGCCGCGCCTCCTGCCGAGCCTTGAACGACTCATAGTAGGCGGCCGCCATGACCGGCAGCCCGATCATGAAGCCCACAACGCTGCTGTATTGCGCAATTAGTGCTATCCAATGGTGCGTCATCCGGTGCTTCGTCTCCCCACGCAAAGGTTAATTCATGGCGCGTGCGCCTCACCGGCATTCCGATTGCGTTCTCTTAGCCCCCTGACGGCAGGCCCGCGTCCAAGCCAGAGCAAGAGCGTTGGCCTTAAGCGCTACGCCCGGCGAGCGTAGCTGCACCTTGGCCAATGGACCAGGTCTTAACTGATCCCTGGCCACTGACTTCTGACTCTGACGCCTGCAGCCCCAGATTCCTCCACAGGCGAAGCGTGGGGCCGGCCTGATTGACGGTGTAGAAGTGCAGGCCGGGCGCTCCGTTCGCAAGCAGCGTCTCGCACAAGCGCGTCACCACGCTCAGCCCGAAGTCGACCAGCGCCGGCCTGTCGTTTTGTAACTCTTCAAGACGCAGCCGCACCCAGCGCGGCAGGTCGGCGCCGCAGCCGGCGCAGAAGCGGACGGCGTTGGAAAAGCTGGCGATGGGCATGATGCCCGGCACAATAGGAATCCTGATGCCAGCCTTGTCGCAGCGCTCCATGAAGTCGAAGTAGGCGTCGGCGTTGTAAAAGAGCTGGGTCAGTACCGCGTCGGCGCCGGCCTCAACCTTGCGCCGGAAGAATTCGAAGTCCACCGAGGGGCTCAGGGCCTGTGGATGCATCTCGGGATATGCGGCCACCTCGAGCTTGAATTCGTCCCCCCGCGTCTCGCGTATGTGGCGGACCAGATCGCTGGCGTAGTGGAACTCGGCGGGCGCGGCGGAACTTAATGCCGTTGCCGGCAGGTCGCCGCGCAGCACCACAAGCCGTTTCACTCCCGCATCGCGATAGCGATCGAGATGCGCCGCGATGGTGGCGCGCGTCGAGCCTACGCAGGTCATGTGCGGCGCTACCTCTACGCCGGTGTGCTTCACCACCGTCAAAAGCGTTTCGTACGTGCCTTCCTGGTCCTTTCCGCCCGCCCCATGGGTGATGGAGAAAAAGTCTGGCCGCACCGCGGCCAACTGGCCGGTCACCGCCTGCAGCTTCTCCATGCCCTCCGGCGTGCGTGTCGGAAACAATTCGAACGAAAATCTTAGTTTCGGATTCATGCGCGCTGTACCCCATCACCTGAAATTCAGCTCGGTGGTTTCCCACCCTTCGCAAGAAACCCCGAAAAGGATGGGCACGAATATTCTTAGTCCCTAGTCCCTTAGTCCCTCAGTCCCTCAGTCCCTAGTAGCGATAGTTCTCCGTCTTGTACGGACCCTCCACCGGCACGCCGATGTAGTCGGCCTGCTTCTGGGTCAGCCTGGTCAGCTTCACGCCGATCTTTTCGAGATGCAGCCGCGCCACTTCCTCGTCCAGTTTCTTGGGCAGCGTGTAAACGTTCACCTTGTAACTGTTGCGGTTCTTCCAAAGATCGATTTGCGCCAGCGTCTGGTTGGCAAAGCTGTTCGACATCACAAAGCTCGGATGGCCTGTGGCGCAGCCAAGGTTCACCAGCCGTCCTTCGGCCAGAACGAAGATTCCATGCCCGGCGGGAAACTTGTAAAAATCCACCTGCGGCTTGATGTTCAGTTTCGTCACGCCCGCGGCCGCATTCAGCCTGTCGATCTGAATTTCGTTGTCGAAGTGCCCAATGTTGCACACAATCGCCTGGTCCTTCATCTTCTGCATGTGTTCGAGAGTAAGGATGTCGGTGTTGCCGGTGCAGGTAACGTAAATATCGCCGCGGCCCAGCGTGTCTTCGACGGTGGCGACTTCGAATCCTTCCATGGCTGCCTGCAGCGCGTTAATGGGGTCGATCTCCGTCACGATGCAGCGCGCGCCCATGCCGCGCAGCGAGTGCGCACAGCCCTTGCCCACGTCGCCATAGCCGCAGATCACCGCGACCTTGCCTGCCACCATCACGTCGGTCGCGCGCTTGATCCCATCAGCCAATGACTCACGGCAACCGTAGAGGTTGTCGAACTTTGACTTGGTCACGGAATCATTTACATTGATCGCCGGGACCAGAAGCTTACCCGTCTCCATCATCTTGTAGAGCCGATGCACGCCTGTCGTCGTCTCCTCCGACACGCCGCGCCATTCCGCGACAACTTTATGCCAATGCTGAGAGTCTTCGGCAAAAACCTTCTTGAGCAGATCCTTGATCACCTGCTCCTCGTGGTTGCCGCTGGGCGTATTCACCCAGCCGTCTCCATCTTCCAGCTCATAGCCTTTGTGAATCAGCAGCGTCGCATCGCCGCCGTCGTCCACCACGAGCTGCGGCCCCTTGCCGCCCTTGTGCGTCAGCGCGCGATAAGTGCACTCCCAGTAGTCCTCGAGGCTCTCGCCCTTCCACGCAAATACCGGAATCCCCGCCGCTGCAATCGCCGCCGCCGCGTGGTCCTGCGTCGAGAAGATGTTGCAACTCGCCCAACGGACCTCGGCGCCCAGGCTCGTCAGCGTCTCAATCAGCACCGCCGTCTGAATCGTCATGTGCAGTGAGCCGGTCACGCGCACGCCGGCCAGCGGCTTCTCCGCCGCATGCTTGTTGCGAATCGCCATCAGCCCCGGCATCTCCTGCTCGGCGATCACAATCTCTTTGCGGCCCCAATCGGCCAGCGCCATATCGGCTACTTTGTAATCGGCTTCGATTTTTTCAACGGTTGCAGTTGCCATAAAGATTCTCCTTGAATTCCTTCCCAATAAAATTTCCAGATCGATTCGTGTACGAGGCTGGCTTCGCCTGTCCGCCAACTTGCCAACTCGCTAACTAGCGAACACCTCGTAGCATTCGCCAACTTGCCAACTCGCCAACGTCCGCGCAGCGGACGCCAACTCGCCAAATTGTGCCCATTGGGACTCTAACTCCGCTAACTCCACTATCCCATCGTCCCATCGTGATATATTGATATGTAACAGAACTCCGCCATGCCGTCAATCGTCAAAACGTTAAAGGTCGTGGCCGATCCCAACCGGCTGCGCATCTTGTTGCTTCTAAAGGGTGAGGAACTCTCCGTTGCCGAGCTGCAAGAGATCCTTGCCATGGGACAAAGCACGATTTCCACCCACCTTTCTCAACTCAAGCAGGCAGAACTGGTCGAAGATCGACGAACCGGCAAGAGCAATCTCTACCGGATTGCGGCCCCAGCGGCAGAGGCCGACGGCGTTTTGAAAGGGCACGGCTTCAGCCGTGCCGTTCACGGACCAACAGAAGCCGGGCCTTTAGGCCCTGAGGGACGCAACTTCTTCAACAATTTGTTGGCCCGCGCACAATACGAAATCCCCGAAGCCGCACAGGATCAGGCCGCCATGCGCCGCGTGCTCAAAAAGCGCCAGGACAAAATGCGCGCCTTCTTTGACTCCGTAGCCGGCCGCCTCGGCCGCAATTACGTTCCCGGCAAATCCTGGAAGAGCCTGGCCGAAGCTTTATTGCGCCTCATTCCGCCCATGGTCATTGCCGATCTCGGAGCCGGCGAGGGCGCCTTTGCACTCCTCCTCGCCCAGCGCGCCAAGAAAGTCATCGCCGTCGACAGCTCCGCCAAAATGATCGAGGTCGCCCGTGAGCAGGCCCTCCGCCACGGCGTCAAAAACGTCGACTACCGCCTCGGCGACATGGAAGAGATTCCCATCCGCGACGGCGAAGTCGATCTGGTTTTCTTCTCGCAGTCGCTGCACCACGCTCTGCACCCCGCGCGCGCGCTTGAAGAATCGCGCCGCATTCTTGCCCCCGGCGGCCGCATCGTCATCCTCGACCTCGTCAAGCACCGCTTTGAAGAAGCCCGCGAGATGTACGCCGACGAGTGGCTCGGCTTCTCCGAAGCGGAGCTCGAATCCATGCTCGAAAAAGCCGGCTTCACCGAGGTGCAAACGTCCGTCGTCGACAAGGAGCCCGAAACCCCGCAGTTTCAAACGCTGCTGGCCGTCGCATCGAAAGCGGCATAGCGCGACTCGGGCGGAGGAGAGTGCGGCTTTACGCGCGGGCTTCGTACACAATGTTGAATGGCGTTTCAGTGGCTCGCCGGAATTTGGAGAAACCCGCAGAGGTGATCACGTCACGAATTCGGGTTTCTCCTGCCTGCGCGCCCAGGCAAAGCCCCACTTCCTGAGATCTTGAGCAAGGTGTGCAGAGCAGCGTCGAAAAAGAGTAGTAGACGCGTCCAACGGGATTCAGATTGTCCTTGAGCTCATCGTTGGCAAAAGGTTCCACGATCATCCATGTGCCGCTCGATGCGAGCGAATGGTGCACATGCTTTGCCGCTCCAATCGGGTCGCCCATATCGTGCAGGCAATCGAAGACCGTGACAAAGTCGTACCCCGTACCAGGAAACTCTTTCGCCATCGCTACATCGAAGGTGACTCGATCGCAGAGACCTTCTTTCTTCGCCTTGTCACGTGCGGCCTCAACAGATTTGTCGTGGTAGTCAAAACCGAAGAACTCCGATTTGGGAAATGCTTTGGCCATGAGCAGTGTCGACGATCCGGTGCCGCAACCAACATCGGCGACGCGCGCCCCTCTTTCCAACTGTGCCTTTACGCCGTCGAGCGCCGGAATCCATGTGCTCACCAGATTCGCTGCATAGCCTGGCCGAAAGAACTTCTCGCATCCGTGAAAGACGCCGTCCTCGTGCTCATGCCAGCCCATTCCAGCGCCGGTGCGGAACGACTCGGCAATCCGAGGCACGGCGGCAAGAGATCCGAGCGCGAGTTCAAAGGCGCCGGGCAAATAGGCAGGGCTATCTTCTGAGGCCAGCGCAAATGCCTGTTCGGGCGTCAAGCTGAAATGGCGCGTGTCTGCGTCGTAAGTGATGTATCCCCCAGCCGCCTGAGACGCCAGCCACTCGCGCAGGTAGCGTTCGTCGGTCCCGGTTTTCTTCGCCAGTTCATCTGAGGTTGCGGGTCCGCCGGCAAGCGCTTTATACAAGCCGAGCTTTTCGCCGATGACAACCATCCCGGCGTGGACCGATGCGCCGAGATCGCCGACCTTCCCCAGGAATGCGTTCAGTTGATCCATGTTGATAGCCGGAGCTTGAGCCGTACTCATGTCGACCTCCTTGTTTGTGATTTGAACGGACCGCGGAAGGGGTGTGGAAGGGAAGTGGATTGGTCACGTCCAATTAGGCAGCGATTGTCTCGCTGACATAGAGTGAAAGTCAAGCACAATTGGTATCAGCTTCCTTGCCGGGAGAGGCTAATCAAAAAGGCCGGGCAGATGGGCTCGACTACCCGGATTCTTATGTCTTCCAAAAAAGGGCCACTGGGCGAGCCCCATGCGCCGTGATGTCAACTCGTCATCAATCCTGAAAATAAGAAATCATTGGACGCCGCCGATTCCCTCTGCTATAGTTGCTTCCAACTTTCACAGCACAGGCTTAGGAGGTGCCTAATTGAGGCAATCCCTGAGCAGTCGGCTCGAGACGCGAAACCAACCCATGAGATGAGAGCTGCAAGACCGCAGCGCAAGGAAGGAATCGGATGATGGCAACAGCAGCGTCGCCCGCTTCAGTGGCACTGGCTGGAACAGATACCACGCAGGCCGTCTTGGATGCGTACGCAAAGGACATCAGCTTCGTCAATCCCGTGCGTCCCGCCGGTGTTGTGCGGCCGAAGAATGCCGAGGAAGTGCAGCGCATTATTGAGTTCGCCAACCAAACCGGTACGCCGCTCATTCCGGTAAGCTCCGGCCCTCCGCATTTCCACGGCGACACCGTGTCCAGCGTTGGCGGCGCGACGATCGTAGATTTGAGCGGCATGAAAAGGATCGTTAACGTCCAGCGCGCCAATCGGGTGGCAATGTGCGAACCGGGCGTCACCTTCGGCGAGCTGATAGCGGAAGTAGCCAAGCACGGGCTCCGGCTGAATATGCCATTGCTGCCCCGAAAAACCAAGTCCGTGGTTGGCAGCCTGCTAGGGCGTGAGCCGGTGGTTATGCCCAAGTATCAATGGGACATCTCTGATCCCTTGGCCTGCGCCGGTCTGTTCTTCGGAACGGGCGACGAGTTCCGGACTGGCCAGGCGGCCGGTCCCGGTACGATCGAGGAGCAGTGGAGAGTGGGAGGGGTGCAAAAGGCCCCGTATGGGCCCGGGACGCCTTCCTTGCACCGCCTGATCCAGGGAGCTCAGGGCACTATGGGCATCGTCACATGGGCCTCCATGCGTTGTGAACTACTGCCCAGTCTCGAAGAGCCGTTTGTGCTGGGATCTCCACAACTCCAGCCGCTGCTCGAACTCGCGTACTGGCTGATCCGGCTGAGAATGGCGAACGAGTGCTTCATTCTCAATAACACCAATCTGGCCGCAATCTTTGCCGAGGATATCCCTAACGACTACCAGAGCCTGAAGGCCACGCTGCCCCCCTGGATTCTCTTCTACACCGTAGCCGGTTACGAGTACTTCCCGGAGGAAAGGGTCGGCTCCCAACTGAAAGACATTATGACCATCACTCAGCGTCTGGGAGTGGAACCGGTCAAGGCCGCCGGCGCCGTCTCGGCGAATGCCATTCTGAAAGCGGTCCAGCAGCCCTCGGCAGAGCCCTATTGGAAGCTTCGCCCCAGGGGAGCTTGCCATGACGTGCTCTATCTGACCATGTACGAAAAGCTGGAAGCCCAAGTCGCCGCGATGAGCGGTCTGGCTGAAAAGGCCGGCTACCCCGCCGCCAATCTGGGAGTTTATATTCAGCCGGTAGTCCAGGGCACAAGCTATCACTGTGAGTTCAACCTGTTTTACGATCCCGAAAACCGGCAGGAGCGCACGCGGGTTAAAGAGCTCTCTTCCCTTGCCATCCGGAGCCTTATCGACAAGGGCGCATTCTTCTCCCGGCCCTACGGGGAAACTGCAGGAACGGTTCTGAATCGAGACGCTGCCACCGTTGCCGTTTTGAAAACATTCAAGCAGATCTTCGATCCCAACCAGGTGATGAATCCCGGAAAACTCTGCTTCTGATAGCCGGGGTAAGGCAATACATAACGATCAATCGAAAAATACTGGAGGAAGCCGCGATGGGATTGGAACAGTACAAAGGCGATATGGAGATGTGCTGCCGGTGTTCCGACTGCAAGTTTGTGCCGATGCAGAAGGTCGGCGGTTATCAGTATGCGAATGTCTGTCCCAGCATCTCGAAATACAACTTCCACAGCTACTCCGGTGGCGGCAGGCTGAACATCGGCTCGGACATGTTAAAGAACGGGATGACTTATACTGACAAGCTCCTTGACATTGTCTATAACTGTCAAATGTGCGGCGCCTGCGGGGCCTCGTGCAACTATGCCATGGACATGGAGGTCAACGAGCCTATAAGCGAATTCCGCATCCAGTGCGTCAAGGATGGCCGGACCAACCCCGCTCTCGATAAAACCATCGCCGGCCTGCGTCAGCATGGTTCGATGGTGCCGGTGGCGGGAAAGCGCGGTGACTGGGCCGCCGGCTTGGGGTTGAAAGATGCCACCAGGGAGAAGGTCGACGTCCTCTATCATGTCGGCTGTCTGACCAGTTATGATCCCAATTTACAAAAGCTGGCCCGGGCCACGGCGAAGATTCTCCTGAAAGCCGGCGTCAATTTTGGTATAGCCGGCGATGCCGAGACCTGCTGCGGCGGCCGCGCCTACCAGATGGGCTACCAGGAAGACTTTCTCGCTCAGGCCACGAAGAACATGGACATGGTCAAGCAAGCCGGCGTCAAAACCGTTGTCACCGCCTGTGCCGATGGATATCAAGCCTTCAAGGTGCTCTATGACAAGTTCAACCTGAAGGACGGCCTGGAAGTGCTGCACATCTCGGAATACGTCGCCAGGCTTATCCATGAGGGCAAGCTCACTCTGCAAAACAGAATTGACCTTTCGGTCACATACCATGACCCTTGCCGGCTGGGCAGACTGGGCGAACCCTGGGTGCACTGGCAAGGAAAGAAGGTTCCGGGTGACCGCTTCGTTTTCGATCCGCCCAAGACCTACCGACGCGGCACGTTTGGCGTCTATGAGCCCCCCCGGGATGTTCTTCAGAGCATTCCCGGCATAAAGCTCACAGAAATGGCCCGGATCAAGGAATACGCCTGGTGCTGCGGCTCCGGCGGGGGCGTCAGCGACTCCAACCCGGAGTTCGCTCAATGGACGGCCCAGGAGAGAATTGAGGAAGCGGCCGCAACCGGGGCCGAAGCGCTCGTGACCGCCTGTCCCTGGTGTGAGAAGACCTTTGAGCAAGCCATTCGGGCAACCGGTAGCCGCCTCAAGGTTTATGACATTGTCGAACTGGTCGAGAAGGCAATTGCCTGAGGAGGATGACTTATGGCTTTGAGCAAAGAAATTTACACCGCCTTCGAAGACGTGGTCGGACCGGAGTACATCTGCGCCGACCCAGTCATCATGCCGTCGTATCACTCGACCGAGTTTGCCGCGGTGATCCTTCCCGAGAACACGGCCGAGGTGCAGGCCATTGTCAGGCTGTGCAACCGATACAAAATAGTCTTCCGGCCGATTTGCACGGGCTGGACGGGCACGTTCGCCAAAGGCACTATATTACTGGATCTGCGGCGGATGAACCGCATCGTGGAAATCAATGAGAAGAACATGTATGCCGTGGTGGAGCCGTATGTGATCACGGCGCAACTGCAAGCCGAGCTGATGAAACGGGGGCTGCATCTGAACGTGAAGGGCGCCGGGACCAACTGTTCGGCGATGCTCCGGGGCCATGGGCATCTGGATCAGACGACCAGCGGCGACGATCGCAACCATCTAGCCATCGAATGGGTGACCCCGACGGGAGACATCGTTCGCTCGGGATCGCTGGGATCCGGGGACGAGTGGTTCTGCGGCGATGGGCCGGGCCCGTCGTTGCGGAGCATCTTGACCAGCGCGGTGCCGCCTGGGGTAACTCCGGGCGTCTTTACCAAAGCTGCCCTGAAGATCTATCACTGGCCCGGGCCGGCTCGCTTCCCCGTTCAGGGAGTTTCACCGAACTACAGCTTGAGCGAGATACCTCCCAACTTCATGGCGCGCTATTATAGCTTCCCATCGGTAGAGAAGATGTGGCAGGCGGAGCGCAAGATCGGCGAAAGTGAAATTGCCTTCGAACTAATGGGCTTCAACATGGCCATGGTGGCCGCCAACATAACCACCTGCAATGAAGAAGAAGAGCCAATGTTCCGGCAACTAAGCCAGGCCGTGCAAGGCCCGGGATTCTTCGTCATTATCGCCGGCAACTCTGCCCCCGACTTTGAATACAAAAAGCGGGTCCTGCAACAGATCGTGGGCGAATCTGAGGGAAAGTCTTTGACGCAGCTCGAAGATCCCAGGCTGGAAGGTATTCTGCTGTGCCAGTGCGTAAGAATCTCCGCCTCCATTCGGGAAACTTTCCGGCCCGGCGGCGCCTTCAAATCGATTCCGATCATGGGCCAGCGAGACCTGACGATCAAGTGGGCCATTGGCGCCGGCCAGGCGAAACTTCCGTTGATCGAAAAAGGCCTGATCGTTGACGATGGAGGCGCCTTTTTCGGTTGGGGGGTGGAACAGGGGCATGTGGGCAAAACGGAAATCTTCTGCAAGTTCGACCCACAAAATGAGACCGCCGCGAAAGCCGTGGAGCAATGGCAAAAAGAACAGGGAGACCGCGCCTTTAGAGAGCGCTACTTCGCTTCGTTGATGGGAGAAAAAAATCCCGATATTAGCAAAGGCATGTGCAATTACGATGTATGGTGGCACAAGATTCAGGAAGCGCTCGATCCCAATCGCGTATCGCCGGAGCCAGGCGCGCTGGTGTAAGCCTGGCGGGCAAGTACGTCATCGAGACCGTGCAACGCATTCTATCTCCGGTTCAGGCCGTGGCCGCCTATAAGGAACTGAACGAAGTCGAACGCAGCTTATCTCATCTCAAGGGCCTGCTGCTCTCCTCACCGTGCTGAACACAGTGCTCGAAAAATGACACTGTCCGACGTGGAGACACCAAAAACAATGACGCTGTAATCCAGGTCGTTCGCGACCACAAAGAAAAGGAGACGAAATCAAAATGGCCGAGAGCAAGTACGGAAAGTACATCGTCAGGGAACCCTTGGAAAAGGGTTCAGTGCCGATGCTTCACATCTGCGCGGAGAAGGACTGCCTGGGAGCCCAGTTTCCCGGTTTCCCGGTTGAAGTCCAGCTACTCACCATCACCGAACCGAGGTCATTTCCCCATCCGCCCCACGCCCACGATGCCGACGAGATGTTTTTCATCTTCGGCAGCGATCCCAAGAATTACTACGATTTCGACGCTGAAATCGAGGTGTATTTTGGCGAGGAAAGAGAAAAACATATAATTAACTCCACCTCTATCGTCTACGTCCCCAAGGGAGTAGTACACGCTCCGATCGCTATTACCAAGGTGAATAAACCTTTTCAGTGGATGCATGTTCTTTTTACCCCCAAGTACAACATGACGGCAGGCGACATTACGCAGCATCCGGCGCACCCGCGTGCGCAATATTCACCCGAAGAGATAATGGAGTTAAAGAGCCGCTAGCATCTTTCGCTTCGACTCAAGAACCGGGCTGAACCGCTCCCCCCCTGACTCTCAAATAGGTGCAGACCTTCCTGTGTTGAGCCTCCTTAGGCTCGGCATAGGACGGTTTGCGCGATGTTTACGAAACAGGGCCAGATCGGCAGTTCTTCCTCATCTCCGTGGGGCACGCAGCTTTCGTTCGGACTCGGAGCAGCGGGTACCATCCCCGGAACACGCCTTCCAGTTTGTCATTCAGTGCCTTAGGCCAGCTTCCACAGATCGACACAATGGGCGCATCTTAAAATTGCGAGAAACCAGAATGAGGAAAATTTCCGAACCGGCGCGGGAGATAAGGGTCCTGAAGGAAGCCGACGTTGTCGTCGTTGGTGGCGGCCCGGGCGGCGTTGCATCCGCCATATCCGCGGCCGGATGGGGGCAAAAACCGTGCTCATCGAGAGATACGGCCACTTGGGAGGGATGGCTACCGGAGGCCTGGTCAACATCTTCCCCAATCTGAGCAACATCGGCGGAAAACAACGAATTTTCAGGCTGAACCAGGAGATCATCGATAGGATGAAAGCCCGGAATGCCGCTTTTTCGCCGGACCAGAAAGACTGGGGAACTACCGACCGAAAAATCGTCGATTATTATCTGGATGCGAACATGGGATGGTTCTATGTACGCAAGGATCCCAATATCGGCGGCCAGGAATGGGTGCACTATACTGCTGTCCTCGATCCTGAGGGTACTGAAGGCCGAACTCAATGATATGGTGGCCGAATCTGGAGCCGTCTTGTTGCTGCATTCGTGGGGAACCCGTCCGATCATGGAAGGAAACTCGGTGAAAGGAGTTTTCTTTGAAAGCAAGTCGGGTCGCCAGGCGATTCTTGCCAAGGTCGTCATCGATTCCACGGGCGATGGAGCCGCGCTGGCTGTCAAAGCGGGCATTCCACCGCGCCACGTCGACTACAAAGAGCTGCAAGCCAATTTGAGGAGACAGGGAGTGGGCCTGCCCAACTGAGAAATCTCCTCGGTGCTGGAGACTTGGACTGAGCAGCACGAATGGCGCAGCTCGGCTGATCACGGCGGTAAGGCCAGGTTTCACATGGATAGCAATGGAAAAAAGGTCTCCATGAGCGGCGGCGGCCATAAAAATCATCACCGTTCCCTACCGCATGCCATCAGGCTGGGAGAAATGAGATACAGGATCCGATGGAGCCCTTTGAGGCTTCCGGAGCCGCGGTTTTGCTGATTCGAGGCAAATAGGGCGGGGCGCAGCCTTAAAGATGCGGCGAACGGAACCGCAAGAGCCACCTTGTAATTGACACGAAAATGCTCTAGTGGATAGTGACGATAAATCCCATCCGGTCCAGAATCGCCTTCAAGGACTGAATCTTTTCATCCGTGGGCAGCGCCGCCTCCAAGACAGCTTTGTCTTCGTCGATTCTCTGATACTTCATTACTCCCAGGTTGTGGTAAGGAAGTAACTGGATCATGGTAACCGCATCGCCGAGAGAGTTACAAAACTCGCCCGTCCTTCGGATGTTTTCTTCCGCGTCGTTGAAACGCGGAATCACCGGAATGCGGATTTGCAACTTGCCCCCGGCCTGGGCGATTCTCCGGGCATTCTCATGAATAATTTCGTTGGGTACACCCACCACCGCCTTATGCTGCGCGCTATCCATATGCTTCAAATCGAAGAGAAATAAGTCGGTATAAGGCAGCACGGCCTCGACGCTATTCGAGGAAGCGAATCCGGTGGTATCGAGCGCGGTGTGAATGCCGCGCTGCTTCAGAGCTTGCAACAACTGGAGAGTGAATTCGGCCTGCGACAAGGGCTCGCCGCCGGAGATGGTCACTCCACCGCCGGAGTGCTGGTAAAAAGGCAGATCCTTGCTCACCCGCTCCACCAGATCTTCAACCGTGTAATCCTCGCCGCAAAGATAGAGCGCATGCGGATGGCAGGCCATGGCGCAACTCCCGCAGTTGTCGCATAGGGAACGGTTGAGGCGAATCAGCTGTATATCTTCCTGGCTGATCGTATGCTGGGTAACCTTACCCAGTGTTATTCCACTCTTGGCGCAAGCCGTGAGGCACTTGCCACACTTAGCCGTGCCGATGCAGCGCATGGCGATCCAGCTTAACTGCGGATAAAACTGCTGCGACTCGGGACTATGACACCAGGGACAGCGCAGCGGACATCCCTTCAAAAAGACTGTCGTTCGGATGCCCGGCCCGTCTTGCACGGAAAATCCTTGAATGTCGTAAACCCGCCCGGTCAGTATCTTCTCCATGGCGATTGGAAATTTCTCCCTTGATTGAATCGTCGGACTTATGGTTAGATCGTCAGCGCCGATCGGAAGACACAGGAATCTTTGGCGCCTGCCGAACGAGTCGTTGTTTAGAGGCCCAGTTCCGTGCGCCGGATAATATCGTCCTGGCAGGCTTTGAAGACTTCCACAAAGTAAGCGCTGAAGCCTGCGATCCTGACCACCAGATCCCTGTGCTCCTCGGGATTCTTCTGCGCCTCCCGCAGAACCTTGCCGCTGACAATGTTCAACTGGATCTCCATGCCGCCCAGATCGAAATAGGTCTTCATCAGGGCAATGAGTTTGGCTTTTCCTGTCTCATTGCTCAGCGCGGTGGGATGAAACTTCATGTTCAGCAGCGTGCCGTTGGAGAATTTCTTCTGGTCGATGATCGAGACGGATTTGAGGGTCGAGGTAGGGCCGTTCTTATCCATTTGCTGCACCGGCGAGATACCGTCGGCCAGAGGCTCTCCGGCCTTTCTTCCATCCGGAGACGCGCCGGTGATCATGCCCAGCAACACATGCACTGTGACCGGATAAAGTCCTGCGGCCCAGCGGCCGCGCGGTCCTGTGGCCGAGTTAATCGCATCTCCATAAACGTCCGAAGCCCATTTTGCAAACTCGTCGGCGTAGGCGTCGTCGTTGCCGTAATGGGACACCTCGTTCAGGATAAACTGGCGCAGATCCTCCTTTCCTTCCCAGTTACTCATCAGGGCGTCGTATAGCTCGCGGGCGGAAACCAGCTTTTTGTCGTAGACCATGTACTTGACGATCGCCAAACTATCGGCGATGTTACCGATGGCCACGCCCGCATTGCCCGTCGAGTTATACTTTGCTCCGCCCTTCATAACATCCTTGCCGGACTCCATGCAACCGTCCATCATCGCCGAAAGCAAAGGCAGAGGCATGTGCTCCGAGGCCACATATTCAAAGGTGTTCTCCAGGCTCACCTGCCAGTTGGCAAAGTACTTCATCTGCTTTTCAACGGCTGCCAGCACCTCGTCGAAGGTCTTCATCTCATAGAGATATCCCGTCGGCAAGCCGGTCTGGCCTCCCTGTATGCCGCGGAAGTCAGGCATCGTGTTGTAGCCGTTGTTGATGGCCAGCAGAAAGGCATTGAGCAAGTTATAAAAAGATTCCGCGCCGCTGCCGCCTGGGCAGGCGAACTCATCGCCGCAGCTTGCCGGCTCGACGCAGCCAATTAGACAATAGTTGCGCGCGCTTTCGATCGGCAGCCCGCGAGCCATCAGCGCGGGAATGATGACATCGTCATTTTCGAAGGTGGGCACGCCTCCGGCGATCTGAGTCACCGCTATCGCGGCATCCCATAGCTCTTTGGGAGTTCCCTTATGAACGCGCAAGGCTTGCGGAGGATCGTGCAGAACCAGACGCGCCGCCGACTGCAACATCATATAAGTCACCGAATTGGTGGCGTCCTTGCCGTCCTTGGTTACCCCGCCCAGAGTCATAAGTTGGCCGCTGGTATATCCGGGGCCGGAGAGGGTAGCGAAGTAAGGCCATATCTTATTCATCTCCGCAACCTTCAGATAGAACAGATCGAGCATCTCCTGGGCCTGCTCGTGCGCGATTCGTCCGGCGGCAATGTCCGCCTCGTAGTAACTGCCAAGATACTGATCCACGCGCCCAAAACTGATGCCGTGCTGCTGGCCGTCCAGACAGAGACCTATCTGGTACAGATACATGCACTGAATCGCGTCATGGTAGGTGCGGCAGGGATTCTCCATGATCCAGTTCAGAGAGTCCGCCATCGCTTCCAGTTCCTGCTTGCGCGCCGGATCGGTTTCTCCGGCGGCCAGTCGCTGACACTCCTGGGCGTATCTCTTGGAGAGCGTAATCATGCCGTCTGAAACCAAAACTACGGCGCGATAGAAGTTGTAGCGGGAGACGCTGTCTCCCATCAGGTTGCCTTCCATGGCGTTCATCTTGGCCTGCGCCTCGGCGCGAATGGCGCCAAATCCCTTGTGGAGCGCCTTGTCGAAGTTAGCGGCAAAGTGGCCGACCGGATTCCTGCTGGTGTTCTTGGTTCCGTAGAGAAGAACGCCATTGCCTTCCGCGCCGAAGTAGCCGTCCGGGATATACTCGTCCACCTTTGCGCTCAAACATTCTTTGCGCCAGAACTCGCCCGTATCCAAGATATATTTAGCGTCCTCGTCGTCGATGTCATAGGGATCGGTATCGCGCTTGGGAATCGTTCCGGCTTCGAGTTCGTCCAGGAGCCAGCCAAAGGAGAATTCCGGATAGAGCGCGCAGGCATGATAGGAGGTCGCCTGCCAGCCGACAATTACTTCTCCCTCGTTGATAAGCACCGGGAGTTTCTCGCAGAGATTCTTGAAGTTTTTTGCCCGTTTCAGGATGCCCTGCAACTGGGGATTCTCTTTATAAAACTCGGTTACGATCTTATAGCGGGCGATGCAAATCTTCGGCCGGGTCGTGCGGTACTTCTGGCGTATCTTGACGACGCGGATGGTGGTCGGGCTCAAGGAAAAAGCGGCCGCGGCGGGACGGACGGCGCTGCTCGAAGCTGGTTCAGAAATGGCGGTGCTCATAATTATTCTCCTCTTATTGAATCATGGAAATCGGTCTTCATCCGGGTTGGGCGGCGCTTGCCGCGACCCCGGGCAATAAGCTTTGACCGGATTCAAATCGCCTCAATCGTGACGGCCGGGAGGCTCGACTCACTTGGACAATCACAATATTCTGACTTCTCTGGACGCAATTATTGCACAAAACCAGGGGTTGAGCATCCGATTCTGCCCGCGCCGCCCGCTCAGAAAGCGAAGGAATCGAGTTGAAGGACCCGCGGGTGGAGCGGACGCGAGAGCACCTTTTTGAGGAGATTCTGCTCATTGCCAGTCTTGGAAGGGTCAAGGTCAACTCTGCAGCCGAAGTTTCCGATCCAGGCTGGCGACGACACAACCCAAATCAAGCAAATTGAGTGCGTTCCGGGCTAACGACGCCCGATTTCACTAGCGCGGCCGGCGAATTGCTCCGGATCAATGCGTCAGTGCGAGAACCGCGCCGGCGATGGATCCGAGAGGAAGGACCTTGTCGACGCCGTTGAGCTTGATGGCTTCTTTGGGCATGCCGAAGACCACGCTTGTGGCCTCGTCCTGAGCGATTGTCACAGCGCCAGCCTGCTTCATTTCCAGCATTCCGCGTGCTCCGTCGTCGCCCATTCCGGTCAGGATCACGCTTACGGCATTTGGTCCCGCATAGCGGGCGGCGGAGCGGAACAAAACATCGACCGAAGGCCGATGGCGGCAGACCAGTGGTCCATCCTTGATCTCCACGTAGTAGCGCGCTCCGCTGCGCTTGAGCAACAGGTGATGATTGCCTGGCGCGATCAGGGCGCGTCCGCGGATGACGGTATCGTTGATCTCGGCCTCCTTCACAGTGATGCTGCACAAGCTGTCGAGCCGGTTGGCGAAGGCGCGCGTGAAAAGCTCCGGCATGTGCTGAACAATCACGATTCCGGGCGCATCCGCGGGCAACGCTTCGAGCAATGTCTTCAGTGCCTCCGTGCCGCCGGTCGAGGCGCCGATCACCACCACCTTTTCCGTGGTCTCGGCCATGGCGTGCGTGGCCGGAGAGAGAATGGCATCGGCAGTCAGCTTGGGTTCGACCGTCTGGCTGGGACGGAGAATGCGCAGCTTGGCTGAGGCTGCTGCCTTCACGGTCTGGCAAAGCGTGATATGCGATTCTTCAAGAAACTGCTTGGTTCCGAGCCGCGGCTTGGTGATGATATCCACCGCGCCGTATTCGAGCGCCCTGAACGCGCTCCGCGTGCCTTCGTCGGCCAGGCTGGAGCAGATCACCACCGGAATCGGGTGCTGGCTCATGATTTTCTTCAAAAACGTGAGCCCATCCATGCGCGGCATCTCGATGTCGAGAGTGATGACATCGGGGACCTGCTCGGCGATCCGGTCCGCGGCCACAAAGGGATCGCCTGCCGTGGCGATAACTTCAATCTCCGGGTCTGACGAAAGCACCTGGCTGAGCGTCTGGCGCACCACGGCCGAGTCATCTACAACGAGCACGCGAATTTTCTGTGCGTTTGCCATTGACCTCTCTATCGGCGGCGTCCCGAACGATGAACTGTGCGAAGTGCCTTTCGAGCTTCCGGCATCGTGTCCGAATCGAGCCGGCGCAGCAGGACTTCCCCGGTTCCGGTCTGGAACTGAATATTCACTCCCTCGTTTCCCCCCAGCCTGGATGCGGCCACGGAGAAGCCTTCTTCTTCCAGCGCTCTCAGCGCTGCCTCGCAATTGAGCCTGCCGACTGTGGGCCGGGAATCGGCCTCGCTAACCGATAGAACGTCGCCTCCGCCGAAGAGCTTCACCTGAGCCTCTGAACGCAGAGCCCCGAGGGAATCCAGTTGCCGCGCCATGTCGCGGATGGTGAAGTCCACGTAGCGGCGGCCGGCGGCGACGGTGATCCTGCCGAACGAATTCGCCGGGCAATGCGGCAACATCGGATGGCAGAGCGCGCCAATGCCAAGCCGCGGGACCATAAAAACGATGCCGACACAGGAACCCAGTACCGTACGCAAAATCGCGGGCTGCGAGACCAGTTGCGATTCGCCGGGCTGCACATAAACTTCGCGCAATGATCTTTCAATCTCCGGCATCGGTCCTCCTGTAGAGAGCGGGCGCTACCGGAATCAAGGGAAGGTTCAAATCGTGCAGAGTTTCGGCGTGACCGACGAACATGTAGCCGCCCGGCATGAGATAGTGCGTGAGCTTCTGCAGAATTCGCTGTTGCGTGGGCCGGTCGAAGTAAATGATTACGTTGCGGCAGAAGATGGCATCGACCTTCGCTGTCAGCCCGTAGTCCGGATCCATGAAATTGAGACGCCGGAACTCGACAAGGCGGCGCAGCTCGGGGACCATACGCACGCGGTCGGAGCCAGGCTCGCGGCCGCGCAAAATGTATTTGACTCTGAGGGCGGCCGGCACGGGATCAACCACTTGCCTGGCGTAAATGCCGAGCGCGGCTTTCTTGAGCACGGCAGTCGACACATCGGTGGCCAGAATGCGAAAACTAAAACCCGGATGGGCCAGTGCGTACTCGCTCAGGACCATCGCGAGCGTGTATGGCTCTTCGCCGGTCGAGCAGCCCGCGCTCCAAAACGAAAGCGGTCTTCGAATTCGGATTCGAAGCTGTCATTTCTGGCAGCGCTTGGGCGGTCAGGAATTCAAAATGCCGTGGCTCACGAAAAAAGTCGGTCTTATTGGTGGTGACCACGTCGATCAAATGCAGCAATTCGTTCTTCAGGCCGTGATCGGAAAACAGGTAGTCACAATATTCGCCGTAGGAAGGAATGGCGAGGTCTTTCAATCTCCGCTTTATGCGCACCTCGAGCATCGTCTTTCGCCCGGCGCCCAAAGCGATGCCCGCCTCGTCGTATACAAGCCGGCAAAGCCGCGAATAATCCCGCCCCGAGATGACTTCGTCGCGATTGTGCATGGTGTGAAATTGGGCGGCCTGAAAAAAACCGCTGCAGCCGCCCCATCCCCCTCTTACGCGGCCGCTTCCACGAGGACCCTGCTCGGTTCCTGGGCGCGCGCCACGGCCAATTCTTCAGCCGAGAAAACGCGATCGATGTCGAGAATCATGATGAACTGCGTGTCGCGCTTGCCCATGCCGCGGATGAAGTCGGTGCGGATATGGGTTCCTATACGCGGCGCCGGCTCAATCTGCTCGGGCTCCAGGTCGATGACTTCCTCAACCGAGTCGGCTAGCGCGCCGATAACGATCGATTCGTTGTCGAGCAACACCTCGACGACCACGATGCACGTGTTGCGCGTGTTCTCGGTTTTCGACATCTCAAAGCACAGCCTGAGGTCGACAACCGGGACCACGCTGCCACGCAGGTTGATCACCCCGGCCATAAAATCCGGTGTGCGGGGGATCGCAGTGATGGGCGTGAGATCGAGCACTTCTCTCACCTTGGCCACATCGGTGGCAAAGATCTCGTTGCCGAGTTTGAAGGTAAGATACTGCCGCGTCTCAGTGATTTCGCTGACACTCATACTTCAACTCCTCTCTTCTCGTGAAGACTGGGGCCAAGCTCCGCATGGAGGCCCGCCCAGGGAGCGAACCCGAATGGCTTCGCCCCTTCGCGGTCAGTAACGCTCGAACTCCGCGTCAACTTCGTCGTGTTTGTCATTCAGCCGCAGATTGACCCCGGCCTTGGCCGCCGCCTTCGCGGCCGGCGCCGCAGCGTGGCCGTTCGGCTTTAGCGGCTTGGCCGGTGCTGCCTGAGCGTGCTTCACGGTTTTTGCGCCCGCGGCTCTGTGTCCGCGGCCGCCTTCCTCGTCCCCGGTATGGAAGAAGGAGAGCGCGCTGACAAGCTGATCGGACTGACCGGTCAACTCCTCGGTCGTTGAGGCCATCTCCTCGGCGGCTGAGGCGTTCTGCTGAATCACTTGCTCCAATTGCTGCAGCGCCTTGTTGATCTGCTCGGCGCCCGTGTCCTGCTCCTTGCTGGCGGCCGAGATCTCCTGCACCAACTCCGCCGTGCGCTGGATGTCAGGCACCAGCTTCTCCAGCATCTCGCCGGATTTTTCCGAGACCTTCAGCGTGGTGGCCGAAAGCTGGTTGATCTCTCCGGCTGCCTTCTGGCTGCGTTCCGCCAGCTTGCGCACCTCCGCAGCGACCACGGCAAAGCCCTTACCATGCTCGCCGGCGCGTGCTGCTTCAATGGCCGCGTTCAAGGCCAGCAGATTGGTCTGGCGCGCAATCTCCTCGATGATCGAGATCTTGTTGGCAATCTCCTTCATCGCGGCCACCGCTTCGAGCACCGACTTGCCGCTCTCCTGCGCGTCCTTGGCGCTCTTATTGGCGATCTTGTCGGTCTGTTGCGCGTTGTCGGCGTTCTGCTTGATATTCGAAACCATCTCTTCCATCGAGGACGAAGCCTCTTCGGCTGCCGCGGCCTGAGCGCTGGCGCCTTTTGATACCTGCACCGACGCAGTGGAAATGGACTGGCTGGCTGACGCCACCTCCCCGGCAATGGAGCGGATGTCGGAGACGGTCTGCGTAAGGCCGGAAACCATGCTCGATAGCGCCTGCATCAGTTTGTCCTGCGCCGACCGTTCCCGAATGTCCACCGTCAGGTTGCCGCTTGAGATCTCTTCCGCGGCCCTGGTGATGTCGTTCATGGCTACAATCAGCGTATTCAGATTGTTTTTGATCAGGTTGAAATCGCCATGATAGGTGTCGGTGATCTGCGAAGGAATATCGCCCTTCGAAATCTGTTCGACGTACTTGGCGGAAACATTCAGCGGCACGATCACCGCGTCGAGAATGGCATTCACGCCGCGAATAATTTCGGCGTAAGCGCCCTGGAACTGATCGTGCTTTCCCCGCTCCGCAAGTCGGCCCTCGTTCGATGCATCGGTCAACCGCTCCAGTTCCTTGTGCAGGCTCTGCAGCACAATGCCGACATTGTTGACCGCGACCTTCATCTTTTCGTGATCGCCCTTGTAGGTTTGCGCGATCAACTCGTCGATCTTGCCGCTGGAAATCTGCGCCAGGATGCGGTTGCCTTCGCCGATGGGCAGAAGAATCGCATCCAGCATGTTATTGACGCCGCGCACAATTTCGGCGAATGCGCCCTGGAACTGATCCGGCTTGCCGCGCTCGGAGAGCTGCCCGTCGCGCGAGGCTTCGATCAGCCGCCCCAATTCCTTCTGCAATCCTTGAAGAATAGTTCCGACATTATTGACCGCGACCTTCATCTTCTCGTGATCGCCCTTGTAAGTGTGCGCGATCAGCTCGTCGATTTTGCCGCTAGAAATCTGCGCCAGGATGCGGTTGCCTTCGCCAATGGGCAGAAGAATCGCATCCAGCATGTTATTGACGCCGCGCACAATTTCGGCGAATGCGCCCTGGAACTGATCCGGCTTGCCGCGCTCGGAGAGCTGCCCGTCGCGCGAGGCTTCGATCAGCCGCCCCAATTCCTTCTGCAATCCCTGGAGCACGAGGCCGACGTTATTGACCGCGACCTTCATCTTCTCGTGATCGCCCTTGTAAGTGTGCGCGATCAGCTCGTCGATTTTGCCGCTAGAAATCTGCGCCAGGATACGGTTGCCTTCGCCGATGGGAAGCAGAATCGCGTCCAGCATCTCGTTCACGCCCTGAATCATCTCCCGTTGCATACCGTTAAAGAGGGTCGCCTTGCCGCGTTCGCTCAGCCGGCCCTCCTTAGACGCGTCCACCAGGCGCATGATCTCCTCGAGCACCAGCGTGAGGCCTTCCTCGTGGTCCGTTCGTTTGCTCGCGCGTTCGCGGCTTCCATGCACTTCTTCATCGTGTCCGTTGCCGCCGTGTCCGTTGCCGGCGCCATGCCTCCGGCGTTCACTCAATACTGCGGTTGCCATGAAATCCTCCCTATTCTTTTCCGAACTTTCTCTGCTCCATCCGCGATCCGCCGGCAAGCTTGATCCATTCGGCAAGCGATTTGTGACGGATGGAGCATGAGACTTCGTTGGTTAATTTGCCAATTGACTTGCACTGGCGCCCGGTCCAGCGCTGCCGGTGCCCTGAGGGGCAGTAAACAAAACTCCGCCGCTCGCGCGGCCGCTTCCGGTTCGAGATGCGTGCCCTTTTGCGATATATCGCTCAGAGCGGACGGCGTCGTGAACCAGGCGTTCGGGATCGAGAATCAACGCCACGGTTCCGTTGCCAAGGATGGTTGCGCCGGAGACTACCTGGACCTGGCGGTAGAACCTGCCCAGGCTCTTGATCACGGTCTGGCAGTTTCCCAGCACCCGGTCCACCACAAATCCAAACCGGCCCTCGCCGGTTTCGACCAGCATGATCTGCTCGATCGCCGGCGGCTGGGTGAGGATGTTGAAGTGCTGGCGCAGGCTGATGTAAGGGATCAGCTCGCCGCGCACATTGGCAAGGCGCTTTCCGTTGGCGCGCTGCGATATCGTCGCGCGTCAGCTCGATGCACTCGAAAGTGGCGGCCAGCGGCAGCACAAAGAAGGCGTCTTCCACGCCCACCAGCAGTCCGTCGATGATGGCCATGGTCAAGGGCAGGCGCAGGGTCACGCTGGTTCCCTGGCCCGGCTTGCTGGCCACGTCGATGGCGCCGCGCAGGCTTTCCACTCTTTGCCGAACAACATCCATGCCCACGCCGCGGCCGGAGACATCGGTGACTTGTTTGGCGGTCGAGAACCCCGGCCGGAAGATCAGCGCGAAGATCTCGTCTTCAGGCGGCTGCACGTCGGCGGCCAGCAGCCCTCTCTCAACCGCGCGCTGGCGCACCATCTCTCGATCGATTCCGCCCCCGTCGTCGGAGACTTCGATCAGCACGCTGGCCCCCGAGTGCCGCGCGGAAAGATGAATCGTCGCCGTGGGCCGCTTGCCGCTTGCCGCGCGCCGCTGCGCCGATTCGATTCCATGGTCCATGCTGTTGCGGATAAGGTGCATCAGCGGATCGCCCAGTTGGTCGATCACCGTCTTGTCCAGTTCCGTATCCGCGCCCTCGATGGTCGAGCTCGACGTCCTTGCCCAGGTCGCGCGCCAGGTCGTGCACCAGGCGGCGGAACTTCTCGAAGGTGCCGCGAATGGGCATCATGCGGACGTTCATCGCGCTCTCGCGCAGGGCGGAAGCGAGGCGCTCGACCTCTTCTGCAACCTGAGCGACTTCAGGATCGTCCCGCCGCGCCGACAACTCGCTCAACCGGGCCTGCACGGTGACGAGTTCGCCCACAAGGTCGACAAACTGGTCCAGCTTGGCGGCGGGGACGCGCAGGCTCGATGCGTTGTCCGGTGTGTCGTAGCTGCGGCGGCCGGGAAGCCCGGAGCGGCGCATTTCATCGAGCGCTTTCGCGGTCAAATCGGCTTCGCTCGCGGCTTCGGCTTTCTTTTCGCCGGCCGCGATTTCTCCATCGGGTTCGATGGTCAGCTCGCAGCAGTCCTCGACAAAGATGAAGACGTCGCGGATGGCGTCCCGGCCGGCGGCCGTCCGGAGAGCCATCTCCCAGAAAACGTAGCACCGCTCCGGATCCAGTTCGTTGAGAGGGGGAACCGCCGCCATGCTGGCCCTGACCGAAAGCCCGCCCAGTTGCCCGAGCTCGCGCACCAGAAGCAGAGGATTGGCGCCTGAAAGCATCAGGCCGGGTCCGGGAACAAAGTGGATGCGCCAGTTGCCGAGCGGCCCGGCGGCGACAGCCGGAGCATCCGAAGATGGCTCGTCCTTCTTCGCCGGCAACGCGCTTTCCTTTATGCCTGCCAGGCGGCGCACGCTCTCGATGATGCCGGCGCCAACGGCCGGGTCGGCGGGTCTGGCGCCGGCCGATCCGGCTTCCAGCATGGCGCGAATCTGGTCCAGCGCGGACAATGTCAAATTGACCAGTTCCGAACCTACGGCCAGCCGCCCGTTGCGCACCTCGTCGAAGGCCGTCTCCAGGTCGTGGGTGAACGCGGCCATGTGTTCGAAGCCAAACATGGCCCCGGAACCCTTCATGGTGTGCAGGCCGCGGAAGATGCGCCCCACAAGCTCCGGGTCGGCGCGGTTTTCGTTCAACTCGAGGAGCGTTGATTCGAGCTCGACAAGAATTTCGCGGGCCTCTTCACGGAAGCTCTCCTTGAACTGGTCGGCGTTGCTCGGAGTCGACGGAGACATGGCCCGGTAAATCACCCATTCTGTGAAAATGCAAGATGGTCTTTCAGACCCGCCCCGGCCAGGGCGGCGGAGACTGTTTCCGGTAACCGCCCGGAAAATTTGAACGCGACGGCCGCTTTTTGGGCTGCGCGCTGCGCCGCCCAAAGCAACTGGACCGCCGTAACGTCGAGGCCGCCGACGCTCGAGAGCGCCACCTCGACGGCTTTTCCGCGCTCGAGCGCCTCGAGAAGAGCCGCCTTCAAATCCGCGGCGTCCGAAATGTCGATGACGCCTTCAAGATGGACAAGGCTCGCATTTTCCTCGCGGCTCAGGGTTACGCTCATCTCCAGCTCTCCTCTTATGCTGATCGCGGCTGAAATTCTGCTGAAGTTCGCCCGCATCGGGCCCGGAACCAAAGGAACGCGCCCGACCGCACAAACCAGTCATCGACTGTGTAAGTGCAATTCAGGAGTGGAAAACGAGCCATTCCCGGTTAAGTTTCTCTTAGGAGGAATTGTGGCGCCTTTGCGAAGTCCGCTTTGGATTGCGAAGATTTTTGATTATCAACTCTTGCTCTAAAAGAGCTCGATCGCGGGCCGGCTGTGGTCGCTCGTCACCTCGCCACCCGAAACGGCAAGGTGGGTCACGGTCTGGCTGGCCATGCGGTAGCGGCCGAGGTGCGCATCCAACATCTCCTTGAAGCCCCGGCCAACGGTGCCGTCCCAGTTCGGAGACTCCGGCTCCTCGGCCAGCGCAATCAAATGCTCGCCCATTTCGAGCAGTGCCTCCTGCACATGCTCCATCCGCTGCCGCATCACGTCCTGGAACTGGATGTGCCCCAGCGCCTCGGAAAGCCGGCTCACGCTTTCCGCGTAGTTGGCATCCACCTCGGAGATCACGGCCAGAAGCAATTCGCCATTCTTCGAGAACTCCTGCTGCATCGCGCTCAGGTCCGCGATCAGATGACTCATGGAGTTGTTCGCCTCGAACCTGTTGAGCGCGGCCTCGGCCTCAGTCATCTCCTCTGCCACCTTCCTTGAGGTGGAGTGGATCTTATCCGAAATTTCAGCCGCGGCTTTCGACGACATCACGGCCAGCTTCCGGACCTCATTTGCAACCACGGAAAAGCCGCGGCCAGCGTCGCCGGCTCGCGCCGCCTCGATCTCGGCATTCAGGGCCAGCAGATTGGTCTGCTGGGCGATGGAAGTGATGACCCTGACCAGAGGCGTCAGCGCGCAAACCTCGTCGGAGAGTTTTTGAATACGCGCGAAGTTGCAGCGCATCTCCTGGTTCTGACCGCGTAACTGCGATTCGATGGTGGTGATGACCACCTTGTTTTGGTCAACCCGCGCGCGGGTTGATTCGGTCAGTTCGCGGCCGCTGGTGACGGAACGGGCGATATGCTCCTGTTGCCGGTTGGCCTGGCTGATGAGGCGGCTGATCTGCTCGATCGCAGCTACAACTTCGCGCTCCGATTCTGCCAGCGAGTCGCCGATCTGCCCGCGCAGTACGTCGATGTAAAGCCGGGAATCCTCGACGTCTGCCTTAATCGCCTTGCGCCCCGACAGCATGCGCGATATTCGATCGAAAGGGAGTTGGCCGAACGCCCACATGTCGGCCACCGCACTTCGCGCCTCCGCGTAGTTCTTCCAGCGGTAGAAGAGTCCCGGCAGGAAAACCAGAAGAAACAACAAAATGCCGCCCCGAATGTCGTTGGCCGAGAGGCCCGGGCCATCCAGAACGTTCAATAGATAAAAGTACACGCACAACAAGAAAAGCTTCGTCAGGAACTCGAGACTCATCCGCCTGCGGATCCGGCCCAGCCGCGCCCGATTGTGCGCCTGGATCGCATCCGGATTCAGTAGCAGCGGCGGGCCCACGTCCCCGTCGGGCTTCGCTTGCGGTTCCGATTGCGCTGGTTTCATTTGCGTCACGCTCCCGGCAGGACTTTCCTGATCACCGCGATCAGATCGTTGCCCGATACCGGCTTGACCAGCCAGCCTGTGGCTCCTGCGCGCTTGCCTTCGTCGCGCTTGGCGCCTTCACCTTCGGTCGTCAGCGTGAGGATGGGGACGAATTTCAGTCCCGGCAGTGCCCGCACCTTCCCGATCAGCTCCATTCCGCCCATGACCGGCATGTTGATATCTGTCAGGATCAAATTGGGCCTGGTTCCGGATTGCAACTTGTCCAGCGCCTCCTTGCCGTTGCCCGCGGTCTCCACCTCGAACCCGTTTATGGTCAGGGTGGCTTTAAGACTCAGCACCATGGTCGTCGAATCGTCCACGACCAGAACTGTCATCGCCATCGCAATTCCTCATCGTCCTCGCTCGAATCGCGCCCGTGCGGACCTGCACAAGATCCTTGCAGTCGACCTACAGCGCGGTACCGGCAAACCGGCCCCGGCGAGTTCGGATCTAGGTGGATCATCGGCAGCAATTGCGCCAGCGATAGCGCTGCTTAGTCGATGAAAAACCCGAATGTCGATCTGACCA
>CAWKFD010000023.1:0-28861 GCA_963848805.1 uncultured Acidobacteriaceae bacterium | reverse complement strand
GCACTGAAGGAGGGCGCGAGCTATCTGGGGGGCTGCTTCACGGATACCTCGGGCATCCCCCGGACTTCCGCTACACCGAACCCATCACCCCGACCAGGCTCCAGGCGGTGCTGTACGGCAAGGCGCTGGAGCCGCACCTGAAGGAGGAGGTCATCCAGAAGACCCTCCTCAAGGAGCTGAAGTCCGCGCCCCTGTGCCCGCCTGGAAGAGGCTGCCGCCCGCCGCCACGTCGAGAACGTGCGAGACGGCGATGCCCACATGGCGGCTGCCTTCGCGGCATACGACCACCACAATCAGGGCCTCAGGTTGGTCCTGCGCAGCAGCCAGAATGCCGCCCGCATCCTCGACCGGAAGCAACTGTCCTTCGAAGTTAAGGACGGGCCGGTAGCCGATGTACTCGATGCGCGACAACGGGAGCTGCTCGATGCGCAGCACGTCGGCCAGCGGCACGGCGGCGTGACGTCCGGCGACCTCAACCAGCAAATATTCTTTCCTGGCGTCGTCGTCCTGACTCTCCTCTTCAGCCGCCTGCGCGGCCTCTTCTGCGCGGCTCATGGTCACCCCGGCACGCACGGCGATTGATCCGGGATCGAGAATAAGCGCCAGGTCTCCGCTGCCCAGAACCGTGGCGCCGGAGTACAGGCCGATATCTTTCAGCACCGCGCTCAACGGCTTGACGACGATCTCTTCGGGATCGGCGAGCGAGTCCACGACCAGGCCGAAACGCCGGCCGTCGGCGTCGAGCACGGTGATAAAGTTATCGCGGCCGGCGGCCAGTTGACAGGCGATTTTGCCATCGGGGTCAGGCATCAGCATGCGGTCAAGAAAGACCAGCGGGAGCAGCCGGCCGCGCAGCCGGTAAAGCGGCGCGCCTTCTATCCACTCGATGGCCGTGGCGGATTGCTCGGGCGGAATGTGCACCAGCTCGGAGAGCGAGCCCTGGGGCAATGCAAAGCTCTGGCTGAGGCTGCGCACAATCAGCGCCGGAATGATGGCCAGCGTAAGCGGAATGCGCAATTTGAGCGTGGTTCCATGGCCGGACCGCGAGTCGATCTCAACCTTGCCGCCGATCTTCTCCACGTTGGTGCGGACCACGTCCATCCCTACTCCGCGGCCGCTCACGTTGGTAATGGCCGCGGCGGTGGAGAAGCCGGGGAGAAAGATCAGTTGCAACAACTCGCGCTCGCCAAGCTGCGCGGCGCGTTCCGGCGTAATCAGCCCGCGCTCGATGGCCTTGTGGCGGATCTTTTCCACGGCAATTCCGGCGCCGTCGTCGGAAACCTCGATAATCACGTGGCTGCCCTCGTGGCTGGCGCGCAGCTTCAACGTTCCTTCGGGGTTCTTGCCCGCCGCCTGGCGCACATCGGGCGGTTCAATGCCGTGATCGAGCGCGTTGCGCACCGCGTGCGTGAGCGGATCCTTGATGGCCTCGAGCAGGCTCTTGTCGAGTTCCGTCTCCTGGCCCTCCATCTCGAGGCAGACGCGCCGCCCGAGCGACTGCGAGAGATCGCGGACCATGCGCGGCACCTTTGAGAAAACGTTTGAAACCGGCTGCATGCGCGCCTTCATCACCGACTCGCGCAGATCGGCCGTGACCATATCCAGGCGGCGCGAAAGCACGGTCATATTCGGGTCGGCGGCGGTGGCCTGCAAAACCTGATTGCGGGTGAGCACCAGTTCGCCCACCAGATTCATCATGCGGTTGAGCAGGGTTACATCGACGCGCAAAGTGCTTTCGGCCGTAGTTCCGGTTGCCAGGGCGCGGCCCTTGCCGGCATCGGGTGCGGCGGACGCGGGTGCTGAGGCGGCGGACGAAGCTTCCGCCTGCTCCGCCACGGGCTTGGAAAGCGCAGGAGCGGGCGGGGTGGCCGCAGCACGCGTTGCCAGGGCCGCAGGCTCGGCCATGGCTGGCGCAACAGGGCTTTGTGCGGGAGGCTCAATGCCCCACTGCGCAGATGTCTTGCCGGCCTTCGCGTGTACCGGCGTCCGCGCTCGCGCAGGGGCCTGTAACTCCTCCAGCCGCTCGATGACCGCGAAATCGTCTCCAGCGCCCTCGCCGCCCTCGGTTTCGATGATCTTCAAAATAGCGCGCAATCCATCAAGCAAATGCAAAAGTGCGGTGATGACGGCAGGGTCCGCTACCATTTTCTCGTCGCGCAGCAGCCCGAGGAGGTTCTCGCCGGCGTGAGCCAGTTTTTCCAGACGCTTGAAGCCCAGAAACCCTGTGGTTCCCTTGATGGTGTGCACGGAGCGGAAGATTTCGCCCAGAAGGGCCGTATCGCGCGGCCGCTCCTCCATGTCGGTCAGGCACCGCTCCATGCGGTCCAGCCCTTCCTGACTCTCAATCAGGAACTCCCTCGTCAAATCGTCCATCGCCCACACTCATCCAGCCGGCCGGGATCGCATCCCCGCATGGCAAGTCACCAAGTGGTTTATCGGAGAGACGGCGCTCAACATGAGGAAGACGGGGACCGAGGGAACAAGGGAACGAGGAAACGAGAGAACGAGAGAGCGGTGCCTGCCTGCAGATAAAAGGTATACACCTGGCGTCGAAATGCTTTAGCCTCTTATCTTCGCCTCATGCGAACATAGGGCAGATGCACTGACTATGACTAACTTGACGCAGCCGCAACTCGAAGAGCTGGTAGAACGGGCGCGGAAGGCCGCGCAACACTCCTATTCACCCTACTCCAAGTTCCGCGTGGGAGCCGCGCTCCAGCTCACCAACGGCGAAATCGTGACGGGGACGAATGTTGAAAACGTGAGCTTCGGGCTGACAATTTGCGCGGAGCGGGCAGCGCTGGTGCGTGCTGTTTCCCAATTCGGGCCCGGGATTCGGGTCGCATCCGTGGCCGTTGCAAATCTGAACGGCGTGGCCAGTCCTCCCTGCGGCGCCTGCCGGCAGGTGCTTGCCGAATTCATTCTGCCCGACGCTCCGGTGATGTTTCCGCTGGCAGACAGTGTGCGCACCATGGCCTTTAGCGAGCTGCTGCCGCTGGGGTTTGAGATGAAGCTGAAGTGAGGTCACGATGGGAGGGCGGCGATGAAGCGGCGGACGGCGATCGTGACGATCCTAGCTTCCACAGTATTGGCCTGCATTGCAATCTGGCTTATCCTGCACGGATTCGAGAAACAGAAAGACGAAGTGGGTGCCTCGCACCGCCAGCTCATTTACCAGTCGATTCTCCAGTCCTACAGCGAATCATTTAGCAATGGAATGACGCGGGCGCAGGTCCAAGACTCCTTGCGAGCAAGGGGCGTCCAATTCGGCGAGATTTGCTGTCTTGAACAAGGCGCATCCGATGCAGAATTCACCAAGATCGGTTTTGAGACCGGGCCTTGGTACTGTACCGGCTATGACGTCTACGTGGCGTTCCACTTCAGCGGCCCGCTTGCATCGCAAAATTCCACGGACGTAGTCAAGAGGATTTCGATCGAGTCTCTGCCCGTCGACTGCTTCTAGGCCCCCAACGCTATTCTGCTGCAGCCTGCTATACGAGCTCGATCGATAAGCGCTTGCCCACCATTGCTGCCGCACGTTGCAAGCTCATCAGCGTAATGTCATTCTTCGGATCGAGAAGACGGTCAACCTGGGTGCGGCTCGTTTTGAGTAGTGCAGCCATCTTGCTCTTGGAGATTTTCTGTTGTTTCATGGCTTGGGCAAGCTGCCACGCAACCACCTCCTTGATCGCCTGCGCCTGCGCCTCCTCAAAGATTCCCTCTTCCTTGAGAAAACCGTCGATGCTCGAACCCATATGCTTTTTGCTCATCGCTCCAGCTCCTTGCGGCGTTTCTTCGCCAGCGCCAGATCACTGTCCGGTGTCGTCCGCGTTTTCTTGATGAACCCATGCAGGGCGACAAGATGTGCGCGATATTGGCAGATGAAAACGCGCGCCGTTCGTCCCGTCGGCAAATCCGTTCGGATCTCCCACAAGCCGCCGCCAAGCGGCCGGCAAAGGGGCATTCCGACAGGCCACCGCCATTGCGCACGCAACAGGTCTTTTCCAATTGCATGACGCTCCGCCTCCGGCAACCCCTTCAGCCAATCCCGGACCGGCTCGACTCCGGGCTGCGGACGATAGAAGATCAGTGGGATCTTGTGCGGCTGCGTACCTTCTGCCATCCTGCACCTTACTTCGTACAATGTACCTTATAATGTGCAGGGCGGTCAAGTGAGGTAAGCAAGTCAAACCGAATAGAATTGATTACTTCCGCCGTTCTTTTTCCCAGGCTGAGGCCAGACAGTCCATGCCGCAACCCCAATTCGCGATTTCTAAGACACCCGCCTCATCCCCGCTGCACATGATCGACATCATTCGCAAGAAGCGCGACGGCGCCGCGCTGAACGCGCGCGAAATTGAATTTGTGGCGCGCGGCGCGGCGGATGGCTCGATTCCCGCGGACCAGCTTGCCGCGTGGCTGATGGCGGTGTGGATTCGCGGGCTTTCGCTGAACGAAACACGCGCGCTGACGCTGGCCATGCGAGACTCGGGCGAGAGGTTTTCGCCGGCGAGCCTGGGCAAGCATGCTGTGGACAAGCACTCGACGGGCGGAGTGGGCGACAAAACCAGTTTTCTCGTCGCGCCGCTGGCGGCGGCTTGCGGCGTGGCCGTGCCCATGATCAGCGGCCGCGCGCTGGGCCACACCGGCGGAACGCTGGACAAATTGGAGGCCATTCCCGGCTACCGCACCGCGCTCACGCTCGCCGAGTTTGAGGCGGTGGTTGCGAAGTGCGGCGCGTCGATTGTGAGCCAGACGCCGGCGCTGGCGCCCGCCGACCGCGTGCTCTATGCCTTGCGCGACCGCACCGGAACGGTCGAAAATCCGGGGCTGATCTGCGCGTCGATATTGAGTAAAAAATTGGCGGCGGGATTGGACGCGCTGGTGCTGGACGTGAAGACCGGCTCCGGCGCGTTTCTGCGCAAGGCGGAAGATTGCGAGTTTCTCGCGGCGCTGATGGTGGCCACGGCCGAGGCTGCGGGGACGCGCACCGTGGCCTTGCTCACCGATATGGGCCAGCCGTTGGGGCGCGCCGCGGGGAATTGGATCGAGCTGGCCGAGTCCGTCGAGTTGCTCCGCGGCGAGCGGCCGGCGTGGAGTGAGGATTTGCGTGAGCTGTCACTGATTCTGGCCGGCTGGATGATTCATCTCGGTGGGCAAGCCGAGTCGCCGGAGGGCGGCTACAAACGCGCCGAAGCGGCGCTGACGGATGGCTCCGCGCTGCGTGTCTTTTTCACGATGATCGAGGCGCAGGGCGGCGATGCAAGCATCTTCGACGATCCTGCGGCGTTCCACAAGCCCGGCGCAACTTTGAAAGTTGACGCGTGGGAGAGCGGCTACGTGGCCGAAATGGACACGACCGCACTGGGATGGGCAGTGCAGCGCACCGGCGCGGGGCGCGAGAAGGCTGGCGAGCCCGGGGTCCCCAGCGACAGGTCTTCGTCGCTGGGGTTGGAACCAGTCGATCCGCACGCGGGCATTCTGTTCCATGCGAGGCGCGGCGCGCGCGTGGAGCGCGGAGAGCCGCTGGCGACGATCTACGCGACGAAGCCGGAGATGCTGGCCGAGCCGGTCGCGATCCTCAAACAGGCTATTCGCTTCTCCAAGAGTCCGCCCCACGCAGTGGTTCCACTGGTGAGCCGCATTATTGCGCGCGATGCGGCGGAGAAGTGTCTGAAAGGCAGTGGTCAGTAATCAGTGGTCAGTGGTCAGCGGTCAGGGATCGGAGAACACGCGGTAGATCGGTTATCATTTTTCATCCTCTGGTTACCGGATTGGCGATCAGGCCCGTGTGTGAACGTGCCTGATCCTGTCGAATGGACTGATCACTGTCCACTGACCACTGCATTCAGGAGGCAACTGCTTTGGGTCGATTTACAGGCATCTTGGGAGTTCTGGCGGTGTTGCTGGCCGCATGGCTTTTCTCTACTGACCGCCGGCACATTCGCTGGCGCACCATCGCCTGGGGTCTCGGCCTCCAGTTCTCGTTTGCCTTCCTGGTTCTGCGCTTCGATTTCGGCGAGCGCGTCATGGCCTGGGCCGGCGACGTGGTCACGCGGATGCTCTCCGCCACCTTTGCGGGAACGGCTGTTTTGTTCGGCGAGTTCGGTTTGCCCAACTCGGGCGCATTCGGCAAGGCGATCGCGCCCAGCTCCGGCGTGGTCTTCGCCTTTCAGGTGTTGCCCACCATCATCTTCATCTCCGCATTTTTCGCGGTGCTCTATCACATCGGCGTGATGCAGATCATCATTCGCGGCATGGCCTGGCTCATGCTCAAGACCATGCGCATCTCCGGCGCCGAGAGCATGAACGTGGCGGCGAGTATTTTCATGGGCCAGACCGAAGCGCCGCTCACCATCCGGCCGTTTCTGTCCAAGGCCACGCGCAGCGAGCTGATGACCATCATGACCAGCGGCATGGCGCACGTTTCCGGCGGCATCATGGCCATGTACATCGCGCAGGGCGTCGAGGCGCGGCATCTGCTCTCGGCCGTCATCATGACCTCGCCGGGAACCATTTTGATGGCCAAGATGCTGGTGCCGGAGACCGATGTGCCGGCCACCGAGGGCAAGGTCGTCATCCCCAAAAACGAACTGCACGCCGAGGAGAACTTTATCGGCGCCATTGCCCGCGGCACCATCGACGGGGGCAAGCTGGCCCTGAACGTGGCCATTATGCTCATCAGCTTTCTCGCTCTTGTCGCGCTGCTCGACATGCTGTTGACCTGGGTGCACGGCGGTATTCACTGGTTCCCCACCAGCCTGGGCCAGATTCTGGGCTTCGTGGGAGCGCCCGTCGCGTGGCTCATTGGCGTGCCCTGGCATGACTGCGCGGCCATCGGCAACCTGCTGGGCACGCGCATGGCGCTCAACGAAGTCGTCGCCTATATCGGGCTGGGCGCGCAGAAGGCCACGCTGGCGCCGCGCTCGTTCACCATCGCCACGTTTGCGCTGTGCGGCTTTGCCAACCTGGGGTCGATCGGGATGCAGATCGGCGGCATCGGCGCGCTGGTTCCCGAGCGGCGCAACGACCTGGCGCGGCTCGGCGTGCGCGCCATGCTCGCCGGAACCATGGCGAACCTGATTTCGGCGTCAATTGCCGGGATGTTCCTGGGGTAGGCGAGAACCGAACCCGTCGGACGAATCTTGACTCGATCGCCAAATGGCGCGAAAATGGTGCCAGGTGGCAGAGATGAGCGTTGCGGAAATCGTGGCCGTCCTCGGTGGTAGAAAGACCTTTAAGCGTCCCGTGCGAAGCACGGACGATCTGGCGCAGCAGGTACGTTTCGGCTTGCCCGCGTCGACCGTGGATCTGCTCGCAGGGACGCTCTCTTTGCACAGGGCCCAGGTGGCCGAGCGGCTCAACATTCCCTCGCGCACGCTGAGCCGGCGGATGGCGGCAAAATCGCGCCTAACGCACGACGAGTCGGACCGGACCCTGCGCATGGCGCGGGTAGTGGCGCTGGCAAAGGAAGTTCTGGGATCGGACGACAAGGCCGCGCGCTGGATGAGCAATCCCAACCGGGCGCTGGGCGGCAAGCGTCCGTTCGACCAGCTCGACACCGAACCCGGCGTGCGCTCGGTGGAAGAGGTCCTGTACGGCATCGCCTACGGAATGTACAGCTGATGCATCTGTGGAGGCTCTTCCCGGGGCGATTCCGCGACTCGGCATTTACCGGCGTAGGCGGGCTTTACGCCGCAAGGCGGTGGAATCACCTGGGAACCCCGATGGTGTACACAGCCACCTCCCGGGCGCTGGCGGCAATGGAGTTCTTCGTCAATTTGGAGCCGAACGATGCGCCGGACGATTTGTTGATGGCCGAGGCCTCGCTTCCCGACGAACTTATCGAATCGCTGGATATAAATCTTCTTCCGCGCGGCTGGCGCGGACTGAACAACCAGGCTTGCCGCGATTTCGGTTCTGGATGGGCGGCAAGTCTCCGGTCGCTGGCGCTTCAGGTTCCTTCGGCTGTTGTGGAGGGAGACTGGAATGTACTGCTGAATCCAAAGCACCCTGAATTCGCCAAGGTCAGGATTGGCGCCGCGAAACCGTTCCACTTTGACGAGAGATTGTTCCGCTGAGGCAGAGCGAGCAGCGAGAGTGTGGCCTCCGAGAGCATGGCCTGATTGAAGCAAAGCCTAGCCCGGGTACGCTCCCGTGATGTAGCCCTGCAGCGCCTGGATAGTGTGTTCCTGGCCGGAGATCACCCACTTCACCATGTCTCCGATTGAAACGATGCCTATCACTTTGTCGCCATCCAGCACGGGCAGATGGCGGAAGTGGCGTTCCGTCATCATGTTCATGCAGTCGTCCACAGTGTGCCGCGGGGTGACGGATACGACCGGGCTGGTCATGATTTCGCGCACCTTGGTATCTGATCCGAGTGGTGGCCCATCAGGATGCCCTTGCGCGCATAGTCGCGCTCCGACAAGATGCCCACCAGTTTCGTCCCTGACATGACCATCAAAGCGCCGACGTCGTACTCGGCCATCAGCGCCAGGGCCTCGCGGACCGTCTGCTCCGGGGAAATAGGCAGGATCTTGTTGAACGCCTTTTGCTTGAGCACCTGGTCGATGGTTTCGGTAGTTTTCATCGGGCCCTCCTCCGGCCTTGGGCGGTGGCCTGTTCGGGATCTTCCCTCCGCCCTTTCCGGCCTATACGGCTGTGGAAAGAGCAGTATACCCCGCCTTGCACGCCGCTGTCGCACTAATCCTTAACCAGCCTGCGACGTTGCAGAAGATCGCATATTCACATTCCGGCCCGGTCCGGCCGGCCGGGACTGCCGACGGCGCGCAGGCGGCGAATGCGGTAGACGACGGTCAGGAAGGTGACCGTGCCGCAGGTGAGGAAGCTGGCTCCCAGGCCGACGACAAGGGAATTGTCGTGCTGGTAGATGCCGTGAACGACACCAATGACTTGCAGAACGCAGAAGCCGCCGAAAGTAACGAGCGAGACCCCCTGATCGCTCTTTTTGCGCCAAACGGCGAGGGCCTGGGGAACAAAGAGCATGGCGTTTCCGAGCAGGGCGAGTCCGAAGACGAAGGCGACGATTTCTTTCATACCTTATGGTCTCATTCCGGGTAAACCGGCGCGGGAATTGAGCTGGGCGAGAGTTTTTCAGTAATAAAGCATTTGGATACTGTGGCTTAACGCGATAAAACGGAGCGCATCTAAGATGAGGTGCGAGGTTTATGGGTAATTACGGGGATCGTGGGGGTGGCAATTGGCGTGGCCGCGCTGGTGCAGTGCGGTGAAGATGAGCAGGTCCTGGGCGCGCAGCAGACGCAGGCTGCGGACGAGGTGAAACCGGTTCCCGCGACTCCGATTGCCATCAAGAAAGCGGAGCTCGACCAGCCGACATGGGATCCGGCGTGGAATGTGACGATTGAGAAAGCGCTGCCGGGGGATTTGCTCTCGGGTCGGCGGGCACGCGAGGTAGGCAGACTGTGCCCGCGCTTCCGCCGCTTAACCAAGGGCGAGCGGCGCGCGTTCTGGGCGTATTTCTTTCAGGCGCTGGCCGGAGCTGAAGCCGGGCTCAAACCGACGTCCGATGTGCACCACACCGAAACGGAGGTTGACGTTGAGGACGTTGTGACTCACCGCCCGGTGCACCAGGAGGGCCTGCTGCAGCTTACCTATATGGACAGTCAGCGCTACGGGTGCGACTTCGATTGGGAGAAGGACAAGGACTTGGCGGAACACGATCCCCAAAAAACCATTCTGCAGCCTGAGAACAATTTGCTTTGCGGGATAAAGATACTCGAGAGCCAGGTGGTGACGCGCCACGAGCCGCTCTTGAGCAACCAGAGCTATTGGTCGACGCTCCGGCCCGACAATGCGAGCTTTGCGGTGTTCAAGAAGCAGATGGCGAATGTGCCGGCGTATTGCGGGATGGGGACGCAGCCGGCGGAAGCGAGCCCGGCGCCGATGGTGGAAACGGAGAACCAGCCGCCGAAGGCGAATCAGGGGAAGCGACAAAGCACCGGGAGGGCGAATGCGCAATGGGGCCTCCGGCCAACAAGCCCGGTGCAGTGAAGCAGCGAGTCAGCAAGTTAGCAAGCCGGTTCGGCCTACTCCGCGGAGGGGCGGGGACGGCCGAGCAGACGCGCGCCCAGAGCGCCACCGCCGACCGCAAAAAGAAGCAGCGCAGCCATCAGAAAGGTAATGGCGCAAAGAACCCATCCTGCGCGTCCTTCCGGGGAAAGCATCCAGGTCTTGGCAAGGTCGATCGTCTGCGCATCGACGCCCATAGATGTCCATTGTTGGTTCATCTGCTTAATGAGGCTCTGCCAGAAATCGTCGAAGAGGTTGCTCTGGTGCAGCCAGAAGCGGAGAGCGTAAAGCGAGATGCCGGTCACGGCCGCGGCTGTCCATCCGCCCACCACTCCGGTCACCAGGCCAATGCGGGCGCCCGCCCCAATCGTGATCCACGCAGGCCGCTGGCTGCGCGTATAGAGCGCCACCACCCACGCGCTGGTCGCGGCCATCAGAATTATCCCGAAGATCCCCACCGGAGACAAGAGAGAGCATAGGACTCCCGCAGGCACGGCGAGCAGGAGGATCAACCGCAGAGCAGTTTTCCAGTCGACGCTTCCCGCATCCCGCACGGCCTCGCCCCACCGCTCGGGCTGGCCCGCTCCGGCGGAGTCATCCGCCGTGTAGACAAACTGCGGCAGGCCGCAAACCGGGCAATAGCAATCCGCGGTCTCGACCGTCTGATGGCAACGGCTGCAGGTCAGCTCCATACACTTAAAAGCCTATAGCATTTGGGCGGGATTGGAATGTGACACAGTCGAGGGCGCGCTGTGCGGCAGGATGCCGCCCGAGTCAGGTTGGGGACACGGCCCGGTTCAGCTTCGCCTCCACAATGGCCTTTGCCGCCGCGACCGCCTCTTCCAACGTCATGAGGGTCGAATCCAGAATCACGGAGTCTGGCGCAGGTTTCAGCGGCGAGTCGGCGCGGTTGCGGTCCCGTTCGTCGCGGGCGCGCAGGTCGCGGACGATTTCTTCCGGTGGCGGAGTGGGCACTGAGGCGCCTTGCTGATCAAGCTGACTGTAGCGGCGCTGTCCGCGCACCTCAGGGGCAGCGTCGAGGAAGATCTTTACCTCGGCATGGGGAAAGACGACGGTACCGATGTCGCGGCCCTCCATGACCACCCCGCCCTGAGCGCCGAGTTGCTGCTGCAACTGGACCATCCAGGCGCGAATTGCCGGAAAAACGCTTACGCGCGAAGCAGCATCGGTGACGGTTGGGTTCCGGATCTGGCCTGTTACGTCCTCTTCATCGAGCAGAACGCGGTTTTCATCCTCGCCGGCATCGAGACGGATCGAGGTTTCAGCGGCCAGCCTCTCCAAGGCTGTGCTGTCATCCACAGGCAAACCGGCCCTCAGGGCCTTGAGGGCGAAGGCGCGATACATGGCGCCGGTTTCAAGATTGAGCAGACCGAAATGCAGCGCCAGGCGGCGGGCAATGGTGCTTTTCCCCGCACCCGCGGGACCATCGATGGCGACGATGATCCTGCGGGCGGGCTCAGGAGGAGTTATTCGGCTTTCTTCCGCGCTCATCCGCGTTTCTTCGGTGCCTGTCTTGAAGAAGCGGCGAACCTGTACTGCGTTCTGTTGCCTGCCTTGGTAACGGCTGCGGCAGCCAAAGCCGGCTTGCGGCTGTCGCGTGCGGCACGTACATCAGGGTGAGCGTCTTTTCTTGAAAGGCTGGGCCGGGAGGCGCCGGCTCGTCTTGACGCGGGCTTCGCCGAGACTTTACCCGCGGTGCGCAAACTCATCGCCGCATTGGGCTTCGTGTTCCTCATGCTCGAAGCGCCGTTTGCCGGCTGCGCTGAGTGAGCATGGCCGTTTCCATTTCCATTGAAGCGGCCGCCATTGGAGGAAGCTTTGCCGTTGTGCGCGCCGTTGGCGCTTTTCGCCGCGCCGTGCGTCCAGCGCGCAGCCGATGGATGCCGGGAACTTCCGTTCGAGTGCACTCCGGCTGACCGCCCCGATGTGGCGCGACCCTCGCGGCCGGTAGGCCGGGCCACCCGGCCGCTCCCGGAGCTTTGCGACGGTTTGCGGTCACGGGAACGAGTTGGCTGCCGGCTGAAATGGGGGCGCGTCGCGGGCAGCTTTTCGCTGGGTTCGACAGGTGGCTCGGCCGCGATACGGGGCGCCGGCTCCGCCACGGCGGATTCCGGTTTCCGCACTTCGACCGGAGTTGACGCGGCTGCGCGGGCTGGCACAGGAATCGCCGGCTCGCGCAACTCATCCTCGTGCTCGTACGAACGCAGGAAATAAGTTGAAGCGGGCATGGCCGAGCTGGCATAGGCCGTGGGAGGTGCCGTGAATTCCGGCAGCGTGCCCGCTACGTAAAAGTGTGGGGCGTGGCCGAAGGGAATGGTATGCACCTGGCGAGTGGCAATCAGTCCGCGAAGCACTTCGCGCACCTTGCTGCGCGCCGTCAGCGGGGCCAGGAACAGCTCCACCTCTTCCATAGGGGCGGCAATCACGGCCTGCAGGTAGATCGAGGCCAACACCGAAATCGCGGTGACCTGCGACGTGGACGCGCCTTCGGCAATGGCTTTCTGAAAACGCAGCCGCAGCAGCTGCCATTGGGCAGGCTTGCCGGAGGCGGAGACGACGGGAATGATGCGAAGCTGCTGCCAGAGTTCGGTGATGGCGCGCAGCACCGCGGATTCCGTCACCTCGCGGCCCAGCGCATGCTTCAGTTGCGGGATGGTGGCGTCGCCTGCTTCCAGCAGCTTGTAGGTCTGAATGGCTAGCTGGGACACCTGGCGCGATCCGGTCAATTGCGGGCTGCGCCGCCAGTCGCGATCGCCGCGCAGGGCGTACACGAAGGGCAATACCCATCCCGCCACTACATAGTCAGGCTGTTCGCCGGGCTGCCCCAGCAGGTTCAGCCGGACTGCCACACCATCCGCTTCCAGGCGAATCAGCAAATCTTCGGCCAGGGCCACGGTCTTGGCCGCCGGGTTCTGATTTCGCTCACCGGCCACGGCTTCGACAAAGGACGGGGCGATAAAGGAGGAGAACTGCCGCTTCGCCAGGAATAGACACAACCCCGTCTCCTCCAGCCATGTCCGGGCGTCCTCTAAAGTGACCGCCCCAACCCCGTTCTGACGCATCCTTTCGGATCGCGATGCTTCCAATTGTTCCGCTGTCAAAGAAAAACCCTCGCTTCCAGGTTGGTAACCGCCCCCTGCAACCCCTCGCTCCTGAGAGCGGGGCAGCCACCTTCCATGCCTTCTAAATCCGGTGGAAGGCCCGATGGATTTCCTTCCACGAATAAAGCAAAGCTATCGGACGTCCATGCGGGCAACTGGTTGGGTGGCGGGTCTTTGCAAGTTCTAACAACAACCATTCTATACGTTTTTCATCTAAAGCGGTATTCACTTTGATGGCGGAATGGCAGGCGATGGAGGCCGCAATACGCGTGCGGAGCCGGTTAAGTTCCTCATTTTGCGCCGGTTCGTGCGAATCTGCAGTCGATTGCTCGATCACTTCGCCCAATGTGCGTTCGAGCGCGGCTCCTTCCAGCCCCACCGGGGCCGCTTTCACCGCAAGTGTTTGTGGCCCAAATGGTTCCGCATCGAAGCCGTTGTTTTCAAGCTCCTCGGCGATGCGCGCAAAAACCACCATCTGCTCGGGCTTCAATTCCACCAGCAAAGGCATCAGCAGGCGCTGGCGCTGCACCTGCTCTACCTGCCGGTCACGCAAAATTTTCTCAAAAAGCACTCGTTCGTGTGCAACGTGTTGATCGATGATCCACAATCCATCGTCGCCCGCAGCCAGAATGAATGATTCGCGTAACTGGCCGAGCGGTTTAAGCGAGCCCAGGCGGTTGAGGCTGGCGGTAACTTGCTCGGCTTCCACCAGGGCTGCCGCGGCAGCCGCCTCAGCCGCGAATGGCGCCGGGCCGGATGCCATTGAGCTGCCGAGACTTGGGCTGCATTCCCCCGCGTTGGGCGGGGTGAAGAGCGCCTTTGCGGCCTCACCCCAAGCCTCGTGATCGAAGCTGCGGGGGTCAAAATCCCGGAAGCCGGAAGTCTGGCCGTCCCGAAGGTTTTGGTGCTCAAAGGGTAGATTGCCAGGGACGGGCAATGGCGCGCGGGGGGTCAGGTGAAATGGCGCGGCATCGGCTTGAACACCCGCAAAGGCCTCCGGATCGGAATCCGCGGGCAGACCCCCGGGACTCGACGCGCCATCGGGTGCGCCCGGTAACGGCGAAGCGGCAGGCGGCATTAGCGACGGACTGGCCGAGGGCTGGGAGTCGAGTGCAGCCAGAAAGCCGGCGGCGGGCCGCGCGTTGACGAGCGCCGTGCGCAGGCTGTCGCGGACAAAGTCGTGGACCAGGCTCTGCTGGCGGAAGCGTACCTCCGTTTTGGCGGGGTGCACGTTCACGTCGACTTCTTCGGGCGGCATCTCAAGGAACAAAAGCACTACGGGGAAGCTGGTGGGAGGAATCACGTTGCGATAAGCCTCGGTGATGGCGTGCAACAGCAGCCGGTCGCGGATGAGGCGCTTGTTCACGAAGATGTAGATGGAGTTGCGATTCAGCTTTTGCAGTTCCGGCTTGGAGTAAAAGCCGGTAAGCCGCAGAGTTCCTGGAACGCGCGCGGGCTGGTCAGGATCTTTCTTCCATGGTGGCGGCTCGGGCAGGCCGGCGCGCTCAAAGGGCGCCTCGGCGGCAACTGGCAGCAGCTGGCCGAGCGTCTCCTTGCCGAAGATCTGGTAGATGCGCTCGGCAGTCCGGGTGACAGGCGGTGCGGAAACGATGGAGTGGCTGGCCGAAATAAGCTCGAAGTGCTTCTCAGGATGGGCCAGAGCGTAATGCGTGACCAGTGCGGTCACGTGGGCCAGCTCCGTTGACTCGGCGCGAAGAAATTTGCGCCGCGCCGGCGTATTAAAGAAGAGATCGGAAACGGTGAGCGTTGTGCCGCGAGGCAGGGCAGCGTCGTCGACGCGATGAATCTTGCCCCCGGCAATTTCCATGCGCGTCCCAACTCGATCGGGTTCGCCGTCCGCGCCGGGTCCGGCGGCGGTTTCAAGCGTCACGCGGGCAACCGAGGCGATCGACGGCAGAGCCTCGCCGCGAAAGCCCAGGGTGGCAATCGAAAGCAGATCGTCCACGGTGCGCAGTTTTGAGGTAGCATGGCGCTCAAAGGCCAGCAGGGCGTCGTCGCGGCTCATGCCCTGGCCATCGTCGGAGACGCGGATCATGCGCCTTCCCCCGCCCTCGACTTCGACGCGGATGCGCATGGCCCCAGCGTCAAGAGCGTTCTCCAACAGCTCCTTCACCACCGAAGCGGGCCGGTCTACCACCTCGCCGGCGGCGATCTGGTTGGCAACCTGATCGGGAAGGATGCGGATTTGGCCCATAAGCAATCAGGTTAACGCAGGAGGCAGTTCGCAGTTCATGGTTTTTGAGGGCGGTGAGCGGATTCCCGCGGCGTTCAGCGTTTCTAAGGCCACGATTCGCTGCTGGTGCGCTCCTTCCCAGTCTGCGGAGTACCGGGAACTATGCAATACGAGTAGCGGCGCTACCACCATAAGAGACGCTTGCCCATACTGTGACCGAAGGCACAGGCGCGCCCTCACCTGAACGTCACAATACGGGTAGGGCCGAACGCCCGCCGTTCTGAGCCGGCCCAGGAGAATTGATTCATGAGCGATCTTGCCGCCCTGGCTGAAGCAGTCGTTATCGATCCGCTTGTCGGCCATCCTCCCGACTTCCACGTCTTTCAAAAATTCATCGAGCGTTGCCAAAATCTCCCAGCCATCACCACGGCCGTGGTTTGGCCGCTCTCCGACGTAGCTCTCAGCGGCGCTTTTGAAGCCGCTGCCGCCGGCCTCATCGAGCCCACACTGATCGGACCGGAAGCGGCCTTGAGGGCCCTGGCCGCGAAGATCGGCGTCGACATCAGCAAGTTCCCCATCGTAGAGGCGGAAACCGAGTCACAGGCCGCCGCGAAGGCCGTGGCCATTTGCCGTGCCGGCAACGCCCAGGCCCTCATGAAGGGCAGCCTGCACACCGACGAACTGCTGAAGCCCGCCATGGCCCGCGACACCGGCCTGCGCACCTCGCGCCGCGTCTCGCACGTTTTCATCATGGATACGCCGGCTTACGCCCGCACCCTGCTCATCACCGACGCGGCCATCAACATCACCCCTGAGCTCGAAGACAAGGTCCATATCGTGCAGAACGCTATCGACCTGGCCCACGCGCTCGGCATTCCCGAGCCCAAGGTCGCGCTGCTCTCGGCGGTTGAAACCGTCAATCCCAAGATCCAATCCACGCTTGACGCCGCCGCGCTTTGCAAAATGGCTGGCCGCGGCCAGATCACTGGCGGCGTTCTCGACGGTCCGCTTTCCTTCGACACCGCGGTCAGTGCCAAGGCCGCCAAAATCAAAAAGCTGGTTTCGCCCGTCACCGGTCAGGCCGATATCCTCGTGGTTCCCGATCTCGAAAGTGGCAACATGCTCGCCAAGCAGCTCGAATATCTGGGCGGCGCGCAACTTGCGGGCATCGTGCTGGGCGCCCGCGTTCCCGCCATCCTCACCAGCCGCGCTGATTCGGCACAGACACGCCTCGTAAGCTGCGCTGTTGCCGCGCTGCTTCACTACGCTACACACCCTGCGGTGAAGGCCTAATTCTCCCACCGGATCCGCACTGCCGAAACGGGCGCCGTCAACCTCCGCGGCGCCCGTTTTGTTTTGCCGCTCCGCGCAGCCCCGGATAAATTCCTGCCTATACGCACCGCCAATCAAACGGCGAGTACCATTTGTGTTACTATGAATCGCGCCGCAGATCATTGAGTTCCTGAATGCTGCCGGTGTATCTCCGTTTGCCAGATGGCGGGCAAGGCTTGACCCAACGACGCGAGCGCGTGTGACCACTGCGGTATTCCGGCTTGAAGCCGGGAATTTCTCGGCGGCTAAGGGCGCGGGCGAAGGAATCTACGAGCTGCGCCTGGACTTTGGTCCGGGCTATCGCGTGTACTTTGGCAAAGATGGCGAGCAACTGGTGATCCTGCTTGGCGGAGGGACAAAGAAGCGGCAAGAGGCAGATATTCAGGCCGCTCAGGCTCAGTGGCAAGAGTACAAACGGACAAAACGGAGGGGCGATGGCGCGCACACGGCAATTTAGCGAAACGGTAAGAGGGGACCTGCAGGCGAGCGCGGAATTCCGCCGCGCGTTCCTCGGCGAGGCCCTGACTTGCATGGCTCAAGGAGACGTGGAAACCGGAAAAATCGTTCTGCGCGAATACATCAACGGAACCCTGGGCTTTATCAAGCTCGGAGCTGCGCTGGGCCGTTCTCCGAAGAGTCTCATGCGGATGCTGAGCCCAAATGGAAACCCCCAGGCGCGGAACCTTTTCGAGATGGTCGCCTATCTGCAAAAAAGAGAGGGTACCGTGCTGGAGGTTCGCGCACGCAGAGCAAAGGCGGCGTGATCGAATCCGATGACCGGAACCGGGCGAATGGTAAGCGAAACAAGCACTCCCTGCTGACCCGGCGCTGGAAGCCTGATGAATGAATCGAACAGCGCAGGCATGATGATCGATTCGTCTGCGCCGCGCGGCGGGTGAGCGAACCTTTCGCTCCGGTCCGGCATCGTAAACCATGCGTGACAAAACTGAGCGGATGCTCTGTGGGGCGGATGCGAGAAGGTGTGCGCGCAAAGGAGATTTCATGTCAACCCATACCAGCCAGGAATCGAAAGCGGCCAAGACCAGCAATCCAGACGGCTTTCAGCCGGAACAGGTGAAGAATCTATCCAGCGTGCTGAACGCGCTGCTGGCCGATGTCTTCGCGCTCTATGTCAAAACCAAGAACTTCCACTGGCACATGAGCGGTCCGCATTTCCGCGACTACCATCTGCTGCTCGATCAGCAGGGTGAGCAGATATTCGCCATGACCGACGACCTGGCCGAGCGGGTGCGCAAGATCGGAGGGACGACCGTCCGCTCCATTGGCCATATCGCGCGCCTGCAGCGCATCCATGACAACGACCAGGAGTTCGTATCGGCCCACGACATGCTGGTGGAGCTGCACGGCGACCATAAGTCGCTGATTGACAGCCTGCGCACAGCCCACGAGGTGACCGATCGCGCCAACGATTATGCCACGACAAGCATGATCGAGGTGTGGATCGACGAAGCCGAGCGGCGCGCATGGTTCCTGTTTGAAGCCACGCGCTAGCGGGCGCGGAAATGTGTCGTATGGACGGGCGGCGCGAGTCTCAGAATGCAATCTTCCTGAGCCGCGCACCTGCCCGAATTTCGAGGCTCGGGCTAAAAAGGCGACAGCGGCGTAAGAAGGGCGGCCAGCCGCGTAATTGAATCCGGGCGACGGATTTCCGCATCAACTCGTCAGGTTGAAAGTTGCGGTTTCGTTAACCGCTATCATCGCCCCTCAGGCCTGGATTCTCAGACTGAATTACCGCATCTCTTCTTGGGGGTTTCAAGCGTCTATCATAGCGTTGGCGTTTAGAGGAAGGACTTTAAGACGATGTCCACCATCGCCGTATGCCCTGTTCGAGCCGCTGCCGGCGGTAGTTTTCTGCTCGAATCCCGCTCGCCGGAAGAAGTTTTCACCCCCGAAGATCTGAACGAGGAGCAGCGCCAGATCGCGGTCACCGCTGCCCGGTTTGCGCGCGACGAGGTTCTACCCGCCGCGCCGGCGATCGAGGCCAAAGAGCCCGGCGCCATGGCGGCCATCCTGCGCAAGGCCGCGGAACTTGGATTTACCGCGGCCGAGATTCCCGAGGAGTACGGCGGCCTGGGGATGGACAAGGCCAGTGCCACGCTGATCACCGATCACCTCTCGACGCTGGCCAGTTTTTCCACGGCGTTTAACGCCCACATCGGCATCGCCACGCTGCCACTGGTCTGGTACGGGACCGAGGAGCAGAAGCAACGCTACCTGCCCCGGCTGGCGACGTGCGAGTGCATCGGCGCCTATGGATTGTCCGAGGCCAGTTCCGGCTCCGACGCCATGAACATCCGCACCCGCGCCACGCTTTCGGCCGACGGCTCGCACTACTTTCTCAACGGCGAAAAGCAGTGGATCACAAATTGCGCCATCGCCGGACTCTACACGATCTTTGCCAAAATTGACGGCGAAAAATTCACCGCATTCCTCGTCGAGAGCGGCACACCGGGCCTTACGGTGGGCGCCGAGGAGCACAAGCTCGGCATTCGCGGCTCGTCAACCTGCCCTCTGGTATTGCAGGATTGCAAAATCCCAAAGGAAAACCTTTTAGGCGCGATCGGCAAAGGGCACCACATCGCGTTCAATGTCCTCAACGCCGGCCGCTTCAAGCTGGGCGTGGCCTGCATCGGCGCTGCACGGTACGCGCTGGCGCACATGATCCGCTACGCTAAGGAGCGCCGCGCCTTCGGCAAGGCGATTGCCGACTTCGGCCTGATCCAGCGCAAGATCTCGTCGACAACCGCGCAGCTTTACGCCGCCGAAAGTATGGCCTACCGCACGGCAGGCCTTATTGACGCGAGGCTCGGGGGCGCCGGATTCGACGGGGCCAGATTCGACGGGGCCAAATTCGACGGAACTGGTACCGGCGCCGGCGTCCCACGGCCGCACGCCGATGTTCCCCGCCACGTCGAGGAGTACGCGGTCGAGTGTTCCATCCTGAAAGTCTATGGGTCTGAGATGCTTTCGCTGCTGGTCGACGAGCTGGTCGGAACCATGGGCGGCTACGGCTATGTCGAAGAGTACCCGGCAGAACGCCTCTACCGCGACGCGCGCATCAACCGCATCTTCGAAGGCACCAACGAAATCAACCGCCTGATCATTACCGGATGGCTGATGAAGCGGGCAATCAGCGGAAAGTTGCCGCTGCTCGCTGCCATCAAGCGCGTGATGGACGAATTGATCGACCCGCCCGCATTTGCCGCTCCCGGGTTTGGCGATAACTCCGGCAAAGACGAGCCGCTGGCGCGCGAAACCGCAGTGCTGGCGGCGGTGAAAAAATTGGCGCTGTTTGCGGCGGGCGTAGCCAGCCAGCGCTTCATGACCGGGCTTGAGGAGCAACAGGAGGTTATGGCCGACCTCGCCGATATGATCAGCCAGGTGTACGCGCTGGAGTCGGCGCTGCTGCGGGCGCAGAAGCTGGCCCGCGCGGGACGCGGTTCGGCCGATGTTGCCGCGGCGATGACAGGTCTGTTGGCCGACGAAGCCATGGGGTTGGCCGAGCAGGCGGCGCGGCGAGTGCTAGCGGCCTGCGCGGAAGGCGACGCATTGCGCACGCAGTTGGCGATTCTGCGGCGGCTGGCGCGCTTCACGCCGGCCGACGTGGTTGCGTTGAGCCACGTTGTGGCCCAACATGCCATTGCGTTGGAGCGGTATCCGGTTTAGGATCATCGTTCGCATCCGATGCAGCACACGCCGATCGATCCCGGCACAATTCGCACGCTACTCGCCGAAGCCGAGTCTTCTCTTGTCGAAGGCCCGCATCCCGAGCGCGCGCGGCGCGACGCCGAATCGCTGCTGATTCACCTTCTCAAACTGAATGCGTTGAGCGCGAATCCAACTTGCCCAAATCTCGCATGGCTCATCGCGCACGAAGACGAGACTCTCGCGCCAGATGCAGCTTCCGCTTTGCGCGCCCTGGTCAAGCGCCGCCGGGCGGGCGAACCCATCCAATACATCACCGGCGAGACGGAGTTCTACGGGCTGAGCTTCCGTGTCAACCGCGACGTGCTGATTCCCCGGCCAGAGACGGAGCATCTGGTGGAGAAGGCGATTGCGCTGGCCGCCGATTTTGCCCGGCCTCGGATCGTTGACATCGGCGCAGGCTCGGGAGCGATTGCCGTGGCATTGGCTCACCAGTTGCCTGCAGCGGAAATGATCGCGACGGAAGTCTCTGCGCCTGCAATGACCGTAGCGCGCGAGAACGCAGAGCGAAATGCCGTTGCAGATCGCATCCGCTTTCTCGCCGGCGACCTGCTGGCGCCTGTCGCCGGCGAGCAGTTCGATATTGTCGTCTCCAATCCGCCTTACGTGCCGGAGGGCGACCGCGATTCGCTCTCCGCCGAGGTGCGCGACTACGAGCCCGCGCAGGCGCTCTTCGCCGGCCAGGACGGGCTCGCAATCTACCGCCGTCTCATTCCCGCCGCGTTCGCCGCGCTCGTTTGCGGCGGATTCCTGGTTCTCGAAATTGGCTACGGCCAGCAGGAACCCGTCGGCGCACTGCTAACGGGCGCCGGATTCACCCCGGTTGAATTCACCACGGATCTCCAGGGCATTCCGCGCGTGGCCACGGCACAACGGAGCTGAATTTCGATGACCTGACTGAAGGGGCGCGACTTTAAGTCGTGCCGAAAAGGCCAGCAAAATCGCGGGCTCTAGCCCCTAAGGGATGCTTTTCGGTCGTCTCGGAGGGATTATGCAACCGGTTCTACGGTTTTGGCGCGGGCTCCGGCAACGTTCCGGAATCCGGCGGTTCCCGCTCGACCATGAAAATCTGTTTAATCTGATTGCGATTGAAGTGCTGCAGGTTCCCGCCGATCCGCACAACCACATCCATCCCGGATACAGAATCGAGATCGCCACTCAGCACTGTGCCGTCTCTGAGGACAACTGTGTCGTAACGTGATGTGCCGAGCTCGTAGCTCACGGTTCCCCCGGAGACATCGTCCGGGCCGATCTCAAGCGGGAATGTGCCTGCGTTGAAGCCGTCCTTACTGAATCCAAGCTGATGCTTGCCGACCCCAACATTGATCACTTTCGGTGTTACACCCACCTCGACGCCATCAACCTTGAGAACTGCGCCCTGTGGCACTGAATTTACGGTCACGGAGACGGTGCGGGGAATGTCGGATGCGGCAAGAACGGAGACCGATGCAGGCACGCCTGACGCGTTGAAGGAAATTTGGAACTTGGCTTGCTGCCTTGGTCCAAGGTTGTCTACCTGCATCCACGCCTCGCCGATACGAATCTGCTTTTTGTCGAAAACGTAGACTGTGAGTTTCTGGCTTGGAATGAGCTTCCCGCTGAGATTCTCTGCGATGATGTCAGTGACAAACGTTCGTTGAGTCCCCAGCGAGCCGATATCCTTGAACTTGCTGAACGTGAATCGCAGAATTGGGTCACCAGAACTGGGCCAGGTGACAAGCAGTGCCGTCTCTGCAGAAAATGCCGCAACGGCAAAAGCTACGATGAACAATGAAAGGACAATCCTGCGAATAGACATAGAAGTGCGCTCCAGGCTTAGACGTGGAGGAATTATATCAACGGAACGATTCGCATCGTTCTGAGCGGCCGGTCACGATGCCCGGCCCGTCTTGTTCAGCTCTTTGTAGAAACCAAGATCGCGCGCCGTCTGAGCCTTGGCGATATAGAGGATCTGCCCGTAGTGCATCCCGAAGTGTTCTACAACGTGATAGACGGCATCCAGGCCGCGCATGTGGTAGCCCTGAATCTCGCGGGGAGCGAGCAACTCGTCTATGGTGAGGCGAGCCAGAACCTCGCCGGCTTCGTCGAGCGTAGCCTCGAGCCGGGCCAGAAGCTCAGCGGCTGTGAGCCCGCTTTGCGCGGTGAACTCGGCTGGCCGGTCGCGCTTGTCATCAACCTTGTTGAACGAAGCCACCAGCCATTGACCCACATTGCCGTTCAAATGCAGCAGCAGATTGCCGATGCTGTTCGAGGCTTCATTCGGACGCCACCACACCTGCTCCGGGGTGAGCGGCGCGACTGCTTCACGGAGGCGCGGCCAGTACTCGCGCAACAGCGTCTTCCGCGTGGATTCAAGGAACAGGGCTGTAAGTTCACTATCGTTTGCCGCCATCGGAAATCTGCCCTCCCTGCCCAATCTTATGCGCCGGGGCGCAGGCTGATGCCCGGGGCCGGCGATTCGGGGTTCCAAAATCGTCCGTCGCCGTCCCTTTTCCGCCTTCTTTTCGAGGCTCTTCGGCGCACGGCACATACCACACCTATCATGATGAATCCATAAAGAACTTTTAAAAAGCTTGCGTTCTGACTGCGCGTCGATGAGAATGACTTTAAAGCGCAATCCAATTCAATTCATGGACCGGCAGCGGGGCGTTCCGGACTCGCTGGCTGCCGCGAACAACCGGCAGGCTCGAGAACGCGAAAACCCGTGTAAGCGCCCCAGGCCGCTCCATGTTCAGATTGCGTTTTCATCTGTATGTATCGGAGTCGAAGCGTATGCGCACCCGCCCCCTTTATTCATTCGTCTTGCCCGCCTTGGCGGCTCTTCCGGCCCTGGCTCACGCCGTGGCGCCAAACCTGCATGGCGCGCCCTCGCAAGCCCCGGCTACCCAAGCCCAGATTGCGGCTCTGCAACAAGCCGTCGATAATGCCCAGATGGCCGGTGACAATGCCTGGGTGCTGATTTCAGCGGCCCTGGTTCTGCTGATGACCGGTCCCGGATTGACGCTTTTCTATGGCGGTCTGGTGCGGCGCAAGAACATTCTGGCCACCATGATGCAGAGTTTCGCCATGATGGGGCTGATTACCGTCCTGTGGGCGATTGCAGGCTACTCGCTGGCCTTCGGCCACGGCAACGCGTTCATCGGGGGATTTGAGCATCTCTTCCTGCGCGGCGTATCGCTTTCGCCCAACCCCAACTATGCGGCCACTATTCCTGAGCAGACCTTCATGGTTTACCAGCTCATGTTCGCCATCATTACGCCGGCGCTGATCACGGGCGCATTTGCCGAACGGGTCAAGTTCAGTTCCATGGCGGTATTTCTGTGTCTCTGGTCGCTGGTCGTCTATTGCCCCATGGCGCACATGATCTGGGGCGTCGGCGGATTGCTGAATTTCAACAACAGCGCTTCGAGCTGGCCGGTACTCGACTTCGCGGGTGGCACGGTGGTGCACATTACCAGCGGCATTTCAGCCCTCGTGACCTGCCTCTACCTGGGCAAGCGCATCGGCTACCCGAACACAGACATGCCGCCGCACTCGATGGTGCTGAGCTTTATCGGCGCGTGCCTGTTGTGGGTGGGCTGGTTCGGCTTCAACGCCGGCAGCGCCCTGTCGTCCGGTACGCTGGCCACCAGCGCCTTTATCAATACCCAGTTTGCCGCTGCCGCCGCGGCCCTCACGTGGACCCTGGCCGAGTGGATTCACAACGGCAAGCCGACTGCCCTGGGCGCAATTTCCGGCGCGGTCGCCGGGCTGGCCACCATTACCCAGGCCTCAGGATTTGTGCAGCCAATGTCGGCCCTGGCGATTGGCGCCATCGCTGGCATCGTCTGCTCCTTCATGGTCTTCAGGGTCAAGAAGTTCTTCGGCTACGACGATTCGCTCGATGCCTTTGGCGTGCACGGGGTCGGCGGCACTGTCGGCGCTCTGCTGACCGGCGTCTTCGCCTCGGGCGTCATCAATGCGGTCTTTGGCAGGGACGCGAGCGGGCAACCGCACCCCACAGGCGCCATCGACGGAAACTGGCATCAGATTCTCAACCAGGCGGTTGGCGCCGGCATCGGCTGGGTGCTTTCGATCGCCGGCACGCTGGTCCTGCTTTTTGTTGTGGATAAGGTTCTGGGGCTGCGCGTCGCTCCCGAGCAGGAGGTCGCCGGACTCGATCTCTCGCAGCACGGTGAGGAAGGTTACGAGTTCAGCGCTTGATGCCTTAAAACAGCCGTGCTCGCCCGACAGGGGCCCGCGCGTACTATAGAACGAGGAATCCGCACATGGTTAAGATTGAAGCTGTCATCCAACCTACGAAGCTCGACGCGGTAAAAGAGGCCCTGCTCGAGGCCGGCATTGAGGGCATCACGATTCTCGAGGCCCGCGGCCACGGCCGCCAGAAGGGGCATACCGAGTTCTACCGCGGCCGGGAATACACCATCGATCTGCTTCCCAAGGTCAAGCTGGAGATCGTCACCACTGAGGTTTTGAAGGATAGAGTGATCGAGGCCATACTCGGGGCGGCCCGCACCGGTCGCATCGGCGATGGCAAGATCTTTATCAGCCGCGTCGACGAGGCCATCCGCATCCGCAACGACGAGCGCGGAGAAACTGCGCTCTAGATTCGTTTCGGTCCACGCTAGCCCAGGTCCCAAAATCGGGATCTGATGCACCCACTTCCCGTTCTCGTCCCAAGTTTGCGGCTGAGGCGAGAAGAGCGCATCGCAGTAGGATAAGGATCGGAGGCAGCTCCGATGCTTATCGTTCATGTGCACGTACATGTCAAAGCCGAGTCGGTTGCCGACTTCAGGCAGGCTACAATCGAAAACGCCCGCTCCAGCGTTCAGGAACCCGGCATTGCCCGCTTCGACGTGGTCGAGCAGCAGGACGATGCCACACGCTTCGTGCTGATCGAGGTCTACCGCAAGCTTGAAGCACAGGCCGCGCATAGAGAGACAGCGCACTACGCCAAGTGGCGTGACGCGGTCGCGCCCATGATGGCCGAGCCGCGCCAAAGCTTGAAGCACAACGCCGTCTTCCCCAATCCCGAGGACTGGTAGAATCGTGCGCTTCGAATTTGCCACCGCAACGCGCGTCGTCTTCGGCGAGGGCACGGCCGCCACCCTCCCTGAACTGGCTCGCACCTTCGGCGTCCGCCCGCTGGTGGTCACCGGCGCCTCCGCGGAGCGAGCGGCATCGTTTGTCTCGGCACTTTCAGCCCAAACCTTTACCGTGCCCGGCGAGCCGACGGTCGACCTGGTCCGCGAGGGAGCGCGGCGCGCGCAGAACGCTGACTGCGATGTCATCCTCTCGTTTGGCGGAGGCAGCGTAATTGACGCCGGCAAAGCCATTGCCGCCATTGCCACCAACGGCGGCGAGCCGCTCGAGTTTCTCGAGGTGGTAGGCAAGGGCCGCGTCCTTGCGGTCCCGCCGTTGCCGTTCATTGCCGTGCCCACCACGGCCGGCACCGGCAGCGAAGTCACGCGCAACGCCGTGCTCGGGTCGGCGGAGCACGGAGTGAAAGCGAGCTTGCGCAGCCCGCTCATGCTGCCGCGCGTGGCCCTGGTCGATCCCGAGTTGACCTACAGGCTGCCGCCTGCGGTCACCGCCTTCACCGGACTTGACGCCCTCACGCAGCTCATCGAGCCGTATGTCAGCGCACGCGCCAATCCACTGGTGGATGCAATCTGCGTCGAGGGCATCGGGCGCGTTGCCAGTGCGCTGCGACGCGTCTATCACAACGGCGCGGATCGCGAGGCGCGCCGCGACATGGCGCTGGCCGGCCTGTTTGGCGGCCTGGCGCTGGCCAACGCCGGACTGGGCGTGGTGCATGGCTTCGCGGCCCCGCTTGGGGGTTCGTTTAAGGCGCCCCACGGCGCGCTCTGTGCGGCGCTGTTGCCGCACGGCATGGCGGCCAATGTTGCTGCGTTGCGGGCGCGCGCCCCGCGGCATCCTGCACTGGCCCGCTACGCCGCCATTGCGCATCTGCTCACCGGCCGCAATGAGGCAAGCGCGGAGGACGGCATCGACTGGGTGCGCGAGCTTTGCGTCGAGCTCAGCGTTCCTGCGCTGCGCCACTGGGAGATCGCTGAGGCTGATCTGCCCGGCATCGTCGAGAAGGCAGCGCGCGCCAGCAGCATGCAGGCCAATCCGCTTCCTCTCACGGACGAGGAATTGCTTGCAGTGGCATCGGCGGCTCGGTAAGGGCCTCACTCCGGCTCGCTCCCCGGCTCAAACGCAACCGGATACTCACTGTTTGAGGCTCGCTTGCGTACGCGACTTGAAGCCGAGACAGAAAAAGACTAGAGCCGCATCAATGGCGCTTTGCAAGGGCATGACTTTACAGGGTGCGGAAAAACTCCTCAACTCGGCCGCTGGCGGTGGAAATGAGCCGAGCAGGGGCTAAAGCCCAATGCATTTTATTGGCCTTATCGGCACGAGTAAACTCGTGCCCTTGTTACAAAACACCTGCAGTCGAGTTTTTCCGCAGCCTGTTTAGTCCTGCCGAAAAGGCCAGCAAAATCAGGCTGTTACGAAACTCTGCTGGAACTGGGTTTTGTAACAAGGGCACGGCTTCAGCCGGGCCGTAAGGGGCGCAAAATGGGCCAGGGCTTTAGCCCCTGCTGCTTCAAAGCGCCAGGAAAAGGGACGCTATTTAGCGCCTGCCGGCTGACTGGAAGGATCGGGTCGCCGTGTGATGTTTAGAGCTGATTGGATTTGGAGCCCGGCCGCTCATTGAAAGTGCAGGTCGCTGCCGATCGAGAGCAAACCGAAGACTCTGGGCCGGGCCTATTTAGTTGCCAAGTTGCGCGAGCGGGGCCTCTCCTGGCGTGACGCCGTCCGGTGCAAAATGGTGTAGAATCACTGGGTCGTTCGACTACTGGCGTAGGTCAACGCTTTCGGAGCTGGCTCACGATCGGTACAATTCCAGGAAATCAATGCTGGAATCGAAGCATTCCTATCTAATCGCTTCCCCGCGATCGATCCTCTACCGCCGGTGGATATTGGAGCAAACAGATGCCGCTTAAACTGACAGTCAACGATATGGCCACCACGGTGGACGTGCCGCCGGATATGCCTCTTCTTGTGGGTGCTACGCGACATATTGAACCTCAAGGGAGCCAAGTTCGGGTGCGGGATGGGTGTTTGTGGCGCATGCACAGTGCTGGTTGCCGGACGCGCGGTGCGCTCCTGCATAACGCAAGTGGGATCGGTGGCGGGCGAGCCGATCACCACCATCGAAGGGCTCTCGCCGGATGGTCTTCATCCGGTTACAGGTGGCGTGGGCGGCGCTGGACGTGCCGCAGTGCGGATACTGCCAGGCAGGCCAGATCATGTCTGCCGCGGCTTTGCTGGAGCGCACGCCGCATCCCACTGACGCGGACATTGACGCAGCCATGAGCGGCAACATCTGCCGATGCGGAACCTACGCGCGCATCCGTCAAGCCATTCACGAAGCAGCAGAAGCGGGCGCCGCGGCCCGTTCCAAAGTGAAGGAGGGCCTTCTCATGCGCTTGAATCGGAGATTGTTTCTGCAGTTGACGGCCCTTGCGGGCGGCGGCCTCGCCCTGGATCTTTATCGCTCACCCCTCGCCGCGGCTCAGGGGCCAGGGACACCGCCCGACCTTACGCCCCAGGCCTTCATCCACATTGCACCGGATGGCGTTGTAACTATCATGGCGCGCGCCTCAGAGTCCGGCCAGGGCATGCGCACCATGCTGCCCATGCTGATTGCCGAGGAACTGGATGTCGACTGGAAGAACGTTCGCGTGCAGCAGGCGGAACTGAACGAGAAGATATACGGCATGCAGTTTTCCGGAGGCTCCGCCAATACCCCGATGGGCTGGGAGCCAATGCGCCGCGTCGGCGCGGCCGGGCGCCAGTTGCTCATTACGGCCGCTGCTCAAACGTGGGGCGTGCCTCAGGCTGAATGCACCACGCAATCCGGCCGAGTGCTTCACGCCGCTTCAGGTCGCGCCTTGAATTACGGCGAGCTTGCCGCCAAAGCTGCCGCGCTGCCGCCGCCCGCGCTCAGCAGCGTCAAGCTCAAAGACCCCAGGGATTACCGCATCATTGGCCATTCGCAGACCGGCGTAGATATCACCCGCGATCGTCACAGGGCAGGCCGCTCTTCGGCATCGACGTCCAGCTCCCGGGAATGCTGTACGCAGCGATTGAGAAGGCGCCCGTGTTTGCCGGAAAGGTGAAGTCTGCCAATATCGATCAGGTCAAGGCGCTGCCAGGCGTGCGCCAGGTCCTGGTGATTGATGGCGGCATCACTCCCGCAGCCTACACGCCGTGGGAGCCAGGCATGGAACCTGGCATCGCGATCGTGGCTGATACCTGGTGGCAGGCGCAGCAGGCTCGCAAACAGCTCAAGGTCGACTGGGACCTGGGCCCTGCAGCCACACAAAGCACGGAGGGCTTCAAGAAGCGGGCAGAGGAACTT
>CAWKFD010000022.1:0-86540 GCA_963848805.1 uncultured Acidobacteriaceae bacterium | reverse complement strand
CTCTGAGCCGTCTTTCGACACCAGATTCCGCCCCTGACAATACCGTTTAACTTGTTATCATCCAACCCCGACGCCGGAATTTGCCCCCGGATTGAATTCTGGCGAAAAACAGTGTCATCCTTCTCCCGACGCCGTAGGCGGCGTGATCTTCAGACTCCTTCGCTCGACCTCTCTTTGGAGAAGATCGACGGTATCGTATGCTCGACCAAAAGTGTCTCCCGGACCTGATGCAGCGATTCCCCATCGCTGGTAGGGAGAGTACTCACACAACTGGAGAAGCCACTCCTTCAACACATCTAGTTCTGCCGCATTCAGGCCAAGGAAATGACCAGCAAAACCCTCTGTCCATCCCTCCACATCTGGACTCCGGTCGAGCTGACTGATCACTGAGTCCGCCGCAGTCAATGACGCGCTAGGGTTTTCGACCGAGAGAAGCAACACACTCGGCAAATAATAGGCAAATGCCTCTGGATCGAAAAAGAAGATGGCGCGGCTATGCTCCTGCCAGTTCTGCCACGTGAGTTCGTGCCAGTCGCGGCCAGAAAACCACAGAGCCTCTTCAACATCGGAGTCGAGTTGTACGACTCCGTCGGCAAGCCTCACCTGAAGAGGTCTTGGTCGAGCGGCAAATGTCCGTTCGATCTTCTCGGGCAGATTCATCTGAGCACTCACTGCGACTGCGCCAACAACCGCGAGCAATTTGCAACGACCTGCCACACTTGTGATTCGGCCTTCTGATGTCCTTCGTCGCCCCCATTCCAACAGACTTTGTCATACTGTGCCCGCGCCGCGCCGCATGCCACCCATGCAGCATACCGAGCCCCGAGCTGCGAGGTTGACATGCCCGCACTGCATCCTCCCAGGCTGTCTGCGAGGCCGCAAGCGGCATCTTTTGCTGACTTGAGTCCGGGGCATCTTGATGGCCATGGGTTCGGCGGCGTGCCCGGTGTTGGTACTGGTAACGGCAATGGGGGCGGCGGGGGAGTTGCAGTTTTAGCCATCCAAATACATGGGGCCACCATCTCAACGGACCCGTTTAGCCCAGCTTGCGTCTCCGCATGGAATTTGGTGGCATCCCAGAGTATTAGGCAGGCGACCGCGACTCCAGTTGCATGAACCGCATAGACGGTGGCTGATGAAGCCGAAATTCTCCCAAGTATGAGTGGGTATGTCTCTGCGTCTTCCCAGCCGGTCGGATCAATTCCGTTTACAGGGTCTCCGTCGGCGTAGAGGTACTTATGTAGTGTCTCTGGACTTGTTAAATCACCTTCCGCTGGATCACTGCTCAGGAACCGCCCGGTGAGGGGGTTGTAGTATCTGGCGCTGTAGGTTTCCCTGACGCCGTTCCGAACCAAGACTGCCCGCAACCCTAGTGTCACTGTAAAGTTGCAGACCTTCAGACCCGGATTCCAGGCCGAATTTTTACTTGTGAAGCCCTGACACGAGTTTTCGCTTAGCTCACCCCAAGCCGGGATGGGCGGCGGCGCAGACGGCGTGTTCAGGCCAAGCTGCATGTGTGCCAAGATTGTACGGCTTTCAGGACGGGAGGAGCGGCATATCTTTGCGGGCGATTTCGAGGGGATTCCGGGACGGAAGCGCGGTGGAATGGGCCTTTTCGTCGTAAGTGCACGACATCGACGCTCCATTCGGATTGGAGGATGCAATGCGCGCCACGTGACCCGGGGCTTCGAGCATGTAGTTCAGCGGCCCATCCGGCGTGGCCTTCGCGGCGCCCAGGGTCTTTCTAGGGTCGTAACCTAAGGAATCTGCTGCGAAGCAGCGCACTAAGCGTTACTCAGACGGCCACGCTGCAAGCTCCCACGGCTTCGTGTACCAATGAGTCGCCGCAGCCCGCCACTCCTTAAACCACTTCGGTTCATTCAACCAGGCCGGACCATCCCCGCTCCATCTTGCCTCGGCCTTTTCGAAAGTGAAATTGACCTTAAACACGGAGGGCAGCCGTTTCCAGTAGAGAATCGGATAGTCGCTGAGCTTCTGGATTTGAATTGCGTTCAAATGAACTCGCCCGCCATCTGTCTCTTGAAACCATCCAAGAACAGCCATAACTAGATCACGGTTTTGCGAGATTATTTCGCAGCTTTTCCGGCCGCCAAGCTGATTGAAATAATGGTTCCAGTCGGGTTCTGCAAGCTTCTCCCATTCCTGACCGCCGGCAGCCGTTAGCTGAAATCTGACATAATGACGAGACTGGTGGTTACCCTCTGTTTGAGAATCAGAACCTACATGTCGAACCTGCCTCTCCCCTCTCGGAAGCCGCGTGAATCGCTCAACTATCTTTGACACACCTGATTGGCTGCATACGTCGTCTCCTGGAAAATCAGATTTCAACTCGATTAGGCCTTCTCGAAAAAGTTCAACTAGGGCTTCTGCATAGTCCTCCGACTCGCGGCCCGGTATCTCTTTCACGTTCAAAGCCTCGCCTTCCACGGTAGGGAAAAGAAGGCCGAAGCTGCGCGGAAATTCCGTCGCCAAATCCAAGAGCCAATATTTGATCACTCTGTCGTCTGATGATCCCATAATCACCTTATGTTCTTGGATTCTGACTCAACGATTGCGCCCCAACGTTGCGAGGGTTCTGGAGTGCCACTGCTATCGTCGCAAACTGGGCATCCAACCACTGATCCGGCGTGCCCTCCTCCCTTTAAAGACTGATAGTTGACGTGCCATCCAGGCTCATATGGACCGCCAACAGGACAGGGGCCGTTGGTCGCAAGGCGTGCTTTTCTGGGTATCACGGGTCCGCCTGTTTCTTCTCCGAGTGCGCTAGCAGCCTCGCCTTGGCTTTCGAACCGGTAGAACCAAGGAATCGCTTGGACTGGGAGGAGATTCGGGAATTCTTCCTTACAAGTTCGTTTTTTCTTGACATTTGCCCAACAAATGCCTTGAGTTATCGATTCGATTGGCCCCGGCTGTGCGAGCCCTACCAATAAATCAGCCGTCTTGTTGAAGACACAGGCGACCGCGGCCGCTTCGGCTATCTCACCAGCTATTACTAGAGGACTAGCCGAAACGCGAGAATCAATCTGATTTCGCTACTCTGAATTGGCCCACTTGTGCTCGTTTGATTTGGCCCACCTTAACTCACTGATCGGGTACCCTGTCGGCGGAGCCGACGGGGAGGCCGATGGACAGGAGAACGAAGGTGGAACTGTTTGAGGAGATCAGACGGGAGTACACGCACGGGGCGGGGACGATAAAGGGCGTGTCGAAGAAGCTTGGAGTTCATCGGCGGATGGTTCGGCAGGCTCTGGCGTGCGCAACGCCGCCGGAGCGCAAGCAGCCGGTTCGGAGTTGTCCGAGCCTGGGGCCGGTGATGGACTTCATCGATGGGATTCTCATCACCGATGGGCAAGCGCCGAAGAAGCAGAGGCACACGGCGCGGCGGATCTGGCATCGGATTCGGCAGGAGCGCCCGCAGGCCAGTGTGGGCGAGGCCACGGTGCGCCGTTTCGTGCAGCGGCGCAGGGTGGAACTGGGGCAGGCGCGGCGGGAGACTTTCGTTCCGCAGGTGTACGACTGGGGCGTCGAAGCGCAGGTTGACTGGTACGAGGCGATGGCCGAGATAGGCGGCGAGCTGCGCAAGGTCTACTGCTTCTCGATGCGCTCGATGGCCAGTGGCGGAGCGTTTCACGTGGCTTACTACCACGCCACGCAGCAGGCCTTTCTTGAGGCGCACGAGCTTGCATTCGAGCACTTCGGCGGCGTCTTCGGACTGCTGCGCTACGACAACCTGAAGAGTGCGGTGAAGAAGATTCTGCGCGGTCATCAGCGAGAAGAGACGGAGCGGCTGATCGCGTTTCGCTCGCACTGGGGCTTTCAGACCGACTTCTGCAACCCGGCCCGCGGCAACGAGAAGGGCGGCGTGGAAGGCGAAGTGGGCTATTTCCGGCGCAACCATCTTGTTCCGGTCCCGCGCGTGAAGGACCTGGCGGAGTTGAACACGCTCCTTCTCGACGGCTGCCGGCAGGATCGTCAGCGAAGGATCGCAGGCAAGACGATGGCGGTAGGCGAGGCGATGGAGATTGAGCGGCAACATCTGCTCGCACCCGCCGAAGAAGGCTTCGAGCTGGCAGAGACCAGCTTTCCGACTGTGGATGGCAAGAGCTGCGTCAAGGTCCGCACCAACTGGTATTCGACGCCGGTCAGGCCAGGCACACGCGTCCGAGTGCGGCTGCTTCCAGCCTATGTTGAGATATGGCATGAACGGCGGATGGTGGCGCGGCATGAACGCAGCTTCGGCCGCTACGAGCAGGTGTTGGACCTGGAACACTACCTCGACATATTCGAGCGTAAGCCGGGTGCGCTGGCCGGTTCGCGGCCCTTGCAACAGTGGCGTGAGAACGGCCACTGGCCGGAGTCCTTCGACAGGCTGTGGCGAAGTCTGGAGGACCGCGAGGGCAAGCAGGCCGGCACGCGAACGATGATCGAGTTATTGCAGCACGGCAGCAGACACGGCTGGGAGAAGCTGAAGCAGGCCGTCGAGCAAGCGCTGGATATCGGCTGCACCGATGCCGCGGCGGTGCGTCATCTTCTGGCCTTCGGACAACTGGCGCACGCGCCCGTGGAACGACTCGCTCTGAGCCAACTGGAACGTTACGAGCGCCCGCTGCCGGTGATGATCGACTACGATCTGCTGCTGAACGAAGCGGCGGAGGTGGCGCGATGAAGCCAGCCACGGATGCCCTGGAACATGCCAGTGTAAAACAGTATTGCAAGGCGCTGCGCGTGCCGGTGATCGGCGCCAACTTCGTTCCCCTGGCCGAGCAAGCCATCAAGGAAAAGCGTAACCATATCGGCTACCTCGAGGCACTGCTGGCCATGGAAGCCGAGGAGCGCGACCGCCACGCCGTGCAGGGGCGCATGCACGATGCGCGGCTGCCGCGCATCAAGACGCTGGAAGAGTTCGACTTCAACCAGGCGCCGCACATCTCCGCGCCCAAGATCCGCGAGCTGGCAGAGGGCGGCTATATCGAACGCGCCGAGCCGGTGGTGCTGATGGGCGAGTGCGGCACCGGCAAGACGCATCTGGCCACCGGGCTGTGCGTGGCAGCCTGCCGCCAGAAGCGGCGCGTGCGTTTCACCACCGCGGCCAACCTGGTCAACGAACTGGTCGAAGCGCAACAACAGAACGGGGTGCGCCGCGTGCTGGCGAAATGGATGCGCTACGACGTGATCGCCCTCGATGAAGTCGGCTACGTTCCGCTGGCCGAGATCGGTGCTGAGTTCCTCTTCCAGGTCATAGCCGACCGCGCCGAACGCGCCACTCTGATCCTGACCACCAACTTGCCGTTCTCGGAGTGGACGCAGGTATTTCCAAATCCCCGGCTATGCAAGGCCTTGCTGGACCGGATCACCGATCGGGCCCATATCATCGAGACCGGAACAGACTCGTATCGCTTCCGGCGAACTCTGGAGGTGCGCAAGAAGAAAGGGGGCCGGAGCGGCGACGCCGTCGTTGCTGCCTCCGCTACGACCTAAACGCGCTGTCCTGCGGACAGCGCAGGTCTCCGCTCCGGCAGCAACGACGCTCACCCGCTGTCAAGCAGAGAATCATCAACTAAGGGTGGGCCAAATGAGATGAGCACAAGTGGGCCAAGTCAGGTTGTCAAAAGCACAATCACCGCAACGTCTACAAAGTCCCGTCCTGTCGAATCCGTCTTGTTTATCGGATTGCCGCCCGCGTAAAGATATTTGTGAAGCGTCTTCGGATCGGTAAGGTCGCCGTCCTCGGGCTCGCGGCTAACGAATCGATCCGTGAGCGGATTGTAGTATCTGGCGCAGTGAGATTGTCTGATGGCATCCAGGAACAAGCTTGCCCGGAAGCCTATGGTGGCTGTGGAGTTAGCTGCACTCGGGTCCGGATTCCAAGCCGGATTTTTTGCTTCGAAGCCCAGACGTGAGTTTTCGCTTAGCTCGGCCCCGACGGGGGCGAACGGCGGCATAGACGGCGCGCTTGGGGCAAATTGCATCGACGGCTCGATTGTACGGCTTCCGGGGCCGGTGGCCTGGCCCGGTCAATTCGTTCGCCCTTCATGATTGCACCGTGTTCTGTGCCCCTTTGCGTTTTGATTGGGAAAGCAGCAACTCGCTTACGCCCGCTCATCGCAAAGAACGCGATGAACGGGCCACAGCTTCTACTCTCTCAGTCGGCATCTTCGCGGCTCATGACCGGGCCACCAGCCTTTCATTTCACTTGACCGGGCCACCTACCGACTCAAGGCTGCAAACGATCTTTTCGGCCCATTTCTTGTAGGTCCGCACTTGATCCTTATTTAACCTCCCTCCCTTTGAATCCCGGTCCAACAAGGCGACCGCTCCACGGATCATTTTGCGGGCTGCGTTAGCATGCCCGCGTCCAGCGACGGACTCGGCATATAGTAAGCGAAAATGTGCCTCGCGGAATATATCCGTGAACCCAAGCACCGCGCATCTATCGAACTTTTTTCGACAGACGGTCAGCCGACGGTGATGCGATAGTGCGAATTCTAACGCGTATTCGGATATTCGCCTTTTGATTTCTAGCCTCGCTTTTGCACTCAAATCAGATTCCGCAAGATATTTCTTTTCAATTCGCGCTAGAGTCTCGAGGAGTTCTTCATAGGCAAGGCTTGGGGCTCTGCGCCACAGCCCCTCTGCTTCACGTGCAAAGGCCCTTCCCCAGGTGTTCCAGTTCCGCTGGGCCTCCTTCACCAAGTTCCTTCTATCCGCGCTCATTGGATTGCCTCACCCCTATTTCCAGTACTTGCAGGACATTCTGCCCGTAGTAGTAGGAATGCTTCCGGGCCATTGGCCTGACGCCAAGCACTGTTTATAGCAAGAGACGCATCTGCTCTCGCCGAATACTGAGCCCCATTTGTCGGCTAGCGATGTCAGCAAGCAAGCGTCAAGTTCAAGCGAGCAGTTAACACCTTCGCCAAGCTGGTGAACTGCCGTTACAACGCTCGTGGGATTTTGAGCTACCGTTTTCGCCGCAGCCTGGAGAGCAAACAGAGCTGTGATCAATCCAACGTACTCTCCAACATCGCCGCCTGCAGTAGCAGTACCAGCAGTCGCTCTGCCGGTGGGATCGAACCCATTTACTGGGTCTCCCCCCGCATACAAATACTTATGGAGAGTCCTTGGATCAGTGATGATGCCGTTCTCCGGGTCCATACTTACGAACCGGCCGGTGAGGGGGTTGTAGTATCTGGCGCTGTAGGTTTCCCTGACGCTGTTCTGAACCAAGATTGCCCACAACCCTGTTGTCACCTTGAAGTTGCAGACCTTCAGACTCGGATTCTTGGCCGAATTCTCGCTTGTGAAGCCCTGACACGAGTTTTCGCTTAGCTCACCCCAAGCCGGGACGGGCGGCGGCGCAGACGGCGTGTTCAGGCCAAGCTGCATGTGTGCCAAGATTGTACGGCTTTCAGGACAGGAGGCGGGGCATATCTTTGCGGGCGATTTCGAGGGGATTCCGGGACGGAAGCGCGGCGGATTGGGCCTTTTCGTCGCAACTGCACGACATCGACGCGCCATTCGGATTGGAGGATGCAATGCGCGCCACGTGACCCGGGGCTTCGAGCATGTAGTTCAGCGGCCCATCCGGTGTGGCCTTCGCGGTCAGACGGTCCATGCAGAATGGCATCGTAGAGCGCTTCGTTGGCAGTTGCCGCCGCGATTTGCTGGATCATGTGGTCGTGCTCAACGAGCGCCATCTGAAGCGCCTGATGAACGAGTACGTCCGCTATTACCACGATGACCGGACGCATCTCGGCTTGGGTAAAGAGACCCCGGCGGGCAGAGACGTAGCGCATCAAACGCCGGTGAACGCCAAGGTCGTTTCGATGCCGAGGCTCGGCGGTTTGCATCATCGCTACGACCTGGCGGCCTGAATCCTGTCCCTTCATTGCTCCGAACTCTTCATATTCGGACGGGAGCACTTTGGCCGAAATTCGTGCGTCGGGCTTCCGGCTTCATTCCAGCGTCTCTGAGCCGTCCCCCGACACCGAGATTCCGCCTCCGGATAATACCGTTTAACTTGTCATCATCCAACCCCGACGCCGGAATTTGCGCCCGGATTGAATTTTGGCGAACCACACCCCAAGAGCGGCCATCAACCGTGCTGCAACCGATCTATAAGCCGGGCTGCTTGCTCTCGTACCGCCGCCTTCTCTGCTACGCTACCTCCAGATTCTCCAGACGACAAAACCCCCTCAGCGAGTTCGGAAAGTCTGGCAACCTCCTCGCGTGAAATGAAGTCCGGGGACTCGGAGCAATAAATCGGGAGGAAGGTACTCAGGCATGAAAATGCGACCGTCAGTTCATCCAGCTTGAGCGCACGCGGAGGAACGACCAGAACTTTTACCAAGGTCTTGATTGCAGGTCTTGTCCCTGTAGCCGCTGCCACAGAAATCAGGGCTTGATCCGGATCGTTAGATACAGCGCTGCATAAATGCGTAATGATCTCTTCACTGACTTGCGGAGTAATGCTTATCCCAGCCAGTTCAGGAAGCAGGATATCCTTGTAATCTGCAGTCACTTGACTGGCCTCGTCACCACGCGCAAGACGCGCAGATTTTTCGAGGAGCATTGCTAGCTGGAGAGGCACTATACCGCGCTCGCCAGCTAGCAACTGGTTCAAGAGAGCTAATGCGATTTGATCAGATGAACTCATTGGCGCAAATTGATTCCGTTTAGATTCTCGAGATCAACCCGCCAGTCGCCTTGATCACCGGTTACGTATGCTTGGCAAACGGTGTATTTGCCTGGCGCGGTTCCCGTTTGGCGGCCAACACATTGGCTGATGTCGATGATCGCTGAACGCAGGTCTCTCTGTAAGCTTTTCGGAAATTGGGTCTGTCCACTGCCAGCCAATCCCCACAAGCCCAAAAGGCCAGCTCGAGCTTGAGCCTTTGTAACGCCCGGAGGATCATCTGCTATCAGAACTGGCGTACCGGGAACGGTTACGGTGATTCCTTTTTGAAGTTGTATGCGCATTCGGGTTTTACCCTTCGCTTTGCAGTTCAATGTTGGAGTGATGTCAAAGTCATTGACAACTTTCAAAGCGATGACGTTATAGGCGGTGCTGACTGCACAGCCAGCCGCTGCCACGGCGGGAAGTGCGCCAATATCGATTTTGACTGTAACTACTGCGTCTTCCACGGCTACGCTACGGCCAGTCGGGTCAGTCTCATTCGCGGGATCGTCATCTGCATAAGCGTATTTGTACAGGGTGGCAGGATCAGATAGCTCTCCATCCTCGGGGTCTCCGCTCATAAACCTTCCCGTCGCTGGGTTGTAGTATCTGGCGCGCAGATAATACAGGCCGAGGTCCGGGTCGTACTGTTCGCCGCGATAGAGATAGTTGTTCGGCGTTGTGCCGTTGACCGTGAACGAATTACCAAAAGCATCATATTCGTACGAATCGGTAATCGTGCCGCCGCTGTTGGTGAGGTTCCTGACATTGCCGCCACCGTCGTATCCGTAGAAACTTGCAGTCCAGACGTTCGAAATCGGCTGATACTCCGAAATCCTTTGCAGGCCGTAGGTGTAGGTGCGCTCGGTAGCGCCTGCCCCGTTCAGCTCTTCAACGACCTGGGCGTAGCCAGTTGGATTGAGATCGTCGACCAAATAATAGGTCTTAACACCATTCACCGACTTCGCGACACGGTTCCCGTCGCCGTCGTAGAGCAGCGAGACCGTGCTGCCCATCGACATCAGATGGTTTTCCGAATCGTAGGAGAACGTTCTTGCCTCCGGTCGAGGTCACATTGCCGTTTGAGTCGTAGGACTCGCTGGCCAGCTCGTCGTCGACGTTGAAGCTGCCGGCAATGGGAGAGAGCCCGGTGATTCCCCCGCTCACCGAAGTGCGGTTGCCTACCGGGTCGAGGCCATACGAGACATTACCGTCGTGATTGGCCGGATCGGAGCTGATGATTTCATTGGTCAGCCGGTAAATGCCATCGTAGTTCCAGCTCACCTGCCGTCCGCTGGATTCGGTTGCACTGATGAGGTTGCCCGTCGGCCCGCGCTGGTAGGTGTAGCTGGCGGATTGTGAACTCAGTCCGGTCACGCGGTTGAGGGCGTCGTAAGCAAACGTCGATTGCACGCCGTTGGGGTAGGTCACGGTGCCCACGTTGTTGGCGTTGTCGTAAGCGTGACCGGTTGTGCCCAGCCGGCTATCGGCCACTTGCTCCAGCAAATTGAGCGAGTTCCAGGTATAGCTCACGTTGACCGCCCCGTCCGCCGTTTGCATGGTGGCAAGGTTGCCCGCCGCGTCGTAGCTGTAGTTCAGCGTCCCTTCGGGCGTCTGCTTGTGCGTAAGCCGGTCCATGCTGTCGTAAGTATACGTCGTGGTTCCGCTGGCATCGGTCATCGTCTGCCGCTTGCCGGTTTGAGTGTAGGTGTAGTTCACCGTGGTCTCGCCCGGCGTGGCGCGCTGTGTAAGCCGGTTCAACTGGTCGTAAGAGTAGGTGGTGGTTGTGCTGTTGAAGTGCGTGACCGACGCGAGATTGCCGTTCGAGTCGTACGTGCGGGTTTCGGTCAGAGTGCCGTCGGGGAGCTTCTTGGTCGTGAGCTCGCTCAGCAAGTCGAAGCTCTGCAGCGTCGAGTGGGTCTTAGCGTCTTCGAGCGCGATCGCGTTGCCTAGCGGATCGTAGCCGTAGAAGGTGGTGTTGGCTGGAGAGTTGGGACTGTTGGCCTGGACTACGTTGATCAACTGGTTGGCCACGTCGTAGGCGTACTGGACGACGTTTTGGGCCTGATCCGTGACCGAGATCAGGTTGCCGGGGCCATCGTAGCTATTCTTCACCGAAGTCTGATCGGTATCGGGGTAGTCTGTCTCAACCAGCCGCTTGCGGGCATCGTACTGATACACGGTCTTGTTGTTTTTGCCGTCGGTCATCGAGATGCGGTTGCGAGCATTGTCGTAGCCGTAGGTGAAGCTTCCGCCTGCCCCGGAGACTCCGGTTAGGTTGCCGGCCGCGTCGTAGGTGTAATACGTGGTGGCAGCGTTGGAAGCTCCAGAGCCGACCGTAACGGATGTTTTGCGCCCGTCGTTGTCGTAGGTGTACTGGGTCGTTGTGGCGCTCGATGTGCCGTAAGCCTGCGTGACCGACGTTTGGCGGCCTGCGAGATCGAAGACGTGGTGGGTTTGATCGTTGGCCTGATCCCATTCGTCCACCACGTTGCCGCGGAAGTCATAGGTCTTGGTCACTTTGGTCCCACCCGGGTAGTCGGTCTCGATGAGCCGGTTGAGGGCGTCGTACTGGTAGCTGGTTTTGTATCCGCGCGCGTCAGTGTCCGAGGTCTTGTTTCCGTTGCCGTCGTATTGAGAGTACGTAATCCTCATGTCACCAGCGCCGTCGATGGGCGCGGATGTCTGGATGAGGTTACCGAAGGGGTCGTACTGGTACGTCGTCGTGGCGGGTGTAGTGTTTCCCGGAGACACGCAGCCAGCTCCTTGTTGCGGCTCGGTCATCGAGACTTTTTGGCCCAGATTGTTGTAGGAATACGACGTTGCGCGTCCCAGTGCATCAACGCGGCAGATCAGGTTGCCGTTGGCATCATAAGAGAATTGCGATGCGTTGCCCGGGTTCTGCGTGATGTCGTAGCCGATGGCCCCGGCGGCCATGGTGCCGTTGGTGTTGAACTGTGTGCTCATCAGCGTGCCCAGGCTATCGGTTACGCTCACCGGATTGTAGTTGACGTCGTAATTGAACGTGCGCACGTTGCCCAGCTCGTCGGTCGTCGAGGTCGGCTCGCTGTACTGGTTGTAGTTGGTGTAGCTGGTGGTGTTGGTGCTGGTGGCCGTGGCCGGGTAGGTCGTCGATGTCTTGTTGCCATTTGAATCGTAGGTGTAGCTGGTGGTGTGGCCGAGGGGATCGGTCGTGGACAGCAGATTCTGGTTCGCGTCGTAGGTATTGGTGGTGATGTTGCCGAGCGGGTCGGTGGATTGGAGCAGATCGCCCAGGCTGTCGTAGATCATCGTGGCGGTGTCGGGCAGGCCGTTCCCATCCGCTGGATCTGTTGGATAGGTGATGATGGTCACGCCCGTGTTGGGAACGCTCACACCGTTAATGGTGCTGGTAGTCGACAGGACATAGGCGTAGCTGGTGGTGTTGTTGAGGGCATCGGTGACGCTGGCCAGGCGCCCATCGAGGGCGGAGTTGCCGCCGTCTGTGGTGCTGTCGTAGTACGTGGTAGTGGGCAGCTTATTGCAATTAGCGTCGGTGCCACCCGCGTAGTAGTGCGCCGGGTTCGTGTAGTAGCTGTATTGGCTGGTATTCGGAGCGTTCGCGCCGGTGCAGATCAGGTTGTTTGCCGTCGGCGGATAGGTGACCGAGACCAGGTTACCGTTCGAGTCGTAGCTATACGAGTAGACGTTTTCCTGAGGATCGGTGATCTGCGTGATGCGGCCCTGGCTATCGCGAACGAACGGCACATTGAGGCCCGTGGTGCTGGTAATGCCGTTGGGCGTGACGGTGAGGCCGTTGCCGCTACGGTCTTGGATGGACTGCAGAGCTCCGCTGGCGCTCATGGTGTATTGAGTGCCGTTGGGGTCAGTATAGATGTAGCCGGGCGGATTGTAATATCCACCTCCGACGCACTCGCCGTCAGCAAGCATCATGTCGAGAGGGCAGCCGGGAGAGGAATCCGTCAGCGTTCCATTTAAGCCCGGCTCTGGTGTGAAGACCGGATAAAAAAATGGAAAGAGGCATCCAGCAAGCGGAGAACATCCCTGGATTTGCGGCGTCAGTTGGAACGTCCTCCGTTGCCCACCGAGCGTGAACGTTACATTACCTTTATTGTCGACCGTCAGATTGACATTGATGCCCAGATTCCATCCATAGCCGAAATCGCCGGAGGTGTTGGCATTCAGGCTGTCGTAGGTGCGTTGTATGTTGATGGCCAGCCCGGCGGAAGGGACAACCAGGTCGGTCACTGTTGAAGTCACGCGGCCGGGTTTGTAGCTGCCGACCACGGTGACAAGCGCAAGATTGTAGGAGGAATCGCCGTTCGAGTCGGTCGCCTGCAGTGTGATGAAATAGCTTCCGTTGTTCACTTCGGTCGTGTCCCAGGTCGCGATCTGACCCGAGGTGGAGTTGCAATTTAGCGCTGTGACGGCGTTCGGATTGAAGGCAGGATAGACCGTTAACGCACATGAGGTGAGCGTCTCTCCCGACACAACCGTGATGGGCACAATGCCCGAAACCAGCGCGCCGTTCTGCGGACTCCCAATCCATCCTTGCGAAGTGCTAGGCTGAGGGTCGACGGTGACGGTGATCTGTGCCGAGGCCGTGGCATTTTCATCTGTAGCGGTCAACTGCAATTGATAGATGCCGGCCTGAGTGAACGAGGCGGTAGTCGAGGCTTGTTGCGGATTGGCGAAGGTGACCGCGGCCGGCTGGTTTGGGCTGCTCCAGGAATACGAGATCGTGTCCCCTTGCGGCAGTGCAGTGTCGGTCGCGGAACCGGTGAGTTGTAGCACGTTTGGAAGACTGACGGTTTCGTACCCGGAGATGGCCACGGTGAGGGTGCTACTCGTGTTGGTGCCGTTGCCCGTGGCAGGAGGCTGCGTCCAGGGAACGGTGACCGTGTTGGAGTAGGTGAGAAGGTTGTTGATGGTACTCGCAGCCATAACACTCGCAGTTCCAAAATACTTGTTCTGGTAGACGATCTCCGCGTGCCCAGTTGAATCCGTCGTGCCGCTGAGAAGCATTTGGTCGGCCCCTGATACCACGAGGCTGACGTAAAGGCCCGCAACCGGTGAGCCGAAAGAGTCAGTTGCGTAAACCGAAAATGCCACTGCTCCGCCGACGGGTTTTGGCTGTACCGAGCTTGGCGAAAGCGTTAGCGAGCCGTACGGCAGGCTCGCGGGTTGTACCCAGGTGACTGTCGCATCACTCGACCAGAACGAGGGTTCCCCGACCGGCATTGCTTCGGCTTTGAGGATGTCCACGCCGGCTTGGAGTCCCACATAACTGAAAGCAGCGGTGCCGGTCGCATTCGTTGTTGCTAGGATTTCGCCCGGATTCGCACCCGTTACATGCAAAACGACTAAAATGTTCGCAAGTGGCGTACCGGAACCATTTGTCACGACAGCACTGACGGAAACCGGTTGACTTACTGGATAAAACGCCGAAGTCATATAGTACGTTGGCGAATAGGTTCCACTGCTCCCGACGTGCGTTCCCGTAATCAAGCCCGGAACGCCGTTAGCGTCATAAATATCGCTAAATCCACCTCCAGGTGAATTGAGACCGCTTTGATATGCGACAAGGACGCTCTGTGCCGCAGTCAGATTCGTCGCTGCAACAATTGGGCTTGTACCGTCTTGCACACCGAATGCATAGCTGGCATTCAGACCACCTGGCACCCAGATCCAGGGCATAGCTCCCGCTGGCACTGTAACTATGTTGTTGTTGACCTTGACGACAAATCCCTGGCCCCAGTTGTCTGCGAAGTAGTCGTCATCTACTCCTAGTTGAAGCTGCGTTGCGCCGGGCGGGACGACAAAAACGCGGGGTTGTGCTCCGATTGCTAAGGGTTGAATCACTGTACCATTGCTGTCAGTAAATGCTCCCAGCAGACCCTCGAGGGCCATGGCCGGCTGATCTTGTATAGTGATACTCCCTTCGCCAGTCGTGGGCGTTTGCGATACCCAGTTAACGGAAACTGAGTTTGAAACGATTGACATACCAGTGATGTCTAGCGATGCAGTGATCGTGTCTGTGCCGGGAGTTTCTCCGAGATACGCAAACAATGCGATGCCGTCGCTATCAGTTATAGCGCTTCCTGTATTCGTGTTCGCGCCTGCAACTGAGAAGACGACGCTAATGCCAGCTTCAGGACCACCGTTTGCATCCTTGACGGTTGCGATGAAGCCATGAGAACTGCTGGTCTGATAGGGCGACTGGCTCACGGCAACAAGTGAGATGCTGGGTGGAGGTAGTAGCATGATCGTTGCAACACCGATTGTCGCACCGCTGATCTGATCGGCTGCAGTAACCGTCACTGTTTGCGGTGTACTGATGCTGGAAGGCGCGGTATACAACGCACTTAACGGTCCGCTTTGTGTTAGGGTTCCCGTTCCCTCCGGAGCCACAGACCAAGTGATGACTGTATTGCAGGACGCCATCGGCGTCACCGCAAATTGCTGCGCTTGCTGGCTGTAAAGCGTCACCGCACTTGGAGCTATAGTCTGGTTTTCCGTGGACACCGAATAGAAGGCTCCAGGCGAGCTATCGTTGGCATACTCTGTCGCGATCCAATCGGCGGAACGGGCGGTACTAGAAAGTTGTACTTCATCGATTAGACCGTTCCAGTTCCTCCCCGCGTTGTAACCGCTGCCGATCGCAACGTTTTGAAGGGTAGATGGCCATAAGTTGCTCGAATTCACGTTGAAGGCAGGAGTGCCATTGATATATCCAGCCGCATTGGACGAGGCGGTATTCCAAGTCATCACGATGTGATACCAGGCGTTCGGGACGAGTCCTCCGGCGGTGAACCCGTAGCCGTTAAAGCCTCCATTCCCGATTGCGACACCGAAGTCTCCGTCGCTATTCTCTTCAAACCGGATTCCATTATTTCCGCCGTTGTAATTGGTAGTGAATGCGTTCGGGTAGCTGGAGAGACTAGAGGGCTGCATCCAGAATTCGATCGTGCCCTGTGTCGGGAAAGCGCCCATGTTGCCGATATCTATGTAGCTGTTCCCGTTGAAGCTTGCTGCACCGTCGATTTGGCCCGTGGCCGCGGTTGCGCCATAATCCGTGCCGTTGTTTAAATTGGTGGTCGAATCGCTCGTGGATAGAACTGTGCCGTTGGCGAGGTGCCAAACTCCCATGAAATTGCTGTCCCAAACTCCTGATCGGTTCTGCTGCGACGTAGTGACGTTGGGATTCCCGTAGAAGAGGTAGATCGTTGTATCGGAAGTGTGCGACAGGTCGGGTATCTGCACCCACGCCACAACCTGCCCGCTTGCCGGGTTGTACTCTTCCATTTCATAGGGAAGCCGATTTTGTCCCGCCGGATCGGAAGTGAAGATGATGTCGTAGCCATTCGCATTGGCGACATGGCCGTTATTGGCCGTTGTCTTCAGCATTGGGTCAGAAGTGTTGAACAGGAACGGGAAGTTCATCTGATCCGTGTTCGGGACTCTCGTGTGATCGATCGTTATTGCCCGCACATAGCTGTATCCATTCGAGCCGCAGGTTTGATTCACGACCTGATTGATGGCGCTGGAGGTGGCGGCGGCATAGTTGCCTCCCGCCGCGATGCTGGCCGTGATGCTATTCGTGCCGACTGCCAGACTGCTGGTCGTCAGTGTCGCCGTACCGTTACTCGGTGTGGCCGTGCCAAGCGAACTGTTGCCGCTATAGAAGGTCACAGTGTTTGTATCGGCGCTAGGCACCGTGGCGGTGAAGGTCACAGAGCTTTCGTAGGTGGAGGGGTTAAGGGAACTGCTAATGCTGATCGTCGGTGCGGCCGCGCTCACCGCGAAACTCTGCGTGGTGCCCGTCACTGCTGTGTAGTCCGTCGTGGCCGTCGCGCTGGCTTGCAGTGTGCAAGTGCCCACCCCGACATAGCTCACCGCGTTGCCCGAGACCGTGCACACGCTGGTCGTACTCGATGACACGGACTCGGTCGGCGAGCCGTTGCCGGAGTAGCTGTACGTGACCGTGAAGCTGCCTCCGTATGTCGCACTCGACGGAATATCGCTGATGGTGATAGTCGGCGCAGCCCTGCTTACCGTCAGAGTCACGCTGGCGGTGGCAGAGTTGTATAGGGTCGGGTTGGTGGGGGTAAATGTCACTGAAAGCGTCTGCGATCCGGCTGTCAACACTGTTCCTGTGGCAGGCGTATAGGCAAACGTGCCGGCCGCGTTGGCTGTTGCATCAAGCTGAGTCGCACTTAGTGCCGTTCCGTATGTAATCGCCGCAGGAGTCGCCCAGGTGATTGTTGGCGTCATAGGCGGCATCAGCGTCACCGTTGCCGACGCGGACTTCGTATTGTCCGCCTGGCTCGTGGCTGTAACGGCAACCGTCTGTTGCGAGCTGATTGTCGTGGGTGCTGTGTAGAGCCCGGACGCACTAATGTCGCCGACGCCAGCTGGATTGATCGACCAGGTAACAGCCGTGCTGCACGGGTTCGTCACCGAAATTCGATCGGTTCGTCAGTGAGTATGCGGCCACACATGAGAACTGGCGCCTGGACCTGGCGATGGTGGCTTGGCTGGCAAGCAAACCACGGCGCAAGGCTGTAAGCGTTTCGATGGACGCGGCGGTGATGCGGCAGTTCTGTTCGTATTTGCGACGGCTTCCTGGGCGCTTCCTCATCCATGAACCTCTATGGCCGCAGTTGCCGACCGAATCCACGTTTACGCCCTATGTCTTTTCCGAAACCGACATAAAGTGCTTGCTCGAACTGAGCACAACGTTGACGCGACCGACGTTCCGCGCCCCTTTATATCGCATGCTACTTTTGCTTCTCTATTGCACCGGCATTCGTTTCGGAGAAGCCCTTCTTCTTCGCTTGGAAGATGTCGATACCCGGGCGGGCGTCCTGTTCGTGCAGATGTTTAAAGGAAGAGCTCGATGGGTACCATTTCATCGTTCTCTTGCGCGCGAGATGAATAAGTATCTCCTGGCCCGGCATTCTTTCATCGGGGCAACTGCAAGATCAGATGACCGATTCTTCGTCGGATCAAACTGTGCAAGTCTGCCAGTGAAGACTGCACACGAAACGCTACACAAGCTATTTCAGAAGGCCGGTTTGAAACCGGAGCGAGGTCGGGTAGGACCGCGCCCGTACGATTTGCGGCACAGCTTCGCTGTCCATCGCTTAAGCCTGTGGTACCGGCAGGGAGTCGATCTTCATGCGCGCCTTCCTTGGCTGTCTGCTTATATGGGCCACGACGACATCCTCGGAACCGAAACCTACTTGACCGCCACACCCGAACTTCTCGAGCTGGCCGGCAACAGGCTTCGACGTCGTTGCCTGAACCCAGCGGCAGAAAAGAGCTGCATAATATGAGGCGCCACAAACAGAACGACCTCTTGACGTTGCTTCAGAGCTTTTTCCGCGATTATCTCGAACGAGTGCGTGGGGCCAGCGATCACACGATACGCGCCTACCGTGATACGCTCAGGCTCTTTTTCCTCTTCTTGGCGCAACGGCGGGGCGGATCAGCTGCGGACCTCACGCTGGAGGACCTCCGGGCGGATAACGTGCTTGCCTTCCTTGACTACGTGGAATCCCGCCGGGGTAACTGCGCCGCAACTCGGAACTATCGCCTGGCTGTGCTTCGAAGTTTTGCGCGGCACTTGCTGCGCTACGATCTGAGCCGCGCCGAACAGTATGGCAGAATCCTCGCTCTTCCCTCCAAGCGTGCAATTCTCCGTGCCGCGACCTATCTTGAACCAGAAGAGGCCCGCGCCGTAATAACGGCTGTGGACCCAAAATCGTCTTCAGGACCGCGTGATCGGGCTCTGTTGCTGTTCCTTTACAATACGGGCGCGCGGGTCAGCGAGGCTCTGACAGTTCATCTCGGACATCTGCGTCTTGAACGTCCACGACAAGTACGGCTCTTTGGTAAGGGACGCAAAGAGCGCCTCTGCCCGCTGTGGCCGGAAACCGCAGAGGCTCTGCGCCATATCGTGAACACAAACTCCAAAGATGACCCCTTGTTCCGAAATGCACGGGGTGTTCCCCTGACCCGTGACGGCGTGGCATATCTCATCCGCAAGTACGTCCGCAAGGCTTCTCCATCCGTACCGCACCTGCGAACGCTGCGAGTGACTCCTCATGTCATGCGCCACAGTTGCGCCGTTGCTCTGTTGCAGGCGGGCGTAGACATCTCCGTGATCAGAGACTATCTCGGCCATGCATCCGTAGCCACTACCAGCCGGTACATCTCCTCTAACCTCAGAATGAAACGCGATGTGCTCGATGCGTTCTGGAAACGCGCCGGGCTCACAACGATACCAAGCCGCCCGTGGCATCCATCGCCAAAACTCCTCGCCTTCCTCGAAACACTGTGACGAGAATTATCTGGAGTTATAGATCCAGGGAACTCCACTTGACGCTGTCCAAACGTGGCCCATCAAGCTCGACTCCAGATAAATCCGCTCTCCAGATAATGCGCCCAACATGCTGCTTCGACGATCCTGCCACCCTCATACAGATGATGAAAGCCTGCGTAGCCATCGGCCTGCAGAATGCCGGTGAAGCTGCTAAGGTGCCGCCGGGGATGTTCGCCCTTGCGATCTTCCGTGTAGGCGAACCAAACGGCTGACGGCACATCCAAGCCCGCAGGGCGATCATCGCGCACGTAGGTCCACAGTCTTGCCGTCTTTGTCTTGCCCATCCCCGGCGCCAGAACCGGTACCGGCGTATCATCGGCATGGATCTTGTCTGCTGCCAACACATGCTTGCGAATCTGATCGATCAGGGGAGCCAGCAGATGGCTGGCGGCGCCAACCCAGTCGGCCAGTGTGGAGCGATCCAGATCGATGCCTTCCCGCGCGAAGATCTCCGACTGGCGATACAGCGGAAGATGGACAGCATACTTCGAAACCAGCACATGCGCCAACAGGTTCGGCCCCGCAAGTCCGCGTTCGATGGGCCGTGACGGTGCAGGCGCTTCGACAATGACATCGCACTTGGTGCAAGCCATCTTCACCCGCGCATGGCGGATTACCTTGTAGGTGGCTGGTATGCGCTCTAGAATCTCCGAGACATCCTCACCCAGCTTGCGCAACTGGCCGCCACAGTCCGGGCATGCATCTTCGGTGGGCAGATGCATGTGCACCTCACGCGGCAGATGTTCCGGCAGCGGACGCCGAACTGGCTTGGCCTTCGCTGGAGCGCTTGCCTCTATGGATGCGGTGACGCTTTCGGCTCGCTGCGTCTCCAGATCTTCGAGCTTCAGTTCCAACTGCTCAATCTCACGTCCGACCTTCTCGCTCTTGGTGCCGAAGATCATCCGCCGCAGCTTGGCGATAACCAGCTTCAGGTGCTCGATCTCGTTGTCGCGGCTGAGGAGCTTCTCTTGCTGGGCGGCTAGCGCTTCGTCCCTGGTGAGAATCTCCTTCTGCTGCGCAGCAATCAATGCCTCCAGAGCTACGCGGTCCAGAGTAGTCAGATCAGCAGTGGCAGCAAGGGAAGAAGCCATCGCAGTGAGTATGCCACAGATAGCACCTAGTTATAGATAACAAATGCGTGAGTTATCCTGCCAACTGTGGTTCCCATGTTCTCTGCGGCTGGCGCCAGTCAATGCCTTCCAGTAGCATCGATAACTGCGCACGTGTCAGAGCTACGGTTCCACTTGTTGCCTGGGGCCATACGAAACGTCCGCGCTCTAATCGCTTTTGGAAAAGACATAGGCCGTCACCATCGAACCAAAGCAATTTTATGAGGTGACCACGCTTGCCGCGGAAGACAAAAACATGGCCAGAATAAGGCTGCTGTTCCAGCACCGTCTCAACCAACGAGCTGAGCCCTTGAAAGCCGCGCCGGAGATCGGTGAATCCGGCCGCGATCCAGATACGTGTGCCTGTCTTGAGTTCGATCACCGCAACAGGCTCCCCAGGACGACACGTACAAGTGCGGGATCGACGCCGCTCTCCACACTCACCAATGCGCGGCCCGGCAGCTCGATGTGGATCGAACCGGAGGGAGTGAAAACCGGTGCGGCCTCACGAGGTGCCATCACGCTGTCTGGCTCGGCAGTCACCGTCACCGGCAAAAGCTCAGTTCGTGACTCGCCGGCGGCCCAGCCGACACCCTTGCGGTGCTCATACCGCCACTGGAAGACCTGGTTGGCGTTGACTCCGTTATCACGCGCCACGCGGGCAATCGATGCGCCCGGCACAAGCGTCGCTTCAACGATCCGCCGCTTCTCCTTCGCCGTGCGATGAACTCGCTTCGCCCGGCCGCCTCCTGCCCCAACTTCAGTCGCATCGCTCACAAGAAGATCTTCGGCCATGCAGACGCAAACGTCTATACGGCGAGATCCGGACGCTTACTTTCATTTCGCGCTCAGATACGTTGTTGTCGATCGCGACGGCACCGTCGGCTACGAATACGTTGAGCTCGTCCCAGTGTCCCAGGGCGTATTTGATGGCTTCGGCCATGGGATGCTTGGGCAGCAACTGCTCCTTCCAGTCAAAAAACTTCTCACGTAGTTCAGCGAGTACCGGCGCCGATTGTTCCTGGCGCAGCTTCAGACGATCTTCGTCCGGGGCGTCGACGCCCTGCTTCTCGACGGCATAAAGTGCGCGCACCAGAGCGATGGCTTGCTTCGCAATCTCGGGAGCCGCCTTTTCCGCTTCGATGATCTTGCGACGAAGATGCGCCCAGCATCCAGCGCGCACGATTGCATTGCCAGCCACCACGCCGTCATAACCGCCATAGGCATCGGCCAGAAGCACCTGGTCGTAATCTTTGAGGAAATACTTCGGTCCGTTGCGCCCGCGGCTGAGCGTGAAGTCGAACACGTTGTAAGGATGAGCCGCGTCGCCCACGTAGACCCACATCCGCGTCTTGGCGCAGTGACCAGTTTTAAGCATGGGCATGATGGTGTCGTCGGTGGCCACCACGTGCGAAGCGCGGACCCCGTCGCCCATTAATTTGTAGAGCGGCTCGGCCAGATCACCCACATCGCCGCACCAGACCGACTGCGTGGCCCGCGAGATCTTGAACCCTTGCCGCGCAGAGATGTCTCCTCGGCGATCACCCAAAAGCGGCCATAGATTATCACTTCAAAACCGGCCATAGAGAGACGGCCTAAGACATTAGCTCCGACGGGGGAAATTAGCCTCTGTTGGCATGGGTAATGTCTTGGAAAAAGCGAAGCAGGAACAGGTGATCGCGCTGGGCCGTCTTGGTTGGTCCCTGCGTCAGATCGAGGCGGCGACGGGAGTCCGTCGCGAGACGGCTGGCGGTTACTTGCGGTCGGCGGGGATAGCATCACGGGCGCCGGGAGGTTGGGGGCGGAAGCCTCCGGCAAAAGCGGCCACTTCGGTGACCACCGGCTCTGACAGTTCAAATCCGGCCATAGAGGTGATCACCGGCTTTTCCTGTTCCAGGCCAGCCGATAATGCAAAACCGGCCAACGAAGTGATCACCGGCTTTTTGCCTCAAGTGAGGTTGCCGGAGCCTGTTGGCAAGCGCCCATCCGGAGCCAGTGAAGTATACCGGGAGCTGATCGAGTTGGAGCTGTCGCGAGGCCGTAACGCGATGGGTATCTATCAGGATCTTGTTGATCGGCACGGGTTCACAAGCAGCTATCAGAGTGTTCAGCGATTCGTGCGTAAGCTGCGCGGAGCAGTATCGCCGGAAGCGCGGGTGATCATCGAGACGAAACTGGGAGAAGAGGCCCAGGTTGATTACGGCACGGGGCCGATGGTGCGCGATCCGGACACCGGCAAGTACCGTCGCACGCGGCTGTTTGTAATGACGCTGGGCCGCAGTCGGAAAGCGGTTCGGCTGCTTGTGTTCCGATCCAGTGCGCGGGTGTGGGCCGAGCTTCACGAGAAGGCATTTCGCCGGCTTGGCGGTTCGCCGCGGGTCGTAGTTCTGGACAACCTACGCGAGGGCGTGTTGTCGCCAGACTTCTACGATGCGGGCCTGAATCCCTTGTATCGCGACGTTCTGGCGCACTACGGCGCGACGGCGCTGCCGTGCAAAGTGCGGGATCCGGATCGAAAGGGAAAAGTCGAGAGTGGCGTCAACCATGCGCAGATGACGCCGTTGAAGGGCAAGAAGTTCGAGAGCCTTGAAGAGGCGCAGGCGTATCTGGACCACTGGGAAGAGCGCTGGGCCGACAAGCGCATCCACGGACGGACCAAGCGGCAGGTGGCAGCGATGTTCGCCGAAGAGAAGCCCTTTTTGCAGGCGCTCCCGCTGGAGCCGTTCCGCTACTACCAGTATGGCGAGCGCACGGTACACCTGGATGGCTGTGTCGAGGTTGAAGCGGCCTACTATGGCGCACCGCCAGGCTGGATCGGGCGGAAGGTCAACGTGCAGTGGGACGCGATGTTCGTGCGTCTGCTTGATCCCCGCACCGGCGAGTTGCTGCGCGAGCATCTGAGCGGCAAGCGCGGCGGCCACCGCATCCGCGATGCGGATCGCCCGCGCCGCACGCCGCCGCAGTTGCTTCAACTGCTGGCACGTGTCCACAAGGCAGGACCCAGCATCGGCGCTGTCTGCGACGCCATCCATGCTCGCCAGGGCGAACTCGGAATGCGTCGCATCCAGGGCGTTCTCCAACTGGCGAAGCAATATGGCAGCGCGGCTTCAGACGATGCTTGCGCGGCGGCGCTGGAGTTGCGCGTTGCCGAGTATCGCTTCGTGCGCCGCTATCTGGAGCGCAGTCCGCAGGCCCCTCTCACTCTGCGACAGGTCGACCCGCTCATCCGTGAACTGAGTCAGTATCGCGACCTGATCCAGCAACGCATCCACTTCGAGGAATCCCAATCATGAACTTGATAGAACTCAATCGCTCCCTGGTGCAACTGCGCCTGAGCGGCATGGCGGCGGTGATGGAAACGCGCCTTCTGCAAGCGCAATCGGAGAACATGGCGCCCATCGATCTGATCTCCACGCTGGTCTCTGATGAGTTGGCCTGCCGCAGCAAGCGGCTGCTGGAGAGGCGCCACAAGCAGGCGCAGTTCCGTGACGCGGACAAGCGCCTGGACAACTTCGACTTCCAGTTCAATGCCCGGATGAATCGCAACCTGGTCTTCGAACTGGCCACAGCAAACTGGGTCGGAAAGCGTGAAGACGCCCTTTTTCTTGGCCCGCCTGGGAGCGGGAAAAGTCACTGCGCACAGGCCATCGGACACGCCGTCATCCAGCAGGGCTACCGTGTTCTGTATCGCGAAGCCCACAGGCTGCTGGAAGAACTGGCCGATGCCACGCTCGATGGCAAGCGCAAGGAGTTTATGGAACTGCTGACCACCGTGCCGTTGCTGATCATCGACGACCTGGGAATGCGCAAGCTGCCGCTGACCGCCGCCGAGGAACTGTTGGAGATCATCATGCGCCGCTACGAACGTGCGAGCACGCTTCTGACGTCGAATAGGCCCGTGGACGACTGGGGAAAACTGCTTGGCGATAGCGCCGCTGTCACCGCCATGCTGGATCGCTTGCTGCATCACGGGCACGTTCTCAAGTGCGGCCCACGCAGTTGGCGCACCAAGACCGGCAGTACTGGGGATGCGCAATGACAAAAGCCAAAGCGAAAAGGAGGCCGGGCAAAGAACGCCCGGCGGCGTCGCGACTCGGGATCCAGAGGCCTCCCACGACGGAGCCTCACCTTAGGAATACTGGTAGAAACACGAAACCCTCTGCCAGCCAGCCCATGGGCCAAGCGGCAGAGGGTCTCATTTACCGATTCCTTCGGAGCCAGCCCCGTGTCATCGGCCCTGGATCACTCCGCAAGGCGCGACCCCGGCGGAGCGACTCCCACGATGACACGCAACCAGAACCGTTGAAAATCAGGCCCCATCGCTACATCGGAAACTGCAGCTTGCAAATGCACCCTGCGGAACGGTAAAACAATCACGTCTCAGACCAATCCCGTTGGCCGGTTTTGAACTGATAACGTATGGCCGGTTTTAAGGTGATAACCGAGGAGATGTCTTCCAGGCGATAGCAAGGCAGATAGTCGTTGAACTTGCTGGTGACGATGTAGCTCAGCAGACCCGGGCTGGCAAGGCCCTTGTCGATCGCTGTCTCCGGCTTGGCCGCGGTCTCGATGCGCGGGTTGTCGCCGTTGCTCTCGCATGCCCCGCAGGCGTACTTCTTGCGCACATAACGGATGCGCTCGAAGTGACCTGGGAAATACTCGATCTGCCAGCTCTCCTCCTGCCCGATCTCCTTGCGCTCGATGCCGCAGCATGGGCACACGCGTTCCTCTGCGGTTAGTTCGTGCTTGTGCGTGGTGACGGGAAGATGCTCGAAGTCCGCGATGCGGCGACGCCCTTTGCGCCGCTTTACACGCCGCAACCCCTCTTCTGGCTCAGCATGAGGCGGAAGATCGGCAGGATTGATCGCCTTGCGGTCCATCGCTTCGGCGAAGCCAAGAAGCAACTGTGCAAGGTCACCCTCGGACTGGAGACGATCCGCGCGCGGGCCGTAATACCACTTCTTCAAGCGGCCGAGTTCAACATGCAGACGCAGATTCTCCAAGTACAGTTCGTCGGCGCGCTGCTGTTGCTCTACGGCTCGCTGTTTCTCCCGGTCACGCTCGGCGAGCAGCGCGCGCACCACTGCTTTCAACGCGTCGCTATCGTCGGGTAGAACCACTACGTTGTCTGTGGGAGGCACATAGTATAGACGGATAAGTGGTAATTGGGAGTTACTTACACCGCGATCTTTTCTTCGTTATCTTGCCTGGTTCGCATTGGACGCTCATAGCGCGGCACGCGTTTCAGCTTCGTCATGTCGATCCCGTCCAGCATCATCGCCAACTCGCTCGCCCTTAACTCCACTGAACGAGCTCCATCTTTGACGCGCGGCAGTTTGAAAACTCCACTCTCAAGCCGCTTGTACCATAGCACGAACCCGTCGCGGTCCCAGAGCAGGATCTTCAAGCGGTCGCCCCGGCGCGATCGAAAGATGAAAAGGCTGTCGCTCATTGGGTCTTGGCCGATCACCGCGCGAACCCGTTCGGCCAAACGATCAAAGCCGCAGCGCATGTCGGTGACCTCCAACGCCAGCCAGATCCGCGTTCCCTGCATCCGATCCAGCGCCCGCAAACTGGGCAGCCCGATCATGCTTCCGCTTCCAATACGGATAGCAGTGCCCGCAGATGTCCCGCATCGAAACCGGGCTCTATCACCAGGCTTCGGCCCCGCGGCAACCGCACCTCTATCGCCCTGCCGGCCGTCGCAAGTGCCTGTTCCGCGACAGTGGCAACTTCCACCGGAATGAACTTCGCCGCTTCCGCCCCGCGAACACGCTTCTTCCAGTCGTAAAACTGCCAATCGCGAAGACCACGATCACGACAGAACGCCGCCACTGTCTGCTCGCTCGCAATCTGTTCGGAAACCAAACTTCGCCACTTCGCCCACTCTTCCGTTTGCCCACGCTTCATCCCTCTACACTGCGACACGACGAGGCGATCTACAAGATGGGGTCTACATAGCGCTCATACTCGCGCAGCATGGTGGGCAGCCGCAGAGCCTTCAGATGATGTTGGAGCAGAACCTGCGGCGTGTCGGCAGTCGTTGCGTTCATAGCATCGCCTCCAGCGTGGGAGGCTCAGCCGCGGACGCGTACAGCAAGCTCATGTAGTCTGCAGCGCGCGTAGTGCGCACCTGGGCCAGAGGCAGGTGCGGCCAGTTGGCCATATCGAGCCGCGGTGGTCGGCGCTCGATGCGGCAGAGCACAAGACGGCGCACAGCATCGAAGCTGATCGTGTTCAGGCGCAAGGCATCCTCGATGGCATGAGTTACCTCTTCCAGAGCGAAGGTCTCCAGCAGCCGCAAGGTCTGGATGTACTCGCGAGCGGTATTTTTCTTTAGCCGTGCTTCCAACAGTCGGCGGAACGAAGCAAAGCACTCGGGTAACTGCCAACTGCTGAGCGGCGCGGCCTGGTCCAGCGCCCGGCTCTTGTGTTCGAGCAGGGCGAGATAGTGCAACGGATCGTAGATGGCGGCTTCGCGTTCGTAGCTGCGCTTGTGCTCGGCGATAACCTCACTGCCGTACACGATCACGATGTGGTGGACGTAAGCCTTGACCAGCACCTGGCGGTGGCCGTACTGCGTGGGCACCGAGTAATCGTTGGTGCGATAGCGAACCAGCGAGATGGAACTGACGCGTGCGGTGGTTTTATCGCAAGCCTCGAAGCGAGCCGCCGGCAGCGGCAACAAAGCGGCGCGGTCGCGCTCGAAACGTTCGCCGATAGTTTCCCTATGGCCGCGCAGCCGTTGCGCGCGGCGCGCCGTGGCGTCGCGAACGAACTGCTCGTTGAGCGCCTCCCAGCTCGCCGCGCGCGGAATCGGAACCATAAAGTTGCGCCGTGCGTAGCCGACCAGGTTCTCCACCTTGCCCTTATCGTTGCCCTTGGCCGGGCGGCCGAACTTCTCGGCGAACAGGTAGTGGCTCTGTAACTCGGAGAAGGCCCGCGTCTTCGTCCGCTCCCCATCGCCAAGGATGCGTGCCACCGCCAACGTCGTGTTGTCATAGAGAATCCGCGTCGGCTCGCCGCCGAAGTACTCGAAGGCGCGCACATGAGCTTCAAGGAAGGCCTCCGTCGTCTCGGCCGGGAAGGCCTGCACAAAGCCGTCATCGGAATGAGGCAGATCGAAGGCCATGAAGTGAGCCTTCTGCTCTACGCCGGCGATCGCCACCACAGCTTCGCCGAAGTCCGCCTGCGCTTCGCCCGGCCCGTGGGTCAGCGGCACAAACATCTCCTGGGCGCCGATCTTCGACGAGCGTACGTAGTCCTTCACGATCGTGTAGCCGCCTGTGTAACTGTGCTCGGCCCTCAGCCGCTCGAAGATCCTCTTCGCCGTGTGACGTTGCTTGCGGGGCCGTTGCTTGTCATCTTCCAGGATCGCGTCGATCGCGCCCTGCCACGGGCCCAGCTTCGGCCGCCGGACCGGCTTCTGCCGCTGGTAACCGGGAGGCGCCGAATACTCCAGCATCTTGCCGACCGTCTTGCGGGCAAGACCGAACTCCCGTGCCGCCGCCCGGCGGCTCATCCCCTCAACCAACACCGCCCGCCGCACTCTCGAATATAGCTCCACCGTCTTCATGCCTCCTGTATCCCACAGAAAACACGTATCCTGTGGGCACCGAACCTGTCTCGGTACCCCCCAAAGAACCTGCTTATCCGTGAGACTTCAACCTGGCGGGGTGGTCAACTTTTACTCCGCCACGTCACGCCGCTAACGCGGCGCTACGTGGTCTATTTTTCCTCCGGCGTGTACAATCGTCGCTTTTCGAGAGCACTTCTTGCATGTCGGAAATGATGATGCTTCGCAGTGGGGATTGCGACAGAAAAGGCAGAGCGCAGGCGCGCTAGAGCTGCACAAACCGAGCACTCAACTTCAAGAGAGGTGGATGATCCGAAATCTGTTCTCCGGCCTCCTGGGTCACCAGCGGTCCGACTTCGAGTGAAGAGAGCTGCTTGAAGAGAGTGGCTGGTTGTTCTTTTGCCCGTTCGGGAAAATCAGCCAGAAGGGATTTGAAATATTCCCTGTCCTCTGCCTGAACCACTGCGCGCCAATCCGGATCGACGAGAAAGCGCAGGCCGTCATTGGCATTCTCAAGCACAATTAGGATGATGGGCGTGGTTCCACCAATACCCTCTGCGACATAGGCCAGGGCGCAGAATCTCCGAAGGGAACTTCCGCTCGCTTCCGACAATTCCCGATTCTTTCTCTGCGTTTCGTCCAAGCTCATGAATGATCGTGTCGACCACCTGTTGCAAAAGGGAGGGCATTTTGAGTCTTTGAAGGCAGCGTTCAAAGCCTTCGCGGGCCGAAGCACGACTCCATTCGGCTGGAATCGTTCCTACCCGTTCCCGGAGTCTATCAGCGTCCAAGTCTTGCAGAACATTCCCAAGGTCAAGCAGCTCCTTGAATGATATCTGATCATAAATGCGCTGATCAAGATAACGGGAAACACCAAAACGTTTTTTCAAGTCCGCATTGGGGCCCCCGAAGAGGTGTCCGTGATCGACAAAATAGGCATCCAGCAAACCTTCGGCACCTTCCACAAAGATGGCTTGCCGGTGGTCCACGTGCTCGGCGCAGACGTCAAGCAGCCATGCCAGCCAGAAGCTTGTTCGTCTGCGGACCCGCTTGAACATGGTGCCGGGCAGAATTTCGAAGAGCCGCTTACCGTCCCCTCCCAAGAACCGCGAGCCAAAGCACAAGCCCGAAGCAGGCCGAAGACGCCCCTCCTCGGTTTGCATCCAACAACCGGGATTCTTGTCCAGGAAGGAATCCGAGACCGCTAGTGGTCTCCACTCAGGAACAGGCAGCCCGCAGGCGCGATAAAGCTCGCACCCCGCGCTCTCGTTGAAGAGCAGATTTGGCCCTTGAAGGTTGTCGGCGAACTTGACTACATACAGGAATCCGTCACTTGCACGAGCCAAAACTGGCTGTGAACCGCCGCGCAGATTACGAATATACTGCGTTACAAAGGCAGAATCTTTCCCCAAGGCAAACATCGGGTCTCCCGGCAACCAAGATGAAAAACAAGTTGCTCAGTTCTTGATTCTCTGGGGACATGCCAAAGCAACATTTGAACCAAAGTGAGAGAGAACTCATTAGACCTCTCTCATCAAAAGTTCCCGGCAAACGGTAATGAACAAAACAGCACTTCCCGGCCTATGGCCGGAAGTTAGTGTCTGGATTTGCACAGGAAAACAAGATGACTTTAGTTTACTTTTTCTTACCCGTCAAGGAACTTTCGTGGTAGCGATTTTGTGATAGGTATCACCAACCTGTTTATCGTTTCTGTTCATGACTGAATGCATCCCAGCACTTGCTTGAAGCCCCAAAGGAATGCAACTGGAAAAACAAGAACGGCGGCTGAAGCCTTGCGAGAGAGCGGTTTGCCAGCGAGAGAAGCTGACCGTCATTGTCCCAATCTAATCTGCACGATTCAGACACCCTAAGTGCCGCGACGCGGTTCTCACGTTTCGCATCTCGAAACGCGCGGGAAGCTTTGCGATAAATGTCGCTGCGCGTGAGATCGACGACTCGCCCCTTGTGATTGACCGCAGTTGCCACGCCCATCAAGTAAATCGCTTTCTTTGTGCCGGTTTCCATCAGGACGGCTGGCCTTTGGGAATGACCTGCCCCGTTTTTCTCAGCCGCTGATGGCTGGAGTTTCTCGGTTTTGGTTTAAGACCAGATTGGCTCTCAACGTAGAGAATTTTGTATGCGAAGATACCGCGAAACATATGTGCAGTCTATGTATCGTGGCGATGTTATCGCCCGGCACCTGCATCCATGCTTAAAAGTCACAATTCTGCCCTGCAAGGTCGGTGGCTTTATCCAAGGCCGGTAGTAGCGTCAACTGGGATTGAAGGTGCCTAATTTTTCCCTCACAGTTTCCCTCACCGCAACGTTCGCGCCCCTGCTGGCGTGAGATTTGGATTCCCACCCTTTCTTGCCATCTCTTTTAAATGATTGAAAATAGACGTTTTAGTAAACTTTCGCTTTATCCGTCCGAGCAGCAGGGTCGCTTTTAAAATCAGTGACTTACGGCGTTGCTGTGTCCCTCTTCCTCACACTTCACCTCACAGCAATTCAGGAAGACTATCTCCGCCAATGCACGTTTCCAGACCGCTCATTACGGAAACAGGCATTGAGCTGCAATCGACAGCTGACAGCCGAACCAGGTGTCTAGTTGAGATCTATTTCAGATGCAGTCCGACCTTCGATGTGCAGGGGCGATGTGGATACCGGCCTGAAGCATCGGTGCTCGATTGCGCCGGAGGCGGAGGCCTAAACCGGCGAGGACCTGCGCGCGCCGTGCCTTCGTGGGCTTGGGCGCAGAGGGCTTGCCGTTCCGTGCCGCGTGGGTTATTGTTAGCTCTCCGAGCAAACACGGGACAACGGTGAAACGTAGATCGCGCGCCATAGCGGTTGTAGCAATCGCTGCAGGTTTGTTGTGTGCCTGTGCCCTATGGATTGCTTGGCGCGCGGAGCGGGCAATGCGCAGTTCGGAGCGCGCCACCGCCTCAGCGGAAGCTCTTGCGGTTCGCGTTTCGCCGATCCAGGAGCAGCCAGACCCCGGCTTTGAAGCATTCTCAGCGCCCGCGGTTTACCGTGCAGCGGCTTTCTTCGAAGGCACCTTATATTTGTCAGGACCTGCCGGCCTCTATGCCTACTCGCTGGACGGTGCGCTCCAGCATGTGTACCGCGTAGGGCTGGACCTGCCGCCCGCTCCGCTTGGCGCTATGGCGTTGGGAACTCTGGCCGATAGCCGTCATCCCGAACTTCTAATCGCTACCGCCGGCGAGGGTGTGCTGGCGTTCGACGGATCCAGGTTTCGGCAGATTCGGCCGGAATCGGCCGAGGCGCGAGACGTGACGGCGATTCTGCCGCTGGGATCGGGCGACCTGCTGATTGGAACGGCCAAACGCGGAGTTCTGGAGTTTGACGGACACTCGCTCAAGCAATTCCATCCCACCACAGCCAACCTATATGTAACGGCGTTGGCAGGGATGGAGTCGGATCTGTGGATTGGCACCCCAAACCAGGGGGTCCTGCATTGGCGCGGCGGGCAGGTGGAAACCGTCGGAGTGAGCGAAGGGATGCCTGATGTCCGCGTTGAGTCATTGGCGGTGGATGGGGAGGCCGTCTACGCCGGAACGCCCAATGGAGTGGCCGAGATACACGCGGGCAGGGGGGCACGCGTGCTTGCCCCCGGCCGCTTTGCGCGGGCGGTTCAGCCAGACGGCGATTCGCTGCTGCTAGGGGAATTTGATGGTGAGATAACGGCTGTTCCGCGAAATAGCGGGCGCGAGCCGCTGCCACGCCGTCCGATCGTGTCACCCGCCGACAATGACTCCGATGAAATCGCGCCAGGCGTGACGCACGGTCCTGTTGAACAGTTCTTAGTTGCCGGGGATAGCCGCTATGCGTTGACTGCAAGCGCACTGCTGGAGCGTACGCCCAGCGGCGAATGGCGAGCCATTCTGCAAGACGAAGAGCACCGGATGACGGACGGGAACGTCTCCGCACTGATGGTGGCGGGTGACGGACGCCTTTGGGTGGGGTACTTCGACCGGGGCCTGGACATATTTCCGGCGGCGGGCGGCAGGGCGGTGCACATCGAGAACGATCACGTGTTCTGTGTCAACCGCATCGTGGAGAATGCGGCGCAGGGGACGGTTGCCGTGGCCACGGCAAATGGGCTGGTGCTCTTCGATCGAGACGGGCACGAGAAGCAGGTGCTAACGCGCGATTCAGGCTTGATTGCCACACATGTTACGGACGTCGCACTGGACGGCAGCGAGATGGTAGCGGCCACGCCGGCGGGAATCACGTTTCTCGACGCTGGGGGGCCGCACAGCATGTATGCGTTTCAGGGACTCGTGAGCAACCACGTGTACGCGCTGGCCGCGAAACAAGACGCGTTGCTGGTGGGGACTCTGGGCGGTCTGTCGGTGGTGAGCGGGGGTATCGTGCGAAGAAATCTGACGACGGGGAACTCCGGCCTGAAGGCCAACTGGATCACAGCGCTGACGCCGGTCGATAACGACTGGCTGATCGGGACCTATGGGGCGGGAATTGTGCGCATGGATGGCGAAGGAAACATTTCCTCGACGGAGGCCACGCAACCGGGAACTGTGGTGAATCCCGGCGCAATGATTGCCACTGGAGGCGAGGTGCTTGCCGGCACTCTGGGCAAGGGGCTGCTGGTGGGCGACGCTACCGGAACGCGCTGGAAGACGGTAACCGCGGGATTACCCTCGCTGAACGTAACGGCGCTGACCGTGCATGGCGGCGTGGTCTACTTGGGGACGGACAACGGGCTGCTCAAGATTACAGCCGGAAGGCTCTGAAGCGGGAGCGAACAGATGGGACGCGGGCATACGGGCTGGAGACTGATTCTTTGCGGCGCGGTTCTTTTGGCGGCGGCGGCGCGAATGTGCGCTGATAGCGCCGTGCTGATTCCCATGGACAAGGAGGCGCCCGATCCTTCGATCCTTTCGCTGACCGAGATGGAAGTCGATATTCACATCGACAATGGCGATGCGCGCGTCTGGATTCGGCAGATCTATACGAACCACACGGGCAAGCTGGAGGAGGGCAACTACGTATTCGCTCTTCCCAGCGGGACACAGATTTCGGACTTCGCTGTATGGGACGGGCCGGTGCGTATTCCCGCGGTGATCCTGGAGCGCAAGCGTGCACAGGCGCTCTACCAGGAGTTGAAGAGCCAGGCCATCGATCCAGGACTCCTGCAGCAGGGCGAGCGCACGGAAGAGGAGGCGCGGCGCAACGCGGTGTTCAGCGCCCACATCGTGCCGATTCCGGGATGGGGAACGAAGCGGCTGGAGATGGAGTATCATCAGCGCATTCCCGTTGACCAGCACAAGAGCTACTTCGTGCTGCCGCTGAAGCCGGATGCCTATGCGGGTCAGCGCGTGGCGCACTTGAAGATTCACTTCGAACTTCACTCGGCAGCGGCGATTAAGGATTTCACCGTTCCGGGTAAGCTGCTCCAATTGAAACTCGGCCAGCAGGATGAGCATACGGTTCAGGGGTCGCTCGAATTGGACAACGTCGATCTCGGGGAGGACCTGGCGGCCACATGGGCTCTGGCCGACCCTGGGAACGCCATGCAGGTGATCGCGTATCGCAACCCGAATGGAGAGAGCGCGCCTCCATCGGCGGACGTTGCAGCTGCTCCTGCGAACGACGAGCACAAGCGCAAGGAAAAGCACGAGGCGGCGCCAGGATACTTTGAAGCCACTGCGCAGTTGAATGCGCCCGTTGCTCCTGCGGGCGCGGCGCCCCAGACCTCGCGCACCGTCATTGTGCTGATGGATACGTCTCTGTCGATGCAGTGGGACAAGCTGGAGCGCAGCTATGCGGCGGCGGCAAAAGTGCTGGAAAGCCTGCGCCAACAAGACCGCTTTAATCTACTGCTCTTCAACACGCGCGTAGACACATTTCGACCGCAGCCGGTGAGCGCCGATCAAGCCACGGTGATGGCTGCCATGGAGTGGTTGCGCGCCAGCCATTTGCGCGGTGGAACGGACTTGCAGAAAGCCTTGAGCGCGGGACTGGCGCAGGCGAGTGTGACAGATTCGTCGCTGGTGCTGCTAACCGACGGAGGCGCCGATCGCGGAGAGATCCGCAATGGGAAACTGGCGACGTGGTATTCGGCCCAGTGGGGGCAGATCGCAGAAGATCGCCGTCCAAAGACGGATATTTTCGCTGTGGGCGACGATGCCAACCTACCGCTGCTGCGAATGCTGAGCCGGAACGGCGGAGTGCTCGAGGATGTACTTTCAACCGAGCCTGTCGAGTTCAAGCTGGCCTCATTCCTGGCGAAAACCGGGCAGACGCCGATTGGCGATCTACAAATCAAGGTGTCGAAGGCTGCCGTCGACAAGGTGTACCTACTCGACAATGCCGTGTTTGATGGGGGGCAGGCGGCCTGGGTCGGACAATATCTGAAGCCAGCGAAGCACGCCGAGTTCGTTGCGCAGGGTAGCCGGCAGGGCGAGACGGTTCGCGCGGAAGCAAAGGCAGAACTGCCCGCCGAGGCGCTGGAACACGATCAGTTGCCGCGGCTCTGGGCCGGAGCGCGCGTACAAGCCCTGCTCGACCAGATTGACCGAGAGGGCGAGACCGAGGCGGCGATCGAGGAGATCATCCGTCTGGCGCGGCAGTACAAATTCGTTACACCTTACACCTCATTCCTGGCTGCGCCGCGTGCGCTGCTGAGGCCGAGGGTGATCCGTCCCGGCGATCCGGTGCTGCGCGTGCACACTGACAAGGCGATCGTGTCAGTAGTGGCGCTGTTTCCGTTTGGTCTCGAGAAGCCCCTCCGCTACCTTGCAGATGAAGACGTATGGCAGACGCGATTCCTTGCGCCTGTTGATATGACGGACGGCGTCTACCCAGTGCGGCTTATCCTGCGCGACCGTAGCGGTCAGGAATACTGCGAGCAGAAGACGTTTGTGATTGCGTCGAAGCCGCCGGTGGTGAAGGTTCGGCTGAACCGGACGCGCTATCGGGCCGGAGACGTGGTGCCGCTGGTCGTTCGCGCATCTGAGAGCACGCGCACGTTGACAGCGCGGCTGGAGGGGATGGGTCCAGTGTTTCTGCACTGGGATCGCGAAGCCGCAGCCAGCACCGGCGAGCTTCCTCTGCCCAGTTCGTTGCCTGCGGGCGATTACGTTCTCACGGTCACAGCGGAAGATGTAGCGCACAACCTGGGCTCGACGGAGGTGCACATTGAAGTGCTTCCGTGAACGATCGATCCGAATCGCCGGTGCCGTTGGCGGCGCGACTGCCGCCCTGCTCACCCTCGGCGCAATCAAGACGCCGGCGCTTTTCCATGCGGGCAGTGACTTCAGCCGCTGGATTGAGAATGTGCCGGCCGGATCGGCTGTCGAGGGTGCACTGTTCCGGGCGATGCAATTGCCCAGTGGCGAAGTCCTATTCCGGCGGTCGCCTCGCGAATCCGTCCCCGCGCTCAGCGAATTGCAGAAAACTGTAAATGAGGCGTCGCTTCTGTCACTGCGCGCGCTCGAGGAGGAGCAAGCGCTGGACTTTGCCGCCGCTGAAGACGACTGGAAGGCATGGGCGGACGCGGCCGGCGATCGCGTGGGAGCACACCTGGATCTGGCGAACTTTTACGAGCGGCGGTTGCAGCCAAACCTCGAACTTGCCGCGCTGGAATGGGTCGGCAGCGCTCCTCCAGACGCGCGGGAACGCTGGACTGCCGTGGAAGCGCAGCGCTCATGGAAGGCGTTCGAGCGGGCTCTGAAGGTACTGGATGAGTATGCACTCGGCCGCGCTCAATCCGACGCGATTTACGCGCAATGGATCAAGCGCTACCCGCAGGAGCCGGCGGTATATCGGCGTCGCTTCGAGTATTTGCTGGCCGGAAAGGAATTCGCGCAAGCAGAAGCGGCCGTCGCACAGTATCGCACTTCGTTTCCCCAGGACCGCGTGTTCCCGTTGAAGGCGGAAGCCGATCTTGCCGTCGGGCGCGGTAATTCGAAGGACGGGCTCTCCGTCTATGACGCACGCTTTGAGCCGCTTTGGCCGCCGGAGTTGATCCACGATTACTTCAAGCTGATCCTTGATGGTCACGAGCAGCGGGCGTTCCGCGACGCCGCGCGAGCGCGGCTGGAGGCCGATCCTGACGACCTGAAGGATGCGGCAAGGTTGTTCTACCTTGAGCAGCAGCAGGGGCAGCTGGATGCAGCCAAGGCGGTGTTGAACGGATATCGCGAGAAGAAAGAGGCGCGCGGGGCTGCGTGGACGCCGGAAGAACTGACTACACTCGAAAAGCTGTTTGAGGCCGTGCAGGACTTTCCCGAAGCGGCCCGGTATGCGTACGCCATGGCGGCACAGGAGGCCACTCCGGCGGAGGAGCGCGAAGGCACAGTGGGGCTGGCGCGCATCCTATTGACCGCGCCGGAGCAGCCGTTGCGAGTCGGTGCGGGAAACCTTTCGCTCTATCGCGACATTGCAACGATGGATCGCGGCCCCGGATATCTAAACGGGATTCTCTCGCTCTTCCTCAACAGCCAAGGGCCGGATAGCGAGTACAACCGCGAGGAACAACTTGCCGCGCCTTACTTCCATCGAGCCAAGGCTGCTGAATTACTCGCAGAGATTGACAAGCGCTTTCCGGATGAGCCTTCCCGTCCCATGTTGCACGCCAAGCTGATGGAGGCGTACGGGACATACGGTGACAGCGCGGCTGTGATTCGCGAAGGCACGCAGATTCTGGCGGACTTCCCGCACTTCGATGGACGTACGCGCGTAGCGCTCGAACTGGCGGATGCCTACGAGCGAACCCATCAGCCGGATAAGGAATTTGGCCTCTACCAGGAATTGCTGAAGGAACTTGCGGCGCAAGCTGATGGCGTGCCGCTGGGCGGAGGCGGAGAACAGTACGGCAAACCGGTCACGCAGGAAAACGCGTCGGCGCAGTTCAGCCTCCCGCCTGCCGCTTCTGCTGACAACAACGGGCAAGGACACGAGGAATCTGCCGATGCCAGGGGTGCTGGAGACGACGGCTCTACTGGAGCAGAATCCGGCACAAACCAGCAGGGTGCGAGGTCGGTCGAATATGCGCAGGTGCTGGACAGGTATTTGGCCAGGCTTGTGGCGCTGCAGCGACTGCCGGACGCGCTGGCAGTTTTGCGTGGCGAGCTCGACCGCAATCCCCAGGATCCGGGACTTTACGTCCGGCTCGCCGACTTCCTGGAACAGAATCGCCTCAATGCGCACGTCGAAGAGGTGTATGAGCGCGCCATCGCGCAGTTCCAGGACACCGGCTGGTATGCGCGACTGGCGAGGTTATACCTGAGGCAGCGGCGCGCCGCGGACTATCGCGCCCTGATGCAGAAGGTGGCCGACATCTTCTCGGGGACCGAACTGGAAGCGTTTCTCAATCAGGCGCCCGCCCCCGATCGCTCGCTGGCCTTTGAAGTCGATGAGTATGCAGCCGGCCGGTTCCCTCATGAAATGACATTCGTGCGCCGGCTGCTGTCCGAGTACGACACGAAGCATGGCGATGCCGATGCGGAGAAGCTGCTCTGGGCACACTGGGCGGAGAGCCCCGAACTGCGCGATCGACTGTTTGAACTCTTGAGCCGAACCGGCCGCCTCGACGGAGAACTTGCGGTTCTGAGCCAACAATCGCCGGAGATCGAGAAGGCCGACTGGGGTGGCCTCGCCGGTCGCAATCCCGCTGCAGAGCGGTTTTGGGTTGAGGCTTGCCTGTGGCAATCGCATTACGAGCAGGCGGTCGGCGCAGCCGATGCTCTCGCGTCTGCGTACCCAGCCGATGCAGCGATTGGCGCGCAGGCGTCCTCGCTCTACCGATCGCTAGCATACTTCCATCCCGAGGATACCGACAAGGCGGTCGCGATTGAGAAGCGTCTGCTCGATGCACGTCCCGGCGATCTCGCTACGTTGGCTCGCATCGGCGACATCTACGCCGATCGGAATCGCTTTACAGAAGCCGCGCCTTATTGGTTGAAGATGGCGGACGTGCGCCCGGGAGAAACCGATGGCTATTTGCAGTCGGCCACGGTGTTCTGGGACTACTTCGACTTCGCTGACGCTCAGGCGCAACTGGAGCGCGCTCAGGCACAGCTGCACGATCCAACCCTGTTTGGCTACCAGCAGGGCGCGATCGAGGAAAGCCGTGGTGATGTGGCAACGGCTATCCGTGCGTACGTTGCGAGCGCAACCGCGGCGAACGCCTCGAGCGACAGCCGCGATCGGCTGCTGACACTGGCCCATCGTCCGGTGTGGCAGGCACAGGTTGAAGCGGGAACGGCTGGATTGTTACGCGCCGACGCGCCAAATAACTCGGCGATTGAATTGCGCGCCGGGGTGTTGGAAGCGGAGCATCACAAGGATCAACTCGCGCAGGAACTCCAGCAGCTCATCGCACGCACAACTTCCTTTGACGTGCTCGAAGCCGTTGCCGGCCGGGCCCGCACAGATGAGATGCCCGCGGTGGAGGAAGCCAGCCTGCGACGTCAGGTCACCGTGACGAGCGACCCGGTGCGCAAGTTGCAGTTGCGCTACCGGCTGGTTGACCAGCTAGGTCAGCGCGACGCAGCAGCCGCGGCGCACGAAATCGACGCGATCTACAGCCAGAATCCGAAGATTCTGGGCGTAGTGCGCTCAACCGTGGATTATGACTGGGACCACGATCGGCGCCAGCAAGCTGTCACCGTGCTTCTCGATGCGGCGGGGGTAGCGTATCCCGATTTAAGAAGCCGTTTTCAGTTGGAGGCCGCGCGCAAGTCGACCGACCTTGGCGACTATGCGCGCTCGCGCACATTACTGGAAGCGTTGCTGAAGGAGAAGCCTCTCGACGCGGGATACGAAGCTGCCATGGCCGCGAATCTCGCACGAGCCAACGACCAGACCGGCCTGGATACTTTCTACCGAGCGCAACTGGAGCTTGTGCGCAATGCACCGCTGGGACGCGAGGAAAAGCAGGCGCGAGTGGCGCAATTGCGGCGCGGCATCGTGGCGGCTGATACCGAGCTGCGCAAATTCGATGCCGCCGTCGATCAGTACATCGCCCTCATCAACGCCTTCCCCGACGACGGCGCTTTGGCCCAGGAAGCCGCGCTTTATGCGGTTGCGCACGATCAGCGCGACCGGCTCTTCACGTTCTACCAAAAAGCAATTGCCGATTCGCCGCGCGACGCGCGATGGAGCATCGTGCTGGCGCGGCTGGCGACTGCGGCTGAAGACGATTCACTGGCCGTCGATGCGTATGCCAAGGCATTGCGGCTCCGGCCCGAGCGGCAGGATCTCTATATTGCGCAGGCCGGACTGGACGAACGGCTGCGCCGCTTTGACGATGCCATCGGACTCTATCGCAAGCTGTATACCCTGAGCTACCGCGATCCCAAGTGGATGCTCAAAGTGGCGGAATTGTCTGCGCGCGAGCGCAAAGAGGCGGACACGGTAAGCGCGCTTGAGACCGCGCTCATCGAAGGCCGCGCCCCCAAGCCTGCCTACTTCTTCGAGGCAGCTGAGCATCTGGAGTCCTGGGGAATGCTGCCGACTGCCCAAAAGTACGCTGAGCACGGCGTGGACTTGGCGGGACCAGACCTGCTGGTCACCGAGCAAGGCGGCGCGGCGACTTATGCGCGCATCATGACGCGCCTCCGGCAAACCTCTACAGCGCTTGCCCTGCTGAAGAAAGCCCGCGCAGATGCGCCGGCACTGACCATCGCAGCCGTTGCGCAGCAAGTGGCACAGGAAGGACCGGGAGCCATCACGGATGCGGAGTGGCGCAAACAACGCGAGCAGCAACGCCGCGAGCAGGCGACGGCCGGATTTGCGCAGGCTCTACAAGCCATGGCCGGAGCGGCAGCGATCTACTACACGCCCGAGGAGAGGATGCAGTTTGCGGCGTTGCTGCGCGACAACGCACCAACTGCCGATGCCACCGAGATCGCAAACGTGTACCTGCCCGCGGCGAAGGCTGCCCAACTCGCCGAGCTCTCGGCGGACCTCGAATGGGCGCAGGTGGTCAATCGGAAACCGGAAGGCGGAATTCAGTTGGGCGACTGGCTGGCGCTGGAGATTCGGCGAGGCCAGTCGGAGGCCGCCGCCGTGCAACTGGAAAAGCTGGCGCCCGGCTTGCGGCACGAAGATGCCATCCAGGTATGGCGCAGCGCGGCCGATGCCTATCGCAATGCCGGAGATGCGGCCGGTGAACTGCGCGCCATGGAGCAGCTCAGTACGCTCGAGCACCTCCAGGGTGACGAACTGAGCCGCTTCTATAAGTTGCTGATCGTGCACCGGCCTGAGGAACTGCTTAATAAAGCGCGAACAGGCGACAGTGCAGCACAGTACCTTGTGCGCAATGGCAATTCTGAACAAGCATTTGCGGCCGTAGACGCGCGATCAGCGGCGCGACCGCCAGTGTGGAAGGATGCCTACACAGCCTTGACTGGCCTGTATCTGCGCCAGCAAAAGCCAGCGGTGAACGACGCCTTCCGAGAAGTGCTTGCGGCGGATGCGAGCATCGGCGACCGCATCGGCCATCCAGCCGACCGGCAGCGCCAGCTGGCGGGAACAGTGTGGTTTTACTATGGCTCTCGGTACGCCGACTATCTCGACGGAGAGAACGATCCGCAGCGCGAGGATTATGAAGCTTCTGAACTCGAAGCGACACCTGGCAATCCCACCGCCTATCTGCAGTTGGCGGATCAATCTGCTGAGCATGGCCGCACCGACGCGGCTATCCTTGACTACTCCCACTCGCTTGACCTCAATGGTGACCAGCCCGCGGTACTGGACAAGATCGCAACAATCGAATGGAAGAAGGGAGATCGTACGGCAGCGCTCGATGGCTGGAGCAATGCGGTGAAGCTGCTGGCAGCGGAGATGGACGCTCGGCACGTACCGGAAACCTTCTGGGGCGATTTCGGGCAGGTGTTAAAGAGCATCAGCACGGCAGCGCAGTTCGACGCCGTGCGCGCGCAGGTAGACGCCATGCTCCGTGTATACCTCAAGCGCAATGGGACCTATCGCAGCGAACCGCTCTTGGATGCGGCTTATCGCGCCAACGGGAACTCTGTGGACTGGCTGCTCGACATTACCGCGAGCCCAGCCGATCAACAGGCGTTACTGTGGTCGATTCTCCCCAACACGTGGTCCGATCAAGGCCAGTGGATCGAGAAGTCGCAGTTGAGCCGGATTTATGCCAGGACGCTTGTACTCGCGGAAAAGCAAAATCAGGCGCAGCCCGGTAATTACGGCAGCAGCGCGGATTCGGAGCGGCAGAAGCTGGTGCTTGCTTTGCTGAATGAGAAACAGACCGCCGCGGCCAGGCAAGCGTTCAACGCGGTTTCGCAAAAGCAGCGATATGTGGGCAGCTGGCTGCCGATCGCCTTGCGCCTGGCCGACGCAGACGGCTCGTTGGGCACTCTCGTTGCAGATTGGAAGAGCCACGAGGGCAGCGGACCCGCATTGAACGAGGCACGGAGTGCCGCTGGCGCGCTGAGCCCAGCGGGAAGGCGCATTCTGCTGCGTTATGTGTACGAGACCTCGATCACGCGGCGCGATTTCTCCGCCGCCAACTTCCTCGGGCTGGCCGACATCGATCTGGAGGAAAACAACACCGGCGCGGCGGTGGCGCTCCTGAGGCGTTTAACGCTGGTTTCCGCCGATATGTATGCGGACGAAGATTCCTCGGCGCATCTGCTCGAGCGTCGCCACAAAGCGGCCGAGGCGGCGGAGTTCCTGCGCGAATTGTCCAGCTCAAATCCGTGGGTTGCGGACTACCGGGTGCGGCTCGCCAAGGCAGAGCTGGCGGTCGATCCCGGGCAGTCCACTGCAGTGGCGGATCTCAATGCGGTTGCGGCAGATCCGAATGCGAAGTACGAAGATCGTGAGCAAGCAGCGCGCGCGCTCAATGGGCACGGAGCCGCGAAGACGGGAAGTGGCGAACTGGATATTCTCGCGGTTGCAACTTGTCCTTCCGCGGCCAGCGTTTCGCAGCCGCTCTATGTAGCGGCGCGCCTCCAGGCCGCCGATTGCAGCGGACCGGCCACACAGAAGGAACAGATATTGCGCGAGGCCTTGGCGATTGCACCGGATGATCCCGCCCTACGGTTGAACTACGTCTTTGCGGCGTTTGCCGCCCGATCCGATGCGCGCGCGCTCACGGCTGCCGCGCCGTACATGCAGAATGTGTACGACGACCCTGCAGCGGAGACGCAGGAGGATGCGGAAAGCGAGCCAACTGCGCCGGAGTCCCAGGATACTCAGCAGGAAAGCAATGCATCCAATTTGGCCGGTATGCCGCCCGCACAGACGGCAAAGTTAATCGAGCTGGACGCGAACGCCAACCAACAGCGTGGCGATCTCGCAGAGGCCGTGCGCGTGCTTTCGCTTGGATTGAACGTGGTTCACGCGAAGAATTTGCGCGCGCCGATAGAACAACGCCGCGCGACGCTCCAGACCGAACTCGATCGCTCGGCGCAAAACGACGCGCGCGCACCGAAGATTCAGGATGCGGTCGAACAGGGAGGAATCGTGCGGCCCATGCTTCTGCCAGGCATGCCTATGCCAGATCAGCCCGCCAACGAGGAGCAGCCATGAAACGCGCTCTGTGGTTTTGCGTCGCCGGAGCGGTGCTTGCCGCTGCCATTTGGTTGGTTGCTCAGGTGCAGACGCCTTCTCTTGGCCCTTCCGCGCTTATGCCCGATGGCGCTTTGCTCTATCTCGAAGCAAAGGATTTTCGGTCGCTGTTGAACGACTGGAATGCCTCTGAGGAAAAGCGCGCGTGGCTGGCCGGCGACAACTATGCAGCATTCAGCCGTTCACGGCTCTTCGAACGGCTCTCGCAGGCCCAGGACGAATTCTCGACCACGGCTTCGGTCCCTGCTGATTCGAACCTTCTGATGCAGGTAGCCGGCGACCAAAGCGCGCTCGCCCTCTACGATATTGGTAACCTGCAGTTTGTCTACATCACCCGCATGGACGAAGCGCGAGCGGAAGCTTCTCCTCTATGGCAGGTGCGGGAAAAGTTCGAACAGCGCCAGGAGGGCGAAGATCATTTCTTCGTGCGAGAAGACGAGCAGTCGAACCGTACCGCAGCCTTTGCTATTCACAAGGGGTGGCTGATTCTTGGCACGCGGGCGGATCTGGTGGCGGGCGTTCTCGACCGGCTCGATGGACAGGGCGCGCACAGCCTTACCGATGAATCCTGGTACGCCGACGCAGTGAAGCAGGCTGCCCGCGCCCCCGGTGATCTGCGCATGGTTTTGAATCTGGAAAAGATTGTTCCCTCGCCATACTTTCGCAGTTACTGGGTGCAGCGCAATATCACGGAGATGAAACAGTACCGCGCGGCATTATGCGACCTGGAGCGTGGCGGCAAAGAGTACCGCGAATCCCGCGTGCTGCTCCGGGTTCAGGGTTCTCCGGCGAAAGCATCTGGAGACGTTGCGCCGCTGCTGGCCCTGGCTCCTGCCGATGCGGCCTTCGCATCGGCTCAGGCTTCGCCCGGCGCAGACGCTGTGACCGCCGCGCTGCGCGAGGGTGTGCTGGATCCGCGGCTACAGCAAACTTCAGGTGAAGCAACTGCGCCGCCCGCGGTTCAATTCGAAAATGCGGGCGCAGCCTCCGATCTGGAACAGCGGATCGACGTGGCGCCGGTGTTGGTCAACGAAACCGATCCCTACGCCGATCTGCGCCAACTCCTGCAGGCATCGGATCTGACCGGCCTCCTTCAGGTCTATCGCACGCAGTCCTCGCCGAACAGTATGTTTGTGGGAATTGAACGTGGCATCCTGGTGCAATCGGCTTCGGCGTGGAATGAGACCGCTGTCGAGCATGCTCTAAGTGCCACGTTCCGGCGTGGACTGACCGCCTCGCAGCTCGGTATCGGCTGGTCGTCGATCGCGGTTGGCAGCGGAACTGCCTGGAAGCTGGATGGCTCGATTCCGTTGTTGATGTCCGTGCGAACTAATCGTTTATATGTAGCTAATAGTGAAACTCTGCTATCTGCAATGCTGAGCCCCGGAACGGCGCCGGACGCTTCCTTGAGCGACAGCATCACCTACGAAGCGGACTTCCATCACAACGCCAGGGAGCAGCAGGCTTTCACGAATCTTGCCAGCAGAATCGATGCCGCGGGGCATGGCACGCCCTCCGCCGGAAGCGCTGATACCGACACGGGGACGGACGGTCAGGCCCCAGCGTTCTTCTCAGGGAACATTGCGAGCCTCAGCCAGATGTGGTCTCGCGTCGCTCGCGAGAAAGTTACAGAAAAGGATCAGGGCGCGTTCGTGTCGCAGACAGTGGTGTACGAGTGGCAACAGCGTTGAGACCGAAGCTTCCTGCCGCGCGCCGCATGACAGTGGTCCTTTTGCTGCTGTTTCTCGCTGCTCCCTCGCTTGCGCTGGCCCAGCAAACAGCGCTATTCGGGCAGGGCGCGAGTGCCGTGTTGCAGAGCAAGTTCAGCCGCCAGGAGCTTTCCTGGATCATGCTGGATCGTACCGGCAATGTGCTGGCGCAGCGATGGGATGCGCCCAATGAGCCCATTCCACCAGGCTCACTTGTCAAGCCATTCATCGCGATCGCATACGCAGAGCAGTATGGCGGCCGCTTTCCTCACGTGCGCTGCCTGGGAACGTCAAGCATGTGCTGGCTTCCACGTGGACACGGTGACTTGGATCTGGAACACGCGATCGCAAAATCTTGCAATGCCTATTTCCTTTTTCTCGCCGCAAACCTGGACAGAGAGGCAGCGATCCGCAGGCTGCGCACTTTCGGTCTCGCCGGTCCAGGCTCTGTAGCTGACGCTCGAACGCTGATCGGACTCAACTCCGGATGGCGTGAAACTCCACTGGCGCTCGCACGTGCGTATCTCGCTCTGTTGGATTACCCCAGTTTGGCTGTGCGCACCCGCATCCTTCGCGGCATGGCCGGCGCCGCATCGTATGGTACGGCCGAGGCTGTGGATGCTGCGATGGGGCAGGATGCAGCGTTGGCGAAGACGGGCACCGCTAGTTGTACGCACACCCCCCGGGGCCCGGCTGACGGCTTTGCTGTGGTGCTTTTGCCTGCCGATCAGCCGCGCTACCTCCTGCTGGTGCGAATGCACGGAACTACCGGAGCACGCACCGCGGCCGTAGCCGCCGAGATGCTGCGGGCCATCGGACTGGGGCAGCCATGAAGCGATGGAGCAATGTCGTAGTGCTTGCGTTGCTCCTGGTCACGGCCGTCCACGCCCAGAACGGAATCCGGTTCGGTGTTTTAGGCCTGTTCCATCCGCACACGCTTGAAGTAGCGTGGACGGGGCCCGGCGCGCTGGTGGTCACGGGAGCGGGCGACCCAATTGTGCTGAACGGTGAAGCCGGTCATCGAAAGCTGCTGGTGCAAGCCGCGCATGACCGGGTACTCGTTGCGGGCCGGCAGGTCATGGGACTCAGAGGCCACTCGCGCGATGGAGCCGACAGCGTGTTCGAACTTACTGTGCCGGGCAGATTCCACCGCGTGTACAAAGGCCAACTTGAGATCACATCACGGGGAGGCGAACTCGTCCCGGTTGTCCTCATGGACCGGGAGACTGCAGTGGAAACGATCGTCGCTTCGGAGATGCCCGGCGACGCTCCGCTTGAAGCGCTGAAGGCGCAGGCCGTCGTGACGCGTTCATTTTTGGCCGCAGGCCCGCGGCATGTGGATTTCGATTTCTGTGATACGACTCATTGCCAGTACATGCGCTCGCCATTGGTGGCGAGCCCTCGTGTAAGGGAAGCCGCGCGATCCACCGACAGCCTCATTCTCACGTGGCGCAACAAGCCCGTTGCCGCGTTGTATTCAAGCCGTTGCGGAGGGCGCACCCGGACGCTGCGCCAAGCCGGAATAGACCCCGGAGACGGCTATCCCTACTACTCAGTCGAGTGCCGCTGGTGCCATACCCACCCGCTGCGACCGGGCGAGCAAGCATATAGCGTCCGGAATGGCGCCCGTCCGCAATGGGGCTGGAACGCACTCCGCGACAAAACGGACGTGCAAACTCCCGGGCCTGAGTCGGCGCTGCCAGGCGCCGGCGGCCACGCGATTGGCATGTGTCAGCACGGCGCGATCGGCATGGCGCAGTCGGGTGCGGATTTCCGTTCTATTCTGGCGCACTATTATCCGAACACGAATTTAGCCTCCTCGCCCTAGGACCGACGGACTCACTGTCCAGCGTTCAATTCGCTGCGAGCCTCTGGGCAGGGGCAGGGGCAGGGGCAGGGCCTAAAGAAGCCATCATTCCCCTGAAACGACCTCTGATCCAGCCAAACCGATAAAACCGCTGGATCTAGTTGATGCCAGATCATCAGTCGCTCGTCGAGACGAGATTTAATTGCAACTTGCCCAAGGTGTAATCTCTGTGGTGGTTTCTTTGACGCCTCTGCTTGATCGCATGACGGAACTACTTGGCAACAGGAAATTTCTCCCTTTGGCGCACCGCCGAACATCGGGAGCGCTTTCGCTCGACCGATCAAATTAACCTAATCAGTCTGCTAGGGTGCCATTAGGCCGGATACATGTGTCCCAGTTTTTCACTCACAGTTTCACTCACAGCAAAGTTCTCCCCCTTGCTAGCGTGGGTTTTCGATTCCCATCGATTCCCGACATCTCGTTCAAGTGATTGAAAATAGACGTTTTAGGAAACCATCCACCTGCGCTCCTTGCTTCTTTAGAATCAACAACATACAGAAAAACTGCGTCTCTTTCACTCACAGTTGACTCACAGCAAATCGTAGCTATCCGCACAAAGCATCAATAAAGTTGTAGTATTGTGCATATGGTTCAACCGCGCCGAGATGCGTCGCGCCGGCTCTTCGAGGCCGCTGAGCAGCAACAAGGCCTTTTCACGACGAAGCAGGCCAAAGCCGCCGGCTTCGCTGAAAATACGCATCCCTACCACGTTCAAGCTGGAAACTGGATTCGTGAGTACCGCGGCATCTATCGGCTGGCGCTATTCCCGTCGCCGGATCGGCCAGACCTAGTTCTATGGTCGCTCTGGTCCAGGAATCGCAAGGAAGAGATCGAAGGCGTTTACAGCCATCAGACCGCCCTGAGTCTCCATGAACTTTCGGATTTGAACCCGGCAAAGCTCCACATGACGGTTCCACAGAATTTTCGGCGCAACTCCGAGATTCCCGGGATCCTGGTGCTGCATTACGATGATCTGCCCGGGAGCGATATACAAAATGGGCCGGGATTCAAATACACTCGACCACTCCGAACGATCCTTGATCTAATGGAGGTCGGTGCGACCGAACCCACGTTTATACGCCAAGCGCTGCAGCAAGCCATTGAACGCGGCCTGATTGCGCGCCAGCAACTTCGCAGCGTTAAATGCAGCGAAGAGGCTCGCAAGGTGATAGAAGATGTATTGCGGCGGGCAGCGTGATGACCTTGGCCCGAACCTACGCATCGGCGGGAGCGTTTCGGAGAGCACTGGAAGAGCGCTTGAAAAATGAATCTCGCGCCATGCAAATGGATATCAACCGCCTCAGACGGCAGGTATCCTTTGATCGACTGCTGGCGCGGCTGTTCTGGACCGAGTCGGTTCCCTGGGTGCTGAAGGGTGGCTATGCATTGGAACTTCGCTTCAAGGCGGCGCGCTCTACCATCGATATCGATCTGACGCTGCAGCCTTTGGCAGGCGCTCTGGATAGCGCCAGCGCAGTACAAGAAGTGCGAGAGATGCTTCAGGCCGCCGCCGCCGTCTCTCTCGATGATTGGTTCGAGTACACGATTGGACCACCGATCTTGGATTTGACCGCAGCGCCTTACGGAGGCGCGCGTTATTCAGTCGAAACGCGAATGGACGGCAGGATTTTCGCCAAGTTTCATCTGGACGCTGGAATTGGCGACGTGGTGATACAACCTCTCGAAACGATAGAGTGTCCCGACTGGCTGAGCTTTGCCGGAATACAGCAGCCGAACGTGCGCGTGATCTCACGCGAACAGCAGTTCGCTGAAAAGATCCATGCCTACACGTTGCCGCGGAGCTCACCGAATAGCCGGGTAAAGGATTTGGTGGATCTCATACTTCTCAGCCGGGAAAGCCAGATAGACAAGCTAAGAACGCTGAACGCGCTGCGCAACACATTCGAGCGAAGAAACACGCACACTTTACCGACCTCCTTGATTGCTCCGCCGGAAGAATGGCGGATTCCGTTTGAAGCGCTGGCTGCAGAATGCAGGCTTCAGGTAAGCCTGCCTGAGGCATTTGAGGAATTGCGCGAGTTCTTCCGCAAAGTCTTGGCTGCTGACGTGGAGGCGTGAACTGAAATGACCGGCCGCGCGTCAGATTCGGTTCCATTTGAATCCAGCCACGAAGATAACCAGCGGTTGCGCGAGGAAAATGCGAGGCTGCGCCGCTTGTTGGCTGCCCATGGCATTCCCATTCCAATACTCCAGGAGGATGTACGTGCGGTTCAAACCAGCCCGGCGGTGAACGCGGAGAGCAAAGAAGAACGCTCTCGAAAACGCATCGCTCTGTTCAGCACATTGTTTCGCGGCAGAGAGGATGCATATGCACGGCGATGGGAAAATTCCGATGGCCGGTCAGGATATTCGCCGGCAGCGCTGAAGGATTGGAAGACCATCAATGCGAGCAAACCTGCAGATCGGAAGAGAGTCGACCGGATCACGCGGAAATTCTTGCCGCTGACCGACACGGTTATTGAAAATCATCTTCTTGGGAAAGAGACCGTTGGCGTCTATCCGCTTCTCTTGGACGAAACCTGCTGGTTTCTTGCTGTCGATTTTGATAAGAAAACATGGGCCGACGACTCGCGCGCATTTCTCGATACCTGTCGGGAATTGGGGGTGCCGGCAGTTCTCGAGCGCTCGCGTTCGGGGAACGGTGGCCATGTCTGGATCTTCTTCGAACTTGCGATCCCGGCCAGCACCGCCCGCAAACTCGGATGCGCACTCCTGACACGGACAATGGAACGCCGGCATCAGCTCGGTCTCGATTCTTATGACCGCTTGTTTCCGAACCAGGACACCATGCCTAAAGGCGGGTTCGGAAATCTGATCGCTCTCCCGTTGCAGTTTGGGCCGCGCAAATCTGGCAACAGCGTTTTCATCGATACCGAATTCCGTCCCTATCCCGACCAGTGGGAGTTTCTCTCCACGATTCGGCGGTTGTCTGCCGCAAGGGCCGAAGAAATCGTAACTGACGCTCAACGCAGTGGCGATCTCATAGGAGTTCGAATCAGCATTGCTGATGATGAAGACGCGCAAGATCCGTGGACAATGCCGCCATCACGAAAACTTCGGGAGCGGCCAATCGAGGGACCACTTCCGGAATCGGTACAGATAGTGCGCGCAAATCTCATTTACATCGAGAAGCAAGGCTTGCCTCCTGCCATGCTGAATCGCCTGCTTCGAATAGCAGCATTTCAAAATCCAGAGTTCTATAAAGCGCAGGCGATGCGGCTCCCCACTTATGCCAAGCCGCGCGTCATCGCATGTGGTCAGGATTTCTCAAAGCATATTGCCGTGCCGCGTGGGTGTTTGTCGGATGTGTTGGCGCTCTTGCGTGCACATCACATTCTGCCGGAAATTCGAGACGAGCGATTTGCAGGGAGCCGGATCAACGCGGAATTCGATGGCCAGCTTCGGCCTGTCCAGGAAGATGCTGTTGGGGAGGTTAGCGGCCATGATGAAGGGATCCTGTGCGCTCCGACAGCATTCGGGAAGACGGCCGCGGCCGCATGGTTGATCGCGAAGCGCAAGGTTAACACGCTGGTTCTCGTTCATCGGCAACAGTTACTCGACCAATGGCGTGAGCGGCTGGCCATGTTCCTTAATATGCCCGCAGGCTCAATCGGTCAGATTGGCGGCGGAAAGGCAAGTCGCAGCGGCTGCGTCGATGTTGCGGTTATCCAGAGCCTGTATCAAAAAGAAGCTGTCAAGGATTTTGTCGCGGAATACGGCCAGGTCATCGTGGATGAGTGCCATCACATCTCCGCGTTCACCTTCGAGCAAGTGATGAGACAGGTGAAAGCAAAATATGTGGTTGGTCTCACAGCGACGCCAACCCGGAAAGATGGACACCATCCCATCATTTACATGCAATGTGGACCGGTACGATTCAACCTGAGCGCCAAGGAAATGGCAGCGGCGAATCCATTCGAACACAGGGTTATTCCCCGACACACGGATTTTCGGATGCCGCGAGATATCGCGGAGGTCACGGTCCAGGAGGTTTACGGGGCCCTGTCCGTCGATATGTCGAGGAACGAAATGATCGCCAGCGATATTGCACATGCGCTCAGTTCAGGACGTACGCCGCTTCTACTGACAGGCAGAACTGAGCATTTACAGCATTTCGCGGCGAGGTTGCGCTCCGCCGCCAAGCACGTGTTCGTTTTAAAGGGCGGAATGGGAACAAAGCAGCGCCGAGCGCTCACGGAAGCGATTGCGGCTGTGCCTGAAGATGAGTCGCGGCTCATTTTGGCGACAGGGAGCTATATCGGCGAGGGATTTGACGATGCGCGATTGGATACATTGTTTCTAGTCATGCCAATCTCATGGAAGGGAACATTGCAGCAGTACGCTGGGCGCCTGCATCGCCTCCACGACAATAAGCGAATCGTCCAAGTTTACGACTATGTCGATGACGGCGTCCTGATGCTGGCGAGGATGTACGAGCGCAGACTGAAGGGGTACAACTCGATCGGCTACAGCATCGATCACGGGAGTGCGGCAGAAGGTTCTGCTTCGCTACAGTAGCACTCATTCATCTGCACCGGAATTGACCCGGAGCGCCGAATGCCGGACTCTCTACCAATTCGTCTTATTCCCACTGATGCAGAAATCGGCAGGCACTCCAGTTGCGGAATGCCGCTTTAATCAATCCACGAGTGGCGCAAGCCTATCAGCGCCTCCCATTGGAATGCTCGAACCTCGCTTGACCTTACCCATTCAAGCCAGGAACTCCGACGGACCGTGCTAAAGGCCCGGCCCGCGTAGCTTCTTATTTGCGCTCAGTTTTAATCCAAAATGACCTGCTTATCATTCTTTTTTCGAAATTCTGCTCATATCGCAGTGGTCGACGGAGGATGAAAGTGGCCTTCGGTTACGAGTATTGGGTTGTGTATTTGCCGGAATTCAGTACTGATTCATTTCTTCTTTTCGTACACAATCCAGCTGGATCCACGAAGCTTCGTGATTACTCTGGCGGTAGGGAGCGAGTCCTCGGTCAACCGAGTTGCTTTTCGAGAGTACTTCTTGCATGTCGGAAATCATGATGCTTCGCAGTGGGGATTGCAAGAGACAAGGCAAAGCGCAGGTGCCCTAGAGCTGCACAAACCGAGCACTCAACTTCAAGAGAGGTGGATGATCCGAAATCTGTTCTCCGGCCTCCTGGGTCACCAGCGGTCCGACTTCGAGTGAAGTGAGCTGCTTGAAGAGAGTGGCTGGTTGTTCTTTTGCCCGTTCGGGAAAATCAGCCAGAAGGGATTCGAAATATTCCCTGTCCTCGGCCTGAACCAGTGCGCGCCAATCCGGATCGACGAGAAAGCGCAGGTCGCCATTCGCATTCTCAAGCACAATTAGGATGATGGGCGTAGTTCCACCAATACCCTCCGCGACATAGGCCAAGGCGCAGAATCTCCGAAGGGGGCTTCCGCTCGCTTCCGACAATTCCCGATTCTTTCTCTGCGATTCCTCCAAGGTCATAATTAATCGTGTCGACCACCTGTTGCAAAAGGGAGGGCATTTTGAGTCTTTGAAGGCAGCGTTCAAAGCCATCGCGGGCCGAAGCACGGCTCCATTCGGCTGGAATCGCTCCTACCCGTTCCCGGAGTCTATCAGCGTCCAAGTCGTGCAGAACATTCCCAAGGTCAAGCAACTCGTTGGATGATATCTGATCATAAATGCGCTGATCAAGATAACGGGAAACACCAAAACGTTTTTTCAAGTCCGCATTGGGGCCCCCGAAGAGGTGTCCGTGATCGACAAAATAGGCATCCAGCAAACCTTCGGCGCCTTCCACAAAGATGGCTTGCCGGTGGTCCACGTGCTCTGCGCAGATGTCAATCAGCCATGCCAGCCAGAAGCTTGTTCGTTTGCGGACCCGCTTGAACATGGAGCCGGGCAGAATTTCGAAGAGCCGCTTACCGTCCCCTCCCAGGAACCGCGAGCCAAAGCACAAGCCCGAAGCAGGCCGAAGACGCCCCTCCTCGGTCTGCATCCAACAATCGGGATTCTTGTCCAGGAAGGAATCCGAGACCGCGAGTGGTCTCCACTCAGGAACAGGCAGCCCGCAGGCGCGATAAAGCTCGCACCCCGCGCTCTCGTTGAAGAGCAGATTTGGCCCCTGAAGGTTATTGGCGAACTTGACTACATACAAAAATCCGTCACTTGCACGAGCCAGAACTGGCTGTGAACCGCCGCGCAGATTACGAATATACTGCGTTACAAAGGCAGAATCTTTCCCCAAGGCAAACATCGGGTCTCCCGGCAACCAAGATGAAAAACAAGTTTCTCAGTTCTTGATTCTCTGGGGACATGCCAAAGCAACATTTGAACCAAAGTAGAGAGAACTCATTAGACCTCTCTCGTTAAAAGTTCCCGGCAAACGGTAATGAACAAAACAGCACTTCCCGGCCTATGGCCGGAAGTTAGTGTCTGGATTTGCACAGGAAAACAAGATGACTTTAGTTTACTTTTTCTTACCCGTCAAGGAACTTTCGTGGTAGCGATTTTGTGATAGGTATCACCAACCTGTTTATCGTTCCTGTTCATGACTGAATGCATCCCAGCAATTGCTTGAAACCCCAAAGGAATGCAACTGGAAAAACAAGAACGGCGGCTGAAGCCTTGCGAGAGAGCGGTTTGCCAGCGAGAGAAGCTGACCGTCATCCCCCAGGACGTCTACCTAAAGCATGGTCGTTCTTTTCTGGAACAATTTGGGCGGGATCTCGCCGAGATTCGCGGCACGCTTCGCAACGGCCGGCAAGGCAAGCAGAACGCCCCGCGAAAGAAAGACGCCATGGCTGATGTGGCCGGAGAGGATACTGAGGGCATTCTCAATCGTCTCGCCGGAAATCTGGGCGTGGCCATTGCAGATCTCCGTGAACGCCTGTTTGGAGGTGGGCAATGAACGCCGGCCACCAATCCAGTGCTCCATTCTTGAACTAGCTTACCGGTTCCCTGGTCGCTCAGAAGCTATTTGCGAGCTCCTGAGCTTACTTTGAGATCGCAAAAGGTCGAGGAGAACGGTGAGTACCGCCTGCGTTCCGCGGATGTACGCGGCCACAGAGGAAGCTCTCCGGTGATCGCCCTATCCGGTCCGGACAGGAAGGCACGGATCATTAACCATGCGAGGTGCAGTTGTCCGCGTAGTTTTCAAAATTGAGAAGCTACCAATCATCCCATTTACACCGTGCTCGGGGCGAGCCTTCGATTTGTGGAGAACGATTCTTCGGCGGGAACTGTGGTCGACATTTATCAAGTGCCATTCTGGACTCAAATTACTGGGCTTCCACGCCCCAAAGCCCGAGCTGGACATTGTGAGGTGATATGTCGAATTTCTTGACATTAGCTTGTTTTTAGACGAGGCGACTAATGAACTCGTGCAGATCCGCGCGAGTTCCGATGATTCTGGCCGCGTATTCGCCGGCAGCGCTGAAGGATTGGAAGACCATCAATGCGAGCAAACCTGCAGATCGGAAGAGAGTCGACCGGATCACGCGGAAATTCTTGCCGCTGACCGACACGGTTATTGAAAATCATCTTCTTGGGAAAGAGACCGTTGGCGTCTATCCGCTTCTCTTGGACGAAACCTGCTGGTTTCTTGCTGTCGATTTTGATAAGAAGACATGGGCCGACGACTCGCGCGCATTTCTCGATACCTGTCGGGAATTGGGGGTGCCGGCAGTTCTCGAGCGCTCGCGTTCGGGGAACGGTGGCCATGTCTGGATCTTCTTCGAACTTGCGATCCCGGCCAGCACCGCCCGCAAACTCGGATGCGCACTCCTGACACGGACGATGGAACGCCGGCATCAGCTCGGTCTCGATTCTTATGACCGCTTGTTTCCGAACCAGGACACCATGCCTAAAGGCGGGTTCGGAGCGATTTGGCCTGCAGGCAACAACTGCGGGATTAAGAGTTTGGCAAGCGCGCGGTTCACGGTTAAGCGGCGTTGATCGCCACAACTTTGCTCTCTCGAAGGGCCTTGATATCGCGAATTGGAGGCTGACCGAAGACACGGCTGTACTCACGGCTGAACTGACTGATGCTTTCGTAACCGACCTCGTAAGCTGCGCTGGTAGCATCAAGCCCGTCCATGAGCATACGTTGCCTTGCTGTCTGCAACCGAAGTTGCTTCTGGTATTGAAGGGGGCTCATCGCTGTTAAGGACCGAAACTGATGATGCAGCGTCGACACTCCCATCCGCGCAACCGTTGCGAGTTCCTCCATATGAAGTGGTTTCGCAAAATTGGCCCGGAGCCATGCAATCGCTCTTGCAGTCCGATGGCCCAGATCGCCAGTGGTTGCGATGGCGCGGAGCCGCTCTCCCTGCGGCGTGCGAAGGATCCGGTAAACAATTTCCCTCTGGATAAGGTGGCTTAAAAATGGAATATCCTCGGGAGTTTCAAGCAGGTCGATGAGCCGAATAGAGGCGTCGAGAAGACCGACCGTAGTCTCGCCCACGGCAATCCCACGCGATTGAACGAGAGTCTCCAATTCCGGCAGCTCTTCCCGGCTAATGACCTCTCTCACAGTCGGCATATCAAGCTGAAGAAACAGGGTGAGCAAAGGGACCTGTTCCGATGCCTCCACGATTTGACTTTCAGCGGGGACGTCGATCGAAGACAGCAGAAAAGACGATCCGTCGCAAAGGTAAATATGCCCTCCGAGGTTCACCCGTTTGCGTCCCTGCACAAAAATGGAGAGGCTCGGCTCATAGGAAGCCCGATAGCATGCAGTCGGCTTCGTGCGCCGGTAAAGCATCATGCCTGGGATCGCCGTAGGAGTTTCACCCGGTGTCGGCGCATATGCTGCGATCTTGCGCGCGAGTTTCTGGCGCATTGCGACCACCGTTTTGTCTCGATCCGTGATTTTCTCTGTGATTTTTGTTGCCATGTGAAATCGATTCCTCTCAAACAGCGTACCGCGAAGCAACCCGGCCGTGCACAAAATCTGGCTTCCAAACAGAATCGGGCAAACAATTGGCAGGATCGGGAAAGCCGAAACCGCTTACCTCTCAGTATGGTTTGAATGAGAGGAGGAACAGACATGCGGAAACGGAGGCTTGGCAACGGTGGGCTTGAAGTCTCGGCCATGGGGCTCGGCTGCATGAGGTTGAGTCCTGGTCACGGAGCGGTGGCGGGGACCAGGCAGGAGATGATCGCCCTGATTCGGGCGGCGGTCGAGCGCGGCATCAACTTCTTCGATACCGCTGAGGTCTACGGTCCGTTCGTCAACGAGGAGCTTGTGGGAGAGGCCCTCGCTCCCGTGCGTGATCAAGTGGTGATCGCGACCAAATTCGGCTTCCAGATCGACTCGGAAAAAGATCCGCACCCGGTGGGCTTGAACAGCCGCCCCGAATACATCAAAGAGAGTGTCGAGGGATCGCTGAAACGGCTCAAGGTCGACACGATTGATCTGCTATATCAACATCGCGTCGATCCGAACGTGCCCATCGAAGATGTGGCAGGCGCTGTGAAGGATCTGATTGAGCAAGGCAAGGTCAGGTACTTTGGCTTGTCGGAGGCGGGCGCGCAAACCATCCGCAGGGCGCATGCCGTCCAGCCGGTCACAGCCCTGCAGAGTGAATACTCGCTCTGGTGGAAACGCCCGGAAGAAGAGATTATTCCCACGCTGGAAGAGCTCGGCATTGGGCTGGTTCCGTTCAGTCCTCTTGGCAAGGGATTTTTGACCGGAGCGATTACGGAAAAGGCGCGGTTCGATCCGGAGGATAATCGCGGCAGTTTCCCGCGCTTCTCGCCGGAAGCCCTCAAGGCGAATCAAGCTTTGGTGGCTCTGATCGCGGCTTTTGCCGCGAAGAAGAATGCGACTTCGGCTCAGATCGCACTTGCCTGGCTGCTGGCACAAAAGCCGTGGATCGTTCCCATTCCCGGCACCGCCAGGTTGCAGCGTCTTGAAGAGAACATCGGAGCGATCGCCGTCGACCTCACCCCGGATGATCTCCGCGAGCTCGACGCGGCAACCGCAAAGATCCCTGTCTACGGGGACCGCTATCCGGCGGCTCTGGAACAAATGACGAACCGCTAAGGGCGGCATGGCGTAGAAGACAGATGAAGGCCCGCGATGAAGAAGAATTGGAGAAGCACGCCAAATAAATATTCAGGGAGTCAATCATGCCCCACGTTGTCGTGAAGCTTGCGCCCGGCAGCTCGGAAGAGCAAAAGAACCAGCTTGCCCAGGAGATCGTGAAAGACGTTATGCGCGTTCTGGGCAGAAAAGAAGAAGTCATCTCGGTTGCGCTCGAAGAAGTCGATCCCAAAGATTGGACCGAAAAAGTCTATGTACCGGATATCCAGGGCAAGTGGGGCACTCTCTACAAAAAGCCTGGATACAACCCATTCGAAAAATGAGGAGCTCGTCATGATCCTATCTTTTGAAAACAAAGTGGCACTCGTGACAGGAGCAGCATCAGGATTGGGCCTTGCCACGGCCAAAGCATTTGCTGAATCGGGCGCCTCCGTCGTGCTGGCGGACTGGAATGAAGAAGCGGCGCAATCGGCTGCCGAAGAGCTTGCCGCGCAAGGCCACAAGACCCTCGCCATCCGTTGCGACGTATCCGACGACGCGCAGGTCGAGGCCATGGTGAAGCGGACGGTAGACGCTTTCGGCAAACTCGACGCAGCCTACAACAATGCCGGCGTTCAAAACGTTCTTGCGGAGACGGCTGACACCACCCGCGAAGACTATGACCGGGTGATGGGCATCAATCTGCGCGGTGTGTGGAGTTGCATGAAGTTTGAGTTGCAACAAATGAGCAAACAAGGCAGCGGCGTCATCGTCAATTGCTCATCAATCGGAGGACGCGTTGGAGGAGACGGGCGCGGCATTTACCACGCAGCCAAGCACGGCGTCATAGGATTCACCAGAAGCGCGGCACTGGAATACGCTGCCCGCGGCATCCGCGTCAACGCTGTCTGTCCCGGGCTGATCAGGACACCGATGGGCGACCAGATGGTTGCCGCCGGCCAGGGTGAGTTACTCAAGGCAATGGAGAAGACCATTCCTATGGGGCGTGTTGGACGCTCCGAAGAGATTGCGGATGCTGTCCTGTGGCTGTCGAGCGACGCGGCCGGCTATGTCACCGGCCAATCCATCTCGGTGGATGGCGGTCTGATCATGCCCTGAAGGAGAAGAGGAGATTATGCGCGGAGCAGTTTTATACGGACCCAAAGACGTGCGTTTCGAAGAACGCGAAATGCCAGTCATCATGAAGCCAACGGACGCCATTCTCCGGATCTCGGCCACCTGTGTGTGTGGCTCTGACCTGTGGCCCTATCGCGGTATTCAGAAGATCGCCAAACCCACACCGATGGGGCACGAGTATTGCGGCATCGTCGAGGAAGTCGGAAGCGCGGTCAGGACGGTGAAGCCAGGTCAATTCGTCATTGGCTCGTTCTTTGCCTCGGACAATACCTGTCCACATTGCCACGCTGGGTATCAGACCTCGTGCCAGCAGCGCGAGTTCGTCACTACAGCGCAAGCGCCGGTGCTCCGTGTTCCTCTTGCGGATGGGACACTTGTTGCGACTCCCGAGGTGCCGCCCGATGATCTCGTCCCCAGTTTGTTGACGCTTTCTGACGTAATGGGCACGGGTTGGTTTGCGGCGGATGCAGCAGGCGTGAAGCACGGTTCGACGGTTGCGGTCGTGGGCGACGGTGCAGTCGGCCTGCTTGGCGTACTTTCCGCGAAACAGATGGGAGCCGAGCGGATCATCGCAATGAGCCGTCATGATACGAGGCAGAAGCTGGCGAAAGAGTTTGGAGCGACGGACATTGTGACCGAGCGTGGCGACGACGGCGTTGCCCGAATCAAGGAGCTGACCAAAGGCATTGGAGCCGATTCAGTGCTCGAATGCGTAGGGACGCAAGAGTCGATGATGCAAGCCATCCGGTCCACGCGGCCGGGTGGTGGAATCGGCTACGTCGGCGTACCCCACGGCGTCGAGTTGGACGGGGAGCAGCTGTTCTTCTCCCATGTCCATCTCCACGGCGGCCCTGCTCCCGTTCGCCGCTACTTGCCGGAACTGATCAAGCTTGTAGTGGAAGGCAAGATCAATCCTGGAAAGGTGTTCGACCTTGTTCTCCCACTCGATCGGGTTGCAGAAGGCTATCGCGCGATGGACGAACGCCGCGCAATCAAGACATTGTTGCGCCCGTAAGGAAATTGGCACTCTGTTGTGATGGACTGGTATTCACCTTTGGAAAGGAAATCGTAATGGCCGCCTGGTCAAAAGAAGAACTGCACAAAATTGCCGCATCTGACGATCTGCATATTTCTCCATTTCGCGAAGACAGCGTCACCTATGGCACCCCAACCTGGATCTGGTCAGTAGCAGTCGGCGATGCGCTTTACGTGCGTGGTTACAACGGGATCAAGTCTCGCTGGTATCAGGCCGCCGTGCGGCAGAAGGCGGGACGAATCCAAGCCGCCGGCATAACAAAGGAAGTCGCGTTCGAGCCGGTGCATGATGAAGCGATGAACGATCGCATCGATGAAGCTTATCGAGCCAAGTACGCGAAGAGTCCTTACCTCAAGCCGATGATTAGCGATCGCGCCCGTGCCGCGACCGTCAGGATTGCGCCGCGCGAGACGAATTCTTAGCTCCGGCTACCGGCGGTTCGGCAAGCAACCAGATGAACAGGGAATCAAGGAGAGATGAACATGGAAATTAAGAGAGTTGGGACGAAGCCCTCCGGGAAAGGTCCTTCGGATTGGTTCACGGGAACGGTAAGAATCGATCCGTTATTCCAGGCACCGGATCCGGCGCTGGTTTCAGGGGCAAGCGTCACGTTTGAACCGGGTGCGCGCACGGCCTGGCACACGCACCCGCTGGGCCAGACACTGATCGTCACATTTGGTCTCGGCTGGGTTCAGCGCGAGGGCGGCCCGATTGAGGAAATCCGGCCAGGGGATGTAGTGTGGTTTGCGCCGGGCGAAAAGCATTGGCACGGGGCTACCCCCGCCACGGCCATGACGCACATCGCAATCCAGGAAAAGCTCGATGGCAAAGTTGTTGACTGGATGGAACACGTCAGCGATCAGCAATACAAGAAGGGCTGAATCGGCGGCGAGGTAGCTCGTTCAAGAGAGCCCATTGAACTGACGAGAGCCGCGGCGAAAGAACCGTGGTGAAAGCGTGAGTGAGCGCATTATCGCCAATTCACTCGTCCATCGCAGATCGATCCCGACAAGTCGGCTCGCAAGTAGGTTTCAGCAGATTATCCTTCGGTGATTTTTAGCGAATTTCGACCTTTCGTCCCGATTGTTTGTTATCGCTTGAATGTCGGATGCGCAGACTTAATCCACTTTTAAACGAGGTCCAGAAAGGCGTTGGCGTGCAGGAGAAGTTCCTCGGCCTCGGTGGTCGTGGCGATCGTTGCGCCGGTGTAATCGATCTCGTTGCGCTTGCGGCGGCAGGCGTCAAAGTAGTCCGCCAACTGCTCGACGGGCTTGCCTATAGCGAGCTTAGCTCCCTCGAAGGTGAGTCGGTGATGCCCCGGAACACTGGCGACCCGGTATCCAGCGCAGGCGATAGCCATCTTGGCTGTCTGAAGGGCGGCGTTGTAGGCAGTGGCGAAGCGACGGTCCTCAGAGAGTTCTGAAAGTGCCGCATCGGCAAGGTCGCGTGCTACTAGCCGACGGATTTCATCCAATTCTTTTCGGCTCGTCCTGTGAGTGTGGACCTTATTGTCTTGAAGCAGCTTTTTCCAGCTCATCGAGAGCGCCTTTCAAGAGGATCGTTTTGCCATTTAGAACAGAAACAAGGAAGTGATCTTTGTCAGCCAATTTTCGGCGGAACTCATTCGGTGCAAAAATCGTGGCATTCACCTCGCGCCGGAAATTGAATTCGAGCTTTCGCAGGGCACGGAGAAGATCAATCTGCTGGACGCTGCCTACGATCATCAAGTCCACGTCGCTTGCGGCGTGTTCCTGGCCGCGGGCGATGGAGCCGTAGAGCAGGGCAGTTTCGATCCGGTCGCCGAATTTGTCGAGCGCAGTTCTTAATGCGGGTACAATTCCGGTCGTCTTTTCGATTATTCCCTTTAGCTCCGGAAACAGCGGCGAGTCGGCGTTGGCCTTGAAGTAAGCGCGACGACCGTCCTGACGGCGCAAGAGCAATCCCGACGCCACGAGAGACTCAAGCTCGCGTTGCAGGCTGGAGGGCGTCACTGCCAAATGACGGGCCAGCTCGGTCATAAACCACCAATGCTCGGGCTGGAGCAGTGTCGCGGACAGCACTCCACTGCGGATGGTCGGAAAGAGCACATCGAGTGGGGCTGTTCTACGCATAATGCGTAATTATATACGTGATTTGCGTAAAAGAGAACTTCCGCTTCATGTGCTCATTGGTTCACTGATCCAGCATCGGCAAATTCGTGCGAACTTGCATCCTGTTGTGCGGTCCTTGATCCGTGAGGCGGCAGGAATTTTCCCTCACAGTTTCACTCACAGCAGCGTTCGGATGCCTTCTTGGCGTGGGTTTTGGGCTCCCACGCCTTCTGCTGATCTCTTTTAAAGTATTGAAAATAGACGTTTTAGGAAACTGCTGCTCTATCCACCTGAGCTACGGGGCCACGTTTATAATGAACAAGTTACAGAATGTTCGAAACTTTTCCACTCATAGTTCACAGCTAGGAAAATCCACTCAGGGCCGATAACCCAGGTGGGATCAAAAGGTGCGAGACGTGAGGGCGAAAAGGTCACAATACCAACAGAGTAGCATCAGGAAGCTACGCAAGGCGAAGGGCTATGTCTGGGAAGTTCGTTTCTCCGAATGGCTGAACGGACAGCGCTTCCAGCGCACCATGAGGTTCCAGGGTACCGAGTATCCGAAAGAGGCTGACGTCCGCAAAGTATTCGAGCTGACCGTCTCCCAGATCAACTCCGGGACCGCCGGCGAAAAGGCCGACGCCAGGTTCGGCGCAATCATCACGCTCTACCGGCGCAGGTTCCTGCCCAGTGAAAGCCGCCTGCTCGAACTCAAGAAAAAGCTCCACAGGGTGTTCCCGGCCGACGGCGCGCTGGTCGATGCCTTCACGGTCGCGAGAGAAGATGAGCTCGATGAGATCAGTCTCATGCTGAAAGCGCCGGCCACACCGGGAAACATCAACCTGCTCGCTCAGCGGTTGTCGGTTCCGAACGCACCGGAGCTTGAATTCTCGACCCGGGAACATCACGCCTACCTGCTCGACCACTTGAGAGCAGCCGGAACCCGGGCTCCGGCGTAAGGCGGAGATACACCCCCACATGCCAAACACACCGCCATCTCATCGCCGGGGCTCACCTTGCTCAATACTGGTGGGCCCGGGGGCAGAATTCCTAGTTAGGCAGGCCTACTCCCTGTCTTCTCAAACTGGCTTGCAGCTCTTTGTAGTCGACATGGCGCGGCGGAACGCCCGCTTTGACTGCCAGCGCGGCCGCTGTGCCTGCAGCCTGGCCATAGCAAATGCATGGGGGGATGATGTTGAACCACTGATTGACGCTGGCCTTAGATGAAAACGCGCGGCAAGCAACCAGCAGCCCGTCAATTTTCACCGGAACCAGGCACCGGTAAGGAATGCAGATCGCCGGGTGTTTTGCGGAGATGGCGCCATTGTCGTTGTTGGCCAAAACCGCGATGGTATCTTCGAATACTTCATCCGACTCCATGTCTTTGGGGCTGAGGATGTATTCGCCGATGACGCGCCGGCCGCCCTGCGTACCTAATTGAGGACCGGCCTGCATGAGGAAGCACCGTTCGCAGCCGGGCATATTTTTTCTCAGGAATTCATAAGTAATTAGTGCCTTTTTGCGACCTTTCACATCCCACCGGGTTAATTCTTCCACATCCATGGCATCGGAAACCTCCGGCTTGATATCCATGGCGTGGAACCAGAGCACTCCTTCCTGGTTTTTCAATAGGCCATTGAAGTAATGGGAATGGCCGCCCGCTTCTGTGAGCTGATGCAGCAACTCGGTATACTTCTCCCACTGCGATTTCCGGAAATCATTCAGCTTACCCACATCCACGTTCGCAATCCAGAAGGAGAAGGCCAGGGCTGTCCGGAAATTGCACTGAAGCTCACTGTCAAACTCCGCTCCGGCGGCGACAAATATATCTCCGTCGCCCGTGGAATCGATGACGACCTTGGCAAGAATCGCCTGGCGACCCGACTTGCTTTCAAAGAAGACTCCTTTCGCCGAGTTTCCTTCCATGATCGGACGGGTTCCCCACGAATGCAGCAACAAGAACGGCTCCAGATTCGGCCACCATGTCATTGAGTTCGGCCTTCAGTACCTCAGGATCGAGGACAGCAGTATAGTGCACTCTTTCCTGGCCGCCGATATTGGGATCTTTGCGCACATAAAACCATCCCATGTTCGCATCCAGATAATAATCGACGATTTTTCGGTCGGTAGTTCCCCAGTCTTTCTGGTCCGGCGAAAAAGCGGCATTGCGGGCTTTCATCCTGTCGATAATCTCCTGGTTCAGCCCGAAAATCCGTTGTTTTCCGCCGATGTCGCTCAGATTGGGGAAGATGTTGACCAGGCCTCCGGTAGCCATCCCTCCCAGGTGGCCATATCTCTCGAGGAGCACGGTTTTTGCCCCCATCCGGGCTGCGGCTATGGCGGATGCAACGCCGCCGGGCCCTCCACCCACGACGACAACATCGGCTTCCTTCAGGACTTTTATTTCCCGCGCCGGTTCGGATATCATCCTCATTCTGGTTTCTCCCGATTGCAAGATTGGCGTTTCGTAGCACATTGTACTGCGAAGGACCCATGCACCCAGGAACGGCGTCCTCCAGCGATAGTGGGTCAGTTTGAAAAAACATCCCTCAGCGGCTAAAGCCGTCCGTCATTTCCCGACTTTTGCGGCACGGCTGAACAGCTTGCTGAAAAAGTCACCATTTGGGGACTTTTTCTCCACAGGCAGTTGAGCTAAGAAGGAATCATGCGTGGAGATGACGGTCAGCAGAGCGGGATGTTCAGTTACGTGACGTTGGAGCAGCGAGTGGCTCCGGATCATCCGGCGCGCCGGATACGAGGACTTGTAGATGGTGCTCTGCGGCGGATGGATTCCGAGTTGGCTAAGCTTTATGCCGCCAAGGGCCGCCCGTCGATAGCGCCGGAGCGGTTGTTGCGGGCGCAGTTGCTGATGGTGCTGTACTCGATCCGTTCCGAGCGTCAGTTGATGGAACAGTTGAACTACAACCTTCTGTTCCGCTGGTTCGTGGGGTTGGAGATGGACGATCCGGTGTGGGACGCGACGGTGTTCAGCAAGAACCGGGAACGGCTGGTGGCGGCTGAGGTGAGCGAACAGCTGTTGTTGTCGGTGGTAGAAGAGGCACGCACCCAAGGGTTGTTGAGCGAGGAGCATTTTACGGTGGACGGCACGCTGATCCAGGCCTGGGCCAACCGGCGTAGCTTCCGCGAGAAGACAGATCCGCCGGACCGTGGCACGGGAGCGCGGGGGCGGAAGTTGTTGCGCGACACGCACGAGTCGACGACCGATCCGGAGGCGCGGTTGTATCGCAAGAGCAGCGCCGGGGCAGTGGTGCCGAGTTATCTGGGTCACGTGATCACGGAGAACCGCAACGGGTTGATCGTAGCGGCGATGGCAACGCAGGCGGGAAACGCGGCCGAGCGGCAGGCGGGGCTGGCGATGGTCAAGCGGCTGAAGCGTCGCGGTCGCATCACGCTGGGAGCCGACAAGAGCTATCAGGAGGAGGGCTTCGTAAAAGCGCTGCGCAAAGCTGAAGTGACGCCCCATGTGGCCGAGTACGCGCCGAATCCGAAATGGCCCAGTTGGCTGACCGAAGCCGAACGCAGCGATCCCGGACTGGCGATCAGCCAGAAGAAGCGAAAGCTGGTCGAGAAGTCGTTCGGGTGGATGAAGCATGATCGCCTGCGGCAGGTGAAGCTGCGCGGACTGAAGCGAGTGGACTGGATGTTCCGCTTCGCGGCAGCAGCACATAATCTGCTGCGCCTGAGTAAGCTAATCCCGATTCCGGTTACGGCCTGAGCGGGGAGAAGTGTCTCTGCGGTGCCGACAATGGCCCGCGGAGATGAAAAGAAACGTAGTCAGCGCGTCCTGGAAGCAAAAAACGATCCGCAAAGGGGCGCACGAGATGAAAGCGTGACTTTTTCAGCAAGCTGTTGAGTCGTGCCCCTTCAAAACAGATTCAAACTGACCCACGACCCCTCCAGCACATAGTTTGCGATATCATTACCGATGCTTACGGCATGCCATCAGGCGGGGAGCAATGAGATACGGTATTTCAAGGCAGGAGTGCAGCCCTGGAGTACCCTGCCGCAATAGGCGGAATAGGAGGAGGGTGAGATGCAACGAATCATGATGATTGTGAGCGCCATTCTACTGGGCTCGCTGGCGACGGCAGCACAGTCAAACCAGGCGGCCGATGTCCCGACCCATGCAGCATTTCATTACGACGCAAACTATGGGAACGACCGGGCGGAGATTGAGAATCTCTGTGCGCGCTATTTTATAGCGTTCGATGACCACGATGGGGACGCTTATGCGGCAACGTTCACGCCGGACGGCGTGCTTGTCTTCGCCGGCGGCGTCAGGCATGGACGGCAGGAACTCCGTGACGAAATAGCAGGGGTGTCAGTCGGACGGCCTGTGAAGGTCCCGCCCGGCACCATCTCCCGCCCGCGCGTGCAGCACATGATCACTGACCAAGTGATCGATGTGAATGGCGACACCGCGACCCAGGTGGCCTACTGGATCGCCTTTACCAACGCCACGCCGCAGAAGGACACGCAAGTACTGTACATGGGCCATTACGTTGACCACCTCGTTAAGGTTGACGGCCACTGGCTCTTCAAAAAGCGCGAAGTTTTCAATGAGTCCTGGGCCCCCCGGCGGGCGCTGTTTTATCCGGAATTGGGCGAGACCGACCCTATCTCGCCCACGGCGCCGGCGTGTCAGGATTGCACAACTAACCGGCCGCTGCCGGCACCGTCGCAGCCGTAGGTGCGGAGTTATGCGGCGGTCAATACGGGTTTCGTGCTAGCCTCATAAAATTGAATCAGCATTCCGTGATTGAGTTCAGGCCTGAAGTATCGCCTGCCTGTCGGCGGGAGATTTGGGCTGGCGGGCGCGGATGGCGCGTTCTCTCATTTGAATGTCTGACTGATCTGGAGGAAGGCTATGAAGTTGGTCATGATTGCATCTGCGGCGCTGGCCTTGCTGTTGGGCGCCGCCGCGCAAGCCGACCAGCCTGCAACGGCCCTGTCGACCGAGGAACTCGGCACCACTTGCGATCGTGCCTGTCTCATCGGGGTAATGGACCAATATCTGGCGGCGATGATCGCCCATAATCCTGCAGAAGCCGCATTCGCCACGCACGTTAAGTTCACCGAGAACGGCGTCGTTCTGCCCATCGGCACGGCGACGTGGCAGACCATGGTCTCGCTGGGCGCTTTCAAGCAGTATGTGGCCGATCCGCAAGGCCACTCGGTCGGCTTCCTCGGGACCATTATGGAGCGCGGCCACGAATCAATCCTGTCGGTCCGGCTCAAGCTGAACGATCAGGTAATCGAAGAGGCCGAGCAGATCGTCGTGCGCAAACGGCCCGGTTACGACCTTGACGACCCGGCCGGCTGGGACGAACGTACGCAACCCGGCAGCGCGCGGACGTATACGACGGCCGGCTGGAATGACACGCTGCAACCGGGCGAACGGGTCCCGCGCGACCGCATGATTGCGATTGCCAACAGCTACTTCTCGGCCATTCAATTGGGCGCCGCAACGCCGGTGCCGTTCGCGCCCAATTGCTATCGGATCGAGAATGGAGTCGTCACGTCCGGCGCCGCTGCCGCCGGTCCGGACGCGTCGACTGGGGTTGCCTCGAACGAATTCGCGCGTAGGCATTGCGGCGAGCAGCTCAACATTAAGGGCTTTTTTGTTTTCGACAATGAGGTGCGCGGGCGCCGCTTCCCTATTGTGGATGAAGAGAAGGGCATCGTATTCACCCAGGTGTTCTTCGATCACGCCGGCACGGCCAAGTTTCACACGGACAGCAATGGGAACAAGGTCCCCATGAGCAGTGGCGGCGGAGGAGATTTGCCGAATTCAATCCTTATCCACGAGATTTTCTGGATCAAGAACGGCGTCATCCAGCACATAGCCGCAAATATCATTACCGTTCCCTACGGCATGCCATCAGGCTGGGAGAAATAAGATACGGAATCCGATGAAGCCCGTTGAGGCTTCCGGAGCCGCGGGAACAGCAGGCGCTTGGGGAACTCTTTGTTGCCAGGCGCAACCGTACGGGCGAAGAGATCACGTGAACACTACGAGAGCCATTCCGGACGCATTGCCGGCACGCTTCGCCGAGGCCCTGGGGACGCATGCTGTCTCGAAAGATCCCGCACTGCTCGAGACTTTCGCGAGTGACGTCAGTTTCGTCCCGAAGTGCCTTCCCGGAGTTGCCGTTTATCCCAAGAACCGCGCCGATGTGCAGCATATTGTCCGGGAAGCGAAAAAGACAAAGACGCCGTTGATCGCGGTAAGCTCGGGGCCGCCACATTTCCACGGCGACACGGTGCCGAGCCGGGGAGGCGTGATCGTCGACTTCAGCCGGATGAACCGCATTCTGAAAATCGACCCCGTGGAGCGCTATGCGATGGTCGAGCCGGGCGTCACCTATGGCGAACTGATTCCGGCGCTGCGGGCGCAAGGTTTGCGGCTGAACATGCCGCTGCTGCCGCGAGTTTCAAAATCGGTGGTGGCAAGCCGGCTGGAGCGCGAGCCCAACCTCATTCCCAAGTATCAGTACGACTATGTGGATCCGTTGCTGACCCTCGAGGTAGTTTACGGCACCGGCGATGACTTTAGAACGGGGTCGGCCTGCGGCCCGGGTCCGCTGGAGACCCTGAAGTCCGACAAAGTAAACCCTTGGGGGCCGGGATCGATCGACTACTTCCGGTTCCTGTCGGCCGCGCAAGGGACCATGGGTTTGGTCACCTGGGCGGTTACGAAGGCGGAGGTTCTGCCCTCAGTGCAGAAGCTCTATTTCGTTGGCGTCACTGACGTAAGCCAGATCACCGGGCCGATCAATGAATTACTGAGGCGTCGAGTGCTGGACGAGTGTCTGGTGCTGAACAGCGTTTCCCTGGCAACGATACTCGCCCACAATTGGGATGCCGAATTCGCGGATTTGGCGGCAGCGCTACCGCCGTGGACGGCAATCCTGTGCGTCGCCGGATATGCGCGGCGGCCGGAAGAACGGATTGCGATCCAGGAACGATATCTGCGGGAGACCTGTAATGCGTTCGGCGTGCATCCTCAGCCTTCCTTGCCGGGGGCCGAAGGACGGGAAGCCGGAGTTCTCGCCCTGCTATCGAATGCATGGACGCAGGGTCCCGGATGGAAGCTGCGCGCCAAAGGGAGCAGCCGCGAAATCTTCTTCCTGGCGCCGATCAGCAAGATTCCGCCATTGATTGGCGTGATGAACGAGGTTGTGGCCGCCTCGAGACAAGCGATGCCTGGACTCGGGTGCTATGTGCAGCCGATGGTCCAGGGGCGCGGCTGCCATTGCGAGTTCATCGTGCCGTGCGATGAATCCAACGCTGTGGAGATGGAGCAGGTCCGAAGGCTGTGTGTATCCGCAGCAGAAGCACTGATGAAGAACGGAGCATTTTTCAGCCGGCCTTACGGGCCGTGGGCGAAGATGGTCTATGAAAATTATCCCGAAGGTGTGGCCGCCCTCAAGAAGCTGAAGGGCGTGTTCGATCCCAATAACATCCTGAATCCGGGAAAGTTGTGCTTCTGACGGGGGCGAGATCGGTGGAGAAGCTGGAACAATATCGCTACACGATGGAGTCCTGCAACCATTGCGGGCAGTGCAAATGGCTGCTGGGCCCGAAGACCAAGGGCTGGGACTTCGCCGAAATCTGTCCTATCCACAGCAGGCACCACTTTGATGCGTATTCTGGTCAAGGTCTGCTCAACATCTCACAGGAACTCCTCGACGGCCAGCTCCAGTACGAGGACGGGTTGATCGATCTCATCTATTCCTGCACCACCTGCGGCGCCTGCGATATCAACTGCAAGTCGATCCGTGACATGGAAGTGCTGGATACCATCCTGGCTTTAAGGGCCAAATGCGTGGAGGATGGGCCGGGTCCCAAGCCGGTGGACGTGCAAACGGCCGACTCAGTAGCAGCGACGCACAACATCTATGGCAAGCCCCATGAGCAAAGGAGCGAGTGGCTCTCGGGCGGTGTTCATCTGACCGAAGGCAGTCCGGTGGCGTATTTTGCCGGATGCGCCGCGTCGTATGCGAACTTGGATATCGCGCGCAACACCGCGAAGATCCTCAACGCCGGCGGTGTCGAGTTCACGGTATTGGGTGAAGATGAGTCCTGCTGCGGCTGCCCTTTGTGGCGGACGGGCCAGGTCAACGCCGCGGTGAAGCAGGTGGAGCGGAATCTGGCGGCGTTCAAGAAGCGCGGCATTAAGACGATCATCACGAGCTGCGCCGAGTGTTTCGGGACCTTGCGCGGGTTCTATCCCAGGGTCGCTACACTGGACGTTGAGGTGATCCACATCAGCGAGGTCGTCCAGAAGCTCATTGCCGGCGGCAGACTGAAATTTAGTAAGCCCGTCGCGAGAAAAGTCACGTACCACGATCCCTGTCTGCTGGGCCGGCTGTCTGAACCCTATGTCCCCTGGAATGGCGAGATCAAGCCGTTCGGCTACCACGAACCGCCGAAGCAGTGGCGGCGGGGAAATGGCGGGGTGTACGACGCGCCGCGGCAAGTGCTCGCGGCGATTCCAGGAGTGGAAGTTGTCGAGATGACGCGCAACGAAGAAAATGCGTTCTGCTGCGGGGGCGGCGGCGGCGTACGCGAGGCCTTTCCGGAATTCGCGCGTTGGACAGCTGCCGAGCGGCTTGCGGGAAGCCAAATCGACGAGTGCGGAGACTGTGGTTTCCTGTTGCCCGTTTTGCGGGACGAATTTTGAAGAGACGCTCGATGCCCAGGGGGATGGATTGAAGTATTGCGATCTTACGCAACTGGTGGCCGATGCGCTTTAAGGAGGAAGCTCCGGCCTTGTAATCGCCCCTTTTGCTGCGACGCTGAGATCGCCGAAGTCAGGCGCTTTTGAGTGCGGAGAACTTGTGATGCCCTTGCCACGGCACATTTACGAAGAACTGGAACGTGTCGTCGGACCGGAAAACATCAGTGACCGGCCCTATATTCTGGCGGGCGTTCGCGCCGCCATGCCCGGTGGTCCGAAGCCGCCCAGCCCGGAAGCCGTCCTTCTTCCCGGCAGCGCGGAAGAGGTGCAGCAAATTGTCAAGATCTGCAATCGGCACAAGGTGTCGTACATTGCGACCGTGTCGAGCCTCATCCAGTTTGCGTACCCCAGCGGTCCTGGCACGGTGATACTGCAAATGAAGCGGATGAACCGGATCGAGGAGATCAACGTCGAGGATCGGTACGCCGTCATCCAACCCGGCGTGCGGCACGGGCAGTTGTTCACCGAGTTGATGAAAGTGGGCTTGACCTATCCGGTCGCGGCCGTGGGACCTGGGGGGTCGGTGCTGGCGAATTTTGCCTGTTCCAGTGGTGACAACCATTGCCAACATGGCGCCTCGCGCACCAATCGCTACCTGGCGGGGATCGAATGGGTAGAGCCAACCGGCGAGATCGTGAGGCTGGGTTCGCTGGCGAATGACGCCGGATGGTTTTGCGCCGATGGGCCGGGTCCCAGTCTGCGCGGGCTGATCAAGGGGTTCATCGGCCAATGGAGTGGGTTGGGAATCGTCACCCGGATTGCTATTGGCCTGAATGCCTGGCGTGGGCCGCGAGCATTTCCCACCGAGGGCCGCTCTCCCGCATATAAGATTCGCCTCGACGAGAAATGCCACAAAGTGTTCATCTTCAAGTTTCCTTCGCTCGACCGCGTGCGCGACGCGATGCTGGAGATCGGGAAGGCGGAGATCGGACAGGCCGTGCTGAAATACTTCAATGCCACGGCGGCGCTGCTCGCCACCGAATCCGCCAACGATTTCTGGGACCTATGGAATAGCGGCTTATTCCAGAAAGAACTCTCCATGCCGCTGTATGTGTTCCTCTCCACGTGGTCGCCGGAGGAGATGGAATATGAAGAGCGGGTGCTGAACGAAATCGTGGCGGAAACCGGCGGTGAGCCGGTAGACCCACGGATCCTGCGGATTTATCAGGACAACATGGATTTCTTCATGTTGGTCGGATTCCTCCAGCGGGTGCTGCGGCTGGGTGGCGGCTGGGCGCCATGCAAATTAAGCGCCGATTCGGTCAGTCATATGTTCGAAGTCGCCAAGGCGATTCCGGATTTCATGACGGAATTCATCGAGCAGGGCAAGATTCTGAACGCGCCGCACAACTTTCAGATCATTCCTCTGGAGTATGGGCACAGCGCCCACATTGAATTGCTGTTCCTGTGGGATCGCACGCGGCCCGATAGCCTCACAAATCCCGATGGAATTCATGCGGGCGTCCTTGGAAGCGGACATTAAAAACGGCCATCATGGGACCATGCCGCCCCGCATTCCGGCCGCCGCCGAAGCCCTCGGGCGTCTGTACAGCAATTCCCATCGCTGGGCGGAAGCGATCAAGAGCGCATTTGATCCGCAGATGGTATCCAATCTGCGCTGATTCGATGTTCCTATTTGCCGGCGCGCTGGCGATGGGCATGGCGCATGGGCAAGCCGCCGCCAACCACCAGGAAAAGCACTCGTTGGCAGACGGTTACGAGCGATTGCCGGAATTACCCCTGAAAAACGCCGATTGCACCTAAGAACGCGTCCGGTTATCCGGAAGATCGATGTATGGCCGGCGATCTTGCTGCTGAACCTTCTCCGGCCGGCGCCGCCGCGACCGGTGGCGACGGACTGGTCTAGCACTAGTCGGCTCTCCTGGTTAGCGAGCACGCTGCGATTGGCATGGAGATCCACATGCCGAAGCAGAGTTATAAGATGTAAGCAGTTTCCAGTGCTGCATCCCTACGCAGCCGTCCTGCAGCGGAAGGCACAACCGGACGCATCACCGCCTCAAGGCGGGCCGTGTTCGTGGTGGCCGTTCCTCATTCCGCGAGCGAATAGGAGAGAGCATGAGCACCGATATTGAGCTAAATGCGATTGGCGTTCTGCGCCGGCGCGAGATCGAAGCGCGCATTCTCGCGCCCATTCTGGATGCTCTGGGAAAAGCCTTCGGTCGCAAAGCCGTTCTCGATATTACGCGGCAGGCAGTCGTAGAGATTGCGCACCGGCAGGGCGGCGAGCTTGCCGAGCAACTTGGAAGCAGCAGCCTGGACAAGTACGGCGAGGCCGTGGAACCGTGGAGCCGAGGCGGCGCGCTGGAGCTGCGGATCATCAACCAGAACGCGGCCCATCTCGATTTCGACATCACGCGCTGCAAATACGCCGAGATGTACCGTGAGCTAGGCCTGGAGGAGCTGGGCGCGGTTCTCTCATGCAGCCGGGATGCGGCCTTCATCGAGGGATACAACTCCGCAATCCATCTCGAGCGTACGCAGACCATCCTTCAGGGGGCCACGCACTGCGACTTCCGCTATTCCCTAGGCGACAAGTCCGCCTAGGCCGTCGGCTGCTTCCCGGAAGCACACTCCGACTGCGGTCCCGAAATGCTGCTCCGCTCATCGTTGCTCTACCCTGCAATTCGGCTCAACGGGCTATCATTTCACTCGGGGCAGGCGCCGATGCTAAGTTGGGTCTGCGAGCGCGGTCAGAGCCACCAATCCAAACGCCCTGGTCTTGGCGATATATGCTGGCAAAAGCTGGGAAGACTCCGAGTCGTAAACAAAAGTGCAATAACAACGACCCCGGTGGAGGCACGCCATGGAGAAGGTTGCTCTGGTCACGGGTTCGACAAACAACATCGGTAAGGCCATTGCGGAGGCATTGGCACGAGAGGGATTCCTGGTCATCGTCACCTCCCGGCATGGGGAGGAAGCCAAGGCAGTGGCCGAGGCCCTGCCGGGCAAGGGCGCCTGCTTCGAGACGGACTTCTCCGACCCCGAGGCGGTGGAGCGGCTCTTCACCTTTGTGCGGGAGCGGTTCGGAAGGCTCGACGTGCTGGTGAACAACGTTGCCTACACCAGGAACGAATCCATCCTTGACTGCGATTTGGCCACATGGGAACAGACCATAAACACCAGCCTCCGGAGCTATTACCTCTGCACCCGGTCGGCGGCGGAAATCATGAAGGCCCAGGGAGGAGGGGCGGTGGTAAACATCACCGTGTCCTCCCAGCCGGCTATGAAGCAGAAGTTCTCCTACTCAGTGGCAAAGGGCGGCGTCAACTCCCTTACCCTCTGTGCCGCCTTGGACCTTGCTCCTTTTAATATCAGGGTGAACGCGGTGGGCTCGGGCATGGTGGGAACTCCGGTGGGCTACCGGGAGTATGTGAACCGGCCTTACGAGAACCCCAGGATCCCCGCCGGCCATATCGGCGCGCCCGAGGACGTGGCGGAGGCCGTGGCCTTCCTAGTGTCAGAGCGGGCAAAATACATCTTTGGCGCCATCCTTCCCGTCGACGGCGGGCTCAAGCTGAGGATCTAGGAATCAGGTAACGAGGGCAGGCCGCACGCAACTCACTTTTTGCACTCACCGAATGTTTCACACACAGTCTTTTACAGTGCCTTCAAGTGCACCTTCATTCAACTAAGACATTGATAATGAAGTGATCAGTGGAATCAGGAAACTGCTGCTCTATCCACCTGAGCTACGGGGCCACTTTTAAAGTCAATAACTTGTACCTTTACCGGTACCGCATGGAAAACCCGCACCCTCCGCATATGCGCAAAAGCAGCTTGGCGGCAGGTGGGGCAACGGCCCCGTATACTACGATGATATATCCATGTATACTAAAATCACACACTCAGTATGGCAGGCCATAAAGCTTGTCGCTCTGGTCGAAGAGAGCCATCGGCGATGCGCACCACGATGCGCAGTATTCTGCTTTCCGTGGACGATCGATCTTCATGGATTTGCAGATGATTCTCCGGCGCCGGTTTTCTGGTCACCCTTTGTGAGGATTCGCCATGAGCGAAGCTAGTTTTGTTGCCACGAGCGCAGGCGTCTCGCCCGGATCTTTTCCCCACTCAGTAATTGCCAACGCTGAACAGTGGCCGCGCCCGGCACAAGCCTGGTACGCCGTGTTCATCTTCTCGCATATCCGGCGGCTGGAAGTACCGCTCAAGAATCTGTCATGTGGATCCTTGCGGGTCGGGCGTTAGGGAGGTCAGAGGATTGGTCCAGGATATAATGTCCCGGGAAAATGTCGAGATAGAACCTCACGTTCCCGAAAACATCCATCGCCTGCGCAGCGGCAATATTTGGCGGCTGCTGGTGCAATACTCCGTTCCTGCGATCATCGCCTCGACGACAGCCTCTCTCTATAACATCATTGACCGGATCTTCATTGGGCAGGGAGTTGGCCCAATGGCCATTGCCGGCCTGGCGCTCACTCTGCCCCTGATGAATATGGCGGCGGCTTTTGGCGCTTTAGTCGGCGTGGGGGGCGGCGTGCTCATTTCGATACGCTTGGGGGAGCACAAGCCTGAGGAAGCCGCTGAAATCCTGGGAAACACCCTTTTCCTCAACCTGACTTTGGGACTTGGATACTCGATCGTCTGTCTGGCGCTGCTCAAGCCGATTCTGCTGGTCATCGGGGCCAGCGTGGGGACGTTGCCCTATGCCGGGCAATTCATGCGGATTATCCTGATTGGCAATGTCTTCACGCATCTCTATTTCGGACTGAACAACGCTACGCGGGCCTCCGGTTATCCGCACAGGGCCATGGCCAACACCTTAATGACGGTGGCGGTCAATTGCGTCCTTGCCTATGTGTTTATCTTTGTTTTTCACTGGGGAATCCGGGGCGCAGCCTTCGCAACTGTCCTCGCCCAGACTTCGGGAGCGGTCTTCGCGTTTCCTCATTTCCTGCTCCGGAAGAGTACCGTGCGGTTCCACAGCAAATACCTTCGCCCCAAACTGGCGATTATTCGGGGAATCGTCGCCATCGGCATGTCGAACTTCGTCATGATGTTCTGCGCCAGCATGACTGCCGTCCTCTTTAATGTGCGGATGTACCGTTATGGAGGCGATTACGCCATCGGGGCATTTGGCATCGTCAATACGCTGGCCATGTTCTTTGGCATGGTGAGCATGGGCGTGAATCAGGGAATGCAGCCGATTGCCGGCTACAACTTCGGGGCACGCCAGTTCCACCGGGTCAAGGCTGTCTTCCGCAACGCAGTCGTGGGAACCACCTGCGGGATGACCGGCGGCTTACTGATCGCCGAGATTTTTGCGCATGCCGTGGCCGCCGCATTCACCCGTGATGCGCAACTTATAGCTCAGACCGTAAAGGGTATGCGGCTCTTCGTCCTCATGTTTCCCCTTATCGGATTCCAGATGACCACCTCGACGTTCTTTCAAGCCATTGGCAAGGCCAGAATCTCGCTGCTGCTGGCCCTTTCCCGGCAAGTATTGTTTCTGGTGCCGGCATTGATCGTTCTGCCCTTAACCTGGGGACTCACCGGGGCGTGGCTGGCCGGACCTGCTGCCGATCTCGCCGCTTTTGTGACCACAGTGATTGTGCTTAATGTGCAGTTTCGAAGCAAGCGTCTATTCCAGGCCGCCTGGTAAGTGATGGCCGGTTGTGGTCGAATGACTCTTCAGCATGCCGAACCTCCTCGGCTTCTCTTCCGAGATTGATCGGCGATGTTTCAGGTGCGTCCTTGAATGACTTGGGAGTAAGATGGGGGCAGAGGTAGTAAAGTAGCCGCAGTGAGAGGACATGGCAATGGATAAGATTTTGCGCATCAATATGTCGAACTTGAGCGTCAGTTCTGAAGAGGTACCTGCCAGTTGGGCTGAACTTGGGGGCAGAGCTCTCACTTCGACCATTGTTTCTGCGGAGGTGCCGCCCTCCTGTCATCCTTTGGGACCGGCCAACAAGCTGGTTTTTGCCCACGGGATGCTCAGCGGAACAACGGCAGTGAACACCAACCGTCTCTCTGCCGGCGCCAAGAGCCCTTTGACAGGCGGAATCAAGGAAAGCAGTGCTGGTGGCACCACTGCGCAGATGCTGGCGAAGCTCGGCATAAAAGCCCTCATCATCGAGGGCGCCCCCGCACAGGACGCGTGGTATCGGATTCACATCGATAAGTCTGGTGCCAGGATTCAAGAGGAGAAAGAACTCGTCGGCAAGGGCAACTTCGCCGTGTTCGACACGATGGGAGAGCAGGTCGGAAAGAAGTGCGGCTGCCTCAGCATTGGGCCCGCGGGCGAATTCAAAATGACCGGCGCCAATATTTCTGTCCGGGACAAGGACGGAAAGATTCGCAGCCACGGCCGCGGTGGACTGGGCGCGGTCATGGGATCGAAAAAAGTAAAGCTGATCTCAATCGACGATACGGGTTGCAAAGCAATAACACTGGCCGATCCGGAAAAATTCAGGACCGCCGCGAAGATCTTCTCCACGTCTATCATGAATCAGCCTGGAATCGCGCATGGGATGAGGCCCTTGGGGACGGCGATGTTAATCAATGTCATCGATGCGGTTGGAGCTCTGCCGGCGTACAACTTCCGGAACGGGCGGTACCACAAACATGACAAGGTCTCCGGCGAAACCATGCGGGAGACGATTCTTGCCAGGGGAGGCGAGCCCAGTCACGGCTGTGCGCCGGGCTGCATTATGCAGTGCTCCCAGGTGTACGTCAATGAAGAGAAGCAGTTCGTGACCTCTGGGCTGGAGTACGAAACCATTTCCTTGCTTGGTCCAGGTTGCGATATAGACAATCTTGACCAAATCGCCGCGGCAGACGGCCTGATGGATGACATTGGCGTGGATTCGATCGAAATGTCCGGCGCCATGGCCGTGGCCATGGAGGCGGGAATTCTGAAATTTGGCGACGCCGCCGGTGTCCTGCGGCTGCTTAAAGAGGAGGTCGCGCTTGGGACGCCGCTGGGCCGTGTGATCGGGTGTGGCGCCGGTACCACGGGGACCGTGTATGGCGTGACACGTGTGGCGACTGTAAAGAACCAGGCGATCCCAGCCTATGATCCTCGTCCGATCAAGGGCCAGGGCATTACTTATGCGACGTCGCCCATGGGCGCAGACCATACCGCCGGATACGCCATTGGTCCCACCCTGGCTGGCGCAATTGACGGGCATAAGAAAGATGGGCAAGTCGAGCTCTCGCGGCACTTGCAGTTTGCCGCCGCGGCTGTTGATTCTTTCGGAATATGCCTCTTCGCAGATATGGCCTTAAGCGGCGACCCGCAGTGCGTCCCGGCAGTGGTGGATATGCTCAATGCGCGCTTCGGCGCAAATAAGACCGCGGAGGATTACATACCCAAACTCGGCTCGTACGTTCTCAAGATTGAGCATGAGTTCAACTGTGCCGCCGGTTTGACCAGTCAGCAGGACCGTCTTCCTGAGTTTTTCAGCGAAGAGCTGCCCCCGCATAACCTGGCGTGGGACTTCACTGGGCAAGAGATCGATGCATTTTGGAGTTTCTAGAAGTGCGGTCTTTGTTCTACAACGGTTCTCCAACTGGTGAAGAGCGGAGCCACAACCGCTAAGTGGCGTTTTCATCTCCGGGGTCCCGGCAAGCGACGGTTGCTTGCTGGGGTGGAAGTAAACGCCACATTGCACGCCTTCAAAACTTCACGTGAATTGGAGAACCGCCGTAGCCGCGGCCCACAGGCCGTAGCGGCGCAGGAGCCTGCACCCCAAACCAACACCGCGCGCAGACCAGCTACGACCTTCCGAAGAGTTCAACGGGAATTTCGTTTGGACCCCCAGAGCGGGGCGCCTCCGTGGCGCCCCGCTCTGAGTGTTTTATGCATGCCGGCCACTGTGAAATGTGCCTAGCTATATTTGGCTCTGTCCATCTCTTTGCGGGCCTCGACGTATCGCAGCATTGCGGCGTGACGCTTGGCCACTCCTTCCGGGTCCGACTCCTCGGGCGGAAGGGCGTCAATGACCTGCTTAAACGTCGCCTCGAGGCCGCGGCGGGCTTCAGGATAAGGAATGATATAAAACTGATTCTTCTTCACCGCTTCGAGCACATGCCCGGCAAGCTCCTCCGGCTCCATTCCCTGCGAATAAATCTCGTTCAAAGCTCGGATTTCGTCCTCGTCTACCTTGTACCCGCTCGTTGAGAATCGAGCTGGACGCGTTTTGATCGACTCGCCGATGTTCGACTTGATGTTGGCGGGACAAAGCACCGAAACGCCGATGTTGTATTTTCCCAGCGCGTCGCGCATTGCCATCGTGATGCCGTGCACCGCGAACTTCGATGCGGAATAAATCCCTGCCTGGCTGCCGGTGAAAAAGCATCCCAGCGAAGCCGTGTTGACGATATGTCCGCCCTTTCCGCGGGCAATCATGCGCGGCACAAAGGTTTGCATGCCGTTCACGACGCCGCCGAAATTCACGCCCATTATCCAGTCGTAATCGTCATACGTCGACCGCTCCAGAGGCCCGAAGATCGACACACCGGCCGTATTGAACAGGAGTTCGACGGGGCCGAAAACCGCTTCCGCCTCGTCCGCTGCAGCCTTCCATCCCTCACGGTCCGTTACATCGAGCTTGATGGCATGCACTTCGGCTCCGCGCTTCCGCAATTCAGCGACGGCTTGATCCAGATGGTCCTGGCGTATATCCGCAATGACGACCTTGCAGCCGGCTGCCGAAAATACCTTTGCCTGGCCGAGTGCGGCGCCGCTGCCGCCTCCCGTGATGAAGGCTACTTTCCCGTGGAAATCTTCCATACCTCTCTCCTCGCTCCTGGGACTGTGAAGGCTCTCGTTACAGCCCTTACTTCGCGGTAAGGTTTGCACCCGCGCCGGCTCTGCTTCGGCGACCGGCGCACTCTACAGAATACCGCACAAGCCATCTTTACAAGTCACGGCGGCCGGCATGCGCAGCGGCTTCGCGTCACGGCAGAGTCCGCACTTCGGGCGCCACTTATCGACGGCCGCGCTGCGCGTGTAGATGAAGTCCGTGGTGATCCACATCGGATTCGTTTCGCCGCCCACAACCAGGATATTGATATCGTCCGGTGAGTGACGCGGCGCGATCAGCGCGTCTTTCGGTAGCTTGGCCATCGAGGCAAACGGTTCCACGCCTTGCTCGGCTAATCTCTTCGCAAAGCCGGATTGCTGCCCCTCCCAATAGTGCCCGGCCGGAACCTTGGAGTTTTCCACGATCCATTTGCAGGCGTCGCGCTTGGTTTGAAAGCCTTCAGAACGCAGACTTTTTGCCACCAGCGGATCGACCACAAATGTGACGCCAGGTCCCATCGAGCCAAAGGTAGAAATCACGTGGGCCATCTCCTTCGCCGGCCCAATTCCGAAATTCAACACGTTCCATCCACGGAAGATGCTGACGACGCTTTCGTCGGCGCTGAAGCCTTTCTGGACGTGAAAGGGTTCAAAGACACTTTGCTCTTCGTTTTCGCCGAAGCACATATTGTTGTAATTCAAATTATGGCCCAGCGAAGCCATGAAGGTCTCACCTGCGCGGGCATCGCCGAAATTGATGGACATCAGCGTCCACGCTCTGCCGATTACGGAGTTCGCAAAATTGAAGGGGCTCAGCGCGGCGGTCCCGCAATTCATATCGATCTCATTGCGAATTGGTCCGTTGACAACCACCATGCGCCCAAACGAAGTTGTCGAGCTCGGCAACGAAGGTTCCTGCGTTGCTGCGATCGCGAGGATCACAGGAAGGTGTTCCGGCCGTGCCCCTGCCATCACCGCGATGGCAGCCACTTTTTCAACTGTGTATTCGAACTTTTCCTGCTGTGGCGTGATCAGCATGCGGCCCACGACCTCATCCGGAGCATGATCTGTTCCTGTGAGCATCTCGGCCACGCGATCTTCCGTGGGAAGCATAATGGGCAGGCCGTCGGTCCAGCCATTCTCGACGAATTGCCGGTGGATGTCTTCGCCCGTACCCGGTGCGACCAGTCGCGGGCGCTGCGGTTTTCGGACTATCGTGGGGTGCTTTTCCTCTTCGGTCACCGGTCGCGTGAGGGCGCCGATCACTTCCTCCATCAGCGGCCTTGCGGTGAGGGGATTGTTCCCTTCGATGTATTCGCGCAGCACGGCTCGCGACATGCCCAACACCGGGTACGGTGGATAACTAAACCTCGGACGCATGCCGCGCGCCCGCGCATCGCGTTCCACAAAGTTCGCGAACCGCGCGGTCACCATGGGAACAGTAGGAATGCCAAACTCATCTTCGAGCGTTCTGCTGTAGTCGGCGACACTCGCCGAACAGCCCTCTCAACCCCCAACACCTAGAATTGCCGCGTCCGCGCCCTCGGATTTCATCTCCGCCCAGAGTTCCGGGTCGTCGGTAAACATGGTGCCGCGCTTGTGTCGCAGCACGGTTTTCACGCTGGGCATGTTTATTTTGAACCAGTCTTGCATTTCCAACATGAACTCGAAGCTGCCGCCAAAGCCTGTTTCGACAAGATAGACAGTCTTGCCGTCGAGCGTGTCCAGTCGTGGCGCAAGCGACGCCGGCTTCAGCTCGCTCGTTGGTTGCGTAATAGGATCCAAAATATCGCCGGGCTTGGATTCGGCGTCCAGCCGGCGTCCAAAGATGCCGGTAGGCTGCCCGCGAGGATCGAGAACCGTCAATCGTCCATTCTGTTCCATTGAAGTCCTCCTCGATATCGGTTACCGCTAAGTTGATGCAGCGAAAGCGAACTTATCGAAATGCGATCCAAAGCGGCGTCCCTACTTGGCTACCGCCGCCTGGATTGCCTGTTTAAAGATCGGATTGGAAGTCAGAAACGGAATCGCCGCGGCTCGCGTTTGGTTGATCGCCTCATCGGGAAACGACGCTAGCATCGCCTCCATCCGCTCCGCCACGCCTTCCTTGAATTCGCGATGCGTAAAGATGTAAAGATCGTTGCGCTCGATGCCGCGCAGCACGCGTTCCCCACACTCCTCGATGCTCATCCAGGGGGGAGGACCGGATGGTTGGGCAGCCGCCATCTGCTGCCGCCGCTGCTCTTCGTATGCCGCGAGACCGCTCTCCTTCTTATATTTTTCCGGGCGAAGCTTGGCGCCTTCCCCGATATTGGTCAAGACCGGCCCGGGACAAAACGCCGAAACGCCGATGTTATCCCCCGCCAGTTCGCTGCGCAGCGTCTCCGATAATGCAATGACGGCTGCTTTAGCCGTGTTGTAAATCGAGCAGTTCGGAACCACAATCACACCGGCCATTGACGCCGTGCTGACGATGTGCCCGCCTTCTCCGTGTTTCATAATTCGCGGCAACAATGTGATGGTGCCGTTGATCACGCCGCCGATCAGCACGCCGAGACCCCAGTCCCAATCCGCGTACGTGCCCTGTTTGAAAGGCCCGGTGATGCCAATTCCTGCGTTGTTGCACAGCACATGGACTTTGCCGAATACGCGCTCGGCTTCGGCTCCGGCGCTCTCGTACGCCGTGCGATCGGTCACATCCAAGAGGATCGCGTGCACGCTGTTCTCTTGTCCTCGTTCCTTGAAGAGAGCCAACGCGTGGTCGAGATGGTCCTGCCGCATATCGGCAAGCACGGCTTTCATGCCGCCTTGAACGCAGGCCATGGCGATGCCCAGGCCGATGCCGCTGCCTCCGCCAGTGATAAACGCAACTTTGTTGTGCAACTCTCGCACTTCTCTCGACTCCTTATGCCCGCGTGACAAACCTCTATATTGACGCTGCCGGCGATGTTAACCCGGATTTCTTCTTGAATTCGAAGCCCACAGAAATTCTATACTCGTCTGGCCCGCCAGTACCGGCATTCGAGCGATCCGGCCCAGCATCGCTCTGAATCGACGCTGGTTCAGTTGATCTGGTTTGCAGCTACGCGAGCTTTCTTGAGCCCCTCGCGCCGCATCTGCTCGAACTTGAGCCGCAGTTCAGGGCCTCTATCGGTGGGCAATGACTCAAGAACCTCATCGAAAAGATCCTGGAGTTCCTCCTTGAACTCGCCATGGCTGAAGATATAGAGCTGGTTCCTCCGGATGCCGGCCAGAACCCTTTCGCCCACTTCTTCCGGCGCCATCCCCGCCGTCGTGTTGAGTTCCGGCACGAACGCCATTGCCTTCACGTTCTTCTCGATGTTCGACGAGGCGAGTTCCGGCGGCCTCATTTTCTCGCTCTCATAGATCCCGCTATTCATCAGGCCCGGGCAGAACAAGGAAACGCCAATGTTGTATTTGTACAGGCTGTACCGAAGGGCTTCGGTGAGCCCACGCACTCCGAACTTGGCCGCCGTATATGTGACTGCGGCAGAGCTGGGAAGGAAAGCTGCCATGGACGCGGTATTGACGATGTGTCCGCCTTCCTCAAGCTTGCGCAGACGGGGAATGAACGTCGTCAATCCATTGACCACTCCACCCAAATTGACGCCCAGAACCCAATCCCAGTCGTTGTAGGTGAGGTCCTCGGCAGGGACAAAAAGGTTGATGCCGGCGTTGTTACAGACCAGGTGAACCTTGCCGAAAACCCGCTCCGCTTCGTCTGCTGCCCGCGCGAAATCCTGGCGGTTGGTGACATCGAGGCGGACCGGATGTACACGGGATGGATCTAACTGAGTCATGGCCTGATCGAGGCGGTCCTGCAGAATGTCCGCAATCACGACTTTCATCCCGGCTTTTGAGAACACACTGGCCATGCCGAAACCCGCGCCGCTGGCCCCGCCGGTAATGAATGCTACCTTCCCTTCCACATCCTTCATCGCTTATCTCCTGCAAAATGAAATCGACAAACCGAAATTCCCCTACTCCCCTGGGAAGTTGCATTAACGACCCGCTACGCCGGACATCTGTCATTCTGCGGCGGCCCGTAGTTGTGGAGACCGCAGTGTCTCGATGAGCTGCGGGTTGTTCGTGGTTGGTGTAGCCGCCATGACGGCCTGATAGCGGGCAGTAACGGCGTCGCGCCACTCGCCGTGTGTAATGATGTAAAGTTCGTCGTTCTTAATAGCTTTGACGACCATCTCTCCCACTTGCTCGGGCTCCATCCAAACATCGGACACGATCCGCCTCTCCAACCGAGCCTCAGACTCCTTGTAGCCGCTATTCTGCTTGAAGCGATCGGGACGGTTCTTCCAGGCCTCGTGTATGTTGGACTTGATCGGTCCCGGGCAGAGCACGGTAACGCCAATGCCGGTGGAGGGCAGTTCCGTGTGCAACGACTCCGACATTGCGATCACGGCGGCCTTGGTGGTGGTATAGATCACCATCCACGCCGGCATGGTGGTCGCGGTCATCCCGGCCAATGAAGCCGTGTTGACGATGTGCCCGCCTTCCCCGTGGCGGCGGATTCGAGGCAGGAAGGTCTGCACGCCGTTGACAACCCCGACAAGATTGACGCCGATGCCGAAGTCCCAATCGTCGTAGGTAACTTTATCGAGGGGACCTTCCAGACCGACACCGGCGTTGTTGACGACGATGTGCACCTTGCCGAAACGGCCCTCCGCCTCATCGGCGGCAGCCGCCATGGCAGCGCGATCGGTAACGTCGAGGCGGATCCCATGCACCGATGCCCGCTGCAGTTGGCTGTCGAAGTACGCAAGCGCGCAGTCGAGATGATCCTGGCGAAGGTCGGCAATGACAACCTTCATACCGTTGCGCACGAATACCTTGGCGATGCCGAGGCCGATACCGCTTGCCCCTCCGGTTATGAATCCGACTTTCCCTTGCAAGTCCTTCATGATGACTCCTTCAGATGCCAAACGCAATCAGCGGCATTCGAAGTTCTGTGCGTCTTCCGGATTTCCCTGCCCCTTGTACTGAGCGTGCTTCGGGTAAGGACACAACGGGCGGCTGCGCCCTGGGAAGGCCTTGCCGGTTGCGAGGACCGACGTGGGCGCGATCCCCTTTTCTACCCAGTTGACCATTGCACCTAACAAATCAAACTGATCAAGCGCGGGGCCTCCGCTACAGTGGGCCATTCCCGGAACGAAATAGAACTGGCTCCACTTTGATACGGCTTCGGGTCCGCCATTATCGGCGACCATGCCCTTGTAGTAGTCAAAAGTATCGAGCGGTGAAAACCAGGGATCGCTGTCGCCGTGGTAGAAGATCAGTTTGCCTCCATGCGCGGAGAAAGTTGTAAGGTTCGTAGACGTCGAATCCACCAGCGGCTGAACAGCCGTCAGCGCTTCCTTATCGACATCGATTTCCATGGCAGTCGGCGCGGGTCCGAAGATGCCTGGGCCCGGCACAAGTATTCCTGGATTCGGGGGGCCCGACGTGATGCCAGCGTCGTAGAGGTAAGCGGGATACACCTGGATGCCGCTCGCGGTTTTCGGGCCGCCGATGGCTTTCTTGATGGCGGCGGCCTTGTCCGGAGCCAGGCAGGAGTCGCTCTGACCCTTCTTGCAAGCCAGCGTCTCGGGATCGAAATCGCATGCCAGAGGATCAGAGATCATGCCGTCGGCGATGCCGTCTTTGGCGTCGCAGCGCTTCATGAGCGCGTCCATAATGAGTTTGCGGTCGGCATCGGTGATGGCCTGCTCGATCAGCGGTTTCCCGTTTGCATCCTTCGGAGCAATCTGATTGAGGACAACGGGGACCCACCGCGCGAAGGCCAGATTGGAAAATCCGGTGCGCATGGCCGGATCGCCCGAGATGATGCCGTCAAAGGCCGTGGGATAGCGCTGCGAGAGCACCATTCCTTCCCGGCCGCCGGTGGAGCATCCGGCGAAATACGAATAGGAGGCAGGTTTCCCGTAGTACTCGGCAATCAGTTGCCTGGCCAGGGCGGCAACCTGGGCATTGGCAAGATATGCGAAGTCCAAATAGGCCTGCTGGTCTTTCATGAAACTGAAATCAAACGGCCCTCCGTGGCTCTTGTGGCCTGTGTCGGTAGTGACCACCGCGAATCCACGCATCAGCCCGGGAGTGTCTCCGGCGGCAACCAGGCCAAGCGGCGCTTGAACAAAGCCGTTGCCGCCGCCTCCACCTTGCATTAAGAAGTCGCTATTCCATTTGTCCGGCATCGCCAAAGCAAATCGGATTCCGAACTCCTCGCCGCCAACTCCGGTGCGGCGATTGATGACGCCTTCGACTCGGCAGTATGCGGGAAGCGGCCCGCTGTGACCGGGCCCCCAGGGTTGGGCTCTGTGGTGCCGGCGGCAACCGGCGCAGCCTTGGTGATTTCCACTCCGGAAGCCTTGAAGTTCATCAGGCTGGCGCAGGAACTCGACTGCTGCGCCCACGCACATGGAGCCAACGCGAATGTGGACCAGAATACCATCCATCGTAATTTCGAACGCATCGCGCTTTGCTTTCTCGCGCCGATCATTGCGCGGGGTACCGCTCTGATATCAGCGCTTCGCCGCTGTGGCCTGCGCAAAGATGGGGTTGGAGGTCAGGAACGTAATCTCAGAAGCCCGCGCCTGATTGATCGGTTCATCGGGAAACGCGGCCAGCATAGCTTTCGCCCGTTCCGCGAAGCCTTCCTTAATTTCTGGCTTAGTGAAGATATATAGGTCGTTGTTGCGGATGCCGCGCAGCACCCGTTCCCCGCATTCTTCAATCGACATCCAGTTGGGGGAATTCGGCCTCTTTTCGTTGTTGCCGAAGGAATCGCGTCAGGAAAGATCGACCTCAGCAAAATCGACCCGGCAATGATTGCGCAGTTTGCCGCCATGGCCAGGATCGATCCGTCAGTGATCGCGCAATTCACCAGTCCCGCTGAATCGAAAGCCGCTTGAGTTTTTCCAAGCCGCCGGTCACGCCCGGCGAGCCGCTGCGCCTGGAGATTCTTTCATTTCCTGGATTCGGTCCAGACGCGCCAGCAGCCTCGCGTGACCGCGCGCCAGGGCCGCGAAGCTCTGGCTTTGGCTTTGGAGATTCAAGCTTCCATGGCAGCTCATGCCCAGCGCGCCGGGCTTCAGGATTTCTTCAATCGCGGCGCGTAGAGCGTGGCTTAACAACCTCGCGCGCCAGCAGTATTGCGTTTTCAGTTTGGGTGCGGTGATGGAGAGTTAGCCGCGCTTAGAAGTTCAAGGTCCTTCCTATTTTGAAGAGCGCAGGGATGGAGAGTAGGACGAGACCGGCCATACCAACGGAATATTCCGCTGCCTTCACGCCCGAGACATACCCTTCCTTGAGAGCCATCACTACCAGCAGAGACAGGACCGGAAGATTCAAGGCCACAGCCGTAGCAACACCTGGCATATAGCTGCGCCGCGCCACAGATAGCGCTACGTGCGGAATCAGGACGTTGGCTAACGCGACAACCATGGATCCGAAGACGAGGTAGGTCCACACCGTCTGTTTGCCCGATTCTGCGCTCAGCCAGGTGATAGCGAAAGCAAGAACCGTCAAGACCGACACGGCAAAACGGAAGACACCTGGCGCAACAGGGGTGTGCCAGAAGCCAGTTCGTTTCGACCAGGCTGGAAGCCATAGGGCCTCTTCCGCATTGTGAAGTGTAACGACAATCGGAAAAAGCCACTGAAGATTTCCGAAACTCATCGCCGTCTCCTTATTCGTTATCGTAGGCCGCGTCTTATGAGACAACTACGCCTTGGTAGACAGTTTGGAGTGGAGGATGGGGACGCGCAACACCTCATGCAATGCCCAGCACGCGGTTCAAAAAGCCCACGATGTATTTCCACACCAGGTAATAGCCGGCCAGCGCGGCCAGGAAGAACGGCGCGATTAGCGCATAGGGAATCTCGCAAGCCTGAAACCATGTAGCACTGTGAGAGCCTAGCGAAAGCACTCCGAGGCTGGTGGCTACGAGCGCGCCCACGGGCGCCATCAGCAGCGGCAACAGAGCTCCATGCAGGCCGATGGGAAGGTGCGTGCTCTCGTGCGACGCAAGCCAGAGCATGTTCCACAGCCCGAAGAGCGAGGGTACTACGGCCATGGGAAAAATCATAGCTTGCTCGATGGGAACCGGCACTTTGAGCACGATTCGCACCACGATAAATACGGTTAGCAGTAGCGGCAGCACAAGCGTTGGCACAAAGATGCCGGCCAGATAAGCGCGCAGATAGGGATGGGTGTTCATAACTTCCTCCTTGTTCATTTTTGTTGGCGGACTCGTACCTTGGCGCGGGTTCACAGGTAATAGAGAATTACGGGAATCGACGACGGCGAAAAAGCGATGAGAGCGACAAGTCCCGCTGCAAGCGCTCCGTCGAACCAGACTCCGAAGGCCCAGCCAGTTTGAGCCGACGCAGCGGGCCGTGCATCCAGCCGCCGCAGCATCGCGGGCCACAGATCGCGGCGCGGTTGCGAGTCGCCTTTCACCGGCGGCAGCGCTTGTTGCAGTAACTTCTTCATGCGGTCCTGATCATCTTCATTCATGGCCTTATTCCTTTTTGTTCCAAATCTTTTCGAAGCAGTCGAAGCGCGCGAAAGACGCGCAGTTTGACTGCTCCAATTGAAATTCCCAACGCTGCGGCCACATCTTTTTGCGGTTGCTCTTCGATGACCGCAAGAGTGGCCGTAATGCGCAGCTTCGGCGGCAACCGCGCAAAGGCCATTGCAGTCTTCAAGCGAATCTCCGCGGTCACGGCAGCA
>CAWKFD010000021.1:0-17791 GCA_963848805.1 uncultured Acidobacteriaceae bacterium | reverse complement strand
CGCTACCTAAAATTGGACTATGCCTGGGAAAAGAAGCATAATGTCGTGGTCAAGAAAGCAGAGCAGGGCGATCCACAACGCAGTGAGAACGCCGCCTCTGGTATGTCGCTCGTCCCCTGAAAGATCGTTTTTCAAACTCCGCATTGAGATCGGGGCTTCTCGCTTCCGATTTGGCGGCACATTGAAGGTGTCATGCGGGAAGAATCGAGCCGGGCGGCAAAATTCGCGCGGCAAAGAGAATCTGGCGTGGAGGGAGTGGATATGGACTACAAGCTCAAGCACATTTCGACAAGCGGAATACCCGAGGCCATCGCAAAGGCGGAACTGTATCGCTCGCTCAACGAACCAGAGGAAGCCGAATCGATCTGCCACGACATCCTGGCTGTCGAGCCGCGGCATCAGATGGCATTGCGTTTGCTCGGGCTCGCCCTTACCGACGAATTCGCCGGGGGATCCGACCGGTTCAGGGAGGCGGAGAAGATCTTCCAACTGCTGACAGATCCGTACGAGCGTCACTACTACACCGGGATTCTGTATGAACGGCGCGCTAAGGCGCAGCTCAAAACGGGACAGCCGCCTGCCGCAGTGTTGACGCTTTTCGAGCTGGCTCTTCGTTCTTTCGCGGAGGCGGAAAAGATCCGTCCAGCGGGAAACGACGATGCCATCCTGCGCTGGAATCGTTGCGTGCGCCTGCTGCAGAACCCAGCCTTCGAATGCGAAGAATTGGAGCCGGAAGGGCTTGTGTTCGAAGCCCATGACAGCCCGCCGAGATGAACAATTTCCCGCTCAGGGAGACGGGGCTTGGGATCAGAGGATGCGGAAGAGGCTCTTGAGGGGGTCAAAGTAGCGATCAACCACGCGCTCTTTAAGAGGAATGATGGCGTTCTCGGTGATCGTAATTCCCTCTGGGCAGACTTGCCGGCAACACGTAGTGATGTTGCAGTAGCCGATGCTGTGCCTGTGCCTCAAATCGCTAATCCGGTCTTCGGTATCCAGCGGATGCATTTCGAGCGCGGCGGCGTAAACGAGCGAACGCGGACCGACAAACTCATCCTGCTTGTGGTGTTCCCGCAATACATGGCATACGTCCTCAGCAGAGGAAACACTCGATACACTTGCGAAACTCCTGCACACGCTCGACGTCAACCTGCTGCATGCGCCAGGTGCCGTCGGGCGCATAAGGCAGACGGGGCTTGAACGGCTTGATGGTCTTCTTGGCACGGAAGTTCCAGGAGACGTCGGTGACCAGATCGCGAATGACGGGAAACGCTGGCGGCCGGACGGCGGCCAGATTGGCCGGCCCAGCCAGGCCGCGGCCGGGCGGCCGGGGGGGGGTTAGGGGGGGGGGGGGGGGGGGGTTTTAGGGGGAACACGATCCACACTTGCCGGCCTTGCAGTTCCATCGCACTGCCAGGGGGGGGGTGTGTGCGTGTGTATATGGTGTACAGTGTTCCAGAACCACCATCCCCTCTTCGATGTGTGTAGTGAAATGTGTGTGGCGTCGCCGTCGTGTTTCCGCGCCTGTGTGAAATTTGGCTGTGTGGCTGTCTGTTTTGTCTGTGTGTGTTTCTCTCTTTGTCTCTTTCTTCAAATCGTCTGTGCGTTGGCGGGTGCGCGTGTTTGTGTGTGTGTGTGTGCCATCTGCGCCCCGCTTGATAACGATGTTGTGTGTCCCCCTCGGGTCTTTGCCGGGAAGTCTTCTGGCTTCGTCCGCGCTCTCCTTGCGCAGCAGCGCCGCGCGGGTAACGGCCTCCGACACGACCAGCATATTCCGACGTCGATCGCCGTGTGCCAACCATTGTTGTACTCACGATGGCCGGCTACGCCTGCTCGCTCTGCCCGGGCGCGTAATTGCGCGATCACTTCGAGCGCCTGCCGCATTTCACTTTCTGTGCGCACGATCCCGACCAGGTCCTGCATGGCCTCCTGCAGATCGTATCAATCTGGTATGGGTTCTCGCCCAATGAGCCGTGGCCGAAAGGAACGAGGGCCTGCGCCGCCGCGGCCTGAAGCTCTGTTTCGTCGACCGCTGCCGGACCATTGGCCTTTGCGAAGGCCGCGGCGTAGCGTCCGGCCCGGCGGCCGAATACAAGGAGATCAGAGAGAGAGTTGCCGCCCAGCCGATTGGCGCCGTGCAGGCCCGCGGCAACCTCTCCCGCAGCGAAGAGCCCTGGAACCGTTGACATTTGCGAATCGCCATCTACGCGGATTCCGCCCATCATGTAGTGAGTCGTAGGACCCACCTCCATTGGCTCTTTGGTGATGTCGAGATCGGCAAGCTGCTTGAACTGGTGATACATGCTGGGGAGTTTGCGCTTGATATGCTCGGCCGATTTCGGGAGACGGCCGCTGATCCAGGAAATGTCAAGGAAGACGCCGCCGTGCGGAGAGCCCCGGCCTGCTTTTACCTCGCGATTGATGCACCGCGCCACATGATCCCGGGTGAGCAGTTCCGGCGGACGGCGCGCGTTCTTGTCGCCTTGCGTATACCGCCAGCCTTCTTCCTCGGTGTCCGCAGTCTGCTCCTTGTAGAGATCGGGGATGTCGTCGAACATGAAGCGGCGGCCTTCACTGTTGCGCAGAACGCCGCCTTCGCCGCGCACGCCTTCGGTGACCAGGATGCCGCGCACACTAATCGGCCACACCATGCCGTGGGATGAAACTGAACGAACTCCATGTCCTGAAGTTCGGCTCCAGCGCGGTACGCGAGGGCGAGGCCGTCGCCCGTATATTCCCAACTGTTGCTGGTGATCTTGAAGGCGCGCCCGATGCCGCCGGTGGCCAGCACCACCGCTTTCGCCTGCCAGAGATAGAACCGGCCCTTCTCGCGATCGTAGCCGCAAGCTCCGGCAATGCGGTTCCCATCGAGCAGCAGGCTGAGCACCGTACATTCCATGTGGACTTCCATCCCCCCATGAATGCCGTGATCCTGGAGCGTGCGTATCATCTCCAGGCCGGTGCGGTCGCCAACGTGCGCCAGGCGCGGATACTTGTGTCCGCCGAAGTTTCGCTGCAGAATCCTGCCATCCGGAGTGCGATCGAAAAGCGCGCCCCATGCCTCCAGTTCGCGCACGCATTCCGGCGCTTCCCTGGCGTGCAGTTCGGCCATGCGCCAGTTGTTGAGGTATTGGCCGCCGCGCATGGTGTCGGCGAAATGGACCCGCCAGCTATCGCGATCGTCAACGTTGGCCAGCGCCGCCGCAATTCCGCTTCGGCCATAACGGTGTGCGCTTTACCGAGCAGAGACTTGCAGACTACTCCCACGGTTGCGCCGTTGGCTCCGGCCTCGATGGCCGCGCGCAGCCCTGCCCCGCCCGCGCCAATCACCAACACATCGTAGGAGAACCGCTGGAACTCCGGCATCTAGAGAATTCTCCAATCATGCCAGATACCCATCGAACAGAGGCGGACGTAGATATCGGAAAACGCGACCCAAAGGAGGCTCGCCCACGCCCACTTCTTATGGGCCGCATTCAAGCAGCTTACGCAATCGTAGAGTTTATGACTGACGGGGTGATCGGAGATCTGGTCGAAGCAGCCTCCGACCATGTGCCGGAATGCATGACACCCGAAGATATATCCGGCCAGGAGCACGACGTTCACGACCAGAACAAGGCTCCCGACCCCGATTCCAAATCCGTTGGGGAAGAAGAACGACTTGACCGCGTCGTAGACGAGAAAGCCCCAGAATAATGTAGGAGAGGCGCAGAAAATAGCGGTGAAAATTCTGCAGAATCAGCGGAAAGCTTCGTTCTCCCAGGTAGCTCTTTCGCGGCTCGCTCACTGCGCAGGCCGGAGGATCGGCCCAGAATGACTTGTAATACGCGCCGCGGTAGTAGTAGCAGGTGACGCGGAACAGGCCCGGGATCCAGAGAATGAGCAGAGCCGGAGAAAATGGCAAAAAGTTCGGGTACCACGCCGGTTTGGGGCCAAACAAAGCGTGTGGGGAACTGCCAAACAGCTCAGGAGAGTAAAACGGCGAGATATATGGCCCGTAGGTGTAATGGCTGTTCTGGAAAGCTGCCCAGTTCGCATAGACCAGAAATGCGCCCAGACCAAGAAAAACGGCAGTGGGAGAAAGCCACCAGGCATCGCGCCGTGACGTTTGGGCAAACTTGCCGTTTTTCAAGATTACGTCGGGAGCTGACACAAGCCCCTCCACGGCAGGGGGATTTGAAGACGATACGGCGACCGCCGATGGAATCGGATTTTATAGCAAGAACTCCGCCGCAGGCCACTGGTCGAAAAAAATGACAGGGGCTAAGTGGCTCTGATTGATTACCTCGTCCTTTTCTACCTGGAGTTGCGTGTTCACAAGGTGCAAGGCAAACCGCCTGCCGCCGGATCAACAAGAATGAAGATTGTGGGAGCTTTTCCGCCGCCGGCGCCCGGCTCCGCTCTCTACTGAATCTGCTCGTCCTTCTCTTTTTGGAGCGTAGTGCTCAACAGGAGCATCTTGATCGGCAATCCACCAACGGCCGGGGCGGCTTGGCGCACAAGGTCTTCAAAACCGCTTACAGTGTTGGCGTCGTTCCACACTCCGTCGCCCACAACGAACGCGATCGTCGTACCGCTGGTGTGCTTGCCCAGGAGCACATCGACGCCCTTGCCCGAGAGGAAACCGAGCGATTGCAGTTTTTGGCCCAGCGCCTGCGCTTCGGCCTGCGTGGCCGCACCCTCGTAAACCACCGTGTCGTTGCCGAAAGCCACGCTGCCCACGGAAGAGGTCTTTTCTACGGTCTTGGTGTCGTTCATTAGCTGCACGTTCAGAGGAAGCCCGCCCACCGACGAAGCCACCTCGCGCGTAAGCTCGTCAAACTTTGCAACGACCCCCTCCTGGTTCCAGAAGCCGTCCTTCACCACATAGGAGATGGTGGTACCGCTGGTCTCCTTGTCCAACAGCACGCTCGCCCCCTGATCCTGGAAGTATCCATCAGCCTTCAGTGCGTTCCCGAGCGCCGTGGCCTGGTCCTTGGTGGCCGTGCCAGAATAGACGACCTGGTCCTTGGTTCCAATCATCACCATGCCGTGATTCTGATTTTTGTAAACGGTAACGCAAATTACGCCGGCCACAACCGCCAGACACGCGATGCCGATGAAAAGGGCATTCGATTTGGAGCCTTGCGGTTGGCCGGGGTATGCCTGGTACATTACCGGCGTCATGCCAGGAGGCGGATAAGGCGGCGGGGCCTGCGGATAGGGTGTTGTCACTGGTGGAGGCGGGAACTGCGATGGAGTTTGCGCCTGCGGATACGGTATCGGTGCTGGCGATGGCGGGTACTGCGCCTGAGGTTGTGCTGACAGCGGAACGGCTTGGACGAGTGGGGCGACAGCGACCGGAGAGAGGCTTTCGCCGTTGCCCAGAGCTCCTAAGGCAGCTCCGCAACCTTTGCAAAATCTCTGATCCGGCTGGGACTCTTGGCCACATCTGGAACAAAACATGGGGATTCTCCTGTTGTGAAAAAGGGGCCGGGGAGGGCTTCTCCGGAAGGTATCACCTCCGCATCGGCGAAGTAAAGCCATCCGCGAGGGGAAAGATGGGGACAAGGCGCCCCACCAAGGTCATTCGTGATTGCATGCGGCGCATCGGGCGAGCCAGTTGCGGTTCCGGCCGGGGAGTTCTGGAATTCATTGATGGTTGGGGGATTTCGCGGCCCAGTATTGCTTGATCTGATTCTGGCGGCTGGCATGTTCAACCAAAGAATTGCTCCTTATCTTCGATAGTTCCAGTTTCCGCCGCTGCACTCCCGCAACCAGTTCCGCTCTTGCCGTCAGCGCAATCGCGCGGCCAGGCACCAGCCTGTAGCTCGTAGCTGGTTTGTGCTCGGTAAGATTGCGTGATTCACCGGAAGCCGTCAGTGATTCGCGGTCCTGTGCTAAAGGCTGGTAGCTTTCCCCGGGGACGCGGAACCCCCCTGCCCCCGGATTGCGCAACCGAGCGAATCCACTTACAATATTGATAGAGAAGATGTGCGGGAAAGGTTTGTATTTAGATGCCAAAGGAAAAAATTCATCCCAATTACGGCGCGGTGCGGGTGATGTGCGCCTGCGGAAACAATTTTGAGACGCGATCGACGCACAAAGGCGACATTCACGTGGAAATTTGCTCGGTTTGCCACCCGTTCTTTACCGGCAAGCAAAGGCTGGTGGATACGGCGGGACGCGTGGAGCGGTTCCGGCGGAAGTACGCCAAGAGCGACAAGGCGATAGCAGCAGCGGCAGCCACCAAGTAACCGGCTGCGACGGATTTTGAAGAGTGAGCCTCCGCCGCGGCGGGGGCTTACGTTTGTTTGGAGAACGCTCGGAGGCACGGGATGAAATGAGTCGCGATTTCAAGTCCATCCACGCGTATGTTGCCGCGCAGCCGGAAGCGGCGCAATACGCTCTTAGCCGCGTCCGCAGCACGATCCGCAAGGCTGCGCCCAAAGCCGAGGAGAGAATTTCATATGGAATCCCGACATACATGCTACATGGGGAGCGATTGCTCTACTTTGCGGGGTGGAAGAAACACTACTCGATCTATCCGGCCACGAAGACGCTGCTCGATGCGTTCAAGGGCGACTTAGGAAATATTGAAGTTGTGAAGAGCACGCTGCAGTTTTCGTTCGCAGAGCCGGTGCCCGTGAAATTGATCGAACGGATCACGAAGTTCCGCGCGAAAGAAGTCGCGGAGAAAAGCAAGCGCTAGCAACGAAGTGGCAGATACCATGGCAGGACGCGGATTCACCGTGAAGAAGAACTGGGACAATCCGTTGGAGCACGCGATGCCCGCGGAGGCGCGGGTACCGGCGGAGGTGCGGCTGGGCGCGGTGACAGTGCGGCCCGCGACAGTGCTGGCGCCAATGGCCGGCGTCACGGACACGGTGTTCCGGAGATTTATCCGGCATGCGAGTTTGTTCACCAGGGATCAGGGGTCAGGGGTCAGGGGTCAGGAAACGGAAGCTGCGCAGATTGAGGCTGCGGTGACAAATGCGCAGTCAGGATGCGGGCTGCTGATGACGGAGTTCACGTCGGCCGATGGGCTGGCGCGGATGCGGGAGACGAAGCGGCGCCGCTATCTGACGTTCTATGACGACGAGCATCCCATCGGGGCGCAACTGTTCGGATCGAATCCCGAGACCCTGGCAGAAGCGGCACGGATCGTGGAGGAGACGGGTTTCGATTTGGTGGACCTGAACCTGGGCTGCCCGGCGAAACGCGTCGTTGGGTGCAACGGGGGGTCGGGCCTGCTGCGCGATTTGCCGAAGATCGGCGAGATTTTTCGAGCGGTACGGCGGGCGGTGACAATACCCTTCACCGTCAAGTTCCGCATGGGCTGGAACGAGACGCAAATTGTTTGCGTGGAGCTGGCGCGGATGGCGGAGGCCGAGGGGTTGGATGGCGTGGCGCTGCATGCGCGCACGCGCGAACAAGGCTACAGCGGCCAGGCGCAGTGGGAATGGATTGGCGCTGTGAAGCAGGCGGTGGGGATTCCGGTGGTTGGGAACGGAGACATTCGCACGCCGGAGGACGCAGTGGCGATGGTGGCCGAGACGCGCTGCGACGCGGTGATGATCGGACGAGCGGCGCCGGCGAATCCGTGGATCTTCAGGCAAATTGCCCAGTACACGGCGACGGGCAGCTACGAGCGGCCGACAGTCGAAGATCGCTACCGCATGATTCGCGCGTACTTTGAGATGCTGCTGACAGAAGCCGAGGCGACCAAGGATTTGCCGCGCGACGCGCGCATGGGCGAGCCGGCGGGAAAGATGAAGCAGTTTGCCACGTGGTTTACACATGGCGTGACGGGCGGCGCGAAGCTGCGCGCAGCGATCTACCATGCGCGCACGGGAGCCGCTGTGCTGGGCGAGGTGGAGCGGTTTTTTCTTCCGCGCATTGAGGCGGGCGAAATTTTTGAGCCGGAGCCGGGCGCGGAGAGCGAAACCGCGCGGGCCTTTCCCGACGCGGCGCTGGTGTGGGATTAGCTTTCAAACCCCGTGAATTCGTGCTTCATAGCGCAAGCTCGGTGCTTACCGAGAGACTCATGCATCCCGAGTTTGAATAACCCTCCCTGCGATTGTATGGGCGTGATATTCTTGGGAAAATCACTAGCGTGTCCGGCATTTCCCCAGATGCCTCGCTGTCAGTGGCAGCCCATGGATTGTCAGGCGGAGAGTGCCGCTCCCTGCCAATCGACGATGGAACCGGAGTGCGCCCGCGCGGCGTCAGGAGATGAAAGAATGAGCGATTATCGTGTAATGTGGTCCGATCTGGGCCTGGACCTGGAGGCGCATGACGCCTTGCTGAGTGGTTTAGGGCAGGCATATGAATCACTGTTCCTTTCGCAGCCCAACCGCCCCGAGGGGATGAAGTACTTCGACTTCGTCATGAGCGAGGTTCATGGCTTGCGCGTGAAGGAGCTGCTGGATGCCAAGGCAGAGGGCAGGAAGGTGATTGGATCCTACTGCACCTTTGTTCCCGAAGAGTTGATCCTTGCTTTGGACGGCGTATCGGTAGGGCTTTGCACGGGCGCCGATTTCGCTACCGACCTTGTAGAGCAGGTGCTGCCGCGCAACACCTGTTCGCTGATCAAATCAGCATTCGGGTTCAAGCTGGGGAAGGTTTGCCCCTACGTCGAGGCCTGCGACCTGGTAGTTGGCGAGAATACCTGCGACGGCAAGAAGAAGGCTTACGAAATTCTCCGGCAGTTCATCCCCAATCTACATGTAATCGACCTGCCGCAGGTGAAGAGCGAAGCTGGGAAGGCTCTGCTGCGCGCCGAATATAGCAGCTTTGCGGCAAAGCTGGAGGAAGTGACCGGGCGCAAGATGGAATTGGCAAAGCTGAAAGCGGCTGTGACCACTGTGAACGCCAAGCGCGCGGCGCTGAAGCGTTTGGCGGCCGTGCGGCGCGCCTGCCCGGCGCCGATTTCCGGCCTGGACTCCCTGCTGGTTTCGCAGGTTTCGTTCTACGACGACCCGGTGCGGTTCACGGGCGCGGTCAATGCCCTTTGCGATGAGCTGGAAACGCGGGTCGCCGAGAACAAGGGTGTGTTTCCGGCAGAGCGTCCACGAGTGGTCATTTCCGGCTGCCCGATGGCGGTGCCGAATTGGAAGGTTCCGGCGATCGTCGAATCGGCTGGCGCCGTCATTGTGGGCGAAGAAAGCTGCGTGGGAGAACGCAGCACGCGCTGGCTGGCTCCGGAAACCGGCCAGAGTGTGGAGGAGATCATCGGCCAGCTCGCTGAACGTTATCTGCAGATCGACTGCGCCGTTTTCACGCCGAATCCGACGCGTCTGGATTATGTCCGGGAGACCACGAGCGAGCGCAAGGTGGATGGCGTGATTCACTACACCATCCAGTTCTGCCAGCCCTATCAGATGGAAGCAGGCCCCATGGTGGAGCAGCTTGAGCGCGAATCGATTCCCACCCTCCGCATCGATACCGACTACAGCCAGGAAGATACGGGACAGATCCGTACGCGGGTTGAAGCATTCGTCGAGCGTCTTCGCCAATGAAGAGCGCGGGCATCGACATCGGATCGAGGACGGTAAAGCTGGCTATCTTTGAAGATGGCCGGCTTCTCACGGCCAAGAAACGCGAGAACTCGTTCGATCCGCTGACAGTTTGCCGCGAGTTGCTGGCCGGCGAAGAGTACGACTGCATCACCGCAACAGGCTATGGCCGGCATTTATTTGCGAAAAGGACGGGCGCCGACACCGTCTCGGAACTTAAGGCCAATGCGACGGGAGCGCACTGGCTTTTTCCTTCTTGCCGGACGGTGATCGACATCGGCGGCCAGGATACGAAGGTGCTCTCTGTCGATAGCGAGGGCCGTCTGTTGCGCTTCGAAATGAACGACAAATGCGCCGCCGGCACGGGGCGATTCCTCGAAGTGATGGCGATGGCCCTGGCGACTCAGGTGGCGGATTTCGCATCTCTCGCCGAAGCATCGGCCGAGGCTTACCCGGTCAGCAGCACCTGCACGGTATTCGCCGAGTCGGAAGTGGTGAGCCTGATCGCGCGCGGCGTCGGGCGCAGCGATATCGCGCGCGGCATCGTAGAGTCGATTGCAGTTCGCACCGCGTCTCTGGTTCAACGAGTTGGCGCGGCGGCAGAGGTTCTTTTTGCAGGCGGTGTCGCCTTGAACCAAGCCGTGGGGGACGCGCTGGCCGCGCGCCTGCGGGTCAAGTTGCAGGTTCCGGAAGATCCGCAGATCGTAGCCGCCATCGGATGCGCTTTGCAGGGAAGCACTGCGGCACGCCAGGCAGACCGCGCGGCGGTTCCATCATGGATTGGCTAGCGGGAGGAAAACGATGAAGTACCTGTTCCTCTTCAATGACTCCCCTTATGGAAACCAGCGATCCTACAATGGTCTGCGACTGGCGGCAGCTCTTTCGCGCACGGCGGAGATCAGAGTGTTTCTGTTGGGCGATGGGGTTCTGTGCGGGATGGCTGGGCTCAATCCTGCCCATGCAGATTACAACCCGCAGGAGATGCTGCGGGCGATCGCGGCGGCCGGAGCAACGATCGCGGCCTGCGGGACTTGCATGGAGGCTCGCGGAATTCCCTCAGAATCGCTGATCCCTCAGGTTCGGCGCAGCAGTATGGACGAGCTGGTGGCGTGGACCGAGGAGTGCGAAAAAGTTATCAGCTTCTGACCCGATTTCTGCCGTGCGCCGGGCGGGTGATGCAGTACGGCAGCGTGCAGAAGCGTCGCCCGGCCTGAGACAGTCACCGGCATGCACACGAAGGGCCAAACCCAAGGAATATCAAAGAGCAGACCAGGGCCCAAATTATTGAGGGGTTTGAGCTTCGCGTAAAACGAGTGGTTTGAGTAGAGATCATAGTCGTCTTCGCAACCCGTCGGAATTCTATAAGTGGTCTGGGAAGTTCGGATGGTCCTCTGCGAATGAGCTCATGTCGTAATTATTCAGATACGGACCGTCGCCATAATCAAACCTCTACCGCCGCTCCGCGATACGGTCCACCAGGGCGACACGGCCGAGGCGAAAGGCGTCTATCACATCAACGCCGTCGATGAGGTCACGCAGTGGCAGATCGCCGGGGCCACAGGTCGCATCAGCGAACTGTATCTGGAGCCCCTGCTCGAAACCATGCTGCGCCAGTTCCCGTTCCGCATCCTCGCCTTCCACACCGACAACGGAAGCGAGTTCATCAACCGCACCGTCGAGCAGTTACTCAACAAGCTGCTCATCGAGCAGACCAAAAGCCGTCCCCGGCACGCGGGCGACAACGGACTGATCGAGACCAAGAACGGCGCCGTCATCCGCAAGCACATGGGCTATGGATACATCGATGCCGGACACGCCGACCGCATCAACAGCTTCTATCGGGAGTTCCTCAACCCGTACCTGAACTACCATCGTCCCTGCGCTCAGGCCGATGTCGAGATCGATCCCAGAGGCCGCAAAAGGGTTCGCTACAAACGCTATCAAACTCCGCTCGAAACACTGCTGGCGCTCGACGAGCCGGCTCAGTACCTGCGCCAGGGACTCAGCATCAACGCCCTCAAGCGCGTCGGGGCCGCACTGAGCGATACCGACGCCGCGCGCCGCATGCAACAGGCCAAGGCAAAACTCTTTGGGCTACTCCGCCTCAGTGCTCGAACGCCAGTTTTCCATCCGGCTTCAGCCCGCGCGCGGGTCGGATAGGACCCTTGCCGATTCGCGCGAGGGGAGGGTGGGCGCGCTCGGTCGGCAACCCATCCGACCCGCGCGCTAACATAACGTGAATCGCAAAAATGAAAGGAGTCCCCGCTTCGCTAACCCTTCGCTTCCTTCAGGCTCATCCTTCGATTGGAAAAGACTGCAAGACTACAAGCCGTAATTGATGTGCATTGTCTCCGGTTTTGCAAGGAATTCAGGTCAGCTTTGGCCGCTCTCTTAGCATAAAAGGTGACGTATGTCGGTTAGGGCTAACGATCTCGAAGGCAACGACGCGTTCATCGAATCGGGAAGGGCAATGGGCAACAAGAGAAGCATTCTCGCAGGCATTAATTAAGGAAGGCGCCGGTGATCTTGCACCTCCACGGTTTGTTTCAGGCGGCTTCCCTCAACCATTCATCGAGTGCAGGACCGCTAGAAGCGTCACGGGGCCCCGAGGTTTTCCTAGGAATCTTCCCAGCGATCGTGGTCCAGAGTCCTCGAGCAATACTTCAAAGGCGCCGCAGCCTCGACCAGGGTGGGTATGTCGTCGTTTGACGTCGGTCCGGGTGAATCTGGAGCACGCTAAATAAAGTTCTATATATTGGTCTATAATGCTATTAAGATTTTATACATGGAGCTTTGCGGATGAGATCGAACGTATCAGATGTCCTGCCCCCTGCCGTAAAACGGTCGCTGGCAAAATTCGGCAGCGATATGGCGATCGCGCGGCGCAAACGTGGGCTGACGGTCCTTGCCGTCGCCGAGCGCGTGGGCGTCTCCAAGAACACCTATCTTCGCGCAGAGAAGGGCGATCCCACAGTCGGCCTTGGCGTATATGCGATGGCGCTTTTCGTCCTAGGCTTTGGCGATCCCCTTGGCACTCTTATTGACGTGAGCCGCGACGACACCGGCCTTCTACTCGATCAAGAACGTCTGCCCAAACGCGTGCGCATGAAGAAAGTATGGGTGCCGCAATCATGAAGCGGAATATCGACGTGATGCTGGGCGATCAGGCGCAGGTCGGCATGCTGCGTTACGACCTGCAAGGCCCCCGCGAAAACGCCGCTTTCGAGTATGGCGCGGCCTGGCTTGGCGATCCTGCGCGTTTCGCTTTGGGCCCGACACTTCCATTGCAGGCCGGCCCACAGTTTCATCGCAAGTCGAAAGACGGTTCTTTGTTCCATGCTGCGATTGCCGACACAGAACCTGATGGGTGGGCAAAGCGTGTCATCATGCGTGATCACATCAAACGCAGACAGGCATTGCGCCGTGAAGGAAACAAAGAAGAGGCGCAGCCGTTCAACGCACTTGATTATTTGCTGGCCGTGGATGATTTCAGCCGTGTTGGTGCGCTTCGTTTTCGCGATGAAGACGGCGTGTTTCAGCGCGCGCAGGAAGAAGGACGCCGGACTGCTCCGCCACTCATCGAACTGGGGGCTCTGCTCAGCGCATCACGCGCTGTTGAGGCGAACCAAGAGACGGCGGCGGACCTTGCCTACTTGCGCGGTCGAGGCACGTCGCTTGGCGGCATGCGCCCGAAATGCACGGTCATTGACGAAGACGGCGCGCTTAGCATCGGCAAGTTTCCGAGCATCGCAGATGAGCGCGCTGTTACCAAAGGAGAAGTGCTCGCTCTTACGCTTGCCAGAAAGGCCGGGATCAATGCAGCCGCAGCGCGTATCGTCCAGAGCGAAGATTTGCCGGTTGCGCTGATCCGCCGCTTCGACCGGCAAGACAATGGAGATCGCATCATGTATGTCTCCGCCGCGACGATGCTGGGCGCCGAAGTGATGGAACCCGAGCAACACACCTACACCGAGATCGTAGACGCAATCCGCGTTCACGGGGCCGACGCACAGGCTGATATCGAAGAGTTGTGGCGGCGTATTGCCTTCTCGATTTTGGTTACGAACGTGGACGACCACCTGCGCAATCATGGCTTCCTGCATGTCGATCGGGAATTCTGGCGGCTGTCGCCTGCCTTCGACATCAACCCGTCACCCGAGCGCGTGCGTGAATTGAAGACCTGGATATCCGAGGATGCGGGTCCCGACATGACCATCGACGCCCTCATGTCTGTGATTGCTTATTTCCGCATCACGGCTGGGCGGGCCAAGGAGATGCTGCGCGAAGTTGCACGCGCCGTGGATGGCTGGCGCAAGATCGGAAAGCGTATTGGCATGCGTGACGAAGAGCTTGAGCCATTCGCAGACGCCTTCGAACACGCCGAACGCAATGCCGCCCGAAAGCTCCTCTAAAGCCACACCGGTTTTCGGCAGAGTGCTGATTCAAGATTTGCGACCGAGGCGATGCACCGGACAACATCAAGGGCGACACGGCAAACGTATTTATACATACGAATGATGGGAGGCGCTTGGCAACTTTGCGCCTCCCACGGTTTGTTTCAAGCGGCTTCCCTCATCCAGGCCTCGAGAGCAGGCCGGTAGAAGCGCCACGTAGCACCGAGTTTTTTCCCGGGAACGTTCCCCGCGGTTGCTTCTTTGCCCAGTGTCTTCGTGCAGCATTTCAGTAAGGCTGCGGCTTCTACTAGGGTGAGTATGTCGTCGTTTGACATCGATTGTGCGAACCGTGCTTCAATCGATGGGATGGATAAGGCACTCGGACGGCCGAGCGCAGGTGTGGTGATAGTAGTGGACAAATGCAATCTCCGTGTTGCGAGATTGCCGGTAAGCCTCATCCCCCCTAGGTCGATCCGCCAGAACCGGTGTGCCTTCTGATGGGCCTAGGCTGGAAACGCCCCTTGCAGCGAACACCACCTCTGCGTGTGGAACTGACGGCGTCCGCATTTGCATATCGACGCAGGGACAGACTCAATTTCGTCTTCGGCGGGATCGCAACCAACTTCAGTTACGAAAGTGGAAACAACCGGCTGTCACACTGCAGTGCTCCCTGAGACAAGAAGTTTTCAATGTTTCAATCGCCCTTGTTCAAGAACGTCTAGGCTTATCTCATTCAACCCCGAGACCATCGACATAGTCGGACAATGTCGGAACGTCCTCCTCGTTATCAAACGCGAACCTCTCGGATCGCGCCCCTCAGTTGACTCGCACCAGCACCATGTTCATCTGCGGCGACAGTCCGATGTGACCCGCCTAATGCCGGCTCTCTTCCATCGTGCAGATCTCTTCGAACTCAACATCCAGTCCCCATCGAGCTTCCTTGCGATTGGCCTGGATTAATTCATCGATTCGATCGACGAGTGCGTCTTTGTATTCCTTTTCAGTCGGCGCCTCTTCTCGTAGCCATGGAATGGCCATCGACCGACTCGGCACGTCACGGTCTTTGAAGATCGGCGCCCACCATGTCAATCGTTTAGACACTCTCGACCTCCGAAATGCCATTCTAGCCAAAATTTGTGGCACACGGCCGGGCCGGATACCCGGCAAGTCGAGAACATCGCCCAAGCGATTACAATGGAGCCACTTTGCTAACCGAACGCCACAAGGAAATTACCGACAAGATCTGGGAGATTGCCAACCGGCTGCGCGGACCGTACCGTCCGCCGCAATATCGGCTCGTCAGTAAGCGTTCGGTTCTCGCCGTACGTCACTCTCCGCGCCCAAACGCTGGAGGAAGCTCGGACGGGTATCGACAAGGGCGGTGACCAAGTGCGGAGCACCGGTGATTGCCGCCTTGGCTTATTGTGCCGAGACGTCGAAGTTTTCGACCATCATCCCGGTCTGGACTGAACGTACCTTATGGGACTGAGTTACCACCACTGAAGTGCCGGGGCAAATGCTTAGCGGGACCGCAGCCGGATGGCCGGTTTTGTTGGGGATATCTAAGACTATCCGTTCTTCGATCGGCGAGAGGGCGAAAGTGGCCGGCGCGGCGCGTCACTCTCCGCGCCCAAAGCTGGAGGAAGCTCGGACGGGTATCGACAAGGGCGGTGACCAAGTGCGGAGCACGGTGATTGCCGCCTTGGCTTATTGTGCCGAGACGTCGAAGTTTTCGACCATCATCCCGGTCTGGACTGAACGTACCTTATGGGACTGAGTTACCACCACTGAAGTGCCGGGGCAAATGCTTAGCGGGACCGCAGCCGGATGGCCGGTTTTGTTGGGGATATCTAAGACTATCCGTTCTTCGATCGGCGAGAGGGCGAAAGTGGCCGGCGCGGCGCGAAAGTCTCCTAAGATATATCCGATCGGCATATTCGGATCTCCGGGTTGGGCCGGTGCCAATTCACACGGTCCTCTGGTCATGTGGGCGTCGACCTGCGTCGGCGGCGGCTCATGGAAAGGAAAATGGCAGGTCATTCCCATGACGCGCAACATGCCTTCTCGGTGGTTGTCGACCGCCGAACAGAAACCGAGGCCGGAAATGGAGACGTCGTGTTTGGGCAAAGGGAATTGCCAGGTTTGCCCGACCTGGGACTGGGTGAGAGCCAAGTCGAGATGTAAGGCGAGCGGGGACGATTTGATCCTCTCGTAAGCGGCGCGCGGAACGAGGAACTGGAGGGTTTTGTAGTAGAGCCGAGTGGGATCGTCGGGTTTGTCGAAGGCATCCACTCCTTTCTGCCAATCGAGTTTAACCGGAGCGCCTTTTGCAGGGGTCAGGACAGGCCGAAAGGCATCGAGATGCCAACTGTCGCCAGGCATAACTCCCACGGCCCTCACGTTGACTTTGACCAAGGCCCATTTGTTCTCGTCGAAATTGATGAACCTGGAGTTGCCGGAGTACGACAGGGAGCACTTACTGGTACAGTTCTCCAGGTCGCCTAAGTCGATGGCCTTGTGCCGTTTCTTCTTGTTGAATTTTGAGACGTTGCCAGGGTCGAGCGCGGGCTCAGCGCATTGAATGGCGCAGGCTTTTTTGTCTTCCGGCTCGGAGGAGACAAACCGTATCGCGGTGAGGTCTGAGGGCGCGGCGGGCGGAAAGGAGCGGTTCATCCACAGGCTGAGATTGGAGAGATAAGCAGCGAGCGCGAAAAAAAGGGGCGTGCTCCCGAGCAAGACGCGCGCCAGGAGAGTGCGCCTTGTTGCGTACTGCAGCGCGACCGCCGCGGCCAGGACCAGAAGGGCAACGGCGATTGAAACAGCTCCGCCCCAGGGAATGCGCGTGTACGGAGTGGGCAGCTTGCGAAAGTGCCATAGGGAGGTCCAGACGACCCATGCAGCCACCACGGCGGAGGCGGTGAGCGCACACAAAGCCGCAAACGACATCTGCACCAGGTTCGAGGTCACGGCAGCCACGGCGAATAGAGAGAGGACAACCAGAGAGAAGAGCATCAGCCGGTAGAGAATGTTGGGGATATAAGAGAGAGGATTGAATCCGGCCTGCAATAGACCGGCAATCTGCATCAGTAGAAAAGGAAGATAGATGAACAGCGTCACAAAGAGGAGCTTGGCGGCCAGCAGCTTGGGCCACTCGCAGGTTGGCATGGTCCGAGGTTGCTTGCCGTCTGCGGAAGCTTCGCCTTGGACCAGGCGCGCAATGACGAGGCCCCACCCGAGGAGAACAAGAAGCTTGAACCATGCGGTGATGGTCTGGTATGCCCTTGGATCGGAGAAAGACGCTCTGAGCCAGCTCCCGGGTGTGACCAATGCAAGTATTGCAACTGTAACGATGGAAACAAGAGTCTCGATCCACAACCGCCGCATATCCTTCAAGAGAATGAGCAGGATTTGATTCATAACATCGCCTTTCGTATGTTGCGATTTGCCTGCGCCAGGCGAGTGCGGCTGCGTTCGCTCCAGGCTACCACGAGAAAGATAGCGTCTTGGCCTGCTGCATGGTTTCAGCGGTATTCTGGACCGCATTGACGTGGCATTTCGGGTCGGATTCGACCGGCTGTCTGCTTGGCTTTGGACACAATTCTACTCGCTCCCAAGTGTCCATCTGTAAAACAACTGGACACTTGAGATCAGGCGAGATCTCTCTTAGACGCGGCGAGGTTCCAGGGCAGCAACTCCTGGATGCGGTTGATCGGGTGATCGGCGATCTGTTCGAGCACGCGGCGGAGGTATAACTCCGGATCAAGGCCGTTCAATTTCGCCGTTCCTAGAAGCGAATAAATCGCGGCGTCGCGGTCCACCGGCATCTGATCCACAGAACAGGAACTTCTTCCCGCCACACGACAACTCGCAAAGCCCGCTCTGCAGCCGAGTTGTCCATTTCAA
>CAWKFD010000020.1:0-233736 GCA_963848805.1 uncultured Acidobacteriaceae bacterium | reverse complement strand
TACTCCAATTCTGAAAATGCTGTAGAGAGGCGAATAAAAACGGGACGCAGGGTTACACAAACCTATCGTTATCGCCATGCGCCTGATTCGATCGCGAACGAGCGGCCGCAGGAGCGACAGTCCGCAACGATTCGATGACCGCTTTGGCAGAGGCCATGATCGCAGAAATCTGGCGCATGGGCCTGGCTACGGTGTCGGCCATGAAGACGCCGGCGCGTTCGACGGCATCGAGGACATCGGACAACATTCCGTCGAGACGGCTGGCCATTATGTCGAGGCGGCTGGCCTGGCGCCGGACGCGTTCGACGATCTCATCAGCCGCGGATTGCACGTCGGCAGCCTTCGTGCGCAGGATGTGGGTAAGAGCAGCCAGATCGTTGGTTGTTTGTTCGATCCTGGGGGTGACACGCTGGAGCAGGTCGCGGGTGTGGTCAATGATCGGCGCCACCGAGGAACGCAGATCCTCGAGATCCTGGCGCACGGTGCGGGCCGTTTTGATGATTACGACGAAGATGGCGAGCAGTACGATCGTCTGCAACAGCAACACCACCACGACCGCGCCCATCAAAACCATCTGAGTAGTCTGGCTATCGAGACTTTGCATTGTTATGCTCTCACGCAGAAACTCTTCGTGTTTAAGTCAAACCGTTGAAGTACGCTCCCTCTGGAAAGGGGGGTACACTCTGCCCGGAGCCGGCGCGGGAGCCTATTGCAGCCGCTCTCGCGTCCAGCGCCGGGAGGGACAGTAAAGGGGCATGAGGCCGGACATGGACAAAAACCAGAAACGGCCGGCTCCTAAAATTCGTGGGTTTCGGGTTCATCGGTGGACGACTTGTACGCTTGACGGCCAGCGTCGACGGCCGCACCAACCCGTGTGGTCTGGTCGGCGACGAGATTCTTGCCGCGCTCAACAAACTCTTCCCATTGGGCGCGCCCGCGATCGATGGCCTCGCGGCTGCGATCGACGTACTCGCTCACTTGTTCTTTACCCTTGTCGACAAGAGCGGCAACCTGCTCCTTGCTCTTGTTTACCATTGCGCTGACCTCTTCGGCGGCCTGGCGGGTACGGGCACGCAGATATTCGGTGCCCTCGCGGGCGCCGGTAGCGATGTCCTCTCGGGTTTCACGGCCGCTCTTGGGAGCATAGAGAATGCCCACGAGCGCGCCCACTCCCAATCCGGCTAAGAACCAAGCCAAACCGTAGGACTTGCTTTCCTCTGCCATAATGGAAACTCTCCTTTCGATGCGCTTCAAAGCTGCCTGAGAGTAACAAAACACTCCAGCCTAGCGCAACCCGATCTCTGGTTGAAGTTAGGATTCGCGGGCTGATGCACAGCGTGTACCTCCACGCGACCCTCCAGCTATATCAGATGCGGAAACGAGACGGAGAGTTCGGGTAGTGGGTCAATTTGCGAGGATTCATCACTCAGAGGCTAAAGCCCCATTTATAAAGTCGTACCTTTTAAAACGGCTTCAAACTGACCCACAACCGGAAGTCGGGAGTTTATTTGCCGCAGCCGCAGGCGCGTGCCAGAACTTCAGCGAAGTGGAGGGCCCTGACGTGGGCGAGCTGATCGATTTGCTCGCGGCAACTGAAGCCATCGGCGACGACGATGGCGGTTGGGGCGGCGGATTGGAGAGCGGGAAGCAGGCCATCGTTCGCGATGGTCTTCGAGACCTCGAATTTATCGGCTTCGAAGCCGAAGGGGCCGGCCATGCCGCAGCATCCGGCCTGGATGGGCTCGACCGTTGCGCCGGCCTGGCGGAGGAGCGCGATTTCGCTGGCCGGGCCGCCGAAGACGGCTTTGTGATGGCAGTGACCGTGCAGCAGAATGTGCGCGCCCTGGAGGCGCCCCGGGACGAAATTGGACGCGAACTCCGGCGCCCTGGAGGCGAGGAAATCGGCGAGAAGCCAAACCTGCCGGCTCAGGCGCTGCGCGCGGGGGTCGCTGGGAAAGAGTTCCAGCAGTTCGTCTTTGAAGACGCTAGCGCAGCTTGGCTCGAGGAAGACGAACGGCAGGCCAGCCTCGATTTGGGGAGCCATGCGGCGAAGAACTTTGGCGAGATAGGAGCGGGCGGCCGTGAGAAGACCGAAATCGTAGAGCGGGCGGCCGCAGCAGATGTGGCCCTGCGGGGTTTCAACCTGAAAGCCGGCCTGGGTGAGGACGGTTTCTGCCGCGGAGAGCGATTGTGGGTGGTAGTAGTTGTTCCAGGTGTCGGGCCAGAGGAGAACTTTTCGAGCGGAGGGCGATGGGGGTTCGTCGTTTCCCACCCTTTCCTGCGGAAAGGATGGGGCAACCGCAGTACTTGCGGAGGGCGATGGGGGTTCGTCGTTTCCCACCCTTTCCTGCGGAAAGGATGGGGCAACCGCAGTACTTGCGGAGGGCGATGGGGGTTCGTCGTTTCCCACCCTTTCCTGCCGAAAGGATGGAGCAACCGCAGTACTTGCGGAGGGCGATGGGGGTTCGTCGTTTCCCACCCTTTCCTGCGGAAAGGATGGGGCAACCGCAGTACTTGCGGAGGGCGATGGGGGTTCGTCGTTTCCCACCCTTTCCTGCGGAAAGGATGGGGCAACCGGCCTTTGTGACTCTCGCAGACTTTGGTAGCTTTTCCGCGCCAGGCGAGGCAGTTGGCGCGCTTGCGCTACGCCGGCGATGCGCTTGATGAGCGGGCTGGTGAGCGGGCCCGTGAGAATTGCGTTGGTCAGGGCCGGGGCGAGCGAACCGTAGCGGGCAAGTCGATCGGCAAATCCGAAGATGTAGTGGTGGAGCGGGTGCAGGCGGCCCTTGTAGCGCTGCGCCAGAAACTCGGATTTATAGGCAGCCATGTCCACCTGGACCGGACACTCGGATTTGCATGCTTTGCAACTGAGGCAGAGGTCGAGGGCCTCGTGGACGGCCTGGCTCTGGAAACCTTCGTCGCGCAGGGCTCCGGCGAGCATCTCCCACAGGAGATGAGCGCGGCCGCGCGTGGAGTGCTGTTCCTCGCCTGTGGCGCGATAGCTGGGGCACATGACGCCGCCCTGCGTGTTGCGGCAGGAGCCTACGCCAGCGCAGCGCTCGGCAGCGCGCTCGAGGGAGCCATTGTCCCTTTCGAACGCGAAGTGCGTTTCCCGGGCTCCCAGTGCGAGCGAGCCGGGGCACCCGTGTCTATGGAATGACGCAGATTCTCCGTGGGGTCGTACACGCGCACGCCATCGGAGAGCTTGCCGGGATTCATGCGGTTATCGGGATCCCAGAGCGTCTTAAACTCGCGGAAGGCCTCGAGGAGCTTCAGGTCCGAACATTTTGGGCAGGAGAGCGGCGCGAGCCTGGCCGTCGCCGTGTTCGCCAGAGAGCGAGCCGCCGAAGGAACAGACGATTTCAGCGGCGCGCTCGATGAACTCGCGGAAGTCTTTTATCCCATTTGGAGTAGCGAAATCGAAATTGATACGGGTGTGCACGCAGCCCTGGCCGTAGTGGCCGTAGAGCGGGGAGCTGTAGCCGTATTCGGACATCAGCGCTTTGTTGGCGCGAAGATAGCTGCCAAGCTGCGCGGGCGGAACGGCGGCATCGTCCCAACCTTCCCAGCGTTCGGGCTCGCCGGGAACAAAGACCGTAGCGCCGAGAGCGGATTCGCGGACACGCCAGACAGAGGCGGCCTCAGCGGGCGTGCAGATGCGGGCATCGGGCGGGGAGGGCCAGGACTGCGAGGCGCGGGCGATGGCTTCGGCCTGCTCGCGGGCCTCTTCGGCGCTCCAAGCGCCCATTTCGACGAGCAGATAGCCGCCGCCGGGCGGAAGGTGATCGAGGCCTTCGAGCGCGAGGCCCTTGCGGCGCATGAAATCGACGAGCATGGAATCGAAGCCTTCGAGACCGATGGGCTTGTGCTCGAGGGCAAGCGGGACGACGTCGGCGGCGAGATACGGATCGTTGAAACCGAGCAGGGTGAGGACGCGGAAGGGCGGGCTGGCGGTGAGTTTAAGCGTGGCAGAGATGACGTTGGCGCAGGTGCCCTCAGAGCCGACCAGCGCGCGCGCTACGTTGAAGTTGTTTTCGGGCAGCAGCTCGTCGAGATTGTATCCGGAGACGCGGCGCGGAATGCGGGGAAACCTTTTCCGGATTTGGGCGGCGTATGTATCGCGAATCTGCTTCAGGCCTGCGTAGATCTGGCCCACGCGGCCACCGGAGCGGACGAGCGCATCGAGCTCGGCTGGCGTGGTTGTGCCGACGGTCATGCGCGTGCCGTCGTAGAGAACGATGTCGAGTGATTCCACGTTGTCGACAACTTTGCCACCGAGCAGGCCGTGCACGCCGCAACTGTTGTTGCCGATCATGCCGCCGAGGGTACAGCGGGAGTGGGTAGCAGGGTCTGGTGCGTAGGTCAGGTGATGGAGTTCGGCGGCATCGCGCAAGCGGTCGAGAACGATGCCCGGCTGCACGCGGGCCAGCCGCTTCGCGGGGTCCAGCTCCTCAAGTGAATTCATGAAACGGGAATAGTCGAAGACCACGGCCACGTTGACGCACTGGCCGGCGAGGCTCGTCCCCGCGCCACGTGGCAGAACGGCGGCGCTTGTTGCGCGGCAGGCAGCGAGAGCGGCCTCCACGTCGGCGGAGTCGCGGGGAAAGATGACGCCGATAGGGAGCTGGCGGTAGTTGGAGGCATCGGCGGCGTAAAGGGCGCGCGAGCCGAGATCGAACCGAACAAGATCGGAGGGAACCGGGCCGCGCAGCGATTTCTTGAGGAGCGATTCGAGCTCACGGTGCGCGGAAAAGCGCTCATGGGCGAGCGGAGGAAGATTTGGGAGGACGGAAAAAGATGAAGGGCTCACGGGAAAATGGTATCGCGCCGGGGGCAGCGGCGTTGCGTTACCGCGCCGGCCACTCTTCGACGACCACGCCGAGGTCGTTGAGCTGGCGGATGACGGATTCGACGTTGCGGCGGACCATGGGACGGTCTTTGGGCGCGGCAGAAGGGGATTCGGCAACGGCGATCACGCGGCCGTAAGGCCACGCGCCGGCAGGAATGGCGGTGACGGCTTCACCGAGATCGGAGAGCCGCAACTGGAGCTCCTGGCGGCGCGCGGCCGCAGGCCGAAGCATGGTTCCCGGCCCTACCGGGCTGGGGTTTGCATCGGGCTGAATGATGCGCAGCGCGAGCGTGTCGGCGCCGACCGAAAGAAACGGATTGGACCACGCAGCCGGGTCGTGGATATCGATATAGAGGCTTTTGGTGGGCAGAGGGATCAACTCGAGCTGGGCGCGTTGCTGGTCGCGTTCGGTGGCCGCCTCCTGGGCCTGGTGCTCGGCCTTTACGGCGGTTTTGGTCACAACCTCGACGGCCTGTTCTTCCTTGTGGCAGGCCACCAGAGAGAAGGCCAAAAGCAGGCCCATGGCCAAAATTCCTTTGAGACGGGAACGCGCGATCACAATATCAAGGATAGCAGGGGAAGCGGGACGAGGCGTGGAAGCGGGCTGCCCAAAGTCGAAGGAGCAACGTGCGCCGGGTCACGGCGCAACGCGCAGGGCTGAACTAACCTGCGAAGCACAAAGGATTGGAGGGGCGAATGAGCGCGCGAGTGGTAGCGATTGTGGGCAGTTACCGCAGCGGCGGGGTCACGGATCGCGTTGTTGAAGCGGTTCTGGAGGGCGCGCGGGTGTTGGGCGCACAGACACGAACCTTCCACCTGACTGACCAGCATATTGAGTTCTGCAGGAACTGCCGGGAGTGCACGCAACAGCCGGGAGCGGAGCGGGGCTTATGCAGGCAACAAGACGATCTGGAGCCGATGCTTAAGGAGATTGAGGCGGCGGATTCGGTGGTGCTGGCTTCGCCGGTGAATTACTACAACGTGACAGCGATCTTCCGCAGGTTTCTGGAGCGGCTGCTGGGGTATGTGTATTGGCCGTGGGGACAGAATCAACCTGCTTTGCGGAACAAGCGGCACCCGCGCAAGGCGGTACTGGTGGCGACGGCGGGGATGCCGGGGTTTCTGATTCCGCTGACGACAGGGGCGCCGCGTGCGCTGCGCGTGGCCGCGGGGGTGCTGGGTGCAAAGCCTGTCGGCAAGCTATGGGTGGGGCTTGCAGCCGGCAAGCCGCGTGTCACGTTTTCGGCGCGAACCGTGGAGCGGGCGCGGCGGCTGGGGATGAAGCTGGTGTAGCTTTTTTCCGCTACGCTTGAGGAATCGTATACAGCCCCTCGAAAACCGGCCATCCTGCCCGGTTCTTCTTTTGTGCGCGAGAAAATTTGAGCGCAGGCTGCTATCTTGATCGCTGGAGAGATGAGATGAGAAAGCTGTCCGTTTTCCTTTTTCTATTGGCGGCGCTTGTGCCGGTACTGGGCGCGCAGGAGCCGGTCGTTCCCGCGCGCGATGTCGAGGCCCTCTTCAAGAGCCCCGATCCCAAACTTCAGGCAAACAAGATGGTGATCTACGGCGTGTACCGCGACCTCTTGCAAGCGAATCACTGGGAACTTGCCGGCAAGTATCTGACCGACCGCTATATTCAACACAACCCGAACGCACGATCGGGCCTGGACGGCGTCGTGAAGTTTTTCACTGAGGTTTTGAAGGTGGCTCCAAAGCCAATTCCTGCCAGGTTGGAAGCTCCCATCGTTGCTGTCCTCGCTGAGGGTGACCTCGTCACTGTACTCGCCGTCTCCGAACAAAAAGACAGCTCGGGCAAGCCGTATACGACCACATGGTTCGACACCTGGCGCATCAAGGACGGAAAGGCCGACGAGCATTGGGATTGCGCTACCAAGAACTAGATTATTTGGCGATGAGGCTGCGCGCGATGGAGTCGAGGACGCCGTTGAGGAAGTTGATAGACTCTGGGCCGGAGTAGCGGCGGCCGATTTCGAGAGCCTCATTGATAACAATGGGAAAAGGCGTGCCCTTGAAGCCGAGCAACTCGGCTACGGCCATGCGCAGCAGATTGCGATCGACGGCGGGCATGCGTTCCAGGCGCCAGTGCTTGGAGTGGGCCACGAGGAGTGCGTCGATCTCTTCGCGGCGGTCCTCGGCGACGCGGAAGAGGTCTTCGGCGAAGCCGCGGACTTCCGGCTCGACGGGATCACAGGCCTTCCAGAAGGTAGCGCGAACCTGGTCGCAGGTTTGGTGGCCGATGTCTGCCTGAAAGAGCATCTGCATGGCGAGTTCGCGGGACTTGCGGCGATGACGGCTGGTCAAGCGCGGCCGCCGTGTTGCAATTTTTTCCGCAGGCTGGCCATTTCAATGGCGGCGAGGGCGGCCTCGAACCCCTTGTTTCCGGCTTTGATGCCGGCGCGGTTGAGGGCCTGCTCCAATGTTTCGCAGGTGAGCACGCCGAAGCTGTGGGGAATACCGGTTTCCTGCTGGGACTGGCCGATGCCGCGCGCGACTTCGTTATAGATGGCCTCGTAGTGTGCGGTTTCGCCGCGCAACAAACAACCAAGCGCAACGATCGCGTGGGCGCGGCCGGCGTTGGCCAGAGCGCGGGCGGCGGCGGGGATCTCCCATGCACCGGGAACGCGGACGACTTCGATATCGGCGCGGCCGGCGCCGCTGCGCAACGAACGCATCGAGGGCGCCATCGAGCAGGCGGTCGGTGACGACGGCGTTCCAGCGGGAGACGACGATGGCGAATTTCATTCCGGCCGCGGAGAGATCGCCTTCGATGGCGACGGGCTTGCCTTTCGCGGGATCGGACCAGGCCCAGAAGCTGAAACGGAAGCCGGGCTCGGGCTCAACGGTAAAGAGGCGCGACTTCCAATGCGTTTCCGTGACGGGTGAGAGATGCGCGACGGCTGGCTCACCGCCATTCGCGCGGAGCCAGACTTCGGCGGCCTGGTGGATGGAGTCGAGGGAGGTGACTTCGACCAGAACATCGGCGGTGGATGGAAATTGGCCGTCGACGAACTCGATATTGCCGAGGGGAGCGAGGAACGATGCGCCGCGCGATCCGTCTTCCTGCCATCCCTTGCCGGAGGCAAAGCCTAGCGCGGCAAAAAAGCCTGCCAACCGGCCGTAGGCCGCCGCGCTGCCGGCAGGACGCAGAAAAGAGATGCCTTTAATCATGAGTTAATTTTATCGTGCGGGAACGGGTGGGGGAGAAGCAGGTGAGCGAGTCAGCGAATTACGGCTTTTCGGAAATAGTGTAGTCCTTGCCGGGCATCGGCGGCGCGGACCAGCGGTGAATGAAGGACATTGTTTGGTAATTCGCAAGTTGGCACCTTCGCGACTTCGCAGGTTGGCGAGTTCGCGCGCGGATTTTTTCTAGTTCCCCACCGACCGTCGCAGAAATGAAACCGATCGCGATTTATCTTGCGCCCGCTGCAGAGTTGTTACGTAATGGAGCGCGGTTTTACCTCGATGACGGTGGCGGGAACGTAGGTGGTTGAGGTGGGCGCCGGGAGAGTGGCCGGATACTGGCAACCGGCGTCGTCACCGCCCTCGGAGACCGGTGTGCAGGCAGGTAGATTGGGGCTGATCTGCTGCGTATCGGTGGGCGGCGTTGTGGTGGAGTTCACGTTGGTGGGAACGCTGATGAAGTGAATCTCGTTGTCGCCCTGCGTAGAGACGAAGAAGATGGAGTTATCGGGAGAGAACGCGCCTGCGAGCGGCGCGGTGGCAGAGGCCGTGACGCCGTTGGGGTACCGGAACGTGACATAGCCGAGAGTGCCGAGACCGCTTGGCTGGGGCAGATAATACGGTAGTTGCGCGGTTGCCGTGGAATTGCCCGGCGTACTGTAGGTGACAAAGGCGATGGGAGCGGCCGTGGTAACAGAGGCCGTGGTTGGCGCCGCGCCGGTAACAACCTGATCGACAGCCGACACGCTGACGTTGGTTCCGGCGTTCAGGGTCACGGATCCGTTGAGTACGGGGTTAGTGGAGAATGCCGCCGTGGCCGGGGGCTGGTTCAGCAGTTGAACCTGGTTGGGAGGTGTGCCGCTGGCGGCTTCAGGGCATAGTGTGGCCGGAATACTGACGCCAATATCATTGAGCGTGATGGAGCTTCCGCCGCCAAGCGCCGCACCGAGAATATGATCTCCGTCCGTGGTGGCGCCGAGGACTTGGGTCTGGACGTCAACGGAATCGGATTGCGGATAGAACCGGATAGTGGCGTTATTGCCAACTGTGCCGCTGGGGCACCAGGTGTGGGCGACGGTGTCGGGGTTCCCGGCGAGATAAGCGCCTACGCCGGGGACGGTGATGGCCAAGCTTTGCGCGCCGCCCGAAGCAGAGAGATCGTATGTGCTCCAGCCGGTATCGACGTTATATACGTAGAGGGTGTCAGTGTGATTACCGCCCAGCGCCGCGCTATCGACGATATAGAGGGTATTTGAGTCGGGAGTCCAGGAGGCTGCGGCTCCCAAGCCGCCGAAAGTTGTTATAGAGGAGCTCGAGGAAGTGTTCAAGACATAAAAGAGACCGCGCAACTGATCGTTGACAAGCACCTGGCCGGCATTTGGAGAGACGGCCAGCACTACGCCAGGAACGGTTGTGTTTTGCGTGGTAAGGCTGTTGGCGGCGGTCGAGTAGATCATCAACTCGCGGTCCGAGCCGAAGTAGAGACTGTTGCCCTCCCGGTCCATCACCATGGAGTTGGGCACATATGGCAGACGCACGGTAGCACCGGGGGTGCCGGTGAGCAGTTCGATCGAGGCAAAGTACTGCGACTGGCCAGGGGCGCCGAACCAGGCGAAATTACTTGCGGTGCCGGGGACGACGACGTTGACGGGGTTGGAGGAAACGGACAAACCAGTGCCGTTCAAGCCGATCTGGTTGATCGGCGCGGGATTGCAACCCGGCGGCTCACACACGGCATTTATCGAAGCCGCACCGGGGAAAGCGGCGGTGATGGAGCCGCTGGCGCCGGTGGTGATGTCGATGGGGTTGGTGGACTGATAAGTGAGCGCAAGACCATTGATTAAACATCCAATCGGAGGACATGCGTCAATGTTGGTGTCGTAAACGGTGGTTGTGAGATTCTGCTGAACGCCCTGGGTGACGACTCCCCTGGTGCTTCCATTAGCAAAGGAGACATTGATGGACTTGGGCGGGCAGGTAGAAAAGTAGCCTGCCGACGACGACGATTGTGCGAGGGTCGCGGTGATGGCGGTGGTACCGGGCTGCTCCGCGGTGATGACGTTGGTGGTGGCGTTAATGCTGGCAACGGAAGAGGTACCGACGGCAAAGTTGAGCGTACCGATAGACGAGCCGCAACTGGGGACCGAGCTGACCCCCGGCGCCAGACCACCGGCGCACGCATAGTTGGGCGCGGATACGGAAGGCGGCGCGCAAAATTCGTATTGCGTACCGTTGCTCACATAGCAGGCCTGCGCATCGAGCTGCGCCGTCTGGGTCTGCGAGAAACATTGCTCCGGAGTAGAGCTGGAGAGGGAGTTGGTGACCAGGCTCATGCTGGTAACCGGCGCGTGGATGTACACGGCGACAGGGTTGGAGGTGACGGAGTCAGCGGTGGCCGTGATATAGGCGACGGCGTAAGGCAAGCCGTTTGTGGACGGCAGAGGATTCGGATAGTAGCAGTAGGTGTAGTTAGCTATGCCACCGCCTGTGTTACGGTTCCATGTGCCGGCGCAGATGCTGCCACCAGGCGAGATGTCGACCAACTGATTGTTGGTAGTGCCGTAGCTGTAGGAACTGGAACTTACCGAGACAGAAGTGCCCTTGCAGGTGGTGGCGGAAGGCGACAGGATCTGGGTGGTTTGCCCGTAGGCCAGCGAAATGCCTGCGATCTGCGGCTGCAGTGTGATTTCTGAAACCTGAGTGTCAGTAATACCGTAGCCGAGGCCGTTGCAATAGTTCCCCGCCGGGTTGCGCGTGCAACCGGAGATGGAAATCCCGGCCGGAAGGGCCAGGCCGAGCAAACAAATAAGCGTCAAGAACCGCCGCATGAATCCTCCCCGCGCCGCGCCGTCGAAGCGTGGAACGGTCTTAAACAACACGTAATGGAAAAATGAGTGCTAACCACCCTTTTACATGCTCTGGGTTGTCCCGCAACAGGCGAATCGCACCCAAGCCAGACGCCGCCAGCGGCACGCAGCCGCACGCGGCTAAAAACGCACACTGAGAGCTCCAAGGAAAAAGTGTATCAGGGCCGGGTCACCTCTGGCATGGGAAGAAGCTTGGGGGTAATGGGCAAGGGTCTGGAATTTCCCTTCTCCATGGCTCATTGGCCCCTGCTTTTAGGGCATATGGAGCGCGTACCACGAGGACTGGGGCGCATCGAACAAATGCTCCCGTATTGAGCGGCGTATGGTGTGAACCGAGCGATGCCGGACTTGCCCGATTTTTCGCAAGGCTTCGCCCTCCTCACTTGGGTGAGGTTTTTCCACATACCTCTCAACCAGGACAAAAATGTACGGCGCCGCAGCTGCGAAGCCGACACTGAAAGCAAGTGGCTCTGCTTGTGAAAAATTCTCCTCACGGCATGAAAGGGGTTGCTTTCATCCACCTTAAGGAATTCATTGCAATCCTAGTCAAGGTGTACCGGTTCCTCCAATATACAGCATCACTTCCGGTGTCAACTCAAAAATCGGCAGATTACAGCGGTTGCATGCTTGCCTTTCATCGGTGGCATACTTACCTTAGTACCTGGATGGGGCCCAAAGGATGCTTTGAAGGCTCTCCCGGCCCAAAAGCAGCGGGGCCGGTCTGGGCATTTGCCACGCACGTTTGGGAAATCGGCGAAGATTGCCGGTACCATTAGCCCTGCGCGGACGAACCCGGCCCATGCCTGCGCCTCGATGCCCGGTTTGCGGCCTCCACGCACCGCCAGATTCTGGACCGGTGACCGGTTTTGAGCGCGTGCATGGAGCCACGGTGAGTGAAGGAAATCATGCATTCGTGCTGCAACATTTCCCAGTCGCGTCGCCATTCCAGAGAGCTATACTTTGGGCATTCCAGGAGACCAGCCGCTGTTGTCTTCGGCCCGGTTCTTCCCTTTCGCAGGGAAAAGCTGCGAGTTGAAACCCAATTCCCCTGGCTTACGTCGTTCAATGAGGGATCGGGCCTCGACAGATACCTTTTCGAGCAACGCTGGTTGAGCTACTTCCCGATATCGCCAGCGTTTCAACCGGCGCGATGTGGGGTGATTCTCGAACCCGGGTATTTGGGTAGTCGCGAAAAACGTGGCCTTTTTCCTGGCGCATGAGCCACGAGGCGGTTATGGGGCCGTCAATACGAACCTGGCAACGAACGTGGCAATGGGGGGCGCCGGGAAGCACTTAGTATTTGGAGCGATCATGAAAGCGTGTCTCGTCGCGCTATTTGCCTTGGCTGGCGCGCTTGCTATACCGCTGGCCGCCGCGCCAACACAAAGAGCGTTGCTGATCGGCATCAACACGTATCAGCCTGCGGGCACTACCGCTCAACATCCCGCCGGGTGCATCTACGGCCGTTGCGAGCTGGGCGCCTTCCAGAATCTCGATGGCTCGGTAAACGACGCCGAGGCCATGGCAGACCTCCTCGCCAGCCCCAAGTTCGCCTTCCCTGCCGGCCAGGTGGTTCTGCTCACCAATCCTGCTCCGCCTCAGCCGCGGCCTGGAGTCGTGGTTCTGCCTGCCGACCAGACCACGCACGACGGCATTCTCGCCGCCATGCGGAAATATCTCGTGGATGTACCGCAAGAGGGCGACACCGTGGTCTTTTACGACGCCAGCCACGGCTCCCTGCGCGTCAACAGCAAGGGAAACAAACTCACTGTGCTGGTGAACGGCCAATATATGCATGCGGATAGCACACTGGTGCCCTCAGACGCCTATAAAGGCGGCTACGACGTGCGCGACCGCGAGATGAGCCGCATTTTCAACGCCGCTCTCGACAAGGGCATTCATCTCACCGTCATTTTCGACAGTTGCCATTCCGGCGGCATCAGCCGCGGCATCGGCCCCAAATATCACGAGCGGGCCCTCGCCTTCGACCCGCGCGACATTAACGAGGCCCCTGACACGCGCCCCGTACCGACCGAACGGCAAGACAATTCCGCGCTGGTCTTCTCGGCCGCGCAGCAGGACCAGACGGCCAAGGAGATGCCGCTCACCGGCGGCGCAACCGAGGCGCACGGGGCTTTCACGGCAGCTTTGATCGAAACGCTCGAGGCAATGCCCGCCGACACGCCCGCTACGGTCATCTACGAGCGCGTAAAGGCCGTGCTCGAGGGAGGCAGCGTGCCCGATCAGGACCCGGACCTCGACGCCATCGAGGCGCGCCGCCAGCAACCTCTCTTCGGAGGAACGGCGGCAAAATCGGGCAAAGTCCGCGCGGCCGCCCTTGGGACTACGGATGACGGCAACGTGATTCTCGACATCGGGAGCGTCGCCGGCGTGGGTGTCGGCAGTGAATTTAAGTCGGAGACTCCGGGCCGCGACGGCAAGCCGGTCCTGCTTCGCATCACAGACCTCAACGGCATTGCGCGGTCCACTGCGGAAGTGAGCCCGGCCGGCACAAAGGTGCGGCCGGGCGAGTTCTTCGATCTGACAAAATGGGTCCCCTCAGACTCGCCTGCGTTGCGCGTCTGGCTTTGGCCTTCAAATCTCTCCCTGGACGACATCCTGGCCGCGGCCGCACAGGTGCAGGCCTCGGGCGCTGCTCTGGTCTCCGATCCCGCCGAGCAGCAGTGGACTCACGTCCTGAGCTGGGATGGCAAGAACTGGACACTTCAGCAGGCTGGCTCGTCTTCGCTCATCAATCTAGGCACGCCGCTCACCGCCGAAGCCGTCAAGCAGCATCTTCCCGCCGGAGCGAAACTCTGGGTTAACCTTCCGCCGCCGCGGGAGTTAGCCCAAAAGCTGGCGCCCACGGGCAGCGACAGCGCCGTCCAATCCGCTGACAATCTTGCCACTGCACATTACGCGCTGACCGGTGTGCTCACCGGGGACGGCCCCGCCTATGCCTGGTACCACAAGAGCGAGCTCGCGGCTGGTCCGCCCTCGCCCGGCGCGCCCGCGCACAGTCCGGGCTGCTCCGCCACCTCGCAGTATCCGGTGCGCAGCGATTGGGTGCCGATCGCGAGCGCCGCCGCCATCGAATCCGCCAGCGACAAACTGAACAACTATTCCCTGCTTCTTGCCAAAGTGCACGGCTGGCTTGAGCTCGCCAATAACCCATCCGACGCCTCCAGCGACGCGTACTACTCGCTCACTCTCATCCCCTCTTCCGGCGATAATCCGCTCACCGCCGAGCAGACCACCCACCAGGGCGACGAGCTGAGGATGGCCCTGGCGTCTACCGACCGTGTCGTCGAGCGGCGCTGGGTTTATGTGCTCGACATCGATTGTCACGGTAAAGGGACGGTTCTTTATCCCGGCAACTACACCGGAAATGAGTATCCGAACGACGCCGATACTGGCCGCCAGTTTTTTCTCAGGGGCGCGCCCGTGCTGCGCATCGGAAAACCCTATGGCGTAGACACGCTCATTCTGCTCTCCACCGAGCAGCCGCTCCCCGATCCTTATGCGCTCAACTTCGACGGGGTCGCGGCACGCGGCACACGCGGGGTCACGTCGCCTCTGGAAAAGCTGCTCTACCAAACCAGTGGGGGAACTCGTGGGATCAGTGAAGCTGTTCCCACCAACTGGGGCATTGGACTCACGACCGTTCACAGTGCTCCAAAGGATGTTGCAAAGTAGATCGATTGAGCGGCCGGCGGCTCATTGGAAGAGGTCCCACCGGCAACCATGGAGGGAACACGATGTCTCTTTCTCGACGTAATTTCCTCACCGACGCTTCGGTGTTCGGCCTGCTCGCCGCGCTTCTGCCAGAGATTGCCGCCGCGCACGCAGCCTCTACGGAGGTTGCCAATGAGGACATGCCACACGACTCCTACAATTTTTGGAATGGATTCTTCGACGCCGTGAATCCCAACAGTCCGAATTACGGCAACAAGGCGGCCTCACGCGGGCCTGAGGATCAGCTCCCCGACCCCGAGGCCCAAACCCAGTACCTGCACTATTCCACCTCCAGGAAAGCCATCCATTACGCCACCGACGTGGAAGAGGAAGAATTGCTAGACCACGGCGGCGACGTAGCGGTCAGTATAGGGCTCTCGCAGTTTCGCCCCGCAAACGGCGAAACCAGTCAGCATGCCTCGCAACTGCGCGTTGACACCACGCAGATTCACCCCTTCATGAACTTCATGGCTCCGCTGGCCTGGACCGCCATTGCGTCTGTCACCCCGAACAAGGCGGGAAAGGTGTCGATGGATTCCCTCGGCTTCAAGTCGCCACAGGCGGCGCAGAGCACCGGCAAGATTCTGCTCACCCAGGGAACGGGAAAGATGGCCGTCAATATATCCAGGGCCGCGCAAGCTTCCTTTTTCGTAAAGGCTTTGAACGTGATGATGGCTGGAGCCAAAGTCGTGGTCCCGCTGGTCAGCCTGCCGGCCATCAGCGTACCTGCCCTCAACTCGTTTACTGAGGCGTTGGCCTACTGGGAAGACCGCACCCGCTTCGTGATGGCAGGCAACTTGACCACCGCCGTAGCCACGCGGCAGGCCTTGAACGATCCCGATCGCGAAGATCGTTACATCGGTCTGGTCTCAGGCGACTATCTGATGGTTCCGCAGAAGCACACCGAGGAACTGGCCAAGGCGCTGCCCAATCTCGATCTGATTCAGGGTTACCTGGTTCCCAAGGACGCTAACCCCAATCTGCCCATTGAGCAGCGCGCGGAGGGCGCGGTTCCCGGTATAACCTACGCGTCAATGCGGGTCAGCGTATTGCCGCTGGATACCTCAACCCCGAGGAAGGTGAGTGGCACCCTTGGCGTCCCTGTGCCCGTTCCCGCAGCATCTTCGACCGCAACAAAGAAGAGCACCTCCAGTTCCAGCTCTGGGAGCTCGAAGGAAACCACGACGGAAACCGGGAAGTAAGAAACCTTCAGACGCTTTGCAACATGGGCGCGAGCCGGGCGCCCACCCAGCGGGTGGGTCGCGGTAGCTTCTGAGGGACAGCCGCAGCACGCAATGAGTCGGACGCGCAAATTCGGCCTCGTCGTACCTCTCGGCCTGGCACTGCTGCATGTGGCCGCGGCGCAGACCGATCCGCTCGAGAACTCTATCGCCCAGCAGGAACAGAAGCTGGCGCAGGCGCGCGCCAGCAAAGACACGCGGCAGGTCGTCACGCAACTGAATGTTCTTGGCGCGCTTTATCGCTCTTCGGGGCAATTGCAAAAGGCGCTGGCCTGCCTGAATGAGGCGCTGCCCATTGAGCAAAAGTTCTCCAGCCTATTCGGCCAGGCAACTACCCTCGACACCATGGGCCGCGTGTACACAGACCTGGGGCAGGGAGACAAGGCGCTCGATCTGTTCAACCAGGCCTTGCCCATGTGGCGCGCGCTGGGGGCGCGCTCCGGTGAAGCCAGCACGCTGAACTACATCGGCAAGGTTTATAACGATCTCGGCAATCGCGAAGAATCGCTCAAGTACCTGAATGAGTCGATGACAATCTGGCGCGCGATCGACATTCCCCAGGGCGCAGCGCCCAAGCAGAACAACCCGGGGAGTTTGTCCCCCGGGCAGGGGCAACAGAAGCAGCCGGCGTCAGGTTGGATGCAGGCGGCCAGCCGCGCCGGAGAGGCGGGAACGCTGGACAACCTGGGAAGAACCTACTCCGACATGGGCCAGGGACAGCAGGCATTGGATTACTTCAACCAGGCGCTGCCCATCTGGCGCGCGACGGGAGAGCATAGCGGCGAGGCGCTCACGCTGAACGATATGGGCCCGGCCTATGCCGGCCTGGGACAGAAACAGAAAGCGCTCGAAGTCTATAACCAGGCGCTCCAGATCTGGCGTGAAACCAGCAGCCGACAGGGCGAAGCACTCACGCTGAACTTGATCGGCCGGCTCTATCGCGACCTTGGGCTGCATCAAACCGCGCTTGACTACTACAACCAGGCATTGCCCATCTGGCGCGCCGTTGGAAATAGAAACGGAGAGGCGCTGGCGCTGAGCGATATCGGCCACGCTTACGCCGATCTCGGCCAGCCGCGCAAGGCGCTGGACTACGCCGCACAGGCGTTGCCCATCTTTCGCGAGACCGGGAGCCGGCGCGGCGAAGCCATGGCCTTGAACACTATGGGCCGCGATCACTCCGACATGGGCGAGGCAGACCAGGCGATGGAACTGGATTTGCAGGCGCTCATCATTTGGCGCGAGGTGAAGGATCAGCGCAACGAAGCACAGGATCTGATGACCATCGCGTGGGCTTACTCGCTGATGAAGGAACCGGAGCAATCCTTCGCCAGCGCTATGGCCGCCCTGGGCCTGATCAAGGGCACAGGCGATCCGGAGATCGAAGGCGCCATTGAGACGTCAATGATGCTCGGCTTCCGCAAGCAGCATCGCCCCGAGGAGGCGATCTTCTTCGGGCTGGAAGCGGTGAACTCCTACCAGCAGATTCGACAAAACATCGCGGGACTCGATAAAGAAATCCAAGCGTCATTCGCGCAATCGAAGTCGGGCTCTTACCGCACGCTGGCCGAGTTGCTCGTCGAGGCCGGCCGCCTTGGCGAAGCCGAACAAATTCTCGATCTTCTCAAAGAACAGGAGCTGAAAGACCTGGTGCCCAACGCCGCCCCCGGCGCCGCAGCCAAATTCGAGCCGATGAAGCTCTCGCCCGCCCAGCAAGATGCGGAAAAGGCATTGCCTGACCTCGAAAAGAAGGCGCGGGCTATCGAGGAGTCCAGTCTTGCGTATGCCCGGATTCAGGCAAAACCAGTGCACACTCCCGAGGATGACGCGCAACTGAAGACTTTGCGCGAGAGCATTCAAAAAGAATCGACAGAAATTTACGACATTCTCTTCAACACGGTTTTTCCTGAACTCGATCGGCAATCGGCTGCGGGCCAGGCAGCCGCGGAAACGACAAAGAGCCTTCTCCAGGACTCGCTCGCGAAACTCGGGCCGCATGTGATGGGCATCCGCCTGCTGCTGGGCGAAGATCATGCCTACGCGATTGTGATCACCGCCGATTCGCGCAAGAAGTTCGAGTTGCCGGCCACGCCGGCCGACATACGCAGCCGGACTTTTGAAGCGCTCAAAGCTCTTGGCACGCCCGCGTCCGATCCTCGGCCGCAGTTGAGCCAGCTCTATTCCATGGTCGTGGCGCCGCTCGAAGATGAGTTGAAAGCCCTCGAAGCGGCGTCCGGTGCGCAAGGCGGCGTCGCTACGCTGCTGTGGTCGCTGGACGACGTATTGCGCTACGTGCCCATGGGCGCGCTCTATGACGGCAACCACTATCTGATCGAACGCTTCCACAACGTGCTCTTCACCCCCGAGAGCTACGGCCACATGGCTGATTCGCCGATCCAGAACGGCAACCCGCCCAGAGCGCTGGCCATGGGGCTGTCGAAGAGTTATGGAGGTCTGCCGGCACTGCCCGGCGTGATGCCGGAGCTGGATTCCGTGGTTCACGACCCCAGCGCGCCGGAGTCCCATGGCCCCATGGATGGAAAGCTGCTGCCCAATGAGCAGTTCACGCTGGCCGCGTTGAAGATGGAGCTTGGCGAGGGCAAGGGCTTTCCTGTTGTGCATATTGCCAGCCACTTTGTCCTCGTGGCCGGCAGCGGTGACGAACCGTTTCTGATGATGGGCGGAGACAACGCGGGCGATGCCAATGGATTCGAGTGGAGCCTCTCCGATATGGAAAATTCTTCGGTCGCCTTCCATGGAACGCGCTTGCTCACTCTTTCGGCCTGCAGCACCGCCAAGGATTACAAATCGCGCAACGGCCTCGAAATGGACTCGCTCGGCATGGTGGCGCAGCAAAAAGAAGCCGAAGCCGTGCTGGCGACGCTCTGGGACGTGAACGACCTGAGCACCAGCCGCCTCATGAGCGATTTTTATTCCCGCTGGGTAAAAACTCCCGCCGATGGCAAGGCCGAGGCGCTGCGCCAGGCGCAGCTTGCACTCCTGCACGAGGCTGCTCCCGCGTCAAACGGCGCTGCGCCAAGCGGTGGAAGCGGCCGCGGCTTCGAAACCGTGGGGCAGCCGGAGCAATCGACGGGCTCCCTCGGCTATGCCCACCCGTACTACTGGGCGCCCTTCGTCCTCATCGGCAACTATCGGTAACGCGTTCCCTGCCCGTGCTCACCGCCGCGCACATCGGCAGGTGCATTCAGGCAAGCAGTCGCTCTGCGACCTTAATGTACATTTCCACGGCCTCAAGCAGCTCTTTCTTCGCCAGTCTCTCCTTGGGCGTGTGGGCCACGTGGATGTTGCCGGGACCGAGCAACAGCGGTTCGCCCCAGTTGCTCAATAGCGGGATGTCGGTCGTGAACTTCGCGACCATGGTGGGCATGCCTTCGACGGCGCGCAGCCGGACAAACGGGATTTCGAGCGTGAAATCAACCTCCGCCAGGCCCGCAGCAGCCGCGACGAGCGCGGCGCGCACCGGGGCCGAGTCGCCCACCAGCCGAACCATCACCTGCGCTTCGGCTCTGTCTGCAATCACGTTGGGCGCGTAGCCGCCGTGAATCTGGCCGATATTGAGCGTGCTGGGGCCGGCATCCTCCGTCGCCGGAAGCTCCAGCGCCAACAGCCTTCCCAAAGCCTGGACTAATTTATGCACCGCGCTGTCGCCCAACTCGGGATAGGCGGAGTGGGCCATCTTGCCCGTGGAGCGAAAGACGGCCCGCAAAGCCCCTTTCGACGCCAGCGCCAGGCGATTGTCTGTCGGTTCGCCATTAATCAGGTACCGGCTGCCCTTCGGCTTCAAGTTGGCCGCTTTGGCGCCGGCAGAGTCTCGCTCTTCTCCGCTGACAAACAACAGACCGATTCGCAATCCTGCCGCGCGTAGCGCCTCAGCCGCCGTAACCTGGGCGGCAATGATGCCCTTGGCGTCGGAAACGCCGCGCCCATACATGAACTCCGCATCTTCGCAGAATGGGATGTACGGCGGAACCGTGTCCAAGTGCGTGGAAAACACCAAATCGGGGGTCTGCCCCTTCGTGACCGCATAAACGTTCCAGCGTGGTCCGGCTGCGGCACTCTCTGGCGGTTGCTCGACCGGAGTTTTCTCCACCTCCCAACCGCGGCCGGCGAGAAAACGGCCGAGAAAATCGCCCACCGCGCCCTCGTGGTACGTAGTGGATTCAATCTCGCATAACTGCCGGGTTAGCCTGACGGGGTCAAGGGAAGGAATTTCCAAACGGTCTTTCATGATGCTGCCAGAATACCGCAGAGGGCGATTCTGCCTGCGGATTCCGCTCGACTTTGCCTTTCGACCAAATCAATGCGCGAAATGTCCGCCATCGCCGGCACATCGCCGCGGGCCTGCGGCACACGGCCCCAATGAGCGTAAAATGAGGAGTGGCATGATCCCCACACGCGCTCCAGACGAAGTTGCGCCGCACATCTCTTGCGAAAGCATCGCGCCGGACGCAATTCGCAGTGTCATGATCAACGGTCCGGCCGGGCGCCTGGAAGCGCTACTGAATCCGGGAGCGCCCGATGCTCCCTTCGCCGCGCTCGTCTGCCATCCCCATCCTATGTTCGGCGGCGATCTGCACAACAAAGTTGTGTACCACACCATGAAGGTCCTCAACGACCCTGCTTGGGGCATGGGCTGGCCCGTTCTGCGCTTTAACTTTCGCGGCGCCGGTCTGAGCGATGGAAAGCACGATGGCGAAGCTGAATCCGAAGATGTTCTTGCGGCTCTCGAATGGCTCGAACAGGAGTTCCAGCGGCCGCTGATTGTCGCCGGATTCAGCTTTGGCGCGGCCATGGCGTTGCGGGCTTGTTGCGGCCTCAAGCAAGTAAGCGGCTTGAGCTTCGAGAGAACTCCAGGTGTGCGCGCGCTCATCGCCGTGGGGTTGCCCACGCAGATTGAAGGTCCCGCCTACTGCTATCCCTTTTTGCCGGACCTGCCGATCCCAAAACTTTTCATCAGCGGAGACCGCGACGACTTTTCACCCGCCGCACAGTTAGCCGAGGTGTCCGCGTCCGCTGCAGAACCGAAGCGGCTTACCCTCCTTCGCGGAGCCGATCACTTTTTTACCGGTCATCTGGTTGCGATGCAACGGGCGATGGCCGATTGGCTTCGGGAGCAAATGTCATGACCCTGGCAAGCGAAACCTCACTCGAAGCTTTACACGCCGCGGCTACAGAAATATTCACCGGCACGCTGAAGGCTTGCAGTATCTCTTCGGCCTTCGACCGGCGCCTGCATTTCGAGGGCAACACCCTCCACAGGCGGATGCCCGATGGCAGCGGGCCCACTTCCGTCGATCTCTCGCTTTACAAGCGAATCTTTGTGATCGCGCTCGGCAAGGCCGCCGGTCCCATGCTGGAGACCTTGATGGACCGCATGAAGCGCCGCAAGGGTGTGCGCGGCATCTGCTGCTCCAACCAGTTGCCTCTCAAACGCAATTGGCGATTCCGCTATTTTGAAAGCGGCCATCCCTTGCCCAACGAAGACTCCTTTGCCGCCGCGCGCGCCGCGCTTGCCATGTTGCGCAAGGCGCGCAAAGACACACTCATTTTCTTCCTCATCTCCGGCGGCGGGTCGGCTATGTTCGACCTGCCTCTCGACCCGCAAATCACCTTGGAGGAAACGATCGCTTTTCACCAGTTGCTGCTCGCCTCGGGTGCGCGCATCAGCGAGATCAATACTCTACGCAAGCATTTCTCCGCGGTCAAAGGCGGCCGTCTCGCCATCGCCGCGCCGGAGGCGGCGAAGGTGAGTCTGCTGCTTCCCGATGTGCCCTTGCGCTCATTGGACGCGCTCTCTTCCGGACCGACTTCACCCGACCACTCCACCGTTGCCGATGTGCGCGAGCTCCTTGCCAAATACAATCTGGCAGAGAGACTGCCGGCCTCCATTCGCGCGTTTTTTGAGCGCGAGGATCTGCCCGAATCGCCCGGAAACAAAGGCTGGCTCCCCTCGCTTCTGCCCAAGCTTCCCTGGGCCGACGCGCGCCACGTAACTTCGGCGGCCAGCATGACCGGCGAAGACCAGGCATTCCGCGATTCTGTTTTCGAAATTCTGCTCTCCAGCCATGACCTGGTTGAGAATGCGCGCGTCCTGGCGCGTAGAGCAGGCTATCACGTCGTCGTCGACAACAGTTGCGACGACTGGGATTATGCCGATGCGGCCCGTTACCTGTTGGAACGGTTCCACATGCTGCGCGCCAAGTCGCAACGGTTCTGTCTCATCTCAGTGGGTGAGGTCACGGTCACGCTCACCCGCACGCCGGGCGCCGGCGGCCGCAACCAGCAGCTCGCGCTCACCTGCGCCCTCGAGCTCGCCAACCATCCCGGCGAGCGCCTCACCGTGCTCAGCGCCGGTTCCGACGGCATCGACGGCAATACGCGATCCGCCGGCGCCATTGCCGACCCCACCACCGTGCAGCGCGCCCGCGCGTTCGGCTTCAACCCCGAACAATCGCTTGCTGAGTTCAATGCCTGTCCGCTCTTTTCTGCCATTGGCGACACCGTGGTTACCGGCCCCACGGGCCAGAACCTGCGCGACCTGCGACTGCTCATCTCCGAATCCGCCAAGACCGTATAGAGGAATTACATCCGGTTAAGTTGTTCAATCTAAAATCAACCATGTGTCACACACTGAGTGTAGTGGGACTCGCTGACTTGCTAACTCGCTGACTCGCTGACTCGCTAACTCGCCGCCTCGCGGTTTCACCCCGGCAGAAGGCTCCGGAATTTTCTCTCATCGCAGACGCACCCTCTCGATTACGATTGGTTCGTGCCTCGAAAAACAAAACCCAAGGCAACGGCCCGCATGCCCGACATTCGCGCCGTCGCTGCCCTGGCAAAAGTTTCCATCGCCACAGTTTCGAGGACCATCAACCGTTCTCCGCTGGTAAGCGACCGCCTGACCAAGCGCGTTTTGCAGGCCATCGAGCGCTTGAATTACTTCCCCAACACCCACGCGCGCACGCTGGTCTCGGGCCGCAGCCGTCTGCTGGGAATCATCGTTGAGAACATCGCAAATCCTTTTATCTCCGAGTTGATCCAAAGCTTCGAGAGATTCGCGGTGGCGCGCGGCTACGAGATTCTCGTTAGCTCCACCAATAGCGACCCCACGGTGCTGGCTGCGTGCGCGCGGCGCATGTTGGAGCGCAAAGTGGACGGCGTGGCCGTAATGACCTTCGGCGGAGAGGAGCCCGTGCTTGACCAGCTCGTGCGCCGCGGGGTGCCCATCGTGCTCGCCGGGTGCAAACTCGACCACCCCAGGACGAGTGCAATTCTGCTTGACTACTCCACCGGATTTCATGCGGCCATTCGTCATCTGGCCGGGCTGGGGCATCGCGCAATTGCATTCCTTGCTGAGCCCCACAGCCCGCGCGAGAACGATTTCCGCGACGCCATGCAATCGGCTGCGCTCCCGATTCAGAAAAAGTGGATCGTTGAGTGCGGCCACACGCTCATCGGCGGCGTGACCGGGTTTGGCCAGTTGCGCAAACTCGCATTGCAGCCGACCGCCATCGTCTGCTCTAACGATTTGACGGCCATTGGCGTTTTGCACGCGGCCTGCGAGGAAGGTCTGCAGGTGCCCGGGGATCTGTCGGTGATCGGCCTCGACGACATCGAATTTGCCGCATACACGCTGCCCCCGCTGACCACGATCCGCCTCTCGCGCGTTGAGGTGGCGCAGGCCGCCTTCGAGGCGCTGCGCGCGCAGGCCGAAGACCCCGGAAATCCAAAGCTGCAGCGCGAGTTTCTGGTGTCCACCAGCCTGGTCGTGCGTGGCTCAACTGCCGCGCCGCCAACGGCGTAAATTCCAGATCGCATCGGGAATTCACTTAAGAACTAATCCGCGAATAGAGAGGGTCTGTCTCTTTCAGCAGCCGGAAAACCTGTCCGTAGCCGCGACCAGGGCGCGCGTATTGGGCGGATCGAATGCGCTGTGGCCGCTGTCGGGCGTAATCATCAGATCGGCCTCGGGCCATGCGCGGTGCAGCGCCCAGGCGCTCTCCATGGGACAGACCACGTCGTAGCGGCCCTGCACGATCACGCCGGGGATCGCGCGAATCCTCCCGGCGTTGCGCAGCAACTGATCGTCGCTTTCAAGGAAGCCTCTGTTGACAAAGTAGTGGGCCTCGATGCGCGCGAAGGCCAGAGCAAACTCGTCCTCTCCGTAGTGGCTGGTAAAGGCGGCATCGGGCAGCAGCTTTGAGGTGGCGCCCTCCCACTTGCTCCAGATCTTCGCCGCGGCCAGTCGCGCGGACGCATCCTCGCCGGTCAATCGGCGATAGTAAGCCGTGAGTAAATCGCCGCGCTCGGCCTCCGGGATGTGCGCCAGATAGGGCTCCCAGGCGTCCGGATAAAGGATCGAGGCACCGCGCTGATAGAACCATTCGATCTCCTGCCGGCGCAGCAGAAAAATGCCGCGGAGAATCAGCTCGGTGACGCGCTCCGGATGCGTCTCGGCGTAGGCCAGGGCCAACGTGGAGCCCCAGGAACCGCCGAAGACCTGCCAGCGCTCCAGCCCCAGGTGCGCGCGGAGTTTCTCGATGTCCTCCACCAGGTCCCAGGTGGTGTTCGCTTCCAGCGACGCATAGGGCGTGCTCTTGCCGCAGCCGCGCTGGTCGAAGCAGACGACGCGGTATTTTTCGGGATGGAAGAAGCGGCGGTGTTTGGGATCGGTGCCGCCCCCGGGACCGCCGTGGAGAAACACCACCGGTTTGCCGGAAGGGTTGCCGCTTTCCTCAAAGTGGAGCTCGTGCACGGGCGACACACGCAGCCGATCCGTACGATAGGGCTCGACATGAGGATAGAGCCAGCTAACCGGATCTTTCATAGCGAAGATGGACTGACGCTCACTTGTCATAACCAAACAGTGTACCGCCATCGTTCACGTTGCTTTGACTTCAATCTTGTGCGATCATAAACTTGATTTTAGAGGTGAAGGAGTTCACCTTTAACCGCTGTCCTTTCCCATAGGCCGGACAGATGATGACTCCTAACGGGGAATCCTGTTGCGGAGTCTTGTCCCGGCGCGATCCCTGAATAAAACTCGAGGAGCGTGGTTCCATGACGAATCCATGGGCCCTCTCGGCTTTGTGGGTGGGGTTGGCGCTGGTCGCGACGCTGCTCGCGATCTGGTTTAAGGTTTCTTCTGCCCTTTCTGAGATCGTGGTCGGCACCGTGGCCCAGTTGATCATCGGTGTCATGTTTGGCGCTGGTGGTTTGCTGGGAAATACGCAGTGGATCGCTTTTCTCGCTGGCACGGGAGCTATTGTGCTCACGTTTCTCGCCGGCGCGGAACTCGATCCGGTTATCTTCAAAACCAAATGGCGAGAAGCCCTGATCGTCGGCCTGGCTGGGTTCTTTGGGCCGTTTCTGGGTTGCACTGCCATCGCATATTTCATTCTGCATTGGTCGATCATGTCCAGTTGGCTGGCTGGTGTAGCGCTGTCGACGACCTCGGTCGCTGTGGTTTACGCAGTGATGTTGGAACTGGGCTTCAACGTCACGGAGTACGGCAAGTCGATCCTGGCCGCCTGCTTCATCAACGATCTCGGAACGGTCGTCGCGCTCGGATTGATCTTCTCGCCGTTCACGATCAAGACCTTGATTTTCGTCGTGGTTTCGGTAGTGGCCTTCGCGATTCTCCCGTTTCTTACGCCTTGGTTTTTCCTCAGATATGGTGGACGTGTCTCGGAACTTGAAGCCAAATACATTCTCTTTATGTTGTTCGCGCTCGGCGGACTGGCGGTATGGTCTGGAAGTGAGGCAGTCCTGCCGGCATACATCATTGGGATGGTGCTCGCTGGAACTGTGGGCAAAGATCACGCGCTCGTTCGCCGGCTGCGCACGCTTACCTTTGGACTGTTGACGCCTTTCTATTTCATCCGCGCCGGTTCGTTCGTCTCGGTGCCGGCGCTCATTGCGGCTCCCGCAACTTTGTTGATCCTCTTCCTGGCAAAGTCGACGACGAAAGCCATCGTTGTGTATCCAGCCGTTCGTGCGCACAGGTATGATGGCTCGGCAGGAGCCTATTACACTTTGATGATGTCAACCGGCCTGACCTTCGGCACGATCTCGTCCTTGTTCGGACTCAATCATCACGTGATCGATCAGTCGCAGTACTCATTTCTCGTCGGCACTGTAATTGCCAGCGCCGTCATTCCAACGATGATCGCAAATGCATTCTTCCTTCCGAAGCATCTTCTTCCCCATTTGCATCCGCAGGCGGTCGAGGCAGCAGAACAACCAGCGCAGCAGGCTACTGCTCAAGAAACGGCATAGGAGAGCACGATGGGAAGCCCGGTCTTTGTCGGATTTCAAAGAATACTTGTTGCCTACGATGGGTCCCCTCACGCAGAGCACGCGATGAATGTCGCCCTTTCGATGGCGGGGGACATGAAAGCCAAACTGTTTGTCGTCTCTGTGATTCGGCCTCCGGAGCCGGCTGAGAGTGCCGAGTTTCATGCCGTCATCGATGATGGCCGGGAGAAATTCGAGAAGAGCTACATCCCAGTTCGGGAACTGGCCAGGCAAAGGGGCATCGAACTCGAAACGGAAATCGTGGTGGGCCATCCGGCAGAGCAGATCATTCACATGGCCGACAAGATGCAGGCCAGCGTGATCGTGATGGGCAAGCGCAGCCACACCTTACTGCACCGCTGGATGATCGGGTCGAACTCGGAGCGGGTACTGCGATACGCGCATTGTCCCGTAATGATCGTCCACTGAGCCGATTGGGAGATTCGACAATGAGAATCGCAATTCGATTTGAACGTCTTCACAAATAGCGGCCTTGTACAAATAGCGGCCTTGTGGCCGGGAAAGCGGAAACATCATGTCTGAAATTGCAAAACTCCGGGCACTTGAAATCCTCGACTCGCGTGGGAATCCCACGCTTGGCGCATGACTCCTCGAAGAGCAGATACTTGGAGGAGTCATGCCCGAAACTGGACCAGAGGATACGGAAATCCGGCACCGAGGCGAGCTGAACAGCAATCAGCAGCGGCGCCTCTACGTTACCTGCTCGTATATTGACAGGCTGCTCGCAGAAATAGAAAAGGTGCTCCACGAAACCGCTTCGCCGTCCCCGTTTCCACGTCACGTCATCGACATAACCCCCGCGCAAGGGCGCGTGCTGGATGATCACATCCGCCGCATTCGCGAACAACTTCTGCGCACGCTCGCCTGCCGGAAGATGAAACCTGAACCCGCGGAAATTCCGGCTACGCGGGCTGTGCTGACTCACCTGGAGTTCATCGACATAGCAATTGAGGAGCTTAGGCCAAGTTACATGCGGGGTTCGGGAGCGATCCCGGCTGGCGCGGGCGACGAACTGACCGGAGCTGTCTACGAACTCCGCTCCGTTGTCCAAAGCATGCGGCGGTATATTCGCCAGGAATCCGATGGCAGGGCAAGCCTGACGATGAATGAATAAGGAGAGGAAATCTTGCAGAAATACCTCTACATTGCGCTGGGAGGTTCGTTGGGTTCCATCGCTCGATACTGGGTCGGCTCAACGGTTGCCAACAGACTGGGAACCAGGTTTCCCTATGGCACCTTCGTGATCAACATCAGCGCTTGCCTGATCATCGGATTTTCGCTAACGTATCTCGGCAAGAGGGCGGAACTAAATCCTGCGTGGCGGTTTCTTGTTCCCGTAGGCTTCGTTGGAGCGTACAGCACGTTTTCAACCTATGAGTGGGAGGCCCTCTCGTCGCTTCGCGCAGGCGCATTCGCACTTTCGGCGCTGTATGTCGTCGCGAGCATTCTGCTGGGGCTCATTGCGACCTGGGGTGGTTGTCTACTCGCTGAGGCAGTGTCATGAGGACACCCGGGCTACTTGTTCCTCATCAATCGATTGAATGGCCCCGGCATGAAAGCGCGCCGGAGACGCCGCAATCCCTGGCAGATAGAACAAACATTGGAAAGCCATCGCTACCACACGGCCTCGGAGCAAGGGAGGGTAAATGCTGAAGGCGGGAAAGGCTCTCAAAGTTTCAATCTATGTGAGTGAAGGTTCGAAGCACCACGGTATTCCGGTCTATTCGAGCATTCTCGATTTTCTTTTCTATCGCGGCGTGTCGGGAGCCACGGTCATAAAAGGAATCGCCGGCTTCGGCGCCGATCATCACATGCATTCCTCCAGCATTGTCGAGATCTCCGATCACATGCCGATGAAAATCGAGTTCATCGAGTCGCCCGAAAAGGTGGATGAGATTCTGGGCAAACTCGAAGAGCTCGCCGGTACGGGCATGATCGAAGTGCAGGAAACAACGGTTGCCAAGCCCGCACAGGTTTCCAAACCCCAAAAGGCGCCTCCGCCTGAACACCTCAAGATCGAAGGCAAGGCCAAAATGATGCGTATCTACATCGGAGAGGCCGACAAATGGCGCGGCAAGCCATTGCATCAGGCGCTGGTTGAGGCCATGAGGGCGAACGACATTGCCGGTGTCACGGTCTATCGCGGCATTCTCGGCTACGGGGCGCATCGCCGGCTTCACAAGGACCGCGCGCTCCATCTCAGCCACGACTGCTCGATCATGCTCTCAGCCATCGATGCGGAGGAGAAGCTGCAAGCGTTTTTGCCAATTGTTGAACAAATGGTAGAAGAAGGACTCATCGTGCTGTCCGATGTCGACATCATCAAGTACGCCTATCGTGCGCAGGAGCTGGGTGCCGGGGGCGGACAAATCGGTTCAAAGAGCCCTCAGGCGTAAGTGGAGGCGCATTTACAACGATAGACGCCAATGCAGAGATACGAGAGCAGTTCGGTGGAGCAGGATTACAGCAGTCTTCCTGCGGAGACATCCGGGTCTATGGATGGCGCCTCCCGCCTGTTGGGGCTTGCCAATCTGGCGCAGGAGCTCGGAGCTGAGCCTGTTGCCGAGGAAGCACGCGAACTTGCAGCGAGGATTTCCGAAGGACGTTTCTATGTAGCTTGTGTCGGTCAGTTCAAGCGAGGCAAATCCACCCTGCTCAACGCCCTGGTCGGCCATGAAGTTGTCCCGACCGGGTTTGTTCCGGTAACTGCAGTGCCTACCGTGATTCGGTTTGGCGAAGCGCTCCACGCGCGGATTCGTATGCGGGATGGCTCGTGGCGAGACATTGCGTTGTCCGACTTGAAAGAACACGTGACCGAAGAACGAAACCCCGAAAACAGAAAACACGTGGACGGCGCGGAAGTCTTCGTACCCAGTTCCTTGTTGTCCTCCGGTATGTGCTTTGTGGATACGCCGGGTTTGGGCTCGGTCTTCACCGGAAATACGGCAACCACGCAAGCATTCATTCCCCACGTCGATGCAACCTTGGTCGTGGTCGGGGCCGATCCGCCGATTGCGGGCGAGGAGTTGGCGCTGGTTGAGGCGGTTGGCAAGCAGGTTCAGGATTTAATTCTGGTCATCAACAAATCCGATCGCACCAGCGACCCGGAGCGTGCCGCGGCGGCGAAGTTCACGCGCGACATTCTGGAAAGACGGCTGCATCGCCCAATGGGCGAGGTTTTTGAGGTGAGTGCCACAGAGCGGATGGAAAACCGAGGCCCCTTGCGGGATTGGGAAAAACTACTGGCGAGCTTGCAAGCCCTCGTTGAAGACTCGGGCAGAAACCTCGTTCGCGCCGCTTGCGACCGGGGACTCCAGCGCCTGAGCGAAATGCTGCTGGCGGTTATCAGTGAGGACCGTGACGCGCTTCAGCGGCCAATCGAAGAATCCGAACGGCGCATTGAACTGATGAAACAAACCATCAGCGAGGCGGAGCGCTCGATGCGCGAGCTCAGTTTTCTCTTTATGGCGGAGCAGCATCGAATTTCCGACCTCTTCGGCGACAGGCACAAGCAGTTCTTCGCTTCTGCCTGGACCGAATCGGAAGCCGAATTCAATAACTGCCTATTGCGAGTGCCACTGGGCTTTGGTCCGCATTATCGGCGCCGCGTGATGCACCTCGCGCAGGAGGTCTCGCACCGCAAGATTATGCCTTGGCTAAAGCCTGAGCAGGAAGAGGGCGAGCGCCAATACCGGGCCGTGGCCTTGCGATTTGTGGAAATGGGAAACAACTTTCTCAAAAAGCTCGCGGATGCCGGTTTCAGCGAACTCACGCGAATGCCCCATGCGCTCGATCCGGAGAAGAGCCTTCGCGTGCGTTCGAGCTTCATTTTCGAGAAATTCATTGGAACTGCGGAACCTCCATCGCCGCTGCGCTGGCTCGCCGACGTCCTTTTGCCGCTCGTGGGTGCGCGCAAAGTAATCACGAACGAGGCTCGAGAATTCCTGCGGCGCCTTTTGGAGACGAACAGTGCGCGCGTGCAAAACGACGTTCTCAACCGCATTCAGGAAAGCCGGGATCGTCTGGAGGTCGAGATCCGCAAGCTTCTGCACGAAATCAGCCGCATTGCGGAAGAGGCACTCGACCGGGCGCGGAAAGTCAAAGAAGAAGGAACTCCCGCCGTACAGTCAGCGATTGAACGGCTCAACCGATTAGAAGGGGCCGTTTCGGCACTCGTCTCATCACGATGAACGGAGTTTATTAGCCAGTTAGGCGCGGAAACAACACAAGGGGGCAGGATGAAAGAACAATTTGCGGCTCGCATGTTGCGTGTCCATTTCGGCGAGAGCGATAAGTGGCAGGGCAAGCCATTGCATGAGGCGATTGTCGCCAAATGCCAGGAGCTGGGCATGGCGGGGGCGATTGTCTACCGCGGCATTGAGGGATACGGGACAAGCACCCGCATCCGTCATTCCAGTTACTGGAGATTCTCGCATGATGCCCCCATCATGCTCAGCATCATCGACCGGGAGGAGCAGATCGATAAGCTGCTCCCGCATCTCTGACGCCATGGTCGAAGAGGGACTGATCGCTATGTCTCGTGTGGAAGTGATCCGCCTCTCACGCGGTTCGGCGAACGACGCCACAGCGAAGGAATAGAGAAGGCAAGAAACAATTCCTCTGTTTTTGCGACCTTCCCACACGAATCCGGCTTCGCGTCGAGCCCAAACACAAATGAAGTGTGACCTAAGTCGCTGTTCCCCATTTGCCGCTTGAGTATTCTCGATTTGAGAGAGAGCAAGGGAAATGGCTACACAAGCTGCGCCTGAAATTCGCGCCGCCACCAAAAAGCCGCTGATTCGCCGATTGGCGCAGGACCGCTCCCAGCCGATCCGGCGCGCTGTGCAGTGGGCGTTTGTGGTCCTCAACGGCTGGCTCGGCGTGCAGTTTTATCTGTGGGTGCGTTACTTCGAGCGCGGCGGCGAAAGCCTGTATGTGCCGCGCCCTGCCGGGGTCGAAGGATGGTTGCCGATCGCCGGCCTCATGAATTCGAAATACTTTCTGCTCACTGGAAAAGTGCCGGCAATTCACCCGGCCGCCATGTTCTTGTTTGCTGCTTTCCTGTTGATGAGCCTGTTGTTGAAAAAGGCCTTCTGCTCCTGGCTGTGCCCGGTGGGAACAGTCTCGGAGTACCTGTGGAAGTTGGGAAGAAAAATCTTCCGGCGCAATCTGCGCCTGCCTCGATGGGCAGACATCCCGCTTCGCGGCCTGAAGTATTTGCTGCTTGGCTTCTTTCTCTTCGTGATCGGCGCCATGTCTGCCGAGGCGCTCGAAAGCTTTATGTCGACGTCCTATGGCCTGGTCGCGGACGTGAAGATGCTGAATTTCTTCCGTGACATCGGGCTTACCGCCGCCATTGTCATCGCCCTGCTGGTTCTCCTCTCGATGCTGGTGCAGAATTTCTGGTGCCGCTATCTCTGCCCTTATGGCGCGTTGATGGGGCTGGTTTCGCTTCTCAGTCCAGTAAAGATCCGGCGCGACCCCGAAGCCTGCATCGATTGCGGCAAATGCGCGCGTGCGTGCCCCGCCAGTCTCGCGGTGGATCGGCTGGTCGAGGTCCGCTCTGCCGAGTGTGCCGCGTGCATGGCGTGTGTGGCGGCCTGCCAGGCGCAAGACGCCCTCCAGCTCTCCCTACCGCCAAGGCGCGCCGTCCGGCCCGTGCAGCGCTGGTCCCGCCGCGCCATAGGGCCACTGGCCGTTGCCGGCATCCTCGCCTACATCTTCTTGGGGCTGATACTTCTGGCCAGGGCGACAAATCATTGGCAAACGAACATTCCGCGCGCCGTCTATATGAACCTCGTGCCCCACGCAAACGACGTGACCCATCCAGCCATCTTGTCAGCTTTTCCTGCAAGATGCCACCCATAGGCGCCGCTGGCCTCCAGGCCGGGGTCCCCAACGACAGGTCTTCGTCGTTGGGGTGTAGGCCGGGGTCCCCAACGACAGGTCTTCGTCGTTGGGGTGATAGACCGCTTCGGAGCAAAATCATCGACCTTTAGACCGCCGTCCGCAAGTCATTGATTCTGATGGTGGGCGCTGCAGGATTTGAACCTGCGACTTCCACCGTGTGAAGATGGCACTCTACCGCTGAGTTAAGCGCCCAGGAAGGGATTCGGAAGGATTCGGGTCAAGCCCCGGCCGAGGGGTAGATCTCGAACCGAAGCCGGAACTACCGGGAGAATCTTGCCATGGCGCCCCCTATCTACACGAAAGATTCCGCGTAAACTGGAAACGCGCCGTAAACGGCATCCCGTAAGGTAGAGTAACACCAGCAGGGCTTTACAGCCAACCCCGGCCGTCCGTCGCAAAAACGCGGCAGGACGGCTTCGAGCAGCGTGCCAAAACGGTAATGCTCAGGAGAGCGTGTTCAATCCGCCACGAAAGCGAGCTCCCCTTCGACGGGGAAGCGGTGCTGCCTCCCGTTTCTGGCCGGGGCGGCGCCGCATTGCCCGTGAGAGCACTCGACAAAGCGGCCCCCGGCAAACCGGGGCTGGCAGCCACCTTTGCGAGAGCCAGTGAGCCGGCCCCCGGCGACGATGAGCCCGGAGATGCAAATTCAGGCGAGGAAACCGGTTACGGAACGCAACCTTCTGGCCAGGATGGGGTTCCAGAAGATATGGCAACCATGGTCCTGAACAGACCGGACTTGGGCGCGGGTTCGGCCTTTCCGCCAGACGCAACTGCCGACCCAGGCTTGGGACTACGGGCGGAATTGGATCCGGCAAGCGATGCCGCGGCAATGCTGCGGGTGGCCGCGGGCGACGAAGCCAGCTTCAATTTCCTGGCGGAAAAGTACCACCGGCCGATCATTCATTTCCTCTTTCGGATGGTCGGCAACCAGGCAATTGCCGAGGAGCTGGCACAGGAAGTGTTTTTGCGCGTCTATCGTGCCAGGAGCAGTTATCGCGCCGAAGCAAAGTTTACCACCTGGCTCTACCGGATCGCGACCAACCTGGCGGTGAACTACGCGCGCGACACCCGGCACGAACGGTCGGCGCAAACGGTATATTTGGATTCGCCGGACCCGGAGACCGGCACCACTCCCGATGTGGCCGACGACGAGCCTACGGTGGAGCAGCGCCTCGTGCGCGATGAGCGCATGGATGCCATTCGCCGTCACGTGATGGCGCTGCCCGAAAGGCAGCGCATGGCTGTGCTGATGCACAAGTACCAGGGAATGGATTACAAGCAGATCGGGCAGGTGCTCAAGCTGAGCGAGTCGGCGACCAAATCGCTGCTCTTTCGCGCCTACCAGACGCTGCGGGAAAAACTGAAGGAGTTTGTTTAAGTAGAAAGATGCCGGAACCAACCGGCAGATTGTGGGGTGGCAATTATGAAGCGGACGAAGACAAATAACGCGAGAGCGATTTGCGCGGGGATGGACGCCAAGCTGGCCGACGTGCTGCTCGATCCCCATGCGGTGCCTGCCAAGGTTCAAGCGCACGTTGCGGAGTGCAGCCGCTGCCAGAGCGAGCTCGAGGAGTTGAAGGCCACCATGCACCTGCTCGATGCCTGGGAGGCTCCGGAGCCGAACCCCTACTTTCTTACGCGGCTTGGCGCCGGAATGCGGGAGGAACGCGAGGCGAGTGCCGGCTGGCGGGCTAGCCGGCGCCATCGCGCGCTTGCGCGCAAGCCTGGCTTACGGATCCGGATTGCACGCTCGCCCGCTGGCGGCCGTGGCGCTCACTGTTCTGCTGCTTGTGGGCGGCGGAACGTACCTGGGCGTGACGGACTGGATGCAGCCCGCTCAGCCGTCTCCTCAGGCCGCCGTGGTGCACGATTTGCAAACGCTCGATAACAATGCTCAGGTGTTGGATCAGATGGAAGCTCTTTCCAACAACGAAAGCGGAGACTGATTTCTCTTCACATTTCGGCCGGCTACCGGGGGAAAGACACGTGAACTGGACTTCAAACGCGGAAAGAATGCGTCCGGTGGCAATGGCCGCTGGGGTCCTGCTCCTCTGTCTTCTCAGTGGCGGGGCGCTCGGCCAGCGCGCCGGCGAGGCCCGTCCGGAGCCTGCGCCCGGCGCCCAGACCCAGCGCCAGGCGGCCCGGCAGCAAAGGCAGCAGCAGAGGCAAAATCAAAACCAGCAGCGCCAGAATCCACAAAGGCCGTATCAGAATCAGCAGCGGCCCTATCAGCAAAACCAGCCCTATAACGCTGGGCAGCGCCCAGCGCCCGGCTATCCGGCAGCGGGCGCGCCCTACGACCGCCCGGCGAATCCCGACACCGCGCGCCGCGGCAACGCCTATCCCGGCGCTGCCCCTCCGGGACACTTAGGCGACTGGCTTAATCGGCACCGCAATCTTCCCGTTTGGGAACAGGAGCGGCTGCTGCGCAACGACCCCAGCTTTAACCGCTTGCCCCCGGCCACCCAGCAGCGGCTCATCCAGCAGTTGCGCCAGGTGAACCAGTTGCCGGAGCAGGCTAGGGAGCGCCGGCTGGCGCGCAGCGAGATGCTGGAGCGCATGTCGCCGCAGGAGCAGATGCAGGTCCGTCAGGCCGGGCGTCGTTTCATGGCCCTGCCGCCCGATCGCCAGGCTCTCGTCAAGGGCGCCTTCCAGGATCTGCGTTCGGTGCCGCTCGATCAACGCGGCATCGTGCTCAACTCCGCCCGCTACCAGAACCAGTTCTCTCCCGACGAGCGCGACATCCTCTACAATCTGCTGCGCGCCGAGCCCTACGAGCCGCCGCGTTAACGCATTTCCTGTTGCAGTGCGCAGCGCCAGAATGCCGGCATCCTGCTATACTCAAAGAGAATCCTGCAAGAAAATCCTCTTTACTTTCGTGGCCTCCTCGCGAGCAACAGGAGAATCGCATCCGCCAGATGACACAGTTGGACGAAGCTATTGCGCCGGTCGCGCAGAGCCCACGCACAGTCATCGATGCGTCTTCCCCTGCCATGGCGCGCAAGCTGGCCTGGACCCTGGGCGCTTTGTCGGCCTTCGCCCCTTTTTCCATCGATACTTACCTTCCCGCCTTTCCGCAAGTTGCCCTCGACCTCGGCACCTCCATCGGCTTGGTCGAAGTCACGCTTGCTGTCTTTTTGCTGGGCATGGCGATCGGCCAGGTCTTTTGGGGAATCCTCAGCGACCGGGTCGGCAGGCGTGTGGCGCTGGTGGCCGGCTGCCTGATGTTCTTCTTAATGGCCATCGTTTGCGCGGTCACGCATTCCATAGGCGTCTTGATTGCCGCGCGCTTGATCATGGGCATTGGCGGCTCCGCCGGCCAGGTGGTCGCCCGCGCCATTGTCCGCGACCTCTACGACAAAACCGAGGCCGCCCGCTTCTATTCCATGATGATGATCGTCAGCGGCATGGCGCCCATCGTCGCTCCCTTTCTGGGCAGCCTGCTGCTCACCTATTTCCACTGGCACGCCATCTTTTGGTTCATTGCCGCCTTCGCCGCCCTTTGCATCGCCGCCGTTCTGACCGCAATCCCTGAGACCCTCCCGCGCGAGGCCCGCGTGCGCACCGAGACCCTCGATGCTCTGCGCTCCTGCCGCAGGGTTTTCACTCATCCGCACTTCCTTGGCCCGGCTCTCATGGTCAGCTTTTTGGCGGCCATGATGTTCACCTACATCGCCAGTTCGTCGTATGTCTTTATCGACATATTCCGGGTTCCGGTGTTCTTCTTTGGATTCTTATTTGCCACCAGTTCCATCGGGTTCTATCTCGGCGCCCAGTCCAACCGCTTGCTCCTGCGGCGATTCTCCTCGCACGTGATCTTGCGCCAGGCTGTAAGCATCAACCTCGGCGCAGCGCTGCTGCTCGTCGCCTGCTCGTGGGCCAAAGTTGGAGGTCTGCCGCTCTTTTTCGGGATTCTCTTCCTCTGCCTCGCCACCGTTGGCGTGATCCTGCCCGACGCCACGGCGATCACCATGCAGCCATTCGCCGCCGAGGCTGGCGCAGCTTCCGCATGGCTGGGCATTCTTCAATTCTTTCTCGGCGCCTTGGGTGGCGGCCTCGTGGGCCTCTTTCACACCGGCTCGCCGTTGCCCATCGCCATCCAGATCGCCTGCTTTTCACTGGCTGCGGCGGCCACGCTTCCCTTTTTCCCTGCCCCATCCGCTTGAACGAAAAGAAGCCCCGTCCACAGATGGGTGGCCGGATCTCTGAGGGCTTTTCTAGTCGTCAGTCGCTCCCCCAAAAAGTCTTGGGTGTCGCAATGCGCCGCGCATGACTGCGGTCGGCTTTGGGGCTTTCCGCGCCCTGGAAGGAGCAGCTTGGCCGTGATCATCGCACAGGAGTCGGGCGAACAACGAATAGTGACCGCAATCACAGACACCAGGCGCTGCATTAAGCGTATAAGGGGCGCATTCTCGGATCCAAAACTGAAATCCCCCCTGGACAACAGTTGCGGATCGCCAATTCCGGAGAGAGCCGGGAGCTTCAGCTCCCGGAAAAGGCGCAAGCTCGCTCCGGCCCCCAGGCCCCGATTTTTGCCCCAAGCAGACAAGCACAACTGCGCTTCTACTTCGCGGCGTTCGGTTTTCCATTAACTGAAAAAGGAGAACGTTATGACAAAGCTAGTTGCTATTGGGCCCGCGATAGCATGTCTGCTGATCGCGTTCGCCCCCGCGCAGGAAAAGCAAGAGAACACGAGCAACAGTGCAATCGCGCGCTATGTGATGATCGAAGATACCCAGATCGGCGTTGCCAAGGAAGCCGGCATCGCCAACGTAAACGCGCAGATCCGCGACACTGTCAACGGTGTTGCTCCAGATCAATACTGGATAGCGGGCGAGCCCGTTACCGGCGATTCCGGCCATTTCACCTTTGTCTCTTTCTATGACAGTATGGCTTCTGTCGAAAAAGGAGGCGATGCAATGACCAAAGTCGGCCAGGCGTTAGCTGCCAAGAACCCCAGCTTCATCGGTCAGGTCGGCGACGTAATAAAGGGCCTCCATTTTACCCTGGCAGAGTACAACAAGGACCTGTCGTATCGCCCCGACGCGGTGCCCCTGGCAGAAACCAAATGGTGGTGGACCGATGTCGTCGAACTGAAGCCGGGCTGCGAGGATGGGTTCGCCGAGAATGGTAAGGTGTTCTCCGAGATGGCAAAGCGCGCGAATTGGGATATTCACTGGATCGCTTATAACATTCGCGCGGGCGCTCCCGACCCAACAATCCTGCTCGTGATTCCGATGCGCTCGCTCGCCGAATGGGACCAGGAACCGCCGGCGGCCGCTATGGAGGCCATGGCGAGCGCGCCCATGCGCCAGATGCTCCAGCAATTCGACAAGGGATGCATCCGGCACCGGGAGCACTCCTTTACGCGGGTCGATCCGGGCCTCAGCCGTCCCGCACAGAGCTTAGTTGCGGCCAATCCGGACTTCTGGACTCCGAAGCCAGAGCCTGCAGTGGCCTCCGCCAAGCCAGCCAAACAAAAATGAAATAACCACTGATCGGGTCCTCAAGTGAAAACGGTTGGGCGGATTCTTCCGCCCAACTTGCCAGGCGCCCCGGCCTCAGGAGGAATACCACCCCGTCTAGGGTGCCCCCGGTCCCTCGCCTTTGGGGACCGGGGAGGAAGCAGCCTCGGCAAGCCATTGCATCGCGCCGAAGGGCCGGGCTGCTCGTGCTGCGCCGCGCCGAAGCTCCCGCGAGGCCCTCGGCAGGCACTGATCTACCACAATTCACGCACACAAGGAGGAATCACATGTCCACGATGAGCCCGGATGTAGGCACTTGGAAACTGAATGCCGCCCAGTCGAGGTTTTCAGCGGATTATCCTACGCAGCCGAAGGAGGCAACGCTGGTTGTTAGCGAGATCGGCGACGAGATCGAGCTTGCGTTTAGTGGAATTCACGTGAACGGATCGCCGATTTCGCTCAAGTACAGCTACCCCCAGGGAGGAGGTGCCGTTAAACCGGCGCTAGCCCCGTCCGACACCAGCATCCTCACAATAGTCACCCCGCACGAATTCTATGGAACGTCTCTGAAAGGTGGAAAGCAGCTAGGGTTTCAGCACATCGTCATAAGCGCAGACGGCAAGACGAAGCGCCAGACGATAAAAGTCACGGGGCCGGACGGCAAGCCCATCGAAGCGCTGGCAGTATGGGAAAAGCAATAGAGCTGGGTTTCGTTTGCCATATCGGTTGACTGGTTGCATAAATCGGGCCTTGAAAGGGCACGACTTCACAGCCTGCTGAAAAACTCAATCGGAAGCGGCCTTGTAACAAGGGCACGGCTTCAGCCGGGCCGCAAATGTCGCAAAATGAGTGTGGGCTTCTCAGCCCCTGCCACGTTTCCCTCTAAATCTTCGCCGCTTATTTCGACTTTTTCAGCAAGCTGTCCAGTCGTTCCGAAAAGACCAGCCAAATCGCGGGCTTTAGCCCCTGAAGGACGCCCTTCGACCGTCTCGGAGGGTTTATGCAACCAACTCTACAACCACAAGCTTCAGCAGTGCTGAGAAACGAAGTACTGAGAAACGAATGGAGGAGATACCGATGATTACCATCATGCGCACGGCAGCGTTCGCACCTGGAAAGCGGGGCGAAGCGCTGGCTTTTGCCAATCAAATTGCAAAGTACCTCAATGAAAAGCACGGCGGAACGGTCGAGGTGCTTACGCCGGTCGGCGGGGATCTGGATCGGCTTGCGTGGCGATTGAACTACGAGAGCCTGGCGCAATGGGAAGCCCAAGTTGCGAATTTCCTCGCCGATCCTGACTTGCTGGGGATGGCCGAAAAAGGCATGCCGACCTTCCTGCCTGGAATACACGACGATATATGGCGGACGATCTGAAGTGAGATCTTAACTGTGGAAATCCCGCGCGGCGCGCCCGCCCCAAACGGGCTTCCCCCCAACCGCGAAACTCGTTCGGTTCCGTGTCGAAAGGAGGACACTCAATATGCACAATCGATATTTCTTGGCCGCAGCGTTTGCGCTCACGGTCATTCTTGCGGGTTGCAAACAGGCTGCGCCGCCACCCGCCCCAGACACCCATGATGCGGACGTGAAAGCGATTCGCGATCTTGAAACCGCTCAAGTGCAGGCGTTCAACGCCAAGGATGTGGATAAGCTCGTTGCATTCTATGCCGACGATGCTTCTCTTTTCCCGCCGGGTGCCCCCGCAGTCAACGGAATGGCGGCAATCAAGGCCGCAGAAAAGCCGCTGCTGGCAGATAAGAATTTTTCTCTCACCTCCGCAACGGACAAGGTGGATGTCGCGAAGTCGGGAGACCTTGGCTACACTCAGGGTGCCTACACCGCGACCTTCACAGACACCAAGACCAAGAGGGTGCTTACAGTGAAAGGCAAGTACGTCACGGTCTACAAGAAGCAGGCTGACGGCAGTTGGAAGATTGTTGCGGACATCAATAACGAGGATGCCCCGCCAGCACCGGCGAAAAAGTAGCGTCGGCACCAAGGGCTGCGCGGCAAGCGCGCACACGCTTTTCCAGCTCAAGGTACGCCTTGAGTCGCCAGGTATGTGTGTCTGCGAGGGGCGTCTCAAGCGCAGACGAAAGGCACCCTGGGCGAGTCACCGGCAATGCTGACCTAACGCGTTCCAATTCACGCGGCTTGAGGCGTCGCAGGGAGTAAAGGAAACCTACCGGTTGCCCACTGCCGCTCCCGGCACGGCCCTGCTCCGGAAGAACTCCAGCGACTTCCTCAGTCCTTCTTTGAGCCCGACGCGCGGCTCCCATCCCAGCAGTTCACGCGCCTTGGTGATGTCGGGGCGCCGGCGCGTGGGATCGTCCACCGGCAGATCGACGAAGCACAATTCGCTCGTCGAGCCCGTAACCTCCTTGACGGCGTGCGCGCACTCCAGAATCGTGAACTCTTCTGGGTTCCCGATGTTGACGGGTAAGTGTTCCTCGCTGCGCGCGAGGCGCACCATGCCCTCGATGAGATCGTCGACATAGCAGAAGCTGCGTGTCTGCATGCCATCGCCGTAAATGGTGAGCCGCTCGCCGCGCAGGGCCTGCATCATGAAGTTCGAAATCACGCGCCCGTCGCCGGGGTGCAGCCGCGGGCCGTAGGTGTTGAAGATGCGCACCAGATGCGTGTCGACGCCGCGCGAGCGGTGATACGCCATCACCATCGCCTCGGCGAACCGCTTCGCCTCGTCATACACCGAGCGCGGGCCGACTGGATTCACGTTGCCCCAATAGCTCTCCGTCTGCGGATGCTCGAGCGGGTCGCCATAACATTCCGAAGTTGACGCGTGCAGGTAGCAGGCGCTGGATCCGGCAGCAATTCTCAGCGTGTTCTCAACGCCCACCGAGCCCACGCGCAGTGTCTCGATGCCCAGCCGCAGATACTCCGGCGGGCTGGCCGGCGAGGCGAGATTGAAAACGTAATCGACCGGGCCGGGATCGAAGTGGCGTGCAGATATCCAGTTCCTCAAACCGGAAGTTCGGATGACCCGCGAGATGAATTAGGTTCTCGGGGTCGCCCGTCGACAGGTTATCGACACCAAGGACCGAGTAGCCCTCGCTGAGCAGGCGGTCAGTAAGGTGAGAACCAAGAAATCCGGCGGCGCCAGTAACAAGTGCTCGCTTCGTCAAGAAATCACGCTCCGGGTTCTGTAGTCGCAGGACCCCACCAGGTTTTTTTAGAGGCTCGGTTTTCGCGGTTTGCCTTCCTGCGCCTGGTAACTGGCTTGCCTGCCCACGCTCACATATGTGAAGCCGTGGCTCTCCATCTCTTGCGGCTTATACAGGTTGCGCCCGTCAATGATGATGGAAAACGCACGGCGCGGTTCAGCCGCGCCAGATCGATTGTGGCGAACTCCTTCCAGTCCGTCAGAATCAGCACCGCGTCGGCATCCTTCGCCGCCTCGTAAAGATCGCTCGCATATTTCAGGTTGTCCGCGGGCGGCAACGCTTCCCTGGCGCGCTCCATGGCCGCCGGATCGTACGCCGTGACGATCGCGCCGGCCTGCAGCAGCTTCCTGATGATCGCGATGGCGGGCGACTCGCGAATGTCGTCGGTGTCGCCCTTGAAAGCCAGGCCCAGTGCAGCAAGCCGCTTGCCGCGCAGCGTCCACAGCGCGGAAAGCACCTTGTTGAAAAAGACCTCTCTCTGCGTGTCATTGATCTTGCGTACTTCTTCGAGCAGTTGAAAATCGACACCCCGCTGCTGCGCCACCCAGTGAAATGCGGCCACGTCTTTTGGGAAACAGGAGCCTCCGTATCCCAGCCCCGCGCGCAAAAACTTGGGGCCGATGCGGCTGTCGAGGCCAATACCCGCCGCGATGTCCTCAATGTCGGCGTCTACCGCCTCCGCCAGGTTGGCAACCGCATTGATGAACGAGATCTTCAGGGCCAGAAACGCGTTCGATGCGTGCTTGATGATCTCCGCGCTCTGCACTGAGGTGACCAGCAGCATGGCAGGATGCGCGGCGCTGCAAGCCCCTGGCAGCGCGCCCGGCTTGCCGTAATAGCAGCCTGAGGTGAGCGGCTCATAGATCCGCCGCAGCAACTCCGCGGCACGTTCGCTGCCTGCGCCCACCACAATCCGGTCGGGATGGAGAAAATCCTGAACCGCCGTGCCTTCGCGCAGGAACTCGGGGTTTGAAACCACATCGAAGCGATTCGCCTCAACCCCATGACGGTGCAGCACGCGCCGAATCCAGTCGTTGGTGTAGACCGGCACGGTGCTCTTCTCCACGATCACCTTATAGCCGTTAACGGTGCGCGCAATCTCCGCCACCACGGCCTCGACGTAAGACAGGTCCGCGGCGCCGCTTTCGCCCTGCGGAGTGCCTACGGCGATAAACACCGCCTCGCTCTGCTCCACGGCCATTCCCAAATCGGTGGTAAAGGCCACGCGGTCACGGTGCCGTGCCAGCAGCTCGGGCAGGTGCTCCTCGAAGATCGGCACGCCCCCTTCGCGCAGGAGCTTGATCCTGGCTTCATCGTTGTCTACGCGAGATCACGCGGTGACCGATCTCCGCAAAACATGCCGCCGCCACAAGCCCCACGTAACCGGACCCGATTACGCAGATAGAAACTTGATTGGTCATGCGCTCGTGCTGTCTCCCTTGCGGCCTTTCTCTGGCGCATGCCACGAGCCTGGCCATTTCTTGATTGTTGTTCTCAGCCACCCCCGCACTCAGGGGTTCTTGCAGCCATCTACCGACTTATCGACATTCTATATCGGCGCTCAACGTGCTCTAAGAACTTCCACTACAGTCACAGTCACAAACAAAAGTCATTGTCGCCCTCGCCCGCAACGGGGCCGTTCTTCCCGAACGGCTGGCGCGGCGCGCCCATCGGCTCGCTCCTGACCCTCCTGTCGGCTACAATAAAAGATAGGCCAAATGGCATATTCCATTGCGCATCGCACGCAAAATCAGCAAGGAGCTCGAACCCCTATGGCGATTCCCGCCACCCAACTCCGTCCGGGCATGATCATCAAGCATAACGACCAGCTTCACACGGTCTTCAAAGTCGAGCACCGCACGCCCGGCAACCTTCGCGCCTTCATCCAGGCCAAGCTGCGCAACCTCAAATCCGGCGCCATGTTCGAGCACCGCTTCCGCTCCGCCGACTCCATCGAAAAGGTGGTCGTGGACGAAATCCTCATGGAGTTCCTCTACGCCGATGGCGATGATTACTACTTCATGAATCCGCAAGACTTCGAGCAGACTATCCTCAAGAGCGCAACGCTCGGCGACTCGGTCGAGTACCTGACGCCCAACCTGCAGATTCACGTCAGCTATTTCGATGGGCAGCCGGTGGGTATCGAGCTGCCGCAAACCGTCGACCTCGAAGTCGTCGAAACCGAGCCCGGACTCAAGTCGGCAACTGCCTCCAGCGTCACCAAACCCGCCAAGACCGAAACCGGCCTTGTGGTCCAGGTTCCATCCTTCATCAACCAAGGCGAAAAGATTCGCGTCGACACCAGCGAGGGCGCATACCTGAGCCGCGCATAAGCTTCGAGCCCGCAACAACGAGGAGTTACCCATGCCCGTTCCCGCATTGATTGCGGTATCCGCGGAAAACTATCGTTTTAACTCGGACCTCCTGGCAAAAATGGTGAAAGAACTTTCGCCGGAAGAGTGGTTGAGCCGTCCTAACAACAAATCGAACCACATCACATGGATCGTGGGCCACATGACATGGTCGCGCAGGGAGGTGCTTTTCCGCCTGGGCGCGCAGTGGTCGCGGCCGTGGCTTGACTCATTCACAATCGGCGCCAGGTGCGACAGCAACGCTGACTATCCATCACCCGGCGCGTTAATGGACGCATGGCGCGATGTCTCAGCCCTCCTCGCCAGCGCATTTGAAAGTGTCTCCGAAGATGTTCTGTCACAGCCCTGCCCAAAAGGCCCTCCCACCCCCGACGGCAAAACCAGTGGCGCTGTCAAGTACCTCGCCATCCACGAGACCTACCATATGGGCCAGGTGTCGTTTCTCCGCGGCTGGCTCGGACACAACGGGATTATTGACCTTTCCCCCCAAAAACGGTGGTTGGAGCTTGGGACTTGGGCTTAGCTTGAGTGCAATAAGTACCTGGAATATGCCTTTGTCTATCGTATCCATTGATCATCGCATTCAAATCCGCGTCGACACCAGCGAAGGCTCTTAGCTGAGCCGCACGTAAACTTCCAACCCGCAACAACGAGGACTTACCCATGCCCGTTCCCGCAGTCATCGCAGCCGCCGCACAGAATTACCGCTTCAACTCCGATACCCTTGCCAAAATGGTCGGCGACCTTTCGCCGGAGGAATGGTTGAGCCGCCCCAACCCCAATACGAACCATATTGCGTGGATCGTCGGCCATGTGATCTGGACGCGCAAAGCCCTGCTTGGCCGCCTTGGCACGGAGTGGTCGCAGCCGTGGCTCGGCCTGTTCGCGCGTGGCGCAAAGTGCGAGGACGGCATTGACTATCCCTCGCCTGACGCGATGAAGGACGCCTGGCGCGAGGTCTCCGGTGTGCTGGCGGGGGCGCTTGAAAACGCGTCGGAAGATGTGCTTGCGCAGCCTGCCGGGCAGGGGCCCCCGAGCCCCGATGGCAAGATCAGCGGCGTCGTCAACTTCCTCGCCATCCACGAGAACTATCATGGCGGCCAGATCTCCTATCTGCGCGGCTGGCTAGGGCACAAGGGATTGATGGGATAACCCAACCCCTCGCATGGGCGGGCAACGATTTTTTGATGCAAGAAAGGCTGTCCGCCGCGATCTACGGTCAGCTAATGCCTTTCTGCGCATCAGTCCGGAGGCATGCATGAAGCTGCTGCATATTCTTCTTCTCGTGTTGTTCTGTGGCCCAGCGGTTATTGCCGCTCAAACGGTACCCGCTGCCAGCGCCGATCAGGCCGAGGCCGTCAAAGGCAGCAATTCCTTCGCCATCGATCTCTACGGCCAGCTCAGCGCAAAACCCGGCAATCTCTTCTTTTCGCCGGAGAGCATTTCCACGGCCTTCGGCATGGCTTACGCCGGCGCAGACGGCCAGACCGCCACCGAGATGGCGCGCGTCTTCCACTTCACGTTGCCGCCGGAACGCCTGCACCCGGCCTTCGGCGCGCTGCTTTCCGGCATGAACGCCCCGCATCAGGGATACGTTCTGAGCGTGGCTGACGCGCTTTGGGCCGAACAGGACGAAAAGTTCCTCCCGGCCTACCTGCACCTGGTTCAAACCAACTACGGCGCCGGCTTTCACGCGGTCGATTTCAAGTCTGCCCCCGACAGCGCGCGCGCCACCATTAATCAGTGGATCGAAAAGCAGACCAACGACAAAATCCAGAACCTTCTCGGCCCCGACACGGTCACGCCGCTCACCCGCCTGATTCTCACCAACGCCATCTATTTCAAGGCGGCGTGGGCCGATCAGTTCAGCAAAGACGCAACCGAGAACAAGGATTTTCACCTCTCCGTGGGCAAAACCATTCAAGCCCCCACGATGCGCCACGCGCGTGGTTACGAATACTTCAAAGGCCCGTCCTTCCAGGCTCTCCTGATGCCTTACGAAAAGAACGAAATCTCGATGCTGATCCTGCTTCCCGACGACATGGACGGCTTGCCCTCCCTGGAGCGCTCGCTCACCGCCGAAAATCTTGAGAAGTGGATCGCGTCGCTCAGTTACGCGCATGAGGTAATCGTCTCGCTGCCGCGCTTCAAAATCACCCAGCAGTTCGAGCTGAGTTCCACACTTGAAGGCCTCGGAATGAAAGCGGCCTTCGACCCAAACGCCGCAGACTTTTCCGCCATGACGGGAGACAAGAGCCTCGTCATCTCCGCGGCCATTCACAAGGCGTACATCGATCTGGACGAGAACGGCACCGAAGCAGCGGCGGCCACGGCGGTGGTGATGGAGATGGCCACAGCGATGCCACCCAGGTTTAGCCCGCCGCCGCCCATTGTCTTCACCGCCGACCATCCCTTTCTGTTCCTGATTCGCGACAACAGATCGGGCGGCATTCTCTTCATGGGCCGCGTGACCGACCCGACAAAATGATCCGGTGAAATGTCGACCTGCCGGTGCTCGGAAATCAGAAATAGCCACCTTGCACGATGTTGCAATGTGAATATGTGAATCGAAAATGCGTTAGTACCGGTATCGCATGATTCTGTAATCACCGTCTGGTAGCGCCGGTCTCCAGAACCGGGGCCCCCGGCAAGCCGACCTTTGGCTTGCTGGGGTGGTAGACCGGCTGTCGTGCGGGCCTCCAGGCCCGCAATTGCCGCGGAACGATTACCGAACCACAAAGTCATAGCTCTAAGGCTTAGGAGGGGTCTGGGGCGTGGCCGGAGATTGGGACTTGGGCTTAGCTTGAGGCTTGGGTGCAGCCTGGTGTGACTCTCCTGTTTGCTTCCCATGCGCGTCGAATTGCTTGGTCGTGACATTCCCCGACAAATCTGTCTCTCTGATTTCGATTACGTGCCCGGCGGTGTCGTACTTTGTCTCGGTCAAGGGGGGTTTGCCTCCAGGCCCGTTTGCTGGCCCGTTGAGGCCGAAGTACGCCTCCCGCGTCATTTGGCGCTTCTCGTTGTAGGAATATTCACTTCGCGCAATTCCGCTGCGGCTCGCCATGGGCTTGCCGGCCTTGTCCAAGTAAGTCTGTCGAGTTTCAAGACCCCGATCGTCATATTCGCCGATGATGCACGATACGCCCGAGGTATTGGTCGCTGCGGCGCCATCGGCGAAATAGCAATCCTTTGTACGATTGGAAAATTCATCATAAGTAATGTGTTCGTCTGTAAAGTGGAGAGGGGATGAAGATGTCGTGATATATTTCTTCTCCGTTGTGTTGCCCCATTGATCGTAAGTCAACAGAATCTGGGAGAGCCCCCAGGCCTTTGGAGGATTCCCCTTAGCGTCAATGTAGCCGACCTTGTCCAGCCGCCCATCTTCATCGTAGTGCCCCGTCAATGAATATGTTCCGTCCTTATCCTCGACCGGCTTGAGATCGATTCCGAAATAGGACTCTGCCGTTTCCTGGCCGGTTGCATCATATGTCCGCCGCTCAAGATGGACCCCTTCATCGTTGTTGGCCGGCTTACCATTTTTATCGAAGAAACTCAGCTCGGACGTATTACCGTTTGAGTCGTATCCAAACCGGGCTTCATATGCTCCGCTAAAACCGGTCGCAGGCTGGCCTGCGTGATCGAAGAAGGTCTCGCGCACCACTTGATTCGCATCGTTGTATTCCATCACAATGCGCTGATAATGGGGGCTGGCCGGCTTATCCATGGGATTGCCCTGGATATCGAAATAGGCCTCTTCAAGCTCGTTTCCGCGATCGTCGTATTTATAACGAACGGTGTGCGCACCAACGCTCTTATCCACCACCGGGGAGCCATCGACGTCGAAATAGGATATATCCGTCAGGCGCCCCCACTGGTCATGTTCCTGCTTGGTCGCCGCGTGACCGCTGGCGTTGAGCAAGGTAGGACGGCCCGCAGCATCGAAGGCTTCGCTGGACACAACGCCGCCGGCGTCGTCGTACTGGCTTTCCATTGTGGCATTCCCAACTGCATCATTCATGGGCTGCCCAAGCGCATTGAGAGAGGTCTCCTTGATGTCCCGGCCTTGCGCGTCAAAAACATGTTCCGAGCCGAAGGCGTTGTCTGTCGCGGGAACCAATTTGCCGTCCCAGGTGCGGTACTTCCAGGTCTCGTGACCCTGTGCTTGATGCTCGACCTGAATGATCTCCGCTCTGCTTCCGGCTCGCGGCGGCTTAGGCAGCCCATCCGGTCCGAAATGAATGTCATTCACGGCCTGCTGTGAGTCCGTTTGCCCCTGCGATGGCACATACATTTCGCCCCACACCATCACGTGATTCTGGTTCCAGGCTGTCTCGGATACAAGTCTTCCTTCTTTGTCATATTCAAACTCAAGGCAGCAATAGCGCCCAGCTGCAACCTGGCCGCTAGGGCTGTCGAAATTCAGGGTCGTTGAGAGACTATTCTGGATGGTTGGATTGCCGCGATTATCGACCGCTTCCATGCCCAGAATCTCGCCCCGAAATCCCTTGCGAATCACTTTGATCGAGAGCTTCCGGTGGCGCACGGCGTCGAGCTTCAGTTGGCCATAAGGCGTGACCTTTCCCAGTTGATCTGAAAAGTCCCGATAATAGAAGCTGGTGGGATGGATATAGGCAAGCCAATAGTAAGCAGAGTACGCAACGCCTGCCAATGCCAGCACAGCCGTAGCCAGCGCGATGATGGTACGCCGGCGAGCGCGGCTCAGAGCGCGCCGCAGCGCCTGCTCCTTCCGCTCTTCCTCCTCGCGCGCGGCGCGGGCAGCGCGCAATGCACGGCTGTTTTTCACCACGCCGGTCAACAGGTCGTGCGAAAGTTCAACATGCCGTGTTCCCAGGCGATCCTCAAAACGAAGCAGCCGCCGGTCGACTAGAATTTCCAGGTCCTGCAAACTTACGCCCTCGGCAAGGGCCTCTTTCAGAGGAACCGTTCCGCGGAACCCGGATGTGGTGAGCAGACGATCTTCAACAAACATGCGCACGGGTTCTGAGAGGCCCTCGATGCTGCGCTCGTACATGGCCTCCAGAATCTCGCCTCGCTCGTTGGCGACCAACTCACCCGTAATCTTGTCCTGCCCTAACTCGACCATGCGCCGGAACAGCTCGTGGCACATGACGCTCAGATAGGCCGGCTCAATTTCCGCTTCCACGAAGGCGTTCCCGGCAGCACCGGTTTCTCCCGCCAATGCCGCCACGATTTCCTGCGCTACGGCTTCACTTACCCAGGGCCGGCCGGAACTTAAAATAACTTCCCGAGCGCGCGCGCCGTCGAGAGGAAGCAGCGCCATCCGGCTGCGCATGATCGCTGGCAGAATAGGACGCAGTTGATCCAGCCGGGAAACAAAATCCTCGCGCAGAGAAAGCACGATCTTATAAGTTGGGTTGGCGGTGTCGATCGTGATGCGTTCCGCGGATTGCTTCACGCGCTGTTCCACTGAGAGAGGCACGCGGTTTTCCGCCAGGTCAGCCAGTTGCTCCAGAAACCCCGAGGCCTGTCTCTGATCCTTCCCGATGGTGAATGCCTCTTCAAACTGATCGAAAATCAAAAGCGGCGTAAGGCGGTCGTTTCGCGGTCCCCAAAAATCGGTTTGATGAAAAAAGTCCCAGAGTGTGGGCGTCACGCCTTCCGTTAACCTGCTTTCTACATCGAGGCCGCCGGCCTGAGCCGCGGCGAGCGCGATCGCTTTCACCTGTTCAACCGGGTCAGCATTCGGATTCGCATAATTCAACCTCAGCAAGACCGGAAAGTACATGCCGGAACGCAGCCGGGGAATTACGCCTGCGTGCAACAAGGATGATTTCCCCGATCCGGACCGCCCGAACAGAACCGTGAGTGTTTCCCTTTGGATCAGCCGCAGCAGTTCCTCTGTCTCCGCTTCCCTGCCGAAAAACAGTTCGTGCTGCTGCTCGGTATACGGCGCCAGTCCCGGCCAGGGATTCTCAAGCGCCGCGGGCGTACCGGTCGTTCCCGTGCTCATCTTGTCCTCCGGTATTTGCGGATTCCGCGGCTCAGGAAATCGATGAATTCCGGCGGCAGCTTCCCGTCGCGCAGCCGCGTCCAGTGGAGCTCCCTGTAGGGTGAGTCTACAAAGCTCGCACCCGCGGGCGTATCGTCAATCACCAATGGCTGCAGGAAGGCGTCTTCCTTGTGTCTTTCCATAGAGGCATTTTCGGCCCATTTCCATTCCTTCAACACGTAGCCGCCCACGGCTCTCGATGGCTGATCGAAAGCGCGGGAAATAACGGCCACGAAAAACGAGGCCCGGCGGATATTCTCGCGGATGCTCTGCTCATAGTCGACTCCGGGTTGAAGACCCCGCTCGTCCATCCAGGTGTCGATGTTGGCCTCTTCCAGCTGCGCTCGAATCTTTCTTACCTGCTCGCGATTCTCGCTGGCATAGCTGAGGAATACCGTGCCCGACTTGAATTCTGATTCCAAATCGGGCGACGCGCTCCGGAGCTTATCGTGACCGGCGCTGCGCTGCTGCCACCGCTGGTGCAAATTGTTTACAAAATCGATCGCCGATCCGCAGGTGACCACCTTGGCGCGCCGCCGCTTGAGGAATTCGGCCAACCCTGCTTCGCAGCCATGGCTGACATAGTAAATATTAATCGTCTCTTCGTGCCTGCGGCCATTCAGCGCATGAATGAAGAATCGACCCAGCCAGTCAGGGAAACTGCAACCCAGCAGCAGCACCGTCTTCTTTTGCAGATAGTCGTAAAGGTTATCTGGTGAATACTGCTGATCGAGAAGTGACCAACTGTATTCAATTAGATCGTCCTCGGTCTTTGCGAAGGAATCGGTTACAGGGCTGCTGGAGCCAAACAGGTGATACAACACGGGAGCGGACGTTGGGCCGAAGTTGTTGGGTAAATCGATGCGGCTCTTCACTCCGCGCGGCGTAAAAATAATGTCGTCGATATGTTGATGCTCTCCGCGCACGTCGCTCAGCGCTTTCTCAAGGAGATGATCGATGGTTGTGGTTACGTAAAGAGAAAAGTCCGAAATCTCCGCCAGCTTATTCAATACGTCAGGCACCGGCCAGGGGCGGCGCCGAATCACGTCGTCAATGTCAAAGGTGAGATCGCCGGAATTCTGTTTCAGGCTGAGCTCGTTGGCGACCTCGTAAAGCCCGGCGCCGCCGCCAGCCGGAAAGGTCAGTCCAGCCTGCTCTGCAAGCTCCCGCCCCCAGGCTGAATAGAGCAACTGGTCCTTGCCGTCCTCCTGGAAGGTGAGCAGCTCCGGCCCGATCACCGGAACCACGCACCTTTCCAGAACGAGATTCGTCAGCTTGTCCCATTCCCGCTCGCTCATCGGCGACGAAGCCGATGGATTCGGCGATACCGCCGCAACTTCAGTCATCTCTGCTCCTTCGCGCCACAAATCAGGTAATACCAGAAGTTGCCTCTGTGGGCGAGAATTTCAGGCGGAAAGAACTCCTGGCGCAACGATGAGGTCTTGCAGATGTGGGACCTGGTGGTACGGCTGGTTAGCCTGTCCGGGAATCCGTACCAAGTTGATTGTTAGTGTAGCGCAAAAGGTGCGGAAGTCAGGACCTGAAATCATCTCTCAAGAGCCAGAGCCCCACCGACCGTGCTCAGGACAGGCTCCGGGGCTTCCGGTTGCTCGAATTTTTGCCGCCGTCTCAGAATCCCAGATGTTACACTGTCGAGACCGGCGTACAAAGAGCCGGATTCCCCGTTCAACCAGTTCCCCAGGGCCCACGTCCCAACTCCTGAGTTTCGCCGGCGAAATCGCTTCGCAGTCTTCCCATTTCTCCGCGCCACTCAAGAAAGCTCAGTCCGTTCGCTGCATTGGCGGGGAAGGCCGGCCAGCTCTGAAAAGAAAACGAACGGGCCCCGAGAACTCGAATACGAAAGGATGGAATTCAAAATGCGAGTAAGGTGTGAATGGAGGTTATCGGCAATTTGCGCGCTGGCGGCGTGTTGCATCGTCCTCGCCGGCGCAACTGGTGCAACTGCACAGCAATCGGCTGCACCGGCTCCCACGGCGCCCGTTTCGTTGCAGCCCTACACCGCACCCGATCAAAGCGCATCGGCCGGCGTTCCTGCCGGATGGAAAGTGACCAAAGGCGCAAATGGCGTGATCCAAATGTCCGGCCCGCAGGGCGAGGAGATCTCTCTCGGGAATGGTGTTTTCGTCATGAACGGCCCGTTCCAGCCCGGTCAGAGGGCAAACGGCCCGATCTCGATGACGATGCCTTACCAGGCCACGCTCGCGCAAAAGTACGCGATGGTCTGGCAGCAGGCCTCCGCCCAGGCCGGAGACCCGACCGAACAGGTCAGCGTCGTTTCAGCCACGCCGATTCCGCTGGGCAATGTCGCTCAATGCGGTATCTTCCTGGGCAAGCAGACAAACGCGAAAGGCGCATCGAACTTCGAGTCGCGATTCTGTTCATTGCCGATGGACACCAACGGCATCTTCAAGCTTTTCTGGATGAATGCCACCATCCCAGCCGCCCTGGCCGCTCAAGAGCGCGCCACCGCGGAAGCTGTACTGGCAAGCTACAAACCATCCTTAGCTTCGCTCAAGCTGATTCTTCAGCCTGCGACGCCGCCGATGGCACCGCCGAGTTCGGGCGGAGGTGTCGGCGGTGGCATGTCTCCCGGAGAGTACGGGGAAAGAAAAGCGGACGAGACTGCAAACTGCATGGACGAGGGCGTCATCCGCGAAGAACCGGAGTGGCGACTGCCCCCTTACTGCCACTGAAAATGACGTGACGTGCGCCGGCTTTCTCAAGCCACCTGCGCGCGCTCTCCGGTGTTGATGCGGACGCGAAATTTCTTGGTCGTAATATCCAGGACGCGCTCCATCTTACGCAATGCCTGCGTCTCGTCTGGAGAGGCAAAGGTCGATGCCACGCCGAGGCTTTTTACCCGGCCCGTTCGCCCCACGCGGTGCACGTAATCCTCTGCTTCCCTGGGCATGTCGAAGTTGACCACGTGCGCGACGTCGGCTACATCAATACCCCGTGCCGCCACGTCGGTGGCCACCAGCACGCGATGGTGACCTTGGGCAAAACTGAGCAAGGCAGCACTGCGCTGCGACTGCGAGCGGTCACCGTGAATCTGGGTGGCCGAGTGCCCGGCACGCGACAACCGCCGCGCCACTCGATCGGCGCCATGCTTGGTCCGCACAAAGACCAGAAAACTGCCGTCGCTCTCGCCCAGCAAATGCTCCAGCAACTCTTGTTTCTTATCTACCGGAACCTCAAAAGATCTGAGCTCCACATTCGGCGAAGGCTTGAGCACCGAGCCAACCTCTATGCGAACCGGATTCCTGAGGTAATTCTGCGCCACTTCCCGGATCTCAGGACTCAGCGTTGCCGAGTAGCACAGCGTTTGCCTGTCTCGCGGCAAAACTTCTGCAATGCGCCGGATTGCCGGCTTGAAGCCCATGTCGAGCATGCGGTCCACTTCGTCGAGCACCAGTATTCTTACGCCGCTCAGGTTCACCAGCCGGCGTGACAAGTAGTCTTCGAGGCGACCCGGCGTGGCTACGATCAAGCGCGGTCCGCGCCGAATCGCCGCCAGTTGCGGACCCTCCGCAAGACCGCCGCACACCAGCACCGCCGTGCCCTGGCTTTGTGTCAGATTGCGCCATGCTTCCAGCACCTGCATCGCCAGCTCGCGTGTGGGCAACAACACCAGCGCCGTTGTACCCTTGGCGCCTGCCGGCATTCGCTCGATGAGGGGAATGAGAAAACTGAGTGTCTTGCCCGTTCCCGTCTGCGCTGTCGCCAGCACGTCGCGTCCCTCCAGGGCCGGAGGAATGGCTGCTGCCTGTACGGGTGTCGGAGTGATAAAGTTTGCGTCGGACAACTGCTGCTCGAGCGCCCGCGAAAGTTTCAATTCAGAGAAGAGTTTCAATTCGTTCCTGTTCTGCTTCGCGCGCTGGAGATTCCACCATCAACAACATCCATGGATCTGCCAGGGCGATGCATTTGCATAGTCCTTCGAACGAGCCGCTCGAAATAAGCTGCGGCCCTGGGCAAAGAACGTTCAGATTTTATGCAGGAAAACCGAGGAAGAGCTGAAACCGCGCCCATTCAGGATTCGACCCACACCATGCGTCTTCGGCTGCGGTGCGCAATCGCGCTCGAGCCTGGTCCGGCGAGAACTTTCCGAGTTCGAACCTTGACTTCAGTGGACCATTACGCTGAGGGGATGGGGAATTTATTACGTGGCAGACGATCTTGCGGGATGCAGGCGAGAACGACTCACAACCAAACAACTGAGCGTAATTCGATGGTAACACAAGCCAGCCCCAGGCTCACGCCTGGGTAGTGGGTCAGTTGCAAACGATTTTGAAAGGGCACGACTTCACAGGCTGCGGAAAAACTCAACTGCGGAGTGCTTTGTAACAGGGCACGAGTTTACTCGTGCCGATAAGGCCAATAAAATGAGTTGGGCTTTTAGCCCCTGCTAGGCTCATTTCCGCCACAAACGACCGAGTTGAGGAGTTTTTCCGCAGCCTCTTCAGTCGGGCCGCAAGTCAATCAAAATGTGCGTGGGCCTTAGCCCCTGAGGGACGCTTTTTTTCAAACTGGCCCACAATCCACGCCTGGGATGCCGTCTTGCGGTCGCTGCGCGGGCTATTTCCCGTTGGGCAACTTCACCAGCCGCGCCTCGAGCAGCGCCTCGATCACCTTTAGCGCCTCGATGACCGATTCTGAAACCGGCTCGTCTACCTGCACCACGGCCAGCGCCTTAACCGGCTTGGCAACGTTCGGACTCAGGAGCTCGCGTCCCAGCGCAAAGTTGGCGATGTTCACGCCCTGCTGGCCGAGAATCGTTCCGATGCGCCCGATGACGCCCGGCACGTCCCAGTTTCGGCACACCAGCAACGTGCCCTCGAGCGGCGTCTCGATGTCGATGCCGTCGAACGCCAGCAGCCGCGGCTGCGCCCCGCGAATCACGGTCGCGCTGGCGCGGCTCTCGCCCGCCGCCGTGTGCAGCGCCACCGTAAGCACTGACGCTGCACCGCCGCGAGGAATCTCTTCTTTTTCCTCGTGCACACGAATGCCGCGTTCCTCGGCTACTGCGGCAGCATTGATGCGGTTAATGTTCTCCGATCCCTCGAGCAGCCCCGCAATCGCCGCGTTGCGTATAAGCTCCGTCTTGGCCTCGGCGAGCGCGCCACCGTAAATCAGCTCGATGGACTCAATGCCCCCCTTGCCCGCCTGCGCCAGAAACGCGCCCAGCCGCCCGGCCAGGTCGATGTACGGCGCCAGTTGCACATACTCCTCGTGAGTCAGAGAAGGCACATTGACGGCGTTCTGCACCACGCCCAGCTTCAAGTACGCGCGCACCTGCTGCGCAATCTGCGCACCCACCGCCTCCTGCGCCTCGCCCGTCGAGCCGGCGATGTGCGGCGAAAGAATTACGTTGTCGAGCTCAAAATACGGTGAATTCTTCGGTGGCTCCACGCTGAACACATCCAGTGCCGCTCCGGCCACGTGCCCGCTCTTGAGCGCCGCGGCCAAGTCCGCATCGCAAACCAGCTCGCCGCGCGCGCAGTTCACGATGCGCACGCCCTTCTTCATCGTCGCCAGAGTCTTGGCGTTGATAATGCCGTTGGTCTGCGGCGTGAGGCCAACGTGCATCGTCAGATAGTCCGCTCGCGCAAACAGTTCCTCCATGGGAACCAGTGCGATGCCGTTCTCGCGCGCCACGGCCGCGGAAACGAATGGATCGCAGCCGATGAGCTCCATGCCGAATCCGCGCGCCCGCTTCGCCACTTCCAGGCCGATCCTGCCCAGCCCCAGAATGCCCAGGGTCTTCGCGCGCAGCTCCGATCCTTGCAACGATTTTTTCTCCCATTTGCCGGCGTGCATGGTCGCATTCGCCGCGGGCACCTTGCGCGCCAGCGCAATCATCTGGCAAATGGTCAGCTCCGCCACTGACACCGCATTCGCGCCGGGCGTGTTCATCACCACGATGCCACGCCGCGTAGCGGCTTCAGCGTCGACGTTGTCTACGCCCACTCCGGCGCGGCCAATCACGCGCAGCCTGGGCGCGTGGCTCATCAGCGCGTCATCTACCTGCACGGCGCTGCGCACCACCAGCGCGTCGGCATCGGCCAGCGCCGCCGGCAACCCGTCCGGCAACTGGTCGTGCGTCTTTACTTCCCATCCCGGCTCGGCCGCAAACACGGCCAGTGTCGCCGGAGAAACCTTCTCTGCCAGTACGATCTTCATCGTTGCTCCCTTGCTTTTTTCACTGCTCTCGTACTTATCGAAACGAATGCCCTGCTGCTCGCACAGCAGATCGAACATACGCGCCACCGCCGCGTGCGGCTTGCCCTCGCCGCGCTCGTACTTGGTGAGCGAGTTGGGATGAACGCCTAACCGCTCCGCCATCTCGTATTGATAAAGATCGAGCTGCTTGCGCGCGACCAGCAGCTTTTCTCCAAAGGTTAGTTCAGGCATGATCTCGGTTCTCAGTTATCAGTTATCAGTTGCCAGTTGTCAGTTGTCAGTGGTCAGTAAGAAGTGAACAGTGGACATACTTTGGGTGCTCCAGCTTCGACTCGTCTTTGGATTTGCAGCCGGGTGAAAATCTACACACCTCCGCAAACCGAGCACTAACTGACCACTGATCACTGACCACTGATCACTGCCTTCGCATACACTTCCTGCGCCGCGGCCACGGCCTGCCCAAACTTGACGGGTAGCCCCAGCGTGTCTTTGGCAATGTGTTCCATCGCGCCCAGCAGCGCCACGGTGTCGAGATAGTCGAAGAAGCCGAGATGCGCCACGCGGAAGATCTTGCCCTTCATTTCGCCCTGCCCGTTGGCTACCACCAGCGCAAACTTGGCCTTGAGCGCCTTGACCACCGTGCCCGAGTCCATCCCCTCCGGCACCGCAACCGCTGTCGCTGCTGCCGCCGGCGCCGTGGGCGCAAACAGCGTGAACCCCAGCGCTACCAGGCCGGCTCTGGTAGCTGCCGCGTTCACCTGCGCGTTGTCGATCAGCGCGTTGCGTCCCTTTTCCATGTCGCCGCCCGCCTGTCCGGCAATGTAGTCGAGCGCCGCGCCAAGGCCGGCCACTAGCGCCACGGCCGGCGTGTACGCGCTCTCGCCCCCCACCGCATTCTTGCGCTCCTTGCGCAGGTCGAAGTAGTAGCGCGGATTCTTGCTGGTTTCCATTGCCGCCCACGCCTTCTCGCTCACGCTCATGTACGCGAGGCCCGGCGGAATCATTACTGCCTTCTGCGATCCGCCGATCAGTACATCGATACCCGAGCCGTCCACGTCGAAGTGCGTCGTGCCAAGGCCGGTGATGGCGTCCACCACCAGCAGCGCCTGGCTGCCCGCCTCCTTGATCAGCTTCGCCACGGCCTCCACATCGTGCCGCACCGCCGTCGAAGTCTCCGTGGCCTGCATAAAAACAGCCTTGTGCTCGGGCTTGAGCGCCGCCTTCACCAGCGCCAGGTCGAAGGTCTGCCCATAGGGCGCGGTCAATAAATCCGGCTGGCAGCCAAACGCCTTCGTCAACCCCGTCCAGCGCTCGCCAAATTTACCCGCCGTCAGCACCAGCACCTTATCGCCCGGCGAGGTCAAATTCGACACCGACGCTTCCATCGCGCCCGTTCCCGAACACGCCAGCAACAGAACGTCATTCTTGGTGCCCACAAAAACCTTCAACTGCGCCAGAACCTTCTGGAACAGGGCGCGGAACTCAGCCGTGCGGTGATGCATGTCGGCTGCCGCCATGGCAAATTGAGCTGCCGGAAGCAGCGGCGTCGGTCCGGGTGTAAAAAGCCGTGTCTTAAGAATCATGATTTTAGCCTCGTCTTTAGAAAGCTGCGTTTCGGCAAGCGCCAAACCTCTGCGGCCTCACCACTACTCACATAATACACAATTTTGTGGTTTTTGTGATTTCCGACTGTGGAAATCAGATAGAAAGGCAAAAAAAATGGCCGGACTCCCCTATCCGGCCATCAGCAGGACACATCAAACGGCTTTATCTGCCGCCATGTCCTCCGCCGCCAAATCCACCACCGCCGCCATGAAATCCGCCTCCCCCGTGGAAGCCGCCGCCATCGAACCCACGGCCACCGTGGATGCCGCGGCCATAAAAGCCTCCCCCGTAGAAGCCGTACCCTCCATAAAATCCGCCCCACGGATAGAAGCCCCAGCCGAATGGGCTATAGAACGGACCCCAGCCCAGGAAGGTGTAGTCCCACATATACGGATCCCAATACCAGCCCGGATAGAAGCCCGCCCCATAACCATATTCCCCTGCAATCTGGTTGTTGGCTTCGGCCAGATACTCTGAGCGCAGGCTGCTCCAGTTATAGAGTTCGTCGTTGGTGGGGTGGGAATCGAAATCGACCGTCTTCTCGCGCGGCCCGTTGGCCACCAGCGCCAGCTCGTGGTGGTCCTTCACGGTCTCCCACTTGCCGTCGCCCACTTCAACTTCCGCCCTGCCCTTAAATACCATCGCCTCAGGCTGGTTGGCGTCGAATTCGTAATAGCCGGTTTTGATCAATTGCGTGGTCACACCGTTGTCGACGATCTGCACCATGTTCTGCGGGAAGATCTGGTCCACTTCAATGCCGGCGCGCCCGTGTTCCAGCTCAACCTGGGTCTGGGCCAGGTCTGGCGAGATCATCTTTACTGCGCTGTTCGAGCCCACGCGCAGAAAGATGCCGGGGGTGAGCAGAACCTCCGCCTTGCCCGCGGCCGTGCTCAACTGTTGGCCGGCGTTGAGTCTTTCGATCCCCGCGTGGCTGTTGGTTAGCGCTTTGCCATCGAGAGTCGCAGTTCCCTCGACGTAGTTCACCGTGCCGGGGTCGGGGAAATTGGCAGGTTGCGTGGGATTGGGAACATCCGCGCCGAACACCGGCATCCCAAATAACCCCAGGCCAGCGATCGCGATGATTGTTCTCCAGTGCTTCATGATTCTTCACCTCGTTTCTTCCATTCGTGTAAATGCGTAAGTGAGACGAAAGTTCTGCGCGCCGAGCACAATCGATTTCGTCACGTGAAATCGAAGCTCCCAACCCCTGCATCCTTCGCGCGCTTCGTGCATCGCAAAGCAGTCAACCGGTACAATTCTCTTCGGGCCTCTTTTGACCGTCATTTTGGGCGCCCCACCCTCGCCGCGTCTTTGTTTTTGCGGCAAGGGCGGGAAGCAACGAAATTCGACCGGCCAAGAGCTAAAAGCCGGGAGCATACCCATGGACGCAGGCGCACTCGAAGCACTCATCAGCCAGCAGATCGTCACCGCCCTGAAGGCGCACGACGCCGAGCGCACCGGCACGCTGCGCCTCATCAAGAACGCGCTCAAGAACAAGGCCATTGAAAAGCGCGCCCCGCTGACACAGGCCGAGAGCGAGCAGGCGCTGGCGTCGATGATCAAGCAGCGCCGCGACTCCATCGAGCAATTCACCAAGGGCAATCGCCCCGATCTCGTCGAAAAAGAGCAGGGCGAAATCGTCGTAATCGAGGAATTCCTGCCCAAAGCTCTCGACGAGACCGGCCTTGCCGCGCTTGTTGCCGAAGCCCTCGCCGAGCTCGAAGCTTCGCTCGGCCACAAGCCCACGCAAAAAGAGATGGGCCTGGCCATGAAAGCGGTTCAGGCCAGGCTGCAGGCCGCGGGCGTTCGCGCCGACGGCCGCGCTGTGAGCGAGTTCGTAAAAAAGAACTTAGCCGGTTAGGGCGGCCGGTGCGGCAATTGTGCCTGGGCCCTCAGTTATCTCCCGCTAACGATTCGATTAATCCTAGTCCCTCCCGAAACTAATCCCCCCATCCGGGGTCTATTCATTAACCCTCCCCCCGGGGGGTGCCGGGACTCTCATTGCTTCGTGCCCGGCGAACCGCTCGGGCTGGAGCCCGGACTGTGAGGGACGATGGAACCCCGAACGAATTCGCGCGACGCGCGCTCCCGGCTGACGAGGAGGTTCCCCGCCCTGCCTTCGTCCCGCAAATCATCTGCCAAATCATTGGTTTCGAGCCGTTCACGCGCTTTGCAACGGACCCTGACCGCCGCTGCCCTCTTGATGGCGTTCGTCTTCGCGTCATCTGTGCAAATCAATGCGCAGCAAGGCTATCAAGTCTCGCCGTACTCGGCCTCGCCTTACGGCAGCCAATACGCAAGCCCCAGCGCGCAGCCTTCCTCGCAATACAGCGGCGCCCAGCCGCAATACACTCAACCCCAGTATGCGCAGCCGCAATATCAGCAGCCGCAGTACGCTCCGCAGCAGCCATACCCCGACCAGCCCTACGCGGCATCGCCCTATCCCGAGCAGAACCTCGCGCAACAGTCCGCGCCTATGCAATCGCTGAGCGCACAGGACCTGGAACAGCTTCTCGCGCCCATTGCGCTCTATCCTGACGCGCTTCTCGCGCAGATTCTTGCCGCCTCTACTTATCCTGCGCAGGTCGCTGTTGCCGCTCAGTGGGTCGATCAGGTGCGCGCTCAGGGCTACGGATCTCCCGATCAAATTGCTGCCGGCGCCCAGGGGCAGACCGGCTGGGATCCAAGCATTAAGGCGCTTACCGCATTCCCCGACGTTCTCGACATGCTGAACCACAACCTGGAGTGGACCACCAACCTCGGCAATGCCTACTACAACCAGCCGCAGGATGTGATGCAGACGGTCCAGGTGCTGCGCCAGCGCGCCGAGCAGGCAGGCAATCTCCAGTCCACGCCGCAGGAAGACGTGACCAATGACCAGGGCTACATCCAGCTTGCCCCTGCCAATCCGGAAGTCGTCTACGTGCCCACCTACGACCCATGGGCAGTCTACGGCCAGCCCATCTCGCCTTATCCCGGTTTCTCGTTCTTTGGCGCGCTGGGTAACTTCCTCGGCGGGTTGCCCATTCAGTACGGCCTCAGCTTTGCGATGGGCGCTTTCGAGCATACTCCCTTTGGCTTATTGGCCTGGGGACTCGACTGGCTGGCGCACGCCATCCTCTTCGATCACGGCAACTACTATACGCACAGTTCCACCGTTGCCGATTGGGGCCTCCCTCATGGCGGGCCGCGTGCCTTCGGCGGCAACTGGGGCGGAAACCGAATGCGCGACGGTCCCTACGGCACGAATCGTTCATGGAACTCGCAACAGGCGCGCGGGCAAGCCTACAACCCGCGCGGTTACGAGCAGCGCGGGTCCGGATACGATCAGCGTGGCCCCGACCAGCGCAGTTTCGATCAACGTGGCGGCGCGTACAGCAACCGAGCTCCCGAGCAGTCCAACTCCCGCCCGGCCGAGCCCTACCGCGCCGACCCGCGCAATGAGAGCTCCTACAATCGCGGCTACCAGCAGCCGGCCTACGGCTATACCCGCCCCGCTCTGCCTGCGCAAACCTATAACCGCCCCGCGCCGCAGCAATACGCGCGCTCGGCCCCACAGCAGAATTACGGTTACCGCCCGCAGACTTACCCCAACCGGCCGCAAACTTACACTGGCCCGAGCTATGCGAACCGGCCGCAGACTTACTCCAATCCCGCTTACGGCTACTCCAACCGGGCGACAAACGGTTACGCAGGCCAGCCCTACGCCGCGCGCCCCAATTACGGCTATTCCAACTCGTATCCGTCCTATCGTGCTCCTGAGTCCAACTCATCCCGAGCCTACTCGGGCCGCACCTACGAGGGATACGGCAACTCGATGGCCAGGAACGAACGCTCCGAAGGCTTCCATTCTTTCGGGGGCGGAAAAGAGCCCAAAGGTTTCGGAAGCCAACGCGCGCCAAAATTCAAAGAGCCGAAAGGCTTCGGAGGCGGACACGAAAGAGCCCCTAAAGCGCCCAAGATGGGCCACTCCGGCGGCGGAGGCGGTGGCGGCCACCACCACCACTAAGCTCGAAGAGTCCGCTGGCAGCGCGGAACAAAGCCCACAGCGCTCAATCCCCGCTTGCGCAATCGATTGAGGGGACGGGCGCTCCCTGCAAAGCGACAAATCGACGCGGTTCGCAACACACCTTTCCGAGCCGCGCCAGATCGGACTGCATCTCGCGGTCGTCACTGAAGGAAAATAAAGTGGCATCGACAATGGCGGCCGCGCCAGCATCGGCGGGGCGTCTGATGCTGTAGTGCATCCACTTCCCTTCGCGGCGTGCGGACACAATTCCCGCATTGCGCAGGTAAGCCAGGTGCCTTGAGATCTTCGGTTGGCTTTGCCTCAGAATCTCCACGAAATAGCAGACGCATACCTCCCGGCCATTCATCAGATTGAGCAGCCTGAGGCGCGTATGATCGGCCAGCGCAGCAAACAGGCGAGCCATGTCAAAGGTTTTGGCGGCGCGTCTCATGCCTCCTAATATACGCCTTGACAGATATAATGGGTAAGAATATATTTGCCTTTGCGTATACGAGGAGCGCCTGCATGGACACTACCCCCGAAGTCAAAGAGCAAGTAAAGCAAAAATATGGCAGCGCCGCCCGCGCCGTCGCGGAGGCGGGCGCTCAGCAGGCCTGCTGCGATCCCGGACTGCGCTGCTGCGACCCCATCACCAGAAATCTTTACAGCGACGGCGAAAAGGGACTCCTTCCGGAGGGTGCTGTCCGGGCCTCGCTGGGCTGCGGCAATCCCACCGCGCTCATCGACCTGAAACCGGGCGAGGTAGTGCTCGATCTTGGCTCCGGGGGCGGCATCGACGTGCTGCTTTCAGCTCGCCGCGTCGGCCCCACCGGCAAGGCTTACGGACTCGACATGACCGACGACATGCTGGCCCTGGCGCGCGAGAACCAGCGCCAGGCAAGCGCGGAGAACGTCGAATTCCTCAAGGGCGAAATCGAAAACATTCCCCTCGCCGCCAATTCCGTTGATGTTGTCATTTCCAACTGCGTCATCAACCTCTCGGCCGACAAAAGCCGCGTCCTGCGCGAGGCATTTCGCGTGCTCAAGCCGGGCGGCCGCTTCGCCGTATCCGACGTGGTGGTGCGCGGCAGCGTTCCCGATGCGGTGCGGCAAAGCATGTTGTTGTGGGTCGGCTGCATTGCGGGCGCGCTCGAGGAGCAGGACTACCGCGCCAAGCTGATCGATGCGGGTTTTGCCGCAGTCGCCATCGAACCTACGCGAATTTACAACATCGAGGACGCCCGGCAGTTTCTGACGCAGGCCGGCGTCGATGTCGATGCTATCTCTCCCTCGGTCGAGGGCAAGTTCCTCAGCGCCTTCATTCGCGCCGTCAAGCCGCAAACCTCTTGCTGCGAACCCGGCTGCTGCACACCGGCAACTGTAACCCTGAAAGGCTAAGCGGAATGGAGAAACGCTATAACGTCCTTTTTTTGTGCACGGGAAATTCAGCCCGCTCCATCATCGCGGAGGCGATTTTGAACCACAAGGGCAACGGCAGATTTACAGCTTACAGCGCGGGCAGCCATCCAACAGGTGCGCCCCGGCCTGAAGCGCTCAAGCAAATTGAGTCCGCGCACATCTCGACCGAAGGCCTGCGCAGCAAGTCCTGGGATGAATTTTCTCAGCCCGGCGCGCCGCATTTCGATTTCGTCTTCACCGTGTGCGATAACGCGGCCAAAGAGCAGTGCCCGTATTGGCCGGGCCAGCCCATGACGGCTCATTGGGGCGTTCCCGACCCTGCGGCGGTGAAAGGCACGCCCGAAGAGATTGCGCGCGCCTTTCGCGACGCCTTTGTCATTCTCGATCGCCGCATCGGCCTCTTTCTTTCTCTTCCCCTCGCTACGCTGGAGCAGCTTGCCATTCAAAAGGAAATCGAAAAGATCGGGCGCTCATAAAGGCGCTCGCCGGATTGGCTGATGAAATCATCCAAACGTCTCTCTTTCCTCGACCGTTATCTTACTGGCTGGATCTTCGCGGCCATGGCTGCCGGCGTCGCCCTCGGATGGTTGGTGCCCGGAGTGGTGCCATTCCTCAATCGCTTCAGTCTCGGCACAACGTCAATTCCCATCGCGGTGGGTCTCATCGTCATGATGTATCCGCCGTTCACCAAGGTGCGCTATGAAGAGTTGCACGAGGTCTTCGGCAACAAAAGAGTGCTGGGGCTTTCGCTGCTTCAGAACTGGGTGATTGGGCCGGTTCTGATGTTCGTTCTCGCCATCGTGTTTCTGCGCGGCTATCCCGAATACATGGCCGGCCTCATTCTTATCGGGCTGGCGCGGTGCATCGCCATGGTGATCGTGTGGAACGAACTGGCCAAGGGCGACACCGAATATGCGGCTGGCCTGGTGGCCTTCAATTCACTCTTCCAGGTCTTTTTTTATTCGCTGTACGCGTGGCTGTTCATCACTGTGCTCCCGGCCTCACTCGGCCTGCGCGCAGAGGTCGTCCACGTGTCTATGGGCGACATTGCGCAAAGCGTCTTCATTTATCTCGGCATTCCGTTTCTCGCCGGATTCCTCACTCGCACGGCACTGGTCCGCGCCAAGGGCCGCGCCTGGTACGACCGCAGCTTCGTACCGCGTGTCAGCCCGCTCACTCTCGCCGCCCTGCTCTTCACCATCGTAGTCATGTTCTCGCTCAAGGGCGCATACATCGTCCGTTTGCCGCTCGACGTGGCGCGCATCGCGCTGCCGCTCTTGATCTATTTCGTGGTCATGTTCCTGGTGTCTTTTTACATGGGCCGCAAGCTGGGCGCCGACTACTCCAGGACGACGACCCTCGCATTCACTGCCGCTTCCAACAACTTTGAGCTGGCTATCGCGGTTGCGGTTTCCGTCTTTGGCATCAACTCAGGCGCTGCGTTTGCCGCCGTCATCGGCCCGCTGGTCGAGGTGCCTGTCATGATTGGCCTGGTCAACGTGGCGTTCTTCTTTCAGCGGCAATACTTTCCCAATCCTCAGGCCGCGTCCATCGAACCGGTCTGCGCTCCCGCAAAGCACAGCGTCTGAGTGGCGGCTATTCTCTGGAATTAATCTTCCGCCTCTTTCATCAATTCCGTCTTGATCGTGATCGAAGCTCGCTATATAGTTCGCAACAGATGACTCTTCCCGCGGCTCATGGTCATATGTTCCCAAGGAATCGTCGATGAAAGTCCCTTCCGTTCTCTCAAATCTGACATTGTGCCTGCTTTGCGCTCTCACCGCTCCCCGTCTGGCCGCGCAGGGCCCTCCCTATCAAACTGACGACCCGGTTCCCGTCGACCTCCACCACTACGAGTTCTACATCTTCGGCGGCGTCGACGGCACGCCGGCCGAGATGGACTCCGTAGGGCCTGCATTCGAGTTCAACTGGGGCGCCATTCCGCGCGTGCAACTACACGCCATCTTGCCCTGGGGGGTCGTGGCCCCGTCGAACAATCCTGTCTACCTGCCCGGCGGCACAGGACCAACGAATTTCGGTCTCACAGATATGGAACTGGGCGCGAAGATCGCCTTCATCAAAGAGGGCAAGCGCATGCCGCAGATCGGCAGCTTTACCATGTTCGAAATGCCGACAGGTAATTACGACAAAGGCCTCGGCGTGGGAAAGGTCTGGTACAAGCTGCCCATCTGGCTGCAGAAGAACTCAGGCAAATGGCTCTTCGATGGCGGCGGCGGCTACCAGGTCGTCCCGCAGGCCAATTACCGCGACTTCCCTTACACCGGCTGGCTGATCAAACGCGAACTCAGCGAGCAATGGGAGCTTGGCGCGGAGATTTTTGCCCACGGGCGCGAAGGCTTTGCCGCGGCCCAAACCGAGCGCTCGGCCATGATCGACGTGGGCGGCTACTATCACTTCAAGCACAACACCAACGAGCAGATTCTGTTTTGCTACGGCCACTCTGTCGCCGGACAAACCGAAAACTACGCCTACGCCGGCATGTACTGGACCTGGGGCAAAGACGAGAAAAGCGCCCCGCCGGACGACAAGAAAGACTCCTCGCGCAACGCGCTCTTTCCCATGTCGGCAAACAGGATTGGGTTTTGACGCCGTGCTTTAGGCGGTGCTTCGCAGCTCAGCTTGAGAAAGGATGGTGTAAATGGAAATCACGACGCGCGGCCTCTGGGCCCTCATCCACGGCATGGGCTTCGGCGCGCTTTACCTGATGGCCTGCTCCGGTGCCCTGGTCGAGCTTTACCGCCGCTACAGCCCCCGCTCGCCGGCGCCGGTCGCCGAACGAGATGAAACCTTCCTCTGTATCTATCTCAGCGTCATGGCTGTGCTCGCGTGGCTCACCGTTCTCACCGGCGCTTACATCATCTATCCCTGGTATCGCGCCGTTCCGCCGCCGGGGGCGGCCAACCTGGCTGCGTCTCCGCAACGGCTGCTGCTGGCAAGTCCTGCGACCGGTGGCTGGCATTCCATCGGCATGGAGTGGAAGGAGCACGTCGCATGGATCGTACCCATCTCCATCACCATGACAGCGGCGGTTGCCATCCGCTATGGACGAAATCTCAAAAATGATCGCCAGCTTCGCGCTGCAGTCCTCGGATTTGTCTGGATCTCACTTCTTGCCGCCGGCATCGCCGGTTTCTTTGGCGCCATGATCAACAAGAACGCGCCCGTTGAAGGCGGCGCGACCATCCATATCATGCAGGGAGCCCGGCAATGAGTGCGTCCGCAACGACCGATGTGACTGACATTCCCAACGGCTCCGGCGCTGCCGCGGTGCTGGCCGCGGGGTTGGGCTCGTTTCTCGTGGCCTTGTTCGCGCTGCTCGCTGACAAAATCACTGCGATCAAGAGCCTGATGATCTTTTACCGGCCTACAGGTCCGCTCTCGGGCGTAACCACCTGCGCCATTCTCGTCTGGCTCGCCGCATGGGTCGTTCTGCATGTGCGCTGGCGCAACCGCACCGTAGCCTTCGCACACATCGGCACCGCCGCATTCATTCTGCTCATCGTGGGCGTGCTGCTCACCTTTCCGCCCATCGCCGATTTGTTTTGAAGGGAGCACGGATTTTCGGCGCGGGAAGCCTGTCGCTGGACGAGCGTCACTCTTTGGATAAACGATAAGAATGTGTTTGAGGACGACTCCATTACAACAGTTCCGTCGGCACAGGCGCGCGGCTCCGTGCTCGAGGTTCTGCTGGTCTTTCTTCGCCTCGGCTGCACTTCGTTCGGCGGACCCATCGCGCACCTCGGATATTATCGCAAGGAAATCGTCGAACGCCGGAAATGGTGCGGCGAAAGCACGCTGGCTGAATTCATTGCCATCGCGCAATCCCTTCCCGGACCAGCCAGCAGTCAGGTGGTATTCGCCCTGGGTATCATGCGTGCCGGGTGGGCCGGCGGCCTTGCGGCCTGGACCGGCTTTACGTTTCCCTCCGCTGTGCTGATGCTGGCATTCGCGTATGGTCACTCTTTCCTCGGCGGAAGCGTAGGCGATGGTTTGCTGCACGGCCTGCGGCTTGTCGCTGTCGCGGTCGTTGCCCAGGCGGTGCTGGGGATGCAACGGTCGCTCGCTCCCGATCGCATGCGCATCGCTCTTGCCATCCTGGCCACTGGCCTGGTGTTGTTCCTGCCGGCGCAGGCCGCGACACTCATCGCAATCGCCGCCGGCGCGGCTGCCGGATTGTTGCTTTTCCGGCGGCAAATCGATGCTGGCTCCGATTATGCTGGCATGCATTTGTCGAAGGCGGCCGGTTTAATTTCGGCCGTGGTTCTTCTCTCGCTCCTGGTTATTTTGCCGCTGGCCGCTCACCTGTTTTCTTCCATGGGGCTTGCCGTCTTTTCGGCTTTCTACCGCAGCGGAGCTCTGGTCTTCGGCGGCGGACATGTAGTGCTGCCCTTGCTTGAAGATTCTGTAGTAGCGCGCGGCTGGGTATCGCAGCAGACCTTTCTCGCCGGATATGGCGCCGCTCAGGCCCTTCCCGGCCCGCTTTTCACTTTCGCCGCCTACCTTGGCGCGGAAGTGCGTCCATCTCCCAATCCCTTCCTCTATGGCTTGCTCGCGCTCGTCGCTCTGTTTGCTCCCGGTTTGCTCGCCATGACAGCCGTACTGCCGTTTTGGAGCACGCTCCGCCGTAACCGATATGTCCGGGCGTCTCTGAAAGGCGTAAACGCAAGCGTTGTTGGCGTCCTCATCGCAGCCCTCTTCCAGCCGCTGTGGACATCTACAATCCACACGCCAGGCGATTTTTGGATTGCACTCCTTGCATTCGCGCTTCTTGCTCTTTGGAAAATACAACCCTGGATCGTTGTGGCCTGCGTAGCAGCCATCTCTGCCATCGCAAACCTCGTATAGAAGAAAGTCCGGTTTTAGATAAAAACACAAAAAACGCCGGAGCTGGCGATCGGCCAGCCCCGGCGCGTCTCTGTTAGTGTGACCGGATTATTGGGCAGTTACGGTCGCATCGGTGAAGTTGGTCCCGTCAATATGACGAGCGACCAGCACGTCTTGACCATTGAGGTTAAGCAGGAGGCCCACCACGCGAATCTGGGCGTTATCGGTGATGTTGCTGAAGGCGCCAAACCCGTAGCGGAAATCGCAATCCGAGCCCAGGTAGACCGTGATCGGCGAAGAAATGACCACCCCTGCAAATCCGGTCACGTTCATCTGGAAGGTGAGCTGCCCCGGGTTCTCGCTGCCTGCAACCACGGTTCCGTTATAGCCCCTGTTCTCCAGGTGAATCCGTTTCACATCGAATGGACTTGTCGTTGGATCGGCTCCGCCCACACGAATCCTCTGGCCCGGCGTCATCGCAGCATCGTTGAAGAGCGCGTTGGTGAAGGCATTGTGCATCCAATAGATGCTGTATTTTTCGTTGCCGGTGATGCTCACGTTGGCAACATTGCCCAGCTGAACATTGGAGTTCCCGGACGGCAACACGTGGTCGACATAGAACTGCATGGCCGTTGCTACACTGGGTGCTGTAGGCGTCACATAGGTAACGAGGCCGCCAGCGGTGAAACCCGTGTCGCTGACGATCGCGATTTCGTCGGCATCCAGTGTCTGGTCGGCAGGATCGAACTGGCCGGCCACTTCCACAATGGCGTTGCTGCCGTCAGCGATCAGCTCGCTCTCCGTTGCACCGCCATCCCACTCCGTCGTACTGGAGATGTTGATGGTGAAGTTCTCGCCGTGCGGGCCCGTGATCCCGAACGAAGTCGCCGTCGCGCTGGAAGGCTCTGTAGTCACCGACCCAACGAACTCGTCGATATGAGCCCAGGTGTCGGTGCGGGCTACCGCCCTGACGTCAAACACCGGATTGATCGTGCCCGTAGGAACCCCGCCGCTCGTCACGATCGATTGCCCCAGATCCATGTCGATGCGCAGGCCCACTGGCACTCCGCCCGTTTGGCTGACTGTCAGAGTATTCGGCAGCGAGACGTTCACACTGCTTGGCAGCGTCGCCGCTTCATTGGGTACGGTGGGCGGCGTAGTGGTCATGTCCAGGTAGTTGATGCTCCCCGTTCCCAGATCGATGGTCACGCCGGTGTAGTATCCGGGCTGAACATTGTTCATATCGATGAAGCCCTGCAAGCCGTTGTAGCGGGCGAAGTCCACCGTAGTCGAGCTGGCCAGCAGGTTGCCCGACGTGGTTGATGTGGATGTGTTGGTCAGGTAGATACCGGTAATCTGTATCGGAACACCAACGATGTCGGGTATCGACGCAGGCGCATCGGTGCCAACCACGAACACCGGGCCTCCGCCATTCGATAGCGTCGTGCTGTTGTTCCCGCCACTGCTGCAGCCCGAAGCCACGAGAACAATAGCGGTCAGCGGCAGCAGCGCCAGCCTGAAGAGATTTGCCTGTACTTTCTTGGGGGACATATCAGTTTGGTCACCTTCCGCGAGGCTGCGTGGCTTATACAGAGCGAGCACAGAGTGGGCACGGTTACCGGGCCCCTCCAAATGGAACGCCGCCAGTCGAGCGAACTCGTGCAGGAACTCCACCATGAAGGGGAACCTGGCAAGAGACATCTGGACAGAAAAATATATCGTTCCACGGCGCGCTCGCGCACGGAGCTGTCGCCTGAAATTTAGTTGCAACAGCAGCGATCGCTGTTCGAGTCAGTTATCTGCTGTCAATAGGATAGACACCAGACGATTCACGGAGTTGTGGGAGAGTTCAAAAAAGTTTCAAAAGTTGTAAATTTATTTTTTGGGAGCCCGCATTCGTTGCGGCCACACGCCTCGGCCTCATCCCACTTTAGTGTTAGGCTCCCGCCGCCGCAGGCGCGTGCTTCAGCAGCCCCAGCTCGCCGGCCAGCCGCTCCAGCCTGGCCCGCGTGGCCGCCGTAGGAGGCACCAGCGGCAGCCGCAATTGGTCCGTGCACCGCCCCATTAAGCTCAGCACCGTCTTCACCGGCGCAGGATTCGACTCCCAGAAATTGGCCTCGAACAGCCGCGCATAGCATCGCTCCAGATCGCGCGCCTCGGCCCAGTTGTTGTCGAGCGCCGCGCGAACCATCCGCGTCACTTCGGCCGGCGCTTCATTCGACGCCACGCTGATCAGCCCGTGCGCTCCCACGGCAATCGCCGCCAGCGCCAGGTTGTCATCGCCCGAAAAAATCTTGAATCCGCGCGGCATCGTGTGCGCCAGCTCGGCAAACTGCGTCAGCTTTCCGCTGGCTTCCTTAATGGCCTGAATATTCGCGGCCGCCGCGGCCAGCCGCGCCACCGTCTCCGGCTCCAGGTTTGCCGCCGTCCGCCCCGGCACGTTGTACACGCAAACGGGGAGCGGATCGACCTCGCGCGCCAGCGCGAGAAAATGCTGGAACTGGCCCTCCTGCGTGGGCTTGTTGTAATACGGATTGGCCGAGAGCACCGCCGCCACGCCCGGCACGCGCCGCAACTGCGCGGCCTGCCGCACCACCACGCGCGTCGAGTTATGCGTGCACCCGCCCCACACCGGAACCCGCCCCGCCGCCGCGTCGATCACCAGCCGCACCACGTGCAGCCACTCATCTTCGTCCAGCGTCGCTGCCTCGCCCGTTGAGCCGCACGCAACGAGGAAATCGATCCCCGACTCGATCTGCCAGTTCACCAGCGCCCACAGCGCCGGCTCGTCCACCGATCCATCCGCCTTGAACGGCGTCACGATTGCCGTACCACAGCCTGTCGTTTCCATAACTATTCAAGTTTATACCGTTCGCACTCGCCGCCCACTGGACGTATTCTGCGAAATGCAAGGCGAATTCAGGCAACTTATCACACGGCTCTCACCTTCGCCGGGCTGTTATCATGCGCGGGTGAGGATCATCTCAACCTCTCCCTGCCATCAAGGAGTCCCGCATGAGCCCGATCCGCCCTCGTCTCGCGTTTCTGCTCGCGCTGCTGGCCGCGCCGCTTGCCGCCGCACAAACCGGGAAAACCATCTCGCTCACTGTCGACGCGACCGAGAGCCCGCGCAAGATGTTGCACGCCCACCTCGTCATTCCCGTGCAGTCCGGCCCGCTCACGCTCTACTTCCCCAAGTGGATTCCCGGTGCACACGGTCCCACCGGCCCCATCACCAGTCTCACCGGCCTCAAATTTGAAGCCGCCGGCAAAACCATCCCCTGGCTGCGCGACACGCTCGACGTGTTCACCTTCCACCTCGATATCCCTTCCGGCGCAACGCATCTTGATGCCCAATACGACGTCATCGAGCCTGAGGGCGAATCGGCGACTGACAAGCTGATGGTGTTGGAGTGGAACGAAGCGCTTCTCTACCCCGCGGGCGCGCCCGCCGCGCAGCTCACCTATCAGGCCACGCTTTTGCTGCCCGAAGGCTGGAAGTACGGCACAGCGCTGCCTGTCGCCGAAGCCTCCGGCAATCATGTATCGTTCAAGTCCATCGCGCTCGATCTCCTCGTCGACTCGCCTGTGATTGCGGGCCAGTACTATCGCGCCATCGACCTTACGCCGCCCGGCGAGCCCATCCACCACGAAATCGATATGGCCGCCGACAGTGAAGCCGCTCTCGCCATGAGCCCCGAGATCCAGAAAGATCTCACCAACCTGGTTGCCGAGTCGGGCAAGCTCTTCGGCGCGCGCCATTACCGTGACTACCATTTCCTGCTCACGCTTAGCGATCACGTGATGCACTTCGGCCTCGAGCACCACGAGTCGAACGACAGCCGCCTGCCGGAACGCGCGCTCTTGGGTCCCGATGCGGGCGTTCTCGTCGGCGCGCTGCTGCCGCATGAGTTCGTCCATTCCTGGAACGGAAAATTCCGCCGCCCCGCCGATCTGGCTACGCCCGATTTCGAAAAGCCGATGCAGGACGATTTGCTGTGGGGCTACGAGGGCCTCACCGAGTTCCTGGGCCCCTTGCTCGCTGTGCGCAGCGGCCTGTTTACGCCCGAGCAGTATCGCGAGTACCTGGCCAACGCCGCGGCCATGCTAGGCCCGGGCCGTCCCGGCCGCACCTGGCGCCCGCTCGAGGATACCGCGACTGCCGTCGCCGGCTTTGGCTATGGCCGCGCAGGCTGGGTCAACTGGCGCCGCAGCGAGGATTACTACGACGAAGGCGACCTGATGTGGCTTGAAGTGGCCACCATCATCCACGACGTCACCAATGGCCAGAAATCCATCGGCGACTTTTGCCACGTGTTTCACGGCGGCGCCAACAACGGCCCCGAAGTCAAGCCCTACACCTTCGACATGCTGGTCGACACGCTGAACCAGGTGGCGCCCTATGACTGGGCCGCATTTTTCCGCAAGCATCTTGACTCCACATCGCCCGACATGCCCGACGCCGGCCTGGTGAATGCTGGCTGGTGGGTTCGATTCAACGACCAGCCATTGCACTTGCCAGGCCGCCACGGCGTCACGGGCGATTTATACTCCATCGGCCTGCAACTGGGCGAAGACGGAACAGTCGCCGATTCCATCGTGGGCGGCGTGGCCTTCCAAGCCGGCATTTCACCGGGAATGAAAGTGGCCGGCGTCAACGGCCGTGTCTACACCCGCGATCTGCTCGAAGACGCCATCAAAGCCGCGAAGGATACCGCCGCGCCCATCACGCTTCTGGTTCTTGACGACGATTACTATCGCACTGTAACCATCGAGTATCACGGCGGCGAACGCTATCCGCACCTGGTGCGCAATGAGTCCAAGCCCGATTACCTGAGCGACCTGATCAAATCCCGCGCCGGACAGTAGCGAAGCCGGCGGAAAGACTAGAGATGCGAGATCCAGCTACAACTGCCCGAAGATCTCCCGGAATTCCCACGCCCCGGATTTGCCGGCCAGCCACTCGGCGCCGCGCACCGCACCCACGGCAAAGCCGCGCCGCGAGTGCGCGTCGTGGCGCAGCTCCAGCTCATCGTGCTCGCTCACGGCGCGCACAATGTGCTCGCCTTTGGCGTCGCCTGCGCGATGCGACTCAACGGGAATCTCGATGCCCGGCCGCACCGAGAGAATGATTTCTTTCAGCGTCAGCGCCGTTCCTGAAGGCGCGTCGAGTTTGGAAATGTGGTGCGTCTCGTCGATGGAGAACTTGTAGCCTTCGAGTTGCGCCAGTTCCGCCGTCAACCGGAAGAGCTTCTGCACGCCTATGGAGAAATTCGTCCCGTAGAGCAGTCCGCCGCCGCGCTCCTTGGCTAAAGCCTTCATCTCAGCGAGTCGCGAATACCACCCTGTTGTACCCACCACAATGCGCCCGCCCAGCGCCAGCACCGCGCGCATGTTTTCTACGGCCGCTTCCGCCGCGGTGAAGTCCACCACCACATCCACGCCGGCCAGATTGGGAGCCGTGAGCGCCGATGCGTGCTCGTTCTCATTGATGTCGAGCGCGCGCACGCCGTGGCCGCGCTCGCTGCGCCACCTCGGCGACGAGCGAGCCGGTTTTTCCTTTGCCAAGCACGAGAATCAGCATGTTTTAGCTCCGATCGATCAAAGCGCTTTGTAGAACCGGATGCGAACCGCCGGCTTCCCGTCAACGGTCTCCACATCCAACGTTCCCACATAGGCGCCGTCATTGAGCCATTTGTACGGCCCCTCGGGCGCTTCAAAGACCGGTGAGGTCAGCAGCCGGGCCCTTTTGCCGCTGGCATCGGGGCAGCCAGTACCCCTGTTCAGCACGTTGATCACAGCGCCGTCGTCGGTCTCGATCATGTAGTTGGCCTCGATGGAAAAGCAGCCGTCCGGGAGAGCCAGTTGCCAGTCCCACCCGCCGGGCAGAATCTTCCCGTGAATGTTCGGCCCGCTGAACGTTCCGCCGGTGATGGGAACGATGTTTCGCTGCCCGCGCGGAGTGGCGCCGACATGCACAGAATCTGCCAGCGTGACATTCTCCTCAAACATGAATTCGAGTGTCGGAGCAGCGGGAGCTGCTGCCGGAGCGGCTTGAGCGCGGGCCTGCGGCGCATTGGCCAGGGCGAGCCCGAGACCGCAACTCGCCAGCGCTGCAACAAACAGGGTGGAATTCTTCGTCATAAAGTCTATCTCCTTGCATGAATACATGGATTGGAACAGACGGCTGCGAGGATGGGCAAATCGGCTTCGCGCGGTGAATCCGAGGTTCGAAAGAAAACCGACGCAGATCCCCGTTCGACTCGGGATCGCTGCCGCGATCTCCGCTCACGACAGGCTTTCGACTCCCCTTCTCTGCGTTCAGGGTCGCTCAGGATGACAGTGCACAAAAACTGGAAGCTAGGAGCTGGAAGCTAGAAGCTGTTTTCTCGCTTCCACGTCGAAAACCGCCGGATCGGGCTCCTTGAAGAACGCCGCATGCAGCGAGCGCACCGCCTCATCGGCGTCGTCTTCTTCAATCATGAAGCTCATGTTGATCTCGCTCGCGCCCTGCGAAATCATGCGCACGTTGATGTGGCGGACGGCGTTGAACACCTGCGCGGCAATGCCGCTCTGCCCTCGAATATCCTCGCCCACCATGCAGATCAGCGCCTTTTTACCCTCGTACTTTACGTCTGCCAGCTTGCCCAGGTCGGCTGAGAGCGCGGGCAGGCAGGCGTTCGAATCCACCGTCAGCGAAACCGAAACTTCGCTCGTCGAAACCATGTCCACCGGGCACCGGTGCTTGTCGAAAATAGCGAAGATCTGGCTCAGATAACCATGTGACATCAGCATGCGGCTGGCTACCACATCGATGATGCTCAGCTTCTTTTTCACCGCGATGGATTTGAACGGGCTCTTGCAATGCTTTGCCAACGAGATGATGCGCGTTCCGTCGCACGCCGCGTTGCGGCTGTTCAGCACAGCCACCGGGATGTTCTTCTTCACTGCCGGCAAAATCGTGGCCGGGTGCAGCACCTTGGCGCCGAAATAGGCCAGTTCCGCCGCTTCCTCAAAGCTGATCTCCTTCACGCGCAGCGCGTCGGGGCACACGCGCGGATCGGCGGTCATGATGCCGTCCACGTCGGTCCAGATCTCGATGGTCTCCGCGTTCAGCGCGCCGCCCACCAGCGCGCCCGTCAAATCGGAGCCGCCGCGTCCCAGCGTGGTCGTCAATCCCGCCTCGTTCGACGCGATGAAGCCGCCCATCACCGGAACCTTGCCTTCGCGCACCACCGGCAACAGCTTTTCCGGCGCGCGCTTTTCAATGATGTCGTCCTGCGGCGCCGCTTTCTGAAACTCCGAATCGGTGATGATGACCTCGCGCGCATCCGCGTGCGCCGCATCGATTCCGTCGCTCGCGAAAGGCCGCGGCCACGATGCGGCTCGAGATGCGCTCGCCGTAACTCACAATCAAATCGGAGATGCGCGGCGTAAGCTCGCGAATCGCCGCCAGCCCGCGCAGCACCTCGTCGAGCGCGTCGAACTTGCCATCGATCAGCGTAACCAGCTCGGCCGCGCCGGCCTTGTTCTTCACCAGTTCGGCAGCGGTGTCGCGATGCCTTGAGCGCAGCCGCGAGCTGATGGCCAGCGCGCCGGTGCGATCGCCGTGCGCAGCCGCATCGGCCGCGCGCAGCAACTGGTCGGTCACCTTGGCCATGGCGCTCACCACCACCACCGGGCTCTTGCCCTTGGCCACGCGCCCGGCCACAATGGCCGCGGTGCGACTGATGGCAGCCGGATCTTCAACCGACGTGCCGCCAAACTTCATCACTACCAGGTTCATGCGAAATCCAAACCAGCCGTTAGCTATCAGCCGGGTGCCCCATCCTTTCGCCAGCTTCACCGGCGAAAGGGTGGGAAACCACGAATCTATCCTCGCGCCGCAACCGCAGCCGGGTGCCCCATCCTTTCGCCAGTTTCATCGGCGAAAGGGTGGGAAACCACGAATCTATCCTCGCGTCGCAACCTCAGCCACAGGTTCCAATTTGCCTAAACTCGCCAGCATCTCGGCGTTCAAAATCGTTGCTCCGGCCGCACCGCGCACGGTGTTATGCGACATTAGCACAAACTTCCACTCCAGCACATTGCACGGGCGCAGGCGGCCCACCGTCACTGTCATACCCTTGCCGCGATTGCGATCCAGCCGCGGCTGCGGGCGATCGTTCTGCTCCGCCCACTCAATCGGCTGCTCCGGCGCAAACGGCAACCCCAGCCCCGCAAGAGGCTTGAACTCCGCCCACGCCGCCAGAATATCTTCACGCGTCGCCGGCTGTCCCAGCTTGTCCCCAAGCTTTATCGACACGCACTCCGTATGCCCGTCAACCACCGGAACGCGATTGCAGTGCGCGGTCATCTTCGCCCCGAGCGGCGTTACACCCTGGCCCTCGAGCTTGCCCAGCAGCTTCAGCGTCTCCGTCTCCATCTTCTCTTCTTCACTGCCGATGAACGGGACGACGTTATCCAGAATGTCCATTGAGGCTACGCCGGGATAGCCGGCTCCCGAAACCGCCTGCATGGTCGCGGCAAAAATCTGTTCGATCCCGAACCGCTCTTCGATCGGCTTGAGCGCCATCACTAATCCAATCGTCGAGCAATTCGGATTGGTCACGATGTACCCGCCGGACTCTTTGCGCCACGTCTGCTCCTCGATCAGGCGCAGATGATCGGCATTCACCTCCGGGATCACCAGCGGCACGTTGGGCGCCATGCGAAATGCGCTCGAGTTCGTAATCACGGCGCAGCCGGCCGCGGCAAACTTCGGCTCCATCTCGCGCGCAATTGCCGCATCCACGCTGGCAAAAATAATCTTCGGAGCGCCTTCAGGCTCAGCCGGCGCCACGGTCAACTTCGCGATCCTCTCCGGCAGCGGCGTATCCAGCCGCCACTTCGCGGCCTCGCCAAACCTCTTCCCGCTTGACCGGTCGCTGGCCGCAAGCCAGGTGACCTCGAACCAGGGATGGTTTTCGAGCAGTTGAATGTAACGTTGGCCGACCATTCCAGTCGCGCCGAGGATGCCGATGGGGTATTTGTTTTTCATGATCTCAACCCTTTCAGTATACGGGAGGATCGCCGCATTCGCTCCCCCTCGCCGGTGGCTCTCGGGTCCCCAAAAATCCTCATGCTTCGCTCCTTCTTGCCGATAAACACGAGAGGGAGCGCTCCAGGATGAACCTGAAGCAAATCGTCAACTTGGGCCAGTCGCAAACTCCAGTCGAGAATGCGGCCGAGCCTTCCAACTCCGAGAGGTTTCTCACTCTTGTTGTGGAGGGTGCGGCTCTCGGCGTTCCGGAGATCGACGGCGCCGCGTACAGCGCGTTTCGCTCGAGCGTCGCTAAACTAGCCCTGCAGCTTCCCGATCGCCTCAACGACGACGAGAAGCTGGCGCAGATTCGCTCCGTCGTTCGCGAGTTTGAAAACTACCGCAGAGCCGGCGAAGACGAACTGCGCAACCGCGCCGCCAATTGGCGGTCGCTGGCTTCCCTTCTCTTCCGCGAGCTGCTCAAAAGCCTGGGTATCGATCCTGCCTTGGAGAATGCCGATCAACTCCTGCGCAAGATCGGCGGCGTCGGGTCGGCCGAACAGATTGAAGAACTTCGCAAGCGGATTGAGTTCTTCCTGCATCCCTCGGGCGAGAACTCAGCCCCGGCTGAGGCTTCGCGCTTTCAAACCGCCGACCACACTACTGCCAACGACAATGCCGCCGGCCTGCGCGGAGGCGGCAGCGCCATCGAGCAACTCAAAAAAATCATGGAACGCGGCGGCAAAGGATTCATCGTCCTCTTCCGTCTCAGTTGCCTCAACATGATCAACCAGCGATTCGGCTCCGAAGCGGTCGAGGACTGCCTCATGGCCGTCGCTGCCTTCCTCACCCAAAGCCTGCACTCCGACGACGCCATCTACCACTGGAGCGATTCTTCGCTCCTGGCCATCCTGCAGGGCCGCGCCAACGAGCAGATTCTCACCGCGGAACTCGAGCGGATCGCCTTTCAGAATCGCGAAACCAGCGTCAACATCGGCGGGCGTTCCACCATGTTGCGCATTCCCATCACCTTCGACCTCATACCCATTAACCGCCTGCAATCCGCCGACGATCTGTACAAAATCGCCCTGATCGCGAACAACCGGAGTGTACGATGAACCAAAGCACCGCGAATTTGCCGGCTACGCCTCAGTGCGCGCTATCGCGCGAAATCGACGAACTGCCCCTGCCTTACGTCGAAATCGACGCGCACGGCCTCATCACCCGCGCCAACCGCGCCGCTCTCGCCCTGCATCATCCAGGGCAGGGAGAACTCATCGGCAAAAGCGGATGGGACCTGATGGCCGTCGACGAAAAGGATCGCAGCTCGGCCGCGTTCCTGTCGCTCATGGAATCAGGCGAAGATCCGCCCGTCATCACCCGCTCCATCTTCGACCGTTCCGGCTCCTTCCGCACCTACGAGTTCCATCGCAACGTGATGCGCGACCCGATGGGAAAGCCGGCGGGAATGCGCATGGTCGCCGTGGACGCGACCGAAACGGCACGAGCCCTCGACGAAGCGCGCCGCGAGCAACAATGGCTCGAATGCGCCATGATCTCTCTGGCTGAAGCCGTCATTCTCACCGATATTCTGGGCATCATTCGTTCCGCGAATCCTGCCGCCGAAGAGCTTTCCGGCTGGCGCGCCTGCGGCCTAATCGGCAAAACCATCGACGAGCTTTTGCCCACGCAGGCCTTCCCGCCAGGCGGCAGCGCTTTTCTCGATCTTCGCGCCCTGCTCGACCAACCTTGCAAGGGAACCGCCGGTCTCTTCACCCGCGCAGGGGAGGTCGTCCGGGTCGAGATCAGCACCTCGCCCATCCTCGACAAGCAGTCCGGCTCCATCAGCGGCGTGGCCGCGCTCCTGCGCAAACTGGATTAACCGGTTGCGCAACGTGACTTGCGCAACGCGACACAACCGAATGAATTGTCATCCTGAGCGAAGGTCGCCGCGGCGACCGCAGTCGAAGGATCTGCGGTTGTCTTTCGTCGCTCGCCAAATGTTCGTGTTTTCGGCGAAAATCCGGCCGGCACTTCCCTGCCCTATATGTCGTTACGGCCCGGCCCCTCAATCCCTATTTCTTCGCTTTTCCGCCACGATGCGATTCCAGCAGCCCTTCCAGCTCTTCTTTGAACTCGCGCACATCCTTGAAGTCCCGATACACTGACGCAAACCGGATATACGCCACGGTGTCCAGCCCCTTCAGATGCTGCATAATCAGTTCGCCGATCTCAGCCGTGGTGCGCTCGCGCTCCGGCGCGTCCACCAGAAAACTCTCCGTCGCATCCACAATTTTTTCCAGCTGGCTCGACGAGACGGGCCGCTTTTCGCATGCGCGCAAGAGGCCGCTCAGCACTTTTTGCCGGTCGAAGCGCTCGCGGCGTCCGTCCTTCTTCACCACCATGTAGGGAATCTCGTCGATGCGCTCATAAGTCGTGAAGCGCCGGTTGCAGCGCTCGCACTCCCGCCGCCGCCGGATCGAGTCGGCCTCTTTGCTCTCGCGCGAGTCCACCACCCGGTCCTGTCCGAAACCGCAATATGGACACTTCATTCTATTGGCGATTCTAAGCCATGGCAGTGCAGGGCGGCAGCGACTCGAAAAGTTCTGTCGGCGGCGGGAACAATTTATGATCTACGTGACTGGGAGGATAAGAAGTGAAGTCGCAAGTGACACAAGATGCAATGGGAACACATATCGATTGGGAACTGGAAGGAATCACTCCAAGAATGATCGACTGGTTCTGGAGCAATATGGAGAAATGCAACTTGCTCTGGCACCCCAGTCAGCATGAACCCCTGCAGTGGGCAGTACCTCCTAAACACGGCATGCCGATTGGGGCGATTCATATCTCGCCTCAAACATGGAACGATGGCACCCGGCAGAATCTCTATATTCGGATGGAGGATTTAGCCGAGATTTCGGTTGCGGTCAAAGAATATGTGATTTATGAACACTGCGTCATTGTGGCTGGTCTGGGCTTCGGAGAAGAATGCCTGAAAAATCCAGATCCGCTTGGCTATCGAGTACACCAATGGGAAAAGGCGGACTTTGGCATCGTTGGAAAATCATCGGCAATCGGTACTCGAAAGAAGGAAACCCGGGAAGAAGGCATCATCTGGTCGCAACACTGCATTGAAGAAATCGGGAACTGGGGCGTGTTTTTTCCGCAATTGTATACGTTGTACAAAGTCGTCACCAACACCCAATACAACCCGTTTACCGACCTGACCGTGGAAGGAAGAGGCAAGGACTTAAAATACAAATTCATTCACTAAGGTCCTGGGCGCGCGCCCCTCACGCCGCGGAACTGTGCCCCGCGCACTGCATCACGCCGAGGAACCGCACCCACGGACCCACCGCCTCGCGGTACTGATGGGCCATGACCCTCGATATCTGGTGCAGATGCGTCAGGTCGTGCGCCACCCATGTTGCCAACAACTCGCTGAGGGTGACCGTGCCGAGAGCAGGATGCCGCCCGCGCCGCTCGAAGTCCTCGGGCTTCAGGCGCAAGGCGCGCAGCTCAGCGAGATTCTTCGTCCGCAATCGCGCGAACTCTTCGAGCAGTTGCCCCAGCGGCTTGCCCAGGCTATAACGTACATACCCCTCGCGGTCAAAGGGCACAAAGGCCTCGGTCTCACCCGATCTGAGGATCAGCCTGGTCCGCGGCAACCAATCCTCGTCTTCGCCGTGAATCAGGTGTGCGACAACCGTGTAGGCGCTCCACGTATTTTCTCCCTCATTGCTGTGCGTCCACTCTTCCGGCAGGCCGCGCAGCAGCGCATCGAGAACGGCGGGCGTGCGCTCGAGAAGAGATATCGTGTGCTGCAGACTTTGTTTCATCATGCCTCCCTGCCGCCCGGCGGTCATCTGCCGGGGAATCTGAATTTGCCGGGCTCGCTCGATGAAACTGAACACAGCAAGCTCGGCCCGTTGATGCTCAGCCCTATTCCCTATTCCCTGTCCTTAACGCAACAACGGCCTGAGAACTCTAGGGTTCCCAGGCCGCTGCCGGTGATCTGTTGGGATTGGACTAAGGCCATCGCGCTGCCGCGAGTGCCAGAGCCATGACGGAGAACCCTCCGCCTGGACTTACCTGAGTCTTGGGCGCGATGCCCTAGGCCTCAGTCACCTCACGTAAGAAACTACTGGAACAATCATTTTGCATAGGCTGGATCAACCTCCTTTCCCGTGTAAGGACAAATTACGCCTGCGCCTTCTCCGCGTCAAGACCCGCGCTCTCGACCGGCCTGATTTTGACATAGCCGCATCGCGCTCCCCAAGCTCACTCGCCGCCGGTCCCACCTTTGTTCATCGCAAGAAGGCCTCGGTCAGGCCGCCGTCAACGGGAATCACGTGGCCGGTAGTGCAGCGCGCCCGAGGGCTGGCCAAAAACAAGATTGCCTCCGCACAGTCGGCCGGATCGATTGCCTTCCGGGTCAGCGTCTGCTCGGCGTAGAAAGCGGCCTGGCGGCTGCGAAGCTCCTCATCGCTGAACGATTCCTCAAAATGAATTTTGTCCTTGGTCAGTGAAGCGCGCACGCGGTCGCGCGGAAACATCGCGGAACCCTTCACCACCGTGGCCGGGCTGATGCCGTTCACGCGCACGTTGGGCGCAAGCCGAACTGAAAGCTCGCGAATCAGGTGGCTCAGCGCAGCCTTGCTCGCGTCGTAGGCCTCGCTGCCGCGCTTGGCCACAATCGCGTTGGCCGAGCTCGTGAACACAATGCTCCCGTCGAGTCCCTGCTCTTCAAACAGCTTCGCCGCTTCATCGGCAAGCAAGTAGTTGGCCGTCACGTTCACGGCCAGCGTATCGGCCCACATGTTGTCGGGAATCTCTCCATCGGGCGAGGAAGGAAACTTGGCCGCCGTGTTGATGAGAATATCGATGCCGCCAAACTTGAGCGACGCTGCGTCCAGTGTTTCGCGAATAGCCGCGCGGCTTCGGATATCCACTGCGCCGCTCGCCAAAAACTCCGGTGGCGCAACCGAAGCCAGCTCCGCCGCAACTTGCGCCGCGCCATCCGCATCGCGATCGGCAACAAAAACGTGCGCGCCGCGCGTGGCAGCCAGTTGCGCCACTTCGCGGCCAATGCCGCTGGCTCCGCCAATCACCAGCGCCACGCGGCGGCTCAACTCCTTCTCTGCCGGCTGCCGGCGAATCTTTGCCTCTTCCAGCGCCCAGTACTCGATGCGGAAGGCTTCAAGCGCCGGCAACGCCACGTAATTGCCAAATACCTTGAAGCTGGCCGGGTCCATCCCCGGTGGGCATTGCGGAGCGATGCCCGAAAATGGGCCCGAAAATTGCCCCGAACCCTCGCCCTCGCCCAGCACACTGGCCCCTTCCATCACGTGAATCGCGTTCGTGTAAAACTCGCCCGTTATGCGCGCCTCGGTTTTGTTCTTGCCGAAGCTGAACATACCCAAACCGGGAATGAGCACCACTGCGGGGCTGGTGTCGCGCAGCGCGGGCGACTCCGGCGTGGCAAACGCCGCATAATAAGCACGGTACTGATCGCGGTACTCGGCAAGCGAGCGGTCGATCTGTTTTTTCAGCGCGTCCAGATCTTCGCCCGCGCCCCACGGCACAAACATCGGCCGGATCTTGGTGCGGATAAAGTGGTCGGGGCAACTGGTGCCCAGAAAAGCCAGCTCCTTCGCATGAGCCGAGCCCGCAAACTCGAGCACGTCCGCGGCATCGCTGAAGCTGGAGATGGTTCGTTGCTGCGCGCTGATGCGCCCCCGCAAAAATGGCGCGATCGCTGTTGCCGATTCCATGCGCCGAGCGCGTGCCGGCACGGCCTGGCCGCCAAAGCGTATCTTGCCCCGCCCGTGCCGCTCAATGAATTGCCCGATGCCGTCGATTACCTGCAGCGAGTTCAGGTAGCACTCGCGCTGCGTTTCGCCCCACGTGAAAAGCCCGTGCCCGCCCAGCAAAATGCCGTCGCAGCCAGGATTCTCCTGGACCGCGCGCTTCATCATCATCGCCAGTTCGAACCCCGGCCGCTGCCACGGCAGCCACACCAGCCGGCGGCCGAACGCGCGGTTGAACTCTTCCATCCTGGCCTTGCCATTGGCGCTTGCCGCCAGCGCAATCCCCCAGTCGGGATGCAGATGATCCACATGCTTGAAGGGTAAGAATCCGTGCAACGGCGTGTCGATGGACGCGGCCACGGGATTGTTGCGGAAGGCGCACAGCGGATACATGGCCGCCATATCGTCTTCGGCCTCCACGCCTTTGTAACTGCGCTCCAGCGCCAGCAGCTTGTTCTGGTAAAGTGTCGCGAAGCCGCCGCGCTTAATGCTGCCCAGATCGCCGCCGGAGCCCTTCACCCACAGCACTTCCACCGGCTCGCCCGTCAGCGGATCCGTCTCCACAATCTTCGAGCTGGTATTGCCCCCGGCAAAATTCGTGATGCGCAGGTCCGACCCGAGCAAGTTGGAGCGGTAGCGCAAGAGCTCGGGCTCATCGAGAGTGGCCGCCACGCTCGAGTCCCAGCGGTCCTCAAGGAAGTGCAATACGGGGGAAGCAGTTGCCATTGTCATAGGGAGCACTCAATAGAGAGCGAATCGAGCACAACATGAATGATACAGTCGCCGGCGTCAGGAAATCGTCTTATGCCGCTCCGGGCTTCTGAGCCGGCGGCCGTCCGGCCTCGCATGGGATACCGGTCTGGCATTTGCCGCAACCATATCTTGGCTTGAAGCGAATCATGGTTTCCTCGAGGTAAAGGGAGCAAATTGCATTGTCCTTGCCGTTCTTATCGATGGCCGAGGGCGGGCAGCGGCGGATACAAGCGCCACATTTTGTGCAATATTCATCAGCCTCGCTGTAGGGTCGCGGTGTCGGCTCCAAGGCTACATCGGTAACTACACTCACAAGCCGGCCGGCGGAGCCATGGTTGGTAATTAGCGAGCGATTTAAGCTGAAAGTACCGAGACCCGCGATGAAGGCGACATGCCGCTCAGACCAATTGCTTCGCCGCTGCACAACAGCAAATCTCGGATCCAGAGCGGGAGCCACCGCATGACCGCTCAAGTGTTCGAAGATTTCCACCAAAAAACAGCGAACGGCATTGCAGAACATCTCTCCTTCGTAACGTCCGAAAAGCCACTCGGGAGCGGGCCAACCCTCTGAGCGGTTGGCAGTGCGAATTCTTTCGGTGAACGGCAGGAAGCAGGAAAGAACCGATTTTGCTCCACTCAAACCAATCTGTTGGCGATAAGTGCAGCGGGCCTATCACATTTGGCTCTTTGAGCTTCTTCCAGAGCGTATCTTTCGCGTTAGCCACGCCCACCAGAGGCCGATCGTAGATCTGCATCATGTCCAGTTCAGCCACGACATTTTTCGGGTTCGTCGAAATAAACCTGTCGAGTCGCCGCTGGATAGTTTGCAAAGACACTTCGGCCGACTCCATATTTTCGATCCTTCCGTTTAGGCGTCCTGCCATGCTCTTGCCGGCCTGCCCGCCCCGGTTGATTTTCTTTGAGCCGCCGAACGTCTTCGTGCAAACTGTGCAGATGCAACGATCATATTTTGCCAGGAAAACGCTTGTCTATTGCAATGCCGGGGTCCCTGCAAGGCTGACTCGCCGACTCATTCTCTTGTTCGCTGCCTCTCAGTCAACCTTCCTGCTTCTGCGCCGTCTAATTCTGCAAGCTTTCGGGGATTCATCCGCGCGCAATTGATTTGTCATCTTCGCCATCGTCGGGTTTCAAAACCTTGTTTCGTCGTGCGGAAGGCAGAGCTTCACTCCGGGCTACGCCTTCCCATATTGGTCAACGCGCGTCGCTGAGCTGTGCAAACGCCTCCCCCGGCGGCAATCGGTCGTATGATGGTGTTGTCCTCCATCTCGGTCACTTTGTGCAAGCGAATCCATTCTTATATCGGCTTTTCCACCCCAATGGCAACGCTCCCCGCGCTCGTGCGCCTCTTTCAAGAAAGGGTCTAGGACTACTCAATATGATCAACTTGCGTTCGTTCCCCCTGTGCGTGTTGGCCAGTGCCTTCCTCTGCTCTGTCGCAGCCCTGGCACAGCAAGCCGCACCCGCTGCCCGCATCGTCTCGCCGATTGATGAAAGCAACCTCGTCACCCTCAAAGGCAACACCAACCCGCATGCCAACGCAATGAATGACCGCGGCGCGGTCAGCCCTGAGTTTGCGCTGCCCGATCTTACCCTCGTCCTTAGCCGCAGCCCCGAGCAGCAGGCGGCCTTCGACGCTTTTGTCGCCAGCCAGTACGATACCGGCTCGCCCAACTTCCATCAATGGCTTACTCCCGACCAGATCGGCGCGCAGTTCGGCCCCGCCCCGGCCGACATCGCAACCATCACAGGCTGGCTCACCAGCCATGGATTCACCGTCAAGCAAGTCGCGCCCGACCGCATGACCATCCGCTTCAGCGGCACTGCGGCCGAGGTTGAAAGCGCCTTCCATACCCAGATTCATAACCTGCTGGTAAATGGCGTTCCGCATTACGCCAACATGAGCGACCCGCAGATTCCCGCGGCTCTCGCTCCCGTGGTCTTAGGCGTCAAGAGGCTCCAGAGCTTCCTGCCTCGGCCCGAGCACAAGTTGGGCAGCGTGGTTAAGTTCAATAAGGCGGCGGGAAAATGGCAGCGCATAGTGAATACCCCGACAGCCGCCTCGAATCCGGCCGGTGCCGTGCCATCTCTGGCCGCGCCCGGCGCAGCGTCGAAACCGGCATTCATTCCGCGCCCCCTCTTCGGCATCAACGACACCTCACAGAGCGACAGCCCCTTCCTCGTAGAAGACGTCACTCCCTATGACTTCGCCACCATCTATAACGTGCTGCCGGTTTGGAACACCCTCGATATTACCGGCAGCGGCCAAACCATTGCCATCGCCGGAACCAGCGAAATCTGCCTCGGCCAGTCCGGCGCTGCATGCAACGGGGCTAATGACGTGGCCGCGTACCGCACCGCCTTCGGCCTGCCGGCCGGCCTGACGCCGATCCAGATCGATACAGGCGACGGCGCCCCGGCAACCGTCTGCACCAGCACAAGCTCCACTGCGGCCTGCGGCCTCGGCGATCTGATGGAGAATTCGCTCGATGTTGAGTTGTCGGGAGCGGTAGCCCCAGGCGCTCAAATCGATCTCGTGGTCACAGGGCAGGCGGCTGCTTGCAATACCACCACCGGTTCCGGCTGCATCGACACCGTCTACGATTCGGCAGCTTATATCGTTAACCACGCCACAGCCAACATCATCAGCTTGAGCTACGGTGAATGCGAACTGGGCAACGGCACCGCCGAAAACGTCGCCTACTACGACCTGTGGCAAACGGCTGCTTCCGCGGGCATTTCGGTCTTTGTGGCCACCGGCGACTCCGGCTCACCCTCCTGCGACGACGACTTCGATGGAGTTTACGGCAATCCCTATGTCGCTCAGTATGGGCTTTCCGTGAACGGCATTGGGTCTACGCCCTGGAACACCGCCGTCGGCGGCACCGATTTTAGTTGGTGCCAGCCCTACTACGATTCCAGCGGCGATTACCTGGGTTGCGCCACATCGAGCACCACCCAGGGCGGAACTGCCGGCCCCGCTTACTGGGCTACATCCAACAACGCCACCACCGGCGAGAGCGCCCTCGGCTACGTGCCCGAAATCCCCTGGAATGACACCTGCGAGAACCCCATCCAGGCCAGATTTATTGAGACCCTCCTGAGCGCCGGCGGCTCCGGCAGTGCCGACAATGGTTTGGGCGTCAACCCGACGACTCCCGAAGAAACGTGCAACGTCCTCTATACCTACTGGTACCAGTTGGATAACGGCTTTCAAGCGCCCGGCTATTTTGAGAGCCTCGTCGATACAGTAGGTGGCAGCGGCGGAGTCAGCGGTTGCGTCGTCAACAGCACCACTGACACTTCCAATCCGTATGGCGGCTGCACCACGGGATCGACAAGCACCGGCGACACCACAAACCCCGATACCGGCGCCGCCCAAAGCTCCATCACCCTTGTCAACAACGGCTGGCCTGTTCCATCCTGGCAGTCCGGCATCACGGGAACCAGCGGCTTGACGACGCGCGCAATTCCCGATGTCAGCTTCTTTGCAGGCAACGGCGCCTTCAGCAGCGCCACTCTGGTTTGCGTCTCTAATGTGGCAAGCTGCGTCTACCCCGCGACCGCCGGGACTGAGACGCTGGAGGAAGAATACGAAGCACAAGAGCTGGGTGGAACTTCGGTCGCTTCGCCTGAGATGGCCGGCGTAATGGCCCTCATCAATCAAAAGGCCGGCGCGGCACAGGGCCTTCCTAACCTCGAGCTTTACGATCTCGCTGCCAAGCAGACCTACTCGGAGTGCAGCGCGGAAAGCGTCACCACCTCCTCCAGCAATTGCTACTTCAACGACATCGATAACGGCCCCACGGCTGCCTCTGGCTCGCCGGCCTACACGAACGCGCAGACCATCTCCATGCCCTGCAGCCTGACAAACGGCACGGTGGAGGGCGGCAATGGCAATGGACCGGACTCGGGCGCCGCGGGCGTCGCTTCGCCTAACTGCTATAAGCTCAACTCCGGCGACACCATCGGCACCCTGGCCACCTCCGCCTCCAGCGGTGCGCAGACCTACAACTCCACCACAGGCTTCGACATGGCCACGGGCCTCGGCTCTCTCAACGTCTACAACGTTGTGAACGCCTGGTTCACAGGCGCCCCGACCCCAAAGACCTACACGGTGACGGCTTCCACCCCGTCGAGCGTATCGCCCGGCAGCAGCGCCACCTCCACTATCACTATCAGCAGCGCCAGCGGCTACGCGGGAACCGTCACGATCTCCTGCACGTACACGTCGTCGTCCGTCTCAAGCCCCGCATCTGCGCCGACAACCTGTAATCTCAGCTCGTCGTCGGTTACGTTGAGCGCCACGACCACAAGCCAACAGATCACCGCAACCATCCCAACGACTGCCGCTTCCGCCAATCTCGTCCAGCCCGGTTTCGGCAAAGGGAAGGGCTGGCTGAGCGGAGGTTCCGGCGCTGTTCTGGCTCTGCTCGTCTTCTTTGGCATTCCCGCGCGGCGGCGTAGCTGGCGTAAGATGCTTTGCCTCCTCGTTGCAATGGTCGGCCTTGGCGCCCTGGCGAGCTGCGGAGGAGGCAGCGTCAGCACCGGCGGCGGAGGAGGGGGTGGAGGCGGAGGCGGTGGTGGTGGTGGCGGTACCGGCACCACTGCCGCAACCTACACGTTTACCGTCACGACCACCGGAAACCCCTCGGTCAATCCGGCGGCTGCAAATCCATCCTTCACCGTGACCGTGAACTAGAGAGCTTTCCATCAAACGAGCCAACTGGGCCCTTCCTTCGGGAAGGGCCCAACTTTTTGTTGCCCACCCTGCGCTGACCCGCTGACCCGCTGACTCGCTGACTTGCTGACTCACTCCTCAGAGGCGTCCCATTTCGGCCTGCGGTTTCAAATCGGCCCGAGGCCAGCCTGAATTTCCACGCCTCGCCGCTCGCCAGTGCCCGGCCGGCCTTACGCTTTAGAGCGTGGCCGTCCTCTCTGTCGATCTCGCCTGCCGCCGCTGGTCCGACCTGGGCGTCGTTGTCCTCAACCGCGTCCTGCAGCAATCTTCAGCGGCTGCGTCAGGCGCTATCGTTGCCTGCGAGATCGTTCCCTTCGCCGATCCGGGGGTAGACCCCAGGGGACTCGGCTCTCAAAACGGCCGCAGTCCCGCCCACGTAAAAATCGGCGCGCAGATCCATGCGCAAATCGACGCCGAGATTCTCGCCGGCCGGCTTAACCATCTTTGTAACGTCCGCGGCATTCGCGTGCTCATGCTCGACGGTCCCCAGGCCTGGAAATCCCTCGACAACGGCCTCGAGCACGCGCGTGGCTGCGAGCGGCAACTGAACACCGCCGCCAAAACCGGCCTGCCCGGTATGGTCAAGCCGCGCACCTACCGGTCCTTCGCCGAATTTTGTATGGATGTCTACGATGCGCTCTGCCGGCGCGGCTGGAGGCGCCTTGAAACTCAACGCCAGCCTGCGCAACCCGCCGAGCCCGGCCAACCCGCGCCGCGCATCTTGGTCGAGAGCTATCCCCATGCTGCCTGGAAGTCGCTGGGATTGAAGCCGCTGCCCGCAAAGCGGCGGGCCAAAGTGAGTGATCTGGCTGAGGCCTATGGAGCGTTACGCGCGGTCGTGCCCTTCACTACCAATCGCCCGCCCAATCACGATCAGTTGCAGGCCATTGTGGGCGGCCTCGCAGGCCTCGATTTAGAAGAGCCGAATCCCGCCGGCGTGCGCATTGTCGGCAACCCTCCGCGCCGCGAGCAGGGCCATTGGCGCGAAGGCTTTATCGTCCTGCCCGTCCCCCCGCGTCCCTCTGCGAACCTGCGCTCTCTGAACCTGCGCTGGCTCAACCAGTCCTAAGTCCCTAGCCCCTGTTCCCTTGCTCCTTTGTTCCCTTGGTCCCTTGTTCCCTTAGTCCCTGAGTCCCTGCTCTTAGAACCGATACACCACGCCCATGGTTACTCGCGCGTCCCAGGTTCGGTGCGTCGAGTAGACTAAGCTCAGAAGTATTGTTGGGCAGTGAGAACGATGCGGCGACGCGGTCGCCAGTAATTGCACGGCCAACCTGCGGCTCAAACTATAGGCTAAACCGCCGCCAAAGCCCCCCGCAAAGGAGATACTGGGCGTCATGCTCTCGCCTCCGGTATGCTCTCCGCCCACCTCCGCGAAGACCTGACCGCTGAGGTTTCCGTAGATGTTGGCATGGAGCGCCGGCCCAACCAGAAACGTGTAGACCGTCGGGTGGCCGGGGCTCGGTAGTCCGGCGTGGCCGGTCCCCAGCGTGTAGTAGTCCACCGCTCCGAAGAGTTGAAAATATTTTCCCCAATCGCGGGCCAGTGACGCCTTTCCGCCTATCAGCCCGCTGTACGAAACTGGCACCTGCTTGAGGCGGGTATAAGCAACGCCGACGTACGCCTCGTACTTGTCGGTTGCGCCCTGCTCGGCGCCCGGCGCAGCTTCCGGGTTTACCTGGCTGGCGGCGGGCCGCGGCATTAGCGCGACCGAAACCACTGCCAACATCGAAAACAAGAGCGTCCTCTTCAACTTGAAACTCTCCTCGTGCGCATTCTCACAAAGTCTTCCGCTTATCGCAAAACCAGAGTAGCTGTATCTCGAAGCCGTAACCGCCCAGTCGACGCGACCAACAGGGAGCGGCGACCTTGAAGTGACCAAGCGGGATACCTCGACTCTGGTTTTGCAGGAAACAAACCTGCCGCTCCCGGAATCAGAGCGGGTATCAAGGCTGGTTTCCGGTACCCTCCTAGACTATCCCTTCACCCCGCCTTTCACGAAGCGCATTGGCGGGCAAGGCGGTTGCTCAGCCATTCTCCAGATACCAGGGAATATTGATCACCACAATACGGCGGTTGCCGCGCATCAGCAGCATCACCTTCAGCAGGTCAGAGCGCCGGTTGTGCAACATGCCGTCCCACCAGCGCCGCACCACCAGTTCAGGCACCAGCACGCACACCTTGCGGGTGTCGGTTTCGCGTTCCACACTCAGCACGTAGTCGACGATTGGATAAAGAATGTAACGGTAAGGCGACTTAAGCGTGATCAGCTTGGGGATGCAACGGCCGGCCTCTTCAAGTGGGGCGATAATGTTGTGGTCCCACTGCTCGCAAAAGGGATCGGGATCGTCGCTGGTGCTCACGTGCAGGCAGCGGATATCACACGACAGCGATAACGCGAAAGAAAGTGCCTTCTCGCTGATGCGGCTCCAGCGGTCGATGGGCAGCACTACGATGGGATCGCTCAATTCTGCGGGAATAAAAGGCCGGTTGAGGTCGATTTCCCGGTTCACTTCCACGTAGTGGCGCTTGACGGCGCGCATGAACAGGATCATTACCACCACCAGCAGCGCCGTGATCCACGCGCCATCCACGAACTTGGCCGCCAGCACCACCAGCGTAGTGATGCCCGTGGCCATTGCGCCTACGAGGTTCACGATCATGCGCGCCGGCCTTTTGCCTTGGCGCTTCCAGTGCATCACCATCCCCGCCTGCGACAGAGTGAAGGCCATGAACGCGCCAATAGCGAAAAGCGGGATGAGGCGGTCGGTGACGCCGCCAAACACGATCAGCAGTAGCGCCGTGAGCGCCACCAGCACGTAGATGCCCCAGGAATAAAGCAGCCGCCGGCCGCGGATGAGAAAGATGCGCGGCATGTAGCCGTCGACCGCGATGGCGCGGGTGAGTCGTGGAAAATCGGCAAACGCGGTGTTGGCCGAGAGCACCAGCACCAGTAGCACCGAAGCGATGGTGAGGTAATAGAACCACCCGTGGCCCATCACCGCGCGCGTCAGCATCGACAGCACGCTTTCATAACCTGTGCCCCCGGGATCGGTCGCGGCGATGCGGTAGGCACGGCACAGCAGCGCAATTCCCGCCAGCAGAATAGCCAGCAGCGCGATGATGATGGTGAGCGTAGCCTTGGCGTTCTTGCGCGTGGGATCGCGGAAGGCCATCACACCGTTGCTCACCGCCTCGACGCCGGTCATGGCCGTGCAACCTGAAGAAAAAACCTTGAGCAGCAGCCAAAAGCTCACCGCTGCGGTAGCGGCCGGCACCGTGGGCAACGGCGTCACCGGATGCGGATGCCCCGCTGCGTGCACCGTCTGCCATCCGCCCACCGCGATCACAATCAGCAGCGTGGCCGTGAACAAATATGTGGGAATCATGAACACCACGCCGGTGTCGTGCACGCCCCGCATGTTCACAATGGTGAGAATCGCGAGCGCCGCGAGGCAAAGCTCCAGCGTGTGCGGCTGCAGGCTGGGCACGGCCGAAATCAGCGCACCCACTCCCGCCGATATTCCCACTGACGCGGTGAGAACGTAGTCGATCATCAGCGCGGCCGCGGCCAGCAGTCCCGCGCCTTCGCCCAGGTTCTGGCTGGCCACGGTGTAGGAGCCCCCGCCCTGCGGATAAGCCTCAATGGTCTGCCGGTAGCTCAGGTAGACGATCAGCAGAAGCGCCACAATGGCCGCGCTTACCGGCACGATGTACTTCACGCCCGCGAGGCCCAGCGGGATCAGCAGCGTCAGCGCCGCCTCAGGCCCGTATGCGGCCGAGCTGAGAGCGTCCAGCCCGAACACCGGAATCCCGGCCAGGGGGCCGATTTGCTCGGCACGCTCCTCGCTGGTCGCAAGCGGCCGCCCGAAACACAGATTCAAAACGCGCGTAGATACGTCCATGTGTAGACACGTCCGTGAGTGGATACGTCCATGAAAAGTCGTCCGGCGGCCGTGAACTCAGCGCGGGGAATGCCGCCCAAGCCAGTTTCTCACGGCCAACAAAGGAACCCACTTCGCCGGGTGCCCCACATCTCGTTTTTGAGATGCGGGAAAGCACAAAACTCAACCCATCCTCTTTCCAACCAGGCGCAGTCCGCCCTCGGCCGGCAATGCCGTTAGTCGAAAAAGGGGAGTGGGGTAGGGGTAACCAGTTTGAAACAACACCCGCTGAGTTCTCGCCGCCGGCAAGCTCCTCGGCGGCGCCCGCCAGATTGCTGACCCGCTGACTCGCTGACTTGCCGCCTCGCCGCCTCGCTGACCCGCTGACCCGGTGACCCGCTATCCCGCCGCCGGCAGCGTAAACATAAACCTGCTTCCCTTGCCCGGCTCGCTCTCCGCCCAGATGCGCCCGCCGTGCTGCTCCACGATGCTGCGGCACAGCGCGAGGCCCAGCCCAGTTCCGCCCAGCGCGCGCGAGTCCGAGGCGTCGCCCTGCTGGAAGCGCTCGAAGATGCGCTCCAGCTTTTCCGGTGCGATGCCGCGCCCCTGGTCCTCGACGATGAAGCACACCTCGCTTTCGCCTGAGGCGTTCATGCCCGCGTTTTGCGCGGCCAGCCGGATGGTCGTTTCCGGCGGCGAAAATTTGATGGCGTTTGTCACCAGCTCGTTCAGCACCTGCAACGCGCGTGCCGTGTCGGCAAACACCGGCGCCGCATTGGCCTCAATGCGGAACCCGATGCGCGCCTGCTTGGCCGCGTCATAGGCCACGTCGGCCGCGCGGCGCAGCAGGTCGATCGCCTCCACCGTCTCGCGGTGCAGTGGCAGGCTTCTCTTCTCCGCGCCTTCGAAATCCAGAATGTCGTTCACCAGCCGGATCAGCCGCTCGCAGTTGCCGATCGCCAGCTCCACCATCTGCCGCTGCTTCTCCGGCCGCTTGTCCAGCGAGCCCGAATGAATCAATCCCAACGACGCGCGCAACGAAGTCAGCGGCGTCCGCAGCTCGTGGCTCACCGTAGAGATGAACTCGTCCTTCATCTTTTCCAAGCGCCGCCGTTCGCTTACGTCCTGGAACGCCACCACCATGCCCGAGATGTGGCCATTATCCATCAGCGGATTGGCACTGTACTCGACGGGAATCGCCGTCCCGTCGCGGCGCCAGAATACTTCGTCCCGCATGCGGATCGGCTCGCACCGCCGCATCGCCTGTAAGATCGGGCTCGTGGATTTGGAATAAGGCGTCCCGTCGGCGTGGCTGTGGTGGATGATTTCGTGCACGTCGCGCCCCGCCAACTGATCCGGCGTGTAACCCAGCACCCTGGCGCCCGCCTCGTTAATGAAGGTCAAGTTGCCCTCGAGGTCGATACCGTAGATGCCGTCGCCCACCGATTCGAGAATCTGCTCGCGCTGCCGCGTGGCCCGGTGCAGCGCTTCTTCGGCATCGTGCTGCTCGGTCACGTCCATCCCGTGGCTCAACACAAAAGGCCGTTCGCCGGGCAGTTGCATGCGCCGGCTGCGCACCGCGATGCGCCTGAAGACCCCGTCGCTGCGCCGCAACGGTAGCGTGCCTTGCCAATCGTCGGCGCCCTCCAGTGTATTCAGGCAATCCTGGAACGCAGCCGTTCCCTCGGCGTCCATCAGCTCCGTCACCATCCGCCCCACCAGCGCTTCGGCGCGAAAGCCCAGCGTCTCCGCTGTAAACGCGTTCAGCGACGTCAGCCGTCCCTCCATCGAGCAGGTAAAGACAAATCCCAGGCTGTGCTCCACCACTTCGCGATAACGGGTCTCGCTTGTCAGCAGCGCCTGCTCCGTCTCGCGTTGGTCGGTCACGTCCTGCCCACTCACAACCAGGTATTGAATCTCGCCATTCGGTCCCTTGAGCGGACGCAAGGTCCAACTCACGCGCCGCGTCCCGCCGCCCGCCGTCTGCCACGCTGTTTCGTGCGGTCCTGAGACCTGCCCCAGAGCAGCCGCGCGTAATTTGGCCGCCACCCACTCGCGGTCGCTCGGTTCTAGAAACGCATCTACAAACGGCCGCCCGATAGCATGGGCCAGACTCAGTCCGGTCATTTGCGAGCAGGGAAAATTCATCCGAACCACGCGGCCAGCCGTGTCCAGAACCGTCACCAGCGCGGGAATCGAGTCCAGCGTTGCGGCCACAAAACATCGTTCGATTTCCAGCGCCCGCTCCGTTCGCTGCCGCTGCCGTTGCGCCTGTTCCTGCATGCGAATGCGGCCGTAAAGCTCCAGACGCGTCACCGCTTGCCGGCCCAGGATATCGAGCAGTGTCAAGTGTTCCTGTTTGAATGCTTCAGGCCGGCGCGCCAACACTGCCAGCGTGCCAATCACCTGCTGATCGCTGGCGATCAGCGGCGCTGCGGCGTAGGAAAGGCAGGGACTGGCGCCGGCGAGCGGAATGCCCTCGGGAGGAAAGCGCGGATCCTGGCCGGCATCTGCAATCAGCAGCGGCACGCCCTGCTCCAGCATCCACTGGCAAGCTGTGGTTGCGCGTGGCTGGTCGGTCGCCTTGAATCCGAAGCGCGCCTTGAACCAGAGCCGGTTGTAGTCCATCCAGCCCACGTAGGCATAGTCGGCGTTCGACAGTACCGCGGCAAGCTCGGTCAACTCATCCAGCGCGGGGTCGGGGTTGCGATCGAACAAGTTCAACTCCGGGCGCACCACCGCGTCCTGGTTCTCTCCGCCTTGCGAACCGAGTATAGCGCACATAATTACACGGACCCGATTTTCAGTATCGGAGAGATTGGCGAACTTGACTGCTCCACGAACAGGTCATTTGAAGAAAAATAACTTACAACCCAAGTACCCCGCAGCGTTCGGGTATCGGATACGTTTCGATATTACTATCGGCGCCTTCTTTCAATTACCTGACCGATGGGAGTGCCGGGATATATGTCTCGCACCGGTGGATCAATGCTTGCGGGCGAGCTTGAGCTCGCTTAGAAACGACTTCCCAAGGAAGCTGTGACCGTCGTCCAGATTCAGCAGACGATCAAGCATCGGAACCGTCACGGTAAACGCCAGAATGTCCGGCGGTATATGCTGCCGCATGGCAACGTCGGTGGCGCCAATAACGGCCTGGGCCCGAGAGAGATCGGGAAACAGACTGTACATCTGGCCACAACCTGAGCTCCAGGTGGCCAGAACAGGTTCCGGGTCGTCGGGATGCGCGTGGTAATTGGCCCCATAAATGAGAGCGCTCAACTGGTCCGGATTGACGAAGAACGTGAGCGTGCGCAGAAACTTCATCCTCTCGCCGCTCACCGGACCTATCGCAATATGGCCATTCCGCGGCTTGAACGTGGGATGCGCATCCAGCCAAGCCTCAATGAGGCCTGAATTTTCGCGTAGCCCTTCCTTGTCGGTGAGGAACGTAACCATCGCCTCCCGGCTGGGAAATCGCATTTTGCCCAGCATCCAGTAGCCACAGCCAGGACACCCCTTGGCAGTTGGGTCAAGAATCACCGCAGCACCAGACTGAAAGTCCTGGTAATGATCGAAAATACACCGTTTCAACGGCACCACCGGAACGAAAAGCTCGGGGTCGGGAGCGTCGTAGACACCGATCGGGAGCGTTTCGATCCCCAACGCATCGCAGAATGAGTTAAGAGGCATGGTCATGGTCTAATCTCCTTGTCGCCCAACTCCGAAGCCCGGCGATCGCGCAATGTTTCGAGTTGGTCTCCCGCCCTGGTGCTGGTTGCGTAAATGGCGCTACAAATTCGCGGGCTTTAGCCCCCTGAGGGTGCTTTTCGGCCGCCTCGGAGGGTTTATGCAACCAGTTCTAGTGTTCTGGCAGCTTGCAGCAGTCGCCCGCCGCAGGTGCGTCGTTGGCGCCCGCGTCCAGCACCACCTTCCAACTGCCGTCGGGCTCTTTGCGCCACATGGTGATGTACCGTCCGCTCGTCAGCACAGGATTGCCGTTCGCGTCCTTGCTCTTTCCTTCGTAGTGGCCCCACGTGTAGCCCATATCGCCCGAAGGCCCCATCATGGCGTCGGTCGGCGTCCAGGTGAGCTGGTAATTCTGTGGCAGCCAATTGGCCGACTTTGCGATGGCAACCTTGCCGATCAGCGGCGCCGTGCCATTGCCCAGCGCCACGCCATCGTCGGCAAACCATGCGGCAAACCCCGCTCCGCCCTGCTCCAGCACATCTTTGGCAAAGCGCGCCTCCAGATCGTAGAGCAGTATCTTGCCCGGCTTCATCGTCGGGTCGGTCAGCGGATTCGGCGCCTGTGATTGCGCCCCGGCTCCAGCATCTGCGCCCACGCCGCGCTCACACCCAAACCCGCCGTCAATCCCGCCATAATAATCAAAGCAGAAAACAATTTCCGCAATCCAGCCACGTTCACTCACCCTCCCCAAAAATTCTTGAAAGCACTATGCGCCCATCCTACCTCAAACCTCGCCCCCGCTCTGCCGTCTAATCATCTAAATCGCGTTTGCCGCGCGGGTATACTAGAGTCTGGTATTGACTCTGGAGCAAAGCCATAGAACAGGCCCCCGTCGCAGGGGGCTTTTTGCCACAGGGGATTTCCCCGGGATGCCCGGCTGTTTCCCGGAGGAAGGAACTACATGGGATCACTGCTGGAATCCATCCATTCTCCCGCTGACGTGAAACGCCTCAGTTACGAGCAGATGGCCGGCCTCGCGGAGGAGATCCGCGAATTCCTGATCCAAACGCTCTCCAAAACCGGAGGCCATCTCGGTCCCAACCTCGGCGTAGTCGAGCTCACTATTGCTCTCCACGCGGTTTTCAATACGCCTGATGACAAAATCCTCTTCGATGTCAGCCACCAGGCGTACATCCATAAAATCCTCACCGGCCGCCTCGATCGCCTTGAATCCATCCGTCAACCCGGCGGCCTGAACGGCTTCATGCTGCGTACCGAGAGCGTGCACGATTGCTACGGCGCCGGTCACGCAGGCACCGCGCTGTCGGCCGCGCTGGGTATGGCCGTGGCCCGCGACCTTGCCGGTGCCCATGAGCACGTTGTCGCCGTGGCCGGCGACGCCGCCTTTACCAACGGAATCTCCTTCGAAGCGCTCAACAACATCGCCGAGCAGACCAGGCGCATGATCGTGGTACTCAATGACAATGAGTGGTCCATCGATCGCAACGTGGGCGCCGTGGCCCGCTACTTCCACCGTATCGTCACCAACGAGCACTACCAGCACCTCCACGACCGCGCCACCCGCCTTATCGAGCGCTTCGGCGGCAAGACCGCCATCAAAGTTGTCCGCCGCGCCGAAGAGGCAGCCAAAAGCATGTTATGGCCCTCCATCCTCTTTGAGGAATTCGGCCTGCAATATTTCGGCCCTATCGACGGCCACAATATCCCCCTCCTTGTTGAGACCTTCAAATTCCTCAAGGCTCTCGACCACCCCGTGCTGCTGCACGTGCTCACGCAAAAGGGCCGCGGTTTTCAGCCGGCGCTCGAGGGGCAAAAGAAGTTCCACGGCCTCGGCCCTTACGATCCGGAAACCGGACACACGCCCGCGGGTGTGCCCACTTACGCTGAAGTATTCGCCAACACGCTCGCCGATCTGGCCGACAAAGACGAGCGCATCGTCGCCATCACCGCGGCCATGCCCAACGGCACTGGCCTCGATCACTTCCGGCCCCGTCACCCAAAGCGCTACTTCGACGTCGGCATCGCCGAAGAACACGCAGTGGTCTTTGCCGCGGGCATGGCCACGCGCGGCTTCCGTCCGGTCTGCGCCATCTACTCCACTTTCCTGCAGCGCGCCTTCGATCCGCTTGTGCACGACGTCTGCCTGCAAAAACTGCCCGTCCTCTTCTGTATTGACCGCGCCGGCCTTTCCGGTGACGACGGCCCCACGCACCATGGCCTTTTTGACATTGCCTACCTGCGCGGCATCCCCGAAATCGTCCTCATGGCGCCCAAAGACGAAGACGAGCTGGCCGACATGATGAAGACGGCCTTCGAACTTCCGGCCGCGAGCGCCATTCGCTATCCCCGCGGCGCCGTCGCCGGCGTCACCCGCAAAGCCGAGCCGCAATCCATCCCCATCGGTAAGGCTGAAGTGCTGGCCGACGGCTCTGATGTCGCCATCCTCGGCCTCGGTCCCATGATTGCGCTCGCGCAGTCGCTCGCCGCGACCCTCGAGCGCGACGGTTACTCTGCCGCCGTTGTGAATCCGCGTTTCATCAAGCCGCTCGATCGCGAGATGATCGAGCGGTACGCTCGTCGCGTAGCTGCCTTCGTCACCTTTGAAGATCACGTGAAGATGGGCGGTTTCGGCACGGCGGTCGTTGAAGCCCTCAATGAGATGGGGTTCGCCGTCCCCGTGGTCCGCATAGGCTGGCCCGATCAATTCATCGAACACGGCAAAATCGATCAGCTTCGCGCCCGCTACGGCCTCACCGTGGAAGCCGCGCTCGCACAGGTGGTCCCGCTCCTCGCGCGTCGCCGCCGCGCAACCCTTGTCGCCAGTTAATTTACGTAGTTTGGTGAGTGGAATGAGCGACCGTGAAAACACCAACCACTAAACATCGTTTCATAGCCGACGCTGACTCGCTGACTTGCTGACTCGCTGATTTCGCTTCCGGCCGGGTGAACGCCACTGCCGCAGCCACAATCGCAATGGGAAACGCTTCGAGCGTATAGCGCGGCTCCGCATTCGGTATCTGCAAAAGCACCACGCAGCGCAGCGCAACATAGGCCAGCAGCATCGCCTGCAACGGAACCCTGCGCCGGGCAAATCCGATCAACGCGGCGATCAGCAGCAAGGCGTTCAATAGCCCGTATGCGGCGGCCAAAAGCGATTGCCCGGCATGCAGCCGCCACTCCCACCATCGCTCGGGAATCGCGTCATTCAGGAATTCGATGCGCGGCCGCAGCCACATATCGGAAAGGCGCGCGAAGCGGAGAGCAACGTACTGGCGCAGGGGATGCCTGCGAATGCGTTGTTCCGCCAGCGCTTCAAATCGCGCATCCAGCTCGGGCGTGATCGTGCATAGGTCGTTGTTTTCCGCGATCAGCGCTGCCGTCTGGCGATATTCCTGGGCGGAGTCGAACGCCCGCGAAGGTAACAGCCCAATATCGATGGTGAGGCCATCCCCGCGCCACCAGATCTCCCCGAGAGAGACATAATCGATCTCCCAGGTGGTGGTCCAGCGGTCGAATCCGGCCAGCGAAGTTTCAGTCGGATCCATCGCCGAGCGCGGCGCGAGCGGCTGGAAGACCTGATACACGTGGTAATTGCGAATCGTCCACGGAACCAGCGGAAGAACGGCCAACAAGCCGCACAGCAACGCGCTGCGCAAACCCGCTTTCGGCGCATCCTTCCTCGTGTACCACCAGATGCCGGGAACAATCGCCGCCCACAGCAGCACGCCATCCGGGCGCAAACTGATTGCGCAAATCAGGGCCGCAACCGTCAGCACCAGCCATGCCGCTCGCCCGCGAGACGCGGGCCCACTCGTGCATTTCCCACTCGTGCATTGATTGATCGATCGGATCAGCCGTCCCGCCGCAAACAAGCCTAGCGCGACCGAGAAGATTGCCGGGCACTCGGTCAGGGGAATCGCTGTGTAATTGGCGGTGAAAGGGCAAAGGCAGGCAATCCACAAAGCAACAAGCGCGGCGCGGCGCGAAACATGATCGCGAACAAAACCGGCCACGAGCAGGCAGGTGCCCATGTCCAGAAACGCCTGAACAAAACAGACTGCGCTGTAGTTCTTGATCCCAAAAACCGTGAAAATCACGGCCATGAAAATGGGATATCCAGGGAGCCTGATCAACGTCAGGTGATAAGGATTGTCCAGCGCGTAGGCGTGATTTTGAAGCAGGTTCTTCGCGATCGTGGCGTACACTTCGCTGTCGCCATCGAAGTCCTGAAAGAAGGCAACCCAAACCAGGCGAAGAGCAAGCCCCGCCGTCAATGCGCAGACGACGCTCCAAACCCATTTTTCGCGGAATGCCGATCGCACACCCTGAAGCAGTGCGCGGGCCAGCGCCTCCAGACGCTCCGGTCTCGATGACGAAGGCGCGGATTCCGCTTCACGCGTGCCCTGTTTCTCCAGGAGCATCTCTTGTCTCCAGAATCAAACTGCCGTGATCGGTTCACACGCATGCGCGGCACAATGCGCCGGCCAAAACTTTTGGAAGTCGTCTTCAATTATCGAACCGAACTCTCGCTTTGCCAACCGGATGAGGAGACACCGGCCAATGCGCTGTGCGGTTTCAGGCAGTCATCCGTGCGCCGCGCAAGCAGCAATCCTGGCAAGGCAATCACCACGCACTGACTCAACGCGCCAACCGGCGACCTATTCCTCGTCTGCGGTCCACGTCGACTTCCAACCGGCGGCGTTCGAAACCGTGCCGTTCATATGCGTTCCTGAAACCGTTCCATGGAATTCGAGAAACTTATTGTTGAACTCCATGTACACTTCGTCGCCAGTCAATGTCCAGGTAGCGGTTGAAGACCATTTGGTGCTGTGCAGGGCGCCGTCCGGTTCGTAAGTGAATGAGCCGTGTTGGCCGCCGGGAATTGAAAAATTCCATGTAGTTCCGGCGATTCCTGACTCGGGATGCTGCCCGATCACAAAACCCCGGTGCGTCGGGCCTGGGCTGCTGGATGGAGGCGGCCCTGGCGCAGCACTGGGGTGAACCGGAAATGAATTGCTCGACGGAATCGCAGGTCGTGGGACGGACGCCGGATGCGAATTGTGGCCCAACTCAATAAAAACCGCCATGAGAAAAAGAGCCGATACGACACCTCCGCCCCACGCCCACACAGGAATTCTGCCGAAACGAGACCGGAGCACCGTCCCTCCGCCGGCTTGCCATTCATTGGCTCTCCGTGTGCCGGCCTCTTCTGACGCTTCGATTTTCGCAACCGGACCAATCCCTGCCGGCTCCGGAACCCGCCGGTTTTCGACCGGCGCCGTCTCCACATGGGCCTCCGCAGCGCGTGCTCTTTCAACGGGCGCCGTCACCTGAGGGACCTCCACCGGCCGCCGCTCAGCCCGCGGCGGTTCGGCAGGCGGGGACGCCACCGGCTTCGGCGCCTCCGGCCTTTCAGCCTCCGCGATTGCCCGCTGCTGCGCCTCGCGAATCCTCTTCAGTTGCGCCTTGATTTGGTCCAGAATTTGAAATTTAACCCGAGCCCACTTCGCATCGCTCTCCGTGAAGTCAATCAGCGGGCTGGAACTGGGGACCATTTGCCGGTCGGCAAGAAACGGATAGTCGCTCCAGTCGCATGGCTCGACCAGCACCGGCACTACGACCATTTTTCCCTGCTGCGCGCGCTCCGCAATGCGGGGCATCTCCAGCCGCTCGATGAACTCCGAATTCAGAAAGTTCTGGCTCACGATCAGCAGCGCGATCTGCGCCTGATCGATCTGTGCCTCGATGTGCCGTTTGAACTCGTCTCCGCCGATCAGGTTCTTGTCGAACCAAAAGATCGCGTTGTGCCGTCGCAGCGATTCCGCCAGAAAGGGAACCAGATTGTAATGATTCTCAGGATCCAGCCAGCGCCGGTCTTCGCGAGCATAGCTCACAAAGACATATGCGGTCTCTTCGCGTGCGCCGGCAGTTGCGTTTGTGTTCATGGCTTGCGGGTTCGGGCTTAGGCTAAGGGATGCTCAGCTAGGCACAATATAACCCAGCAAAATGGAATTGCGAACCTCAGCGCGCCAAAAACCGGCCGCGGCCCCTGGCAATCTTCGGCGCGCGACCCGAGGGCGCTTCGGTCGCTTTTGTGCGGCTACCTCAAGTTGACCCACTGAGGCCATCCCCGCTGGGTTGACTTGCTAACTCCGCTAGCTCCGCCAAGTCCGCCGTCTTCACCCCGCTGTGCGACAATCCACATCAGGCTGATTTTGCCATGCAACTAGGTCGTGTGTTTTGGGCGTTGACGTGCGGATTGGCCCTGGGCCCCGTTTCCGCCCGGCCCCAAGCCGAGCTCGCTGTGCCCTCCATTCCACTGGTTCTCACCGGTGGCACGATCGTCGACGTCACCGGTTGGGGCCGCTCCGCGCACGATCTTCCCAATGCGATTGTCGTCATCCGCGACCGCCGCATTACCGACGTCGGGCCGCTTGGCGCCGTTGCCATCCCCAAGGGGGCTCGCATCATCGACTGCACAGGAAAATTCCTCATCCCAGGCCTCGTCGATGGCTATGCCGGCATGAACTCGCAGGCCCAGGCCAACGCCAACCTCTATATGGGCGTCACCACCGTCGTCAGCCGCGCCGACTTCCAGCGCGGCTACATCGATTTCAACGCCCGGCCCAGTCCCCACATCTACCCGATTGACTCGATCGGCGTCACCGACAACTGGAGTCTGCTGGCCCGCCGTCCGGAATGGGTCTCCGAGCTGCGCGAGGGTGCGCATCCCGCCGAAATCAGCCCGGAAGACACCGCCCGCCAAATGGCCGACACGGCGCAACTCGGCACGCGCGTGCTTCTGCTCACCGCCCCTCTCACCGCCGCCAATTCCCAATGGATCATCGCGCGCGCCCACCAGATGGGCCTGACCACCTACGGCGTCTTTGTCGCCACTCCGTACCGCGTCGCGGTCGAGGCCGGCGTAGACGCGCTGCCGCTCATGGACCATTACGATCTCGGCGTCATTCCCGACGAGCTGCAGCGTCCCCTGGTCGACGACCCCGACGGCCCCTCGGCCACTACAGCCTACGACTACTCCGAGCGCATTCCTCCCAACGATCTGCACCTTCGCAATTACGCGCGCTTCCTCGCCGCGCATCATGCCGCGCTCATGCCTGCCTTCAGCCTCTACTACGTCGAACTGCCCGACCATCGCAATCTCTGGCTGGAACCCGCCGCCTCGCTCCTCGATGCGGGACGCATGTATCAGCCCACTGACCGCGCCACCGGCGAAATGACCTACCCGCTCCCCCCCTGGACGCGCCACCTGCCCGCCACCGGCCAGCGCTGGATGGAAGAGGACCTGCAAAAAAAGGCTGCTCTGACTGCAATGCGCCTCTGGCGCATCAACGAAACCATCTTCTCCGCTTTTCCCCACTACCTCGCCGCCTCGGGCGCCGACTCCATGGGCACCATGCCCGGCATCTCTCTGCACACCGAGCTCGAACTGCTTGTACGCCTCGGCCTTTCGCCGCGCGAGGCCCTCGCCGCCGCCACCAACAACTACGAGCTCCAATTCGGCTGGAACGAACTCGGCCTCATCGCCCCCGGCCGCCGCGCCGATATCCTCGTCGTCGACGCCGACCCCACCGTCAACATCTGGAACGCCCGCCGCATCTCCACCCTCATCCTCAATGGCGAACCCCTCGACCGCGACGCCCTCCTGCACCTGAAGAAATGAATCTCGATGCTCCCTTGTTCCCTTGTTCCCTTGTCCCCTCGTTCCCTCGGTCCCTGCCCTCCATCATGTAACCTGAAGACTGTAGCCTGTTCCGGCCATCATGCCCACAGCTTCACTCCAAGCCAAGTCAAAGCGCCAGCACCACGATCGCGGCCTGCTCCTCATCGCGGTTTATAAGCTTTTCCATGCGCTGCTCTTTATTGCCATCGGCTTTGGCGCGCATCGACTGCTCCACAAAGACATCGCCGACCAGATCGAAAGCCTCGCCCGCTATCTCCGCTTCAATCCCGAGTCGCACCTCGTCAATTTCATCCTCACGAAAGCCTCGCTCCTTAATGACCCCCTCCTCCGCCGCATCGGCTTCGTCGCCTTCGCCTACGCTGGCATCACCCTCGCCGAAGGCATCGGCCTCTATCTCGAGAAAGCCTGGGGCGAGTTCCTCACCCTCGCCATCACTGCTTCCTTCCTGCCCTTTGAGATCTTCGAAGTCGTCCGCCGCCTCACCTGGATTCGCGCCGGTTTGCTCATCATCAACGCGCTGGTCTTCCTCTATTTGCTGCAACTTGTTCTCGGCAATGTCCGCCGCAGAGCCAAAGCCCGAAAAAAGTAACCGCGCACGGTGCCTTGAGCTCGCTTCTTACACAGGGATGACACGACTGACGGGTCGCCGGCTTTCCGGATGCAGGCCTCCCCCGAGCGGGGTCGAAAGATCGCACTTCCCAGGGAATTCGAATCAATTCAAGTTCACGAGTTCCACACATACAGGCACTCTCCGTCCGCGGCTGTGGCCACGGAGGTGCCCTGCTTTCGCGTGAAACGGCTGAGAGCCGATCGGATGTTAACCATGCTGTCCGGCAATTCGCCCAGGGGAATCTTGAGCGCCTTGCCCGGTGGAAGATCCTTTAGGTCGTCGAGGATCCGGGTGACAATATCTCTGTGCTTGCCATGGCGCCCGTTCGGGACCCCATCCCTCTCGATCACATTGAACGTCCTCTTTTTCCGTTCGGCCATATCTCTCCTCCTTTGAGGCTAGAGCGCCGCTAACGGGCCGCTATCGTAGCACAACAAGCGCGCTAACGTGATGCTAATTGTATTCCTAATTAATTACCGTGTAAAGCGAAATCTCTCGACGGCGATGTTAAAAACCTGATGCGAAATTAAGAAAACCTTCTGGCGAGGGATAAAGGAAAATAAAGAAAATTTCCCCGTATCAACGGATTAGGCCTACTCTCGTTTACAGGTGATCTTTGAAGAAAGCCCCACAATTCGAAGTTGTCGCGTTGTCCGAAGTGCTGCGGAAGATCGTTCCGGGAGCGGCAATCGCTCCCGAAGCGCCGCGTGAGCCAAAGCACGGGCCGATCCCGCGTGTCCCCAAACATTCCCCACATGGGTTGCACCGGAAAGAGGAAAATGATGATCAATGTCATGGTGGTCGATGATGAAAAGGTGATCGCCGATACGCTCTCCGCAATTCTCCGCAGTTGCGGTTACAAGGCCACGGCATTTTACGATGGACTAAGCGCATTGGATGCCTGCGCGACGTGTGCGCCGGACATGGTAATCAGCGATGTGTCCATGCCCGGACTGAACGGCGTGGAAATGGCCATTCAGATCAGGAATAGTTATCCCTCGTGCAAGATCCTTCTATTCTCCGGCCACGCCTCCACGGCGGACGTTCTTCAATCTGCGAAGCAGCGCGGATATTGCTTTGAAGTGTTGACCAAGCCCGTGCACCCCCGGGACTTGCTCGCCGCTATTCGCGGCGGAAACCCCAAGGAGCCGCATCCTGCCTCTGAGCCAGCCGAACGGCAAGACTTTCAGGCAGCGTAGAATCGGCAGCGTTTCATATCCACGCTCCTAAGGCTCTCGGTAAATGATTTGAGCACGACGCCGCTCGCCCTGCACTTTCACGCCGCCAATTTGCCTTTTTCCTCGATGCGCGCGAGGCTCACAGCCCGGCTAAAAAGAAACCGTGCGCTACCTGGCCAACACGCGAGGTCGTAAAGCAGCCAGATCTTCGCTTTTTGTTCTCTATCGCATTTAAGTGTCGCTGTCCAGTTCCCCGAATCAAACTAGTAAACCCTATATATTGTGGTGTAAAAAAAATTTCCATCCATTAGTTGGCAATGCCGCAGAGGGCGTGCTTTTCCTGCGCTTTCCACAGTTTTTTTTCTTGGTGTAAATACGGAACGGAGGTACTATCGCTCCATGGAGTTTTTCGGAGTAAATAGGAAAAATTTGGAACCAACCGGAAGCTAACTTCCGCCTTCCAAATGCCGCTCTCCGGCTCCAAACACTGAGTTTACTCGGTTTCCTGCTTCATGTGAACGAATTCGCGTCCCAGGGCGCCTTCGGAACCAGAATGGCTAACCCGAAAAAGGGAAGCGCGAGGCAGGAAGCAGGCTGTGCCGGGCTCACCTTGAGCCGGTAGCCGTCTGGTAAGAGGCATCGCCATGATGTATCGCGGAAGCTACGAAGCCAAAATCACGGACGGCAGGCTCCGGCTTCCCACCGACCTCGAAAAGGTGGCAAGCGCCTCGAACGTCAACCAGTTTTTTGTGACCAGCACGGATGGCAAAAGCGCGGAAATCTGGCCGCTTCCCGAATGGGAGAAACGGGAAGCCAGGTTGGTGGAACACCCCATGAACAAAGCGGTCAAGAAGTATCTGCGCATTACGGGCTCCCTTGGCCTGCAGGTGGAGATGGACAAGCAGGCAAGGATCACGCTGCCGAAAGTTCTGCGTGGTAAGGCTGGATTGGAGGGAGAGGTCATGGTGATCGGGAACCTCTCGCACATGGAGGTTGTCAGCTCCGAGGTGTACCAAGAGGCCCTTTCCAGCGCCTTGTCCGATGAGGAAGCGGCCGAAGTGGCCGGTATCCTCGGACCGTCGAAGTGATTTTCACGCCCCTCAGGGGGTGCGCATGACGAAACAGAGTGAACGCCATGTGCCGGTTCTTTTTAAGGAAGCATTGGATTTTCTCAGCGTTCGGCCCGGCGGCACTTACGTCGACTGCACGCTGGGACTTGCCGGGCATGCCGAAGGCATCGTCAGGCGATTGGGAGTTGCGGGGCATTTGATCGGATTTGACCGCGATCCCGAGGCGCTCGATTTGGCACGAGCCAGGCTCGCAAGAGTTTGCGACGAGATGGGCAGCCAGGCGCCGCAAGTGAGTTTCGTCGGCGAAGCATTCAGTCGCATCGCCGAGCATGTGAAGCCGGCTTCGGTCGATGGTTTGCTCGCCGACTTTGGCATGAGTAGCATGCAGCTCGATGACGCGCGCAGAGGATTTAGTTTTCAGGCGGACGGCCCGTTAGACATGAGATTCGATACGCGGTCCGGGCCAACCGCCGAACAAGTGGTGAATGAGATGAGCGAGCGCGAGCTGGCAAATCTCATTTACGAATACGGTGAAGAGAGGAGGTCGCGGACAGTCGCCAGAGCCATCGCGAGGGGGCGGCCGGTTACATCCACGGCGCAGTTAGCTCGTATCGTAGCCGCAGCCGTCCCGCCGATGAAACACATCCACGGCGCAACAAAAACTTTTCAGGCACTTCGGATTTACTGTAATCGGGAATTGGACGAAATCCGCGCATTGTTCGAGGCCGCACCACAGTTGCTTAAGCCCTCCGCAAGGCTTGTGGTTATTAGCTTTCATAGTTTGGAAGACAGGATTTGCAAAGACAGTTTCCGCGAAGGCGCGCAGCAGGGCATCTGGAAGATTCTCACCAAAAAGCCTGTGACTGCCAGTGAAGAAGAAGTCAATCGCAACCCGCGCTCGCGCAGCGCAAAGCTCAGAGCAGCGGAAAAGACATAAAGGCAGGGAATAGGCAGTAGGGAATCGGGAGCAGGCGCGTAGCCCGGCCACCGCGTTACGTAATTCGGGTTTTTCTATTCCCTGTTCCCTCCTCCCTGCTCGACAAAGGAGAGCAAGCATGGCGGCATGTGCAACAACTTATTTCGAGACCGGCCGCGGCTGGGGCGCGCGCATCGCCGAGCGCAACGCCGCGTTGATGGCGCAGCAGGCTCAGCTCCGCCGCCGCGTGCGCACTCCGGAGTTCTTCTTCACCAGGCATTTTGACAACTCTCGCCTCGTCAAAGCCTCTGACCCGGCGCGAGCGCGCGAGATGCGCGTATTTTGCGTTGCCGCCGCCCTCCTCTTTTCGCTGGTCATGATCTACGGCTTGCAGCACTTTTACGCCATCGAGAGCAGCTACCGCGTCGAGAGCGAGAAGCAGATGCTCGATCAGTTGCGCGAGGAAAACCGTCAGCTTCGCCTCAGCGAGGCCGAGCTCACCCAGCCGGGCCGTATCGACCAGATGGCCCGCCAGTTGGGACTCGCCGAGCCGCAGCCGGGACAGGTAGTTCATCCCAACGCCCAGCCCGCTTCCGGCGCTCCCACGCTTGCCCAGATCGCTCCTCCCGCGCCTAAGAACAGCTTCTAGCTGCTAGCTTCTAGCTTCGCCATGCAAGCAACAAATTACAGGCCAGACGCTAACAAGGTTGATCAATCACAAAGAGGCTCATACAGAATAAAGCTAGGAGCTAGAAGCTAGCAGCTATCATGTCGGCAGCCGCTCAAACTATCCGCCCACGCCCACAAACACCAAAAGCCGTGCCTCTCAAACGGTCGCGCTTCTGGCTTGTCTGCCTCTTCTTCCTTCTGTGGGCCTGCGCCATTTCCACCCGCCTCTTCTGGCTCCAGATCGTGCGCCACCAGGAGTTTGTCGAGCGCGCCCAAAAGCAGCAGCAGCGCACCTTTGAAGTCGCTCCCCGCCGCGGCATTCTCTACGACCGCAATATGCGTGAGCTGGCCATGACCGTGCTCGTCGACTCCATCTATGCCGATCCCTCCGAGATCGCCGATAAGCAGGCTGCCGCGCGCAGCGCTCGCCCCGCTGGTGCACGCCGATCCCGAAGACGCGCTGACCACCCAGGACCAGATCGCCGCGCGCCTCGCCGCCGGACACAATTTTGCCTGGGTCGCGCGCCGCGTCACGCCGCAGGTCGCTGCCGCCGTCAAGAACCTCAACATGAAGGGCATCTACTTCCAGAAAGAATTTGAGCGTTTCTATCCCGACAACGAGATCGCCGCGCAGGTGCTCGGTTACGTCGGCGTTGACGACAACGGACTGGGCGGCCTGGAAGAGAAATTCGATTCCTCGTTGCACGGCCGCTCCGGCCTCATGTACACCGCCATGGACGCGCGCCGCAAGGTGCTCGGCTCCAGCGAGCGCGATCCCGAACCCGGCCGCAACCTTGTGCTTACCATTGACGAGAACATCCAGTTCCTGGCCGAGCGCGCGCTCGATCACGCAATGGAGAAAACGCAGGCAATCAACGGCACTGTCGTGGTACAGGACGTGCACACCGGGCAGATTCTGGCCCTCGCCATTCGTCCCACCTTCAATCCCAATCAGTTTCGCCACACCACGCCCGATCTGCTCCGCGACCACGCGGTCAGCGACGTCTACGAGCCCGGTTCCACCTTCAAGCTCGTCACGTACTCCGCCGCGATGGACTCGAAGGTCGCCACGCCTGACGACATGATTGACTGCCAGGGCGGCAAAATCACGATCTTCGGCCGCACCATTCACGACAATCAAGGCGAACACTACGGAGTGATCCCGGTCCATCAGGCGCTCGAGGTGTCCAGTGACGTGGCCGCCGTCAAGCTCGCGATGAAAGTCGGCCCTGACCAGTTCTATCAATATATTCACGACTTCGGCTTCGGCACGCGCTTGAGCGTGGAACTGCCCGGCGAAACGCGCGGCCTGCTCCGTCCTGTCAGTCGCTGGCAAGCTTCCTCCATCGGCTCGGTCGCCATCGGGCAGGAGGTCGCGGTCACGCCATTGCAGTTGGTCACCATGGTTTCCACCATCGCCAATGGCGGCGTCTATCTTCCGCCGCACGTCCTCATGCCAGACCAAACCACCCCCACCGCGAACCCCAACCAAAAGTCTGCCGCACCGCAGGTGCCCGCACCGCAGGCGCCGCCCAGGTTGCGCAAGCACGCGCAACGCACCTGCCTGCCGATCTGCCCAACCCGCTCCCAGCGGCCGCGCATCGCGTCATTTCCACGCTGGCCGCGGCCGAGATGCGCAAGATGATGGAGGGCGTGGTGCTGTTCGGCACCGGCAAAGCCGCGCAGCTCAACGGCTACTCTTCAGGCGGCAAAACCGGCACTGCGCAAAAAATCGATCCCGTCACGCACACCTATTCGAGAACCATGCACATCGCCTCGTTCGCGGGCTTCGCTCCGGTCAACAATCCGGTCATCGCCATCGCTGTGGTCCTCGATTCCCCTAAAGGCGCATACTACGGCGCTGCGGTCTCCGCGCCCGTCTTTGCCGAGGTTGCCCAGCAGGTCCTCGAATACCTCGGTGTTCAGCACGACATCGATCTGCGCCCGGCCGCCACGGCCCCCAAGAAACAACCGCCCGTCACTGAAGACGAAAGCTCGGTCCGGGGCGAAGACATTCAGGCCCTCTACGACGCCGCCAACGATCTGCCCGGCGACGATCCGCTGCGCGCCGCGCCTTCTCAAGCTCCGCCCGCTACGCCTTCCGTTCAAGCGGTTGCCCCATCCGTTTCGCGCACTTTGCGAAACGGCTGGCAGGCTGCAAATTCCATTCCCGGGACTTCGCCCAACATCTCACCTGCCGCTCCTGCGCAACAACCCGCATCCAACTCACCTGCCAACACGGTCGTCATCGCCAGCGCTGGGCAGCTACGCGTCCCTTCCCTCATCGGCCTTCCCGTACGCAGGGTGATTGAGCAAGCCGGCGCCGCTGGCCTTGAAGTCGTCATCACCGGAAACGGCACAGTCCGCGAACAGGCCCCTGCACCAGGCACGATGGTCTCACCCGGCACCAAACTTGTCGTTCGCTGCGAGCGCTGATTGCGTCACGGCAACCCCGGAGTTGCTGTGCCCCCTCATTGCGTTGTCATCCTGAGCGATCGGGCGTTTTCCCTCCACGAAGTGAGGGAAAGCGCGAGTGAGACGAAGGATCTGCGGTTGCCTTTTTCGATGCGAGACAGGTGAAAAGACCCTAAAGCTGCGTTAATCTCACAGCGTGGCGGATTTTTCTTGGCACCCCTTCGAAAACGGCGGCACGCTGGGCCAGTCCGGCTCCGAGCAAGGCGTCATTGTTCATGACGAAGAGCATTCTCTCGGCGCGCGCATCACCCTCGAGCGTGCCGCCCGCGTTGCGCCCTTCGCCATCACCTGCGGCATTTATGGCTGGATGATGCACACGCGCTTCTTCAGCTCCGAAGACGAAGCCGAAGCGCAGTACGGCCTCATGAAAACTGCCCTGTCCGCACTTCTTGGAGCCGCAGAGCAAACCGCTGCAATCGACGGCGGCCGGCAGGTTCTTGTGGAGGGCGTCAGCAGATTCGTTGACACTTACCAGTAGATATAGGCATCAACATCTCAGCAGGGCGCCTCCAGTCGCCTACGGGCTGGCCTCCGGCATCGAGTACGACTCTCGCCGGGCGCGTCGCGGCGCGGTCGAGTCAACTATGTTTGCGCCAACATGATATCCCAGATAAGATCGAACTCTTCACCAATCACATAAGCAGGGCCTAGATTATCGGGCTCTTTTGGTAATGTTTTTAGAAAGTTATTCGGTAGATAGCTTAAATTGTCCTTCAGTTGTTTCTGCCAGTCCGGATACTCTTTCTCTACTATCGGCACCACCAGCCGCATGTAGGTTCTCGTAGCGATGAACTTGTGCAACTCAACTGGGTTATCTTTCGTCTTATCGAACAACTTCTCTTCGTCTGCTGTAAGTGGCATCAATTTCTGCAATGCATTTGCGTCCGCAACCGATAAAGATGCTGGCAAGGATTGAGCTTGAGTTCGTGGAGGCCAGATCCAGGAACAAGCAGCAGCGAACGACACGCAGCAAGCTATGAATGCAAAACGATGCAGTTTCATTTGCCTTCCTTTCGATTAATGATCGTAATATAAATCAATTCTTCGTAAAAAACGAGAAGGCGCCGACGGGGCGGAAGGCGCTCGCGCGCGAATAGGAATCGCGCTGCCGTCTACAATGGACTGCAATGAATTGGAATGAGCTAAGGATCGAGATTGACACCGTGGACGCTGCGGGGGGCGCAGAGACACCTATCGCGGGAGTCGAGTACGACTCCCGCCGCGTGCGCCCCGGCGCCGTTTTTGTTGCCATGAAAGGCGGCTCGACCGACGGCAATCGCTTCGTCGAGAAAGCCATCGCCGCCGGTGCGCTGGGCATCGTAACAGACTCCGCGCAAACCTTCGACCACTTGACCGTCTACCAGCCCGGCCTGCCCATCCTGCACGTCGAACACGGCCGCCGCGCGCTTGCCCAGGCTTCGGCCGCATTCTTCGGCCATCCCGAGCGCATTCTCGCCGCCACCGGCATCACTGGCACCAACGGCAAAACCACTACTGCATTCCTCGCCGAAGCGCTGCTCAACACAGCCGCACGCACGACCGTCCTCATCGGCACCATCGAGTATCACGTCGCCGGCGACACGCGCCCCTCCATTCACACAACTCCGGAGTCGCGCGATCTTTTTGAGTTGATGGCCGAAGGCGTGGCGCGCGAAGCCACCGAGCTCGTTACCGAGGTCTCCAGCCACGCGCTCGATCAGGGCCGCATGGCCGGAATCCCTTTTGACGTTGCCGTCTTTACCAACCTCACCCGCGATCACCTCGACTACCACCAGACCATGGAAAACTACTTTGCCGCCAAGCGCCTGCTCTTTGACGGCACACTCTATCCGCCTCCGCGCGTCGCCGTGATCAACGCGCATGACGCGCACAGCGAAGCGCTGGCCTCCGCTGCGCGCGCAGCCGGCGCAGAAATCCGGACCTACGGCATCGGCAAGGGCGACTGGCGCGCCGCGCGTTACTCGCTCACGCCATCCGGTGCGACGATCGAGCTCGAGACTCCCGCCGGCTCGGCCCGGGTCCCCTCGCATTTGGCCGGCGAAGTCAACATCCTCAACCTGCTCGCGGCCTTCACCGCTGCTCATGCGCGCGGCGTCCCTTTTTCTCGCCTCGTCGCCGCCGTTCCTGCCCTCAAGCCCGTCCCAGGCCGCTTCCAACACGTCGATGCCGGCCAGCCCTTCACGGTGATCGTCGACTACGCCCACACCGACGACGCGCTGCGCAATCTCACGGCGCTCGCCCGTCAGATGACAGCGGCGGACGCGCGCGTCATTACACTCTTCGGTTGCGGCGGCGATCGCGACCGCACCAAGCGGCCCAAAATGGGCCACGCCGCCGGCCAAGGCAGCGACTTTGTCGTTGCCACCAGCGACAATCCCCGCTCCGAAGATCCTGCGGCGATTCTGGCCGAGATCGAGCCCGGACTGCAGTCTACCGGCGTCCAATACACCATCGAGGTCGATCGGGCTCGAGCAATTCGTCTTGCGCTTGCAGCCGCTACACCCGGCGACGTGGTTCTCATCGCCGGTAAAGGACACGAGAAAGAACAAATCCTCGCGGACCGCACCATTCCCTTCGACGACGCCGAGGTTGCGCTTTCCATCCTGGCCGACTTGGGCTATCGTGAAGAGCAACGGCCATAACCATCGCAATCACTTAGTGTCGACTGATCGCAGATTGCCAACCACTGATCACTGATCACTGTTTCTTGAGGTGGAATGAATTTTACGCTCGCAGAGGCGGCCATTGGGGCCGGCGCAGTCCTTGAAGCGCCGTCCAGCGTGCCCAATGCCGGCGCGTTGATGGCTACCGGCTACTCCATCGACTCGCGCACTGCTGCGCCCGGCGATCTGTTCTTCGCCGTTCGCGGGGAGCGGCTCGACGGCCATGACTTTGTTGCCGCTGCCTTCGAACGCGGAGCCGTGGCCGCGCTGGTTTCACGCGAACGCGTAGCCACGTTGCCCGATGCCGCGCTCGCCCGCCCGCTCCTCATCGCCGAAGACCCGCTCACAGCAATGCAGACGCTAGCCGCGCATGTGCGCCGCCAGTGGGGACGGCGCCTCGTGGCCGTCACCGGCTCGGCCGGCAAAACCACCACCAAGGAAGCCGTAGCCGCGGCGCTCAGCACAAAGTTTCACGTCCTCAAATCCGAAGGCAATTTGAACAACAACTTCGGCCTGCCCTTGCAACTGCTGCGCCTGATGCCCGAGCACGAGGTCGCGGTCGTCGAAATGGGCATGAATCACGCGGGCGAGATCGCCGCGCTGACGCGCATCGCCGTTCCCGACTGGGGTGTGATCACCAACGTCGGCATGGCGCACGTCGAGAACTTTGCCGAGGGCCAGGCAGGCATCGCTCGCGCCAAGTTCGAGCTGGTGGCCGCGCTTCCGGCCAACGGCGTCGCCTTCCTCAACTGCGATGACAGCTACGCCGCTCAATTTGGTCGCGATTTTCCCGGTCGCGTAGTCTATTTCGGCAGTGGCCCGTGCGCCGATCCGCAAGTTCTTTCAGCGTCTGAAGACCCCAGCGGATTGCATGTACGCTTCCGCGCCGGCCGGCGCCAAGGCGCGTTCACATTGCATCTGCTCGGGAGCCACAACGCCTCCAACGCCATGGCCGGCCTTGCCGTTGCGCTCGAGGCGGGCGTCGATCTCGATGCCGCGGTCGACGCAATCGCCTCGCTCGCCGCCGGCGACAAGCGCGGCCAGGTCATCGAAATCGCCGGCGCCACCATTCTCAATGACAGCTACAACTCCAACCCCGAAGCGCTGCGCTCCATGATTCGCACCCTCGCCGCGCGCCCCGCCGCGGGCCGCCGCATCCTGGTCGCCGGCGAGATGTTGGAGTTGGGCGAGCATGGGCCCGCGCTCCACCGGGAATGCGGACGCGCCGCCGCCGAGGCCGGCCTCGATCTTGTCGCCGGTGTCCAGGGCAACGCCGAGCATCTGGCCGCCGCTGCCTGCGCCGGTGGAGTCGCGTCGCTGTTCCTTCCTGACGCAGAAGCCGCCGGCCGTTGGCTCGCACAGAATCTGCGCCCCGGCGACGTTGCCCTCGTGAAAGGCTCGCGCGGCGTTCACCTCGAGCGCGTCATCGAAGCCGTCAAGAAACAGCTCGCGCCAACGCAGCACAAGTGATTTCTCTTGCCCGCATTCTATTACCCCTCACAAGTGATTCTCTTGCCCGCATTCTATTACCCCTAATGATCTGTCATCCTGAGCGAGGTCGCCGCGGCGACCGGGTCGAAGGATCTGCGGTTGCCTTTGTTGCTGCTTTTTCTTAAGCGCGACGCACAGACCGAGGGTGCCCCATCCTTTCGCGCATCTGCGAAAGGGTGGGATACCACGAACCCCAACTTACCTTTATCGAAAACCACTTTGTACCGCCGGTCCCCAGACCGGCTGTGGTGGGGACCTCCAGGTCCCCGCAATGCGGCGTCGCAGCCAGAAAAACCTGGCTCGGCAGGATGCTGCGAACCCGGTTTCGCCCTAGATTTCTACCTTCTGCGCCAATACCGCCGTCGCCCGCGCCATCGTTACTCCACGCAGCAGAAACACCTTGCTCCGTGAGAGCTCGCCGGAACCGAGCTCAACCGCTTTTCTGGGCACAGAAAATGTCTCTGAAAGAAATTCAATCAACGCCGCATTCGCCCGCCCCTCAAGCGGCGGCGCATGTACGGCAATCTTCAGTTGTGCCGTCGTCCCTTCGCCGTAAATGCCCGTGATTGCCGTCTTCTTCGCGCCCGGCTGCGCACGCACCGCAAGCGTCACTCCAGTTGCAGTGGCGCGCAGCATCAATCCCCCGTCGCCGGCGGCTTGCGCGCGCCAAACAGCGCTGTGCCGACGCGAATGCGTGTCGCGCCCTCCGCGATTGCCAGCACAAAGTCCCCGCTCATCCCCATCGACAGCACATCGAAATTCAATCCTGGGTACGCCGCGGCCCAGCGATCCCGCCAATCACGCAAGCTGCGAAAGCACGCCCGCGTCACATCCTCCGCCACGCCCCACGGCGCAATCGTCATCAGCCCGCGCATTTCAAGATGCTGAAGACCTGGAAGGCCTTCCAGCAGCCGTACCGCCTCTTCCGACTCAGGCTCGAGCCCTGACTTGGCTTCTTCAGGGCTGAGCTTCACCTCAATCAAAACCGGCAACCGCTTGCCGTACTTGCCCGCCGCTTCACTCAATCGCTCCGCCAGGCGCAGCGAATCCAGTGAGTCCACGCCATCGAACAGTTCCGCCGCCCGCGCCGCCTTGTTCGATTGCAAATGCCCGATCAGATGAAAGCGGGGCTGCGCGCTCTCGCGCAACGTTTCCAGTGCCGGCGCCTTAGTACCAAACTCCTGCACGCGATTTTCGCCAAATAGCGTAAGCCCCAGCGCCGCAGCCTCGGCAATCTTCTCCGCCGGAAAAGTCTTCGAGACGGCCATCAACTCGACCTCGCCGCGCGCGCGCCCCGCCGCACGGCACGCCGCAGAGATGGCGTCTTCGAGCCGTTCGAGATTTTCTTCGAGCGCCGTCATCGCACGCTCAGTCGTCTATAAAATGAGTGTTGCATCGCCCTCGCTTTCCCAACCCGAAGCTTTCCTTTGGCATCCAACCTGAAAATGTGGACTGTCGTTCTTCTCATCTGCTCCAACATCTTCATGACCATTGCCTGGTACGGCCACCTGAAATTCGAGCAGCAGCCGCTCTGGAAGGTCATCCTCGTCAGTTGGTCGATAGCCTTCTTCGAGTACTGCTTCCAGGTGCCCGCCAACCGCATCGGTTACGGCCGCTTCACGCCCGTGCAGCTTAAGGTAATCCAGGAAATCGTCACGCTCACGGTTTTCGGCGTCTTCACCACGTATTACTTTGGCTCGCATTTGCGCTGGAACCACGGCGTTGCCGCACTGCTCCTGGTCGGCGCAGCCTTCTTTGCGTTTCACACCTTCTAGTACCGCATTTTTCACACCCGCGAAGCACGTGGCACCCATCCGCCTTGTAGCGCCGGCCTCTGGCCGGCTGTAGCGTGGGTCTCCTGACCCACGCTCGGTCGCGCCGCGCCGCAATCAACCCGTGAACGAACAGTCTCATACGGTGACAGCGTGACCGGGTGATTTCGTAACCGTCACCACAACTTTGGGTGCCCCAGGTCTCGCTTTTGAGACCTGGGAAAGCACAAATTCACAGGTCACGGTCCGAGAAACGGCGACAGGAATTCCTAGCCCAGTTCAGTGCCCATGTTCGTCAAGATATTTCTCCGCCTCCAGCGCCGCCATGCACCCCGACCCCGCTGCCGTAATTGCCTGCCGGTACCGCCGGTCCTGCACGTCGCCGCATGCAAAGACACCCGGAACAATCGCGCCATTGTGGGTCGTGAACACGTTGTTCGTCGTCTTGATGTAACCCTCTTCGTCCAGGTCCATCTGCCCGGCAAACATCTTCGCGTTCGGTTCGTGCCCGATGCCGAGAAACACCCCGTCTACGGCAAGCTCGTCCTGCTTGCCGTTGGTGCGCAGGCGCAGCCCCTTAACCGACTTCTCTTCCACGCCCAGAACTTCCTCCACTACCGTGTTGGTGCGCAGTACGATCTTGGGATGCGCCATCGCGCGCTCCAGCATGATCTTCGACGCGCGGAAGGCGTCGCGCCGGTGCAGCAGCGTCACCTTCGAAGCAAACCGCGTCAGAAACATTGCCTCCTCCATCGCCGAGTCGCCGCCGCCCACTACCGCAATCTCCTTGTCGCGGAAGAAAAACCCGTCGCACGTGGCGCAACTCGACACCCCGTGCCCGATCAGCGCCTGTTCGCTGGGCAACCCCAGCCAGCGCGCGCTCGCACCCGAGGCCACAATCAGTGTCCGCGTATGCATCTCGCCCGAGGAAGTATGCAGCCTGATAGGATGCGCGCCCAACTCCACCGACACCAGGTGCGCAAGCTGATACTCCGCGCCAAACCGCGCCGCCTGTTTCTTCATGTTGTCGATCAGCTCCGGGCCTTGAATCCCATCCGGCCAGCCGGGGAAGTTTTCGACAAGCGTGGTCATCGAAAGCTGGCCTCCCGGCTCGTGGCCCTCCAAAACCAGCGGTTTCAGTCCGGCGCGCGCAGTGTAAAGCGCCGCCGTCAATCCGGCGCAGCCGGAGCCAAGTATCACGGTATCGCGTATCTCTGTCATAGGGTTGCTCGTTTCGATTGTAGACGGAACGGGGCGTAGGTTGCCCCCTTCTTACGGCGCTTCTTGCCGCAAGGGTGGGAACCGGCCACCTTGGCCCCGCAACTTCCCGTCTCGCATAGGATGACGCACTCGTCAAATACGACTCCGACCCGGGCAAATCCGCCGCTTTCCCGACATTCAATATTTCCGTCTGTCGAGAGCGGGTTCTCATCACAGACTTCACATCATAAGAAATCTCTGAGACACGCCGAAACCCTCTGGACTCGCGGTTGCCCCCAAACCGGCTGTCTGGGGGATCCCGTGCCCATCGCTACCGCCGCGCTCGCGCGCATCGCCTCGCGACACCGTTGCCCGCCTTACTGCGTCACGATTTCCCTCCTCTGTCTATCGCTCTTCCTGTTCGCTACCGCTGCCGCCCGCGCCGGCGGACCCAGATACGTCGCTGGAAGCAGCTTCTTCAATCCCGCCGCCCTTGGCATCCCCGTCCACTGGGCCGGCGGCCAGGTCAACTACTACGTCGACCAGGGCCCGCTGAACAGTTCCGTCACCAACCAGCAGGCCACGGCCATGGTCGATGCCGCGGCAGCCCTATGGAGCGCTATTCCCACTGCCGGCGTCACGCTCGCTGACATGGGCTCATTGAACGAAGACGTCAACGGCTCCAATATTCAGGTCAACTCCTCGGGCCAGATCGCCGCGCCCGCCGACGTCACCCCCTCCGCCACCAACTATCCCATCGGCATCATCTACGACGCCGACGGCTCGCTCATCGACGCGGTTTTCGGCGCCACCACCAGCCAGCCCGACGCCTGCCAGAACAACGGCGTCTACGTCTCGATGGACAACCTCAACACCGACGCCACCATCGCTCACGGCATCATCATCCTCAACGGTCTCTGCGCCACCAACGCCAATCTCCTCGAAATGATGAGCTACGAACTGGAGCGCGCCTTTGGCCGCATCCTTGGCCTTGACTACTCTCAAGTCAACCCCGGCGCCCTCACCAACGGCGAAACCAACGGCACGCTTGGCTGGCCGGTCATGCAGCCCATGAGCGGCGTTTGCGGCTCGAGCTGGCGGCGCATGCATCCCCGATCCCGCCGTCCTGCGCTACGACGACATCGCCGCGCTCAACCGCATTTATCCCATCACCGCCGCTAACCTCGCCAACTTTCCCGGCAAAGAGATCACTGCGGCCAACACCATCTCCATTCAGGGCACGGTCAGCTTCCGCACCGGTTACGGCATGCAGGGCGTCAACGTCGTCGCGCGCCCGCTCGACGCCGACGGCAATCCCCTCTACCAATACACCGTCACTGCCGTCACCGGCGCCTTGTTCAACGGCAACCACGGCAATCCCGTCACCGGATGGGACGACGGCAACGGCAATCCGCTTACCATGTGGGGATCGAACGACCCCTCCCTGCAAGGCTCTTTCGACCTCAGCGGCACTCCACTGCCACCCGGGGTCACCAATGCTGTCTACCAGGTCACATTTGAGGCGATCGATCCGCTCTATATCGACGACTCCTCGGTCGGCGCATACACGCAAGGGCAGGTCAGCCCCTCTGGCACGCTCGACGCCATCTCCGTGCCCAATATGTCTGCCGGAAGCGCGCAAACCGTCGACGTAACGGTCTCCGATTCGGCCGTGGGCGGATTCAACGACGCCATCGGCGCCGAGGCCCAGCCGCGCCAACTGCCCACCGGCGGACTGTGGTGCGGCCGGCTCAGCCAGGTGGGCCAGAGCGACTGGTTCACCTTCCCGGTTCGCGGCAACCGTATCTTCTCCGTTATCACCCAGGCCCTCGACGAAACCGGCGCGCCCACGAACTCCAAGGCCCTCCCCTCCATCGGCATTTGGGACGCCTTCGATCCCGTGGGCGCCACGGCGGCCGGTGCAGCGCCCGGCCTCAACGGCCTGGCCCCAGGCGAAACCTGGCTGCGCGTAGCCACCAATGGCGACGACATTGTACGCATCGGAATCGCCGACCTGCGCGGCGATGGACGGCCCGACTTCGCGTACAACGGATGGGTTCTCTACGCCGACACGGTCTCGCCCGCGCATCTGCCCGCCTCCGGCGGTCCCATCACCATTCAGGGCATGGGCTTTCGCCTTGCCGACACGGTTCTGGTCGGCGGTCAGGCGGCGCTGGTCACCAGCATCTCGCCCAACCAGATCACCGCTATCGCGCCTCCGGCGGTCTCGGGCGTCACCGGTTCAGTCGACGTCGAGGTCGACGACCTGCCCACGTTCTACGCGGCCGCAGTCATCCCTGGTGGCGTCAGTTACGACTCTGGAACCGGCGACGCGCTTACTCTCGACACCGCACCCATGAACACCGTTCCCATCGGCGTGCCGATTCCCTTCACCGTCACCGCTCTCAGCTCCAATCTTGCCCCTGCCGGCGGCGTCACTGTCGTCTACACCGTCACCAGCGGCTATGCCACGCTCGCCTGCGGGCTGCCTGTCTGCTCGGTCACGGCCACAGGCGACGGCCGCGCCACCATGAACGTCACTGCCGTCGATGGCACGTGGTCCATCGTCACCGCTTCGCTCACCAATGGATCGAGCCTCCAGGCGCAGTTTGTCGGCGGAACGCCGCCTGCACTCACGGTCCTCACGCCGCAGCTTTCCCTCGCCGCCGGCGTCACCTTCACCTGGACCGTCCAGGCGCTTGTGCTCTCGAACGGCCGTCCCGTTGCCAATCAGTCGGTCGCCTGGCAAACCGTACTGGGGAGCGGCATCACCGCCCAAGGCCCCGCGGCCGCGCTGACAAACTCCTCCGGCATCGCCACCAACACGCTCACCGTCGGCCCGCTCGCCGAAGGCCAGACAGCCAGCATCAACGCCTGTCTCAATGGGACGAATCAGTGCGTCGCCTTCAGCGCCTATGGCGCGCGCCCTGATTACGCGTTGCTCGAAGCAGTTTCAGGCACAAGCCAGAGCCTCGCCGCCTCGGGAACCCCGAGCCAGATCGCGCTCCGTCTGCTCGATATGGACGGCAACCCCATGGCCGGCGGTACGGTCGCGCTCTACCAGGCGCTCTACGCCTGGTCGCCCCCCTGCAGTCCGAACACCGTCTGTACTCAGGGCGCGCGTCTCTCCACGCAGGCCTCCACGGCTACCTCCGCCGTCGACGGCTCGGTTATCTTCACGCCCGTCTCGCTGCCCGGTGTAGCCACGAATCTGCTCGGCCTCGCCTCCTCAGGCAACACTGCGACCGTAAACATCTCGATAATCCAGCATCCATGATGCAGTGGTCAGTGGCCGGTCGTTCGAGCGGAACCAGAGTAGCTGTATCTTATTGAGTCTTCTTATGGGTCGCCGCTTCCTGATGGTCGCGTCGGCTTGAATCGAACGGTTTCGGGAACTATCGACTCCGGTTCCGCTATAGCCGCCGATTTACTCGAGCTTAACGCTCCAATGCAAGCCAGGCAGGCGTGGCGGTCAAGTCACTGACGTTACCAGCCCAAACTGCACCTTCATTTTGCAATCCGGCTTTGGCGTAAAAGTCTCGGCAGGGCCCATTATGCTGCGTTTGGCGATACAGCGCAGTCAACCGGCTCTCATTCGGCAGTAATTCTCTCAATGCATTCAGCAGAGCGAACTCGATCCCAAAGCCAAAAACCCGGCAGCTCAGAACGAAGACTGGAATCTCGAGACCTTCCGTTTTCCTTTTCACCAGAGCTGCGGCGACGATGCCCATGCTCCCGAATTTATCCCTGGCTGCGGCAGTCAGCACCCATTGGTCCACGCCGAGGCCCCTCTCGAGCTCGGCGAGCGTTACCCTGCTTCCACATAGATTGAACTGATTTGTGCGATTGATGAGCTCCACTACGCGCTTCAGCTCGGATTTTCCCGTTGCCCGTTCGATCCTGACCGAAAGCTGCAATTTGCTAAGTGCTGTCGCCTCATCGTCAATGTTTCCGGGCGCCTTGCCGTTTCCCAGCGCCTTGCCGCCGAGGAATTGTTCGCGCGCCGCGCGCTCGTGATAGAGCCGGGTTCGGTCCTCGAGCTGATCGGTCGGCAAATGCCGCTCCCAATGTGCAAGCCAACGCCATGTGGCCTGTTCCCGCGCATCCAGCACAACCATTGCTGGAAATGCGTTCCGGATGCGCTCCAGTTCGTCCGGACGGTCGTCGATGAAGATAAAATCCTTCTCTTTGATGTTGAGTTCTTCAACAATCTTCACCATGTTCTTGGGCTTCGGCTCCCAATTGATCTGCGGAGCCACAAAATCGTCCAACTGCAGTACGGACCCGGCGAAGGCGAGTTCGACGTTTGCAGGGTCGTTCTTGGAGTTGATGGAGAGCAGAACACCGCGATTGCGCAGGGCTTTCAGAATCTGCTGCCGTTCGACGAAATGTTGTACTTGTCCTTCGCCGATTACTCCGCTCCACAGGGTTTCGTCGAGATCGCAAACGACAATCTTCTTCGTCGCCAGCAGTCCCGTGGAAGCCATCACATCGAGATAAGGACCGCACGCCAGTTCTGTGCTTAGCAGCGTGGGGTGGAAAACACTTCCCTGGAAGAGAACCCGGCCGAGGGCAAAGTCGCTTGCCCTGCGCCGCGCAGATTCTTCGTCCATCAGACGGACCCGGCCCTCATTCGTGGATTCCACGATGATGGCGTCAATGCGCTGGCGCACAAGTTCGCGAATATTTCTCCTGCTCCTGTATGAGAACAGATTCTTTGCCAGTCCCTTGACCGGTTCAAAAGATTGCACAATGCCGGCGGTGTTATGGACGTAGATGGGGCACGAGAACTGCGCCGCGAGTGTCTGAACCGTTAGCCTCACTTCGTCGAGCATCGAACTGGCCACTCCAAAAAGTTTTGCGCGTGACCAAAGCGAGGCGCCGCCGCCGATGATTTGCCCGTATTCGGGTGCGAAGGTATAGGAAAAAGGACTATAGAAAACGATATCGAACGCGGAAGGGTCGCGCTTTCTCATGTCCTGCCGAATCGACGCTGGAAGATGCTGATTGACCAACGTTGCTTCAAGCGCGATCTGAGCTCGAACGCACCATCCATTAAGGCACGCTATCACCTCCTGCATGAAGCAGTCGCCGATGAAAAGGGCCTTGACCTGTGCGCGGGCATTTATAGAAAGCGGTAGGCTAAAGCGGTCCCATTCCCTGCCAAAGTATTCAACTGCCGCCGCCGGGACTTTGCCATCGAGCACTCCCATCCAGCACAGCTTGGTTCGCGGCAGCAGCGCGGCAATCGAGAACGGCCGATTCCCTGCCGGGCGATACTCGTCATGCTTCAGGTTGAAAATCCACCCCGTAAACAAGAATGTTTCGGCGCTCATTCGGATCTGCTATCCAGGAACCCGCGAGATCGACCACTGTCAAGATGTCATGCTGCCACCAGGGGTAGAGGTCGGCGAAGCTGTCCGGCGGACTGCCCTCCGACCATTCGGACTCTTTGAGCAGCTTGTACAAGGCCTCTGCGAGCGCCACGCGATGCATCCGGAAAGCGCGGCCAACTTCGCTGCGAAACTGTCGATCGGCAGTATGCTTCAGGCCACTTCCTCCAAGCCGGCTTTCGCGCTACATGATAGCAGATATCGTTTTTCGCCTCTGTTGCTGGGGCCGATTCTTGCCGGGACGGTTTCCGGTCCCCCGTTGGAACTCATACAATAAGATTGTTGCTTGAAAATCGAGGAAAACCATGCCGCTCTCTGGAGAAGCCATCCGCCTGATGAACTACATTGACGATGTCGCCGTCACCCTGCGCCGGGTTCTGGCCACCATCCCCACGCTCACCGACGAGGAACGAGCCAAGGTCGCCGAGCACCTGCAGCAGGCGAGCCCCAGCGCCAAGGATGTCACCGAAGCCCTGGCCGTGAAGTAAGCCCGGCGATCCGACCCTTGTGAGCACCGTCGCAATTATCGGGGCCGGCCCCCTCGGCCACAGGCTGGCCCTGGGCGCGGCCCGCGCCGGCTATCGCGTGACCATTGAAGACGTGATGCCTGGCAATCTCCGCCGTGCCCGGGAATCGATCCGGCTTGAGACTGACTTGGCCGCCCTCAGCCACCGTGCGCTGCCCGTCGTCGAGTTTGTTTCAACCATTGAGGACGCCGTCCGCGACGCCGATCTGGTCATCGACTGCGTGCCCGACGAACTCGAATCCAAGCTTGAGATTCTTTGGCTGCTTGACCGCATGGCGCCCCCGCGCACGGTCTTCGCCACGCCGACCATGAATCTCTCCATCGCCGACCTGGCCAGTTGCACCTACCGTCCGGAAAAGTGCATTGCCATAGCGGCTTCGCCGGAGGCTCTGGCTGGCGGGCACGGGTCCGAACTTCTCCTCCGCGTCGCGTCGGCCACAAGCAAAGAAGCCGCTGACCTTGTCAGCGGCTTCTTTGTTAAGCTCGGCTTCAAACCGAACGTCGAGCACTGTCCCGATTAAAGCGAATCAGGCGGGGCTGCAAACTCGCCAAGGACGCTGTGCCCCAGGTGCCTCGCCTTTACAGGCTGCGGAAAAACTCGTTTGGCCGAGGCTTCGTGTCAGGGCACGACTTCAAAGGCTGCGGAAAAACTCGAGCTCAGGCGCTTTGTAACAAGGGCACGAGTTTACTCGTGCCGATAAGGCCAATAAAATGAATTGGGCTTTAGCCCCTGCTAAGCTCATTTTCCCACAAACGACTGAGTTGAGGCCTTTTTCCGCAGCCTCTTTAGGCACATGGGACAGCACGAACCTCAACCGTCCCGCTGACTCGCCGAGTTCCTGCTTACATTCTGCAGATCAGCAACTCGCGCTCGTAAACCATCTCCGGCGGCAGGTGATCGTGCAGGTTGATGAAGAGCTCTTCGTGGCCAATGAGTTCCTTGAGCCAGGCAGCGCGGTCCACTTCCTGGATCTTCTCGAACTGCTCGCGCGTAATGTCGAGTCCCTTCCACTCCATATCTTCGTAGCAGGGCGTCCAGCCGATGGGTGTTTCTCTGCCCAAAACGCGCCCACGTACGCGATCCACAACCCACTTCAGCACGCGCATGTTCTCGCCGAATCCGGGCCACAGGAACTCGCCCTTTTCGCCTTTGCGGAACCAGTTCACATGGAAGACCTTCGGCGTGGTACTGAGGGAGCGCTGCATCCTGATCCAGTGCCGGAAGTAGTCGCCCATGTGATAACCGCAGAACGGCAACATCGCCATGGGATCGCGCCGCACAACGCCCACAGCTCCCGTGGCCGCTGCCGTGGTCTCCGACCCCATGGTTGCGCCTACGTAAACGCCCGTACTCCAGTTGAAGGCCTGGAAAATCAGCGGCATGGTTGTAGCGCGCCGGCCGCCAAACATGAAGGCGCTGATGGGCACGCCCGTCGGGTCTTCCCACGCAGGGTCAATCGAGGGGCACTGCGATGCAGGCGCCGTGAAGCGGCCATTGGGATGCGCCGCCTTGGCGCCGGTCTGCCTGGCGATCTCCGGCGTCCAGCGCTGACCGCGCCAGTCAAGGCATTCGGCGGGCGGTTCATCGGTCATGCCTTCCCACCACACGCCGCCTTCCGGCGTCAGCGCTACATTGGTGAAGATTGAATTCCGGCGCAATGTCGCCATCGCATTTGGATTGGTTTTATCGCTGGTTCCCGGCGCCACGCCAAAGAACCCCGCCTCCGGATTAATGGCCCGCAACTGCCCCGTCGCGTCGGGCGTGATCCAGGCAATGTCGTCACCTACTGTCGTCACTTTCCAGTCGCTCATCGACGGGGGCGGCACGAGCATTGCCAAATTCGTTTTGCCGCAGGCGGATGGAAACGCCGCTGCTACATAGGTCTTCTCGCCCTGTGGCGACTCCACGCCCACGATCAGCATGTGTTCGGCCATCCAGCCCTCGTCGCGCGCAATGTTCGACGCGATGCGCAGGGCAAAGCACTTCTTGCCCAGCAGTGCGTTGCCGCCATAACCCGATCCGTAGCTCCAAATCTCGCGCGTCTCAGGAAAGTGCACGATGTATTTGTCGTCATTGCAGGGCCAGGGCACATCTTTTTGCCCCGCGGCCAGCGGCATGCCTACCGAATGCATGCAGGGAACCACGCGCGTGGAGTCCCGGTCGATCTCAGCGAAAACCGGCAGGCCAATCCGCGTCATGATGCGCATGTTCACCACTACGTATGGCGAGTCGGTCAACTGCACGCCGATGCGCGACATGGGCGAGCCCACCGGTCCCATGCTGAAGGCGAGCACATACATCGTTCGCCCGCGCATGCAGCCGCTGAATAAGCCCTTCAGCTTCTTGCGCATTTCGAAGGGCTCTATCCAGTTGTTGGTTGGGCCGGCATTTTCCTTGGACAATGAGCAAATGTACGTACGATCTTCAACGCGCGCAACATCGCGCGGGTCAGAGCGCGCATAGAAACATCCCGGCCACGTTTCCTGGTTCAGTCGGATCAAATGTTCCCGACGCCACCATCTCGTCGCAAAGCCAGTCGTACTCCGCCTTGCTGCCATCCACCCAGTGGATCCTGGCAGGCTGCGTCATTTCCGCCATCTTCTCAACCCAGCGAATCAAGTGCTTGTTTGTCGTCAGCGGTTTAGCGATGCTGGTTCTTTCCTGTTTCATATTCAATCCTTTCCTTAAGCATCCGGTCTCCCTCATCCGCTTGCGGTCGACGGGATACAGCTTCGTTCAATCTACCGCCCCTCGATCAATTCACCGCAGAGCCGAATGTGGCTCCAAATTATAGATTACTAATGAGATAGGTCGCTTTCAGCCGGCGGAGCCTCGTGCCATCCAAAGTGCGTTCGCACCCTGGGGTCCATGAAGCTTAAAAACCTTTATACGCGATCTTGAACCGGTCAGCAAGGCAGAAAAGAGGTCGGTGAAAGCACGGATGGTGGGTCAAAGCACGGATATAGAGCCGGAGCCACTCACACCTGCGGGGGACGCATGTACCGCAAAAGTGCTCTTGGAATCTGGTTACTTTAGGTATCAGATAAAACCAAACTGGGTCTGATTCCTAGCCCGGAAGCAAAAAAGGAGAAACACAGATGAAAGACACACTGCTGAAGATGTATGTGAAATTCCAGGGCCTGAAGAACCGCGAAGAGGGTCAGGATCTGGTCGAATATGCATTGCTGGTTGCCTTGATCGCACTCGTGTGCGTCTCCGGCGTCAACAATGTTGCCTCCGCCGTCAACAGCGTATTCACCAACATCAGCTCCTCGCTGGCGTAGGTCACGGCATCGTAATGCGCTCCAGGACGTAAGGATCTTTGCGGGAAAGGATACGTATCCTGTCTCCGGGCGGGGGCGTACCCTTCCTGTAATCAGGCCTGACGGGTTCAGATCAGGTGCTCGATCTTCACATTGTCCCTTGCATACTCCTCGCCAATCGCGCGGAGGCGAGGAATTGCTTCGACAGCATCGATTTGAGACAGATGCCGGTCCTGCTTCAGGATTTTCTCCATTTGCTCTGCCTTGTATGACTGGTTATAGCGCACATAGCTGAACCACTCCCGCCCTGGCAGCGCCAGGTCCATCAGATATCCTGCTTCCCGGTCCAGCTTCTCTCCAAAAAGGCACTTACCCAGGCAGCGGCACAGATAATCCTGTTGCCAGCCAATGCCCTGCAGCAAGGCGGCCGGTATGTGCGCCGCGTTAAAGCCCAGCCACAACTTCGGATTCTTGACGCGCAGCTCCGATGAGAACTGAATGGTGCCGACGGAAACCACGCGGATATTTTCCGCGCCCGGCGGCCACTTGACCATGTATCCCGGCAATATCGCCGTCAGCGCGGCAATCAAGCGCCGGATTGGAATAGGGCGTAATGCAGCCGTCGACGAAGATCTGTTTCTTTTTCCCCAGCAGAATCTCTGCCGGAGCAAAATACACCGGCGCAGCGGTGCTGGCGCGCACCAGCTCCCAAAGCGGAAACTTCAAATTGCAGTCGGGGCGGCTTTCGTCGTTGAAGATCGCATCACGGATTGTTCGTCAACGGCCACGCCGATCCCGTGCTGTGGTTGCGCACCACCACCAGCAAAAGCTTGCCGTCGCCCGTTTCGTTCGGCCGTTTCCTCAGCAGCTTGCTGCCCAGCAGCGCCGGCTTCGCCATCCTCAATGAAAATCCCCTGCAGCACCTTACTAAGCGGCCCGGACTCAAACTTTGAGATCAGATATTTCTTGTATGGCCGGTACCAGGGCACAGGCTGGAACATCTTCTGGCCGTACTCCATGTAGATTTCCAGCACCTTCTCGACCTTCATCCCCCAGCAAAGACAGGTGGCGATAATCGCTCCCGTGCTGGTTCCGGCAAAGAAATCGAAGTGGTCGCGCAACACAAACTTCTCCGCCTTCGCGGGATCCTGCTGCCTCAAGTGCTCGCGCAGCAACTCTTCGATTTTGAGAAGAATCTCCAGCGTGAACACGCCCCGTATGCCGCCGCCATCCAGAGCCAGAATTCGTTTCATGGTTTTACTTCCTGTGGTGCGATGCCGCACCCAAAACGAGAGAGCGCCATTCGAACAACTCCACCAGCAGAGCCCTCTCGATTCTTTCCACTACCTGGAGCACCGATGTCCAGGTGTGGAGCGCATCCAACTGCCTGTCCCAACCGCGCAGGCTATCGCTCAACTCACTATAACGCCGCCTGCGGCGCGCGCAGTCTTTCATTCCCACGAAGGCGCCCGCCATGGTTGCGATCTCAAACAGAGCCGACATGGCCAGCGCAATCCACTGATGGGGAATCTCCAGGATCTCGATCCTATGGATTTGGGTAACCAGATACCCAGCCGCGATCAGGCTGGCCAGCGCGCCGCAAACCCAGCCTGCCGCCCCATAGTAGCGCTGCTGCCGCGTTGCGCGCGCAGCCTGGCGGGAAAAGTAATCGATCTGGTGAGCCACGCGGTCGCGGCGATACTCCCGCTTGAAATCGTCGAGAGATGCGCCGTTTGCGGCTGCCGTCTTTCATTTTGAGAAAGTTCAGCGACCGCAGAATGCCGGAGATCTCAGCCCCAACCTCCGCGCCGATGACTTCATACAGCGCGGGCGTGCTCCACATGGCCAAAACCGAGCGGCTGATTTCGGCCGCGGTGCGCGTGCGCGCCCAAAGCGATTGCCGTGCGTGAAGCCGGAGAACCGCCGGAAGCGCAATGGCAACAATGCCCAGCACGGCGCTGACCGCAAGCCAGGGAGCTGCGCCGGGCATTTCCGGCGCCACTCCGGCCAACACCGCCGCGGTCGCGGTATAAACAATGGGAATCGATGCCACGCGCCGCGCCTGGGGCGCAAACCGGTTCGCATTCTCATCCACTTTTTGTAACCAGGCCCCCGCCAAGTCTCTCGACGACCCGGCCTGCAACCTCCACGCCCGCGTCCGGCAACCGATTCAGAAAATCCAGCTCAGCGTGGCTCTCGATCTGCCCCACGGCATCGGCGTTCAGCATCCGAAGTTCGCCGGTCCCGCTATGAATCCAGGCCACGGGATGGCCAATCTTCTCGGCGTAGGAAACGATCTCCTGCGTTCCACCGGCGCCGCGCGAGGGCTGTCCGTCCCACAGCGCCACCAAAAGCTGGCTCTCCGCAACCGTTTGAATCCCGCAGTCGTAGAACTGTTCCTTCCTGCTCTGATTTCGCGCCGATCACCTCGACCGATACGGCATCCTTCAGGATTCGCTCGGTGCGCTGCCATGCGGCCTCGTCGAAGTCTTCACGGAACCGCTCCGCGGGCCTGGGCAGGAGCACGCGCAAGGGGATCTCCAGCTCCAGGCAGCTCTCCGCAAACAGCTGATCTCCGCCCGCCGCGGCCGAAGACACGCCATAGACAATCCCCTCGAACGCGCCCTTTTGCTCGCGCAGAAAATCGCGGATCTGCTGCCTGAGCTTGTGCTCGTCCTTGAGGCTTCTGTGGCCGGTAAAGCCGATGGCCAGCACCGCCGGAAGGCGGATCGAGTTGGTTCGGTCGGGACCAGACGGCATAGAACCCGATAATACCCCGCGGCTTAGAGTCGGTTATGAACCATTCGCGCCTTAAAGTAAGTTCATGACAGATTCTTACTCGGTGCGCAGTTGCAGAACTTCGGGCAGCGGGAACTTGGAGATATCCACGCTTACCTGCGATGAGAGTTCGTTGATGAGGCGGAACATGTCGCGATTCCAGTACTGATTGTCCGAAACGAACGGAAATCCCTTTGCCCCGCTCGACTCTGAATCGGCGATGTAGTAGTCGCGGCCCCGGTATTTCACGTTGAGGCCGAGTTTGCCGAGTTCAAATGCGTTGCGTGCCGAAAGCGGCGCGTCGCCTTCCCTTTCGGTCAGTTTCAATACCGGAAGCTGCTCGATCTTAGGCACAAGAGAGGTGAAGCTCGCAGGCATCTTAACCAGACTGCCTTCCGCCGTCGGCTTCATCGTTCGTCGGCGGGGCGTTGGTGGTTGCCATATGCGTGGCGCGGAAGAAATCGCTGATGAAATCGCTCAAATCCTTCGGGTTCAAATCCTGCGGGTAAGAAGGGTCCTTCTCTTCCAATGCATCGAAAGCCTGCTGCTCCTGCGCAGCCGCTGCCATCAGGCCGATCAGAGAGCGCATCACAAGGTGCGCCTCAATGCGGTTCCGCCCCGTCGCCGTGCCGCACAATTTGTTCTCGGATTGCTGGCTGGCCCCCGACTCCTGGATCGCGAAGCCGTTGTAGATAATCTCGAGAATCTCCTTGAGGTCGGGGCCCTCCCCGCCCGTGGCTCCCAGCAATTCCTCCATGCCGTTGTTGGGTTGCTTGAAATCCTCCACGAGCTTGTCCGCGATCATCTTGACGTTTTGACCAAAAACGGGATGGCCATCCTTATCCACTTCCTGTGCATAGGGCGCAGCGGTACCGGTTGGCGCACCGTGGTCGGTCAGTTGAAATTGTGGCACGATGGAATCCGCGCCTAGAACCCATCTGCCTCCCACGTATTTGCTATCTGCTCCTTGCAACTCCCACGAATTATTCTTGGCCGCGGCATCGTTAAAGTCTTTGGCCTGGGGTAGAACGGTGCCCTTTTGCCCGCCGCCGCCCTCACCGACGGCGCCCTCGGCAGAGATCTTGTCATTCGGGATGTAGGAGGCTTGGTCCAAAGGCTCCCAGGTGCCGGTTCCACGCAACAGCAGCAGGCCTTCCTTTTGCAGCGCGTAGATGACCGCGCTAACGCGGAGGAAGGTGATATAGCTGGCAATCGTGAATCCGTCGCCGGCATAGTTGCTCTTCGCGTCGAGTTTTGGCGGAGGCTGATTGCGAAGGACTTCCACCTTGCAGCCGTTTTGCGTGGGTATCGTGAGCTCGATCCGGCTTACCGTCAATCGGATCAGTTGGTCGAGGCGCCAGCCCTGCAGGTAGAGGCTGTAAAACACCGTGGCATCGACCGGTTTTAACAAGATATTCGCGTTGGTGTCGTCATTCACCGGGATCAAGGTGAAGGAGGGATCGTTTTCATAAATGAAGTTGGGTGTGCCGCCGCCGGTGGGGATTCCCGTGGCCGGGGGATTAGTGACCGGCGTAATATTGCCGGCTCCCGTCAGCGCAGCTTCCATCCGGTAGCTGCTTGAGATTTGGCCGAGCTTGAAGAAATAGGTAGGATCGTGCTGGTCGAGACGCGCGAGGTTCAGCAATTCCTCGTGGTTGGAGGTCACGGCATAGCTGTTCTCATAGTGAGTGTAATCGACGCGGACCCGCCTTGGCCCGCAGCCGGTCGTTCCCAATGAAGTGAAGAGGACAATGAGGGCAATCGGCAGACGCAACCTGTTCCACGAAGGCAGTGAACGGCTCGCTGCGCACAGACGCTCCAAAAGTCTGGTTTCCATTATTGAACCCAACAAAATGAGATGGCCACCCAGGGGCGGAATGGCTGCAATCATATTGCAGCCGCTTAGGGGACGCAAGAAGTTTCGCGCAGCTCGCGGGAAACCCTGTGACACACTCTCACTCGGTGCGCAGGTTTAGAACTTCAGGCAGCGGGAACTTGGAGATGTCAACGGTGACCTGCGATGCGAGTTCGCAGATAAGGCGGAACATGTCCCGGTTCCAGTATTGGTTTTCCTGGGCAAAAGGATTATCCGGATTATCGTCGGTGGGGGGCCTGTCATTGATTGCGTAGGTCTGGTGTCCATAGACCACCGCAGTATACGGATCAGGCAATGTGGTGCCCCCGGGCCAGATGAGTTGCAGCACCGGCAATCGCTCGATGCCGGGAACCAACTGACTGAAAGTGTGCGGGGTGGCCTCCTTAGTCATCAGATCCTTGTAGTTTGGAGCATCCTTTGCCGCCCCCGTGGCCCCGACCAGGGCTTCGTGCACATCCGGGACCAGCGTGTCACTTAAATCCGCAACTGGCAGCTCATCTCTTGTCAGTTGATCGAATGGCACCTGCTCCTGAGCGGCGGCAGCCATCAATCCGATGAGCGATCGCATCACCAGATGAGATGAGGTGGTGCTTGTCCCGCTCACCGGGCACGTTCCAGTCTCCTCACTCTGGCCGGCCTTCGCGCCCTCGATAGCGAAGCCATTGTACAAAATCTCAAGAATATCGGTTAGCTCGGCTCCCTCTGCCAACTCCTTCAGGCTCGGGTCCTTCGCCAATTCAGCGCGCAGGTCCGATTCGATCGAACTCACTTTTTCTCCAAAGACGTTTTCGTGCGCGATGGTTGATCCAGTCGCGGCGCCTGCTTGCGCCGCGGCCACCGCCCCCGGCGCGGCGACTGCCCACGGTGTGGTGCCTGGCGGCAGCGTGGCGCTTGGTTGCTGTGCGGCGCCTGGTATCGGCGTGGCGTTGGTTTTCGGCGTGGCGCGCACAGCGGAATTGACCAGGCTCAACTGGAACCTGAGCTTGCTGACTTTCTTGGTCAGGCTCCATTGCCCGTTATCCTGCTGCACCCACTCTTCACCCGCTGCTGCCGCGGTTATAAAGTCGGCGGCCGTCGGGACAACATTGTCGCCAGCCTTGGCTGAAAGCTTCTCGAGCTGCTCAGGCTCGGTCGTGCTTTCGAGCGAAAGCGCGCCGCGCTTCTGCAGTGCATAGACAATGGCGCTGACTCGCAGAAAAATGACATACCTTCCCCATTCTTTCGCGCTATAGGTGTAGCTCCGATCGATTTGGTGATCGGGCCCGTAGTGGGGCGGAGGCGGAACATTGCGAATGGTCTCGACGCGGCAGGGCTTGTCTCCACTCGCCGGCAGGGTCAGCTCGATCCTGTCCACCATCAATCGGAACAGTTGATCCACACGCCATCCCTGCAGGTACAGGTTGTAGAACACCTCCTCGGGAACCGGATTCAGCAGCAATTTGGCATTGGTTTCGTCGCTCACCGGAATGAATGTGAACGAGGGGTCGTTCTCGTAAATGCCGCCGGGCGTGCCGCCCCCGCTGGGGATGGCGGCGGCCACGGGCGCGGGAACCGGCGAATATTGGCCAACCGTCGACAGCGAAGCTTCCATCCGGTAGCTGCTCGAAATCTGGCCGAGCTTGAAGAAATAGGTGGGATCGCGCTGCTGCAACCGCGCCAGGTTAAGAAGGACCTCCCTGTTCGAGGTCTCCGCATAGGCCTTCTCATAACCAATGAAATCCGCCCTCATTCGCCGCGGACCGCAGCCGGTCGCTCCCAGTGAAGCGAAGATGGTAATGAGGGCAATCGGCAGACGCAACCTGCCCCATGAAGGCAGTAAACGGCTCGCTGCACACAGACGCTCGAAAAGTCTGGTTTCCATTATTGTTCCTAGTAAATTGAGATGGCCACCCAGGGGCGGGATGGCTGCAATCATACTTGCAGCCTGTGGGGGGATGCAAGAATTTTTGCGTAGCCTGATTGCCGGCGAGTTTTCACCGTCGCACGGCCACAATTGTTGAGGGGACTACTTCACCATAACTTGCGCCGTGACGGAGTGCGAGAGAGACCCCGAAGCCGCGGTAACCGTGAAAGAGAAAGATTGCGACGTAAAATTGCTGCCGCAGCCCGTCGACCCCACAACCAACGCCGCCAAGGCGGCAAGCAGCACGGCCACACTCGACAAGCGACACAAACGCGAACGCAGCTTGCGCATGCTGCGCCAAAAGGGCAACAGGATCAATCCCAGCGCCACAGGGAACAACCCTCCGCCGAACGGCCCGTTCAACTTCTCATTCGCGGCATTGCCCGGCATTTTCAGCTCAAGCTCGACGTTCGTTGCCGCCGAATTTGCACTCACCGAGAGCGGAGAGAATTCCGCCGTGGCCCCGAGTGGAATTCCGGCCGCATTCAGGCCCACACCCGCCGGCAGCGTGGCTCCGTCCAGCGGCGTAATCACCAGCGTATATATCGCCTCCCCCCCGGCCGCCACGTTCACCGCGCTCACTCCCCCGGAGAAAGTCAGCGTAAAGTCCTGGATGTTCTCCGCGACCGCGTTGCTGGTGCCGGACCCGTAGTTGGCATCGCCCGTGTAAACCGCCGTGATGGACTGCGGCCCGGCCGGAAGCGCCGATGTCGTGAGTGTGGCCGAGCCTCTCGACATGCTCGCCGTGCCGATCTGCGACGTCCCATCGTAAAAAGTCACGGTGCCCGTATCGGAGCTTGCGTACGAGGGAAGGCTGGCGGTGAATGAAACCGGGTAGGTCATAAAGACCGGATTGGCCGAGGTCGTAAGCGTAATCGGCGGCGAGGCCGGCACTACGGTCAGCGTCACGGTCGCTGTCCCGGTCGTGTAATCCACCGTATCGTTGGGCGTGAATGTTGCCGTCAGCGTATGCTGCCCTGCGGCCAGCACCGTTCCGGCCGCCGGCGAATAGCTGAAACTCCCTGCCACGGTCGAACTCGCATCGAGTTGCGTCGCGCTCAACGGCGTGCCGTAGACAATCGGCGCCGGCGTGGCCCAGGTGATGGGCGGCGCCTGCTGGTAAATGACGTGATCCGCGAACGAAGGGTTGGTCGAAAACGTCGCGCTTGAAACCGTCGCGGTCAGCGTGCCCGTGTAGCTCGGAAGCGTAGCATACGCGGCCACGCTCAGCGTCAGCGTTACTGGGTCGGTGACCCCCGCGCCCAGACTGGTATTGCGAGTGCATGAAGCGGTGCTGGCCGTGCAGATCCAGCCGCCGCTCGCGTCCGTCATGGCGGTCACCGTAACCCGCGGCGGCAGAGGCGTAAAACTGAGAACTGTAGAGCTGTCGATCTCGGTGGTGGCGCTGGTGTTGGTCACATTCACCGTGACCTGATCGGCCGCATCGCCCGACCGCACAACCAACGGACTGGGATTAAAGCTGGCGTTTAGCGTGGGCACCACGACCGGCTGCACAAACGTGGAGAGATCGAACAGTGCGTACTCCAGCATCTTTTCCTGCGCGCTCATCGCGGTCTCTGCCGGGCACTCGTTGGGAAAGATTGTGCCGGCTGAAACGTTTATGTCGATCACATGATAGTCATTGAACAGCACGCGTCCGCATTGGTTTGCCGCCGGCGCCGCTACCGGTGCGTTGAAGGTCATCTGCATCACCGGGCTATCGCTGACTGTTACGCCGGAATATGTGCCGTTGTTTAGCGTCACCCAGGATTGAGTCGGCGCGATAACTCCGCTCACGTCCGTGCGCAGCGTGCTGAGATCGATCTGGTTCGGTGTGCCTGCGACGATCGCGCCTGAGTTCTCAAGCCACTGCGCGAGCGTCGCCCCATCGCTGAAGTTTGTGTTCACCGTTCCTGCGCCGGAAAGGATTGCTTGCTCTTCGGTTGTGGTCCAATTCGCAACCGGCGCGAATTGCGCGTCCATGGGTGGATTCGGGTCGATGTACACATAGCTGTAGTGGGTGGTGAAGAGGCGGCCGCCGGCATTGGCGTAGTTCACAATGTTGGTCAGCGGAGCGCTCGTCTGCACAAACTGGTCCCCCTGGCAGGCAAACATCACCATGTCGTAGCCGCTCATCAAGGCCGAATTGCCTGTCAGCGTGGATTCCAGTGGCGTGGACGAGCTGATTTCTGCGCCGGGACCTCCGTCACCCTGGTATAGATGGATGGAGCCGCCGGGGTTCGTGGTTTGCGTGTCGTCGGTAAACTCCGCATCGGCAATGCCCATGTCGCGCAGCACGCACTCTATGCCGTCGACTCTTCCGGTGACGATGGCAATCATGGGAATGTTGCCCTGGGTACGATTGGCCGGCATGTTCAGCGCGAGCCCTGTCAGTGGACCGGCGCCCACTGCCTCGCTGAACTGCCGCTGCCACTTGCCCGCCTGGATGACCACGGTGTAAGAAGCGTTTTCGGGAATCCCGGTCAGCGTAAACGTGCCGTCGACCGCGGTGTAGGTGTACGCGACCACGTTGTTGCCGCCCGGCGCCTGGATGGTGAGGCACTGCACGCCGGGGCTGGGCGCAGCCACTGCGGTGGTCGAGGCATATACCAGAACGTTGGGCAGTGGAAGCCCGCTGGCGCCGCGCGGATCGTAGACCGTCCCGCTGATGGTGGTATTCTGCGCGGCAGCGGCTGCGCACGCAACCGGTAGCAGCAGCAGCACAGCCGCAACCCTCCCCTTCAATCGCCCGAAGCCGTTCGAGAGACCGGCAAAAACAACCCGGAGCGAAGAGTGGGGAAGTATGGTCATGGCGACGGTACTCCTGTTTCGCACATGCCTTCTTACTGCTCGATGGCTGATGCTTGAACAATCGCACCGGGCCGGCTCTAGTCCCGCCGGTTCCCTGCCGCTGCCCGGCAAATAAACTGCGCCCCGCCAAAGCGAAGGCGCTACCGGCCGGTAACGAGGCTTGCATGTGTACGTGCAAAATGTTTGCTGAATCTAGAAATCTATCGACCCATCATACACTTTTCGCATCGGCTAGAGATACAGTGACCTCGTCCCAGCCGCAAGCTGTAAACTGTAAACTATCTTTCCAAACAGGAGACTGCGCGATGCTATTTTCTCGGTTTACCAAGGTAAGCCTCGGAACCTTTCTGCTCGCGGCGCTTACGCTCATGCTGGGGGCATCCGCTGTGCCCGCCGCTGCGCAACGCCCGGCGGCCACGCTGCAAACGCTTCTTGACCGAGCACAGATCAATGACCTGCTCGTCGATTACTATGGCCAGCTCGGCACCGGCGGCCATGGCTTCAGCGACTACTACGTCGAAGACAGCATCCTGGACGTGAACGGCATCATCGGGAAAGGCAAGCAGGGCATTGAGGATCTCTACAAAAAGGCGGCGGCAGGCGCGCCCAGCCATGCGGGGACGATCCACATGCTCCTCACCAATCTCAAAATCGTCGTCAAGGACGACACCGCCACCGCGGATGTTATCTGGACGGGCGTCAGTTCGGAGACGGTCAAAGCTGTGCCGCAAATCTTTGAGCAGGGCCGGGAGCACGATGAGTTCGTCAAACGCAATGGACAATGGTATTTCCAACACCGCGTCATTACCGCCGACGGCGGAATGCCCGCGATGTACGACAAGACCTATACAAAGAGATAGCGAAATGCGTACCGGAGCGCGAGCGGAATAGCTTGTCCGCTCAAACTCCGCCCCGCCGCCTCTCGTTCCAGCCGAATGCATTCTCAAAGTGCGTAAATTCGCGATTCTGGCGCGGCACAAGATACACGCTGATCACGTCGAAGCGCACCTGCGGGGTTGTGTCGCCGGCCAATTGGCGTACGTACTGGCGGGCCAGGCGTCGCAGAGTGTTGCGCTTGTGGGCATCGACGGCATTTTCAGCCGGCGTTATATCCCGCGCGGTGCGGGTCTTCACCTCGAAGAAGCAGAGCATCGGCCCCTGCCATGCGATCAGGTCCAGATCGCCCGGCAGATTGCCTGCGGACCACCGCCGCGCTACCACTCTGTAGCCCTTGCGGCGCAGGTAAGTGCAAGCGGCTTCCTCGCCCTCGATGCCGGTGAGCAAATGGCCAGGCAAGGCCGGCGCCCGGCCGCGGCGCGCGGCGAGCCACTCCAGGCCGGCCAGCGTCCGTTCCACCCATCCAACACCTATCCGGGCCGTCTCTTTCATCGCCATCCATTGTCGGCCCGGACGTGCGATCCACGCAAATGCCCCCGGCTCGCAGGCCTGGCCTCGCTCCATCGGGCCCAACACGGACACTCCTGAATTGGAACTAAGGATTCAATTCCGGAAACGATCCCTATCCTGGAACGAATCGAGTGTTCACCGCACCCAACTTGCTCGAAACTGGAAGGACACCGACAAGGAGTCCCGCCATGTCTCAAGGTCTGTTCTCAAGCCTGTTCGCCCAGCGCAGCGTGCCCGCGCCGATCGTTGCCGATGTGCTCGCGCCCGTTGAGGTTGCCCCCAGCGCGCTGGCCGACCGCAGCTTTGAGTTCGCGCTCGACGCGCTGCCCTCGAACGCAATGTTCTGCGACCGCGATTTGATCCTGCGTTACCTGAACCGGGCCTCGCGCAAAACACTGCGTACTTTAGAGCAGTATCTGCCCGTGCCTGTTGACCAGATCGTCGGCAAGTCGATCCACATCTTCCATAAGGACCCGGCAGCGGTCGAAAGGATTCTGGGAGCAAACCAGCATGGGGGCAGGCACCGCCTTCCGCACAAGGCCGTTATCGACCTGGGGCCGGTCAAGCTCGATCAGGAAATCGAGCCCATAATCGACGCGCACGGCGAATATATCGGCGCAGTCGTGCTTTGGGGCATCAATACCATGCAGAAGATCGACGCCCTGCGCCAGGCGCAGGAAGCGCAGCGCAGCGACATCGAGCATTTGAACGGCAATTTGCAGATGGTGGCCACGGCCACGCACGAGATCGAGGCCAGCATCGCCGAGATTGCCAGGAACGCTGCGGAGCTGGCGCAGGCAGCCGAGAAGTCGCGCACCGCTAGCGCGGAAAGCAAAGCTTCGATCGAAAGCCTGCGCGCGTCCAGTAGCGGCGTGGCTAGGGTGGCGGACCTGATCGCTTCCATTGCCACGCAAACTAGCGTGCTGGCGTTGAATGCCAACATTGAGGCCGCCCGGGCGGGCGCGCACGGCAAAGGTTTTGCCGTCGTGGCCAGCGAGGTGCGCAAGCTCGCCGAGCAGACGGCGGCGGCAACGTCGGAAATTCAAAACAAGGTAACCGCGATCGGCGCCGATGTTTCCTCCGCCATCGCCGCCATCGACAGCATTGCTGCACAAACCGAGGATCTGTCGGGGCTTTCGCATCAAATGGCCGCCGCGGCGGAGGAGCAGCGCCTGGCCACGAATGAGATGGCGCACAATCTCGAGCGGGCCGCGCACCGCACCTCTGAGATCGCCAAAATGCGAATTGCCGAGTAGACCCAGTTTGAAATGGTTTTGAAAGAGCACGGCCTAAGCCACGCCGTAAATAACCCCAAGGAAATCGGGCTTCATTATCTGCGTGAGAACTCGTCCTAGCCGCGAACTTGCGAACTCGCCACGCCGCAATGCGGCGCGAACTCGCGGTGTTTTCCCTCAAAGGCATTCTTCTTCACTGCGTTTCCGCACAAGAAAATCTGTTCTCACGCAGACACTTTGGCCCCCAAGGGGGGTTTTTTCAAACTGAGACACTCCCGAATTGCCGACTAGGATCCGAACGTCATCCAAGTAACCCGCCGCGGTGAGCCTCATTTCACAAATCGACGCAATGACATGTTTACTCTGGCTCCGCCTTAGACCGTCGCCGCGGCGACCGCACTCTGCTCGCACTCCTTCTCCGCAATCGCCAGCGATTCTTCCAGAATGTCGAGCGCCACGGTGGCTTCTTCCTTGCTGACAATCAGCGGAGGCGAAAGCCGCAGCGAGGTTTCGCCGCAGCCGAGTATCATCAGGCCGCGTTCGAAGGCCAGCGTTTCGACACGGTTTCTCAGCGCCGCGGCCGGCTCGCGCGTGGCCTTGTCCTTCACAATTTCGATGCCGATCATGAGGCCGCGCCCGCGCACGTCGCCAACCGACGGATGGCTTTGTATCCACCCGCGCACCCGCTCGTGCATGAACTCGCCCACGCGGGCTGCATTTGCCACTCCCTCGCGTTCGATAATGTCCATGGTCGCCAGTGCGGCCGCGATCGACACCGGATTTCCGCCAAAGGTCGATGCGTGAGAGCCGGGCGCCCAGTCCATGATCTCCGCTCGTGTCATGCAAATGCCCAGCGGCATGCCGCTGGCGATGCCCTTCGCCATGCAGACAATGTCTGGTTCCACACCCGATTCCTGAATGGCCCACCACCTGCCGGTCCTTCCGCATCCACTCTGAACCTCGTCCGAAACCAATAAAATACCGTGCCGGTCGCAGATGGCGCGCAGCTCGCGCAGAAAATTCGCCGGCGCCGGCACATATCCGCCTTCGCCCTGAATCGGCTCGACGAAGATCGCGGCCACCTCTTCGGGAGGAAGGATGGTCTTGAAGAGCTTCTCCTCGATGTAGCGCGCGCAGCCCAGGCTGAACGCCTCCTCGTTCTGCGGTCCGCTCGGAAAACCGTGATCTGCCCAGCCGCGATAGACGTAGGGATAGGGCACGTGCGTCACGCCCGGAACCAGCGGAGCGAAGCGGCGCTTCTGCTGCGGCTTTGATCCGGTGAGCGACAGCGCGCCCATGGTGCGGCCGTGGAATGCGCCAAAGAACGAAATAATCTGCTGGCGCCCGGTATGGTAGCGGGCCACCTTCAGCGCGCACTCGATGGCCTCGGCTCCGGAATTGCCGTAGAAAAACCGGTGCGGCCCGGGCATCGGCGCGACTGCCGACAGCCGCTGGGCCAAAATCGTCAATCCCTCGTAATAAAAATCCGTTCCTGAAATGTGGATCAGCTCCGCGGCCTGCTTCTGAATGGCGGCAACCACTTCGGGATGGCAATGGCCGGTAGAAACCACGGCAATGCCCGCGGCGAAGTCGAGAAACTCATTGCCGTCTGCGTCTTCAACGCGGACGCCGCGCCCGCGCTTCGCCACCAATGGATATGAGCGCGTATAGCTGGGCGAAATCAGCCGGTGGTCGGCCTCAATCGCGGCCCGTGCCTTTGGCCCTGGCAGTTCACAAACCAGTTTTGGTCCGTACTTGGCGTGCAGCTCTTGCTTGGTCATCGAAAATTCTCCTCAGCGGATTGGCCAGAATCGGTGGCCGTTGGCCTGGCCCGGAATTGGCCCGTTTATCGGTCGGCGGATGCGGCGCAGCCCGGGATCCCAGCCCGTGGGATCGTTCAGTTCTGCGGGCCTATGCAGGGTCCAAAAAAGGGCGAGGGGCTTCGGCGGTCCTGACGCTAGTCGCCGCCGAACAGGCTAGGTCGAGTGCGGGCAGGCAGCACACGCAGGTGCTTGCGCGGGCAGATACGTTGCGCGCGCGAAAGCGACCAACGCCTTTTGGCCGGCGCGAGCAGCGAATCGTGAGTGCCGCGTGTATGCATTGAAATCCCCGCGATCGCGATTCCAGAGTTGCTTTGCCCCGAAGCCGCAACTCTTAAGTCGACGCGGCCACCAGGGAGCCGGCGACTGAGCAGAATCCTTAAAAGTGCACGCTTCCTCTGGAATCGCCTTGAGCGTGAGGATACCACGCAACGCATTGGCGGTGCCACGGCCGGCCGCTGGTGGCAGGGCAAACGCGCCATGATCTTTCTACGCGAGGAGTGACAACTGCACGATCTTACAGGCTATTGAAGAATGCCATCGGGGGGCCTTGTAATAAGGGCACGGCTTCAGCCGGGCCGATCAAGCTCGCAAAATGAGTCACAACTGCACGATCTTGCAGGCTATTGAAGAATGCCCTCGGGGGCCTTGTAATAAGGGCACGGCTTCAGCCGGGCCGATCAAGCTCGCAAAATGAGTCGGGCTTTAGCCCCTGCTGCTCTTCCCCTGCCACATTTGCTGTCTTTGATCTTAAGGTGCGTTTGCCGGCCGCTGGTGGGGCTACGATGGAATTATTCCCATGTCCAGTGGTTCGCTCCATTCCGGCGCTGAAAAACATCGGCCTGCAACCCCCGCCTCGATTGTGCTGGCATTTGCCAGTGTCTATTTTTTCTGGGGCTCGACGTATACCGCGATTCGTGTCGGGGCGGCTCAGATGCCCGCTCTGCTGCTGGCCGGAACACGGTTCTTCATCGCTGGCGCAATTCTGCTCGCTTGGTGCCGCTTGCGCAAGTTGCGTCTGGTGTGGCCGCCCAAAACCATGCTGCTCCTATGCCTGATGGGGTTGTTGATCCTGGGCGGAGGAAACTTGGGACTCGTGTACGCCGAGGAATCCGTGCCCAGCGGCCTGGCCTCACTGGTGCTGGGCGTGACTCCGCTGTACGTAGCGCTGCTGGAGAAGTTTTTGCCGGGCGGCGAACCGTTGCCGCGGCGTGGATGGCTGGGCATGGCGCTCGGCTTTGCGGGATTGGCCACTCTTTTATGGCCCTCCTTGCGCAACGGCCTGGAGGGCGATAGCGTGCGCTTGTGGGCCGTAGCCGCCCTGCTCGCCGGAGCGCTTTGCTGGAGCGTGGGCAGCATCGTAGCGCGCCGTGTGCGGCTCAACGTCAACAGCTTTGTGGCCGCGGCCTGGCAGATGCTGGCGGCCGGCGCCTCCAGTACTGTTCTGGGTACAGTGCTGGGCCAATGGCCGCGGTTCCATCTGAATGCCGCCGCGATTGGAGCTCAGGCTTATCTCATTACCGGTGGCTCGCTGCTGGGCTACAGCGCATACATCTATCTGCTCGAACATGTGCCGGTGGGCAAGGTCTCGTCGTATGCATACGTGAATCCGATCATCGCGGTGCTGTTGGGCATTCTGCTGCTTCACGAACGGCCGCAGGCGGAGGAGTTCGCGGGCATGGTTGCCATTGTGCTTGCAGTCTTTCTGTTGACCACATCGCGGGTGCAAGCCAAGGGCAGAGAGCTGCCTCTAGAGCAACTGGAGCAGATGCCGCCGGAATGAAAGCTCTCCCCTGCTCTGCCGGCTTACGACGGCTTGTTCGGTAAAGCACTTGCGGGAACCAGCGCCGTAGCGGGCTCGCCGTCGAGCGAAACATGGCCCTGCTCGAACGCCTGCAAGCTCGCATCGTCGGCAGCCATCGCCATCCAGCACGCAGCGGCCTTCTCGAGCACGGTGCAGACCATCTCAAAGGTGTATTGACTCTCAGCGTGGCCTTTGGGAGTTCCCTTGGCGCGTTCGATCCACATACTGTGATTCCCTAGCGAATATTTCCCCTGGACAGGCCCGGCAACTGCGAAGGTCTCCTTGAGCTCCGCCGCGACGCCTGAACCGAATCCCGGCAGATCGCTCGTTGTCATGGTTTGCCCGTAGCACGCAAAAGGCAGCGCCACCACAACGACGACCGAGGCCGGCGTGCCGTGTTTGGCTGTAAATGCAACCTGAATGCAGGCGTCGCCCTTTTTTTGGATTGCGAGCTTGGGGTTCGCGATCTCATCCGGCAACGGCGCCGGAGCCGGGGGCTCGGGCACAGTCTCCCACTCCGAGGGCAGGCTGTAACTGAAGCCGATGTCGCTGTTGTTGGTTTGTGGTGCGGGGCCTGGGGTTTGCGCAGGCGCAGCAGCCGGCGTGGGCGTGGCCGCGGGCGCCTGCGCAGGAAGCGGCGCGCACGCAAAAACAAAAATTGCAGCGGCAAGAAGATTTCTCATCGGACCGCCTTTCACTTGGCCGTCAGTCTACCGTAGGCCGGCGCACGCTACAAGATATTTTCCAAATTGAGCGGCGCTGCTTGAGAGAAAGGCCGAAGCCGAACGGCCGCCGCGTCTGTTCGGCTATTCTGATCCTGGCCATCAGCCTTCTATGGAAGGCGCGCGCCAGGAATGCAGGCGGAGACGAATTGGATTCTTTGCCACTCGACCCACGCGATCAGGAGGCGTACAACCGGTCTCATAAATGGCAATGTGCAGCGCCGCGCAAGTATGGGACCCAACAACAAGGTGGGTCCCACAAGGCTGGTGAGTTGAAAAAGTCGGTTTATGAGACCGGTTCTAGGAGTTATTTCATGAGCATTGCACCGTCACCCCTGTACAAACGCATCGCCACCGAGGAGGCTTTCGCAACCCCGGATCTCTTGAGCGAATACCGCAAACTGCTGGCCAGCGGCAAGTCGAACGATCCCGGCTTCGACAGCATGATTGGCCATTACCTGCTGAGCGAAAGCGATCGCCCCACGCAGGTGCGCAATCGCCTTATCGATTTGGGCGAGCGGCGCATTGCCGATATGAATGCCACCGGCATCGATCGGCAAGTTCTCGCCTTGACCTCGCCGGGCGTGCAGATATTCGATGCCGATACGGCCAGGGCTCTCGCCATTTCAACAAACGATCAACTGGCCGAAGCCATTGCCCACCACCCCGGTCGATTCGCGGGGTTAGCCGCAATCGCGCCGCAAGATCCCGCCGCCGCTGTCAAAGAACTGGAACGAGGCGTGAGGCAACTCGGCTTGAAGGGAGCGATCATCAACTCCCACACGCGAGGCGAATATCTCGATAACCAAAAGTTTTGGCCCATCTTTGAAACGGCCGAGGCGCTCGATGTCCCCATCTACCTGCATCCCAGCACGCCGTCCGCGGCCATGATCGCCCCCTTGCTCGAATGCGGACTCGATGGCGCCATCTATGGCTTCGCGGTTGAGACGGGAATGCACATTCTGCGTATTATCACCAGAGGCGTCTTCGACCGCTTTCCGAAACTGCAGATCGTCGTGGGGCACCTGGGCGAGGCAATTCCATTCTGGCTGTCCAGGGTCGATTACATGCATCGCGGCGCAGTGAATTCCAAGCGGTACGAGTGCATGCAGCCGCTGAAACAGAAGCCAAGCGACTACTTCAAACAGAATTTCTATGTAACGACCAGCGGAATGGCCAGCGAGTTGCCCATCATGTTCGTCCGCTCAGTCATGGGGGCAGATCGTCTGCTCTATGCAATGGACTATCCCTATCAATTCGAACCCGAGGAAGTGATTCTCAGCGATGGCCTGCCCATAACCGGCATCGAGAAGAAAATGTTTTTCCAAACCAATGCCGAAAAGGTCTTCCATCTATAGCACGCCCCTTTGGCCTCGAACGGCGTCACTTCAGAAGGAACGCCGAAACCACCGACGCCACTCCAAGCGCCGAGAAGGCAAGCCCCAGATACCAGTAAATCCGGCTGCGCGTAAGCAGCGTGACCGATGTGATCACCAGGCCAATCTCCAGCAGCGCCTCGGCCAGGTCGAAGCGGTCCGCGCGCGCCTCGGCGGCATCCACATCACCCTCAAAGCCCTTTACCTTTTTCTCTTCTTCGCGCGCGCTGGCCTCCACTTGATTCAGATCGTCCGTCCACTTGGCCTGATGATCGGCGTAACCCTTGGTCAGCTTGGCGGCCGATTCCTTGTCGGCAAGGGGCGCTACCTTCATCAGTTCGCTGGCCAGTTGCGTATTGTAGGCGCGGTTCTTCTTGGCCTGGTACTCGCCCCACTGGTCGGTAGCTCGGTTCTGCTCGACCGCGGCGCGGGTTTGGTCGAGCACCGCTTCAGTGTGCGTGCGATGGCCCAGCACTGTGGTCACAGCCACCAACACCGCCAGCACGCTCATGGTAAAGGCGACCGGCCGCATCGCCGATTCCCTTGCGCCATGTTCCGCGTTTTCTTTCAGTTCCCCTACTTCGTCGCCTTCCATGGGTACCTCTTGCTCTTCTCCCGATCCTCGCTCGTCTCACGCCCCAGAAGTTCGTTGGATCATTCGTCTGTCATCCTGAGCGCTTGTCAAACGAAGAATCATGGCTTATTTCCGTTTCCATCGGACGCCATCCTTCGAGTCTTCCAGCACCACACCCTTTTCCGCCAGCTCGTTCCGAATCTGATCGGCCCGCGCAAAGTTGCGCGCCTTCTTCGCCGCCGTTCGCTCCGCCACCAGCGCCTCAACAGCCTCATCCGTAAGCGACTGTGCGGCCAAAAGCTCCGGAGCCACATCGCCCATGCGGCCCTCCTTCTCCGCCCATTCGATTGCGCGGCGCGTGGGCTCGGCGTCGCGATCTTCCAGCACATCGAAGACCGCGTCGAAATCCTTCAGCACCGCCAGGACCGCGTCGCGATCCGAGAGATGAAACAGTTCCCGGTCCATGACCGTATTGGCCTCGCGAACCAATTCAAAAATGGCCGCGCGGGCCTCCGCAGTGTTCAGGTCATTGGCCAACGCTTCCCTGTAGTCGGTTTGCGCTTTCTTCGCCGCGCCCTGTATTGCTTGGTTTGACCCGGCCGCAAAGTTTCCCGCGGTCAGCCGCGCCCGAAACGTCCGCAGCCGTTCAATGGCGGCCGCTGCCTCTGCCAATCCCTCGAAGGTGAAGTTGAATTGATGCCGGTACGGCACAGAAACCAGCGCCAGACGGATGGCGGAAGCCTTGTACCCCTTCAATAGCAGATCGCGCAAGGTATAAAAATTCCCCTCGCTCTTCGACATCTTCCTGCCATCCACCAGCAGGAAGCGCACGTGCATCCAATGCCGCGCAAACTGCTTGTGCGTCGCGGTCTCGCTCTGCGCAATCTCGTTTTCGTGGTGCGGAAACATCAGGTCTTCGCCGCCCGCGTGCAGATCGAAGCTCTCGCCCAGGTACTCCATCGCCATGGTCGAGCACTCGATGTGCCAGCCCGGCCGTCCCGCGCCCGATCGCCGTCTCCCAGAAAGTTTCTCTGGGCTTGGCGGCCTTCCACAGCGCAAAGTCGCGCGCCGAGTCTTTCTCGTACTCGTCCACGTCCACGCGCGCGCCGTCTTCCATGCCACGACAAATCTTTCTTGCTCAGCTTGCCGTACGCAGGAAACGCAGCCAGCCGGAAATACCACGAGCCGTCCTCAGTCTTGTACGCCGCTCCTGCGGCCGCCAGCTTCTCCACCAGCGCCACCATCTGCGGAATGTGTTCCGTGGCGCGGGCAATCTGCTCCGGCCGCTCGATGCGCAGCGCCTCGATATCCTCGAAGAACGCCTCCACATAGTGCCGCGTGTACTCGCCAATGGGAACGCCTTCCTCCGCGGCGTTGCGGATGATCTTGTCGTCCACGTCGGTAATGTTCATGACGTGGCGCACCGGCGTTCCAGTCAGCCGCAAAAAGCGGCGCAGAATGTCGATTTGGAGAAAGGTGCGGAAGTTGCCGATGTGGCCGTAGTCGTAGACCGTGGGCCCGCAGACGTACATGCGCAGCGCCTTGCCGTCGGCAGCGGCGAGCGGATCCAGTTGTCCCGTGAGGGTATTGAAGAGGCGGAGGGTCATCGCTTGTGTTTCGTGCATTGCTGGCCCGGGAACTGCCCGGCTCGCTCATCGCTCCGGTGCAATCTGCCGGGTCGCGGCCTACTCGATTGTAGCAGCGCAGGTTCGCGCCGGAATCCGCACCGCCCTGACCACTCCTTGCCCCCGCCGTGCAGCCCGCGCTTATCCCATCAATGCCGCCCAGCTCACGCTGAACAGCACGATGATCGCCCACCAGCCGAACACCGCGATGTAGCCCGAGCTGCGCTTGACTCCCGCCACGGTTGCGACCCCAATACTCAGCAGTATCAGCGTCCAAATCGTTACGGCATCCAGCGAGGTCGCCAGCGCGTAGAGCGCCTTGTTGGTGTCCACGGGGTCTAAAAATGCGCCTAGATTTGTCGGCGCGAAATTTTTCGCATTGAACGACTCCGGCGCCATCCCTGCGTAAATCACCACCACGCCCAACAGCACTTTGACGATGCCGGGGAGCCACGCATAGTAGATGACGGCAAAAACATTTCCGAAGTTTGCTCTGCCGCCAAATACAAAGTTGATGGTGCCCAGCAGCACCGCGGAGATCACCACAGCGTACACCAGGCCTATGGCGGGGACGCCAATGAACGTGCCTTCAACCAATCCAACCAAAAAATTGTTGGACCTCTCCCGCTGCTCGGGCGTCACCTGTGCCAACTGCTCCTGCGCTCTTCCACTTATCCGAATCTGGTTGTCCACCACCTGCTGGATGCCGATCTTCTGGACAACCGCGCCAAACAAAACGTAGGCAAAAACCGCGCCGACCAACCACGGCAGCCACCAGCTCCTGTTGCCGCGCCGGATGTCGTCAAAAGTCTTTTGCGGCGCGACGAATGTGTCGGCAACCCGCTGCCACTGCGAAAGTCCGGCCGCGACCGCGGGTTGCACTTGAGGTTCGCTCATAATTTCCACCTTCCGAGTGTGCCTGGGAAGCTTTTGCCCGCGATTCTACTCCCGCCAGCGGCCAGGAATCGAATGAATTCTTATGCCGCGGAGTTCATGGCCCGCACCTGCCGGCATCTCGGGGCTCTCTTTGACCGATCCCGGCCGCGTCCGGTACTTTGGCTCTCGAACAAACGCGAAATAGATTGCGCGCCCGACACTTTAGCGTATATTCTCATGCCTCCGGGAAGACAAAAGGTAGACTCCCGCTCAGATGGGCGAGCAAGCAGACGCCGCAATGCGCATGCCAACTGATGCGCCGCCAAAACGGGTATCCACAATCGCGAGATACCGGGTCCGGCTTCATAGCTTTCAACAGATTGAACCATCAAGGAGGATTGCAATGCGTATTCGAAAAACGATGTTTGTGCTCTGCGGCGTTCTCTCTGCGCTGCTCTGCGCGGCGCCGGCCATGGCCGCGGTCGATGCATACATGACGGTTACGGGCGCCAGGCAAGGGCCCATCAAGGGCAATGCCGGGTCCGAAAAAATCCACCTCGTCAGCGTCGTCCGCGACACCCCAAGGGAGACCGCGATGCCCACCGGCAGACGGATGCACTCCACCATCACCATCACCAAAGAGATCGATAAGGCGTCGCCCAGTTTCGCCTCGGCCTTGGTTACAAATGAAACGTTGAAGACAGTGACGATTGCCTTTGAGGGAGGCTCGGGAGGCGCAAAGAGAGCCCAGAGGATCGTGCTCACCAACGCGACCATTCTGAGCGTTCGCAAGGCCGGCGGCAATGAGATGATTACTCTCGATTACGAGGCCATCGAAGTCACCTGGACTGATGGCGGTAAAACCGCGACGGACGACTGGGAGGCTCGGAACTGAAATCAGAACCGCGCAGTTTCGCGATATTCACGATGACAAGATGTCAAATTCCCTGCGCGGCGATTGCGCCATCTGGGGCGGGGGCCGGGTGGTGCCGGATGTGATTCCTTCCGGCCTTCTCCTGCGAGGCCGGACGCGGCGGCGCATAGTTCTTATACACGGTGATATGGAAGCACGCCTGCTTGAACTCTTCTTCCGCGTCGATTTTGCCCTCTTCTTCGAGCGCCAGCAGCCGCTGCCGCATCCAGGCAATCTCCTTGCGGCTCATGCCGTCTTTGGCTATGTCGATTGTCGCGCCGGTCAGATGCGGGCTCACGATGTCGCCTTCGGCTGGAGCCGCATTGCCGTTGATCTCCATCAGCCGCTTCTGGTATTCCACCGTGCGCACCGCCGAGCTCACTTCGAGTGGCCGATGAAACTGAGCCTCGTGGCCTCGCGCCAGATCGGTCAGGAACCGCGCCGTCCAGGCCCTGCAATAGCGGTGGTTCAGAGGGAGATCGGCATTCACCGTGAGCGCGCTCGATGCCGGAACCGGCACCAGAAAACCGTGCGCAATGCGCGACGCCAGGTCGGCTTCGTCCTCGATCCGCTCCAACCCCTCCGCGTCCAGGCGCATATTTTGCCGTTCCAGCGACGCCAGCGTCCCGCGTAACGGCGGCATCGCGCCCATCGGAATGCGCAGCGAGGCCTCCTCAGTCTCGGCGCCAGCGTTAGCATCCCGCGTCGCAACGGCCCGCTCGGCAGGCGGACGCGCGTTACTCTCGGCATCTTCGCCGCTTTCCGTCGGCGCCGCATACCCATCGCTCTCCGGCGCAGGGTCGGGCAGCGCCGGGCGATCTGCAACCGCTGTTTCCTCTGAGCCGTCGTCTGCGTCGGCCCGTTGCGCCGGCTCAGGCGGCACGCGCGGCGATGGCGTTACGCGCGAACGCTCCACGCGAAGGACGGCACTGCGCCGCACGGCTTGTCTCTCTGCCAGTTGGCGCCGGATGGCGAGGCCCGCTCGAAATCCAACCTCTTCGGGAGTGGATTTCCTTTCCGCGCGGCGATGGCCAAGGATGGGCGCTGCGCGATGCGTGCTGCGCGCGGGCGCCATACCATGAGCTGTGTGCGGACCGGCCGCTGCCGGCGTTCTCCCGTGCGGCTTCGCCGGCCGGGAAACCTGCATGCCGCAGGCGCCGGCGGTTGCGAGAGCCGCCAGCACAACCACGAGAACTGCGGTCCGGCACATGGGGGAAAGTGCGGACAATCGAGAGCTCCTCCAGTTTACGTCGATCCGCCTTCTCGTCAGAGTGCCTTCGCGGATGCGGGTTTGTCTGATAATTGGACGATTCTAATCTTTTTTGGTTGATCGGCGGCGACAATTCACCCGCGTCGAAGACGAAACTTCCCAATCGGCGACAAACCTGCCGCTGCGCCAACAATAGACCTCTTGCTTCCCTGATGAACTGTCATCCCGAACGCAGTGAGGGATATGCGGCTGCTTTTGGCCGTCGAGTTCCTATGCCTGCGGTTGCGGGGCGGCCCCGACCCCCTCAGGCGGAACAATCGGCTTGGCCGGGGGTTTGAGTACAAAACCCTTGCGAATCAGCGCAAAACCCGCCTGCGGAAGTTCCGCCTGCAGCAGTTGATTCTCCGGCCCGGAAAAGAGGTCGGTCTTGGTGCCGGCAATGGTGGCCACAAGGTGGTGCACGATGATCGGCTTGCTGTCCAGGGTTCCCTGCTGATCGGGGTAGGTGGCCAATTGCACCGGCTCAATCGAGCCGGCGTTCTTCGGCAGAATGACCCAGAGATCGCGGTTGTTCTTGGTCACAGCGAGAGCCAAAAGCGTCTCCAGCGCGCCGGGATCGAAGTCGGGCAGGAAGACCGCGGCGGGGTGCGCGGCCAGGCGGGTGGTCGAGCTCTTTCCGCTGGCTGAAATGTTGACGAGAAGCTGGGCCGAATCGGGCGCCGCAACCACGGTCACTGCCTCGCCGTTCACGATGGCGCTCAATTGCACGTGGTCGAGCTGGTTGGCCGAAGTGAGACTCTCGGTCTTCGACAGCGCATACTCAAGGCCCTCGAGATCGACCCGGACCAGAGAAGTCGAGTCGTAGCCTTTGGGCGTAGCCGTGAACTGGAAACTGGCCGTGCCCACCGTGTGGCCGTTCTGCGCAACTTGAAAACTGCCGGATTGGCAAACCGCAGCCGGCGGCAAAACCATCGCAATGAAGGCAAGAAATCCCGCAAACGGGAGAAAACGCGAAGTGTGCATGAGGTTCTCAAATCCCCTCTGCTGTTTAGACTCAAATCCAAGAGAACAGGTGCATCTGATCTCTGCTCTCTGATCTCTGATCTCTGTTTACAAAACTCCCAGATCTTTGAGCTCTGCCCGCAACGTCTCTTCGCCCGTAAACTGGACGGCCTTGATTCCCACTGCCACCGCGCCCGCAACATTCTCTTCCCGATCGTCGATAAATAGAATCCGCTGCGGCGCGCAGCCCAAAATATCGATCGCCCGCCGATACATGGCCGGCTCTGGCTTGCGCAGCCCCACGTAACACGAACTGAACGCCACCTTGAAATAACGCCGCAGGCCGAAGCGGCTGAAGCGGTTCGCGTTCGTCTCGCGCGCCTCGTTGTTGAGCGCGCCCAGCATGTAGTGATTCGATTCCGAAAGCTCCTCAAGGATGGGCAGCGCGCCGCCAGGCAGCAGTTGCGATTGCGCAAGCATGAACGCGAAGAACTCGCCGCGTGGAAAGTTGCGCGGCTCATAGAAGACGACTGCGTTCAGGTAGGCCTTCCCTGAAATCTCGCCCCGCTCCCAGGCTTCGAAAAACTCGGCATGCCGGGTCTCGAGCGCCGCTGCGTCCAATTGAAAGTTCTTGACCGCTGCCGCGCGCTCGCGGTGGTCCCAGCCGTTGGTCAGCAGGACTCCGCCCACGTCGAACAGGATCGTGTCGAAGGGAAACATCGGCGTCTCTTTCCTGAATGATCTGTCATCCTGAGCGAAGTCCGCCGCGGCGGACGCAGTCGAAGGATCTGCGGTTCCGGATCTCGACCCATGCAACGAACTTCCGATTCAACACCCTGGCCCTGCACCAACTCCTAATCTTGTGTAATCATCCGGTACCTGGCTCCGCGTCTCTACACCGGCTACTTCGAACCGCCTCCAAGATATTTGGCCTCGATGGCAAGCACTTTCTTGAATCGCCGCTCAAAACGCCCCTCCTGGGCCTGGAACGTGGCGCCGATAAATGTGTGCGCCAGCTCGAAGGCCAGCGCCGAACCGATAATGCGCGCGCCCATCACCAGCACATTCATATCGTCGTGCTCCACGCCCTGATGCGCGGAATAGGTGTCGTGGCATATCCCGGCGCGAATTCCGGGAATCTTGTTGGCCGCCACGCACACGCCCACGCCGCTGCCGCAGATGAGAATTCCGCGCGGAGCAACACCGGCTTTGATCGCCTCGCCCACCTTCACCGCAAAGTCGGGATAATCGTCCTCGGGCTCATACCTTGTATGCACCCAGGTCGACCACTTCGTGGCCAGCCGCGGCCAGATTGGCGCGTATCTCTTCCTTCAGAGGAAATCCCGCATGATCGGAGGCAATAACAAGTTTCACTTGCGATCCTTTCTGAGTGGGAAGCGGAGCTAGCGGTGTCAGCCACGCTTCACGCGTGTTAGCGAAGCTAAATCAAATGCAATGCCATCTAATTGGAGCTAACCTAGCACCGCTAACTCCGCTAACAACGCTAGCTCCGCTTCAAAAGCCTCTTCGCCCTCCCCGCCACATTCTCCGGCGAGAATCCAAGTTCCTTCATCACGATGGCGCCCGGCGCCGAGGCGCCAAACCGTTCCAGCCCAACCACGTCGCCGCCCGGCCCACATACTTCCACCAGCCCAGCGTCGCGCCGGCTTCGATCGCCAGCTTGGGCACGCCCGCCGGCAGCACGCTGGCCTTGTACTCGGCCGATTGCTCCTCGAACAGCTTCCAACTCGGGAAGCTGACCACGCGCGCCCGGATTCCCTCGCGCCGCGAGCAGCTTGGCCGCGCCCATGGCCAATGAAACCTCCGAGCCGGTCCCGATCAGAATCACCTGCGGATTCGCTGCGTCTTCCAGCACGTACGCGCCCTTGCTCACGCTGGCATACATGTCGCGATGTCGACGCATCGATCACCGGCAGATCCTGCCGCGTGAGGGCAAAGAAGCACGGGCCCTTGCGCTCCAGCGCCAGCCGCCAAGCCGCAGCCGTCTCGTTGGCGTCCGCCGGCCTGAAATCCGTCATGTGCGGCACCGCGCGCAACGCCATCAGGTGCTCGATGGGCTCGTGCGTCGGCCCGTCCTCGCCTACGCCGATCGAGTCGTGCGTGAACACAAACAGCGAAGTGAACCTCCATGATGGCCGCGATGCGCAGCGCCGGCTTGGCGTAATCGGAAAAGACAAAGAAGGTCGATCCGAATGGAATCAGCCCTCCATGAGCCGCCATTCCGTTCACCGCCGCGCACATCCCCAGTTCGCGCACGCCGAAAAACACGTTGCGTCCGGCCGGATCGTCGGCGAAATGCGCGCTCGCTTTGAAGATCGTCTTCGTCGAAGCCGTCAAATCCGCCGCCCCGCCAAAAAGCTCCGGCACCGATTCGGCAATCGCGTTCATCACCATCTGTCCCGCGTTGCGCGTGGCCATCGGCTTTTCCGTGGTGAAGCTGGGAATCGATTTCTCCCAGCCGGCCTTCAACTTGCCCGCCTGCGTTCGCTCAAACTCCGCCGCCAGTTCTGGAAACGCGGCCTTGTATCCGGCGAACAATCTTGTCCCACTCCGCCTCAAGCTGCGCGCCGCGGCCCACCGCCTGGCGCCAGTTGGCCAGCGCATCTTCCGGAATGTAGAAGCTCTGGTCCTCGGGGAACCCGAAGAACTTCTTGGTCGCCGCCGTGTCCGCCGCGCCCAGCGCCTCGCCATGCACCTTGTTCGTGCCCGCCTTCGGGCTGCCGTAGCCAATCACCGTGCGCACCGCGATCAGCGAGGGCTTGCCGGTCTCGGCCTTCGCCGCCGCAATGGCCGCTTCAATGGCGTCCAGGTCGTTGCCGTCTGCCACGCGCTGCACGTGCCAGTTGTAGGCCTCGAAGCGCTCTCGGTACATTCTCCGTAAAGCTCCACTTGGTGGGACCGTCGAGCGAGATCTGGTTGTCGTCGTAGAGCGCGATCAGCTTGCCCAGCCCCAGCGTTCCGGCCAGCGAAGCCGCCTCATGCGACAGGCCCTCCATCAGGTCGCCGTCGCCGCACAGCATGTAGGTGTGATGGTTCACCACGTCGAAGCCGGGACGGTTGTAAACCGCCGCCAGATGCCTCTCCGCGATGGCCATTCCCACCGCCATCCCGAATCCCTGTCCCAGCGGGCCGGTCGTCACTTCCACGCCGTCGGTCCAGCCGAACTCCGGATGCCCCGGCGTCTTCGATCCCCACTGCCGAAAGCTCTTCAAATCGTCCAGCGTCAGCTTGTAGCCGCTAGAGAAACAGCGACCCGTAGAGCAGCGCCGATGCGTGGCCGTTCGACAGCACGAACCGGTCGCGGTCGGCCCACTTCGAGTGCGCCGGATTGTGCTTCATCAGCTTGTGAAACAGCAGGTAGGCAATGGGCGCGCAGCCCAGCGGGGCGCCCGGGTGGCCGCTCTTGGCCTTTTCCACCGTGTCCACGGCAAGCAGGCGCAAGGTGTCGATCGAAAGTTGGTCGAGCGAGAGAGACGTTACGCCGGAAGTCATAGATTAAGAATTCCTTTCGTTAAACTGCGGAACGCACCCATTGGCGCCCCTTGACCCGTTCCATGAGTTGATCCGTCCCATGCATGGTCACACTCCGTGCCCCATCCATTCGCCTTTTTCCGGCGAATGGGTGGGAAACCGCGACACTAAAGTTGATCCGTCCCATGCATGGTCCCACTCCGTGCCCCATCCATTCGCCTTCTTTCCGGCGAATGGGTGGGAGACCGCGACACTAAAGTTGATCCGTCCCATGCATGGTCACACTCCGTGCCCCATCCATTCGCCTTTTTCCGGCGAATGGGTGGGAGACCGCGACACTAAAGTTGATCCGTTCCATGCATGGTCACACTCCGTGCCCCATCCATTCGCCCTTTTTCCGGCGAATGGGTGGGAGACCGCGACACTAAATTTGAGCCGCCCAATAAAGCACTAACGGCCATCGACCACAACTTTCACATTGTATCCAAGCCACGCGTCCTCATCCTGCCAGCGCATGGTCCATTCCACTTCTCTGCTCGTGGCCGCGGGCGCAAACTCCGAGCTGAATCCGGCGCTGCCCACGGCCCAGCTCGCAGCAATATGCTTGGTCCGCCAGCCATCATCGGTCCACGTCACTTCAAAGCGCTTCTCATCCACAATCCGCAACGTGCTGCCGGCGTTCATCCGCTGGATGGGCCGCCGAAGGCTGGCCATCTCAATGCCGCGCCTGATCCGCTTGCGCCCCTGCGGCTCGCAGTAACGCTCATAGACCGGATCGATGCGGTCAAAGACCTTGCCGTCCACGGCCGAGCGCAGCAGCTTCAGATACTCCGCGTGCGCCCAAACCAGCGGCACCGCCGACCCCGCCGGCCGTCCTATCCGCAGGCTGCGCCCCGCCCGGCCACCCTCATCCCACACCTGCTCCGGCAACAATTGCCCGCAAGTCGCGAATTGTTCATACGTGCTGATGAGCGGCATAATGTCCTTGCCTGCCGCCAGCTCATAATGCGCGCGCTCGCCTGTCAACAATGGCCACACGCGTCCCTGGCCCCATCCCTCAAACGCACCGCCATCGGGCCGCTGCCCGTAGCCGTCCCAGTTGTAGCGCAGCCATCCCGGCCCCTGCGGCAATTCTCGCTTCAGCACCGCGTCCACTACCTTCAGCGAGTCCACAATCAGCGGGTCGTCGGCTCGCCGCACGCCGTAGCGCACCAGCTCCAGAAAACCTGCATCGATAATCTCGCGCGCCTCAAATTCTGTCCGCGTCCCCGGCGGCCGGTTCTGCAGCCTGATGATCTCGGTCCCGCAGCCCTCGTGCGCGTAGGCCTCGCCGCACTCCGGCGGGCGAATGCGCATGTAATGCCGCTTGACGTCAGGATGCAGCACGCCGTTGTTGGTCACCGTCCAGTCCTCGAGATGTCCCTCAATCCAGTCGGCATACTCTTCGAGAAACTCCGCAAGCTCCGCTGCTTCGTAAGCGCGCGCCATCTCTGCCGCGCAAATCAGTCCGCCAATCACCGCCGCCAGCGTCGACGGCGAATAGCCCGGGTTCTCTTCCCAACGCTCCTGGTTGGTGATCGGCGCGTGGCGCACCAGAAACCCCGCCGCCCGCTCGACGAACTCAAAGGACCTCATCTCGCCCAGCCCGCCGGCCTTCCACAGCCGCCACGCCAGCATCAGAGGAAACGCCACTTCATCCAGTTGCATCCCCCTCCAATACGGCGTTCCATCAATCCAGAAATTCTGCGCGAAACCGCCGTTGGGTTGCTGCGTGCACGCAAGGTAAACCAGCGCCCGGCGCGCCGTCTCCGCGCGCCCGCAGGCCAGCAGTGCCGTGGCCGTCTGCACCATGTCGCGCGTCCACACCAGGTGGTAGCCGCCCAGGTCGTCGTCGCCCTTCGCCTGGCCCCACGGAATCGACGCCGACGCCACAAACGCACCCGGATACGTCTTGTCCTCGTGCGCCAGCAAGCACGGCGTGGCTGGCCCGCATCAGCTTGCCGCCGTCCTGGGCCTTGGCCGCCAGCCAGATCGGGATGCGCCGCTCTCTTCCACTGCAAAATAAACCGCTTGCGTTGCTCCGCGAACGGCGTTGACAGCGATCCCATCGTCTTTTCGAGCGCCGTGTGGTGCCCTTCCCCAATGCCGATGGCCAGCGTGAACTCCCGCACGGCCGTTCCACTCGCACCCACTCCGCTCGAATCGGCCCGCCGTTCCCCGTTGCCCAGCCGGGGGATGCACCCCAGGTCGATCTCGCCCATCACGGCCACATTCCCATCCATCGCCGAGCCAAACTCCCAATCCATGGTGAAGTTCTGCATCACGTCCTGCCAGCCGTCGCTCGCCCCGACAAACCCGCAGCTCAAGCGCGAAAACCCGCAACTCGAAGTCATCACCAGCGACCACTCGTTCTTCCACGCCAGCAGCACCCTGTGCCCGGCCACATCCATTGCCCGCGCCGAATTCCCCGCCCCGCCGCCACCCAGGTGCGGCGCCAGCAATGCATACAGCTTCAACCGCGGCAGCAGATCCTCGCGCGCCTCCAACCGCACCCGCGTCAGCACCACGCCGTGATGCGGATCGCAAATGATCTCCTTGGTCAGGCTGTAACGCCCGTCGGGATCTCGATTGATGTACCGCACGCCCAGCCCGTCGGAATCGATGTATTCGAATCTCTTCTTGAGGTCGCGCTTCTCTTCGTGCGCAAACGTCTGCCCGTCGGTAATCAGAAACCCCATGTCCCGCACCTGCGGGTGGTCGATGTTCGGGAAGTAGATCTCGTTGAGAATTCCATGCGAGCACGTGAACCAGATGCGGCTCGACCCCGCATAAGCCGTCACCACCGCATCCTTCACGCTCGAAGTCCAGCGCGGCGCCAGGCCTGGACCGCCAAAGGCCTCGCCCTGCTGCTCAAGCCACCGGTACAAAGACTGATCGTTCATCGTTGCTGTTTCTCTCGGGGATGGAGATTCCGGACACCGCTTCAGCCCGGGCAGTTTTCACTGTCACTTTCGATGTTCCCTCAGAGCTTTGGTTTCATATCTTGCTTGCAGACTCGCTGCCTCGCCGGGTGCCCCATCCTTGGCGTGCCCTTGTTTTTGCGCCAAGGGTGGGATGCCACAAATCTCAATGCGCTGGCTTCCTCATTCGCTGACTTCTAAAAAGAAATACAGCGCGAACTCGCCGCCCCGATGCCCGCCCGACTCGCCGGGTGCCCCATCCTTGGCGCGCTCTTGTTTTTGCGCCAAGGGTGGGATACCACAAATCTCAATGCGCTGGCTTCCTGATTCGCTGACTTGCCAACATGCGAAACACCAAACAACGCATTCAATCCACCGCCGGTCCGCGCCCCAATGCCCGCCTGACCCGCCGACCCGCCGACTCGCTGGTTGCCCCATCCTTGGCGCGCTCTTGTTTTTGCGCCAAGGGTGGGATGCCACAAATCTCAATGCGCTGGCTTCCTGATTCGCTGACTTGCCAACATGCGAAACACCAAACAACGCATTCAATCCACCGCCGGTCCGCGCCCCGATGCCCGGCAGACTCGCTGACTCGCTGACTCGCCAGGTGCCCCATCCTAAGCGTCCGATGTAGCGGACACTTAGGGTTGGATCGCACGACCCTAACCTCACGGGCTTTCAGCTAAAAGCTAAGAGCTAAAAGCTAGGAGTTGTTCTTCCCCTCACCATCATGTATTTCACCGCCGCATCCAACTCTTCGGGGCGAACGTCCTCCACCACGCCCCCGTCGCCAATCCCGATGGGCACTACGAACCGCCTCACCCCGCCCATGTTTTTCTTATCGCTGCCCGTCGCGGCCAGTACCCTCGCGGCGCTCACGTTCAACTTGGGCAGCGGCCCATAGCGGTAGATTAGCTTTTCCATCCGCTCCATCTGCGCGCCCGTAATCGTCCCCCGAATGCGCGCCACATAGAGCGCTGCGACCATGCCCCACCCCACCGCCTCGCCGTGCAGCATAGCTTTGTAGCGCGTGGCAGCCTCCAGAGCGTGGCCCACCGTGTGTCCCAGGTTCAAAATCATACGCAACCCGCTCTCGCGCTCGTCGCGTCCCACCACATCGGCCTTCATCCGAACGGACGCTGCAATCACCCGTTCCAAAGCTTTGGGGTCGCGCCCCAGCACCTCGTCCGCGTGCTCCTCCATAAACCGCACCAGCGCCCGGTCTCGAATGATGCCCGCCTTCACGCTCTCCATCAGCCCCGCGCGCAGCTCGCGGTCAGCCAGTGTGCCCAGCACGCCGATATCGGCAAACACCGCGCGCGGCTGCAGGAAATTCCCCACGAGATTCTTGCCCTCCGGCAGATTCACGCCCACCTTGCCGCCCACGCTCGAGTCTACTTGCGATAAGAACGTCGTCGGAACCTGCACGTACGGAATCCCACGCATGAAGATCGCGGCCACAAAGCCGCCCACGTCGCCCACAATCCCGCCGCCAAAAGCGATCAGAAGAGATCCCCGGTCGCCGCCCGCCTGCACCATCTCGCGCGTCAAGCGCTCTACGCTTCTGATTGTTTTGTGTTCTTCGCCGGACGGAAGAAACAGCGTCACCGGCGGTTCAACCTTCGCCTTCTCAAACGACCCGCAAAACGCCCTGCCCCACAGCGCCCAAATCTCCGGCGATGTCAGCACGAAGACGCGCCGCGGCAGCCGTCCCACGGCCCGTTCAATACGCGGCGCCAGCGTCTCAATCACCCCGCTGCCCGTAATTACGTCATACTTCGCCGAAGGCGTCTCAACGCGAATGGTTTGCACAGTGATTCAATGATAAAAGACGATGCGCCTCGCCTCCGAGCTATCACGCACCTCGAAACTGTCATCCTGAGCAAGTCCGCCGCGGCGGACGAGTCGAAGGATCCGCGGTTGCCTTTTTTCACGCGCCGTAGGCGTGGCGTTCTTTAGCCCCCGCGCTTCAGCGTAGGGTACGCGAGTCCCTATAGAACAAGAGTCCCGTAGGAACGGCGCTGGAGTGCTTCGTAACAGAGCACGACTTCACAGGCTGCGGAAAAACTCGCGTGCAGGCGATAAAAGACTCGCCGGAGGGAGCAGGGGCCTTCAGGCCCTGAATTCCCAGGCAAAAACTCTCCGGCCTTCAGGCCCGGAGGTCCATGGCACAACGTCCGGGGCGAAATGAGGAGTTTTCCCGCAGCCTCTTCATTCGTGCCGAAAACGCCAATAAAGACACGGGCGTTATCCCCTGAGAGATCTCCATCATCGCGTTTGATCTCAAAGGAAGTTTCCTTCTGCGCTATACTGGCTGCGCCAATCCAGGAGAATCTAAATGCGCCGGAAATCCCCCGTCGCTCTTGTTGTGTTCCTTGCCGCGAGCTTCGCCGCCGCGCAGCAGGCCGCTCCCCCAACTCCGCCTGTGGCGAATGATCAGCCGGTCACTCTCACCGCCTATTACGCCGGTCCCGGCGTCTCCGCGCCTGAACTGATTCCGATCACATTGAATGACCCATTCACCGGCCATTGCAAGAAGCTCGACGGCACCGCGGTACTCTCGGCGATCATCGACGCGAAGGGCACCCCGCATGACGTCTTTTTCATCCAGCCCATCGGCAACGATCTCGACAAATTGGCGCTGGCTGTAGTCGAAACCGATCGCTTCAAGCCCGGCTCGCATGATGGCTCGCCTGCCGCAGTTGTCATTTCCGCCAAGGTAAAGTTGAGTGGCTGTATCGAGCAGGAAAACAATGAAACCGGCCAGAAATCCTTTATGCTCCGTCTCCGATCCGTGCCAGACCAGGCGTTTGATCTCCAGCAGCCGCCATTCAAAGACGCAACGCTAACCCTCAGCGACAGACCTTCGCAGCTCTCTGGCAAATTGGCTCAGCCTTTGAATCGCGTAGGCGCCGTCATCGCTCCCGCCGTCATTAAACGTGTCGAAGCTCACTACAGCGATGCGGCCCGCAGGGAGAAAATCACTGGGACTTGCCTCATCTCACTGATCGTCGATGCGCATGGTATGCCGCAGAATCAGCGAGTCGCATACAGCCTGGAGCCGAGCCTCGACCAAAACGCAATGTACGCGATCAGCCAGTATCGCTTTAAGCCTGCTATGTTAAACGGCATCCCCGTCCCAGTCATGATCACGGTCGAGGTGGATTTCAAGCTCTATTAGCAATCTGATTCAAAATGCCGAGAATGCGGACTGGACCAAGCTCCTAGTTCGCCCTCCGCATCTCTTCCCGCACAATCCGCCGCAGCGTTCCTTCAAACTTTGGAGCCTTGCCCCCAACGCGCTGCACTTGCTGACTCGCTGACTCGCTGACTTGCTGACTTGCTGACTCGCTGACTTGCAAAAACGTGCGAAAACTGCAGGAAAACTGGGCGTTTTAGGGCCGCAAACCCCTGTTTAGACGTCCCTTTGGGAAATTACTCGGTGCCACTCCCTCTTATTCGCAACTTTTCTCGGTTCTAACTGCTAATTGTTCGCAACCATTCTCGGTATTTGTCTCGAAGAATCGCACCCTCCCAAGCGAACATTTGGGGGGCAAGTGCAACCACTTAGGCGAACATTTGGCCGGTCCGTCACCCCGCTAAGGCGAACATTTCGCTTGATTTGACTAGGGTTTCCACCCCTCGCACAAAAATGCGCCTCCGCACTCTCGAATTTCGCCCGCTCCGCCGGCTTGCCGACTCGCTCGCTCACCACACCAGCCACGCCAGCGGAACCAGCCCGGCAATTGTCAGCGCTACCAGGAACGCCAGGCTTTGCCTGCCGGTCGTGCGGTCGGCCATCGAGTAGGCAAATACTCCCTTCACCAGGTTGTTGCTGGCCGCCGAAATCAGAATGGCTCCTGCCGCAACATTCAGCGGCGTCAGCTTTCCCGCCGACTGCGTCAGCCCCATGATGAACGGAGTAATGTCGGCGAGCCCCACAATCGCGGCCAGTGTGTTCACGCCGGCTTTACCCAGATACGTCAGCGCCAGTTGGGTCGCAATCAGCATGACCAGAAACAACGCCGCAAACAGAACCGCCGTGAGCAGCTCCAGCGGATTCCTGGGGTCAGCCTCTGCCTGCAGCGCCTGCGCGCCTTCGTCGGCGCGCCGCGTCCAAAGCCAGCCGCCAACCACCCCCAAGGCCGCCAATACCAGTGAAGGCATCAGCAGCATCCGCAGCAGGTCGAGGTTGAAGAGCGCCACCAGAATCGCCAGCCGCACATACATCACTCCCGAGGCCATGAGGATGCCGCCCGCGAACAGGTGCGGATGATGCTCGCGCGCCGCCCGCTTGGCCATCACCACCGTGGTCACAGTAGAGGAATATGCGCCGCCCAGCAACGCCGCCAGCACAATTCCTCCCTGTCCTTTAGTGAGCTTTTGCAGCACGTAACTGCCGTAAGAGACGGCGCTGATGGCCACCACCACCAGCCACGTATTGAAAGGATTGATGTGGAACGGCCCGAACTGCTGATTCGGGAGCACAGGCAGAATCACGCCGCTCAAAAGCAGGAATTTGGCAAAGGTGAAGATCTCTTCGGGAGCGATGCGCCTGGCCAGTTTTTCGAGAGCCGCCTTCAGATCCAGCAGAATCAAGCTCGCCACGGCGAGCGTGGTCGCGAACCAGAAATGGTCGTTCCAGATCAGAGCGCCTACCAGAAATGTGGCCAGGCCCGACATCTCAGTAGTCACGCCGGGAATTGCCGCCCCCGGGGCCGCAACGCCTGTGAGCTTGTGCCAGTAGGAGAGAAGCAAAAAAGCGCCGACAACCAGGAAGCCGATCGTCAGCGGCAGCAACTGCGCGCCCGCGACCAGGGCGATGGAATAGCCGATGAGGCCGATCAGCGGGAAGGTGCGCACCCCGCCAAACGAATATGCGATGCCCGCCGCCTTGTGCTCTTCCCGCTCCAGCCCGATGAGGAACGAAAGGAATATAACCAGGGCGACCTTTGACGCTTCCGGGGGCAATTGCTGAAAGATCTGCATTCCGAATCAAGCCTCCGAATACTGCCACCTCTGAATGAGTCTGCAAGACAGCATACACTTCGCCGCAACCCGGAAAAACAGAAAGATCTGCTCCAGTCTGATTGAGGCGGCAATCAACCCGTCTTGCGCAACTCGACGCCCGAAGCTTCTTTCCCTGTCCTTTGTTCCCTGTCCCTTGTTCCCTGTTCCCTGCTTCCTGCTTCCTGCTTCCTCGTTCCCTCGTTCCCTCAGGCCCTTGTTCCCCGTACTCACGGTGTTAGCCTGAGTGATTAGGCAAATGAGATCAGGCAGAGAGGCAATGGCAAAGAGCTCGCACGTGGATTTTCTTGTCGTCGGCGCGGGAGTTGCGGGGCTTCGCGCGGCCGTTGAGCTGGCCCGCCACGGCGATGTCTTAGTCGTTACCAAGGAGTCCGTCGGCGAATCGAACACTCACTACGCGCAGGGCGGCATTGCCGTGGCCATGGAAGGCGACGAAGACATCGCCCTGCACCTTGAAGACACTGTGAATGCCGGCGACGGCCTCGTCTATCGCCCCGCTGCCGAAGCACTTGTGAGTGAAGGGCCGCTGCGCGTCACTGAGCTGATCGAGTGGGGCGCAAATTTTGACCGTGTCACCGATCTCGATCCACTTCGCCCGGGCGGCCAGCCCTTCCTGCGCACACGCGAGGGCGCGCATTCCCTTCCCCGCATTCTGCACGCCAGCGGAGACGCCACCGGCGCTGAGATCAGCCGTTCGCTCGCTGCCTTTGTCCGCACCGGGGTCCCCACAGACAGGTCTTCGTCTGTGGGGTGGGAGAAGTGTATCCGTTTCGCCGAGTGGACCCGGGTTTCCGGGCTGGTCGTTGCCGATGGCCGCGTGATCGCAGCCGATCTGGCCAGCGCCGAGCGTTCCACGGTTCAGGCGAGCGACGGAAGCCGCCAGCGGAGCCAAGCCAGCCGGCGCGCGCCTGTGCGCGTTGGCGCGCGCGCCGTTCTGCTCGCCGCGGGCGGCGCGGGCCAGGTCTACTCCGATACAACAAACCCCGCCGTGGCCACCGGCGACGGCATCGCTCTGGCCGCGCACGCTGGCGCCGAACTGGCCGACATGGAGTTCTACCAGTTCCATCCCACCGCGCTCGCACTCCCCGGCGCGCCCCGCTTCCTCATCTCCGAGTCGCTGCGCGGCGAGGGCGCGTACCTGCGCAATGATCGCGGCGAGCGCTTTATGGAGCGCTACCACCCCATGCTGGAACTTGCCCCGCGCGACGTGGTGGCCCGCGCCATCGCCCGCGAAGGCATGCGTGAAAGCGGCGCGCAGAGTGGCGAACCTCCCGAGCTGCGGCCTGTCTATCTCGACATGCGCCATGTACGGAATCTCGATCTTGCCAAGCGTTTCCCCGGCATCAGCGCCTTCCTCGCACAATATAATCTCGAACTCGCCCGCGACCTCATCCCCATTCGCCCCGCCGCGCACTATCTCATGGGCGGCATCCGCACCGATCTGGGTGGGCGCACCGCCGTCCGCGGACTTTACGCAGCCGGCGAAGCCGCCTGCACCGGTGTGCATGGCGCCAACCGCCTCGCGTCCAACTCCCTGCTCGAAGGGCTCGTCTTCGGCGCGCGCGCCGCGCAATCCATGCTGGCCGACGGATTACCTCTCACGCCTCCCAAAGCCGCGGCGGACGCCAGACCCGCTCCGAAGCGTCTGAAAGCGAAAGAAACCAAACGTGTGGAAGAACTCATCGCCAGCCTGCAAGCCTCCATGTGGGCCCATGCCGGTCTGTTGCGCGACGAGTCGTCGTTGCGCCAGGGATTGGCCGCGCAAGCAGCCTGCAATGCCGCGCTTGCTGAGATCGCCGGCGGCGGCCGCGCCAGCCGCCGTCTGGCCGAAGCGCAGTCTATGAGCTCGGTTGCCCACGCCATTCTGGTTTCCGCGCTGGCCCGCACCGAGAGCCGCGGCGCGCACTTCCGCAACGATTTTCCCAAACGCGACGACGCAAATTTCCAGAGGCATTCGGTGCTGGGCGGCGATGGGCGGGTCCGGTTCGAAGAGTGGTAAAACAGGGGCCGGGCTTCAGGGGTCGGCAAAAACCTCCGAATACAACTCTGAGTTGACGCATTACTCGCGCTGACTTGCGGGTGCCCCATCCAAGCTCTGCTTGGGTGGGCTACCGCTGACTTGCTAACTCGCTGACTTGCTGACTCGCTGGCTCGCCCAGGACACCACAGCGCACACTGCTAAAATCGCACCGATCACCGCCAGCGAGAGCGCGACCGGCGCGGCGATCCAGGGAGCGGCCAGCATCTTGAGTGCCGCAAAGGCCAGAATCGCACCCAGCCCGTAATGCAGATACCGAAAGCGGTCCAGCATGGCCGCCAGCGCGAAGTAGAGCGAGCGCAGGGCAAGAATCGCCGCCACATTCGACGTGTACGCGACAAAGGGATTGTGTGTCACGGAAAGCACAGCGGGAATGGAATCGGTGGCGAAGACAAGATCAGTGATCTCAACTGCCAGGATGACCCACAACAGCGACACTTTACACGCCTGAGAGCGGTGGATCCAAAACCTCAACGAACGGCCGCGAACCGTCCGCCATGCCGCATAAAGCAGGAACAGGCCAAAGATCCAGGTGACCCAGTCGAAGCGCCGCAGCAGCGCTAGCCCCAGGGCGATGAATAGTGCCCGCATTATAAACGCGCCCCAGACGCCCCAAAGCAGGGCCTTGTGCTCGCGCACAGCCCCGATCTGGACCGTCCGAAACAGGAGCAGGAGGACAAGGAGATTGTCGACGCTGAGTGAGGCCTCGATAGTGTAGCCGGCTGCGAATTCGAGCGCCGTCTGACGGCCCATGGCTACGGCGATCCAGCAGGCAAACCCAGCGGCTGCAAGAGCCAACCCTGCGGTTCCCAACCACACGAAGGCCTGCGCGTGCCGCGACTCGCGCCGGTGACCGGGAAGCAGGGAGTCCGCCACCAGCACCGCTGCTACTACCGCGTGAAACCCCGCCCACCAGGCCCAACTGGCGCCCGCAATCATAGCTGGATGCTATCGCACCCCGACCAGGTCAGCGACACCTGGCAGATGTGCCGCATCTATTAGTTTGAGGCAGTCATTGTGGCAGAAAGGCGTTCCGTGAGCGACCATCCTATGGGCGAATCATCCAGGGCGCTTGAGCGCGCACAAACCCCGGCCCCCCGCCCTCGCGTGGTAATTGTTGGCGGAGGCTTCGCCGGCATACATGCGGCCCAGGGCCTCGCGCGCCTGCCTGTGGATGTAACCGTGGTGGACCGCCGCAACCATCACACCTTTCAACCGCTGCTCTACCAGGTGGCGCTGGCGGTGCTTTCGCCGGCCGAGATCGCCCAGCCCATCCGCACCGTTCTGCGCGGCCAGAAGAATACTGAAGTCCTCATGGATGAAGTTGTCGCCATCGACGCCACCGCGCGCCAGCTCTCCCTGGCCAGCGGCGCGCGTCTCGGCTACGATTACCTCGCTTTGGCCAGCGGGGCCACCCACTCCTACTTCGGTAACGAACAGTGGGCGCCGCTCGCTCCGGGGCTCAAGACCGTTGAAGACGCCATCGAGATTCGCCGTCGTGTGCTCCTGGCGTTCGAGCTGGCCGAGCGGCAGATGGTCGAGCACGGTTGGCACCCTCCGCTGAATTTTGTCGTCATCGGCGGGGGACCCACTGGAATGGAGCTCGCAGGCGCCATCAGCGATATCACCCAGCTTTACATGCGCCACGATTTTCGCCACATCGATCCCGCCAGGAGCCGCGTGATGCTGCTCGACGGAGGGCGTCGCATTCTCGCTGCCTATTCCGAGGATCTCTCGGCCAAAGCCGAGGCCGCACTCAAACGGCTGGGCGTGGAGGTGCATACGGGAACCCAGGTTACGGGCGTCGGGCCGGGCTGGGTAGAGGCGAAGGGCCCCGAGTGCCAGAGCAGGGGCAATTTCAGGATTGAAGCCGCCGTCACGCTTTGGGCCGCGGGCGTCGAGGCCTCACCACTCGGTAAGCTGCTGGGCGCGCCTACTGACAAGCGCGGCTCTGTCATCGTCGATGACTGGCTCAACCCCCCGGGCCTCCCAAATGTCTTCGTCCTGGGCGACCTGGCCCACTTCGAGCAGGACGGCCACCAGATTCCCGGCGTGGCCCAGCCGGCTATGCAGATGGGCGATCACCTGGCCAAAATTTTCGCTGCGGACCTTAACGGCAATCCGCGGCCCGCCTTCCGTTACTTCGACAAGGGCGATATGGCCACCATCGGCCGGATGGACGCCGTGGCCGATGTGAAGTGGCCCTTCAAGGCGCACATGAGCGGTTTTCCCGCGTGGGTCACATGGCTCACGGTGCACATATTTTTCCTCATCGGTTTTCGCAACCGGCTCTCGGTGATCGCGGCCTGGGCGTGGACCTACTTCACCTTCTCGCGCGGCGCCCGGCTCATCACTGGCGACCAAAGCCTGCCGGGCTGGCAGGACCAGATCAAGACCGGACCCGGCGCCGGCGGCGCGGCCAAGGCCGCGGATTGAAAGACGCGGCTTTCAACTATCAGCTTTAAGATTGGTCCGCATTGTCCTAAAGAATGCGGAAGAAATATCCTTGCGCCGTCCCTAGGGGCTCCGCGGTTCACGTGTCGAGTTCGCTTTCCCCGCGCTGAAGCGCGGAGCTGTTAAACATAGCAAATATTGCGGCTCCGGAGCCCCCGACCGTCGACCACACGCCGATTGACCGGTAGGGATCAGCTCGTACTCTCGTGGTACATTGACGGCATGCGAAAACTCCTTCTTCTGGCCTTGTTCGGGCCGGCCGTTTTGCTCGCGCAACCGCCTCTGCCTGTGCCTGAAAAGCCGGCGCGCGCCGCGATGGACCGCGATCTCATGGACGTCACAGTGGATCAGCTCCATGCTCTCTACCGTGAGCATCGCTACACGGTTGCACAGGTGGTCCAATGGCACCTCGACCGCATCGCGCGCTATAACGGCGTCTACCGGGCGGTCCAAACCGTCACCGCGAAAGCGGCGCTGGCCGAAGCCGGCCGCGAAGACCTCGAGACGAAGCGGCCCGACTTCCGCTCGGCGCCTCTATGGGGGGTGCCGATCGTGATCAAGGCCAACACCAGCATCGTCGGCATGGTCACCACGGATGGATGGATCGGCTACATGCTCGCCGGTCACGAACTGGTTGCGCCGCGCGATGCAACTATCGTCGCCAAGCTCCGCAATGCCGGCGCGATACTAATTGGGGTGACCAACATGCCCGACTTCGCGGCCAGCGACACCACGCGTTCGACCGCCTTTGGCCGCACCGGCAACGCCTACGATGTGCGCTTTTCGCCGGGTGGATCGTCGGGCGGCACTGTCACCGCGGTTACCTCAAACCTCGCCGTTTTCGGGAACGGCACGGACACAGGGAACTCCATTCGCATGCCCGTGGCGACAAGCAACCTGGTTGGCATCTTCCCCACTCGCGGACTCGTCAGTATCGCGGGCATCGCTCCGCTCGACTGGCAACTGGATAATACGGGGCCCATCGCCCGCACTGTGGCCGATGCCGCGCTGGCCCTCACCGTGATGGCTGGTGAAGATCCTCTCGATCCGGTGACCATGGGCTCCGAGAGCAAAGCGCAGTCGAGCCCCTACACGCGCTACCTGAAGGCGGGCGCGCTCAAAGGCAAGCGCTTCGCCGTACCCGCCTTCATTCTCGACGGAGAAACGCCGGTCTTTCAGGGGGTATGCCCCAACGCCACACCGGAGCAATTTGCCAAAGCAATGCAGGTATCAAACACCCCGTTGAAACCTGAAACACGTGCTGCCTTCCTACGCGCGGTGAACGAACTTCGCACGGCGGGCGCAATCGTGCTGATCGATCCCCAGATCCTTCCTGACAGTTTTGCTATCGCCGCCTCCCACATCTGCACGCTGCCTTACATCCGTGAGGGCACGGATAGGTTTCTAGCCAATTTTGGACCCGCCCAGTACCACTCCGCCGCCGAATACGAGCACGCGTCCGGCAAGCCGCTACCCTCCGTCATCATCGGTGGTGAAAAGACCGGGATGATGGAAACAACCAATATTCAGCAAGCCACGCTTGAGACCGATCCGCAGGCCGATGCCAATCTAGTTGGCCCCCGTCGCAATGTCCTCGCTTTCTACGAGGCGGAACTTGACCGGTTGCACCTGGACGGCTTCGTTTATCCCGCGGCTCAGATGCCGCCCGTGGACGAGACCATGCCGCAGGACGGCCGGTTGAGTGAAGGGCCGCACAGCGATACGGACTGGGTGAACATGCTGGGCGTGCCGGCGATTAGCTTTCCGGCCGGCTTTTATGAAAATGGCCTGCCGTTCGGCATCGAGATCAGCACACGCAAGTGGCACGACGGGGACCTCATCGGATGGGCGTACGACTATGAACTACACGCTCAGCATCGCAAACCGCCCGTCCTGGTCGAACGCGGTCTGCTGCCAACGGCGACCAAACCGCTTGAACCCTAGTCCTACGCCACAGATCGTTGCGGTCGTCCCTGAGGGGTGAGGCCCCGCTCTTTACGTTGGCCATTGCGGCACGCGGCGCGGCCCAGAGGGCGCCCGTGTGGGGCGCCCGGCATGTGGGCCTCCTGCCTTCTCAATTCCTTTTACTTCTGTACGGGCGGCAATCCTGCGGCAATCGCAGTGGCCGCGGCGCTGCAGGCCGGATGTCCCCAGCCACTCGCGCTCACTCCGATGGCGAGGCCCGATGGATTGGTGATGTCATAGACGATATTGTCTGGCCTGGTTGGGTCGCCGCTCACCCCTGCCGGAACATGATCGAGCATGAGATTGTTTCGCGTGCGCCATGCGATGTTATGGTCGGCGCAGGAAGAGTCGCCGCTGACTCCCAGGGCGCCGATCAGCTTCCCTTGTTTGTTGTAAAGCGCCAGGCCGCCGCCAAACACGTTCACGCCGCCGATGCGTCCGCCGACCATCGGATCGTTGGCTTGCCCGTAGTTTTTCGGATCGCCCCCGTAAGCGATGGAAGTATCTACCGGGTTGCTGGCCTGCAGGCCGAAAAGACTGCCTCCGGGCTGCACGGCGCTAAACAGATTCGCCGTAGACAGCGCAAGCGCGGGCAAACTGAAAGCATTCGCGGTATTCGCCTTCTGCGCGGAGATTGCCCGGCTACCGGGCCATTGCGATCCGCGATCTGTGCCCGTAAAAGCCACGGCGCACACAACGCCGTCGCGATTCACAACCGTGCCCCACATATCCAGATTGAATCCGCCGTTCTTCTCTTTACGCGCGGTGGTGAGAGCCGACTTCAGTTGCGCATATGTGGGAAGGCCTGTGCATGCCGAAGCCATGTTAACGACTTTGCCGCCGGGCGCCTGCGAAAACCCCGCCATACTCATGCCTGTTGCCAGCAGCAGCACACCAAACCCACTCTTATTCAAGTACATCCTTCCTCCTGGAAAGTGAATATAAGGTGGAGAATACGCACCGTGCCAACCGAAGTCAAATGAACTTCTGCGTTCGGGCTTTGATCAGGGGTCTCTAGCCGGCGCTGGAAGCCGGCCGGTAGAGGCTTGATATACTTTCGAGCAACTGGACTGGAATTGCGCGCCGGGCTTCCGCGCCTCGCTTCTTCTGTTTTCTTAAACCGAATCCCTTCCATTGGAACCCGAGCCGATGAATCGAGTTTTGCGCGCCGTTATTTGTTTTTGGGCTTTGAGTGCGGCATGTGCCCTGCCCTGGTTTCTGCCTGGAAGCACGCAGGCGCAGACAGCGCCGATGACGCCGGACATTCCGGCGAAGTTTACGCCGCCCGAGACGGACTATGACTACGCGAGGCGCGTGGTGATGATTCCCATGCGCGATGGGGTGAAGCTCTACACGGTGATCGCGATTCCGAAGGGAACGAAGAATGCGCCCATGATTCTTACGCGCACGCCCTACGATGCCGCGTCGCGCATGAAGGAGGCTTTATCGCCGCATCTGCTGGACTCGCTGATGATCGGCGACGATGTCTGGGTGAAGGCCGGGTTCATTCGCGTCATCCAGGATGTGCGCGGCAAGTATGGCTCGGAGGGCGACTATGTGATGACGCCACCGCCCACCGGTCCACTGAATCCCACGGGGCCGAACGACACCACGGACGGCTGGGACACCATCGACTGGCTGGTGAAGAATGTGCCCGAGTCGAACGGGCGCGTAGGGATGGTTGGCTCGTCGTACGAGGGATTCACCGTGGTGATGGCGCTCATCGATCCGCACCCTGCGCTGAAGGTGGCCGCGCCCGAAAGCCCTATGATCGACGGATGGATGGGCGACGACTGGTTCCACTACGGAGCCTTCCGCGAGTTCAATCTCGACTACTTTACCGGGCAGACCATCGCGCGCGGCGACGGCAGCGACATTCCGCGGCTGAATTACGACGAGTACACGAATTTTCTTGAGCAGGGCTCGGCGGGCGGCTTCGCGCGCTACGGCGGGCTCGAACAGCTTCCTTTCTGGCGCAAAATCGAAGAGCATCCGGCGTACGACGAATTCTGGCAGGAGCAGGCGCTGGACAAGATCATGGCCAAGGTTCCACTGAAGGTTCCGGTGCTGTGGGAACAGGGATTGTGGGACCAGGAAGACATGTGGGGCGCAAACCACTGCTACGCGGCAGTGGAACCGAAAGACAGCAACCACGATATGAATTTTCTGGTGATGGGTCCGTGGTTCCATAGCCAGGTAAACCGGGTGGGATGGACGCTGGGGCCTTTGCAGTGGAAGGGCGACACGACGCACGAGTTCCGGGAGGATGTTTTGCTGCCGTTCTTCCGGCAGTATCTTGTGGAGGGCGCGCCCAAAGGAAACATTGCCAAGGTGACGGTTTACAACACCGGCGAAAACCATTGGGACCGCTTCAAGAGCTGGCCGCAAAGCTGCGCGAGCGGCTGCCCGTACAAGTCCAGGGCGATTTATCTCGAAGCGGGCGGAAGACTCGGGTTCGATCCGCCTGCGGCCTACCCTGCACAAGTCGGCGGGTCAGTCGGCGACCACCCTGCCGGTTATGACGAATACGTTTCGGACCCGGCCAAGCCGGTGCCATTTTCGCCGCGGCCCTATTTCAAGGACGACAGCGACACCGTGAATAACTGGCGAACCTGGCTGGTGCACGACCAGCGCTTTGTCGATGGCCGGCCGGACGTGCTCACCTATACAACCGCACCGCTGACAGCGCCGCTGAAAGTGAGCGGCCGGCCTGAGGCGCACCTGGTTGCGTCAACCAGCGGCACCGACAGCGACTGGGTGGTGAAGCTGATCGATGTGTACCCCGGAACCGATCCCTACAAGCCGGAGATGGGAGGCTACGAGCTCGCAATTGCTATGGATATTTTCAGGGGCCGGTACCGGACCAGCTTCGAGCATCCCGCGGCCATCGAGCCCAACACGCCGCTGGTTTACCAATTCGGCTTGCCCCAGGTGAATCATGTCTTCCTGCCCGGTCACCGCATCATGGTGCAGGTGCAGTCGAGCTTGTTCCCGCTGTACGACCGCAACCCGCAAACTTTCGTGCCGAACATCTTCGATGCCAGGCCGGAGGATTATCGGAAGTCGACGGAGCGCATCTGGCACACACTCGCAGAGGCGAGCTTTATCGAGTTGCCAGTGGTGGGAGCGGCGGAGTAAAGAGGGGAAAAAATCGCCCCCGAAGGAACACGTCGCTTCGGAGGCGCTTGTCGATCAATATAACACAAGATAAAGACGGGGACCAGTAGCCGGCACTGGAGGTCGGTAGCGCGCAGCTACTGGTGATCCCTTCACTAAACGAAGCTAGCCGCGGCTTCCCCTTTCCACTGCTGCCTCGTGTCGCCCGGCTCAAAGAGGGTTTTTAAATTGCTTCCCTCCGAACCATGTTGACAATCGAAGTGTCTCCGATGTCGAGAGTGCGCACCGTGACGGCCGTCACACGAGTGTGTTTGTAACGAAAATTTAGTAACTCTAATGAACTTGGGCCGTGGCCCTTGCCGCGTCGTCGTCACAGAATGCAGTTACGCGGTCAATCTTGCTTCGCAGTCCCTTTAGCTCCAAATCTTCTACCCGGCCGCGAGTCGTTTGACAAAGCCGGTTCGCCGCTCAATGATAGGAGTTTCGGCCCCCTTCAAGGACACCTCCCATGCCAGCTTTGCTGAAGACGAACCTTGGCGCCACGCCCTTGCTGGGGCGCGGCAAAGTGCGCGATTTGTATGCCGTCGACGGCGTTCTGCTGCTGGTGGCCACCGACCGCATTTCGGCCTTCGATCATGTGCTGGCGACGGGAATTCCGGACAAAGGCAAGGTCCTGACGCAGATTTCGCTGTTCTGGTTCGACCTGCTGAAGGATGTGGTTCCCAACCACCTGATTTCGGCCGATGTAAAGGAATATCCCCCCGCATTGCAGGCGTATGGCGATCAGCTGCGAGGCCGGTCGATGCTGGTGGAGAAGGCCCAGATGATTCCGGTGGAGTGCGTGGTGCGCGGCTACCTGACGGGATCCGGCTGGAAGGATTACCAGAAGAGCGGTGCGGTATGCGGCATTCCTCTCCCCGGCGGCCTCAAGGACGGTTCGCGGCTGCCAGAGCCGTTGTATACGCCCTCGACAAAAGCTGAGGGCGGAGAGCACGACCAGAACATCTCTTTTGCCGAAACAGAAGCTCTGGCGGGCGCGGAAGACGCCGTGGAATTGCGGCGGCTGACGCTTGAAATTTACCGCCGGGCTGCCGCGCACGCCGAAACTCGCGGCCTGATTCTCGCCGACACAAAATTTGAGTTCGGCAAGACCGCGAAAGGGATTATCCTTGCCGATGAGGTGCTGACGCCGGATTCTTCGCGCTTCTGGGATGGGAAGCTCTGGAAGCCCGGCGGAGCGCAGCCTTCGTTCGACAAGCAGTTCGTGCGCGACTACCTGGAAGATATCCACTGGAACAAGCAGGCGCCGGCGCCGGGTTTGCCGGACGAAGTGGTGGAACGCACGCGGGCCAAGTATCTTGAAGCCTTCCGGCGATTGACCGGACGGGAGATGGAATTGTAGGGGCCCCTCAGCAGGCCTTCGAGCGCAACGGAGCGGCTTATGTCGTGGGTGGATTTGGCCATCGTGGTGGTGATAGCGGCATCGGTATTGGCTGGGATTGCGCAAGGGTTCCTGCGCTCCGTCTGCTCGTTGTTTGGCTTGGTGTTTGGTCTGGCGCTGGCAGAGTGGAACTATGCCCGATTGGGGATGGAATTCAGGCCGATTGTGCGCAAAGAGGCGATCGCCAATGTCATAGCGTTCCTGCTCATCGCCCTGGTGGTAATGGCACTGGCAAACGTCGTCGGGATCCTGTTGAAAAGGGCGATCAGCTGGATGGGACTGGGATGCCTGGATGGAATCGCCGGCGCAATCTTCGGATTCTTTCAGGGAGCGTTGCTGGTGACGCTTTGTATTCTGGTGACCGTCGCATTTTTCCCTGGCGCAACGTGGATGTCGGATGCCCGGCTGCCGCAGTATTTTGTCGGGACCTTGCACGTGAGCATGCACATGAGCCCTTCCGATCTCTCAGACAAAGTGCGCAGCGGGTTGCGAACGCTGGAACACGATTCACCCCGGTGGACGCACCCGTAGAGTGTGTTCCCACAGCCTGATTGAGCACGCCGGCGCCGTGTGAAGACCTTGAACGTTATATTGTGTCGAAATGTGCTGCACGGCTGGAAGACTCCGGTTAAACTAATTTGATCGAGATAAGCAAGAGGGACGCGTGAGAAGAGAATTGGACAGCCTTGTCACCCAGATGCATTCCAGCGGCATCCGCTACGAGGACGCCGTGCGCGAGTTTAAGAAGCAGTATCTCCGCGAGGTTCTGGTGGCGCACCGGGGGAACCAGTGCAAGGCGGCGGAAGAACTGGGCATGCATCGCAATACTTTGAGCCGCGCCATGGCAGAGCTGGGACTGGACCTGGCCGAAGTTCGCGCCGGGCTCAAGCGTCCGCCGCGCAGCGAGCGTCCTGTAATCAGCACGTTCCGCCAGGGCTACCGTTAGGGCAAACCATCGAGTTGGTTGCATAAATTCCAGGCGGGTACAATGGTGTTCACCCTCAGGGGCTAGAGCGGCTCTCCAATTGGCATAGAGCAAAGCCCAAAGCCCGTGAGTGGCGTTCGCCGCGGCGAACTCCGCATTGCACGCCACTTGAGACTTCAGGTGAATTGGAGAACCGCCGTAAAGCCCAGGCTTCATTGGGCTGTTTACGGCACGGCTGAAGCCGTGCTCTTTCAAAGCTGATTTTTTCGAACCAGTTTTAAGGCTGAAGCGCGACCCCGGACCAATGCAAACATCGCAGCAGCACACCGAAGCCCGCATCTCGATTGAGCCGGATTTCGCCTGGGACGGGCAGGACGCCTATCTCTTCGACATTGATGGCACGCTGCTGCGCAGCCGCGACCGAGTGCATTTCGAGTCCTTCGCAACGAGCGTGCATCGTGTGACGGGATTTGAGATCACGCTGGGCGGGATTCTGCTGCACGGCAATACCGACACCGCCATCCTGCGCGAGGCCTGCAGCCAGGCAGGAATTCCCGCCCATGTAATGGAAGAGCGCATCGAGGCCATTCTGGAAGCGATGCGCCACAGTGTTGCCGAGCGGCGCCACGAGCTCGACCCGGTGGTAATGCCGGGAGTGAACGAAATGCTGCACTATCTTGCCCGAAAGGGCGCGCTGCTCGGTGTGGCCTCGGGCAATCTGGAGGCCATCGGCTGGATCAAGATTGAGCGGGCTGGCCTGCGCGAGTGGTTCCGTTTCGGCGGGTTCTGCGATCACTTTCCCGTGCGCTCGGAACTGATCGGGCAAGCGGCGGAAAAGGCCACGGATCTGGCCGGCAAGGGAGCGAAAATCTGCGTGGTGGGCGATACACCCCGCGACATCGAGGCGGCGCGAGCCAACTTCCTGAGTGTGATCGCCGTCGCCACCGGGAGGTGCAGCTTTGACGAGCTGCTCGAATGCAAGCCTGAAGCATGCGTCACCTCGCTGGCTGATCTGCTGGCATGGGCGCAGGCGCGCCATGAATGAGCGGCGGGCGCAAACAGGCGCGCAAAGATGTGCATCAGAACGTGGGCTGCCGCGGACGGCGGCGAGGCTGTGCGGCGCAGGATTGCTGACGGCAGTGTTTGCAGCCGGCCTGTTGGCGCAAAAGCCGGCGCCGGCGCCGACTGCCAGCCAAAGTGCGCCAGCCAGCCAGGCGCCGGCGGCGGCCGCGCCAACTCCGGATTCGGCTCCGGCTAAAGAGGCCAAGCCGCCCCGCGGCAGGGACCGGCGGCGCGCGGCCGAGCTATATCTCTCAGCGAGCAAGTTATTCCTGAATAGCCAGTTTGAAGAGGCGCTGAAGGAATATGAGCGGGCCGCGGCGCTCGACCCCGCCAATGCCGACTACAGGATGGCAGCCGATGTGGCGCGAAGCCATTTGGTCACCGCGCTGATTCAGGCTGCAGCCAAGGACCGGCTGCTCGGCAACAGTGCCGCTGCGCGCGCCGCACTGGCTCGCGCTCTTGCGCTCGACCCCACGAACTTCGAGGCCAGCCAGCATCTCGACGAGCTGGCCGACGATGCAGCGCGCGCTGAACCGAAGCCGCTCTACAAGCAAAGCTCCGGCGAGCTGGGCCCAGCAGTGCCGCTTGAGCCTGCCTCCGGTGTTCACAGCTTCCATTTGCACGCCGATGAGCGCCAGGTGATCACGCAGGTTTTCAAAGCGTACGAGCTGACTGCGATGCTAGACGACAGCGTGCGCCCAACACAGGTCCGCCTGGATTTGGATGGCGCGAGCTTCGAGGAGGCCACGCGCGTTTTGGCCCTGGTGACCAATACGTTTTATGTCCCGGTGGAGGCGCATGACGTGGTGGTGGCCGCCGACACGCGCGACAAACGGCAGCGATTCACGCCCGAGGAACTGGAAACGGTTTATATGGGCGGGCTGAGCGATGACGAGTTGACCCAGGTGGAGACGTTGGCGAAAAACGTGTTTGATGTGCCGGAGGTCAAAGCCGACCCTTCCGCGCGCACCGTCACGTTGCGCGCGCCGGCAAGCTCGCTATATGCCTTCAACGCCACCATGCGCGATCTGCTGGACGGCCGCAGCCAGGTCCTGCTGGACGTGCGCCTGATTCAGGTTGCGCACACCAGCACCCGCGACACCGGCGCCCAGTTGCCGCAAACCATGACGGCATTCAACGTGTACGCCGAAGAGCAGTCGATCCTGGCCGCTAATCAGAGTCTCGTCCAGCAAATTGTCTCAAGCGGTTCTGGCTTCGGCCAACAACCCGCTAGCGATTCTCGCTATTTTAATCGCCTCGGGCCAGGTTTCGAGCTCGCTGCTTTCGAACGGATTTGCTCTGTTTGGCGGTGGGCTTGCGGAGTCGGCGATTGCGCCGGGCACGGCGACACTCAGCCTCAACCTGAACACTTCGGACTCGCGCGAACTGGACCAGATTCAGCTTCGCCTCGAGGACGGCGAGGAGGGAACGCTGAAACTCGGCGAGAAGTATCCCATCCAAACCTCTTCGTACTCAAGCCTATCGCCCAGCGTGCCGAATATCCCGGGATTGACGGGCGCGGGCAGCTCCAGCAGCCTTTCGTCGCTGCTTTCGTCGCTCAGTTCGGTGCCGAACGTCCCCATGGTGCAGTATGAGGACCTGGGCCTGACGTTGAAGGCAACGCCCCGCGTGCTGCGCAACGGCGACGTTGCGCTCAGCATAGATATGAAGCTCGACGCGCTGTCGGGGGCATTCATCGATGGCAATCCCGTGCTCGATAACCGGGCTTATTCGGGAGTGGTGACGGTCAAGGAGGGCGATGCCGCGGTGGTGGCCACCGAGGTGGACAAATCGGAGAGCCTGGCCATCAGCGGCACGCCGGGACTCAGCGAGATTCCGGGGATGAACGATTTGACCAGCAAGGACTCGCAGAAGAATTATGCAACCATCGTGATCGTGATGACGCCGCACGTGGTGCGCGGAACGCAGATAGCCGGCCACACGCCGATGATACGAGTAGAGAAGAACACAACGGCGCGATAAGGGAGCCGCATTTCCAGTCAGGCCCCGGAAAGTCTATGGCGTCCCGCCCTTTTCGCCCGCGCGGCGGACGAAAAGGATGGGGGTACGGAGCGGATGCAAACTGATTACTGCAGGGCTACGCCGTCTGACTTGGCCTCGTACTCGACTACCTTTTTCAGCACTTCATAAGGCGCGTTGGCCTGAATCTCGTAGCCATTGATAAGAAGCGTGGGCACCTGCGTAATGCCCGCTTCGTTTCCCAGCTTGATGGAAGCATCCACGGCCGCCTTGATCTCCGGCGTCGCGGCGCACGCTGAAACCTTGGCCGGATCAAGCCCAGCCTTGGTTACGGCGCTGTTGAGGGTAAGCGTGGCGCCGTCGGGAGTTGCAAGCCCATCCTGGCCCTCAAAAACGGCGGCGGCGAACTGGAAGAAATCCGTGCTGCCGCCCAGTTTGGCCACGCAGAGCCCGTACTCAGCCGCGGTGACAGACTCGGGATGGATCGACGGGAGCGGGAAGTTCTGGAAGACGATGCGCGCCTTGGGGTAATCCGCGGCCAGTTTGTCCATGTTTGCTTGCGCGCTCTTGCAGTGGGGACACTGGAAGTCGGCAAACTCGACAATCTCAAGACTTTTGTCGGCCGAGCCGCGATAGGGGCCATCGGCGCGCTGCTGCATTTGCTGGCGAACCTCGGCAAACGGGTGTACGCCGAAGTTGATAATCTGTGTGCCGAAGATGATGTGCTTGCCATCGGGAAGAGCAAAGAAATCCATCTGCATAATCTGCGGCTTCGGGCCTTTGTCTGCCACCAGGATACTCACCTTGCTGATGCCCTCCACCTGAGTCTTTTGGATGGCTTGTACCTGCCACATGCGGTTTTCGTCGTAGCCCCAATTGGCCTCGAGGAAGCCGTCAACGACGTCTTTGGTGGGCGTCGAGGCAGTGAAGTCCGCCGGGTTAGGCTTGGGAAACACGGGAACAGCGGACGGCGCGGGAGCCCCGGCCTCAGCGCCGGGCTGGGCGCCGTTCGCGTCGGGCGCAGGCGTTGCCTGTTGAGCGCCCGAATCCGGCGCGGGCGGCACATGCTGCTGGGCACCGGCCTTGAGTACCGGGATGAATAATGCAATCAGCGCAACGGCGCTGAGGAAACGGGCAGACGGACGAATCAAGCTGTTCTCCTTCAATCGCGGGAAGCTTCCCTCACTCTAGCTTATACCGGGCCGCTGGTTAGACTTGCACCTTGACGGCAATAGGAAATCTTCTGCCGGTACCAAACGACTTGGTGGTGACCTTCAGAACCGGGGCAGCCTGCTGGCGCTTGTATTCGGAGCGCTCCACCAGGCGCACCACCTGTTGGACGAGATCGAGAGAAAAACCGTTCTCCGCGGCGATACGCTCCGGAGTCTCGTATCGCTCGACGTATGCCTCGACGATGGGGTCGAGGACGTCGTAGGGCGGCAGCGAATCGGTGTCCATCTGGCCCGGACGCAGTTCGGCCGAGGGCGGTTTTTGCAAAATGGCCGAGGGAATCACTTCCTTCTCGCGATTGAGCCAGCGGCAGACGGCATAGACGCGCGTTTTGACCAGATCGCCGATCACCGCCAGGGCGCCGACCATATCGCCATAGAGGGTACAATACCCCACGGCCATTTCAGACTTGTTGCCGGTGGTCAGCACCAGTGCGCCGAACTTGTTTGAGAGTGCCATCAGGAGCGTGGCGCGGATGCGTGGCTGGAGATTCTCCTCGGTAACGTCTGCGTTCATTCCGGCGAAGAGCGGGGCCAGGGTATGGGTGAACTCCGCGAAGAGCGCGCTGATCGAGAGGGTCTCAAAGCGGATGCCGAGGTTGGCGGCCAACTGCCGGCTGTCGTCGATGGAGCCGGAAGAAGAATAGGGGCTGGGCATGCCGATGGCGATCACATTCTCCGCGCCGAGAGCTTCAGTGGCGATGGCAGCCACCAGAGCCGAGTCGATGCCGCCGCTCAGGCCTACCAGAGCCTTCGAAAAGCCGCACTTGCGCACGTAATCGCGGGTGCCCAGAACCAGGGCGCGGTAGGCGGCCTCGGTGTCGTCGTCTTCGGTGCTCGGCACGGGCGCCGCGCAAAAGGGATCGACGACGATCAGGTCTTCTTCAAACGCGGCGGCCTGAGCAATCAGCTCGCCGCGCGAGTTGAGGGCCAGCGAAGAACCGTCGAAGATGAGGCTGTCATTGCCGCCCACCTGGTTCGACATCAGCACCGGAATCCCGTCGCGGCGAGCGATAGCGGCCAGCATCTCGCGCCGGATGGCCCGCTTGGAGTGCCAAAAAGGCGATGAGGAGAGATTGATGTGCAGGGCCGGATGCTGGCGCATGAGCTCTTCCATAGGATCGACGGTGTAGAGCCGCCGCGGCCAGAAGTTCTTGTCGTTCCATGCATCCTCGCAAATGGTGATGGCCAGACGAATGCCGTCGAGCTCAATCACCTTCTGGGGCTCGGATGGCGAGAAGTAGCGCTGCTCGTCGAAAACGTCGTAGAAGGGCAGGAGCCGCTTGTGCTGTTCTAGGAGCAGTTCGCCTTTGTCGAGGAGCACAGCGGCGTTGAAGGCGGGCCTCCACCCCACCGACGAAGACCTGTCGGCGGGGACCTCTGGCCTTCCGTCTTCGCATCCGGCGGGCAGCGCAACGCCCGCCAGCACAGCGGTCGGCAGCTCGCGCGTTGCGCAAGCTAGCTCGTCGACTGCGGAACGGCAGCGGGCGAGGAAGCAGGGCTTCTCAAGAAAGTCGGCGGGCGGATAACCGCAGATGGCGAGCTCGGAGAAGACGGTGAGGCGCGCGCCTTGCCCCGCCGCTCTCCGGCTGACGGCAACGATTCTTTCGAGATTTCCAGTGAAATCCCCGACCGTCGGATCGATCTGGGCGAGCGCGATCTTCACAAATACAGTTTAAATGGCTGAGCGCATAAAGCATTCCTGGAGGCGAACTGGCCCAAAATGAAACAGTTGGGTCATGTTACCCCCAAATGGGGGATTTGTGACGAGACGGTGTATGAGTAAAATTGACTTCGTTTCCTCTCCGACCCCCAAAGCCACCAGGCGCGCTGCCGGCTGTTCGGCAATCGGAGCATTCATACAAAGGCTTGATGGGAGGACGCCATCGAACCGCAGCCACGATTGGGCGAACTGCTAATCCGGGCAAGACTGGTCACAGAGAAAGACCTGGCCGCGGCTCTTGAGCTGCAGAGGACTCAAGGTGGCCGCGTGGGCGAGAATCTTGTTGCGCTTGGCGCCATCGACGCGGATTCGTTGAACGGTTTTCTGAGCCGCAGTCTGGACGGACCCAAGGACATTCGAGCGACGGGCATCGACGAAGCCGATTTGCTGGCCTTGTTGATGAAATTGATTTATAGCAGCCGGCTGGAAAAGGTGGGCCAGTGCGCCGATGCCATCAAGCTTCCGCAGCCCATCGTGATGGACCTGGCCAGAATTGCGGTCGAGCGGCAACTGCTGTACACGCTGGGAGCGCACCGAACTGACACCATGATGGAGACGCGCTACGCGCTCACCGATGAGGGGCGGCGATGGACCGTGGATGCATTGCAACGGTCGGGTTACGTCGGTCCCGCGCCGGTGACTCTTGCGGATTTTGTGGAGCGGGTGAACCGGCAGAAACCGACCAACGAGCGCATCACCGCAGAGCGCGTGCGAGAAGGCATCAGCAAGCTCTCGATCGAAGAAAACATCGTGGAGCGGATCGGACCTGCGTTGAACTCAGGCCGGGCCATCCTGTTTTATGGTCCGCCGGGGAATGGCAAGACTTCAATGGCCATGAGTTTAACCAGCGTATTTCAGGACATGATCCATGTGCCCTACGCCATCATCGTCGAGGGCCAGATCATCCGATTCTATGACTCGCGCATTCATCTTCCCTTCGATACCAAGGATGGCGGCGAGCAGGGCGAAGAGGTCTCGTGTTTCCTGCGCGAGACGCACGACCAGCGCTGGGTCGCGTGCCGAAGGCCATTCATAGTTGCAGGCGGCGAGCTCACGCTGGATATGCTCGAAATGCGCTACGACTCGGTGGGCCATTTTTATGAGGCTCCGCTCCACATGAAGGCACTTGGCGGCTGTTTCTTCATCGACGACTTCGGCCGGCAACAAACGAGCCCCAGAGATCTTTTGAATCGCTGGATCGTGCCCATGGAGCAGCGGGTCGACTATTTGAAGTTGCATACAGGCACAAGCATCGCCATACCCTTTGAAGAACTGGTGATTTTCGCCACCAACCTGGAGCCGGAAGACCTGATCGACGCCGCTTTCCTGCGCCGGATTCCTTACAAGATCGAAGTCGGGCCGCCGAACCTGGAACAGTATCGGCGCATCTTTGAGATGGAATGCGAACGGCACAGTTTGACCATGAGCGATGAAGTTTTCGATTTCATCGTCTACATGGTGAGAGAAGAAAAGGAGCTGGACCTGGCCGGATACCACGCAACGTTCATCATCGACCAGGTGGTGGCCACATGCCGGTTCCTTGGGAAGGACCCGGAACTCCGATCGCCTTACATCGATTATGCGATCGACAATCTGCGGGTCAAGCGGAAACAAGAATCGGAAACAGAACCCTGCCGCCAGCCGGGGACCTCAGAGAAACTGGCCCTCCTGGGACGCACGAACGAATCATTTGCCTAGCTAGAACAAAACCACTGTCAATGCTGGCGTTGAGCATGATCCGGAAAGTGGGGATCTGGAGATCTCCTTTTCAGCCGGTCTACCACCCCACCGAGCCGAAAGCTCGCTCGTCGGGGGTCCCGGTCTGACGACCGGCACTACTTGAGACGGTGCTGCTCTTTGGGCAGGATGGATTCATAGGCCGCGTAGATGCCTTCGAATACCGAGTCCCAACTGGCACTGAGGGCGTAGGCGCGGGCGGCGTGGCGCATGGCGGTGTGTTGGGCGGGGTCGGCGAGGACCTGGGCGATGGCGTAGGCGAATCCGTCGTCGGGTACGATGCGTCCGGTTTCGCCGTCGCGGACGAATCGTCTTCGGGCCGCCGTCGGGAGTGACGATGGCGGGCACGCCGCTTGAAAGAGCCTCAAGCACGACGTTGCCGAAGGTGTCGGTATGCGAGGGGAAGACGAAGAGGTCCATGTTGGCGTAGGCCGCGTAAAGCGCTTCGCCCTTGAGAACGCCGGTAAACTCCGCTCGATGCAATCGCTCGCGCAGCCAGACCTCGTCACCGCCGTGACCGACGATGAGAAAGCGGAAGTTTTCCACTCCCATGCGTTCGAGTTCCTGCTCAATCTCCACCAGCAGCCCAATGTTCTTTTCGACCGAGAGGCGGCCGACGAAGCCGAGGATGCGCTCGCGGTCCTCTAATTTCCGCGTGCGCTTCGCCGGATGGAAGAGCTCCGCGTCCACTCCGCGCGGCATCAGATGGCAGGGCCGGCCGGTTGCTTTTTCGAGCTGCGCGCACAGTTGGGGATTGGGCGCAAAGAGCACCTGCGCAATGGAGTAGAACTTCGCGGCAGTCGCCATGGCGAGGTCTTCAATCTTCTGGCCGGTGGCGGCGGAATGGCGTTCAGGCAAGAGGCGCAGGAGCCAACCGGCGCGGCGCGCGGCGTACTCGTGGAGGTTGGTGTGCCAACTGGCGGCGAGAGGCAGGCGGAGCTGGTGCGACAGCCACGCGCCCAGGATGCCGATATCGCTGGGGCCGGTGATGTGGATGAGGTCGGGCTGGAAGCGCTCGAGCACTTCACCGATGAGCGGGATATGGCGCAGATACGCGGGATCGAAGCGCAGATCTTTTTCGAGAGCGAAGGAGAGGAAGCCGCGGGGCAGCTCGAGGGTCCAGACGGGGCCGTCTTCGACGACGGCCTGGGCGCGGTCCCCTGCGCGCACGCACAGAAAGGGCAGATTGCGACGGCGCGCAAAGGCCTCAAAGTGGCGGCTGGTGTGGGCGACTCCGTTCACTTCGTGAAACGAGTCAGGGAAATAGGCGACGCGTGGAACGGGAGCGGTCATATCGGGAGCGAGTTAGCAGAGTTAGCGGAGTTAGATAAGCTGCGGAAGTTAACACTTTCCCAGCGTCTCGCTAACTCCGCTCACGCTACACTGACTCCGCTCTCTCAACCGTCAGAATTCGTGCTCGCCTAAGGCCAGGCGCAACTGGTGCGATTCGCTCCAGGCCATGCGCAATCCGCCGGAGACCAGGCCGCGGCCCATCAATTGCACCATGGCAATGAAGAACCGACATCACCCTGGGAGGCGAGCCGCCGGGCCAAAGTTCGCTGAGGGGCCGAATGACGCCGTTGGCGTCGGGATGGTAGACGCGCTCGTCCCAGGTACGCGAGCCCTGCGGGAACTCGGGGTAGTGGCGGATGGCGTCGACGGTCGACTGCAGGATGCGATGCTTCCACGGCTCGGCGTATTGCGGCATAAAGAGCACATTGCTCTTCTTCTCGCGCCGGATCTCATGGACGAACTCCGTGAAACTTGTTGCGTTGGTCAGATTGATGTTGGCGTTGGGCTCGACGCCGTGACGGTCGCCGCCGGCGATGAGCAGCATGTTCCATTTTTCCGCCAGGCGCCGCACGGCGCGGTTCTCGTCCCAATTGCGCAGGCCGTTCAATTCCAGCGCGTGCAGGTAGGCGCCGTTCTTCTGGAGAAATTCGTTGACCAGAAATCCGTGCTTTTCCTTGCCGACCAGGTAGAGATCCCACATGGGATGGTTGAAGACCACGAGCACGTTCGGCTCGCGATGAAGAGCAATGAGAATCTCGGTGAGGCGGGCATCGCTGGGATGGGCAGTGAACTCCTCAAGCGTTGCCATCCACTCTGTTGCGCGGGCGCTGGGCAGGTTGTGCACGCCGAGATGGAAGGATTGGCCGGCGTAGGGCGCGCTCCACTCGACGGAAACCGGAATTTGCCGCGCGCTGGGCACGGTGCGCAAAAGCATGGGTGCCTTGATGTTGTCGTGGTCCGAGATGGAGACCATCGGCGCCAAGTCCAGCTTTTCGATCTGCCGCGATTCCAGGTCGAAGGCCAGCTTGGGAGTCATAGGCGGCGTCCAATAGCTGGCCGCGTAGTCGACGCGCACGCCGTGATTCTGCTCGGCCCGCCGCTCCAGCCGGGAAAGCAAGGGACGCATGACCGGATACTGGTTGCCAAAGTTGGCGAGGAAATCCAGCGTCTCGCGCGACTGGTTGGTGTGACTGTGCAACGAGACACCGGTCCTGAAGCCTTTGTGGACATCCTTGTCGCGCCAGAGATACGAAATTGAGGAAGTGGGCATTTCAGCTCCTAAGCTAGTGATCCGCTTTCGTCTTCCGGATTTCCACAGCCAGTATCTCCTTTCGTTCGTAAATTTCCGGTTAAGGACGTGCGAATTGCCCTTAAATTGATGCATCTGATGCAACGATGGAATCAAGACAGTTACCCAAATCCAGAGAAAACAAGAGAGTTACATTTAATTCGGCAGTTTGCGCTCGCTGCGCTGCTGATCTCCCAGTTTCTATTGTAGGCTAAACTCTGCTGAGCGCTTGGCACGGCAAATTCCAAATCCTCTCCGCGGGGCCAAGAGGGTTCTTCGGGGGGCCGAAGGCGGGATTGGGCAAACGAAGTTGAGGCCTTCTAGGCACTGGGAAAGGCCAAACCCGTGTGGGTACTCGAAAAAACGTCCCTCAGGGGATGAAGCCCCAATGATTTGATTGGCTTCAATCGGCACGCGACCCACCCACTGGGTGGGTCCCCGCTCGCGCCCTGGTTACAACGAACCCCGCAACCGAGGTTTTTTACGCAGCCAATTTCACTCGCTACTTATGCATTTTGGCGAGATCGGGGCCGAGAAAATCCTCAACGCTCCAACCCGCCATGAGATCTTCGTGGCGCGCTTCCTTTTGATTTTCGGGATGCGCGGCTGCCAAAGTAGCCGCCTCGGCAGCCAGGTAGTTCTCTGTCAGTCCCTGCTTGAGCAGATCGAAGGCCTGTTCGGGGGTTTCGGCATATTGGAACAGTTCAATGTCCTTGGGCGAGATGGCCCCGGTGTCCACCAGCGCCTCGAGGTTAAAGACCCTCTTCCAGTACTCCGGACCGTAAATGAGAACGGTGATCTTCTTGGCCACTTTCCGGGTCTGCGCCAGGGTGAGGATCTCGAACATCTCGTCGAGCGTGCCGAAGCCGCCGGGAAAAACGACCAGGGCCTTGGCGAGGTAGGCGAACCACAGCTTGCGCATAAAGAAGTAGTGGAACTCGAAGTTGAGCGCCGGCGTGATGTAGGGGTTCGGCGCTTGCTCGAAGGGCAGGCGGATATTCATGCCGATGGTTTTGCCGCCGGCCTCGTAAGCGCCGCGATTGGCTGCCTCCATGATGCCGGGCCCGCCGCCGGAGGTGACGACGAAGCGGTGCTTGCGCGAAGGAATGGTCTTGGCCCAATGCGTGAGAAGCTGGGCGAGGCGGCGCGCGTCCTCATAGTAGCGAGCCATTTCAACCGCGGCCACGGCGCGCTTGCGCTGCAGCTCGGTGGCCTTGCCCGACGCGATCTCCGGAGGCTTGGCGGGCTGCTCTTCGCTGGGAGCGGGGCGCGTGGAGCCGGTGTTCTCGAGAAGTTCGAGATCGTGATCGGCCTCTTCGCGGCCGCGAAAGCGCGCAGAGCCGAAGAAGACCACAGTGTCCTGAATCTGCTCGCGGCGAAATCGGGCCAAAGGTTCGAGATACTCGGAAACGATGCGGATGACGCGCCCATCGGCGCTGTTCAGGAACCCGGGGTTTTCGTACGCCAGCGGAGCGGAAACCAGCGGCGGAGGCGCTCCGTTGCCGGGAATCACGGCGCGAAGCGGGAGCTGGGAAGCCGCTATTGCGGCAGAATCGGCGCTGGCTTCTCTGCTATTCCCTGTTCCCTGTTCGGTGTCCCCTGTTTTTTGTTTCCTGTCCTTCATTGTTCAACCGTCCCGGTGTCGAATGGCGTCTTGAAACGCAATCCATAGATTCAAAAGACCCAGGCCCGAAACAATGCCGCGCGCCGCGCCGTTCATGGCAATATTCCCGAGCACCGGAAACTCGAGAAAGATCGGATTCTGGTCCCAGAACGTGTGCGACCATGGGGCGTAGCAGACAGCTAATCCGATGTACATGCGCAACATGACGCGCAAAAATAACTCGATGCGCACAAGCCAATGGGGAATGCGATGCGGCGGGTGCCCGGCCGCTTGCGATCCGGGTGCCGGTGCACGGTCCGGCTCCGGCCCAGGCACGGGAGCTGGGCTTACTGTGAGCGTTGACAATGGCAATTCCGGCGGCTGGTACATTCGTTTGCTTCTGTCAGCTGTCCCCGATCTGAATGCATTGCAATCACTCGCCCGCGTCGCTCGGCGCCAGATGCGGGGAGCCAAGCCCGGCACAGGGACCCCGTAATGCAACGGTAACACAGCGAGCGCCCGCGGCATGCGCACGCCATCCGCATTCACTTGGATGCGTGCGGGGAAACGGAGTATTTTGTTGGTGTGCGCAATAGCATGGAGGCCGGCATGAAAAAGGAATTTCTGGCTCTGGCGGCAATGCTTCTGGGCTGCGCAGCCGTTGCCGCGCAAAGCGTGGGTGGCTCCAGCTTTGGAGTTGCTGGAATGGAAGGCATGGGCGGCAAAACTCAGGTTGCTGCGCCGTCTTTATCCCAAGGAAGTTGTCCGGTTACCATGCAGGCGAGCCATCTGGCCGATGGAAGCATGATGAAAACCGGCGGCATTCATCCCGCCGGCATCGGGCAATGGCTGTCGCTCACACTCACGGGCAGCAGGGACAAAAAGCAAATTGTGACGGGAACGCTGCTGGTTCATGGAGTCAAACCGGTCAGACACGTGGCTCAGGCGATTTCTTCGACCAATGGACCGGAGGATATCGCCAAAACGCTCACCATCCCCTTCCGAACTGACGCGAAGCAGAACGCGCAGGCCCGGCTGTGGGTTCCTGGCATGAGCGCTGTCGATCGGATCGATCTTCTGTCGCTCGATTACAACGACGGCTCAACGTGGACTGCCGTCGGCAGCGGCTGCCATGTGATTCCAGATCCAAAGATGCTGCTCGTCAACCGCTGACCCGTATGCGCCTTTTCGTGGGAATTCCGCTGGGGGATGCGGTGATCCGCGAGCTTGCGGCAGTTGTGGCGCGCTTGCGCCCGGGCTCCGGCAGTTTGCGCTGGACCGCACCCGAGTCCTGGCACATCACGCTTCAGTTCCTGGGCGAGGCCACGCCGGAGCAGTACGAATGCCTCGCCGCGCGGCTGGGCGAATTGCGCGCCGCGCCCGTTACCGTGCAGCTTGGCGAGCTGGGCTTCTTTGACCGCGCCGGGGTGTTCTTTGCCGATGTCGTTGTCGCCGACGAACTTATCGCGCTCGAGCAGCGTGTGGTTTCAGCCACGAGCAAATGCGGATTCGTTGCCGAGACGCGGCCTTTTCATCCCCACATCACGTTGGCGCGCGCCAAGGGCCAGGGACGAGGGACGGAGTTGCGCGAGCTGAAGGGCAAGATTCGCAGCCAGCCCTCGTTCACACGCTTCACGGCGCGCGAGTTTCTGCTCTACGAGAGCCATCTGGGACCGGGAGGCGCGCGGTATGAGATCAAGGCTCGATTCGCGCCCGAGATGAGAAAATGATCGGTAAAGAGCACAATTACTGAGGCTCGTCTTATTCTGAAAGGCACTCGACGACAATGCAACTGATAGTTATCTCTGGCTTCCTTGGCTCAGGCAAGACGACCGCCATGATAAGTTTTGCGCGGGAATTGGCAAAGGATGGCCGCAAGGTGGCCATCATCGTGAATGAAATTGGCGCCATCGGAATAGACAATGTCTTGCTTAAACAAATCGGCGCCAACGTATGGGAGATCCTCGGAGGCTGCATCTGCTGCACTCTGGCAGGTGAGTTGGGCAGTACGTTGTCCCGGCTGGCTGCCGATTTCGCGCCGGAAATCGTTTTGCTGGAGCCATCGGGTGCGAGCCATCCGGACACAATCAAGAGCGTTCTCGGCTATGTGCCGGGCGCATCGGTTTCCGCGACCAAGTGGCTTGCCGTCATTGATCCGTTGCGGCTTGAAGAATTAGTTGAAGTCCTCGAACCTCTGCTGGAATCACAGGTAAAAGCGGCCGATGCCGCTATTATTACCAAGCGCGATGTGGCGACCATCGAACAACTGGACGCCGCCAAAAATTGGGCTATCGGTCTGCGGCCCGGGTTGGCTTGCTTTCTCGCGGACATGAAGAATGCAGATAAAGCCCTCTCACTGAAAGAAGTTCTCCCATGCCTGAACTGACGCTCACTCCCATTGCCGCAAGGGTGCAATGGCGAGCAAACAAGCAAGCCGGCCCGACGGACTGGCCACAGATCATACGGAGATTCGTGGAGGAGGTGGCCAAGCGGGTCGTGAGTTCCCCGCCCGGCCCCGATGCTCAGAAGGCGGCGTTGGGGGCGGCCATCGACCGGATAGCCAAAAACGTAATCGGCCACATTAAAGGCCTGGTCCGCTGCGATGGTTATCAGCTGCGGGTCAACTGCGTTTCTGCTTCATTGCCGGTCGACGTGGAAGGCGAAATTCCGGAAAGCGTAAGCGAGTTGACGCTTGAGTTAGTGCTGTTGGTATACGGCCTCCGATCGGAGCAAGCTGGAGCGGCCATTGAAGCCGCGCTCGGCGTAATGCGAGATGCACGCGCCACTGTCGAGCTTGACTTGCCAATGCACCACCACCACTCGGTTCCCCTTACGCCGTAGTGCTGGCCTTGTTCCTGCTTAGTTTGGCTGCGAGTGGCAGCAACGGTTATACTGAAGATTCGGCAAGCCGAAGGTACGCGCTTCAAGGCGTCCCCGAGAGCCAATCCGGCGCCGTTAATACGTTGAAGAATGTGGAGTTGAACGATGGCACAAGTTTGCGATATCTGCGGCAAAAAGCCGCTCTTCGGGAATAACATTTCTCACGCGCACAACGTGACGCGCCGCCGCTGGAACGTAAACCTGCAAGTGGTGAAGGCGCTGGTGAATGGCGCACCCAAACGGCTACGTGTGTGCGCAAGCTGCATCAAGAGCGGCAAGATCGCCAAGGCGTAAGACGATCTGCGCTTTTACCAGGGCAATTTCCGGGTTTGGAGCAAAACCCCGTCCCATGCGGACGGGGTTTTGTTGTGCGCGGCAGAAGGCGCAATGTAGTCCGGCGGACGGCGAAGCGCTCTGGCCAGCGGGACACCCCTGGCAGGTTTGCTCCCTCAGCCGCATTCGGAGGAGACGATCCGCCGGTACCTTTAGAGAACTCGCGAATCGAATTCAGGCCATTATCTGAACGGTTCTACTCGCCTACTTTTCCTGGCGGGTAAAGGTGAGCGAGACGGAGTTGATGCAGTAGCGAAGGCCGGTTGGACGGGGACCGTCAGGAAAGACATGCCCCAGATGACCGCCGCAGCGGGCGCATGTGACCTCGATGCGCCGCATTCCCAGGCTCAGATCCTCATGTTCCACGACGGATTTCGAGTCTGCGGGCAGCATAAAACTGGGCCAGCCGCAGCCAGAGTCGAATTTGGCGCCGCTGAGGAAGAGCAGAGCGCCGCAGCCGGCGCAGTGATAGTTGCCGGTTTCGTGATTTTCGGTGAGTGCCCCGGTGAAGGGCCGCTCCGTGCCCTTTTCGCGCAGCACGCGATACTGCTCGGGCGTGAGCGCGGCTCGCCATTCGGCCTCCGTGCGCACAATCTTTTCATGAGATTCGCTCAAGTTGACCTCCGGAATGTACGCCCCTGCTCGGCGTCAGGCCTCGGCAATCAGCTCAATTTCGACGAGCACGTTCCTGGGCAGGCGCGAAACCTCCGCAGTGGTGCGCGCGGGCGCTTCGCCGTCGACTTCGAGATATTCCGCGTAAACTGCGTTCATAGCGGAGAAGTCGCTCAGGTCTTTCAAAAATACGGTGGTCTTGATCACGCGGTCGAGGCTGCTGCCGGCCTCTTCGAGAATGGCCTTCAGGTTTTCCATCACGCGCTTGGTTTGCTCGGCGATGCCGCCCACAACCACCTGCTGCGTCACCGGATCGATGGGGATCTGTCCGGCTGTGAAAATCAGATTTCCGGCGCGCACGCCTTGCGCATAGGGGCCGATGGCCGCGGGCGCCATATCAGTTGTGATAACCGATCTTGTCATAGATTGATTCTACGGCGATTCCGATGAATCTATACCCCTCAAATTTTCTCCCCTGTTCGCGCAAACGCGGGTCGGCCTGAAGAAATTTCTCCTCAACAGGCTGGCCTCGCCATGCGTGCGCGAAGGGACAATCCGCCATGAACTGCCCCTTGAATGCCGCGGGAAAAACTTCTTACCGGATCGCCGCGAGGAGGCCGCCGCCGAGCGCCATGACCAGGAGCCAATAAGCCGCATTGATAGCGAACAGGTTGGCGCGCCGGCCCTCGAAGATGTGCTGCGTGAAGAGCGGCGGGGCGATAAAGCCTACCCAGCAAATCACGCCGAGTTTGCTGCCCGCGGTGAAAGTCGTCGCTCCCGCCCAACTTTCAACGTGCGCGATCACAAACGATAAGAGAAAGCAGGCAACGAAGGCTACGATCAAGCCAAAAGCAGGATTCATCGCTTTTTCGCCTTCGGCGATGCCCACCATCTTCTTCCAGGATTTGCGGAAGAACACTCCGTACCACAGAGCCCCCAGTATCCACTGACAGACCGCTGAAACCAGGACCATAACCCAATTAATGTGCATATGCATTCGTGAATCCTCCACAACGGGATTGATGTCCGGCTCCTAACTGCACAAGTCACACGGAGTGGAGTTCACCGCTGGCCTAACTGACAGGAGTCGTTCCCACCACTCTGCTGCAAGCAAGGACGCAATGTCAAGACAAATCAGGGGATATGACGCAGAAGTGGTAATGACTTGAGATTAAACGAAGATGGCGCCCACGCAGGGATTAGCGTCGCCTGAGGGCCTCCAATTCCTCCAGAGTGCGGGGCCAGTCCGAGCCGAGCAGGCGCGACAGGCTGCGGTCGGCAAGGACTTTCCCTCCGGTCTGGCAGGTGGCGCAATAGTCGGTTTCGTTGTCGGCGTAGCGGATACGCTGGATGGGCGCCGAGCAGCGCGGACAGGGCTGGCCAAAACGGCCGTGTACGGCCATCTCGGGACGGAATGCGGTAATGCCCTCAGGGAATTTTCCCTTCGCTTCGGCCACGAGGCGACCGATCCAAAGACTGAGCGTAGAGCGGGTCGCGGCGAAGAGGCGTTCCCACTCCTCGGGCTTGAGTTTGTGGGTGAGCGCGATGGGCGAGAGCTGGGCGGCGTGGAGAATCTCATCGGAGTAAGCGTTGCCCACGCCGCTGATGACACGCGGATCGGTGAGAGCGCGCTTCAGGGTGCGATTCTCAAGCGTGAGGGCGGCGCGAAAGACGTCAATCGTGGCATCGGGCATGGTTTCGGTCGCAAAAATTTCCGTGCCGCCGGGATCGATATCGCGGAGCGCCAGCTCGCCGCGGAGGAGATGGAGTGAGGCGCGGCGTTTTGAACCGGCCTCCGTGAGAATGAGACTCCCGTTCGGGAAATCGAGCGCGAGAAGCGCCTGGCGTCCGGCGAGCCTGGCTTGCGGCGGGCGCCAGTGCAGACGGCCGGCAATCATGAGATGAATCACCAACCAGAGGTCGGCGTCGACGCCGATCGCGATGCGTTTGCCGATGCGTCGAATCGCAACCACCTGCTTTCCCTCAGCAGCCGAAAGCGGAGGGTCGGCGGTACGCAGGACGAAAACGCTCTGCAGACGTACGCGCTCAAGCCTTGCCCCAAGGATGCGCGCCTCAAGGGCGGCGATGTAGGCCGCGATGTCGGGGAGTTCCGGCATTGCATCCAGATTGCGGCCGCAGCAGGCACGCGTGCAATGGATTTCTTCTGATTGCCTAACTCAGAACGGTGTTGTCGATAAGCCGCGTTGCGCCGACGTATGCCGCTACGGCAAAGAGCGTGCCGGGAGCGGCGATTGCGACCGGCTCCAATGTCGACCAATCCACCAACTCAACGTAGTCGACGCGCACTGCGGACTCGGCGGCGAAGACTTCACGCGCCGCCGCGAGGAGCGTTTCGGAAGAGCGCTCGCCCCGCGCGACGAGCGACTCTATCTCATGAATTGCCCGGCTGAGAGTGAGGGCCCGGGCGCGCTCGGCCGACGTGAGATACGCGTTGCGCGAACTGAGCGCGAGGCCGTCGGAATCGCGAACAATAGGGCAGACGACGATTTCCGTCGCGAGGCGCAGATCGGCAACCATGCGGCGCAGGACGGCGACCTGAGCCCCGTCTTTCTGGCCGAAGAAGGCGAGGTCGGGTTCGGCGGCGGCGAAAAGCTTGCCGACCACGGTGGTGACGCCGCGAAAATGGCCCGGCCGCGATGCGCCGTCGAGGCGATTACTGAGACCCGGGACCTCGACAAATGTGGAGCCGGGCCCGTTGGGGTAGAGCTCTTCGACCGTGGGCGCGAACAGGACGTCGGCGCCTTCGGATTCTGCGAGCGCGCAGTCGGACTTCGAAGCTGCGTGGATAGCGCGCGTAGTCCTCGTTGGGGCCAAACTGGGTGGGGTTGACGAAGAGGCTGACGGCGACGTGGGTGCACACTGCGCGCGCAGCATGAATCAACGACGCGTGCCCGGCGTGCAACGCGCCCATGGTGGGCACCAGACCTACCTGGTTGACGCCGATGGCGTTGCCCTGCACGCTACGGGTTGCGCGGGACCAGCGGCGAAGTTCGGCGACGGTGCGGAGGACTTGCATTGGGTCTGGCTTAACCTGCCCAATCCTCGAGGGCGTCTCGATTCACGATGGCGTCGGCAGCATCGCAATCAGGCTCCGCATCGGTTCCGAGCGCTGGTCGCACTGCCTTAGTCAGGTGATAGCTCTCCGCATCCGACGGGAAGGTGCGACGCTCGACATCTTCGCGGTAATGCTCAATGGCGGAGCGGAAGAGCGCGGAAGCATCGGCGTAGCGGCGCACAAATTTGGCTGCCGGCGCAAAGGTGAGACTCACGAGATCGTGGAAGACCAGAATCTGTCCATCGCAATCGGGACCCGCGCCAATCCCAATTGTCGGAATGGGCAGCGCGGCGGTAATTTGCGCGGCAGCCTCGCGAGGAACGCCTTCAAGAACCAGAGCTCCCGCGCCTGCCTCGGCAAGCGCAAGAGCGTCCGCCTGAAGCTGGCGCGCAGTTTCAGCGGTGCGGGCCTGCACGCGATAGCCACCCATGCGGTGCACGCTTTGCGGCGTGAGGCCGAGATGGCCAACCACGGGGATCTCCGCATCGGTGAGTCCGCGAACGAGTTCGACCCTCGGGCCCTCGATCTTGACAGCTTCGGCGCCGGCTTCCTTGACGAAGCGGATGGCGTTGAAAACTCCCTCGGCAACCGTGCCGTGATAGCTGCCGAAGGGCATGTCGGCCACGATGAGCGCGCGGCGCACGGCGCGACGCACGGCGCGCGTGTGGTGCAGCATCTCGTCGACGGTGACGGCAAGCGTGTTTTCGTGGCCGAGTACGACCTGGGCGAGCGAATCGCCGACCAGGATGAGATCGACGCCGGCCTCGTCCACAAGCCGCGCGGTGGCGTAGTCGTAGGCGGTGAGCGCCGAAATGGGCTTGCCCTGGCGCTTCATTTCGCTGAGCGCGGGCATTGTCACTTTTGGGAGGGAATCGTTGGGCTGCGCGAGGCGCGACCCCGAGGAAAACTCGGTGAGGCTCATGTCTTCTCCAGTGCCGCTCCGAAGACTCAGGATGCGACCCGAACAAAAAAAGTATACGCCGGATGGGCGAGCGACGAGTTCGGATACTGGGACGGCCGTTATAGGCTCATAAAATGCTATAAGGGATCAGGAATTAGAGCAGCAGGAATCAGTGGCAGGCCCGTCGGCCTTGGTGCTTCAGTTCCGCGGAGGAAAGAATGGCCTACGATCTGGCGATCGTGCTTCCCACATTTAACGAGAGAGGGAACGTGGGCCCGTTGGTCGACCGGCTGGAAAAGACCCTTGCCGGCATTCATTACGAAGTGATCTTTGTGGATGACGACTCCCCGGACGGCACCGCGGACGCAGTGCGCCAGGTGGCCAAGCAGCACGACAATGTGCGCGTGCTGCACCGGATCGGGCGGCGGGGATTGTCGTCGGCGTGCATTGAGGGAATTCTGGCCGCCTCGGCGCCTTATGTGGCCGTGATGGATGCGGACCTGCAGCACGACGAAAGCATCCTGCCGGAGATGCTGCGCCGCATGCGCGATGAAAACCTCGATCTGGTTGTGGGCTCGCGTAACATAGCCGGCGGCAGCATGGGACAGTTTGCCGCGTGGCGCGTGAAGCTGAGTCAACTGGGCAAGCGGCTGAGCCTGATGGGCGTCGAGCATCCGCTCAGCGATCCCATGAGCGGTTTCTTCATGGTGCGTTTTGCGGCGTTCGAGCGGTTTGTGCACCGGCTTTCGGCCATCGGCTTCAAAATTCTGCTCGATATCGTTCTGTCGGCGGGCCCGGGCCTGCGCATAGGCGAGGTGGGTTACCGCTTCAGGCAGCGCGAGCACGGCGAAAGCAAGCTGGACATCATGGTCGGCCTGGAATATTTCGAGCTACTGGTCGACAAGCGCTTCGGCAATCTAGTTAACGTACGCTTTGTGCTCTTCGGCATGGTCGGCGCGTTGGGTGTAGCCGTACATCTATTGATTCTGCGCGCACTGCTTCAGATTGGCGGTTTGAGCTTCGCCAAAGGCCAGGCCATTACGACTGTGATCGTGATGATCCTGAATTTCGTGTTGAACAATTCTGTAACCTACCGCGACCGGCGGCTGCGCGGATTGAAGTTCTGGGCCGGCCTGCTCACGTTTTCGCCTCGCCTGCGGATTGGGTGTGGCGGCGAACGTAGCCATATCGAACGAAGCTTTTCATCACGGCGTTCCATGGGTGCTTGCGGCTCTGACAGGCCTGCTGTTCTCGGCGGTGTGGAACTACGGCGTGACGTCAGTGACCACGTGGCGGCAGGCAGCGGCGATCGAGCGAACAGCGCGCCAGGCGGCGTATGCAGGCGGCAGCGAACTCCAGCGCAACACAAGGCGACCGGACCGACGAAGCGGAGCTGCCGCCGAAAACAGCGAAAACAATCTGACGCGCAGCGAGTGACCGACACTTGAGTTCGCAGCCTAAGCACAGGTGTCATCTTGAGCGAAGTTTGGCCGGTTTCCCGGCCAAACGCAGTCGAAAGATCTGCGGTTGTTTTTCCGCGGACTTCGGGGACATTACACGCGCATAATTTGCCCGCGCGAAGCATGCCGCCGCATACTGAAACGCAGAATGATTTCTCCCTCAGTTGCAGGGTTTCCATGCCGGATTGGGTGCGGCGGCCTGCGCAGGCCTGGCTGCCGGGCGCAACCGCGTATGCAGCCATGTGGCCCGGCTCGAGGATCTTCGGCAACGCGCTGATTGCTCCGAGGCGGCCCGGCGAGCTGGCGCTGACCTTCGACGACGGGCCCAACGCAACGTGGACGCCAAGGCTGCTGGACGTTCTGGCGCGCCATCAGGTGCGGGCGACGTTCTTTCTGCTGGGCAGCCGCGCCGAAGCGCAGCCTGGACTGGTGCGGCGGATTCGAGCGGAGAGTCACCTGATCGGAAATCACTCGTGGTCGCATCCGAATCTGGCCTGGAGTTCTGCGGGACGTATCCGTGAGGAGTTGACACGGACCAACGAGATTCTGCAGCAGATGACGGGCGCGAGGCCGAAGTTTTTCCGCACACCATTCGGGGCGCGGCGGCCGGCGGTGTTTCGCATTGCGCACGAATTGGGGTTGATGCCAGTGCTGTGGAACGCGATGACCTCGGATTGGAAAGAGCCTTCAGCGGAGCGAATTGCCGAGCAGTTGACGAACTCGGTCGAGGGGCGGCGGCGGCGCGGCCGGGCGGCAAATATCGTACTGCACGATGGCGGACATCGCGACCCGACCGCGAACCGCGAGCCCTCGATAACTGCGGCGGAGTTGCTCATCGAGCGGTACAAACGGACACACCGGTTTGTGACGTTGGATGCGTGGAGTTGAGTGCGCGACACGCCGATCAGGAAGTGAAGGACCGGAAAGCTTCACGAGTAGCAGCGATGGTGGCATGGACTTCGGTATCGCCATGCGCCGTCGAAATAAACGCAGCTTCAAACTGCGACGGCGGCAGCCAGATTCCGCGGTCTAACATTTCGCGGTGGAATCGGCCGAAGGCAGCGGTATCGGAGCGAGCAGCCTGTTCGTAATTCGTGACCGGTCCAGCCGTAAAGAACCAGGTCCACATGGAGCCGACGCGGTTGGTGGTGAGCGGAATGCCTGCGCGGGCGGCTTCTGAGGCGACGCCTTCGGCCACGGCCTTCGATGTGGCTTCGAGCCGCGAATAGATTTCGTCGGCGTGCTCCTGGAGATAGTTGACGGTGGCGAGGCCGGCAGCCATGGCCAGCGGATTGCCGCTCAAGGTTCCCGCCTGGTACACCGGCCCCAGAGGCGCAAGCAGGTCCATGATGCGGAGTTTGCCGCCGAAGACGCCCACAGGAAGACCGCCGCCGATGATTTTTCCAAGCGTCACGAGGTCGGGGTCGAGCGAATAGAGCTGGCACGCACCCCCGAGCGCCACACGAAAACCGGTCATCACTTCGTCGACAATGAACAAAGCGCCATGGCTGGCTGTGAGGGCGCGCAGGCCGGCGAGATAGCCCGCAGCCGGAGGAATGCAGCCGGCGTTGCCGACGATGGGCTCAACGATCACGGCGGCAATCTGGCCGGGATGTACGGCAAAAGCAGCTTCAACGGCGGTCAGATCGTTGTAAGGCAGAGCAAGTGTGAGGTGCGCGATCTCGTCGGGCACGCCGGCCGAGCCCGGAATCCCAAACGTCGCGACGCCGGAGCCGGCTTTCACCAGTAGTCCGTCGGCGTGGCCGTGATAGCAGCCCTCGAATTTGACGATGAGTTTGCGGCCGGTGGCGGCGCGGGCCAGCCGGATGGCGGACATCGTCGCCTCCGTCCCGGAGCTGACAAAGCGCATTTTTTCGATGGCCGGATAGCAGGCGGCAATGCGCTCGGCGAGATCGGCCTCGGCTGCCGTTGAGGCGCCGAAGCTGGCCGAGTTGCGCGCGGCGCGCTCAATGGCCTCGACCGTCGGCGGAAATGCGTGGCCTAGAATCATCGGCCCCCAGGAGCCGAAGTAGTCGATGTACCGGTTGCCGTCGGCATCGTAGAGCATTGCGCCCTCGGCGCGATGAATGAAAGGCGGCGCGCCGCCCACTGCGCGAAATGCGCGCACTGGCGAGTTCACGCCGCCGGGAAAGTAGCGCTCGGCGCGTTGCTGCAGGGCCTGGGATCGGGCGCGGACAGGGGTTGAAGACTGCTGAGGCATGGTGGGTTCAGTATAGAAGAAGGCGGGCGTGAGCAGCCTTCTCAGAACCCCTCCAATTCAGAGCTAACTTTCCATTTCTCTGAAAATGCGAGGGGGAGGAAAAATTCAGCGCGATGCTGTCTTTCAATTTGTGGGAAATGAGAAGCGCAATGCTGCTAGAATTCTGGATTCCGGACCTTTGTGCCGAATCAGCTTCCTGAAAAGAAAGTCCGCGCCGTGCCCGACGAAACCGCACCTAAATCCGTGACTTACGCAGACGCCGGCGTAGATATCAGCCGGAGCGACCGCGCCAAGGAGCGCATCAAGTTCCTGGCGCAGAAGACCTTTAATCGCAACGTATTAGGCGGGATTGGCGGGTTTGGCGCCCTCTTCCGTCTGGATTCGCAGCGGTGGAAGAACCCTATCCTTGTGAGCTCGGCCGACGGCGTCGGAACCAAGCTGAAGGTGGCCTTCGAGCTCGGCTTGCACCAGTCCGTGGGCGCAGACCTGGTGAACCACTGCGTGAACGATATTGCCGTGCAGGGAGCCACGCCTCTCTTCTTTCTGGATTATCTGGCCACAGGCAAGCTGGATCCGGATGTGGTCGAGAGCGTGGTGAGCGGGCTGGCCGATGCGTGCAGAGCCAATGGCTGCGCGCTGATCGGCGGCGAGACGGCGGAGATGCCGGGGTTTTATCAGGACGGCGAATACGATCTGGCAGGATTCATTGTGGGCGCCGTGGACCGCGACAAGATTGTGACGGGCGCAGGGATCAAGGCGGGCGACGTGCTCATCGGCGTGCCCTCTACCGGGCTGCACACCAACGGCTACTCGCTGGCGCGCAAGCTGCTCTTCGAGGTGGGCGGCTACAAGCCCACGCAATACGTAACGGCGATCAAGGAGAAAGCCGGCGCCGCGCTCTTGAAGACGCACCGCAGCTATCTGCACGTAATTCAAAAGCTGGTCACGGCGGGGCTGACGACGGGCATGGCGCATATCACCGGCGGTGGCATTACAGAAAACCTGCCGCGCATTCTGCCCAAGGCGGTCACGGCGCAGATAGAGATCGGTTCCTGGCCGGTATTGCCCATCTTCGAGCATCTGCGGGAGCTCGGCAATGTGCCGCAGGAGGAGATGATGCGCACGTTCAATATGGGCATCGGGCTCATCGCGGCGATTCCGGCGGCAAAGTTTACGCGCGCCAAGAACCTGCTGGACCGCGCCGAAGAGAAGTTCTACGTGATCGGCCGCGTGGTCAAGGGCGAGCGCCGCGTGCAGTACACGTGAAGGGTGCCGCAGTAACGCGAACTCGCCAACTTGCGAAGTCGCGGTGCGACACCAACCTGCGAAATACCAAACAACGCATTTCATCTACCGCGGGTCCGCACCGCCGATGTCCGGCTGACTTGCCAACTCGCTGACTTGCTGTCGAGGATCCCGTGCTCAGCCCGCAAAGCAAACCCTTCCGCCTCGGCATCCTCCTTTCCGGCCGCGGCTCCAACTTCCTCGCCATTGCTGAGTCCATTCGTTCCGGCCGCATTAAAAACGTCGAGATCGCGGTCGTGATCTCAAATGTGACCGACGCTGCCGGCCTGGCTGCGGCGCGCGAAATGGGGCTGCCCACAGCGGTTTTTGAATCGAAGGGCCGCAAACGCCAGCAGCACGACGCCGACATCGTCGCGTGCCTGCACGCGCACCGCGTGGATCTCGTCTGCCTGGCCGGCTACATGCGGCTGCTCTCGCCGGAGTTTATCGCCGCATTCCGCAATCGCATTCTGAACATCCATCCCGCGCTGCTGCCGGCCTTCCCTGGCCTGGAGGCGCAGACACAGGCCTTCGACTACGGCGTAAAGGTCACCGGCTGCACGGTGCACTTTGTCGACGAGGAACTCGACCACGGCCCAATCGTTGTGCAACGCGCGATTCCGGTGCTGGAAACAGACGACGCGCACTCGCTCGCCGGCCGGATTCTAGCCGAAGAGCACATTGCCTACACTGAGGCGATTGCCCGTGTGGCCAGCGGCGAGTATGAGGTGCGCGGAAGGAGATTTGTGAGACGCAGGGACGAGCGAAAAACAAAGGAAGCACGATGAGTCCCTCTATCGAAGCCGCCACGCTGCGCAGGCTGGGCAACCGGTTCACCATGTTTCTTGGAGTTCTCTACTTCTTCAGTTGGGTCAACCGGTCGAGCGTGGGCATCGCCGCCCTGCAGATGAACCAGGATCTGGGCCTGACCGCCACCATGTACGGGATCGGTGCGGGTCTGTTCTTTTTGGGCTACGCCATCTTCGAGATTCCCAGCAACATCCTGCTCCATAAGGTGGGTGCGCGGCTCTGGATCGCCCGCATCATGATCACTTGGGGAATCTTCTCGACCGGCTTCGGATTCATCCACGGGCATGACAGCTACTATGCCCTGCGCTTTTTGCTGGGAGCGGCCGAGGCCGGCTTCTTTCCCGGCATTCTTTACTATCTGACGCTTTGGTTTCCCTCGGCTCACCGCGCCCGGCCCTATGCGCTGTTTCTTTCCTTCTCCATGGTGGGGGTCATGGTGATGTCGCCGATGTCGTCCATGCTGATGAAGCTCTGCGATGGTCTGTGGGGGATTGCCGGCTGGCGGTGGATGTTCATCATCGAGGGGGTTCCGGCAGCTCTGCTGGGCATTGTGACGCTTTTCTATCTCACCGATTATCCGCGCCAAGCCGCGTGGCTGACGGTCGAGCAGAAACAGTGGCTGATAACGACGCTGGAGGCTGAGCACAAAGCTGCGCCGCCGGTCGAGCACCATTCGGTCGGCGCCTTTCTTCGTGACCGGCGGCTGTGGGCGCTGAGCGGTTTCTATCTCTTCTGGAATATGGGCAACCTGGGCGTCTTGTTCTGGCTGCCAACCATACTGAAGTCGTCGACCGGTCTGGGTAATGTCGAGATCAGCCTGCTTTACAGCCTGCCGTTTTTGTGCGCGGTGCTGGGCATGAATGGAATACGCTGGGTGGCCGACCGCACAGGTGAGCGTAAGCGCATTCTGGTGGCATGCAGCCTGGCCGGATTTCTCTTTCTGACCGCCAGCGCCTATGCGGGATCGCTCCCCTGGAGCCTTCTCCTGATGTGCGTGGCCGCCTTCAACATCTGGGGCGTGGTCCCCGTCTTCTGGACCCTCCCCGCCGATTACCTGGGCGGAGTGACGGCGGCGGCGGGGATCGCCTTCGTCAGCTCCTGGGCTGGCGTCGGCGGCTTTGCTGGCCCTTACCTCGTGGGCCTGATCAAAGATGCCACGGGCAAGTTCCCGCCAGCGGTGCTGGCCATGGCCGTGGCCTTTCTCATCCAGGGATGCATCGTAATGGCCATGAAGATCGACCGCGGCAGCCCGCGGAGAGCGAGGCCCTGAGTCTCCCTCTTCGGGAGAATCAAACGCGGGTGCCCCATCCTAACCGCGCATTTTGCGGTTAGGGTGGGAACGCGAAAAAGGAATCCGCCACCGCGGGAATTTTCAGTTGTCAAGGGGCCTCGCGCGTAGATTTTTTGTAACTGGATTATTTTTCAAATATTTATACCTTCGATCGATTCGCAGGGGATTAGCCTGCAATCGCCTAACCTTATAAACATCGAGACCAATGACGGACGTGCCGCGCCGGGCGAATGGGTACGCCCTGGCCGCGGACGGTCTTCCAATCCACTTGCGCAGTTGCATCTTGCAGGGGCTTCTGGCGGGAAGCTTTTTGGAGATCCGTTCGCGGGGATGGCGCTGGGGCGCGGAGCCGCGTTGTGTCTCGGCAGAGCAGCTCTTGACTCTGTGTCGGGCCGGAACCACGGAGGCATCCAGAATCGGAAGAGCTGCTCTGCGATCCTGCGCACGACCGGCCAGGCGAATGGCGCCGGTCCTGCGCAGGAAGAGTTTGCGCGCAATCGCATTAGGCTCCATTCCTGTGCTTTTGCACCGTCGAGCGCTTAACTCCATTGTTTTCAAAAAGCGGCACCGAACTCCAATGGACAGTAGAAGTTAGAGCCCCAAGCTTACGGTAACCAGTTGAAATCGAAAGGTTTCTCCGCAGCACGCTTGCAATGGGGGCGGGGGCAGCAAAAAACATGCAAACCAATCGCGTTGGCCGCATCGAAGGGCCGCGGAGCAAACGAGCTTTTCATGAATTTCATCACCAATATCTGGAACCATCCGAAGACGTCGGCGGCCGGGCTGCTGATCGCACTGGGCAGCATTGCCGGAGTGTTCTCGCAGCAAGGCATCACGCTGGGCAAAGCCGGAACGGGAACGGTGGTGTCGCTTGTCACCGCCCTGGCCACGGCCTTGCTGGGCCTCCTGGCAAAAGACCCGGAGACGCCAAGTCAGTCCGCCGCTAGTTCCTCCCGAAGTCAGCAGGCAAAGTTGGGCGCGTGGATGCTGATCGCGCTGCTCATTCCGCTGCCGTGGATGCAGGGTTGCACCGCAACCGGCGTGGCGCAGAACATTGTCAACTGGACGCCCGCCTTGCAGAGCGCGGTAGCAACCGTAGACTCGACGGCGGCGCTGCTTGCCCCGGCGGACGCGCCGATCTTTGCCGCGGCAACATCGGGGTTTGACGCGGCCAGCAACCTGCTGGTGTCGCAGGCGAAAGCTTATCTGGCGAATCCTTCGGCCGGCGTTCTGGCCGAACTGCAAACGCAGATTGTCACCTTGCAGCAGCAGGTGAATGCGGCGCTCTTGCAGGCGGCAAAGATTGTAGACGCAAACAGCCAGCAACATGCGCTGGCGGCAATTCAGGCAGTCGGCACAATTGCGAGCTCGATCCTGGCGCTGGTCGCGTCGGTCTCGAGCAAGGCCGCCGTTGCCCGCATGGCGGCGCAGTCAGGCGTCAAGTTGGCCGTGGTGCGGCCGTACCTGAATGACTCGCGCGCCGCTCAGATTGTCGCCGCCCATTACAGTGAGCCGGTTGCGCTGGCACGCATGCAGGTGGCGCAGGCCGAGCGGACGGAGACCGGCGCTGGTTTTTAGAGGCTGCGGAAAAACTCGACTGCAGGTGCTTTGTAACAAGGGCACGAGTTTACTCGTGCCGAGAAGGCCAATAAAATGAATTGGGCTTCAGCCCCTGCTAGCTCATTTCCGCCACAAACGACCGAGTTGAGGAGTTTCCGCAGCCTGTTTTAGAACATTTCCAGGGCAACTGCACGGGGTGCCCCATCCTTGCGACTTTTTCCGTCGCAAGGGTGGGAGGCCACGACAGGTGGGCGCCATTTGCGAGACCACCTTGGAAGCACGGAAACACGCTCGGCTGTCCGCCGTGGCGAATGGCCCGCAAATCCCTCCCCCAAAACGCTCGGCCGTCCTCCCCTCCTACGTATTCGCGTCCCGCGCTTCTCCCAGAGTCAGCTTGAGAGTCATCTGTTTTTTGCCGCGCACGATCGTCACGCTGATGGTGTCTCCGGCCTGGTGCTTGTCCATGATGGCGCTGATGTCCTGCGTATCGGCAACGTCCTGGCCGTCGATGGCGACAATGAGGTCGCCGCCAAGCATGATGGGCGTGTTGCCCACGTACGCCTGCTGGTCGCCTCCGCGCAGTCCGGCGCGCTCGGCCGCTCCGCCGGGAAGCACGCGCTGAATCAGAACCCCTTGATCCGCCGAGAGGCCCATCTGCGACGCGAGATCGGGCCCGATGGCATAGGAAACTATTCCCAGCGAGGGCCGCTTGACGCGCCCGAACCGGATGAGGTCGCCGAGAACGGCTTTGGCGGTGTTGATGGGAATGGCAAAGCCGATGCCGGAGCTTTGGTCGGCGCCATTCGAGGCGATCATCGTGTTGATGCCGATGACCTCGCCCGAGGAGTTGAGCAGTGGCCCGCCGGAGTTGCCGGGATTGATGGCCGCGTCGGTCTGGATCGCATCTTCAATCGGTGCGCCGTCCCCATTCCGTATCGACCGGATCGAACTGATGATGCCCCTCGTCATCGTGCCGCTCAGTCCGAAGGGATTGCCGATTGCGTAAACCTTCTGGCCTACGTTGAGCTGCGATGAGTCGGCCAGCGTCACCGGTTGCAGGTTGGGCGCGTCGATCTGCAACAGCGCCAGATCATGAACCTTGTCTGTGCCCACCACGCGGGCCGCGTAGCGGCGCTTGTTCGAGAGCATCACTTCAATGCCGCGGTTGGCGCCCTCCACCACGTGATAGTTGGTCAGAATGTGGCCGGCCTTGTCGAGGATGAATCCCGAGCCCTGCCCCTGCTGCGGCACCGTTCCATAAAAAAAGTCGAACACCAGCGTGGTAGAGGTGATGTTCACAACCGACGGCAGAACCTTCTTGTAGACGGCGATGTTGTTCTGCTCTTCAGCGTCGTAGGCGGGCGCGGCGTGAGCCTCCGTGAGCACGAGCGGATCGCTGGAGCCTCCACCTCCGGTCCCGAACAGCGGACGGTCCATGGACAGCCTGAGTGGAAAATGCGTGGTGACGAACCAAAATCCGCCCACCAACAGCAAAGTGATCAAAAGAATCCGGCTCAGCTTCATCGCTCGTCTACCCAAAACCCTTCCGTAAAGCAGGCTCCGCCTTCTCTTATTTTAGAGACAAGTTTTGCTCGGAATTGTTGCTCTCCGCCTTGAGACGCGGCCAGAGGGCGGCGACCTGGGCGCGCAAGGCGGCAATATCGCCTGAGTTATCAAGAACATAATCGGCTTCGGCAGCTTTTTCCGAATCGGGAACCTGGTGCGCGAGACGATTGCGGGCGTCGGCCTCGATGGCCTCTCGACCCAACGGCGAAGACCTGTCGCCGGGGACCTCGGCTTCGCGGTTTGCTCTCGTTGGCGCATTTCCGGAAACCAATGAGCCAGAGCCGGAAGCAATGACTCGGGCTGTGTAGCGAGCAACCTTAACGGCGTCGGGCGCTGTGACCACAACGATCCGGTCAATGCGGCGGCGCCAGTCAGCCAGCGCGCCCTCGCTTTCGCCGCGGGCGCCGGCATCGCGCACCACTTCGAAGATCAGCGCCGATTCGACGACGGCAACGGCCTTGGGGTCGCGCGCAAAGACCTCGTCCATCCACTTGTGTTGGGCCTCGATCACCGGCGGATGAATGATGGAGTTCAGCTCCTGCAGGCGGCCGTCGCGAAAGGCCAGCTCAGCCAGGCGGGTGCGGTTGAGTTGGCCGTCGGGATTCACCACCTGCCGTCCAAAATGCTCGACAATGGCGGAATAGACGGGCTGGCCTGGCTCCATCAGCGTGCGGCCCAGCTCATCGGCCTCAATCACATGTGCACCGAGTTCGCGCAGCATGGCAGCCACGGTCGATTTGCCGCTGCCTAAACCGCCAGTGAGGCCAATGCGCAGCATGAGTTAGAATCCCCGCCGTAGCCTGGCCGCGCGCACCGTGTTGGCCATCAACATCGCAATCGTCAGCAGACTCACGCCACCGGGCATGCTGCCTCCCAAATCTCATCGTATCGCTTTCGGCCCGCGCGAAAGGTCCTGCGCCGTGGGGCTCCCGGTCGGCGCCTCGGTGCGGAAACGTGGCTCGGAACGCCTTTGCTCGCCGGTCGCCCACGACGTCACATCGGGTTGTGAGCCTCCTCACATACAGCCCCGCGTTGCATGCCTAATGTCATAGGGGATGGAAGTGTCCCAAATCACACAGCGGATCACAATGACCTTCCAGCTATAGCTTTACGGAGACGTCTGATGAACGGTTTGAAAGATGCAGGACATCTTTTCAGGTTTGCGGGGCTCTTTGTTATCGCATTTCTTCTGTTTTGGGTGATACGCGGCTACGTAGTCCCGAAGAGTTTTGGACAGTATGGGCATTATCGCGGAGCAGCCATGGCTGACCTTGCCGCGCACCCGGCAAAGTTTGCCGGGCACGACAGTTGCGCGGCCTGCCACTCGGATATTGCCGACACCCATGCAAAAGGCGCACATGCTCACGTGAATTGCGAGGCCTGCCACGGAGCGCTTTACCAGCGCCTTCCCGTTCCCGAGCAGCCCAGGCCGAATCTTTACGAGCGCCTCGTGGCGTTGATTGTGAAACCCATACCGCCGGACCCGCCGATTCTTCTTCATGCGGACGATCCCGCGTCGGTGGTGCCGGTGAAGCCGGATACGGCGGTGCTGTGCGCGCGTTGTCACACGGCCAGCGCGGCCAAGCCCAAAGGCTTTCCGCAGATTGTGGTGGCAGAACACTACCCGGCCCCCTGTGAGACCTGCCACAACCCCCACAGCCCGGTCGTCGGTTCGGCTTCAGGTACAACCACAGCAGCGGGAGGTGCGAAATGAACATCAGCCGGCGTCATTTACTGGTCCTTTTGCCTGCGGCGGCCGTTGCCTGGAAGTTCCTGGAGGCCGGCACACCGGAAGCCTCGCCGAACTACACGATGAGCGACCATTGGTGGGGCATGCTGATCGATATTCCCAAGTGCATTGGCTGCGGCAACTGCGTGCGCGCCTGCCAGACGGAAAACGACGTGCCCGACGGATTCTTCCGCACCTGGGTGGAGCGGTATCACCGGTCGGACTATCATCTGGAGACCCCGGAGGTGATTTCGCCCGACGGCGGCAAGGAAGGCTTCCCCGTGGTGGCGGCGGGCGCGGAGGGAGATGTATTTCTTCGTTCCCAAATTGTGCAACCAATGCGCGGATTCGCCGTGCACGCAGGTGTGCCCGGTGGGCGCGACGTTTACCAGTCCGGATGGCGCGGTGCTGATCGACCCGAAGTATTGCCTGGGTTGCGCCTATTGCGTGCAGGCTTGCCCGTATGGCTGCCGCTACATTCATCCCACGAAGAAGATAGCGGACAAGTGCACGCTTTGCTACCACCGGATCACCAAAGGACTGACGACAGCGTGCTGCGAAGCCTGCCCGACCGGAGCGCGGCAACTGGCCGATTTGAAGAACCCCAAGGATCCGATTCACGAGTTCCTGAAGACCCATACCGTGCAGGTGCTGAAGCCGCAGATGGCGACAGGCGCGAAGGCTTTCTATAACGGCCTGGATGGTTCGGTCCGGTAAAGCAGCCTCTAGCCTCTAGCTTCTAGCTACCGGCTGGAGGCTACCGGCGGGAAGCCGATGCAGTTGAAATCAGCAGGATGAGCAAGAGGCTAGAAGCCAGGAGCTAAGTTTTATGGGCGGCGTTGAAGGTTATATGTATCCCAACGAGGTCACGCTGTATTGGAGCGTGCTCATCGTTTTGTACCCCTACATTACGGGGCTGGTGGCGGGCGCATTCATTCTGGCGTCGCTGGTGCGGGTCTTCCGCGTCGAAGCAGTTGCACCTACGTACCGGCTCGCGCTGCTGACGGCGCTGTCGTTTCTAATCGTCGCGCCGCTGCCGCTGCAGTTTCACCTGGGCCATCCGGAGCGCTCGCCGGAGATGTACTTCACTCCGCACAGCTCCTCGGCGATGGCGATGTTCGGCTACATTTACCTGTGGTATCTGATGGCCGTGCTGGTGTTCGAGATCTGGCTCGACTACCGGCGCGAGATCGTGCTGATGTCGCACCAGTCAAGGGGCCTGCTGCGCGTGATCTACAAAATCATGACGCTCGGCTCGAGCAACATCAGCGAGCATTCGCTGCACATTGACGAGCGGGTCGGCTGGATTGTTACTCTGATCGGCATTCCTTCAGCTTTTCTGCTGCACGGCTATGTGGGCTTCATCTTCGGTTCCATCAAAGCCAATCCCTGGTGGTCGTCGCCGCTGATGCCGGTGGTGTTCATCTTTTCCGCCATGGTCTCGGGAATTGCCGCTGTGATGCTGCTCTACATGGCGACCACCAAGCTGCGTGGGTTGAAGATCGACGTGCGCTGCGTGGATTCGATCGCGATGTACTTGTTCTATATATTCGTCATCGACTTCAGCCTCGAGATGCTGGACCTGGTGCATCGCATCTACGAGGCCGACGAATCGTTCCGCAGCCTGAATTTCATGGTGCACACCAAGCTCTTCTTTTCGCAGATCGTGCTGCAGATTTGTCTGGGCACGCTGCTGCCGCTGGTTTTGCTGTTCCTTACCCAGATTGCGAAGCTGACAGAAATCGCACGCAAGCGCATTTACGTTATCTGCGGCTCACTCGTCCTGATCAGCGTTTTCGCCATGCGCTGGAACGTGGTAATCGGCGGGCAGTTGTTTTCGAAGAGCTTCCTTGGCTACACCACGTACAAAGTGGACCTGGTGACAAAGGAAGGGTTGCTGGTGGCCATTGGCTTTATCATTCTGCCGCTGATCATCCTCTTCGTGCTGGTAAAGCTGTTGCCTCCATGGCCTGAGAAGGGCGCGCCTGCGGCCTCGGCAGGCGACTGAGCGCAGCATCAACGGCGCAAAACCGGTTGGGCACTATGAGCGATCTTCGATGAGTGACCTTCCCGACGGTATCGACCGGCTCACCGAACGCCTCGAAAGGCTGGAGCTGCGCCTGGAATCCCGTATGGATTCCATCGAGCGGCGTCTTGATGCGCTCGAGCACCCGCTTGCGGCGCGCTGGCCGCTTCCCTCGCCCGAGACCACGGCAACGCCGGCGTCGACCGCTGCCGTTGCCGAGCCGATTTCCCAATCCGGCGGCATGTTCTCAGTGTTGGGCAAGGCCATGCTCGGCATTGCCGGCGCCTACGTGTTGCGGGCGGTCGCTGAAACCAGTTCACTGCCCAGGCTGGCGATCGCTTCTGCCGGCATTGCTTACGCATTTCTCTGGCTGGCAGGGGCGGCGCGCGTGCGCGGCGGGCCACGATACACAAGCTCTCTCTATGCCGGCACTTCCGCGCTGATTCTTGCTCCCATGCTTTGGGAGCTCACCCTGCGCTTCAAAGTCCTGCCGGCGGCGATCGCGGCCGGCGTGGTTTTTGCCTACGCGCTTGCGGCGTTGACGCTTGCTACATTTGCCCGTCCCAAATTTGATCGTGAATTGCCAGGCGATTCGGCGCCAGTTCTCCGCGTCGCCTTCGTCGCCGCGGCCGCGCTCTCACTGGCCCTGGCGATTGCTTCGCACGCGATCCTGCCGTTTATTGTTGTGCTCCTCATCCTGACGGCGCTCTGCGAGTTTGCTCCGAGACTCGGCCGCATGCCGGGGATCGGCGCGCTGATGGCCCTCGCTGCCGATGCGGCGATCTGGATTCTGATCTATGTCTACTTTTCTCCGCAATCGGCGAGCGGAGACTATCCGCCGCTGGCGAAGGCGGCGCTTGCTTGCGCCCGGCATCGCGCTGCTTCGTCCTCTTCATTGCCAGCGTGGCTTTCAGGACGGTGCTCGGTGGAAAGCAGATCACGGTCTTTGCGACCGTTCAGACCACCATTGCGCTTCTGCTGGCTGCCGTGAGCCTGGCCGACTTTGGGCCGCCGGCCGCCATCGTGATTCTGGGAGTAGTTTGCCTGGCGTTGTCGGCTGCATGTTATGCGGCAGTCTTTATTGTTTTCGAGCGCGCACCAAAACGCGGCGACAGCGCCATCATTGTCGCTCGGCGCAATGCTGCGGTCTTTGCCGCATGGGCCGCGGCGCTGCTTCTGGCGGGAAGTTTTTTGTGCCTGCCGCCATTGCCCGCGATCGTGCTGCTGGGCGCGGCTGCGATTGCCGCAACCTTGTTAGGAAGCCGCAGAAAACTGCTGGCCTTCGAGTTCTACGGGTTGGTGTTTCTCGTGGCCGCGGCCTCGGCATCGGGACTGTTCAGCTTTCTCGTGAACGCGCTCGTAGGGGCGCCCTCCGGCACACCGGCGCTCCGCGTTTGGCTGATTTCGGTTTGCGCTATTCTCTGCTACGCGGCTGCCACGCCCCGGGAGGGTGAAACCTGGAAGCCGCAAACGCTTCATCTTGTTTTTGCCGCTCTGGCCACGGGTGCGGCCGCGGCGCTGGTGGTGCAGGGACTCGCTTTCCTCGTCGCGTTGAAGGTGGTTCCCGGCGCGCATCATCTGGCGTTCATCCGCACGCTGACTCTGTGTGCGGCAGCTCTGTCGCTTGCCTTTGGCGGCGCGCATTGGCGGCGCGTGGAATTGACACGCCTGGGCTACGCCGTGCTGGCGCTGGTCGCGGTCAAGCTCGTCGTCGAAGATCTGCGCCACGGCCACCTTGCCTACATTGCCGCTTCCATCTTCCTTGTGGCGCTCACGCTCATCGCGGCGCCGCGCGTGGCGCGGACGCGCCAGAAAGCCTGAGACGCGGGCAGCTTATTCGTGCCCGCTATCATGGCGCAGCAAGTCTGCGAGCATTAATTTTCAGATTGTTCATTCAGAGGCCGGCCCTCAGGCCTGTTGCCCGAGCGGCGTTCTGCACCGCCCAGGGCAAAACAGGCTTCGTCAGCGGTAGATCTCGGGCTGGATCATTGGTTCCGAGTGGATAGGGCGCGGCTTCGAAGTGCGGCGCTCTTCGCCGCGCAGCTTCATTTTGCTGACGTGCACGTCGTAGCCGGTTCCCGGCAATAGCGACTCAAGCACGAAGGTTTTTGTGCGTCCGCTCGTGAGCTCGCGATAGCGGTAGACACCCACGTCGCTGGCGCTGGTTTCCGATCCGCTCGTTGGCGCGTCGAGGAAATGCTGGGCTTCGGTGATGGTGGGGGCCACGCCCGGAGCCTCGTGGTCCTCGCCTTCTGTCAGACTCTCGGCCGCATAGGATCGCACCAGCTTGGTCCAATAGCGCGAGAGCAGATCGGTGTTGGCAAAGAGATCGGCCCAGATGATTTCTCCGCGCACGGCCACCACCACGCCGACGGCGTGTTCGTCGCGCAGCTTGGCCAGCACCTGTTCACGCGCCTGCATCACGGGCGCGGCAGCCTCATCCACTTTCTCGCTGACGGCATCGCTCTGCATCACCTTGGCGTAGCTGGTTGTGCCGGAATGATAACCCGATCCAGCGCCCGCGCTGGCAGTTGGCGGAGCCGCAGCCTCCATCTGCGAGATGGCGCCATGCACTGAATCCCAAACCTGCTGCTGGTCCTGCGCGGCCATGGCGCGCTCACGCACCGCGGGCTGCACCATCATGCTGCGAGAAGAAGACTTGGACGAGGCGCCAAAGCTGGACGAACTCTCAGTCCAGCGGCCCGGCTCGATACAAAACACCGACAGGTCGATGGGATCGGCCTCGACCGGCACAATGCGGTCTTTGGCAACGATTCGGTCCTGCTTGCCGCCGGTGACGATTTCGCCGGCGAGCAGCAGCAGTGGCCGCTTGGAGTGGTTGACGAGAACCAGCGTGTTGACCTCGTCGCCGCGCGAGGTTTCCTCCTGCGGCTCGGCCCGCGGAGGCTGCGGATGCTCAACATCCTGGCCATTGTTATACGGAGGCACGCCGATCGCTCGCTGCGCGGCCGCACCAGTCCTCGCGCTCGGCCCGCCTCAGTCACTTCCACCTCCCCGTTCTTCAGGCCTTCGTCGAGCGTGATAAACGGAGTTTCCGCGACGGATTTGCCATCGGCGCGCACCACCGGAAAGAGCAGAAGATTGCCGCTGGCAATGGGATCAAGAACCCGGTAGGAGGGAGCAAGCACGCGGGAGGGGCCGCCTGCAGGTTGCGCTGGTCCACCGGCCGCCTTCACGCCGCTTAAATGCTGAAATGCTGCCAACGCAATGAGCAACGCCGCAAAGAAGCCACAAAAGAATCCAAATCTGCCCAGGTTTTTCATCAGTCTCCTCCGCCGGCCCTCGCTGAATCGCACCGGCCTTCGACCGGAGAACGGAGGGCGGAGGAGTTCTTGCAGAATTTTTTTGGGGGTCCCTGCACAGCCAGGAACTTCCGCTCCAGCCCCACCTTCGTCGAATAGATTGACGCTGGTTTTAGGCGTATCGTGGGGGCGTGGGGATGGCGCCAACGGAATCCGTGGCAAACGCGGCAGCGGCAGGGATTGCAGCCCAGCCGGGCGCGATCGACCGCGTCCTGCTGGACGAGTTGTGGCGTGCGAGCGATGCGGCAAGCTGGGGCCTTGCCAAAAACGAATTCGACCGGATTCTGCTGGAAGCAGGAAAGGCTTGGAATTTCGGGCTCGCGGAGGGCCTGCAGGCATCGCGGCAGCAGGCCGCCTTCTTCCACGATTTGCGCCTGGCCGACCTGGTGCTGGCGCGCGCCTGCGCCGCCGGGAACGAGCGTGCCTGGGAGCGGTTCATTGCGCTGTACCGCCAGCCGCTGGTCCGCGCGGCCATTGCCATCACCGGTAGCGAGACGCTGGGCCGCGACCTCGCCGATCAACTCTACGCCGAGCTCTACGGCCTGACAGTGCGCGACGGAGAGCGGCGCTGCCCGTTGCATTCGTACCGCGGTCGCGGGTCGCTGATGGGCTGGCTACGCACCACGCTTGCACAGCGGCACGTGGATCATCATCGCCGCACCCGACACGAAAAACCCATTGAAGAATTCGACGCGCCTGCGCCCGATCCCGCGCCCCAGCAGGCGGCCAGCGAGCTTTCGCTGCTGGAGTGTGCAATTGAAGAAGCTTTGGCCAAGCGGGAAGCGGAGGACCGTTTCCTGCTGGCCGCCTACTATCTCGACGGTCAGACACTGAAAGAAATTGCCGGCGTGCTCAGCGTGCACGAAGCCACTGTGAGCCGCAAGCTTCGGCGCGCCACGGATGAAATCAGAAAGCAAGTTCTCAGGAATCTGCAACGTGGAGGGCTTAGCCGCCGCGCGGCCAAGGAGGCGCTCGGCGCCGATCCACGCGATTTGGACGTGAACCTGAAAAAACTCCTGCAAAATTCGCAAACGGAGGCGTTCCAGGAATAGACGGCACGATGAATGAAGCGATGAATACAAGCAGAAAACACGATTCTCATCCCGGTGCAGAGAGCCTGAGCGCATTTGCCGAGCAGGCGCTGGGCGAGCGGGAACGCGGTCAGGTGCTCAAGCATCTTGCGACCTGCGGCCGATGCAGGCAGGTGGTTGCGTTGGCTCAAAGTGCGGCGGTTGCGGAAATTCGACCGGACGCGCCGCAAGCCTCCCGTCGTTTCCTCCGCGTTGATTTTCGTTTCATCCACTTGCGTTTTGCCTTGCGGTTCGCCTGGATTCCGGCGGCGGCGCTGGCCGCTACGGTTACGCTGGCAGTCTTCGTGCACATGCGGCATGTGGAGCAGAGTGCCGAAATGGCGAAGAACGAACGCCAGCGGGTCACGCAGGCCGCGGCAACGCTTTCGGCTCCGGCGCAGCCGGAGCAGGCGCAAGCCGCGCCGCCGGCGCATGCGCCTCAGGCCGCCAAGTCTCCGGCGCGAGCTTCCAAGCGAGCTTCTGAGGGCACGGCGCCTGGACCTCCGTCGGTAACTGCCGCGATGCCGGCCCCATTCCTGGCTGAACCCCGCGGCGTCGAACAATCCGAAGGGGCGCGCGCGGAAGCAGCGCCGCCTTCTGCAGCAGCAGAGCCAGGATTCGCGGGCGCGGCGCCGGAGCGGCCAACGGCCCCTCACGCGCCGGAACCTCCAGTCAATGCGTTGCAACAGGAGCGGCAACAAAAAGCGCCAGCAGGAGCGGCGCCCAGACACATGTACGCAGCCAGGGCGGCGGCGCCGGCCAGCGTGCACAGCGCAGACACCGGCGCGGCGGGAGAAGCAGTACCGAGCAGGTCACGGTTTCTGTCGATCAGGTTGCGCCGCAGCCACAACTGTCCGCGCGATTTGCAAATCAGAATAGGCCGCTGGCGGCAGCAGGAATTTATGCCGGTGCGATGAAAGCGATCCATCTTCCCAGCGGCTTGGCCGCCGTGTCGATGGCGGCTGCGGGCCATCGCACACTGGCCATTGACGAGGCAGGCACGCTGTTTCTCAGCGAGGATGCGGGAAATCACTGGGAGATTGTGACCGAGCAGTGGACCGGCCGCGCGATTGTGGTGCGCACAGAAGCGAAAAAAAGTGCTTCAGCGGCGCCTGCCGCTGCATCGCCGGCAAACAGTACCAGCGATGCGAACACTGCGCCCTCGCCTGCCTCATTCTTTGAAATTCTTAATGACATGAATCAGGTCTGGCTGAGTACCGACGGTAAAACCTGGACAGCGAAATGAGCTGTCGCGTGCCATTTCCCTTATGGTGACAATTTCTTCCTCAAGAAAACCCTGCCGCTTGCCGAAATGAGACTCATAGCAATGCGCCCCGCTTCAACGCCGCTCTACGTGTGCAGAGCGGAACCGATCTTCCGCCTGGCGAGAAGATGCGGGGAGGAAAGGGGTCCGTCTGGGGGTAGCGATGGAAGAGCAAAACCGACGAGCGGCCAACATGCCCTGGGCTCACTTGCGCCTTCCGCCTTTTCCGCGGGTGGCCGTCAGGGTTTTGCGGCTGGCCAACGATGAGAATGTGTCGTTGCACCAACTGTGCGACTTGATCTCCTCCGATCCGGCATTCGCCAGCGAAGTTTTATCGGTGGCGAATTCCCTTCTCTATGCTCCGCGCTATCCCTCCACCAGTATTCTGCAGGCCACTGCCGTGCTTGGCGCCAACACCTTGCAAGGCATGTGCGTCATGGTTGGTGTGCGCGCCTATCTCGGCAAAGCGATGAGCTTTCCGTCGATGCGAAAATTATGGCGGCATAATCTGGCCTGCGCCATTATCGCCGAGCGGCTGGCGCAGGCGGGGTTTATCGACAAAGACATGGCGTACACCTGCGCTATCCTGCACGACGTGGGGCGCATGGCGCTGGCGGTGATTCAACCAAAGGCGTACGCGGCTCTGCTTGAAAAGCAAACCGGAGCCGCCGCAACCATGCTGGATGCCGAGCGCGAATTGTTCGGCTGGGACCACTGTGAGACAGGCCGGAAACTCATTGCCGACTGGAAGCTCCCGGACGACTTTGCAGCCGCGATCGCCGAACATCATGCAGCGCGGCGCACCGACGGCGCGTGGAATATCACGGAATTGGTGAAGGTGAGCTGCGCCTTGGCCTGCGCGGTGGGTTACGCGGCTTTTCCTGGGTGTGAGACATTGCCCTTCGGCGATCTGCTGAGTGAGCTGCCCGCGCGCGAGCGCCAGCTCTTCCATCCCGATCTGGAAATCCTGACGCGCGAAGTCACTGAAAGCATCCACGCCATCGAGTCGGTGTGAGCGCGCCCGATCAATAGTGGCGGCAATCTCGCTACGCCCGCATTAGCTTGCGTTGCAACTGCTCCAGCGTCTGCCCCTTGGTCTCTGGATATGCAGCCAGCACCACGAAGAACTGCACCGCCGTCATCACCGCAAAAAAAACAAACGGCGTCGCTGTGCTCATTCTGTTCACCACAACAGGAAACATCTGGGCGATCAATGCGTTCATGAACCAATGGCTCGCGCTGCCCACGCCCTGCCCCTTGGCGCGCACCGAAGTAGGAAAGACTTCTCCGAGATACACCCAGATCACCGCACCCTGCGAAACGGCGAAGAATGCAATGAATGCAATCAGCAGCCAAAGCAGCGCGCCGGGATGCGAATTTGTGCTGAACAGCCATGCCACGCCGGCCAGGCACGTTGCGCACCCCGCGGCGCCGATCAGCAAAAGCGTCTTTCGTCCCGCCTTGTCGATCAGCGACATGCCGACCATTGTGAACAGAAAGTTTGTCGCGCCGATCGCGATCGCCTGCTGGTCACTCGAGATCTGGCTGAATCCAGCGGCCGCAAAGATGTTATTCAAGTAGTATAGAATCGCGTTGATTCCCGCCAGTTGATTGAAAGCCCCGATCGAAATCGCGAGAAAGAGCGGATAGCGATACTTCCATTGGAACACGGGCTCGTGCGCCGTCGCGTGCTCTTGCGCCAAAGCTGCCTGGATGTCGGCCAGCTCCGCCTCGGGATTCGGTTCACCCATCATCTTCAGCACTGCCAGCGCCTCGTCATTCCGGTTCCGGGAGGCCATCCACCGCGGACTGCGTGGAATTCCGAACAGAAGCGCCAGGAAAACCAAAGCCGGCGCCGTTGCGACGCCCACCTGCCAACGCCACTCGGCCACCCCCAGGTGCAACGTGCGAATTAAATAATTTGAGATGTAGGCCAGCATGATGCCAAGCACCACGTTGAATTGAAAGGCCGCCACGAGCCGGCCACGCCACTTTGCCGGAGCCAGCTCGGCAATGTAAACCGGACCGAGCACCGAAGACGCGCCAATGCCCAGCCCGCCGACAAATCGAAAAACCATGAACGATGGCCAGCTCCAGGCGAGCCCGCACCCCAGCGCAGACGCGACATAGAGCAACGCCGTGATGCGCAGGGTCTCGCGGCTGCCGAGCTTTTGTCCTATGTGACCCGCGCCCAGCGCGCCGATCACCGTGCCCACCAGTCCGATGGCTACCGTGAACCCCTTTTCCAGTGGGTTCAGTCCATACAAGCGAACGAGCGCGTCGATAGCGCCCGCAATCACCACCGTGTCGAAGCCGAAAAGCAAGCCTCCCAAAGCCCCTGTCAGCGTTGCCCTGACCAGCTTGGAATTGATTTGCATCAGTCTGGATCCTCGAAGTCCCAAATCATGCTACAGGCTGACGGCGAGGCCAGTAAACCAAGAGGAGTTCTATTAAGTGGAGGGTGCCCTCGGTCCCTTGCAGTTGGGGACCGGAGGACTGAAACTCCCGATGGAACGGCGCCAATCCGGCGAGTGACAAAAGTCGCTGCCACACTCGGAATTAAGTTCTAGCTTTGAATCATCAGGAGGTTTTCCATCATGATTAATTCCGCAGCCACGCTTCGCTCCATCGCCCTGGAGAAGCCCGCCACCATTCGTGTCTTTGAGCGCTTCCATTTGGACTATTGTTGTGGAGGCAACCGGCCGCTGGTCAATGCTTGCGCCGAGAAAGGAATCGCCATGGAAGACGTGGTGGCCGCGCTGGCCGAGGCCACCGGAAGCGAAACCGGCGAGCAAGACTTTACGCAGGCTACGCTCACCGCGTTGATCCAGCACATTGTGCGCACTCACCACGCCTATGTCCGCAGCGAGCTGCCGCGACTGCAGTCCATGGCGGAGCGCGTGGCAGCCAAGCACGGACCCACGCACCCTGAGACCGCTCCAGTCCAACGCAATCTGGCGCAACTGGCCGATGAGCTGATCAATCATCTCAACAAGGAAGAACGTATTCTCTTCCCCTACATTGAAGGCCTGGAGCGGAGCCGCGAAGAGAATGCTGCGTCCCCCAGCGCCAGTTTCGGTACAGTCGAGAACCCCATCCAGGCCATGATCCACGAGCACGAAGGCGCAGCCACATTGCTCGGCGAGATGCGCGCGGCCACGCATGGCTTTGCTCCGTGGCCGGACGCTTGTCCTACGACGGTGGGCCTTTACTATGGCTTGGACGCCTTCGAGCGTGATCTGCACCGGCATGTGCATCTGGAAAACAATCTGCTCTTTCCCCGCGCTGTCGCGCTGGAGCATGAGGTTCTGGCGGCACAATAGTTTTGCTGGATCTATTGCGCTTCAATACCTCACGGCGCGCGCCGCGCCAGGCAGCACGGCCAGCACGCGGCAGCGGTGCTTGTCGGCCGCGCTCCAGGCCAGGGGCATCTCACTTTCCATACACGCGCAATCGCCGGTTTCGAGTACCTCGTGCAATCCGCCCGCGTCCAGACGCAGCCGGCCCTCGAGCACATATACCACCGCGCCGGTCTCTTGGAAGGCGTTGATAGCGACGGTGGAACCGCCGGGGGCGAACTCAACGATTTGTGCAACCAGGCGGAATCCTTCACCCTCGGCGTTCAATGGCGTCACTTTGACTGATTCTGGGGTGCGTCCGTCGCCCTGCAAATGGGCCTTGCGCGTGATGGAGAGCGCGTGTCGCGCGGGCTCGGCGAAAAAGTAATTCAGGCCCACGCCGTAGACGCGGCTGATGGCGGCCAGCGTGGGCAGCGTGGGAATCATCCGGTCCGTTTCAAGTTTGGAGAGCAATGCGGTAGAGAGCCCTGTCTCGGCCGCCAGCCGCGAAAGCGTGAGCCGCTTGCTGGTGCGCAGAGTGCGCAACTTGAGGCCGATGCAATAAGGTTCCAGAGACCATTGGGCATTCGTAACAGTCTTGGACATCGCAAACTCCCGCCGGGGCTGGTAGCCGATCTGGGACGAACAACCTCAGACGGGAAAAAGGCCCTGGCGCTATTGGTTAGTCTGTGAACCAGTTTAAGCCAACCGTCAGGCCAATGCGGCGCGAACCAGACCGGCAATGGTAATCTTGAAAAGCAATACACTGGTCCCCGAACCAAATCGAAGAAGAGTACATGGGCCTGCAACCATGCGATAGAGGTATCTTCTTCGGCACATCTTGAAGGAAGGCAATCATCCCCATGAGCACTTTCCCCCTTCGCACCTTTATTTCCTGGTTGTATCGGGGCCTTCGCGCCGCGATGCCGGCAGCGGCGCTGGGCGCCATGGCAGTTTGTGCCGCGCAGAACAAGCCGCCTGCGCCGGAGCCCGCAAACCCCGCGCCCGATGTGCTGGTGCTAAGCAACGGCGACACGCTGCACGGCAAGTTCGTGAGCGAGACGGCGGGCAAAGTCACCTTTCATAGCGATCCGCTGGGAGATATCTCTCTTTCCTGGAGCAAAATCAAGGAACTGCACGCGACAGAAAGATTCGCCGTGCTGAATTCAACCGTGAAGGCAACTGGCAAACAAGCCGCGGGGCAAATTCCGGTGGGAACGCTCGATGTGACGAACCAGGCAGTGACAGTGCACCCGGCAAACGCCGCGGCAAACGCGCCGATTCCGGTCACGGACGCGCAAAACATCGTGGACGAGCCCACACTGAACAAGCAGGTCTACCACCAGCCGGGCTTCTTTTCAGGGTGGAACGGCCCGGCGACCGCGGGTGCCACGCTGGTGACCGCGACCGAAAACCAATACACCTTTTCCGGCGCAACGAACCTGGTGCGTATTGTGCCGGGGATTAACTGGCTTAATCCGCATGATCGCTCGTCGATAGATTTCAGCGGATCGTTCGGAAAAATTACGCAGCCGGGGTACACTATTCCGGCCTCCGGCACAACACCGGCTACAACCGTAGCGGGCGTGACCTCGAAGACCGCGATCTTTCACGCGGGCGCCGAGCGCGACGAGTATCTCTCGGCCCGCTTCTTTGCTCTAGGCGAGGCCGCCTTCGACCACAACTATTCACAAAATCTCGCCCTGCAGCAGATCTATGGTGGCGGCTTGGGTTGGACCGCGATCAAGACGCCGAAACAGGAGTTGGACATGAAAGCGACGATGCAGTATGAAGTGCAGCAGTTCATCGGCACCCCCGCCACGGCCGCGAATCCCACTCCGCCGCCCCCCAGTCCCAGCTTGAACCTGGTTGGTTCCACTTTCTCGGCGAATTACGCGCGGAACATGAAGCTGTTCACCTACACGCAAAGCCTTGCGTTCATACCTTCGTACAACGATTCGCGCGCGTACTCCGCCACCGAGACGGACGCATTTGCGTTTCCCGCGTACAAGAACCTCAGCTTCACGCTGGGCACTCTAGACAGCTACCTCAACGACACGCCCGTCTCTGAGCCGCCCACAAAACCGAACTCGTTCCAGTTCACCATGGGACTGACCTACGCGATTAAGTCGAAGTACTGAATCTGGCCGTAGCCGTACGCGCCGGCGTTTTCGGCAAACAGAAAAAGCCCGGACCTTTTCAGTCCGGGCCTTTTGTTGTGAAGCTGCCTAAGCGGCGCGCTCAACCGGCGTGCGTTATCTCTCCACCTCGAAGGTGAGCGTGGTGGTGTGCGTAGTGCCTCCGCCCGTGCCGGTGATCGTAATGGGATATGTGCCGGTTTTGGCGGTCCTGGATACGGTGAGCGTGTATCTCGACGTGCCGGAACCCGGCGCGGCAATCGAGGCCGGGCTGAAGCTCCCGGTCACACCCGTAGGAAGACCCGAAGCGGAGAGCGCAATGGCCGCGTCGAAGCCGCCGGAGACCGTAGTGGTCACCGTCACATACCCGCTCTGCCCCTGATCGAGGGATCCCGAACTGGGCGAAACGGAGATGCTGAAGGCCGGCGATGCCGGAGCAGTGACCGTGAGCGAAACCGTCGTGGTTTCCGTGGTGCTGCCGGAGGTGCCGGTCACGGTGATGGCGTAGGTGCCGGTCGCCACCGTAGCCGCGACGCCGATCGACATCGTCGAGGTTCCAGCTCCCGTGATCGAAGTCGGGTCCAACGTAACGGTCACGCCCGTGGGTGCACCCGAGGTTGTCAGCGCGATGGCCGAATCGAATCCGCCGCTCACAGTGCTCGTGATGGTCGAAGCGCTCCCATTGGATCCGCCCTGCACGATAGAAACTGACCCAGGCGAAGCGGAAAGGCTAAACCCCGGAGTTGTGGAGACGCCCGCCAGCGCGGCCAGCAGGGCTGTCCCGTTCGGGCTGCCCCATCCGGTCGCCAGATCGTACCCCGTTTTGGCCGAATAACCATTGCTGCCGCTCGTGATGTCGTGGAAGTCCGTGTCGTAGCTCGAGCTCGCGCCAATCGTATAGAGGGTGGGGTTGATGAAGCCCAGCGCCTTGTTGCCGTTGGCTATAGCCTGCTGGTTGGTGAGGGCCAGATAGCCGGCCCACAGCGGAGCAGCAAAGCTCGTGCCGCCGTACTCGTTGGCCGTGCAGGTGGTCTGGTCGGCGCATACGTAATAAGTAAAGTTCGCGTTGGCCGACACGTCAGGGCCGTTGCGATAGCTTTGCGAACAACTGGTGCAGCCCTTCGCCGCAGCGGTTTGCCACGAGGGAATTGCAAACTTGTCCGGCGAGATGCCGCCCCCGCCATCGACCCAGGCAGTTTCAGAGGCCCAGGGTCCGGCCGCGCTGCTTGTGCTCAGGTCCGTTCCGCCTACCGATGTCACATACACATCGTCGGCCGGGTAGATTTCGGATCCCGAGCCCCACTTGCTGCTGTCGCCGGCCGCCTGGAACAGATTCTGTCCCTGCGCCGCGAACTCCTCAAAGTAGGGAAGGTCAGTACTGGCATCCGCCGGGTACCACGTCCACGAAGAGCTCAACTGCGCGCTGAGCGGAGTGTGCGTCGCCATGGAGTTGAAGATCGCAGCGTCGGTCGAGCCCACAAACATGACCAGGCTGGTCAAGCCCGGCGCCATGCCCAGCGCCTGCGTCATGTCCAAAGTCTGCTCGGTGTCGTCGCAGCTCGGATAAACGCAGCTCGTGCTGGTGCCGTCAGTGGAGAGCAGCGTTATCGGAACGTTATTCGTTTGCTTGGCGTTCGTATAGTAAGTGTTCAGGTCGGCCAGATCGGTGCCGTAATACTCCAGCAAACCGACCGACTGGCCAGCGCCGGTGAGCGTTCCGCCGTAGTATGCGGCGCGCATATCGCTACCGAGGAACGAGGCCGATGGACCGGAACCGGTGGTGGCGCTGGACCTCGCGCCGGAGTTTGCCGGATTCTTCGTCAGACCGGCGGGGTGCGGGAGCGAAAAATTATCGAGCCCTGAGACGTGCCACAGCGAAAACGACAGGCTCGTGGTGGGCTCGCGGTCCGGCGCGTAGAAGGTGCGGTTCTCTGTGGGATGTTGGTAAACGCCGAGATTCACATGAAAGGCGCTCTGAATGTTCCCGACGGACCCCGACACCTGCACGTTGACCCGATTCGGCGAAGTGCCCACCACGGTCAGGCCGTTCGCCTTGGCGAAATTAACCACGGCGTCGTAGTCCTGCCGGGTTGGGCCAAACTGCTCCGTGAACTGCTCCACCGTCAGGAACTGCCGGTAACTCGGGCTGCTGGGATCGTAAAGATTCTCGATGAGCTGATTCAACTGGTCCTGGTTGCGCAGCGGCAACGCAATCACGAGATTCAAGGTTTGCGTTGTTGAAAGCGGCCCAATCGACCGCGCGGTTCCGTCCTGAGTGGCCTGCCGCACATGATGCGTCAGCATCGTTTGAGCCTGGCCAATACCAAAAGCCATCGACAAGACAGCGATCATCGGGAACACAAATGTCCCAGGTCTACGCATGTATTTTTCTCCTTTATCCCCCGGGGGCGGGAAGGCTTGAATCAAGGTTTGGTCCGCCCCCCACGCTCCGAATTCTCCCGTATGTCAACTGCCGCTGTCCATAAAAATCGGCAGGTTCAAGCACCCTGTAAGCATTACTTTCGGGGGATAAGGGTGGCTTCCTGAATCCCCGGCTCGCCTGCCCGCCTGAGCCTTTCCTGTGACGCCCTGCCCCTTCCGCTGCTACACTCGCCCTTCAGGGATTTCAACCAATCTACTGCACTTATCCGGAGGCTACCTGTGTCCGAATTTCGACCGTTTGTCCCGCCTGAGGAAATCCGGCCCGAGTTCACGCTCCGCGCCCTTCTGCTGGGCTCGTTTTTCGGCCTTGTCTTCGGCGCCGTTACCGTCTACGTGGGCCTCCGCGCCGGACTCACCGTGGCTGCCTCCATTCCCATCGCTGTGCTTTCCATCAGCATTCTTCGCGCCTTCGGCCGCTCCTCCATCCTTGAGAACAACATCGTCCAAACCACCGGCAACGCCGGCCAGTCCATCGCCTCCGGAGTCATCTTCACCCTCCCCGCGCTCATCTTTCTCGGCTTCGATCTCGAGTACACCCGCATCTTCTTTCTCGCCCTCATCGGCGGATGGCTCGGCGTCCTCTTCATGATTCCCCTCCGCCGCCAACTAATCGTCAAGGAGCACGAAAACCTCAAATACCCTGAAGGCACCGCCTGCGCCGACGTGCTGATCGCCGGCGAGCGCGGCGGTTCTCTTGCAGGCCGCGTCTTTCTCGGCCTCGGTCTCGGCGGCCTCTACACTTTCTTCCAGAACGACAACCTCTTCAAGGCCTGGCCCGGCACCCCCGAGTTCCAGCCCGACTTCGGCCCCCAGCACATCCTCAAAGGCGCATCCATCAAGGCCGAAGCCACTCCCGAGTATTTAGGAGTCGGCTACATCATCGGCACCCGCGTCGCCGGAGTTATCTTCGCCGGAGGCGTCTTTTCCTGGCTTGTCCTTATGCCAGCCATCTACTTTTTCGGCAAGGCTCTCCCCGGTCCCGTCTATCCGGGAACCATTCCTATCGCTCAAATGGGCCCCAGCCAGCTCTGGTCCACCTACATCCGTCCCATGGGCGCCGGCGCCGTCGCCTGTTCCGGACTCATCACCCTGCTTCGCACCCTGCCCACCATTGTCAGCGCCCTCAGCGAGGGCTTCAAAAACCTCCGCCCCAAATCCGCATCGGCCACGACAGCATCTGCCGCCAAGCCCCTTCGAACCGAAGACGACCTCTCCATGCGCACGGTCGTGGTGGGCTCGCTTCTTCTCGTCGTCTTCACCTTCTTCTTCCTTCAGTTCAAGCCCGTCCCCGGAGCCTACGTCGGCGTCCTGCCCAACCTCGCCGCATCGCTGCTCATCGTCGTCTTCGGATTTCTCTTCGTCACCGTCAGTTCCCGCATCGTCGGCATCATCGGCTCCTCCGCAAATCCCATGTCTGGCATGGCCATCGCCACGCTCATGGCCACCTGCGCCATCTTCCTCGTCCAAGGCTGGACCGCCCCCGCCTTCGGAGCCCTCGCCATCACCGTCGGCGGCATCGTCGCCATCGCCGCCGCCAACGCCGGTGACACCTCCCAGGACCTCAAAACCGGTTACCTCATCGGCGCAACCCCGCGCCTCCAGCAGCTCGCCCTCTTCATCGGAGTCGTTGTCTCCACAGTCGTCATTGGAGCCACTCTCAACCTGATGAACACCGGCCTCCAGGAGTTCCGCGCTGCCCCGCAACCCTGGGACATCTCCGCCTCCCACCCCGGCGTCGCCGTCCAAAACGATGCAAAGCGTCTTCCCGAGCAGATCCGCGTCATTGCCCCTGACAAATCCACATCTAATCACTTGAAATCCGAGTACGTCATCCTCAACGCCCTCGGGTCGCCCGAGTTACCCGACGGCAAGTATCTTTACTCGCCCTTGAGCCATAGAATTGAAGTCCAGTGGATTCAGGGCATAGGCAGTGAGAAAGCCGCCGCCCCGCAAGCCCGCCTCATGGCCACCGTCATCAACGGCATCCTCACTCGCAAGCTGCCCTGGGGACTCGTCCTTCTAGGCGTCTTCCTGGTCATCGCCGTCGAGCTCCTCGGCATCCGCTCGCTCAGCTTCGCCGTCGGTGCCTATCTCAGCATCGGCACCACCCTCGCCATCTTCTGCGGCGGAGTGGTCCGCTGGATAGTCGACCGCGCCCTCGAAAAAACCTCCGCCGATTCGACAGACAGCGAGATCTCCCCCGGCTCCCTCTACGCCAGCGGCTTGATCGCCGCCGGAGGCATCGTCGGCCTCATTGGCGTAGCTCTCAAAGGCTACGAAACCACCGTCGGCAAAGGCGACATCCTCAACTTCCCGCACACCTTCCTCGACCACACCGAGGTCTCCGTAGCAGCCTTCGCTCTGCTCGCGTTTTCGCTGTATTACTTCGCCCGCAAGCCGCTAAAGAAGTAGCGGTTCCTTTTGCCGCGGTAATCCGGCGTACTGTCCGGCTGCGATCTCCTGATTCCCAGCGGAGCTCTCAGCCTACGAGCTGGCGGACCTGATCTGGATCTCTCGCCCGCCATCGTGAGTCCTCGCAACAATTTGTCATCCTGAGCGAAGGCCGCTCGTCGCGGCGAGCGGCCGAAGTCGAAGGATCTGCGGTTGTTTCTGTGAAGCCTAGTTTACGATTGCTGGGACCACGACCTGCCTGACGTTTTTCGCTTGACGAATCGACACAACCGCTCCGGCAAAGATGAGGTGATCGGACAAGAACCGCTCCATTGCTTCATACATTCTCTGCCCATCCTCACCATAAAATATGAGAGTAATGCTCTCTGGAGTCACCACACGGTTTGCCGACTCCCCGAGCTTCGGTTCTGAGAGAATCGCGAGTATCTGTTCAAGCACAGTCTCAGCATCCCTCACGCCATACCTGCCTCCGGGCCGCGGGCCGAATGCCAGCTCAATCAACACCGCTCCGGCCGGCTGCGCAGTCAACGTACTCACGTCGACATTCGCGCTGGGAAAGGCTTTCATCGCTTCCCTCGCCGCAGCTATTTTAGTTTCTGCTTCGGCTGCATCCTCGGCTCTTCCCAGACGTTTCCAAGCGGCAATTTCGTATCCGAGGTTCTCGATCGCCAGATCGTAGTTCGGGTTTGGCTCCTTCTGGCGCTCTGCATAGCTTCTTCTAAACCATTCCACAGCTTCGGCATCATTCCCGGCGTCGAGTAAGATCTGGCCCTTCGTTCCGTACGCGGACGCAATTTTCGAAGTGTTCTCAGGTTTGAGCATTCCGATCGCCTGATCGATCAGCCGTAAAGCCTCCTCAAAATCGCATGAGCGCCGGTGGCAATTCGCGATATTGTTCAACAGCATCGCCACACGGACTCGTGAAGTGCCTGGCGTCTTCTCCCGGACCACTAGCGCCTTTTGGTAATAATCCAACGCCTCAGAGTTGCGGCCCTGTTCGGAGCAGAGAAGGCCCAGGTTGACCCAGGCCGCAGTGGCCGACTCCAGATGGGCCTTCACTATATGGATTTCAGCCTCCTCTTTATAGAGTTCCTCGGCCTCGCTAGGGGAGCTCTTCCGTAGCGCATTGCCCAATCCGATGAGAACTTCACTGAGACTGGGCTCCTCGGGATAGTTGCGAAGAATCTTCAGAGCGGACCGCAACGGAATCGCAGCTTGGTCCTTCAAACCACAGTAAGAGAAACAGCGCCCCGCGCGAGAGAGCATGTGTGCGACCCCAATGTGGTCATTCGCTTCAAGATTGTGTTGAACCGCTCTCTCGCAAAAGGGGATTGCCCGCCTATATTCGTGCAAGTCCATCAGCAGTGCTGACATAAGTCCCGGAAACGGTCCTTTATGAGGGACGCGCGCTTTCAATTCACGGTCCACAAGCGCCATCGCTTTTTCGCGCTCCTTCGCGGCCTCGTCACGCCGGTCCTCTTTCTCACGAAGGAGGGTCAGCGAACAAAGTCCGAGCGCGCGAAATGCGTCCGCTTCGCCGGCGGGCATTCCGTCCATAAGTTGAAGTGCGATCTCAATCAGCTTGTTGGCCGCAGGAAGATTTCCATGATGCTGTGCCTTCATACCCTGAAAGAGACTGGCAAGTACCTTCGCTTCGAGAGGAATTTCATGGGCGTCTGTCATTTGAAATCCAATTTCGGAAATTTTTGGCTTGGAATAGAAGCGCGCCCCTACTTCACAATCCCAACGATCAAGTCGCTAGGCCCCGGCAGGTCCATCCGGCGAATCTCGCCGAAACCCGCATCCATCATCCAGCTTGTGAACTCTTGCTCGCTGTAATCTGCGCCGGCCTCGGTGCCCACCAGCATATTCACTGAGAACAGCGCCGCTTGCACCGGCCCCGTCTTGTCGCGATTGAGAATGAAGTCCTGCACCACCAGGCGCCCATTCGGCGCCAGTGCCTTGCGGGCGCGGCGGAAGATATCCCGGTTCTGCTCCTCGCTAAACATATGGCAAATCGCGTTCAGCATAATGATGTCGTAGCCGGAGCCCAAATCGCCGTGCAGCATGTCTCCATTGCGCACGCTCACCTGTGCCGCCACTCCCGCCTTGTTCACATACTCCGTTGTCAGCGGCGTCACCTCGGCCAGATCCAGGATCTCGCTCTTCACATCGCGGCTGGCCTTTGCGAACGCGATCGAGTAGACGCCGGAACCCCCGCCCAGATCCAGGATGCGGCGAACACCCTCCGGGCCCAGCGCTTTCACCACCAGCGGCGCGCGATCCTTGGCGATATTCTGCATCGAGGCAATAAAGTTGGTCGTCCACTCGGGACTCTGATCGCGGTCAATCACCTTGGTTCCGGTTCGCACAGCGTCGGTCAGTGTGCTCCAGCGATGCCAGATGTTGGCCATGTGCAGCAGGCCGTTGCGTTGGTTATCTTTCGAGTCCGCGGCAAAAAAGCGCGCCGTCTCGGCGGTGTTGCAGTACTTGTCGCCGCTCTTCGTCAGCAGCCCGAGAGCCACCAGCGCATTCAGCAGAATGCCTGCGCCGCGCGCACTTGCATTGAGTTTCTTCCCCACCTCTGCGGCACTCGCCCTCTCCCCTACCGCAGTAAAGATGTCGAGTTCAAGCGCTGTAAGAAGGCACCGGGTCGGCCAGTAGCCGAGGATCATCTCATTCAGGCGTTCGGGCAGCACACCTGCTCGATCGCGGGCCGCCATGGCCGCGCGATACTTTTCCCCATGCTCCAGACTCATGGCCTTCATCGCCGCGGCATCCTTCCACACGAGCCGATCCACCGGTTTGCCATCGCGCAGGTGCGTGCTGACGATCTCTGCCACATCCGCCGGCTGAACGCGCCGGTACCACAATCCCTCCGGATAAACGGCCATTATCGGTCCTTCATCGCACAATCCAAGACAGCCACACGTCGTCAGTTGCACATCGTTGCCCATGCCGCGAGCCTGAATCTCGCGATCTAATTCCGTCAGTACCGCAAATGACCCGCTGGCCGGGCAACAGGCAACGCCCTCCGGTTTTTGCTGCGTGCAAACAAAAATATGAATGCGGAACGGTTCCATCGCAGTCTCCTGTCGTAAATAGATTTCATACAGCGTGTTTCAGAAATAGGTTTTGAAAGGGCATGGCTTCAGCCGTGCCGTGGCAGATCCCGATAAATGGCGGGCTTTAGCCCCGGAGGGAATGGTGTCATTCAGCCCGCGGAGGCTTTGAAAGTAGCCTATAAACAAAATCTTAACGCCGCACCTTGCTCCCCGCCCATCTCACCCTCGCACTGTCATCTCCCTGCCCCTGTAAAATCATCCCATGTGCGGCATCGTCGGGTACGTTGGAGAGAAGAAGGTCGTCCCAGTCATCATCGAGGGGCTAAGGCGTCTCGAATACCGCGGCTACGATTCGGCGGGAATTGCCGTCGGCAGTCCGTCGTGCCCCAAGCTTGAAGTCCGCCGCGCTCCCGGCAAGCTAGCCAATCTGGAGGAGGTGCTGCGCGAGCACCCGCTCGACGGCACCTTCGGCATTGGCCACACCCGCTGGGCCACCCATGGCCGCCCCACCGAAGAAAACGCCCACCCCCATCGCGACTGCACGGGCCGCATCGTGGTGGTGCATAACGGTATCGTTGAAAATTATCTCGAGCTGAAGCGCGAGCTAACCGCGCAAGGCCACAAGTTTGTTACTGAGACCGACACCGAGATCATTGCGCATTTAATCGAACAAACCCAAAAGGACGCTGAAGTTAAGCCCTTGCCACTCGAAGACACCGTGCGCCGCGCCGTAAAGCGGCTCACCGGAGCATTTGCGCTGGGCATTCTGTCGGCCGCCGAGCCCGACAAGATTGTGGCCGCGCGGCTGGGTCCGCCTGTCGTGATTGGCGTGGGCGAAGGCGAGGCGTTTGTCGCCTCCGACGTTCCCGGCATTCTGCATCACACGCGCAACATCTACTTCCTCGCCGATGGCGACATGGCCATCCTCACGCCATCCGCCGTAAGACTCACCGACTTCGACGGCAATCTAATCCACCGCGAGCTCACGCGCATTCAATGGGACCCCATCCAGGCGGAAAAGGGCGGCTACAAGCACTTCATGCTCAAGGAGATTTGGGAGCAGCCGCGCGCCGTCACGGATACCACGCTGGGCCGCGTCTCGCTGGACTCGGGCAAAGTCTTTCTCGGCGAGATGGAAATTGCAGACGAAGAGCTCGCCCGCGCCGCCAGCATCAACATTGCTGCGTGCGGCACGAGCTGGCACGCCGCGCTAACCGGCAAGTACATGATCGAACGGCTGGCCCGCCTGCCCGTGGACGTAGACTACGCCAGCGAGTATCGCTATCGCGATCCCATTGCAGGGCCGCATGCGCTGGGGCTGCTGATTACTCAGTCGGGCGAAACCGCCGACACGCTGGCCGCCCAGCGCGAGATGAAGGCGCTGGGCTCTAAGACCGTGGCCATTTGCAACGTGGTGGGCGCCATGGTGGCGCGCGAGGCGCACGGCGCCATCTATACGCACGCCGGGCCGGAGATCGGCGTTGCGTCGACAAAGGCTTTCACGTCGCAACTGACGGCGCTCTTCTTGCTCGCGCTCAAACTCGGCCAGGTGCGCGGCAAACTGGATGCGGCCGAAAGCGTCGTGTTGATTGAGGAATTGAGCCGCATTCCGGCGAAGATTGAGGAAGTATTGCGTGGCTGCTCCACGCAGTGCGAGCAATTGGCAAAGGATTTTGCGACGGCGCGGGACTTCTTGTATCTTGGCCGCGGCATCCATTTTCCCATTGCGCTCGAAGGCGCATTGAAGCTCAAGGAGATTTCGTACATTCACGCCGAAGGCTATCCGGCCGGCGAAATGAAGCACGGACCCAACGCGCTCATCGACGAAACCCTCCCGGTGGTGGTCTTGGCCACGCGTGACGAAGCCGACCCCGCATCCAAGCTGCGCTACGAAAAAACGCTCTCGAACATCCAGGAAGTGACTGCGCGCAGCGGCCGCGTACTCGCCGTGGCCACCGAGGGCGATACCACAATCGCCAGCCTGGTGGAGCACGTCATCCACACTCCGCCCGCGCCGGAGTTGCTCTCGCCGCTTATCGAGATTGTCCCGCTGCAACTGCTGGCGTACTACATCGCCGTCCGCCGCGGCTGCGACGTAGACCAGCCCCGCAACCTGGCGAAAAGCGTGACGGTGGAGTAGGGAAGCCTGGCAAACTATCCAACTCACGCCCGCCCCGCGAACTCGCGCGTCTCCGTATACACCTTCACTTTTTCGCCTTCCTGAATGTAGAGCGGAGCCTTGATCTCAAGACCCGTCTCAAGACGAGCAAGCTTGGTCACATTGCCGCTGGTGTCGCCGCGCGCGCCCGGCTCGGTGTAAGTCACGGCCAGTTCCACCTTCTCAGGCAAATCGAGGCCGATCGGGTTCCCGTTGAACTTATGCAGCCGAATCACCGCGCCCTCGATCAAAAAATCAAGCCCATCCCCCATCATCTGGGTTGAGAGTGTATGCGTCTCAAAACTCTCCTGGTCGAGAAAGTAAGACCCGTCCGCATCGCTGTAAAGATACGACGCCTCCACTGTCTCGAGATCCGGCTCTTTGAAGCGGTCGCCGGCCTTGAATGTCTTGTCGAATACAGCGCGTGTCAGCAGGTTGCGCATCTTCAGCCGCACCAGCGTTTGGCCGCCGCGCGCCGTGGGAGTTGAAACCTCCGCTTCCATGCAGTAATACGGAGTGTTCTCAAACTCAAAATACATCTTGCGCTTCACAGCGATGGCTTCGATCAGTGCGGCCATATTTTCCTCAAGAAAACGACGGTTGGAACCCGAAGCGTCGCGTGATTTCCCATCGGTCCCTTATTAATTATAGGGTCGCGCACGCTGGGTCGAGCCACGAGTCAATCAGGCTGGCATGAACCCCAAACGCAGAAAAGCCATGCCCGAAGGCATGGCTTTTTCTTGAATTAATGCCGGCGATCACCTAATCTCCCACACAGTCACCCGTGCAGTACCATCGGCCCAGCGAGGCTTAACTTCCGTGTTCGGGATGGGAACGGGTGATCCCTCGCAGTATGGTCACCGGCAAATTGAGGCGTTTTGCGGGCGTCTGAGCCCGCAGCCGAAATCCTGAGCGCTTCGCGCGAAGGACCTGCGGCTCGCCTTTGATCTTAGGCTGGCGCTTGGCGGGTGGTTCCCCGCAGCGGACCGCGACATCTGATTTGTCCCGGATGGTTTCTCCCGGGCCGGACAGGAACGCGGGCCAGCAAACTGGCGCCAACAAACTTGCTTGAACGAAATTGATTGGTAATACAAGGCTTGTTCGAAGAGCATCCGCATTAACTGCGCGGAGTTAATTCTATGGACAAGCCGAACGGGCGATTAGTACTGGTAAGCTTCACGCATCACTGCGCTTTCACACCCAGCCTATCAACCAGATGGTCTTTCTGGGCCCTTCAGGGAGATCTCATCTTGGGGCGTGCTTCCCGCTTATATGCATTCAGCGGTTATCACAACCGAACTTCGCTACCCAGCCGTGCCCTTGGCAGGACAACTGGAACACAAGAGGTTCGTCCATCCCGGTCCTCTCGTACTAAGGACAGCCCCCCGCAAATCTCCTACGCCCACAGCAGATAGGGACCGAACTGTCTCGCGACGTTCTGAACCCAGCTCACGTACCGCTTTAATAGGCGAACAGCCTAACCCTTGGAACCTTCTACAGCTCCAGGATGCGATGAGCCGACATCGAGGTGCCAAACCAATGCGTCGATATGAACTCTTGGCATTGATCAGCCTGTTATCCCCGGCGTACCTTTTATCCGTTGAGCGATGGCCCTTCCATACAGAACCACCGGATCACTAAAGCCTACTTTCGTACCTGCTCGACTTGTAGGTCTCACAGTCAACCACTCTTATGCTTTTACACTCGACGGCTGATTTCCAAACAGCCTGAGAGTAGCTTCGCGCGCCTCCGTTACAATTTAGGAGGCGACCGCCCCAGTCAAACTACCCGCCTAACTATGTCCCTCTCCCGGATCACGGGAGGAGGTTAGGATCACAGCACTCGCAGGATGGTATCTCACCGTTGGCTCCTCCGAATCCGAGAACCCGGAATCAAAGCCTCCCATCTATCCTGCGCAGCGAGAACCATAACCCATAGTTAAGGTGTAGTAAAGGTGCACGGGGTCTTTCCGTCTAGCTGCGGGTAACCGGCATCTTCACCGGTACTACAAGTTCGCCGAGCAACTCGTTAAGACAGTCGTACGATCGTTACGCCATTCGTGCAGGTCGGAACTTACCCGACAAGGAATTTCGCTACCTTAGGACCGTTATAGTTACGGCCGCCGTTCACCGGGGCTTCAGTTCAAAGCTTCGCTTGCGCTAACCTCTCCCTTTAACCTTCCGGCACCGGGCAGGCGTCAGCCCCTATACGTCGTTTTCGACTTAGCAGAGACCTGTGTTTTTGTTAAACAGTCGCCGTACGCGCTTCACTGCGGCCCGCTTACGCGGGCGCTCCTTCTCCCGAAGTTACGGAGCCAATTTGCCGAGTTCCTTAACGAGCTTTCACTCGAGCGCCTTTGGATATTCTCCTCGTCTACCTGTGTCGGTTTGGGGTACGGTTCCCTTTGTTCTCCTTAGAGGTTTTTCCCGGCAGCGTGAAATCGGCAGCTGAATCCCATACGGGCCTGCTTTGCGCCTCACTGTTAATGCCCTGGTGGATTTGCCTGCCAGAACCAGCTTACGCGCATCGACCGTCATAGCCATCGGACGGCCTGCCTATCCTTCTGCGTCACCCCATCGTAATAACGAACATTGGGAGGTCCGGAATATTAACCGGATGTCCATCATCTACGCCTTTCGGCCTCGACTTAGGGACCGCCTAACCCTGAGCGGATTAACCTTCCTCAGGAAACCTTAGACTTTCGGCGCGGAGGGTTCTCACCTCCGTTATCGCTACTTATGCCGGCAGGGTCTCTTCGCAACGCTCCACCAGTCTTCTCAGTCTGGCTTCACTGCTGTTGAGAATGCTCTCCTACCACGCGCACCCTAAGGTACGCATCCGCTGCTTCGGTGTACGGTTTTAGCCCCGTTGTATTGTCGGCACCGGACCGCTTGACCAGTGAGCTATTACGCTTTCTTTAAAGGATGGCTGCTTCTAAGCCAACCTCCTGGCTGTCTGAGCGTTCCGACTTCCTTTCCCACTTAACCGTAACTTGGGGACCTTAGCAGGCGGTCTGGACTGTTTTCCTCTCGACGACGACGCTTAGCCGCCGCCGTCTGACTCCCGGATATGTTGTCGCTGGCATTCGCAGTTTGGTTGGATTCAGTAAGCCGGAAAGCCCCCTAGTCCATCCATCTCTCTACCACCAACGCAATTCATCCGAGGCTAGCCCTAAAGCTATTTCGGAGAGAACGAGCTATCACGGAATTTGATTAGCCTTTCACCCCTACCCACAGCTCATCCGAGCTTTTTTCAACAAACACCGGTTCGGTCCTCCAGTGGGTGTTACCCCACCTTCAACCTGGCCATGGGTAGATCATCCCGCTTCGCGTCTATTCCTGCCAACTGAACGCCCTGTTCAGACTCGCTTTCGCTTCGGCTCGCTTACGCTTAACCTTGCTGACAAGAATAACTAGCCGGCTCATTATGCAATAGGCACGCGGTCAGGCGTTGCAGCATTGTTGCCAACGCTGCCATAGCCCTCCCACTGCTTGTAGGCACACGGTTTCAGGTACTTTGCACTCCCCTCGACGGGGTTCTTTTCGCCTTTCCCTCACGGTACTGGTTCACTATCGGTCAGAGACTAGTATTTAGCCTTACGGGATGGTCCCCGTAGATTCAAGCAGGGTTTCACGTGCCCCGCCTTACTCAGGTATCCGCTTCGAGTCTGGACTATTTTCGCCTACGCGCCTGTCACGCTCTATGGCTCCCCTTTCCAGAGGATTCGGCTAACAGCCAGATTGGTAACTCTACTGTTGCGGACCCTACAACCCCCGAAACACCGAAATGTTACGGGTTTGGGCTCTTCCGAGTTCGCTCGCCACTACTATCGGAATCGAGGTTTCTTTCTTTTCCTTCAGGTACTGAGATGGTTCACTTCCCTGAGTTCGCTCTATCCCGCCTATGAATTCAGCGGGTAGTTCCCGGGTTTTGCCCGGGAGGGTTTCCCCATTCGGAGATCTCCGGTTATAACGCCTGTGTGCGGCTCACCGAAGCTTATCGCAGCTTGCCACGTCCTTCATCGCCTGTCTCTGCCAAGGCATCCACCGTGCGCCCTTAGTAGCTTGACCATAGAATTAACTCCGACGCAGGGAGCCGAATCGCTTCGGTCCTGCTTGAAAGTCAACCTACGTATAAATCCGCCTGAGAACAACTCGCTCGCGCTCACGCGCTGCCGAGTCGCACTCCTAAAGACACTCTTCTTACTTGAACACTTGCCTGAGTCAGTCACTTCGACTAACTCGCATGTGCTCGGCCTTGTATTTAAACGTGTTCGGAGTCATTTGCCATCCCATGCGCCTCGCGGCGGTCAAACGGCACTCCAAACGCGTTACCCAATCAATTTTGTTGTCAAACATCCAAACCGTCTCGTCTATTTCTCGTGACGGCCCGCCCTGAGGCGGTGAGAAACCTGCCGGAACCAGTAGAACTGGCCGGCCTGTCTCCGGATCGGCGTCACTTATGATAAGTGGCGGCGATCCGGAAACAGCGAATAAGTCTTGGTGGAGCTGACCGGGATCGAACCGGTGACCTCATGCTTGCAAAGCACGCGCTCTCCCAGCTGAGCTACAGCCCCGTATTAGCTGCTAGCTTCTAGCCTCTAGTTGCTAGCTGTGCAGCCGAACTCAGCTTCTCAGCTACCAGCTGCTAGCGGCTAGAAGCTGCCTTTATGGTGGGCCTGGGTAGAGTCGAACTACCGACCTCACCCTTATCAGGGGTGCGCTCTAACCAACTGAGCTACAGGCCCGTGTTAGAGCGGTGCCACAATCCAGGAGCCCGGCGGCTCTCACAAAACCTCGTTCGTCTTAAAAAGGTTTCGAGGACAAGGTTGAACGTGCTCGGCGGCTACGCCGCCGATGACCATCGTGCAATGTCGATCAAGCAAAGAAGGCTTGATCAGGATTCCCGCGCCTGCCGTCAGGAACGGCTCTTGCAGGGTTAGATGACATCCGCATCCGCTGCGACCGATTCGCATCGGGCGCAGTCCGCTATCGCGGAAGAATGCGAAGTGCCATCATTTCTCTTTTAGAAAGGAGGTGATCCAGCCGCAGGTTCTCCTACGGCTACCTTGTTACGACTTCACCCCAATCATGAATTACACCTTGGACGGCTGCCCCCTTGCGGTTGGCTCACCGGCTTCTAGTGCAACCCACTTTCGTGATGTGACGGGCGGTGTGTACAAGGCCCGGGAACGTATTCACCGCGGCGTTCTGATCCGCGATTACTAGCGATTCCAGCTTCACGCAGTCGAGTTGCAGACTGCGATCCGAACTGAGGACGGCTTTTTCCGATTAGCTCCCCCTCGCGGGTTTGCGACGGTTTGTACCGGCCATTGTAGCACGTGTGTAGCCCTGGACATAAAGGCC
>CAWKFD010000019.1:0-170199 GCA_963848805.1 uncultured Acidobacteriaceae bacterium | reverse complement strand
CCTGCTGGCGCGCGCCCAGAAGCAGACCCTTCGGATCGTGAGGGAAGAGCCGATCGGGTTCGAGCTTTCCGCGGCGGCGCTGCGGCATGGCCTACCGCGCACCACGATGCAGCGCGCGCTCGAGGCGCTCGAGCGGCAGCATTTCCTGCGCCAGGATCTCACCGGGACTGCGGCAACCTGGCGGTTCGAGGACCCGTTCATGCGGGCATGGCTTGCTACGCTCGAGAGTCAGTAATCGCATCAGCGCTTTGTATGTTTCGCGGGCTTTCAGGGTTTTATGCCATGGGAGTTACCCCGAGTGCCGGCCGATGGGTCAGAGTCATCTCCGATGTCGAGGCCATCGTTGTACAAGGTATCCTCTTCCCCATCGAGGTGAAGCTCGGCGTCGGGATTGCGCTTCTTTTCGTAGTCGGCATGGTCCACGGCGGCACCCCGGGAAATGAAAACGTGACCTTCGCCGAATGACGACGAGCGGACGGCGATGCTGACGTTCGTGCGCAATTTCCAGGAACGCCAGCAGGCGCCAAACGCGAACCGTAGAAATTGTCTCAACGCCTCGGGAGCGCGTAAGCGACGTAGGCGCCGGCCTTTTGCGCGGATGGCCCGCCCATGATCCCGTTGCCGGCCGCGACGCAAAGCACGATGTACTCGCGTCCGCCGATTTCATAAACTGCCGGCACGCCTTCGGCAGCTTCCGCAATGCTGGTTTCCCAAATCACCTTGCCCGTGTCGCGGTCATAGGCGCGGAACTTTCGATCCGAGGAGGTCGTGGAGAAAATCAGACCTCCGCCGGTGGCAACCAATCCGGCACGCGGGAAGTGGCTGCCGGTGTTGGTGTGCCCTGCGGCCGCGATCGCGGTGACTTCGCCGAGCGGCACCTGCCATTTGATGTCTCCGGTGTTCAGATCGTAAGCCGTCAAATGGGACCACGGAGGGCCGATGACCGACAAACCGTTGCTGGCGAGCAGGAAGTCGTACGGCGCCCAATAGCGTTGTGCACCCGCCGTTGGGGTTGGAGGGGGCTGGGGTGCGAGCGCCGTCGCGGCGGCGGGATTCTCAAGATAGGCGACCAGCGCATCGAGATTGCGCGCGGTGAGTTGCGAGAAACCGGGCATCCGGCCCTGGCCGCCGGCAACGATCGTCTTGATTTGATCGGCAGTAAGCCGAGGTGTGATATCGGTGAGCGCGGGAATTACACCCGCTTGACCGGCGCGGTCGGCGCCATGACATCCGGCGCAATTTTGCGCGTAAATCGCCAGGCCTTGCTGCACCGGATTTGCGTTCGAGTTCACCGGGTCGTTGACTCCTCCGCGCGGCGGCCGCGAATTGAGTTTGATATACGTCGGCAGGTCCTTCGATTCCACGTAGAGCAGGCCCGCCGAGGGATCCACCGCGGCGCCGCCCCAGTTGCCTCCGCCGTTGTGGCCGGGCATTTCAATCGTGCCGCGTAAACTCGGCGGCGTGTACAATCCTTCGTTGCGAGCGCTGAGGATCTTGTCGCGGAAGCGGGCGCGCTCCTCTTCGGGAATAAACGGATTGATCTCATCGGCGGTAAATGTTTGCCGCGCGAACGGAGCCGGCTTAGTGGGGAAAGGCTGGGTGGGCCAAGCCTCTTCGCCGGGAACATCGGACTTGGGCACGGCGCGCTCTTCGATGGGCCATAGCGGCTCGCCCGTCACGCGATCGAATACGAACAGCAATCCCATCTTGGTCGGCTGCGCGACTGCCTCCACCGTTTTGCCGTTGTGGCGAACCGTGAGCAGCTTGGGCGCGGCGGGCGCGTCGTAGTCCCAAAGATCGTGATGAACCAACTGAAAATGCCAGAGACGCTTTCCGGTGCGCGCGTCGAGGGCCAGCAGGCAATTGCCGAACAGGTTCGCGCCTTTGCGGTTTCCGCCGTAGAAATCGTAGTTCGGCGATGCCAGCGGAATATAGACGATGCCGAGCTTTTCGTCCAGCGTCATCTCGCTCCAGTTGTGATCGCCGCCCGCGGTTTTCCAGGCGTCTTTGGGCCAGGTCTCGTAGCCGAATTCGCCGGGACGCGGAATGGTGTGAAAGACCCAGACCAGCTTCCCCGTGCGCACGTCGAAGGCGCGAATCAGACCTGGCGCCGATTCGTATTCGCCGCTCGATGCGGAACCGAGGATGATCAGGTTTTCAAACACGTGTCCGGGCGAGTTGGTCTGAACCCGCGTGAGCGTCTTCGGGTCGCGATCGTAGCCCGCCCGCAGGTCCGAGCGGCCGTTTTCGCCGAACGATGGGATCGACTCGCCGGTGCGCGCGTCGATGGCCACGAGATAGTTATCGGCGCAGTAGAGCAGACGGCGGTCGGAGCGGTCTTTGCTCTCCCAGTAGTTGATGCCGCGGGCAGTGACGAAGCGAGTGTTGTTGGCGTGGACCCAGATTTCGCGGCCTGTGGCGGCGTCGAGCGCAACAATGGAGTTATTCTTCGCCTGAACATACATCACGCCATCGACAATGACGGGGTTGAACCAGTAGATGTTTTTGTCGCCGGTGGGATAAGTCCACGCGACTTGGAGCTGAGTGACGTTTGTCTTGTCGATCTGTTTGAGGGCGGAATACTGAGCGGAGTCGGGGCCGCCAAGGTAATCGCTCCAATTTGTGTACGAAGGGTTGTCGGCGCGCATGAGAAGCGTGGCGAACAGCACAGCGGTGACGCTACACACTGTCGAAACAGAAATCCGCATCAGAACCTCTTCCAGGTGGAGAATATCATTCCGGCGACTGGGATCAGGGATTTGGGAGCCACATTCTCGCGATGCTGTTTCCGGTTCACAATTAGAGGTAAGCAACTAGCGGTCGGACATTCGCATGATGATGGAGGAGATGATTGCCGAAGGAGTGCCCGGCGGCAGGCAGCCCAGGTCTGACCATCCACAGATGAATGGGCACCACCTCAAACGTGGCATGCTGGCGCGTCGGCGTCCTCGCTCGCTTCGAGCCTAGCCAGCCAGGCATCGACCTCTTCTTCTGCCAGGTGCGGGCCGGTGGTTTGATAGTGATTCCAAGCCGTAAGCGCATCCCGGTGCAAGCTCTCGCGTTGAGGCAGGTGTTGATCGGCGTCTTCGCGCATGAGGCGAGACATCAGTCGATGCGCGGGGTTCCGCGGCGCAGAACAAAGCCGGTGAGGCCGAAGACCGCAATGAGGATGAGGGCGAGGAAGAAGTAGTACGCCATGGGATGCGCCCATCCCGGCGAATAGGTAAGGTCCTGGCCCACCCAAAGCAGCAGGATGGTGGCGATGACCGCAAATTGGCCGGCGATCACGAGGAAGGTGTGTCCCAGGTCGCGCCGCTTATCGAGCGCCTCCACCTGGTCGGGGGTCAAGTGGCGCTCGTCGGGGGGAAGCATGGAATTTGCCATTGAATTCTCCTAGCCGGTCTTGGGTGACCTCCGGGTCCGGCGTTCCTACTCTAAATTCAATCACACGCCGGCGGGCGCGCGCCAGCGGCGGCTGAGAGCGAAGAAGCGCATGGTTACACCTTGAATCGGGGCTGGGCAGGCCCCCCCCTCCGGAGGTGTGCGGAAAGGGGAAGAGAGATTTGTACGGCCGCCGAACGGCACCGCTTCGAGCGGCCAACGGCTCAATCCACGAGGAACGCCAGCGATTGGAGGGAGGTAATTTCGAAGGGTTTGCGGCAGCGGACATTCGCGCAGGACAGCTTATCATCCCGTCTTACCATGTAAGACTGAGCCTTGGCGAAGCGGGCCCGGTCACGCTCATCGGCGCCGCGGGGCAATTGTGGGCGTTTGCGCCGCACCACCCAGGTGACCTTGTATTCAGCAGCTTGCCCGCACCTGGGGCAGCTGAGAGTGTGGGTCCGTTGTTCCGTCGTTTCGTTGAAAAATTCCCGCTCATCCATGTTGCGTGTCCTTTGGGTTCGGTTTTCCTTGACCTGTATTTCCTTTCTTGCGCGCCCCCACCGGCATGGTGGCCTTCCGAGAAAAAGAAGGCATGACTCCACACCGGCACTTTCGCGCCAGCAGAAATTATTCCATACTCGACCTTGTCATGGGGAAACGCAAGCCAGCCCGATTTTCGGCCGCCAAGGCGGTAAAGGCCAATGCTCGCGAGCGTGTGGGCCAGCCCAAACCATCGCGCGTTCTGGTCGACGCGCCGCGCACCGGCCGCCAGGCCAAGCACAAGCCCAAGCTCGAAGAGATCATTCGCGAGGGAGAGTAGCCGGCTAGGCCTCTGACTCCGCAAATAAGTACTGTAGGTTCGTGCTATCCCGGGTCTGAAAATCGAGAACTCCACCCCACAGACGAAGGCCTAACCTCACCCCATCAGCAGAAATCGCTCGATGGGGACCCCGATGTCCGTGGGGACCCCGGACCTGGGGCACCTAACATTGGTACAAAATCATGTGGTTGGAGGAGGAGCCAGTAGCTGGGAGCCAGTGGATCCAAACTACGCACTGCTGGCTACAAGAGTTGTGGGGGACCAATTGGCCGCAGCAGGGGTGCGCATAGAAACCAAGCGCGAGGACTATCCGTATGTGCGATTCGCTTGGATTTGGGATCCGGAGGGCAACCGGGTGGAGCTATGGCAGCCATTGTGAGTGAGTAAGACGCGCCGTAAGACACGATCCGCGTGCCAAACGCTGTTGTCTTACAACCCAAAGACAGCCGTCAAGCGGGAAGATCAGGCTAATGCTGCACGCTATAGGGTCCGGGCAATGAAGGCTCGGCTGCGGCGGGTTGCTGATTCTGAGGTTGGCTTGCAGCGAGGGCAGTGCGTTTTGAGTAGATGCGGAACTCGACGATCAGGTCCAGCAAGACCGGAACCGGCTTGCCGTCTTTGATGGCCGGCTCGAAGGTGGCTTTGCGGATGGAATCGACGGCGTTCTCGTCGAGCCCGAAGCCGATGGGCCTGGCTACGGCGATCTCGCCCGGCTTGCCATCGGCGCCGACCACGACGTGATACGAGCACATGCCGGCGACGCCGTAGTCCTGTGCGAACTGATTCGACGCGGGGTCGACGACCGAAAGCAGCCGGGCCTTTTTGTCGACGGCATTCTGGCTGAGAACGGCAGGATCCTTGGGCCGGTAATCGGATTTCTCGGCGGCGGCCTCGTAGTAGAGCTTCCAAAAGCCAGGCATCGACGCCATCATGCGGCTGTCGAAGCCCTGCGCGAAGATGTTATCGAGAGCTTCTTCGAGAACTTTGTTTGCGTGGGCGGGCGACAAAGTCGTAGTCACGCTCTTGGGGTCGGCAGGGCGCTCGTCCGGCGGAGCTGCGGCAATCTCCGCTTGCGCTCCGTTGGCCTCGCCCACCGGCTCGGGCTGGGCGCGCTGGCTCGAGGCGCCGGCGGTTGCCGCTGCCGGCGGCGGAGCGGGCGATGAAGTTTTCGGGGCAGTCCCGGCGGGTTTTTCTTTTTTCTGTTTTGGCTTTACCACCAGCTCGCGGTCGATGGTGATTTTTACCACTTTCTTTTTGGGCGTGATTTTCACCCGGTCTACGGCCTTGGTGGGATCCTCATAGGGCAACGCGCCCAGAAAGTGCAGCCCGTAGCGGTCACCCTCGAGCTCGACCTTGTGCCTGGTCAGGCGCACTTTATTGATCTTAATTCCATTGAGTGTGTATGACGCCTGCGGCGAGCGGTCGATCAGCGCGCCGCGTTCGCTGAAGCTGAGGGTATTGTCGAGGTAGCCGCCGCGCAGGAAAAGCTCCTTGCCCACCAGCAGCTTTCGCAGTTCCTCTTCGGTGATCTCGTGGGGCGCTGCCTGCTGGTTGGGGCGGGGCGCAGGCGCGGTTTGTTGTGCGGGCGCGGGTGGTGGCTCGGGTTGCGTGGTCTGGCCGGCAGGTGGTTGTTGCGCGGCTGGCTGGTTGTCTGGAGGAGGCGCGGGAGGCGCTTGCTGCGCTCTAGCCGCGCTTTGATCGAATACGGCTAGGCTCAGAGCGAGGGCGCCCAAGAAGACGAAAATGCCAAGGCGAGCGGGAACCGCGGCAAGAGCAAAGACGCGGAAACGAGTCATGGGCGGAAACATGGGGCCTACGAACGCCACTTTAACAGGAATTATGCAACTGACGCCGTGAATTTTTGCGGTTAGTGACCGTTCGACATCGGGGGAGCGCACGATTTAGTGTTCCAGCCGCCACAGAATCCGCCGAAACAGCCCGAGAATCCGCCGCGCGTCCCGCCCCGCGGGCGCCAGCCGCCGCAGCAACAGCCGGAGATCGTGGCGGTTAGCCTCTCGCATCGCGGCGGGGGAGTAGTTCGCGGCCAGCATGGTCTCTTCGACGACCGCGGCAAGCCGCTCCAACTCGCCTGCGGACGCGGCCAGGGCGGGATCACTTTCCGAAGGCACCGCAGAATCTCCGCTCCCGCGCTGTTTCTTAGGCAACGCGGTCAGCGCGGAAACAGACGAAGTGGCGTTTTCCCCGCCAGAGGTTAGCCGCACTGCCAATTCGTACAGACAGACTGCGACCGCCTGGCCCAAATTCATCGACGGCTGCCTGGGAGCGGTGGGGATTTCGACCACCTGGTGGCAAAATGACAGGTCTTCACGAGTCAGTCCTCGCTTCTCCGAGCCAAAGACGAGGGCTACGCGGCCGCCGCGGGCGATTTCCTGTTCGACGAACGGAGCGAGCGCGGGGAGTGAAACCATTGTTTGCTCGGGCTTTCGATGGGCGAGCGTTCCGGTTCCGATCACTAGCGTGCAATCGGCCACAGCATCTGACAGGCACTGCGTGCGGCGTGCATCATGGAGCAGCTCTGCGGCCTGAACGGCCGACTTTGCCTCGCGCCAGTGCTCCTCATAAGGAGCCACCACGGCGAGCCGACGGAAGCCGAAGTTCGCCATCGCCCGCGCCGCCGCTCCTATATTGAGGGGATTGCGCGGCGAGACAAGGACCACTTCGATGCGGTCGCATTGGGGTTCGGTGAGCAAAATGTAATTTTAGTGCGGTGTCCCAGAGGTTCGTCACAAAAGTGTGGCATTCAATGTAGGCCCTTCGACTCCGTTGGGCCTAAGAATAGGCAAACGTCGCTCAGGATCGCATTTTATTTGTTTAGCTAAATGCCGGTGGGCCTGTTGGCCTCTCCGCGAGGCGAGTTTACGGCACCCGCAAAAGCCGCATCCAATTTATTGGAGCGGCTGTACGCATCCAATACAAATGGGGTATCTATATATGAAGATTGCGCAGGTTGCGCCTTTGTACGAGAGTGTGCCTCCACGGCTTTACGGGGGCACCGAACGCGTGGTTTCGTATCTTACTGAAGAATTAGTGCAGCAGGGCCATGAGGTTACGCTCTTTGCCAGCGCCGATTCGGTCACTTCCGCTCGCCTCGAGCCTGTCTGTGATCGCGCTTTGCGACTGAACGGCGGACGTTTAGCCGATCCCCTCGCGCATCACATCAGGCTGGTCGAGAAGGTCGCGCAAAAGGCGTGCAATTTTGACGTGGTGCACTTCCATATTGATTATCTGCCCTTCTCGCAGATTCGCAGGCAGAAGATTCCTTCGATTACGACACTGCATGGGCGGCTCGACATTCCCGATCTCTATCCTGTGTTTCGCGAATTCAGCGAGATTCCGCTGGTCTCCATCTCCGACGCACAGCGGGCTTCCATGCCGTGGGCGAATTGGGTGGCCACAGTGCATCATGGGGTCCCTGAAGACCTGCACGAGCGGGGCGATGGCTCAGGCGGCTATCTCGCGTTTCTCGGGCGCATATCGCCCGAAAAGGGCGTGGACGGGGCCATCGAGATTGCGCAGTTGGCGGACTTGCCGCTGCGCATTGCAGCCAAGATCGACGATGCCGACAGGATTTACTATGAGCGGCATATTCGTTCGATGCTCGATGACCCGCACGTAGACTTCGTGGGCGAAATCTGCGAGAGCGACAAATGCGAATTCCTCGGCAACGCACGCGCGCTCTTGTTTCCAATCACCTGGCCGGAGCCTTTTGGGCTGGTGATGATCGAGGCCATGGCTTGCGGCACACCTGTGATCGCGTTTCCGGGCGGCTCGGTAACGGAAATCATTGAGGATGGTGTGACGGGATTTATTGTGCACAGCATGGAAGAGGCTGCCGAAGCCGCGCGCGAAGTCCATCTGCTCAGCCGCTCGGCTTGCCGCGCCGTATTTGAGCGGCGCTTCAGCGCTCGGCGGATGTGCCGGGACTATTTACGGACCTACGAGCGCGTGATTCACCATACCGAGCAAGTCCTTTCCGGGAACGGCTCCCTGCTTAAACTCGTTTCCCAGGAACGGCAGGTTTGAATGCCCTTATCCGATGCGCAAGGCGGGGACGTAATCGAAGTCGGCGAGCAGTTTTATATACGGGCCTCCTCCTCGCTGGCTGACGCCCGGACCCGCGTGTTGATGAATGGCGACACATTCGCCATCTTCGACAGAAGCGGCGATATTCAACCGGTCGGCGTGGGTCAGCAGGGCATCTTCCACAAGGATGCGCGCCATCTCTCGCGGCTCGATTTGAACATTAACGGTCTTCGCCCTCTATTGCTCAGTTCAACCATCCGCGAAGACAATTTTTTGTTCGCGATCGATCTACGAATCCGGACCTGAAGCTCGCGGACGGTTCTTCGCTGGGCAGGGGCACGCTCCACGTTTACCGCACCAAGATTTTGAGCGATTCAGCGTGCTACGACCGCATTACGTAATAACTACGGAGACAAGCCTGCGGATGTGGATCTAGAGTTCGAGTTCGAGGCGGACTTCCACGATATCTTTGAGGTGCGCGGAGAAAAGCGCGCCCGCCGTGGCTATCTCTTGCCCGACAAAGTAGAAGGCTCTGCCGTGACAGTCGCTTACGCCGGGCTCGATGGTGTAAAGCGTGGGACACGCGTAGTTTGCACCAGCCCTCCAGTTATGCGCGGAATGGGGGAATCTCGGTTGCAAGTTCATCTGGAGCCGCAGGCGAAAGAGAGCTTCACGCTCGCGATCGAATACTGGCGCGATGCGGCGCCGGAAACGGTGGGGTGCTACGAAGATGCGATGCGGATTCTGGTGGGGAACCGCGCGGCCGGACCTTTGGCCGACGTCGAGATAGACACATCGAGCGAACAATTCAACGCGTGGTTTCGCCGCTCCAAGTCCGACCTGGCAATGATGCTGGTCCCAACTCCAAACGGCCTGTACCCGTATGCCGGCGTGCCCTGGTTCTCCACCATCTTCGGCCGCGACGGCATTATTTGCGCGCTCGAGCTGCTTTGGCTGGCGCCCTCGGTCGCCCGCGGCGTGCTGGCTTGCCTGGCTGCGACACAGGCTACAAACTTTGACCCCCAACGCGCCAGCCGGCAAGATTTTGCACGAGACACGCAAGGGAGAGATGGCTGAGCTCGGCGAAGTCCCGTCTGGCCGCTATTACGGCTCGGTGGATGCTACACCACTGTTCATCGTTCTTGCCGTCGCGTATTACGAGCGCACCGCCGATCTTGAGTTTTTACGCGGCATCTGGCCCAACCTGCTGGCGGCGCTCGACTGGATCGATCGATACGGCGACAAGGATAGAGATGGCTTTGTGGAATATGCGCGGCAGGCGGGTAGGAACGCGTCCTCTCGGGCCTGCTCGATCTATCCACGGCAGTGAATCTCCACCGGCTTCCCGAGCTGATCTGCGGCTTCGCGCGCCGGCCGGGCCAGACCGTCCCCTATCCGGTTGCGTGTTCGCCGCAAGCCTGGGCGGCGGGGGCGGTGTTTATGGCGCTGCAGGCGTGCCTGGGCCTGGAGATCTCCGCGCGCGAGAAGCGGGTATATTTGCACCACTCGGCGTTGCCCGAGAACCTGAAGCAAGTTCACGTCTCCAATTTGAAGATCGGAGATGCGTGCCTCGATTTGTCATTTGAACGTTCCTCGGGAAGTACAGGAGTAGACGTTCGCCGGCGGGTTGGGGACGTGGAGATCATTGCGGTGCACTGAGCCTGCGGGATGCTGATCCGCGGCGCCTTTTGAACTTCTTGTGCACGAAGCCGCTTTCCCGGAGAAAGCGCGGCATTCCAGAGGCCTGGGTGCGCATCTTTTTTGGTTCGAGGGGTTGCTATTCTTTGTCCCTGTTGCAAGCAGGGAACTTATTCCAGCCCTTGCATTTGCATTACTGGGTGGCCTGTGCTAATGTTAACAAGTTGTGTGATGAGCAGTGGAGCCTCCCGGTGGCCTTGTGGCCTGCCCAGTGAGGGAAGTGGGAAGCTGGTTCGTAGGGTCGGACGTTTTGCGCATGTGGTGCATCGTTAGAACCCCTGTAGGGAATCCCGCAGAGAACAATCCATTGCACGACCCGGGAGTTCATCTCCCGCGAGCCCTAGTGGCTCGGGCGCGTTTTGCTGGTCGATCTTTGATATTTTGCGCAGCGCGAACGGGTTATCCACAGTGGTTCGGGTGAATTTCTTGCTTGACCTGAAGCGGCAAGTTTGATAGTTTTAAAAGGTTCGCGCCAAAACGCCGTAGTCCGCTGTGACAAGCGGAGAAAATCAGCGTTGCGCATCAAGTTCGAGGACAACCGGACGCAAGTTCGGACCTCGATCCCAAGGGGTCTCGCTCAGGCGAATCGCCCTCAAGGATCTTTGACAAATTGGTTGAACGTGCCAGTCGTGAGATGCGATCAAGTTTGGCTTGGTCATCTCACAAGGTAAGGTGCCCCGTTCCTTTCGCGAGAAAGTTACGGGTGCACGGTCGACCCAACCGACCTCCGTCGGGGTGGGAAGACATCAGGCTTCAAACGAGAGTTTGATCCTGGCTCAGAATCAACGCTGGCGGCGTGCCTAACACATGCAAGTCGAACGAGAAAGTGGTAGCAATACCATGAGTAAAGTGGCGCACGGGTGAGTAACACGTGACTAACCTACCCTGGAGTGGGGGATAACTGAGGGAAACCTTAGCTAATACCGCATAATACCCACGGGTCAAAGGAGCAATTCGCTCTGGGAGGGGGTCGCGGCCGATTAGTTAGTTGGCGGGGTAACGGCCCACCAAGACGATGATCGGTATCCGGCCTGAGAGGGCGCACGGACACACTGGAACTGAAACACGGTCCAGACTCCTACGGGAGGCAGCAGTGGGGAATTTTGCGCAATGGGGGAAACCCTGACGCAGCAACGCCGCGTGGAGGATGAAGTCCTTCGGGACGTAAACTCCTTTCGATCGGGACGATTATGACGGTACCGGGCCATTACCCCGCCAACTAACTAATCGGCCGCGACCCCCTCCCAAAGCGAATTGCTCCTTTGACCCGTAGGTATTATGCGGTATTAGCTAAGGTTTCCCTCAGTTATCCCCCACTCCAGGGTAGGTTAGTCACGTGTTACTCACCCGTGCGCCACTTTACTCATGGTATTGCTACCACTTTCTCGTTCGACTTGCATGTGTTAGGCACGCCGCCAGCGTTGATTCTGAGCCAGGATCAAACTCTCGTTTGAAACCTGATGTCTTCCCACCCCGACGGAGGTCGGTTGGGTCGACGTGCCCCGCGCTTTCTCCGAAAGGAAGCGTGGGCACCTTACCTTGTGAGACTGATCAAGCCAAACCTGATCGCATCTCACGACTGGCACGTTCAACCAATTTGTCAAAGATCCTTGAGGGTGATCCGCCTGAGCGGGACCCTTGGGATCGAGGCCCAGACTTGCGTCCGGATTGTCCTCGAACTTGATGCGCAGCGCCGACTTTCTCCGCTTCCATAGCGGACTCCGGCGTTTTTGCGCGAACCTTTTAAACCTATCAAACTTGCAGCTTCAGGTCAAGAAGAAATTCACCCGAACCACTGTGGATAACACGCTCGCGCTGCGCAAAATATCAAACATCGGCCAGCAAACCGCGCCCGAGCCACTAGAGCTCGCGGGAGATGAACTCCCGGGTCGTGCAATGGATTGTTCTCTGCGGGGTTACCTACAGGGGTTCAACGATGCACCACATGGGCAAAACGTCCGACCCTACGAACCAGCTTCCCACTTCCCTCACTGGGCAGGCCACACGGCCACCGGGAGGCTCCACTGCTCATCAACAACTTGTTAACATTAGCACAGGCCACCCAGTAATGCAAATGCAAGGGCTGGAATAAGTTCCCTGCTTGCAACAGGGACAAAGAATAGCAACCCCTCGAACCAAAAAAGATGCGCACCCAGGCCTCTGGAATGCCGCGCTTTCTCCGGGAAAGCGGCTTCGTGCACAAGAAGTTCAAAAGGCGCCGCGGATCAGCATCCCGCAGGCTCAGTGCACCGCAATGATCTCCACGTCCCCAACCCGCCGGCGAACGTCTACTCCTGTACTTCCCGAGGAACGTTCAAATGACAAATCGAGGCACGCATCTCCGATCTTCAAATTGGAGACGTGAACTTGCTTCAGGTTCTCGGGCAACGCCGAGTGGTGCAAATATACCCGCTTCTCGCGCGCGGAGATCTCCAGGCCCAGGCACGCCTGCAGCGCCATAAACACCGCCCCCGCCGCCCAGGCTTGCGGCGAACACGCAACCGGATAGAGGGTCGGTCCCTTGCCCGGCCGGCGCGCGAAGCCGCAGATCAGCTCGGGAAGCCGGTGGAGATTCACTGCCGTGGATAGATCGAGCAGGCCCGAGAGGACGCGCAAAGCCAACCTCTTCTGGTTCGAGCCCAATGCGCCCCACGCGATCAGGGCATTATCGTGGGGCCACACCGAGCCGTTGTGATATGACATTGGGTTGTAGCGATGTTCTCCGGTAACAACGGTACGGATTCCCCAGCCCGTGTAAAACGGCGGGGTTAAGAGCGCTTCGCTCACTTGGCGGTACTGCGCCTCAGAGGCGATGCCCGAGAAAAGGCATTGCCCGGCATTCGAGCTGCGCACCTGGCATTGACGCTTTTCTCCATCTAGCGCCAGCGCAAACACCGCCAGCTTCTCGCACCAGAACATCGACGTAAACCGCGTTCGCAACTGCGCCGCCTCAGCGCTCAGCTTGTCCCCGAGTTGCGGGTCGCCCATGTCGCGGGCCAGACCCGCCACGCCTCGCTTTGCGGCGTAGACGTACGACTGCACCTCGCAAAGCGCGATGGGGCCCTTTGCCAACTCGCCATCGCTATGGAAAATCGAGTCGTTGGAGTCCTTCCATCCCTGCTGGACGAGACCGTTACCCGCCTGCCGCGCATATTCCACAAAGCCATCTCTATCCTTGTCGCCGTATCGATCGATCCAGTCGAGCGCCGCCAGCAGGTTGGGCCAGATGCCGCGTAAAAACTCAAGATCGGCGGTGCGCTCGTAATACGCGACGGCAAGAACGATGAACAGTGGTGTAGCATCCACCGAGCCGTAATAGCGGCCGAACGGGACTTCGCCGAGCTCAGCCATCTCTCCCTTGCGTGTCTCGTGCAAAATCTTGCCCGGCTCGGCATCGCGTTGGGGGTAACTTCTGTAGCCTGTGTCGCAGCCAGGCAAGCCAGCACGCCGCGGGCGACCGAGGGCGCCAGCCAAAGCAGCTCGAGCGCGCAAATAATGCCGTCGCGGCCGAAGATGGTGGAGAACCAGGGCACGCCGGCATACGGGTACAGGCCGTTTGGAGTTGGGACCAGCATCATTGCCAGGTCGGACTTGGAGCGGCGAAACCACGCGTTGAATTGTTCGCTCGATGTGTCTATCTCGACGTCGGCCAAAGGTCCGGCCGCGCGGTTCCCCACCAGAATCCGCATCGCATCTTCGTAGCACCCCACCGTTTCCGGCGCCGCATCGCGCCAGTATTCGATTGTGAGCGTGAAAGTCTCTTTCTCCTGTGGCTCCAGATGAACTTCAACCGTGATTCCGCCGTCCGCGCATGGCTGGAAGGCTTCGTGCAAACTACGCGTGTCGCGCGCTTTACACCGTCAAGCCCGGCTAAGCGATCGTCACGGCAGAGCTTTCCACCTTGTGCGGAAAGACATAGCCACGGCGGGCGCGCTTTTCCCCTCGCACTTCGAAATATCGCGGAAGTCCGCATCGAACTCGAACTCTAGATCCACATCCGCAGGCTTGTCTCCGTAGTTATGGACCGTAATGCGGTCGTAGCACGCCGAATCGCTCAATATCTTGGTGCGGTAAACGTGGAGCGTGCCGCTGCCCAGCGAAGAACCGTCCGCGAGCTTCAGGTCCGGATTCGTGAGATCGATCGCGAACAACAAATTGTCTTCGCGGATGGTTGAACTGAGCAATAGAGGGCGAAGACCGTTAATGTTCAAATCGAGCCGCGAGAGATGGCGCGCATCCTTGTGGAAGATGCCCTGCTGACCCACGCCGACCGGTTGAATATCGCCGCTTCTGTCGAAGATGGCGAATGTGTCGCCATTCATCATCACGCGGGTCCGGGCGTCAGCCAGCGAGGAGGAGGCCCGTATGTAAAACTGCTCGCCGACTTCGATTACGTCCCCGCCTTGCGCATCGGATAAGGGCATTCAAACCTGCCGTTCCTGGGAAACGAGTTTAAGCAGGGAGCCGTTCCCGGAAAGGACTTGCTCGGTATGGTGAATCACGCGCTCGTAGGTCCGTAAATAGTCCCGGCACATCCGCCGAGCGCTGAAGCGCCGCTCAAATACGGCGCGGCAAGCCGAGCGGCTGAGCAGATGGACTTCGCGCGCGGCTTCGGCAGCCTCTTCCATGCTGTGCACAATAAATCCCGTCACACCATCCTCAATGATTTCCGTTACCGAGCCGCCCGGAAACGCGATCACAGTGTGCCGCAAGCCATGGCCTCGATCATCACCAGCCCGAAAGGCTCCGGCCAGGTGATTGGAAACAGACGCGCGTGCGTTGCCGAGGAATTCGCATTTGTCGCTCTCGCAGATTTCGCCCACGAAGTCTACGTGCGGGTCATCGAGCATCGAACGAATATTCCGCTCATAGTAAATCCTGTCGGCATCGTCGATCTTGGCTGCAATGCGCAGCGGCAAGTCCGCCAACTTCGCAATCTCGATGGCCCCGTCCACGCCCTTTTCGGGCGATATGCGCCCGAGAAACGCGAGATAGCCGCCTGAGCCATCGCCCCGCTCGTGCAGGTCTTCAGGGACCCCATGATGCACTGTGGCCACCCAATTCGCCCACGGCATGGAAGCCCGCTGTGCGTCGGAGATGGAGACCAGCGGAATCTCGCTGAATTCGCGAAACACAGGATAGAGATCGGGAATGTCGAGCCGCCCATGCAGTGTCGTAATCGAAGGAATCTTCTGCCTGCGAATCTGCGAAAAGGGCAGATAATCAATATGGAAGTGCACCACGTCAAAATTGCACGCCTTTTGCGCGACCTTCTCGACCAGCCTGATGTGATGCGCGAGGGGATCGGCTAAACGTCCGCCGTTCAGTCGCAAAGCGCGATCACAGGCAGGCTCGAGGCGAGCGGAAGTGACCGAATCGGCGCTGGCAAAGAGCGTAACCTCATGGCCCTGCTGCACTAATTCTTCAGTAAGATACGAAACCACGCGTTCGATGCCCCCGTAAAGCCGTGGAGGCACACTCTCGTACAAAGGCGCAACCTGCGCAATCTTCATATATAGATACCCCATTTGTATTGGATGCGTACAGCCGCTCCAATTAATTGGATGCAGCCTTGCGGGTCTCGTGAACTCGCCTCGCGGTGAGGCCACTAGGCGAACGGCATTAGATAAACAAATAAAATGGGATCCTGAGCGACGTTTACCTATTCGTAGGCCCAACGGAGATCTTTTAAGAGCCTACATTGAATGCCAAAAACACTTTTCTGGAGAACCGCCGTGGACACCGCACTAAAATTACATCTTGCTCACCGAACCCCAACGCGACCGCATCGAAGTGGTCCTTGTCTCGCCGCGCAATCCCCTCAATATAGGAGCGGCGGCGCGGGCGATGGCGAACTTCGGCTTCCGCGGCTCGCCGTGGTGGCTCCGTATGAGGAGCACTGGCGCGAGGCAAAGTCGGCCGTCAGGCTGCAGAGCTGCTCCAAATGCACGCGCACGCAGTGCCTGTCAGAGGCTGTGGCCGATTGCACGCTCGTGATCGGCACCGGAACGCTCGCCCACCGCAAGCCCGAGCAGCCGGTTGTTTCACTCCCCGCGCTCGCTCCGTTCATCCAACAGGAGATCGCCCGCGGCGGCCGCGTGGCCCTTGTCTTTGGCTCGGAGAAGCGCGGACTGACGCGCGAAGATCTCTCGTTTTGCCACCTGCTGGTCGAGATTCCCACCGCTCCCAGGCAGCCGTCGATGAATCTGGGCCAGGCGGTCGCAGTCTGTCTGTACGAATTGGCAGTGCGGCTAACCTCTGGCGGGGAAAACGCCACTTCGTCTGTTTCCGCGCTGACCGCGTTGCCTAAGAAACAGCGCGGGAGCGGAGATTCTGCGGTGCCTTCGGAAAGTGATCCCGCCCTGGCCGCGTCCGCAGGCGAGTTGGAGCGGCTTGCCGCGGTCGTCGAAGAGACCATGCTGGCCGCGAACTACTCCCCCGCCGCGATGCGAGAGGCTAACCGCCACGATCTCCGGCTGTTGCTGCGGCGGCTGGCGCCCGCGGGGCGGGACGCGCGGCGGATTCTCGGGCTGTTTCGGCGGATTCTGTGGCGGCTGGAACACTAAATCGTGCGCTCCCCCGATGTCGAACGGTCACTAACCGCAAAAATTCACGGCGTCAGTTGCATAATTCCTGTTAAAGTGGCGTTCGTAGGCCCCATGTTTCCGCCCATGACTCGTTTCCGCGTCTTTGCTCTTGCCGCGGTTCCCGCTCGCCTTGGCATTTTCGTCTTCTTGGGCGCCCTCGCTCTGAGCCTAGCCGTATTCGATCAAAGCGCGGCTAGAGCGCAGCAAGCGCCTCCCGCGCCTCCTCCAGACAACCAGCCAGCCGCGCAACAACCACCTGCCGGCCAGACCACGCAACCCGAGCCACCACCCGCGCCCGCACAACAAACCGCGCCTGCGCCCCGCCCCAACCAGCAGGCAGCGCCCCACGAGATCACCGAAGAGGAACTGCGAAAGCTGCTGGTGGGCAAGGAGCTTTTCCTGCGCGGCGGCTACCTCGACAATACCCTCAGCTTCAGCGAACGCGGCGCGCTGATCGACCGCTCGCCGCAGGCGTCATACACACTCAATGGAATTAAGATCAATAAAGTGCGCCTGACCAGGCACAAGGTCGAGCTCGAGGGTGACCGCTACGGGCTGCACTTTCTGGGCGCGTTGCCCTATGAGGATCCCACCAAGGCCGTAGACCGGGTGAAAATCACGCCCAAAAAGAAAGTGGTAAAAATCACCATCGACCGCGAGCTGGTGGTAAAGCCAAAACAGAAAAAAGAAAAACCCGCCGGGACTGCCCCGAAAACTTCATCGCCCGCTCCGCCGCCGGCAGCGGCAACCGCCGGCGCCTCGAGCCAGCGCGCCCAGCCCGAGCCGGTGGGCGAGGCCAACGGAGCGCAAGCGGAGATTGCCGCAGCTCCGCCGGACGAGCGCCCTGCCGACCCCAAGAGCGTGACTACGACTTTGTCGCCCGCCCACGCAAACAAAGTTCTCGAAGAAGCTCTCGATAACATCTTCGCGCAGGGCTTCGACAGCCGCATGATGGCGTCGATGCCTGGCTTTTGGAAGCTCTACTACGAGGCCGCCGCCGAGAAATCCGATTACCGGCCCAAGGATCCTGCCGTTCTCAGCCAGAATGCCGTCGACAAAAAGGCCCGGCTGCTTTCGGTCGTCGACCCCGCGTCGAATCAGTTCGCACAGGACTACGGCGTCGCCGGCATGTGCTCGTATCACGTCGTGGTCGGCGCCGATGGCAAGCCGGGCGAGATCGCCGTAGCCAGGCCCATCGGCTTCGGGCTCGACGAGAACGCCGTCGATTCCATCCGCAAAGCCACCTTCGAGCCGGCCATCAAAGACGGCAAGCCGGTTCCGGTCTTGCTGGACCTGATCGTCGAGTTCCGCATCTACTCAAAACGCACTGCCCTCGCTGCAAGCCAACCTCAGAATCAGCAACCCGCCGCAGCCGAGCCTTCATTGCCCGGACCCTATAGCGTGCAGCATTAGCCTGATCTTCCCGCTTGACGGCTGTCTTTGGGTTGTAAGACAACAGCGTTTGGCACGCGGATCGTGTCTTACGGCGCGTCTTACTCACTCACAATGGCTGCCATAGCTCCACCCGGTTGCCCTCCGGATCCCAAATCCAAGCGAATCGCACATACGGATAGTCCTCGCGCTTGGTTTCTATGCGCACCCCTGCTGCGGCCAATTGGTCCCCCACAACTCTTGTAGCCAGCAGTGCGTAGTTTGGATCCACTGGCTCCCAGCTACTGGCTCCTCCTCCAACCACATGATTTTGTACCAATGTTAGGTGCCCCAGGTCCGGGGTCCCCACGGACATCGGGGTCCCCATCGAGCGATTTCTGCTGATGGGGTGAGGTTAGGCCTTCGTCTGTGGGGTGGAGTTCTCGATTTTCAGACCCGGGATAGCACGAACCTACAGTACTTATTTGCGGAGTCAGAGGCCTAGCCGGCTACTCTCCCTCGCGAATGATCTCTTCGAGCTTGGGCTTGTGCTTGGCCTGGCGGCCGGTGCGCGGCGCGTCGACCAGAACGCGCGATGGTTTGGGCTGGCCCACACGCTCGCGAGCATTGGCCTTTACCGCCTTGGCGGCCGAAAATCGGGCTGGCTTGCGTTTCCCCATGACAAGGTCGAGTATGGAATAATTTCTGCTGGCGCGAAAGTGCCGGTGTGGAGTCATGCCTTCTTTTTCTCGGAAGGCCACCATGCCGGTGGGGGCGCGCAAGAAAGGAAATACAGGTCAAGGAAAACCGAACCCAAAGGACACGCAACATGGATGAGCGGGAATTTTTCAACGAAACGACGGAACAACGGACCCACACTCTCAGCTGCCCCAGGTGCGGGCAAGCTGCTGAATACAAGGTCACCTGGGTGGTGCGGCGCAAACGCCCACAATTGCCCCGCGGCGCCGATGAGCGTGACCGGGCCCGCTTCGCCAAGGCTCAGTCTTACATGGTAAGACGGGATGATAAGCTGTCCTGCGCGAATGTCCGCTGCCGCAAACCCTTCGAAATTACCTCCCTCCAATCGCTGGCGTTCCTCGTGGATTGAGCCGTTGGCCGCTCGAAGCGGTGCCGTTCGGCGGCCGTACAAATCTCTCTTCCCCTTTCCGCACACCTCCGGAGGGGGGGGCCTGCCCAGCCCCGATTCAAGGTGTAACCATGCGCTTCTTCGCTCTCAGCCGCCGCTGGCGCGCGCCCGCCGGCGTGTGATTGAATTTAGAGTAGGAACGCCGGACCCGGAGGTCACCCAAGACCGGCTAGGAGAATTCAATGGCAAATTCCATGCTTCCCCCCGACGAGCGCCACTTGACCCCCGACCAGGTGGAGGCGCTCGATAAGCGGCGCGACCTGGGACACACCTTCCTCGTGATCGCCGGCCAATTTGCGGTCATCGCCACCATCCTGCTGCTTTGGGTGGGCCAGGACCTTACCTATTCGCCGGGATGGGCGCATCCCATGGCGTACTACTTCTTCCTCGCCCTCATCCTCATTGCGGTCTTCGGCCTCACCGGCTTTGTTCTGCGCCGCGGAACCCCGCGCATCGACTGATGTCTCGCCTCATGCGCGAAGACGCCGATCAACACCTGCCTCAACGCGAGAGCTTGCACCGGGATGCGCTTACGGCTTGGAATCACTATCAAACCACCGGCCCGCACCTGGCAGAAGAAGAGGTCGATGCCTGGCTGGCTAGGCTCGAAGCGAGCGAGGACGCCGACGCGCCAGCATGCCACGTTTGAGGTGGTGCCCATTCATCTGTGGATGGTCAGACCTGGGCTGCCTGCCGCCGGGCACTCCTTCGGCAATCATCTCCTCCATCATCATGCGAATGTCCGACCGCTAGTTGCTTACCTCTAATTGTGAACCGGAAACAGCATCGCGAGAATGTGGCTCCCAAATCCCTGATCCCAGTCGCCGGAATGATATTCTCCACCTGGAAGAGGTTCTGATGCGGATTTCTGTTTCGACAGTGTGTAGCGTCACCGCTGTGCTGTTCGCCACGCTTCTCATGCGCGCCGACAACCCTTCGTACACAAATTGGAGCGATTACCTTGGCGGCCCCGACTCCGCTCAGTATTCCGCCCTCAAACAGATCGACAAGACAAACGTCACTCAGCTCCAAGTCGCGTGGACTTATCCCACCGGCGACAAAAACATCTACTGGTTCAACCCCGTCATTGTCGATGGCGTGATGTATGTTCAGGCGAAGAATAACTCCATTGTTGCGCTCGACGCCGCCACAGGCCGCGAAATCTGGGTCCACGCCAACAACACTCGCTTCGTCACTGCCCGCGGCATCAACTACTGGGAGAGCAAAGACCGCTCCGACCGCCGTCTGCTCTACTGCGCCGATAACTATCTCGTGGCCATCGACGCGCGCACCGGCGAGTCGATCCCATCGTTCGGCGAAAACGGCCGCTCGGACCTGCGGGCGGGCTACGATCGCGACCCGAAGACGCTCACGCGGGTTCAGACCAACTCGCCCGGACACGTGTTTGAAAACCTGATCATCCTCGGTTCCGCATCGAGCGGCGAATACGAATCGGCGCCAGGTCTGATTCGCGCCTTCGACGTGCGCACGGGGAAGCTGGTCTGGGTCTTTCACACCATTCCGCGTCCCGGCGAATTCGGCTACGAGACCTGGCCCAAAGACGCCTGGAAAACCGCGGGCGGCGATCACAACTGGAGCGAGATGACGCTGGACGAAAAGCTCGGCATCGTCTATATTCCGCTGGCATCGCCGAACTACGATTTCTACGGCGGAAACCGCAAAGGCGCGAACCTGTTCGGCAATTGCCTGCTGGCCCTCGACGCGCGCACGGGAAAGCGTCTCTGGCATTTTCAGTTGGTTCATCACGATCTTTGGGACTACGACGCGCCCGCCGCGCCCAAGCTGCTCACGGTTCGCCACAACGGCAAAACGGTGGAGGCAATCGCGCAGCCGACCAAGATGGGTTTCCTGTTCGTATTCAATCGCGTGACGGGCGAGCCGCTATGGCCCATCGAAGAGCGCGCCGTGCCCAAGTCCGATGTTCCCGGCGAAGAGGCCTGGCCCACCCAGCCTTTCCCCACCAAGCCGGCTCCGTTCGCGCGGCAAAAATTTACCGCCGATGAGATCAATCCGTATATTCCCGAAGAGGAGCGCGCCCGCTTCCGCGAAAAGATCCTCAGCGCTCGCAACGAAGGATTGTTTACGCCGCCGAGTTTACGCGGCACGATTGAAATGCCCGGCCACAACGGCGGAGCCAACTGGGGCGGCGCCGCAGTGGATCCCTCGGCGGGCCTGCTCTACGTGGAATCGAAGGACCTGCCGACGTATATCAAACTTGAATCGGGGCCGCCGCGCGGAGGAGTCAACGACCCGGTGAACGCGAATCCGGTGCAGCAAGGCCTGGCGATTTACGCGCAAAATTGCGCCGGATGTCATGGCGCCAACCGCGCCGGTCAAGCGGGTGTAATTCCCGCGCTCACCGATATCACAGGTCGGCTTACTGGCGATCAAATTAAGACGATCGTCGGCGGCGGCCAGGGCCGGATGCCCGGCTTCTCGCAACTGACCGCGCGCAATCTCGAGGCGCTGGTCGCCTATCTTGCAAATTCCGACGCCGCGACTGCGGTCGCGCCGTCGCCCCCTCCGACCCCAAGGGCGGATGCACAACGCAATTGGGCGCCCTACGACTTCATGCTCGCCCGCAACGGTTTGTCGGTCATCGGTCCTCCGTGGTCCCATTTGACGGCTTACGATCTGAACACCGGAGACATCAAATGGCAGGTGCCGCTCGGCGAAGTCACCGCGCTGGCGGCCGCAGGGCACACCGACACCGGCAGCCACTTCCCGCGTGCCGGATTGGTTGCTACCGGCGGAGGTCTGATCTTCTCCGCGACCTCCTCGGATCGAAAGCTCCGCGCCTATGACCGCGACACTGGCAAGGTGATTTGGGAAACGACCATGGCGGAAGCTTCAGAAGGCGTGCCGGCAGTTTATGAAGTCGGCGGACGCGAGTACATCGTGCTTTGCGTCGCGTCCGGCAACGGGATCATGGGCGGGCCATCGGGGCAAAGGGCCGGCGCCTACGTCGCTTACGCACTCCCGAAGCGTTGAGACAATTTCTACGGTTCGCGTTTGGCGCCTGATGGCGTTCCTGGAAATTGCGCACAAACGTCAGCATCGCCGTTCCCTCGTCGCCATGCGGCAAAGTAGCGTTTTCATTTCCGGGGTGGCGAAGCCGGGGGTAACCGACTGTCCCTTGCTGGGGTGGAAGTAAACGCTACATTACACGCCCTTCGAAACTTCACATGAATTGGAGAACCGCCCGAAGATTGCCCTGCGGCCAAGTGTGAGCAGCTCCTTTCCCATGCGAACAAAGCAGCTACAATTCTGTCGCAGGGGTTCCTCTTGCCGGTTTTTCGCGCGTTGCTGGTTGCCGTTTTCGCGTTTGCCACCGTCGCCCATGCCGCTCCGCGCGTCCGGGCCGCGCCAGTTCCCCCTGAAATGCGCTCCGGCTTCTTCGCCGTCACCGTAAACGGGCAGCGCGTGGACGTGGCCTGCGCGGCTTCGAATTACGGCTTCGTGAGCTTCGATACCACCGGACCCGTCGAGATCTCGGTTACTGCCGCGGAACCCGGTTTTTGGGATGGCGGCGTCGATATCGAGCCGTGGCGGCTTGGTTTGCGCGCTTCGCGCGACGGCCGCACCATCCGCTTCCGCCTCCCTGGCCCGGCCAAGGTTTCCATCTCCCGGCCTGGCGACTTTTTGAATAACGCCAAAATGCTGTTTCTCTTTGCCGGCTCGCCCCCCCCGCCGCCGCCCGCCGGGCCAAACGTCCTCGTTGTGCCTGCGGGCGTGCATCGCGAAAGCCTCAATCCGAAGAGCGGCGATACCATCTATCTCGAACCCGGCGCGTACGTCTTCGGCAGCTTGAACCTCTGGCAGGTTGAAAACGTGAAGGTGCTGGGGCGCGGCGTCATCGTCTACCAGGGCCCGCAGGACTCGGCTGCCGACGAGGGCTGGATGCAAAAGCCCGACTGGCATTGCATCGGCGCCTATCAGGCGCACAACGTCGAGATCGATGGCCTGACCTGCATCGTTCGCTCGCGCACCTGGTCCATCCAGATGAAGGATTCCTCCGGATTTACCTACAACGATTTGCGCGTGATTGGCGGCGACCCCGGAAACGCCAACCAGGACGGCATGGACTGGCTGGGCGGCGGCGACACCGTGGTCCGCAACGCCCTTCTGCGCGCCTCCGACGACGATCTGGCGATTCAGGGCAACTGGGACGGCTACACCCAGGCCGACAGGGTGCGTCCCGGCAACGACGTCGACAATATTCTGGTCGAAGACAGCGAACTCTCGACCAGTATTTCGAACACAGTTCGCGCCGGGTGGCCACAGGAAATCTTCAACTCGCGCAACTTCACTCTGCGTGACTCCGATATCATGCACGGCGGCATCGGCGCCTGCGGCCAGACCTTCGGCCTGCTCGGCTTCTGGGGCGCGGACAGCGCGCGCGGCGACCACTCCGGATTTACATTTGAGAATCTGTTTCTCGATAACTGGTACTCGCTGGCGCAAATCGAGCAGGAGCAGCCCATCCTGCATGGATTCGTCTTCCGCAACATCTGGGCGCCCGATCAGCCGCCCCTTGCTCAGTCCACGCTTACCGGCGACGTTCGGGACGTGACCTTCGACAATGTGAAGTTCGGACAAACGCGGGTGAAGCAGCGATGCGCAGGTGCCGCTCGTGGTCGCGGGCGGCGCCGCGCAGCCGCGGTTTGCGCCTGCGCCCCCGCTGGTTGCGTCTTTCACCATCGAGCCCGAGGTCTTTGCGCCCGGACAAAAGGTCGGATTCACCGCGCAACACGCGCCCAACGCGCGCTACACATGGCTGTTCGGCGACGGGACCGGGAGCCATCGCCGCCGCGTGCGCCATCGCTTTCCCGACGCGCTCGGGACCGAACTCGACGGCCAAAACGGCGCTGGCCGCTTCAGGGTTCTGCTTCATGTCACAGACAAGTCCGGCCACCAGGACTGGGCCGCGCAGGGCGTTGTGGCCGTCGCGCAATGGCATCGCGCTGTGAATGCCGCCGCATCCGCCGCGCCCGGCCTGGCGTGGAAGATTTACGCCGGGGAGTGGACTGGACTGCCGGATCTTTCGCTTCTGCAGCCGGCGCTCACCGGGGAGTCACCGAATCTGGAGGCGAGCGCGCAGGGCCTTGCCAGCTACGCCACGGCGTGGGACGGCTTCGTGAACATTCCCGCGGACGGTGGTTACACCTTTCACCTTATCGATCGCGACGGCGCGCGGCTCGTCATCGATGGCATGGAAGTGGCCAGAACCGGCACACCATTTGCCCAGGTCTGCGGCTCGCCGGGCAACGCGCTCCGCTACGACCGGGGCTCGCTCGGCCTCCGCGCCGGTCTGCATACCTTTCGCGTTGAAGGGCTGAACTTCGCGAGCGGCGGCGCGCCGCGCCTGTTGTGGGAAGGTCCCGGCCTGCCACTTACCGACGTGCCCGCAGCCGCGTTTAGCCACACAACGCAAGATACGGTTAGAAGATAGAGGCAAAGGGAAAAGCCGGTCCTATTCCAAACAGACCTGCAAATCCGGGAGGTTCCGGGCCTGGAGCAGGAACGCATCCGCCTGGTGCGGCTTGATTGTGACTCCAGTCACCCGCGGAACACGCCTTGTCCTGATAAATTCATGCGCGTGAGGGCAGATGCTTGTTCGCACGACAACCAGGAACCCCGCTGTCCTGTCGTATTACACGATGCGCAAAGCCGTGGGTCTGATCGCATTGATACTTCCTTTCGCGCTTGCCGTTGGTTGTATCCTGTACGCCCTCATAGGGCCCTATCATGCGCTGCCGCAACCGATTTTGCAGCGTTCCATCAGCGACTACTACTACACACCCATGCGGAACTATCTTGTCGGCAGCCTGTGCGCCATCGCGGCCTTCCTGGCCTGCTCTCGCGGATATGACCTGACCGACGAAATCGCCGGCTACTTGGCCAGCTTCTTTACGGTCTGCGTGGCGCTGATTCCTCCGGTGGACCCTCGCAGCTCCAGCTACACGGCGATGCAAGTCGATATCGGCTTTGTGCACAGCGGTTTCGCCGCACTCATGCTTCTCTCGCTGGCCTACTTCTGTATTTTTCTCTTTCGCAGGTCCTCACCGGAAAAGACGCTGACCCGCCGCAAGCGGCACAGAAACAGGGTCTACGGAACCTGCGGAGCGATCATCGTAGCCTGCATTGTCGCTATGGTCAGCCTGACGATCAGGGCAATAGCCGAATCGCTTCGACCTTCCTTTCTGCTCTTTTGGTGCGAGTCGCTGGCGCTGGCTGCCTTCGGTGTAGCCTGGCTTACCAAGGGCGAAGGAATCTTGCGGGACAGGCCACAGGACCATATCCGATCTTCGTGAGCTGATCGGCGTGCTGACTTGCCCTGGGGCAATAAGTCCGGCCCATGGCCTGTCCCCACGGCGGAGCGTGGGGGAGCGGGATTGGCTCTCTCCGAAGGCGCTCAATGCGGAACCAAGCCCTGGTGAGGAAGAAGAAGGCGCTGAAAGCCTGCCTTGAGGTTATGCCTGCATTTTTGCCTTAAGCGCATTCATAACCCGCTGTGGTTTGAACGGCACCTGGCGCAAGCGCACGCCGACGGCATCGAATACCGCGTTGGCAACGGCCGCCGGCACAGGGCATATAGAAGGCTCGCCTGCTCCGGTGGAGTCGATTTCCGGCCGATTCACCAGTACGATCTCGGTCTCCGGAATATCGGCAAAGGTAATTACGGGATAGCTTGACCAATCGAGGCTCTTGACCTTGAAGGCGTCAAAGTCGACCTCCTCAAACAGGGTCCGGCTCAGACCAAAAATGAGATTTCCCTCGACCTGGTTTCTTACTCCGTCTGGATTCACGATCCGGCCGCAGTCGTGAGCTGCCGTTAGCTTCTTCACGCCGATCTTGCCGCTGGACTTATCTACCTCAACGCAGGCGACGATCGCGGTGATCGTGCCGCCGCGGTCGGTGAGGGCGACGCCCCACCCCAAAGCCCTCGCATTGGAAGCTGCTGAAGGAGGCTTGACGCGATTCTTCCAGCCCGCTTTTTCCGCCGCGGCTAGCAGGACTTCGGAGTGCCGCTTGCTGAGATAAGGCAAACGGAATTGGACCGGGTCGGTTTTTAGGTCGGCGGCGATTTCATCCATGAACGACTCGGTGGCAAAGCAGCTTCCTATCTGGTACGGTGCACGCAGATTTTGTGTTCTTAATGGAATGGTCTCGGCGAAGATCCATGGAACGGCGTCGCTGCGTATTTTCCTGTTCTCGAGTTCGTAGACATCCCCGCCCCCTTCGGCGGCAAACCCTCCTAGTCCGGGGAAGATCGGCTTAAGACCGATTTGCCTGGATCCGAGCGATGGATTCGGTGAATTCTCCGTCCACGGAAAGCTTCGATCGAGAAAGTCCCAAACAATCAATTTGCCGCTGGCATCGATGCCGGCCCGGATGGTGGTCAACTGGGCCGGACCCTTAGCCTCCCAATGGTTCTCTTCATCGCGCATCCACTGGACTCGCACTGGTTTGCCGACAGCCCGGGACAATAGAGCGGCATCGACAGCGCAGTCGTCCACTTCCAGGCGGCCATAGGAGCCCGATCCGCCGCGGTAAATAAAACGCGCGTTCTTCTCAGGAATGCCAAGCGTTTGGGCCACCATGCGTCGCGTATCAAACGGTCCCTGGGAACCAGACCAGACGGTGACATGGTCCCCTTGAACATCGGCAACTGAGCATGCGGGCGCCAACATGCAGTGTCCCTGGAAGGGCCAGTAGTAGGTAGCCTCATAGCTCTTAGTCGCCCTGGAGAAGCCGGCAGCCACATCGCCCGTGTCGGGTATCGCGCCAAAGTTGGGCATGTTGCCGTAATCGACTTTCTTGGTGTTCCTCAAATAGGCATAGAGCTCGTCCTGGTCCGCCGGCATCTTCGTGGATGGAGTGGACCAGGTCACTTTCAATGCGGCGGCCGCCTGGATGGCAGCCCATTCGGTTTCCGCAACCACCCCCACAAAAGAATCCTGGCGGACAATTTTCACAATGCCTGCTATGTGCTTGATCGAGTCTTCATCGACTTCTGTTGGTTGGGAAAGAACCGCGTGCGGACGCACCATGCGGCCATGCAACATTCCCGGCACGCGGACGTCCTGGCAAAACGTGAACTTACCACTAAACTTGTCGGGCAAATCGACCCGAGGCACGGAGACGCCGACGATCTTGTAATCTTTCGGATCCTTGGCGCGAACATCGGGAGCCAGGACCATTTGCATACCGGTGCCGCTGGCTTTAATCCTCACATCGAAGCGTTTGCCTCCAAGCAGCTTCCCGTAGGAAATTTTCCTGGTTGGATTCGTCACCGAACTCACGACCCCGGCGTTGACCACAAGTTGACTTACGGGCGTTTGCAGACGCGCCGATGCCAGCTTGAGCAGTTCCTGTCGCGCGGCCGCCGCCGCCTGGCGCAACTGGGGTCCGGCGGCGCTAATCGTTCTGCTGCCGGCAGTAACAAATTGATCGGCCGTCTTTGCGGTATCGCCCAGATCCATCTTGAGCCGCGTAAAAGGGACGTCCAATTCTTCCGCAACAATTTGTCCCAGCGCAGTTTGGATGCCCTGCCCATATTCGACCTTGCTGCTGAATACCGTGACAGACTCATCCTCGGCGACTGCTACCCAGGTATCCAGCGAGGCCGGATCGGGTTCGTTGCCGGTCATGGCGCTGGTTTGCGACAGCGCACTTGACACCGGATCTGCCAGGCTGACACCGACAACAAGAAGGCCCGTATCCTTTAGAAAATCTCTACGAGACAGCGGTCTGGTTGACATAGTGGTTCCCCCAATCTCCCTTGCTTCTCGCCCTATGCGTTTTGGTGGGCGGCCTGGCGTACGGCGCGAACGATGCGATTATGCTCTCCGCAGCGGCAAATCACGCCTTCCAACGCGGTCTTGATCTGCGCTTCGGTCGGGTTCGGATTCTTATCGAGCAGGGCTTTGGCGGTCATGATTATCCCGTTACTGCAATAGCCGCATTGCGCCGCCTGTTCTGCCAGGAATGCTTGTTGAAGCGGGTGGGGCCGATCGACACTGCCTATCCCTTCCAGGGTTGTGATGCTTCGATTCTGCGCCTCAGAAACAGGGATCAGGCAAGATTGAACCGCTTCTCCATCCATGATCACCGTACACGAACCGCATTGGCCGAGACCGCAGCCGAACTTTGGTCCCTGCAATTCGAGATCGTTTCGCAGTACATAAAGCAGAGGTACATCGGGATCAGACTGAACGGTCCGCGTTTTTCCATTCACCTTCAGCGTTATCGTTGCCATGGAGAATTCCTTCCTTTAACTGCAGAGTTTCCTAAAGCTCGCCTCGACTGCATGACGGCGCTACGCGGCTGCCACGGCCGCTTTCACGCGCGGAGCAGTGCCAGTGCGTGATCCCGCTCAATCGCCTGAAGTTTCTCCAGTCGCTGATCGCTTTGATCGTATGCTAGCACTGAATTTTCCCCCATCCCGATCAGGGTCCGGTCACTCGGGGCGAAAATCCGAGTTTGGTCGCTCAGGGTGACCGCGGCAACGTCATTTTTGCGTCCAGGGTTGGACTGGTTCGTTAAGTCTAGCAGAATCAGACTAAATGTTCGTTTTTCCGGTGCCGAAGACCGGCCAAATGTTCGCTTAGGCGGTGTCATTTGCCCCGCAAAGGTTCGCTTGAGTGGTTGCGATTCTTTGAGACAAATACCGAGAATAGTTGCGAACAATTAGCGGTTAGAACCGAGAATGGTTGCGAATAAGAGCGAGTAGCACCAAGTAATTTCCCAAAAGTGCGTCTAAACAGGGCTGGACTGACCCCCAAAAGTGAGACAGCTAAAATATGCGCATCTTGCAGCGAAGGGGGACTGCGAGTGGCGAAACGAGAAGCAGGATGGCGACCAGAATCGTTCCGGGCGATGGCGGTGGAGCGATTGCGGACGTGCATGCACGTAGGCCGGCTGTGCGAGGAACTGGGAGTGAGCCCGAGTACTCTTCGCAAGTGGCGCAAGCAGTTTGCGGCGCGTCATGAGGCCGAGCCGGTGCTGGCCGAGCGCGCCGGCGAGACGCTGGAGGAGGAGAACCGCCGGCTGAAGCGTGCCTTGGCGGAGAAGGTTCTGGAAGTGGATTTTTTACAGGGTGCCTTGCAGCACATCGCGGCTCGACGCCGGCAGAACACCGCGTCTGGCGCGAGGGCATCTACGCCCGGATCCGGGCAATGATGCCGATGCCAGGCGCCCTGAGTGTGGAACGGATGTGCCGGGTGGGGGCAGTGAGCAGGGCCAGTTTCTATCGCTGGCTGGAGCCCGAGTTGCCGGTGGAGGCGGAGATGGAGGTGCGGTCGGCGATCCAGGCTGTAGTGCTGGAGCACCGGCGGCGCTATGGTTACCGGCGGGTAAGCCAGCAGTTGCGGCGCCGGGGAATGATCGTCAACCATAAACGTGTGGCGCGGCTGATGCGCGAAGATAATCTGCTCGCCGTCCCGTCGCGGGCCTTTACCTCAACCACCAACTCGGGCCATGAGTTGGAGGTTTACATGAATCTGGCGGCGCGTATGAAGCTGACTGGAATCAACCAGTTGTGGGTGGCCGACATCACCTATATCCGGCTCCTGGGCGAGTTCGTGTATCTGGCCGTGGTGCTGGATGCGTTCTCGCGCAAGGTGGTGGGCTGGGCGCTGCAGCGGACCCTGACAGCGCGGCTGACGCTGGCGGCGCTGGAACAAGCCATCGGCGATCGGCAACCGCCGCCAGGCCTGGTTCACCACTCCGATCGCGGCCTGCAGTATGCCAGTGAAGAATACGTCAGGGTGCTGCGCCTGCATCGGATCGTGCCCAGCATGAGCCGGCCCGCCAACCCCTACGACAACGCCTTTTGCGAAAGCTTCATGCGCACTCTGAAACGGGAAGAAATCGATGCCCGGTCCTACCGCAGCATGGAAGAGCTGCGCGATCACATCGAAGAGTTCATCGAACGGTATTACAATCGTTGCCGGCTGCACTCGGCTCTGGGCTATCGGCCGCCGGAGGAGTTCGAGCAGATAGCTGCCGTTGCCCAGCCGCAGGCCAGCGGTGGGGCAGCGGCCTGCATGAGTTTTCCAAGGCATGGGGAAATCTATCCACCCGATGTCGGTTCAAAAAACCGGGAGCAGGGTGGGTCCCCGCTCCCGGCGCTCATCGGTACGGATGAGTCACCAGCCGGCTATTCCTTGCCGGGTTGCTCTCCAGCAGCGCCCGGCTCCGCTTCACCGGCCAACGCCATGGTGGATCAAAACCGGGCGCTTGGCATAGCCAAAAACAGCAAACGGCGAGTGCGCTCAATGCAAACTGTCTCAACTTAGGGGTTCACCGCAAGGGCTTTGCGGCCTTTAAATGGCCATTTTTTCACCATTTTTGACATGATTTCGCGTGTTTTCGCTGACTGTGCGGCTCGACTCGCGCGAAGAGCGGGCGCCTCATCCTGCAGCGCCCCCATTTTCGCGGCTTCCTACTCCGCCTCCGCGAGCGGCTGAGCGCTGCTCTGGAAGCACACGATCAGGGCAACGGCGGCACCAATCGAGCAGCCGATGGCGTAGATCAGAACGGCGTTGCTCCGCGAACCGGTAAGGTTCCTGAACAGTAAAATCGACAAGGGACTGGCGAACTGGCCGAGGAACCAGGCCGTTTGCCAGAGGCCCGAGCCGCGCGCTCTCACCTCCAGGGTCAACTTGGAAAGCGCCCAGGTGAGCAGCGCGGGCAGAACGATGCCGGAGCCGAGTCCGTTGATGGCTGCCCCGATGTCGGTGAAAAGAAGGCCACGGGAGAGAGCCATCACCAAAAATCCGACAGCGGAGAGGGTGAAGCTGACCGCCAGTTTGCCCGCTACCGGCAACCGCATCAGTTTGAACAGACCCGAGCCCAGGAGCATGAACAGCACGGCTAAAGCGGTGTGAAATCCGATCGTTTTCTGATCCGTCACGCCGCGCTCGGTGAGAATGAAGCTGAACTGCACGAGCAGGACATAGAACGCGCAACTGGCCAAAAAGCCGAGGATGCAGATCCACGCCATCGGCGCCCAGTTATACTTCTCTGCCGCAGCCTGCGCAGGAAAAGGCGGCCGATGAAAGAGAGTTTGGGCGCTTGCCTCGGGCTTCATCGTCTCCCAGGTACCGAACAAGCAGAGCGGAAAAAGGATAAACGCCACGCCGTACATCAGGAAGGGCAGGCGCCATCCGCTCTGGCCTAACAATCCGCCTACCGCCACCATGACGATCGCGATGACGCCGCCGCCGCCGGACTGAATTGCCAGCCAGCTCTCCCGCTGGCTCAGGGGAAAGTAGTCGGCCACCAGAGCGGTGGTGCACACCATAATGATGGATTCCGTGATTCCTACGCCGGCGCGCGTGATCACGATACCTAAAAGGGAGTTCAGAGCCATCGGCGCGCATCCTACAAAGCCATAGATCCCGACAGCGAACAATAAAATCCGCCGCTTGCCGATTCGGTCGGCCAGCAACCCCGCCGGCCAGGCGCAGATCGCCACAAACAGCGCAGGCAACGTGGCCACCAGCGATACGAGGAAATCGACATGAGGATCGCTGCGAAAATGCTGTGTAATTTTGGGCAGCACAGGAGAAAGCACGACGGTGGCGATCACCGCCAGCCAGTTGACCGAGGTCAGCGTCCAGCCCTGCACCGCCCCGGCTTTTTTGCCGGTCCGGGGAGAGAGGCTTGTGATTGTCATCGAACTCCTCTACGGACAAAAACCGACGGCTCCCCATCTCGGGGCTGAAGCGCGTACCCCAATTTGCCCTGGTGTATGTAGGTTAATTTACATTTTATATCTTAGCTTGTATTAAGCACCCTCGCAGTTCGGTAGTGTCCTAATTTCACTTTTGCTCCTTCGGACGCTTGAATATGGCGTGATACATCCAAGGGTTAGCGACTGGAATGTCCTGGCAGTCTGGGGGAGAGGCTGATGGATATGCGGGCATTAGAGCGACAAGCTCCCACCCGTTTTTCCCCTCCATCTCCAGCCTGGATCGGATGATGTCGCAACTCTTTGCTGGCTCGGAAATGCGAGTTCTTGTGATGGTCTCCCGGATGAGTGCATCCGCCATGGTTTCATATTCCGTGTTGAACGTGATGACGCGGTATTCCCAAGCCATTCCAAAATCCTCACTTTTCCACCGCGGCGGCTAAGGTGCTGCGGATCCACTGTGAGACGGACTGATTCCCGGTTTTGGCCTTTGCTTCGATGACCTTCCGATCTTCTGGCGTGATGCGAACGCGCAGCATTATAGCCTTAGCGTACCCCTTGGGGAGCGGGGGCCGTCCCGGTTTCTTAGGCTTCGGCTGCTTCGGCATCTCTCAACTCCTGCATGATGGCAACACGTACAGCGGTTTCAGGGGATACGGCAGGTGGGATTACCGCGATTTGCTTATCCGTGTTAAGTACGTTCGCCATAAAGCCTCACTGGGATAACTGTGCCCCAGTAATTAATTTGTGTCAATGGGTTTTTGGGGTACAATTTGCGTATTGTGCTGAAACGTCTGGTAATACTTTTGTGTGCGTTGTCGTTGGTCTCTCTCTATGCTTATGCCCAAGGCGATAAGGCTAAACACGCTGGCGACAACCAGAATCCATCCCAGCCAGCTTCTACGGTTCCTGTACAGCAATACGACAGCACAAGCCTCCAAGCCAAAAACGAGCAGCACGTTAACGCAGATGTAAGGGTCGTCGCTCTCCCGCCGAAAGACTGGCGAGATGTAGCGACTTTTTGGGTCGGCGTCGTGTTGGCTGCGGTCGGGATTGCTGGGGTCGGAGTCGGTATTTGTACGCTTCTCTTTTTGAGAAGCCAAACCATTCATATTCGGCGTCAGGCTGACATGGCGCAACGTCAAGCGCGTCTCATCAGTACCCAAGCTCACCAGATGAAAGAACAGACCGGGATACTGCGGGATTCCGTTGCCGCCGCGCAAAAGGCTGCTAACGCCGCCGAAAAATCGGCTATTGCCGCTATGGGGATTGCTGTCCCAACTCTGACGCTGCATAAGTTTTCCTTTATCGTCAGCAAGGAGAGTGCCGCAACGTTCTACCAGAACCCGAAGGTCAGCCTTGAGTTGAAGAACTACGGACAAAGCCCCGCACTCCTCCGGAAATACTCTATTGGTTATTCGTGGGATGAAGGTTCTCCCAGGGAGTTCACCAGTTACCCCTTTGAGGACGAGGTGATTGATGCTGGTGGCACCTTTGAACTCGGGGAACAGCAGCTTGGAGTTCTTGTTCCTCCCCCGCAAGAAGTTATCGAAGACTTGGTTAAAAGCAAAAGGCACCTCGTTTTTTCGGGATGGGTCACCTATGGTGATGTATTCGGCTCCCCATCGAAGAAACTCTCTTTGTGGAGAGAGCTTGTCGAGTATGATCCGGTAGCTCGTAGGATGACCGTGATGGACACTTCTCCATCCGCCATGAAGCGATGGATTGATCCGAAAGAGGACTGATAGGCAGATCGCGAGCAGCGCCCCAAACCAAATTAGGACACTACCCGCATTTCGGCTTCGGGGCGAAATCGAGCGGCCCTCGTGTTTAGCGCACAAAGAGCAAATCCTCAGGGATGTGGCGCGCGCGGCGGTATTTTCGGATAGGACAGCTTCTGGCTTCTCCTAGCACTGGTTGCATAAACCCTCCGAGGTGGCCGGAAAGCAGCCCTCAGGGGCGAAGTGTCTGCGTGAGAACAGATTCTTTGTGTGGAAACGCAGTGAGGAAGAGTGTTTTTCAAGAAAATACCGCAAGTTCGCGCCGCTTTGCGGCGTGGCAAGTTCGCAAGTTCGCGGTTGGAACGAGTTCTCACGCAGATACTAAAGCCCTATCTTTATTTTCGGCTGTTTGCGGCACGACTGAACAGGGTGCAGAAAAACTCCGAGATCAGGGTCTGACGCGAATAGAGACCGTCCCTCGGCGGCTAAAGCCGAGCCGGTTCATTCGACTTATCGGCACGGATAAATCCGTGCCCTTTCAAAACGGCATTCGAACCGAGTTTTTCCGCAGCCTTTGAAGTTGTGCCCTGTTACAAAACCAGATCGTGCTCGACTCGATTTGAGCTGTTCCGGAGGTAAGTTGATATTCATCTTCTTGAGATTGTGGAGAACTGCACCGTCGACATCAATGCCTTCGGCCCGCCTCGCCGCAGTGTACGTTCTGAGTTGGTGCTCAACGATCTGATCCGTTTTCCTCGCATCGTAACTCTTGTAATCGACAATAGTGAGTTTAGGGCGCGATCCGCCCAATCCGCTGAGCAAGTAGGCTCCTGCCAGGAGTCCAGCTCGGGTGCCCAACCACCGTTATCTTCCAGCCCTTGGTTTCTAAAGGCGTGCGTGCTTTCCCACATCTCAAAATCGAGATGTGGGGCACCGACGCACGGACGCGTTGAAAACACATAACTTACTGATTCTACATGGTGCTCTTGGTGCAGGTGGTGCTCAATGTGCAGCCCGTTCTTGCCGCGCGTCACAGTACCGATCTTCCGAGTCATTTGCTGATGCGGTCGCAGCCGCAGACAGGGCAACGGATGCCATCGGGCCACCGCATCGACTCAAGGTAGGCTAGGCAATCATCATCGGTTCGGAACTGCTGAGTTACGTCTATCAGGTTCATTTGGACTTCAACCTCTTCCAAAGGCTTTTTGCGAGTTCGTCAACCTTCTCTCCCGGCGTGAGGATAAGGAATACCCCTAAGCATCCACCCAGGAAGAGCAATGAGGAACTCAACCAATGCATAATTAGAATTTAGATCAGTTCCTATTCTGTGTCAGGTGCATAATCTTCCTTTGCAGTAAACAAAACCTCCGCAGACGGTGAGGCATAAATTTAGCACAAGAATCTGAGCGTGATTTTCAGTGCGCTCATTTTGTTTACCTCGCCGCGCTATCGAAATGTGGGGCACCCATTTTTTGGGCTTGGTTAAGGGGGAGGGTTGAGATCGTGCTGCGATGCGTCAGGGGTTTGGGGCCAATGCTGGCTTGACTTCGGATTTCTTTGCCGGATTCGTGGTTGGCTTTTGCGAGGGAGCCAACGCGGGCTTGATGACAGGGGCGCGTTGCGGAGCAGGCCAGGCTGCCTTGGCCGCGGCCCCTTGCACGGGGAGCTTTGGGGGCGGCATGTTGTCAGCACTGTCTGGCGCAGCATTTTCGTCGTCGCCGGGGAACTGCTCGTCGTCTTTGCCAGCGATGGCGGCGCGCATGAAATTGATCCAGATGGGCAGCGCAGTGGCTGCGCCGGTCTGTTTGTTGCCGAGCGATTCGCGGCTGTCGTAGCCCACCCACACGCCGCAAGTGACGGAAGGCGAGAAGCCTAAAAACCAGGCGTCGGTGAAGTCCGAGGTGGTTCCGGTTTTGCCGCCGATGGGATGGTGCAACTGCGCGGCCGAGGCGCCGGTGCCGTGCTCGGTGACGCCGCGCAGCAGGGTCATCATGGTGCGCGCGGTTTGCTGGTCGATCACCTCGTTCACCGCGGATGTCTCCTGCCAGAGAACGATGCCATCGGCGTTGGAAACTTTGCGGATGAGCCGCGGCTGAACGCGAATGCCGTCGTTGGGGAAGACGGCGTAGGAGGCGACCTGCTCTTCGAGCGTGATTTCGACCGCGCCGAGCGCTACCGGCAGATAGGGGGGAATATTGGAGGTGACGCCGAAGCGGTGCGCCATTTCGATGACCTTGTGAATGCCCACGTGCGCGGCCAGCTTGAGCGCGGGAATGTTGCGCGACTCGGCGAAGGCGTTGGCGACGGTCATTGCGCCCTTGTAGTCGTTCTCGTAGTTGTGGGGCACGTAGCTGCCGAAACGTACCGGCCCGTCGACGATGATGTCGGTGGGCTTGACGCCGTCTTCGATGGCCGCGGTGTAGACGTATGGCTTGAAGCTGGAGCCGGTCTGGCGCTCGGCCTGCGTGGCGCGGTTGAAGACCGAGAGCGCGTAGTCGCGCCCGCCCACCATGGCCAGAACATCGCCGCTGGAGTTGTCAATAGCCAGCAGCGCGCCCTCGGCGCCGGAGTCCTGCTCGAGCGAAACGCGGCGCGCGCCGTCTGGAGCGGCCGCGGCCAGGCGCACATAGAGAATGTCACCGGGCCGGGCCAGCGCGTCGCCGTAACGCACGCCCGTCCATTGCCAGTCGGCCGGCAGAAGGATAATTTCAGAGCCGGCCTGGCCGGGTGGGCCGATGCGCGCGTGGATTTCGAGCGGAAGCACGCGCGTGACCAGGGCATGAATATAGTCGCCGGGGCCGGCGGTGACGGCCCAGTCGGGATGCCGGTAGGTGGCGAGCGTGGCACCGCCGGCGAGAACATTTTCGAGCTTGCCCTTCCAGCCGTGGTGGCGCTCATAGGCAGCCACGCCGTCGGCCACGGCGCGATTGGCCGTTTGCTGCAAATCCAGATCGAGCGTGGTGTCAACGCGCAGACCGGCCTCGTGGACTTCCTCGGCGCCGAAGTGTTTTTCGAGCTCGCGGCGCACCTCTTCCTGGAACCAGGGCGCCACCGAACCCACAGGCTGCGCGATATTCAGGCCGAGCGGAGCGGCCCGCGCCTTCTCGGCCTGGGCGTGGGTAATGGCGCCGTCCGACTCCATTTCGCTGAGCACAAGATTGCGGCGGCGGAGGGCGCGGTCGGGATTGAGCACGGGCGAAAACGCCACCGGCCCCTTGGGCAGCCCAGCCAGAAGCGCCGCTTCAGTGAGGTTCAAATCCTTGGCGTGCTTGGAAAAGAAATACTCCGAGGCGGCTTCGAAGCCGTACATGCCGCTGCCGAGGTAAATCTGGTTGCCATAGAGGGTGAAGATCTGCTGCTTGGTGAAGGCCCGCTCGATCTGGGTGGCGAGGTAGGCCTCCTGAACCTTGCGCATGACGTTGCGGTCGGAAGAGAGAAAAAGGTTGCGCGCCAACTGCATGGTGAGCGTGGAAGCGCCCTGGGCGCGGCCGTGCGAGCGGATATCGTGCCAGGCGGCGCCGACGACGCGGAAGACATTGATTCCCCAGTGCGACTCGAAGTTCTTGTCTTCAATGGAGATGACGGCCTGGCGCAGGATGGGCGCAAAGTCATCGTACCCGACCACGACGCGGCGCTCGAGCGCGAAGGAGCCGACGATGCGGTCTTTGCGGTCGTAGAGATCGGTGGTGGTAGAGGGGCGGTATTGTTCAAGCTCGTCAATCTGCGGCAGGTCGACGGAGTAGACGAGGGTGAGGCCGGCCAGCGAACCGGTGACGGCGGCCAGCACGAGCAGGGCCACGAGGGCGAAGCGTCCATCCCGCTTGCGGCGGCGCCGGTCTGGCAGGGGCAGATCGGCTTGGCGGCGCGGCCTGGTCAATGGGCGCGCTTCAAACTCCCGTACAGGGGGTCGCTGGGGGGTGGTAACCAAGCTGATCTGGCCTCGCTGGGCACCGCTCCGCAAGATGCGGGGGACGGCCTCTCACTATAAGCCTAGCATTGAAGCGAAAATGGGGAAGCAGCGCCCAAAAGGATCGCGTACCACGCAATGCAAGGGCGGGAATGAAACAAGAGTGTAAATTCAAAAGCCTAGAACTGGTTGCATAAACCCTCTGAGGCGGCCGGAAAACCATCCCTTGTATCTCTGGATGAACGGCAGTTTCGGTGAAGCTGTTGCAGTGGGGGAGCCGAGGCATCGGCTTGCCCACGGGCGGACGGCTCCCGTCATCCCTCTGGTCGAATGACCGACCCTGAGCACATCGTGACACGGATCATTTGTGGAGTGGATGTTGCTTCGAAATCAGTGCAAGCGCGCAGCGGCCAGCAAGGGGCGGCCGGGGCATTGGCCAACACCCCCGAGGGTATCGCCGCGTGGGGTGCCTTTTACCCGGCGCATCGGGTGGAACTGAGCACGAGTAAACTCGTGCCCTGTTACAAAGCACTCCGCAGTTGAGTTTTTCCGCGGCCTGTGAAGTCGTGCGCTTTCAAAACGATTTCAAACTGAGACACTACCGTCTAACGGAGTGCCCCATTCGGGCTTTGCTTGGGCGGGGAAGAAACTCCGCGAACCGCGCCAACTGCGCATCGCCTTACCCGCGCTTCCTCGGGCCGAAGTTCCTTCCACTGGGCCGCCCTCCACCAGGTCGCGGCCCACTTCGTGCCCCGCCACCCGGCTTGTTTGGCCTGTTGAAACCACCCGGCCGATTCGGCTTCGAAAACCCTCCCGGCCTTCCGCCAAAACCCGCCTTGGGCCGCCCCGCGCCGCCCGGCGAACTGGGTCTGTTGAAGCCGCCTGGCCGATCCTCCTGCCGCGGCCGGAACGGCTGGCGCGGTCCATCATCACGCCGGCCTTCCGACGGTCCCCGTGGCGGGTCGCCAAATGCGGGCTTGTTGAATCTCGGCCTCTCGGGCCGCGGATTATCAAATCGCGGCTTGTCAAAACTTCGCTTCTCAAATCTCGGCTTCTCAGTTCCCGGCCGATCGAATTGTAGCCGTTCGGGCCGTGGCCGATCGACACGCGGACCCGCGAATTCGCTTCTTGCTCCAGGCGAGGGCCGCCCTCCACCGAAAGGCCGCTTGCCGCCTGCAAACGGTTTCCGCCCCTCAAACTTTGGCCGCTCGGCGAAACCTCCGGGCCTGTCCGTCTCCGGTTCGATGTGCAGCCTGCCGGAAGCCGGCTTTTCAAATCTCGGTCTATCAAAGCTCCGCTTCTCAAACTCCGGCTTTGGCCCGGAGAAGGGCCGGCTTTCCCGCCGCCCGCCAAATCCCGGCCTTCCGCCGGGTCCCGCCGGCCGGTCGAATCGCGGCTTGTCAAATCCCGGTCTGTCAAAGCGCCGCTTCTCAAACTCCGGCTTTGGCCCGGAGAAGGGCCGGCTTTCCCGCCGCCCGCCAAAACCCGGCTTTCCGCCGGGTCCCGCTGGCCGGTCGAATCGCCTGTTGCCCCCGCTCTCTCTCCGCTCGCCTCCGCGGTCGAGTCGCTTCTCCGGCGCCCTCCGCGCTTCCGCCGGCGGAATGCGATCCACTTTCAAACGCTTTGGCTTCAACTTGCCTTCCGCCGTCAGCCGCAGCGCAGTGACTTCTTCAGGCGTCAGCTCGCGCAGATTTCCCGGCTCCACATCCAGCACCAGCGGCCCGTAGCCCACGCGGCGGATCTTCTCAACAAAATGCCCTACAGCGGAAAACATCTTGCGCAACTCGCGATTGCGCCCCTCAATCAGAACCACCTCGTACCAGGGATTATTGCCCTCGCGCACCGGACGAATCCGGGCCGGGGCCGTGCGCACGCGCTCCGATCCCGCCTCTTCTCGTTCAATCGCAACGCCGCGGCGCAACCGCTCGAGATCGTCCTCGCTCGGCTGCCCTGCCACCTTCACCAGATACGTCTTCTCGACGCCCGATCCGGCCTTCGTGAGGAGATTCGCCAGCTCGCCGTCGTTGGTCATCAGCAGCAAGCCTTCGCTCTGGTAGTCCAGCCTGCCTACGGGATAAAGCCGCTCACTCATCCTGGCGAAGAATTCCATCACCGTGGAGCGGCCTTCGGGATCGCTCACTGTGGTCACGTAGCCTTTGGGTTTGTTGAGCACAAAATAGCGATGGCGCTCGGCACCCTGCAGCAGCTTGCCGTCCACGCGAATGTGATCGCGCGCGGGATCGGCCTTGCTGCCCAGCGTGGTCACCACCTGCCCGTTCACCATCACGCGGCCGGCAACAATCAACTCCTCGGCATGACGCCGGCTGGCGATACCGGCTTGCGAGAGAATCTTCTGCAACCGCTCGAGGTTTGCCGGCGGCCGAGGCTCGGCCGTAGCCTCGATCGCATCATTGTCGTCGCCAGCTTCATCCCTGTGAGCTTCATTTGCCTGTGCCGCCGGCTCCGGCGCTGCCGCAAGAGTGGCTTCCATTGCATCTTCCGCAGTATCGGCGCGAAACGCTTCAAGTTCCGCATTTGCCGACGGCTCCGCATCGCCGAGGTAGGTCCGGGCTTCGCCGCCGCTCACGTCGCCGATCGGCTCCATTACCGGTTCCCCGATCTGGTGCCCGGCCTCGGCGGGAACCTTGCGCGCTCTCCCCTGCGCCGCGGCCTTCTTCGTTTTGACGACGGCCTTTTCTGTTTTCGCCGCGCGCTTTGCCGGGGGCGCGGCGACTGTCTCGGCCTTTGCCTTCCGGGTCTTCACGACGGCCGCTGTGCTTTCGGCGCCCTTTTTTTTGCTTTTGGCGGCAGGCATCTCAACTGGCTCGGCTGACTTCTTTGTCGCGGAGGCACGTTTTGTCTTCGGCGCCGCCGATCTCGAATTCTTCTTGTCGCTCATGGGGAAGCCTCGGTTTCTAACTACTCAATCGGAGGAGGCACAGCAGGCGCAGCCTCGGGTGGTTGATTCGGCTTACGTCGCCTGCGGTTTTGTCGCAGGTTCCGCTGCGGAGTCCGCGTGCAGCTCGCCTTCCGGTTCTACGCTGAGCTTGGCGTCCACTTCCAGGGTCATATCCGGGTTCAAGTCCGCTGCCGCTTCGGTTGCCTTTGCTCCTGCGCTCACCAACTCAGGCTCATCCAGCTCGCTCGCGGCCATCTTCTCGAACTCATCCATCGAGGGCAGCTCGGTAACGTCCTTCAGTCCAAAGCGCAGCAGGAACTCCCGGGTGGTTTTGTAAAGGATGGGCCGGCCGATCACCGGTTTGCGCCCGGCCGTGGTAATCAGTTTGCGCGCCAGCAGAGTGCCGAATACGCCCGACGAATCCACGCCGCGAATCTCATTTACCTCCGGCGCGGTCACGGGTTGCTTGTAGGCGATAACGGCCAGAGTCTCCAGCGCGGGCAATGACAGCTTGAGTGCCGGTTTGAGGCTTTTTACCAGTGAGCGCACCGCGTCGTGGCACTGCGGCTTGGTGGCCATGCGATAGCCGCCTGCGATCTCTCGAATCTCGATGCCGTGCCCGTCGGCGGCATACTCCCTAATCAACTCGTCGAGCAGTTGCTGGATCGCGGCGCGGGCCTCACGGTCGCGCAACCGGGCCTGGCGCTTCGCCTCCGCCTCGGCTTGAGCATCATCGCCCATGCCGGCAGTTGATTCAGCGCTCGCATCTGAAACCTTTGCAGCGTCGTTTTCCGGCATGGTAACGCCGGTCTCCTGACCGGGTTCCCCGTGGACAGGTCCAAGTCCATGGGATGGCTGACCGGCTGTTGCGGGGTCGTCGATGCCCGCGTCTTCGTCTGCTTGCTCCGCGTCAGTTTCCGCGTCAGTCTCCGCCCCTGCGCCCAGCTCGAGTTCGAGAGAGGGGAACGCCTCGTTCAGCAATGGCGCCGCCGCGAGCTCGACCGCCGCCGGTTCTCCTTCCCGCGCTTCGGAGGCGGTCTCCTGCTCCGCCTTCCATTGCAGGGCGTCATCCAAAAACAACGCCGCCAGTTGCGCCAGCGTTACCGGCACCTCGGCGGCATAAATCACAGCTTCCAGCTTTGCTTTCAGGCTCATCCTTTGTTCAGCACCATTCTGTATGGTACCGGATGCGGCTCTCGTTTCGCGCGTCGAGGGCGGTGGATCGGGCAGAACTCGTTTTGCCCCGCCCGAAACGCAGAAGCGCGCTCAGAACAGAGAGCCCGGATGCCGTGTTTTGCGCGGAAAAAAGGCGCCCGGCCGTGCAGTACGCCTTCGCCACCCTAAGCCGGGATCCGGCCCGCATCGACAGCACCCATGCACTGGACGGCTAGGACGACTCCGACTATGGGCATCTGCGCATCGTGGTGAACGCGGCCACGACGACGATCGAGTTCCATCCTGAATCGGACGGAAGACGCCCGATGACAGTGTGACAATCAACCTGGCATCTCGCACCATCGGCAGAGCGCGTCGGGGGAGGAAGTCTGCGGCTATTGCCTGGCGTGCGCGCTATCAATAGAGCCTGGTTCGGCGGGATTGCCTGGTTCCGCAGGCGCTGTTGGCGGCCGCGGCCCAACCAGCACGCCATCATCGAGCGATGCTGCCACGAGGCGGTCTCCGGCGGCGCGAATCAGCGCGATCTGGAAGCCGGTCTCAAACCAATCCCAGGTCATGGTTTTGGGATCGATGGCGAAGACCTGGTCGCTTGAGCGCGAGCTGACGAGGATTCTTTTCGATTGCCGCGTCGTAGCTGAGATCGTCTACATCGCGAAACGGAAGGCGATGGAGCCAGAGCCAGGTTTTGCCCATGTCGCAGGTGTAGTAGACGCCCTCGCGCGCGCCCAGCCAGAGCGTGCCGTCGGGCGAAAAGGCGACGCCGTGAATGCGCGTGAGCATTGTGGGCACACCCATGGGCCACCAGGTTTGCCCGGCATCCGTTGACAACACCACGCCGTCGGCGCGCGCCGCGACCATGTTGTCGCCGTTAACGGTGACTGACAGGTAGTCGCCCTGGCCCATCACCGGCCCGCCCTGCCATGTGGCGCCCAGATCGCGGCTTGTGAGCAGCCCGTAGCTGCTGGCCGCGACCCACACGTCGCCGGAAACGTCGAGCGCGTGCACCTCGCTCTCGAACTCGACGACCGGAGCTTTTTGCCGTTTTTCGACGTTGACGCGCGCCCCGTGGACAGTTTCAGTGGACGTCTTCAGGAGCGTGTTGGCGATGTCGTTGCGCGGCTGCCAGGCCAATGCGCCGGCTGAGGGGTCAGCGGGGGCGGGATCGCCGGCGGGTTGGATTTCTGCATTCCCCGGTCCCGAAGTACGAGGGACCAGGGGCACCGGCGCATCGCCTGAGGAGGCAGGAGGGTCGCCGCCGAGCACAAAAATGCCATGCGTGGTGCCCGCGACAATTGAGCCATCCTTCGCCTGGGCCAGGGAAAACACGTCGCGGCCGTCCAGTCCCGAGCCCAACTGTTCCCAGTGCTGGCCACCATCGACGGAACGAAAGACGCCGCCATAGCTCTTATCGTTGACCACGCCCACATACAGGCGCCGCGGGTCGCTGCGATCCACGAGCAGGGCGGCAACTTTGCGCTCGGAGATGCCCTGGTTCGACACGGCAAATGTGGCGCCCGCGTCGCGGCTGACCAGCACGCCGCCGCGATCGGTGGCCAGAAGCACGTGGTTCGAGTCGCCTGGGTCCACAAGCACGTCGTTCACCACCACGTCCGCGCTGGTCATGCGTTCAAAGGATCGGCCCGCATTCACGGTCTTGTAAAGCCCCTCGGTGGTTCCGGCGTACACCACCTGCCGGTTCTCAGGATCCTGCATGAGAACCCGCGTCCTTCTAGCTTCAGATGGGATGCCCTGAATTTTGTGAAAGAGGCCGCCTGCGTTCTCGCTCTTGTAAATACCGCTGCATGCGCTGAGGTAAACGGTGTGCGCGTGCACGGGATCGACGATGATGGAGAAGACGTCGGAGTCAACGATGAGACCCTCCTTGATGTTGTGCCAGGTCTTGCCTCCGTCGGTGGTTTTCCAGGGCAGGTGCCACGTGCCCGCGTAAAGCGTGTCAGGATCGGCGGGATCGACGGCCAGCGATTCGATTTCGTGAATCTCGTGGCTGCCGGGCGGGCTGATCTCGGCGAATGTGGCGCCGCCGTCGCTCGACCGGAAGACTCCCTGGATCGTTCCCGCAAAGAGAATGTGCGGATCGGAGGGCGCCTGGGCAAGCGCGTAAACCGGCTGGCCTTTGAAGTCTGCCGATTCCTGCCAGGTATGCCCGGCATCGTGGCTAATCCACAAGCCGCCGCCGTCGGAGTCTTTCCACGCGCCCACGTACATCGTGGAGGGGTTGGCGGAGTCGACGACGATGTGGTCGAGAACGTAACCATCTGCACTGCCCAGCTTCGCAAGCCGATGCCAGGTTGCGCCCGCGTCGAGCGATTCGTAGAGCCAACTGTTGGTTGTGCCGAGGAAAAGATGCTGGGGCTCGCCAGGTATGAACGCGAAGGCGCGCGCGTCGCCGCCCGCTGGGCCTACGGCGGTCCACGAGCTCTCGGCCGGCAGGCACGCAACAGAGAACAAGAACAAAAACAGGAAAAGGGCCAGGACCGGAACGACATACCGGCACAGTTCTTTGAGAAAACACCGCGGGCGTCTCATCGAGACAGGAAGCTCCCTTGCATATATATCAAGAATAGACAAAATGGGACCGCAAAGCGAAGAGGCTAACCAGGTGGTGTACTGGTCAGCCTCAATGCACAGGGGTAGTAGCGGTGCAGGGTGGGCCTGATTTCTCGACATTCCAATAGCGCTCCCTCCCTTGCGCAGGGAGGGCTCGCCATGGTGTGCGACTGCAGGGCCGTGCAGCTTATTGTGCCGCGGCCGCCTTCTTATGCATGTGATGTGCCGGCAGCGGCTTGCGCGCCTGCGCCTTCACTGCTGTCTCGTCGACCGGCGTTGTCCCGGGGACGTCGGTGCTGAAGTTGGCTCCCGCGGGCACCAGGTAGTCCTCCGCCGTTTGCCCCTCGGTCGTGCCCGTAGCAACGCTGATGCGCGAAGCGTCGATGCCCTGCTCCGTGACCAGGTAGTCCTTGGCGTTGACGGCGCGCTGCGCGGCGTACATGTCCACCTTGGCGTGCTTGTGATGCATGGCAAACTTCTGCTGCTTGGCTTCCTTGGCGGCTTCCTCCGCATCCTGCTCGCCGACGATGACCGCCTTGGCGTCCGCCTGCTGTTTCAGATCCAGAGCCACCTGGTCGAGGCAGGCTTTGGCTTCGTTGTCCACGCGCTCGGGCCGCCTCTTGTCGGTGCAAAGCTGATGGAGCACAGCGCCTGCGAGTGCGGGCGGACGGCGGAGGAGGAGGCGCGGCGATGGTCAGGTTCGTGTTGGCGGAAACCGTGTGGCCCTTGTCGTCAGAGACGTTGCAGGTAATGCCAACGGCTCCGGTGGGCGCGCCCGCGGAGGAGTATCTCGCCGTCGTCCCGGTGCCCGTTACCGTGCCGGCCGTGGCCGAGTAGCTGTACGTCAGCGGACGGTTCTGCGGGCTCACTGCTACCGAGGTGATGGTCGCCGAGTCTCCTGGATTGATGGTGTTGGGGCTGGCCGAGCAGCTGATTGTCGGCGGCTCGAACGGCTTCACCGTGAAGCTGGCTGAGCATTGGGCGGACTGACCGGGTTTCAGCCCTTCCTTGCCCTTCTTGCCTTCCTTTACTTCGGCATTAACGGTGTAGTTGCCGGGGTCGAGTGAACCGGTGGCCACCGTAGCCGAGGTCCCGTTGCCCGTGACTCCGGTTCCGGTCCAGTTATAGACCACGTTCGTATTCTTCTTCGTACTCACCGATCCGGCAGTGGCGGTTACTGTGAGAGGATCGCCCGGGTAAATCGGCAGGGGCGCTTGCGTTACACGCAAGCGTTATGGGCGGCTGTTTCTTGCACCCCATTGACCAGATGGTCAAACAAGCAACAGCCAGAACCAGACAGGCAGACTTAAAAACTCGCAAATACATGTGATTCCCCCTCCTTCTAATGTTGAACAACCAAGGATAACTCCTGCGGGCCGTGTGCGCTTCAACTTATCCCGATTTTTTCTATTGAGTGTGTCTTCGGATTCACCCCATTTCCTCCGGAAGACATTTTCGCCGCGATGCAATCTGGAATGCGATAACTGTCGCGCCCTTCCGCTCTCGCCTGGCCGGTCTCATTTACCGCAGGCGGCGCACAGAGCGTGGTGAACCCGAAGTTCGTAGCGTAAGCCGGAGGGCCTAAATGCAGGTCCTTCGACTCCGTTTGGCCTAAGAACCGGCCAAACGTCGCTCAGGATGACAACACCATTGTGATGGACCGCGCGGCCCACAGAATCCTGACGAGACGCGATTGTTCGCCCCGAGGTTCAAATTCTCGATTGCTGGTTGATGAATCGGCAATTTTCTGCCTCGTACTTAGCGGCAAACAACGCATCTGTCTCGACGCGTCATTCCGAGCGGCACCGTCCTTGGCCGCGCAGATTGAAGCTAATGGGGATGCGCGTTCAGTAAGGCAATGGATTCAGATACTTATACAACATTCAAGGTCTTCAGCAGGCTGCGCGGCTCGCGCTGAATCTTCTCTTGTAGAAGCGAAATCGCATAAATAAGTTGCTCGGGGCGCGGCGGGCAACCGGGAACATAGACATCGACCGGGACCACCTGATTGACGCCTTGCAGGAGCGCATAGTTATTGAAGACGCCGCCCGAAGTGGCGCAGGCACCCATGGAGATGACCCATTTGGGCTCGGGCATCTGGTCGTAGAGGCGGCGAAGGACAGGGGCCATTTTTTGCGAAACCCGCCCGGCAACGACCATCAGGTCGCTTTGCCGCGGGGAGGGCCGGAAGACCTCGGCGCCGAAGCGCGCGATGTCGAAGCGCGACGCACCCATCGACATCATCTCGATGGCGCAGCAGGCCAGCCCGAAGGTCATGGGCCACACCGAGTTCTTGCGCACCCAGTTGACCGCAAAATCCAGCGTCGTGAGAATGACGCCCTCCGGCTGTTCGTAGCCGTAACTGGCTTCACCCACCTTCATCCGGTTTGCTGCACTGCTGTCAAGCGCCCCGAAGAGATAACGGTCGCGCTCTGCCGTAGCCGTCATAGTTCCAGTATACGCCTTTGGCCGCGCGGTTGCGGACGTTGCCTATGGGTCAGCCGGGCGCGAAACAGGCTGGGGGGAAACCTGTTTGGCCGAGGCTTCCTAGATTAGCTCGCAGCCCGCAAACCAATAGCCGATCTCGAAGGCGGCCGTGTCTTCCGCATCCGAGCCGTGGATGGCGTTCTCCTGGATGGAGCTGGCGAACTTCTTGCGGATGGTTCCTTCCTCGGCGTTGGCGGGGTTGGTGGCGCCCATCAGCTTGCGCAGGGCGGCAATGGCGTTGTCCCTCTCCAAAACCATGAGGATGATTGGACCGGAAGACATGAAGGTTGTTAGATCGTCAAAGAACGGGCGCTCGCGGTGAACGGCGTAAAAGCCCTCGGCTGCGCGCTTTGAGACGAAATCTTTCTTGATGGCGACGAGGCGAAAGCCGGCCTTGTCAATCTCGGCCAGAATGGCGCCGGCCAAACCATTGCGGACTGCGTCGGGCTTAATGATGCTCAGCGTGCGTTGCGGCACTGGAAATATAGCTCCTCGAAGATGATTTACTTCATTGTATGGGAAGGAGCTCGACCCTGCTTTAGTGTCAGTAAAGAGACTTTGATGCGTCCTTTGGGGGGCTTTTCGCGGAGGTGTTACTTTAGTACCTTTCCGATGGGGACGCTTTATATCCCACAAAAGATGTATTTCAGTGTCGTTTTTTGAGGGACACAAGCTTCTTGTTTTCTGCTATAAGTAGACAGTATCCAAAAGGGCCCAGGGTCCGGTAACTTGATTTAAGGTTACCAAAAGTACGATTACCAGGATCACTTATGATGTTGCCCGTGCTCCAAATTGCGGTTCTGATTGCCATTGCCTTGTATCTTGTGCGTTGGCGCAGGAGCGTGCGGCGCCGCAATTCGCAAAACTGGGATACATTGATAGCTTGCCTGCGATCAGAGTGGAGTGCGCGCGAGTTGAGCGATCACTTCCTTTGGCAGGAAGGTTTGAGCGCCACGCCGGAAGATGCCTGGCGGCGCATGGAGGGCCCGAAAGGCCTCTGGGTGATGTATCAGAATACGCGAGTGATGCTGGAGATGGCCGATTACGCCGCCAAGCATTGCGAAGGCATCGATCGCCTGCTGATAGAAACGCTGCATAGCGACGCCATGCAGATTCGCGTCTGCGTCCTCATGGCCCTGGCTCAATACGCTTTTACGCAGGCCAGCGAAGGAGTCCGGGTAAATGCCTTCCGCGCCGCCGCAATGTATACCGGAATGGCCGCGCGCACGACCCAATTATTGCAGGACTACGCTCCCGTCATGGTTCCCGATTTCGTTGCAGCTATGTAGACGGGCTCCCTCCTCCAGCCACAAAAAACCCCGGCTCCGGCCGGGGTTTTAGTTTTGGAGCACACGCCGCGGGCCGCCTCAGGCCTCGATCGACGCCAGGAATTTTCCGATCGTATCGTATTCATCCTGGCTGAGCCGGAAGCGGAGCGCGAGGGCTGTCTCTTCCACTTGTTTTGCGCTGCGCCCGCCCACGATGGCGGCGGTGACGGCGGGGTGGTGGAGCGTCCAGGCCACGGCCACAACGCCCGGACTAACGCCATGGCCGTTGCCGATCTGGCGCAGCAGCTCAACCAGGCGCAGGTTTTGGCTCAACTTCGGCTCGTTGAACTCGACATTTCCGCGCCGCCAGTCGTCGGCCGGCAATGCCGCCACGCGCGCGGCCGTCATTTTGCCGGTGAGCAGGCCTGAGAGCATGGGCGAGTAGTTGATGACGCCGATTCCGTTGGCTTGCGTGAAGGGGAAAAGCTCCGCCTCGGCGGCGCGGCGCAGCATGGAATAGGGCGGCTGCAGGCTGGTGATGGGCGCGATCTTCAAGGCGCGCTTCATCTGGTCGACGGAGAAATTGGAAACGCCGATCCAGCGGATCTTACCCTGCTCGCGCAGCCGCGCAAGCGCCTCCCATCCTTCTTCGATCTCAGCATCGGGGTTGGGCCAGTGAATCTGGTAGAGGTCGATCGTCTCCACTCCCAGGCGGCCAAGCGAAGCCTCCAGCTCTTCGGCCAGCGAATCGGCTTTGAGCGAGTTGTAGATGGAGCGGTCATCGCGCCAGCACAGAGAGCACTTGGTGAAGATGTACGGCTTGTAAGTCGAGGACTTGACCGCGCGCCCTACCACCTGTTCCGAGTGGCCGAGCCCGTAAATTGCCGCGGTATCGATCCAATTCACGCCCAGGTCGAGCGCGCGATGAATTGCGGCAATCGAGTCGTTGTCATCCTGGGGGCCCCAGGAGAATTGCCAGTCACCTCCGCCTATGGCCCAGGCGCCAAAGCCGATGGGCGTGATTTTCAGATCGGAGTTGCCGAGGGTGCGCAAAGCAGTGGATGAGACAGGCGTGGACATACACCAGAGTATATTTGGCCTGGATAGAAAAAAAGACTTAAAAAATCGCACTGCCGCCGAAACCCGGTCCCGTGGAGCGCCGGCGGGGTCGAGGGCGCCTTGCCGCTTTTCGTTCCGGCTGCATCTAAACCTTTTCGGAGGAGATGAAATGAAACGAGCGTTCCTGTTCATTAGCTGCCTGGCTGTTTGTGCGTTTTCCTTGCCGGCTCAGAATAAGGCTGCCGGATCCAACGCAATGAGCGATCAAAAATTCGTTGACTTCGTTGCACAAACCGATATGGTAGAGGCCAATCTGGGAGATCTGGCGCAAAACGCAGCCGCCTCGGAGGACGTGAAAGAATACGGCAAAATGCTTGTGGCCGACCACACGAGCAACTATCAGAAGCTGCAATCGCTCGCGCAGCAAAATGGATTCACGGTGCCAACCGCGATCGACGGGAAAAATGACAAGACGATGATCGACCCATTTCATGCGTTAAAGGGCGCGGCGTTCGATAAGAAATACATCCACGACATGGTCGCGGGGCATACGCAAGCCATAGCCATCGTCAAGAAGGAAGCCGAAGCCGCCGATAACCCGGCGCTCAAGGCATTTGCGCAGGATACGCTTCCGGTCCTGCAGAAACATCTGGACCATGCGAAGCAGATCGAGCAGGGCAAGACGCCTGCGATGTAGGAGGACTCAGGCGGCCGCGCGGGGACGCGCTGCTCTTGCGGCCTTCTTTTTTGTGGTGCGTTGGCGCGCTTTCCGCGGCTGCGGAACTACCGAAAGACTCAGCCCCATTGCGTCCAGCACGGCGATCAATGTTTTGAGCGTGGGATTGCCCTTGGGCGAAAGCGAGCGGTAGAGCGATTCGCGGCTGATGCCGGCCTTCGCAGCCACTGCGCCGAGGCCGCCGTAGGCTTCGGCGAGTGCACGCAGCATGAGCAGGCTCGCGCCCCGGTCTTCCGGATCGGTAAGGGACTCGAGGGCCACTTTCAAATACTCGGCGGCGAATTCTGAATCCTCGCGCAATTCTTCCACTTCGCGTTCGTGGTGGGATACCACGCCAACAAGTTTGTTCATCGCTGCCTCCGTTTCCACTCAGCCCAGAAAGTCTTCGCTCTTTCAATGTCGCGGTCTTGCGTGCTTTTGTCACCGCCGCAAAGCAAAACCACTAGAACCGTCCCGCGCAAACCAAAATAGACTCGATATCCGGGTCCCGTGTCGATGCGCAGCTCGCTTACTCCCTCACCGACAGGTCTGCAGTCGCCGAAATTTCCCACTTCGACTCTGCGCAATCGGTTACCGATGCTTGTCTTGGCTGCGGCGTCACGTAGCCGCCGGAACCAATCTGTATAGGGTTCTGTGCCGTCTTCGCGCTGGTAACGAACGATCTCGAACACGAAAGAAGTGTAGCATAAAAGCTACAAAAGCGAGTATAGTGATTGACAAGGGTTCAAAACAGAAGGATACGAAGTGCGTCACGAAAGAAAGCGGAAACTCTGGCACGCCTGTGCCTTCGCTGCCGGGATCTTCGTGCTGGTCTCGATAGCGGTAGCGCTTCACTCTCAGGCGCCGAACAAAAACGAAGCGTCATGCCGCGCGTTTGTGCAGCAATTCTACGACTGGTATTTAGGGCAGGGCTGCGCCTGGTATGACGTCGCCAAACTCAAACCTCAGGTTTTAAATTCCAAACTCCTCAAGCTTTTGAAGAAAGAAGACGCGACTCAGACAGCTTGCAAGTGCATCGACCATTTGGATGCCGATCCGTTCCTCAACAGCCAGGACCCCGATCCGAAGTATGTCGTCAAAGGGGTCACGGTTGCGAATGGGAGATGTAATGCAACCGTGAAAGGTGCCGGCGAAGACGCAGCTGAAGTCAGACCGGAGTTGGTTCGGACCGCAACCGGCTGGATCTTTGTCAACTTCCATTACAGTTTTTACTCTGAAGATAGAAACACAAAGCTCTTTCCGGACGCAGATCTGATCCGCATGCTGAAGCCTTAGGCCCTTGGGGCTGGATTAGCGGATTGCTATCCATCGGGAGACACTGAAGCCGGATCAATTCAAAAACATCGTGCGATACAGCGTATCCCGCTGCACAGGCTTGAAGCCCGCATCGCGGATGATGCGGCGCAGCTCTTCTTCCGTAGTGCAATTCGACGTGCCGGCGGCCTTCACCACGTTTTCTTCGAGCATCACCGATCCCACGTCGTTGCCGCCGAAGTGGAGGCCGAGTTCGAGCACCTTCAAGCCCTGTGTGACCCAACTGGCCTGCACGTTCTCAATGTTGTCGAGATAAAGCCGCGAAATCGCCAGCACCTTCAGGTATTCCACGCTCGTTGCTTCTTCCCAGCCGCGTCCCCCGAGCGCTGTATTCTTCGGCTGGAAGCTCCAGGGAATGAAGGCCGTGAATCCGCCGGTTTCCTCCTGCAGGCGGCGCACCACTTCAAAGTGATTGATGCGCTGATCGAAGCTCTCGCCCACGCCGAACATCATGGTCGCCGTGGTGCGCATGCCCAATTCGTGCGCAGTCCTGTGCACGCTCACCCAGTCCTGGGTGTCGCATTTCAGGCGCGCTATGCGATGGCGAACATCGTCGTCGAGAATCTCGGCGCCGCCGCCGGGGATGGAGTCGAGACCCGCGTTGCGCAGCCGCGCGATGGTCGAGCGCAGGTCGAGGCCAGAGTATTCGGCAATCGCCAGCACCTCAGAGGCCGAGAGGCAATGCAGCCAGATCTCGGGGAAGCGCTGCTTGATGCCGCGAAAGAGCTGCTCGAACCAATCGATCTTGAGATCGGGATGAATGCCGCCCTGCATCAGCACCCCCGTGCCGCCCATCTCCACGGTCTCGGCAATCTTCTCGTAAATCTTCTCGAAGTCGAGGATGTAGCCCTCGCCGGAGCGCGGGTCGGGCTTGCCGGCGCGGGGCAGCGGGCGATAGAAGGCGCAGAAGGAGCAGTACTCGGTGCAGAAATTGGTGTAGTTGATGTTGCGGTCAATAATGTAAGTGACCACGCCCTCGGGGTGCAGGCGGCGGCGCACGGCGTCGGCCTCGAATCCAAGGCCAATCAGGTCAGGGGAGTGGAAATAATCAAGGGCCTGCTCACGCGAGATCGGCATAGTTCGATTTTATAGAGCAGGGAACAAGGGAACAAGGGAACGAGGGAACTAGGGAACCGAAAGGCCCCCATCGGGGGCGGAAGATGAAGATGCCTCCCGTACACAGCTTGCGTCCTTTCCTAATCCACGTCAGCGGGAAACTCGATCGGCATCTTTCCATACAAATGTGGCTTTGTCCTTGTCTTTGCGCACCCGGCCGACGGGAAAGACCTGCCCGTGCATGACCACGAAGACTCCCGGCGAGAGCAGGCGCGCGGCAAGCAGGCTTTCGGTAAGATTTTGCAGGCCATCGCTGCCCTCGAATCCCAATGGCGTCATGGCTCCGGTGAGGATGATGGGGACGCGGAGATCCGGGAACGATTTTTCAAGAAACAGGCCGGTCTCAACCATGGTGTCGGTGCCGTGCGAGATCACGATGGGTACGTCTTCCGGAAGCAGCTGTGCCACGCGGTCCCTGACCTCGACACGGTCGGCAACGGTCATCTCCAGGCTGTCTTTGTTCATCAGATGGATGCTGCAGATTTCCGAATCCGGAAGGCGGAGCATGCGCAGATAGCGGTCCAGCTTTGCAGCGCGATTCTCCACGACGCCGCTCTGCTCCGAGTAGACCTTCTCGATAGTCCCGCCTGTCGAAAGCAAATAAATGCGGTGCATGGGCATCTCTCATGAGAAATTCACTCTCTAATTGCTGTAGCGTTTCTGATGCCACGCCCAGGCTGTGCGCACGATCTCGTCGAGCTTGGTATAGCGAGGCTTCCAGCCGAGCTCGCGCATGGCTTTCTCTGAGCTGGCAACCAGGACCGCGGGATCGCCCGCCCGCCGTGGATAAACCTCCGCCGGGATGGGATGGCCGGTCACGCGGCGGGCCGACTCGATAACCTGGCGGACGCTGAAGCCAGTGCCATTACCGAAGTTGTAGATGAAGCGGCGTCTGTGCATCGGCCGCGCCGAGCGCGGAGAGCGCCAGAAGATGGGCGTCGGCCAGGTCGGAGACGTGGATATAGTCGCGAATACAGGTGCCGTCGGGGGTGGGGTAGTCGTCGCCGTAGATGCGGATCGACTGCCGGCGGCCGAGAGCCACGTCGAGAACCAGCGGGATCAGATGGGACTCCGGCTCGTGCGCTTCGCCCCGGGTTACGCCATCCTTTCCCTCTGGCGCTCCGGCCACATTGAAGTAGCGCAGCGAGGCGTAACGCAGGCCGTGAATGCGGTTGAACCAGGCCAGCATCTGCTCCACGAGAAGCTTCGACAGGCCATAGGGGTTGGTGGGCAAAAGGCGCGCATCTTCTTTGATGGGAATGGATTCCGGCTCTCCGTACACGGCGGCTGTGGAGGAAAAGACCAGTCGCCGGGGACCGCACGCCAGCATCGCCTCAAGCAGCGAGAGCGTGGAAGCGGTGTTGTTGCGGAAGTAAATTTCCGGGCGCTCCATCGATTCGCCGGCCTCAATGAGCGCGGCAAAGTGGAGCACGGCGTCAAAAGGTTTGCTGTCGTTCCGGGCCGATTGGAAGATTCGTTCGAGCGCCGGCCGGTCGGCCAGCTCCCCTTCGATGAACTCCACGCCTGCCGGCAACAGGCGGCGCGGGCCGTGGCTCAGGTTGTCAAAAATGACCGCATGGTGTCCCATTTCGGTCAACAATTGGGCAACAGTTCCGCCGATGTACCCTGCCCCTCCAGTAACTATTACCTTCACAGAAAATGCTGTCCTCTCCGAGACACTTTGGTTAACCTTGAGTCTATAGGAGTAGTGCCAGACCGGTCGGCCATTCGAGCCTCCTGGCGACAGTTTTCCAAGTGGACAGTTTGTCACGCGGGAGCATGTGCACGGCGCTACCCAAAGGCAGGGCAGGGAGTTTCCCAGATGCCCTCATTTGGCAATCTGGTAGCGCATCCTGCCGAAAACAGACGTGATTCCTTTTGAGTGGATCTAAGTGGATCTAAATGAGTTGCCTTGGATCTCCAAAGTGGGGGACGCATTGGCGGATAGCAGAAATAACGGCTTCGCTTATAATGGCTCGAGCGTTTCATGCTGCCGGCACGTGAGTCGTATTGCGGCCGGTCCCCGGTACGGGTTGTTGGCGCGGATAGAGAACGCACGTATAATGGAAATTGCAGTTTCCTCCTCGTCCGCGCACAATCCCCACTTCATGCGAGTCCGAGCACTGGGCGCGGTCATTGGGAACACTAAAGGGCCGATAACGCCGGGTGTTACCGAAATTAAATTGCAACTGCATTCGGGTCCGTTTTTTGCCGATACAACGATAGAAAAGAAAGATCGCAGCGAGCGAATCGCCGCTTCGCATTCAATTTTTTCTGATAAAGCCGCCAAGCTCCGTAGCGGCAACCGCAAGCGAGGACCCCTAACATGCCAATGACATACTCCCCTGGTCGCATCACTTTAGGTTTGTTGCCCGAGCCCGAAGGCCGGCCCGCTGGACTTGATCGCCAGCTCCATCATCAACGTGACGATTCTGGCGCTTGCCGTGTATGTGGGCATGACGGCGAAGCAGGTGCTGCAACAGCACTATGAGATGACGGACGCTGATCATTCCCAGCGAACCGCCGCCTCCGGTGAAGATCAAGCAACCGCCGCCGCCCGAAATGCCTCCGCCGCCGGAGCCGCCCAAGGTGCAGTTGCAGGAGCGTCAGATTGTGATGCCGAAGCCGAAGCCGGAACCGAAGCCAGTCGAGATGGAAGCTAAGGTGAACCTGCCCACGGTCAAGGCCAAGCCGCAGATCGTGACCATTGCTCCGCAGCCCAAGGCGGCCCTGACGGCGGCGATGCCGGCGCAGAACAACCAGGTCAAACCGTCCACGGCGCCGGTGCATCTGGGGCAGACATTTGGCGTAACGCCCAATCCCAACGCCAACGCGGCCGGCGACCATCGCGGCCATCGGCAATCCCTATGGCGGCATGCAGGGTCCGGCGGTCGCGCCGCATGGAGTGGTGGGCTCGACGGGCATCGGGAACGGAACCCATTCCGGCTCCAACTCCGGCGTGGCGGGCAAGGTAGCCTCGGCCGGCATCCCGGGCTCAAACGGTACAGGCACGCAGGGACCCTCCGGCAAGGTCGCTTCGGCCGGGATTCCTGCGCCGACCCAGGTTGCGGTTGCACCCAAGGTGGTCGAGCAGGTCAGGTTTCGACCGACCTCGAAGTGCTCTCGAAACCTCCTGTGCAGTACACGAGCGAAGCTCGGCAGTTGCGCGTCCAGGGCGATGTGGTGCTGCGCGTCACGTTTCTCGCCTCCGGCCAGGTGGTGGTGCAGGGCGTGGTGCGCGGACTGGGACATGGACTGGACGAAGAGGCCCGCCGGGTGGCGCAGCAGATACGTTTCCGTCCGGCCACGCGCAACGGCCAGCCGGTGGATTTAACCACAACCATCACCATCACGTTTCAATTGGCGTAGCATTCAGATGGTGCACATCAGTGAGTCCTTTACTCGGCCGTCCGCGCTTCAAAGCGCGGCGAGAGAGGAAAGCCGGAAAGAACTGACTTAGGAGTATCACATGAAGTTACGGAAGCTCCCCCTAACCCTTCTGATTTTGAGCATGGCAGTGGCCGGTGCGCACGCCAAGAAGCAGCCCAAGTTCGAGCAGACCCGCCAACTCACCGCCGAGCAGGCCGCCCTGGTGCAGAGGGCCATGGTTCAGGAAAAGGTGCTGATCAAGAACATCCAGTTGCGCACGCCGCTGGTGGAGACCTACATCCAGGACACCAGGCCCGACGTGAAGCTCTACTCAGTGCCGGTGGACGACCAATACATGCTCAGCCGGGTGGACTTCGGCAAGGGGTTCTTCGACAAAGTCTACGAGCCCAAGGACGAAGCCAAGAAGAAGGGCTTTTTCAAGAGCTCGCTGGGCTCCATTTCGATTCTTTCGAAGGCGCTGGGGCTGGAGAAGTTCACCTACAATCCCAACGGGTTTATGCAGATGATGTTCATTGACCCGTCGGGCTTTGACCAGCAGCACTATGTGTTCAGCTTTGTGCGGCGGGAATTTCTCGGATCGGTGCGCACCTGGGTCTTCGACGTGCATCCCAAGGCGGATGTGAAGGGCATAGGCCGGTTCTACGGGCGCGTCTGGATCGAGGACGAAGGCGGCAACGTGGTGCGCTTCAACGGCACCTACACCGGCCCCACCACCGAGGATGTGGCCAAGTACTACTTCCACTTCGACAGTTGGCGGATGAATGTGCAGCCGGGGATCTGGCTGCCGGTGGCGATCTACGTGGAAGAGACGCAGCGCACCGAGTCAGAAAAGTCAGTAGGTCTGAAGGCGCAGACGCACTTCTGGGGCTACTCGCTCAAGCTGCCCACGCGCGACAGCGAGAACGTGAGCGTGAAGGTGGATGACGCCGTGGACAAGAGCGATGACTCGCAGGATGTGGGTCCGCTGCAGGCCTCGCGCATGTGGATCACGCAGGCCGAGAACAACGTGATCGACCGGCTGGTGGAGGCCGGCCTGGTGGCGCCGCTTGACCAGGACGGCTACGAGGAAAAGGTTCTAGGCCAGATCGTCATTAACCTCGTGGTACCCAATAACCTGGCCTTTACGGATCAAATTCATTGCCGCGTGCTGTTGACCGATACGGTGGAGGCCACCACGGTGGGCAACACGATTTTGATCAGCAAGGGGCTGGTGGACTCGCTGCCCAGCGAAGAAGCGATTGCCTCCGTGGTAGCAATGGAGCTGGCGCATATCGCCATGGGCCACCACATCGACACCCGCTACGCCTTCAACGACCGGCTGCTGTTCCCCGACACGGTGACTTTTCAAAGAATCAACATGAACCACTCGGACCTGGACAACGGCGCGGCCGCCAAGAGGGCCATGGAGTATCTCGAGAACTCCATGTACAAGGACAAGCTGGCGAGCGCGGGCCTGTTCTACGCGCAGTTGGTGGACCGGGCGAAGGTGCTTAAGCAGTTGAACACGCCGAAGCTGGGCGATTCGCTGGTGAAGGCCGATGGCACGCCGTGGATGGCGGACCTGGCACACATGGCGCCCAAGCTGAACTGGGACGACCTGACCCAGACAGCGGCGCTGCCGCTGGGAAGCTGGCTGAAGACCGATCCGTGGGACGACAAGGTGCACATGCTCAACGCCAAACGGTATGCGCCGATGAACGCCCGCGACAAGATGCCGTTCGAGGTCACGCCGATCTTCTACAAGCTGCAACGCTATGAAGCAACCAGCGTTACTGCCGGCCCCGGCAGCAGCCTCTCCCGCGGCATCGCCGGCGGCCGAGCAACCGGCCGCAGCGCCGGACAATGCTCCGTCGTCCGCCCCGGCGCAATCCACGACCGGCGCGGCGCCATCGCCAGACCAGCAGCCGTCCGCGGCGCAGAACCCGCAAACATAATAGAATAGGTTTGCGGAGACCGGACGTTGTGCGCCGCAATCAGGCGGCGCACCCCCAACCGGCTCGCGACGTGAGTCGATTGGTGTTCCCCACCGGTGCAAGGATTCACAGAGAATGGGTTTTGTGTTGTGCTCATGAGACGATCGGTTTTTGTTTTTTTCTGGATTGTGCTTTCCGCAGCCGCCGTTTCAGCCCGTTGCCAGGTAATGCCTTCGGCCACGGCGAGGACACTCTCGCTCAACGTTGGCGGCATGGGTTCGATGTTTCAGCCCGATTACGCCGGAACGGGCGTCGCGTAAGACAGTCCCAACCGCCTGTATGGCATAGGCGCCTATGTGGACGCGCGCTTCACCCGCTGGGTGCAAATTGAAGCCGAGGGGCGCTGGTCGCACTTCAACGAGAACTATGTATGCGGCCTGGTAAACGGCCAGAATTTTTACTGCCAAAATGGCGAGAATACCTACATGATCGGTCCCCGCATCGCCCCTTACACCTTCCACAAACTCACACCCTACGGCAAGGCGCTGGTCGGCTTTGGGGACGGCAGCTTTCTCACCGGGAGCGTCTTAACGATCGCCTATGGCGGCGGCGTGGATTACCGACTGAACCGCCGCTTTACGCTGCGTTGCTTCGATTTCGAATATCAGCAGTGGCGCGTGACGCCAACGCTTTACCCATACGGCGGCAGCGTGGGTTTGAGCTACCGGATTTTCTGAGGGAACAGTTCGCAGTTCGTAGTTCGCGGTGTGCCAGATTTACAGTTCACTGGCCACTACGAACTGTGCACCAGGAACTGTGAACTGTCCTACGGCTGCACGTGCAGCGGAGCCGCCTTTGCCGTGGGCAGGGGTACGCGCAGAATCCCTGCGACTGTCGGCGCAATCTGGCGCATATCGATCACGCCCAGATCGCGATGGTGCGCGATGCCGGCGCCCACGGCGAAAAAAGACGCACGCATCTCAGGAAATTCCGGCGAAAATCCGTGCGAGCCTCGCGTGCCCGGAACCGGCGTGACCAGGTTGCCGCTGAGTCCGCCGCCGGTGTAATAGCCCGGCTTAAACACCACCAGAAATGCAGCATCGGGAAAGGCTCCGCGCCTGGCGATAGCCTCGCGATCCAGAACCTCCGCAATCCCGTTTTCCGGGTCCGCCGCCAGCCTGGTCAAAAGTGCCCGCACCTGCTGCTCTGTCGCATGGTCGTTGGGATCGTGCAGCATGATTGCAGCCATGCCGCCCGCCATCCATGGCTCGGCCTTCCATGAGCTGACAACCAGGGTTTTGCCGCCGTCATTTGCCGTCCCCTCGATCAATCCCGCCTGCAAAAACGGAACCGCAAGGTTGACGTAGTGCGAAATGTTCATGAATCCGTGGTCGGAGACGATGACCAGCACGGCGTTGGGATCGTTGGCGAACTCCTCTCGCGCCAGCCGCTCTACCATGCCGTCGATCGCTTCCAGGGTTTGGTCAGCCTCCGTGCTGAAGGGCGCATGCTGGTGTTGCGCTTCGTCGAGCGAACTCAGATGGAGCGTCATGAAGGCGGGCTTGTAGCGGCGCAGGATCTCGAGGGCATAACGGGTCTTCACTTCGTCGCCGAGGATCGAGGTGTCGTTGCCATTCATGTACGGACCGGCTGCCGGCTCGATGGTTTGAACCAAGGTGTCAGGCCGCGCCAGAGCCGCCATCAGCAGCCGGTCTTCAGGATTGGACGAGGCCGAGGCGTCGGGGCCGTGCCAGTACTCCGGGATCAGCCAATCCACATCCGTCGCTCCCACACTCACCGGCCAGCCCACGCTGGCGGTATGCAGGCCAGCATTGTGAGCAGCCTGCCACAGCGTGGGCACGCGAATCTGCGCCGCATACCAGTTCCAGGCGCTGCCGTAGCGATGTTCGGGATCGAACTCAAGGTTGTTGTAGATGCCGTGTTCGGCAGGCCACACGCCGGTGAGCAAAGTGGTGTGGCTGGGATAAGTGACCGTGGGCCAGACGCCCACCACTCCCTCCGCGTAAGTTCCGTCGCGGAGCAGCGTGCGCAGGTAAGGAACCTTCATGCCGTGCGCATCAGCCTGGGTGATGTATTCGGGCTTTAGCCCGTCGATGGAGATCATCAACACAGGCGCGGCGTGCGCGAGTGCGGCCAACGCGGAAACGATAAGGAAGATAAGCGGGAACCGGGTGGGAAGACGGCGTGCGGCTGCGTTCATCGAGAGTGCTCCTCGTGGCATTTTGTTGGGATCAAACGGGCCGGCCGCAACTCTCGGGATACAAGCGAACGAATTCCGTTTGCGGTGGAATTATACAGGGCTCAGGTTTCAGGAATGAGAGATGATACTTGAATTTATCGGAGCCTCACTTCGTAAAAGCAGCGCTCTTCGAAACAAAATCTGTGGTCGAGGAATTCATCAATGGATATTGACTCTCGCTTGTGCGGCTCCTCGACAACATCTCCGGACCAGACGCCGTACAATTCCACGGAGTGTTCTTGAGTGGCCCTAAATAGCGCAACCAAGGAGTCCAGGTTGAATCGATTTTCGTCTGACTCCACGAAGTAACCCGCTTCCGGCCAGCCGCCTCCTTGGAAAACTGCGTGCGGAAAATCGCACCCACAGTTTGATGTCGAGCCGATGTTCTGCACCTCTGGTTTGCGAAAATGCACTCTGACTGGCTTTTCGCTGGTCTCTAAATCTCGGACTGAAATATCAGGGGCGCTCTGATTGAATGCTCTTCGCGGGATCGCGTGATCGGTACCGGCATAGAGCATGAAGTACATGATCGTCATGATAGACAAAAAGGGCCACTCTTTCGAGCAGCCCTTCTGATCCCTGAAAATCTGACCCTTGATCCTTCTTGCAGCCTGCGTAATGACAAAGTCATTACGAAATGGTATCCTGAATGTCAGAGCGGAGGATTGCCATGCCTGCGGTGCAGCAAAAGGAAAAACGCGAGACATTGAACCTGCGGATCAAGCCGGAGCTGCGGGTGCTGATTGACCGGGCCGCCGGCGTATCCGGCAGAAACCGGACCGACTTTGTGCTGAGCGCTGCTCGCCGCGCGGCCGAGGAAACGCTGCTTGACCGCACGAATCTCGCAGTCGACGCGAAGACTTACGCCGAGTTTCTGGCCCGTCTCGATGCTCCTCCGCGGCCCAATAAACGCCTGCGCCGCTCTCTCGAAACGGCTGCGCCATGGGAGAAATAGCCGGCCTTCGGCCGCCTGAGCTTCTCCACGAGGATCACGGGATTGCAGGCTTCTCGTCCGGAGAAGACGCGCTCGACGATTGGCTGCGAAGGCGGGCTCGCGCCAATCAGGCGAGCGGCGCTTCACGCACATATGTCGTTTGCGGAGGCAACGACGTGATTGGCTATTATGCACTGGCTTCCGGAGCCATTACGGTCGCAGGTGCGCCGGGACGATTCCGGCGTAACATGCCCGATCCGATTCCGGTCGCAATTCTCGCGCGCCTGGCCGTCGACATAAAATGGCAGGGCAAGGGAATCGGGCGAGCCCTGTTTCGCGATGCCGCATCGCGTGTCGCTCATGCGGCCGATGTAATCGGCATTCGCGGCATCGTGGTGCACGCAATCTCAGAGCAGGCGAAGAGTTTCTATATTGCCCTCGGGTTCGACCCCAGCCCCCGCGAACCCATGACTTTGATGGTGACGCTCAACGATGTGCGGGCGGCGCTAGGAATATAGGCCGGCGCGATCGAACTTCCAGGGCCCGGCCTTTTTTCACGGACGCCTGAAGAATCTCAAGTAGAAAGCGATGAACACCAGGACGATGCCGATATTCGCCATCAGCCGTTCCCAGAGCCGGCCTCTGAAGAACGCAAAATCTACACCGACGATAACGGCTGCCATGGCCAACACGTAAAGCACACCAGCTACGCCTACCTGTCTTCCCATTTCAGTACCCTGGGGCGTTAGATACTCTTGCATCTCACGTTCCTATCCCCCGCGACGGCACTGGACATCGCGAAGTTGGTCGATGCTCGCTTGTCTGCGCCCAAGCCACGCGGTCCCTATCGCGAGTGAGCAAATTCAAACTGAGACATTACCCAAAAAGGGCTGCTCTTTCGAGCAGCCCCCCTTTGAACTACGAACTGTGAACTGCTTCTCACGCCGGCGAGGGCGAACCCTCCGGGAGGCCGCTGCCCGGTCCGCCGCGGTCGGGTTTAAGAACCTGCTGCGGGCTGCTGCCGTCAGAATCGCCGGGCGAGGCCAGCGCCGAGCGCATCTGAGGCAGCGTCTTGCCCTCGATCAGCATCTTCAACTCTTCGGCATCGATGGTCTCGCGCTCCAGCAGGGCCGCGGCAATGCGGTGCATAGCATCCTGGTTCGACTCGAGGATGGTGTGCGCCGATTGGTACGCCTCGTCGATCAGCCGCCGCACTTCGAGGTCGATCTGCCGAGCCGTTTCTTCGCTGAAGTCACGATGCTGCGCAATCTCGCGGCCCAGAAAGATCTGCTCCTCCTTCTTGCCGAAGGTGAGCGGGCCGAGCCGGCTCATGCCGAACTCGCAGACCATGGAACGCGCCAGTTCCGTAGCCCGTTCAATGTCGTTGCCGGCGCCGGTGGACATCTGGCTGAGGAAAATCTCTTCGGCCACGCGCCCGCCGTAGAGCATGGCCAGCCGAGTTTCAAGATACTCGCGCGTGTAGTTGTGCCGGTCGTCTGGCAAATGAACCGTGACGCCCAGCGCCATCCCGCGCGGAATAATGGTCACCTTGTGCACGGGATCGGAGTGGTCGCGCTTGCTTGAAACCAGCGCGTGGCCGGCCTCGTGATACGCGGTGACACGCTTCTCTTCGTCGCTCAGCAGCATCGACTTGCGCTCGGCGCCCATCAGCACCTTGTCCTTGGCGAGCTCAAAGTCGTACATCATGACCTGCTTGCGGTTCACGCGCGCGGCGTTCAGCGCCGCCTCGTTCACCATATTGGCCAAATCGGCGCCGCTGAAGCCTGGCGTTCCACGCGCCAGCACGTTCAAATTGGTGTCGTCCGATACTGGAACCTTCTTCACATGCACGCGGAGGATCTCTTCGCGGCCACGCACGTCGGGCAACCCCACCACCACGCGGCGGTCGAAGCGGCCGGGCCGCAGCAGCGCCGGATCGAGCACGTCAGGGCGGTTGGTGGCCGCCACCAGAATCACGCCGTCGTTCGACTCAAAGCCGTCCATCTCCACGAGCAACTGGTTCAGCGTCTGCTCGCGCTCGTCGTGCCCGCCGCCCAAACCGGCGCCACGATGGCGGCCGACCGCGTCGATCTCATCAATAAAGATGATGCACGGAGCATTTTTCTTGCCCTGCTCGAAGAGATCGCGCACACGGCTTGCGCCTACGCCTACAAACATTTCAACGAAGTCGGAACCCGAAATCGAGAAGAACGGAACGTTGGCCTCGCCGGCCACGGCCCGCGCCAGCAGCGTTTTGCCGGTGCCCGGAGGCCCCACGAGCAGCACTCCCTTGGGAATGCGCCCGCCCAGCTTCTGGAACTTTTGCGGCTCGCGCAGGTACTCGATAATCTCCTTCAGCTCTTCCTTGGCCTCATCCACGCCGGCCACGTCTTTAAAAGTGACCTTCTTCTGCTGCATGGAGAGCAGGCGCGCGCGGCTCTTGCCGAACGACAATGCCTTGTTGCCGCCCGACTGCATCTGGCGCAGCATGAAGAACCAAACAGCGATCAGCAAAACGAACGGGCCAATGTTGATCAGCAGGGGAATGAGAAAGTTGCTCTGCGGCTCCTTGATGGAGAAGTTGACCTTAGCGGCGATCATCGCCTTCAGCAGGTCCTCGTAGTTTGCGGGCAGAGTGGTGGTGAACTGATCTTTAGGCGAAGTCTTCAGGTGACCGTGCAATTCGTCGCCCTGGATGGTCGCATCCAGTATCTGGCTATTTGTCACCTTGTCATAGAGATCGGAATAGGAGTACTCCACCTCTTTGCTGTTCATGGCGCTCTTCTGCACCACCCCCCATAGAAGCATGAGACAGATGACAATGAAGACCCAGAACATGATCGTTTTAACGCTTGAGTTCACCAACAACTCCTTTTCCTGGGCGCTGGAGAGTCAGCTACCCCGACCCCGTGATTCCATCCCTGGCCCGAGCCACACTTCTTAGACGCCGGCGCGTTCTACAAAGTGGCAGAAAGTACACTTCCCTCCCCGGCAGACACGCATGTTGCGCCGCCTGAAAAGGCAGTACTCAGATTGTACTCCCAAGGCGGCAGATGTTGCGGCGATTCGAGTGTTACTGAAGACGTAAAATCTGGCTCGTCAGACCTGCTCCGCACCCGCTTTCTGCGGGAGATCCGGACCAAGGCCGCCGGCAAAATCCGCCGTAATCTTCAGCCCCGACTCCGGCTCCAGCTCCACGCCTTGCATCCATACAATGCGCCCGTCGACTTCGAGGACCGGCCAAAGCGCCCTATCGGTGCCCGTAACTCGCAGACGTTCCAGCACTTCCTTTACTTTGCTTGAGCCTCCGGAGTAGCGCAGCCTGACACGGTCGCCGGGCCTCCAGTTACGCAGCGTGGCGACCGCAGGTAGAGGCTCTTTCCGGCGATCCGAGCTTTCCGCGGCTGAAGGGTCGGCGATTTCGATACGGAGGCGAAGGGCGAAGGCCGACGCGTCGATTTCGCCCGGAATCGGCACTGCGAAATGCGCTTCCGCGCCACCATCTTTTGGATGAGCTTCCGGCGAAACCCAGAGCCTGAGCTCGCGCGCTGTCCGTTCCGCGCGTAAGCCCTGTGGCAACAGGAGCTTCTGCCCGGCCCGACCGGCGAGAGCCAGCGACCGCACCGCTTCTGTTGCGGGAAAATCGAGGGCGACGCCAAACTGTTCCGCGGCATGGCGCAAGAGCCGCCTCTGGAATGCCGGAGCCAGCGCGGCCAGCCGATTCACTTCCAGAGCCAAACCCGCGGCAAGCCCCCCGCCTGCCGTGCGTCCGCCTCCACGCGCCGGCCGTCCCGGCAGCAGGATCTGCGGAGCCAGCCGAGCAAGTTCCGCCTGCCACCATGCCTCCTCGTCGCGGGCTAACTCCGCCATCTGCGCCAGGTGCTGGCGCAACCGCGGATTCCAGCCCTCCAGCAGCGGCAATAGTTCGTGCCGGATGCGGTTGCGCGTGAAGGTCAGATGGCGATTCGAAGAGTCCTCGCGCCACTCCTGGCCCAGTCCATGCAGGTACGCTTCGATTTCGGCGCGAGTCACGGCCAGCAGCGGGCGCAGGATCGTACCCTCCGGGTTTTTGAGTTTTGGAGCGATGCCGGCCAAGCCCTCGGTCCACGCTCCACGCAGGAACTTGGCCAGAACCGTCTCTGCCTGATCGTCCAGCGTATGCGCGGTTGCGACAGCGTCGAGGAGCCCTTTGGACAAGAGCGTGCGAAACCAGGAATAGCGCAGCCGCCGCGCTGCTTCTTCAATTGTCTCGGCCGGTTTTCCCGATTTGCGGTCGGCCCGCGCCTCAGCGGCCGTGTCCACGCGCTGCTCGTGGAAGGGCAGGCCCAGGTTTGCCGCCAGATCGCGGCAAAATTCGAGATCGCCGTCGGCCTCGGTTCCGCGCAGGCCGTGATGCAGGTGTGCGGCATGGAGGACCAGGCCCAACTCGCCGCTGCGCGCCGTGAGCACGCGTAGCAGCGCCACGGAGTCGGCCCCGCCCGAGAGCCCGACCGCCAGCCGCATGCCGGGCCTGAGCAGGGAGACGTCAATGGCAAGCGTGGGGCGCACGAGTGGATGATAAGGCCTATTTGGGGTTCGCGCAGACAAAGTTCTCCGCGCGATTCGGATCGCCGCTGCCTTTGTACTGGGCGAACTGCGGATAAGGGCAGAGGGGCCGGGTCATGGTCACAGCGCGCTGCCCGTTATCGCCCGCAGTTTTGGTGGCGATTACCGAAGTTGGAGCAATTCCCTTCTCCACCCAATCCTCCAGGGCGATACGAACATTGTGCCCGGGATCGTCGGCCGGCCAGCCGAGCGACTGTCCGAAGTTGTCTGGACCGGGGCCCCCGGCGCAATGTTGCATGCCGGGAACCATGTAAAGCCGCGTGAACGAAACCGCGCCGGCCTGGCCCATCTTTGCTTTGACCGATTCGTAGTAGTTGACGGTGTTGAGAGCGGGGATGGCTGGATCGTTCCACCCGTGGTACAGAATCAGCTTGCCGCCGCGCGCACGGAACGCGCTCAGATCGGGATTCACGGCATTCAGCGCGGTAGCGGTTTTCTCGTTCGCCATCTGCAGCCCGCTCTCCAGCGTGAACGTTTTGTCGTTCCAATCGGCTTTTTCGTACACCATATTGGAGAAGAATCCAACGCCAAAGAAAGCCAGCAGGCTTTTTTCCGGAGCCGGGCCGGTAATCCAGATTCCCCACCCGTTGTTGCCTTCTTCCGCGCCCGGCAAATAGCCAGGAAAGATCTGGCGGCCATCGGCGTCTCGCAGTCCCGCATAGATTATTTTGAGCGCCGTCACCTGCGGCGCGGTCAGGCACGCAGCCGAGTCTTCCGGGTCTTTGCACGCAATCGAAGAGGGATCGAAGTGGCATTGGCGGGGATCGGTCAGGATGCCGTCGCTTACGCCATCGAGTTTGTCGCAGGCCGCCAACACCGCGTGAGCGATAGTGGAAATTTTGGCCGGCGGAATGAAGCTGGCTGGAGTCGCGGTGAGAGCCTGCGTGTCGACGACCGCAGTCGAGAGCAGAGCAGTCCAATAGTTGGCGGGCGCGCCAGCCAGGATTCCATCGTAATCCGCAGGATAGCGTTGCGCCTCCATCAAAGCTTCGCGGCCGCCGTCTGAGCAAGATGCGAAATAGGAGTGGCTGGGTGAGCGGCCGTAGAACTGCTGCGCCACCAGCCTGGCCACCCCGGTCATATCGTGGATGCCGCGATAACCGAAATCGACCACCTTCTCCGGATGACCGAGAGCCCAGGCCGCATCGATCGCCGAGCCGGCGTGGCCGGTATCGGTGGCCGCGGCTGCGTAGCCTCTGCTGACCGCTTCGCCCAGGCCGAGGTAATCAATTTGTCCGGCAAAGCCGCCGTTGCCGATGCCCTGAAATTTGCCGTTCCATCCCGCCAGCGGCATCCAGACTTCAATTACGATGTCGGAGTCCGTTGTGGGCTTGTCGTGCGCCACAATCCGGCAGAAGGCCGGGAGCTTTTTATAAAGGGCCGACGAATCGACGCCCGAGTAGGGCGCGGGTGGTCCAACGAATGTTCCTGCCTGCACGAGCGTTGCCGTGGCAATGCTGACACTCGGCAATTGAAGCGCGGCGAGGTGCTCGCAACTCGCGCCGGCGGGTTGATCTGCGTTCGCTGTGGCGGCGGGCATTTGGCCGGCAGCCACGACGCCGGCCAGGCAGAGAGATCCTGCTGCAAGCAGGAACGTAGGAATCCGCATTGTGCTCATCCCTTTCTGAAGCTCATTGCTGAATTGACGACGCGATGATTATATTCCTCATATATCTCGGGGCGAACAGGCAGGAGTAACGGAAGTGCTGACGGTGACTCAGCCAGAACTGGTTGGTAGGGCCAAACAGCGATCATCACTCAGCGAATACAAACAACCTTTGGGCAGGTATAATGGCGCTGCGACGCGACATATCGACCGTGATGGATATCCGACAGAGCTTATTCTCCTTCATCAGCATGGGGATCACAATAATCGGTGCTTACTACATATTCCGTCGTGGCCGGGGGACTGTGGCACCGCGTTCACCACTCTTCATTGTCTGCTTCCTGCTGTTCTTTGAACTAGGACTCGTGAACTTGCCACTGGCGCTGCCGGGTGTCTTCGAGCATGTGCTCGGTCACTCTGTTTGGGCAGATTACATGCCGGCGCCAAAGCTGAATGCTGTTCAGGTGGGGGGAACATGGTGGGTCATACGCTGGAGAGACCCAATCCAAACGGCATATTCTTGGATGTTTCTGGCCGGCGCTCTTTGGGCGCTTCTCAACATTTTGCAGCGTCGAGCGAGAAGGCTGAATGTGTTCTGTCTTTGTCTCGCCGTGATTTTGATAATGGTTGATTTCTTTATTTCATTCACCTGCTACCCATTCTGCGTGTAGCTCTCGAAACCACGGTGGCGCGGTCATTGGCTGGTCTCGTGGCAGCATCGTCGCCGATCCCGACATAGCGCCAATTTTGAGCCATGCAGGGGTATCGGGTATACGAGCGATTCGGGCGTCCAGTGACTTTTTTGAGGACTCCTGTTGTACTCTTTACCCACATGCAGCAGGGACCCCGCATCTAACCGCTCATACGGAACGCCAAAAAACCATGGAAAGCCAGGGAAGAAGTTTGGAACGCGAGAATCTCAAGAAACAGTTACGGGCCGTCTCCGTAGCCCTCTGCGCTGCTGCGGCGTTCGCGGGGCTGGCAGGTTGCGGGCTGTACGATAGCCTGACTGGCACTGGCGGCGGGACCAGTTCCACGCCTGGCTTCGCGACCACCGTGGTCATTGGCGACTCACTCAGTGCCGGATACCAGAACGGCTCTTTGCTTGACTCGCAGCAGCCGAACGGGTGGGCCAGTTTGGTGGCGAAACAGGCGGGCTTTTCGCTCGCTCTGCCTCTCATTGCTTCACCGGGCGTCCCGGCAGTTCTGGAACTCGAAAGCCTGGGGCCGCCCCCGGTGATTCAGCAGGCGTCCGGCATCAGCATCGGCCGCACCAATCCAGTCACACAACCGTACGATCTCGCTGTCCCCGGCCATCTTCTGAATGACGTGATTAATACCGGGCCGGTGCTCGTGCCAACTTCTGACGAAGAGCTCATTACGGATCTGGTGCTTGGCTTCCCGCTCGGAGACACAAAAAGCCAGATGAATGAAGCCATCGCGCTCAATCCTACCGCGATTTTTGTCTGGGCAGGAAACAACGACGCCTTGCAGGCCGATGTGAGCGGAAGCCCAAGTTCCATGACCCCGGTTGCCACTTTCACCCAGGAATTTACGCAACTGCTGAGCACACTTCACTCACAAACCAAAGCCACGCTCATTGTCGCCAATATTCCGGACGTGACAGCCATTCCGTATCTCACGCCGGCGGCCACCGTGATCGCGACGGTGGCGACCGAGACCGGGCTCAGCCAGGCGCAGGCTGCCGCGGACCTCGGTCTGGCAGACGGGGACCTAGTGAATGCCACCGGTGAGAGCGAAGTGGAGACCGCCATCAGTCAGATCAAGCAGGGCCAGACGCCAACCCCGCTGACCGATTCAGGTTTTCTGACTGCGTCGGAGATCGCACAGGTACAGACGACGATAGACGCGTACAATTCCGCGATCAGCCAGGAGGTCGCTGCCGTCGGGGGCATCCTTGTGGACATTCACTCATACTTCCAGACATTAGAGAGCGGCGTTACCATCAACAACTACAACGCGACCACGGGATTTCTCGGGGGCCTCTTCAGCCTGGATGGTGTGCACCCAACAAATACCGGCTACGCGCTCATCGCGAACCAGTTCATTGCCGCACTGAATTCAAGCGCGAAGACCAACATCGTTCAGGTCAATGTTTCTGCAGTTGCAGCCGCCGACCCACTGTTCGGCCTCAATGTCACACCGGGCGAAGCGGTCGGGATTCCGCTGAGCGCCGCGCGCCGCACAGATGCGCTGATTAAGGGCTGCAAAGGGGGCTGCCTCTGAAAAGCGAGCGGGGCGCGATCATGCGCCGGCTTTCCAAAGAGTGAGATGCGCGGTCCTGCTTCAAGCCGCAGTGAGTTCCGCCAAACCGGCAGCATCCGAATCGAAGGTGCATTCAGGCTCGCCGGTCCGCTGGCCCGGTGCTATACTCGCAGAGCCATGCAAGTCTTTGTCATTCTTCCCGCCGCGGGGCTGGGCACCCGGATGGCCGGTCCGCAACCCAAGCAGTTTTTGGCGCTAGATGGCGTGCCCATCCTCATCCATTCGCTGCGCGCCTTTGCCGCGGTGCCGCGAGTCACGGCAATTTACGTGGCCGTGCGCAAGCCGGAGATGGAGCGCGTAGAGGCGCAGGTTGCCGAATTCGGCTTTGCCGGGCGCGTGCGCGTAGTGGCCGGCGGCGACAAGCGCCAGGAATCGGTGGCCAATGCCCTGAACGCGTTGCCCGCCCAGCCCGACGACATTGTTCTGGTCCACGACGCCGTGCGACCCCTGATCGACGCAGCCACTATTGAGCGCACCATCGACGCGGTAGCCGAATACGGGGCGGCCATCGTGGGGCTGCCCGCCGTGGATACCATCAAGCAGGTGGAGCGCATCGCCCACGGAGCGCTGATTACCGCGACCATCCCGCGCGAATTTGTGGTGCTGGCGCAAACGCCGCAAGGCTTCCGCTACGGACTGCTGCAGCGCGCCTTTGCCGAGGCCGTTGCGGACGGCTTTGTGGGCACGGACGAGGCCTCGCTGGTTGAGCGCGCAGGAAATTCCGTGGCCGTGGTGCCCGGTTCTCAGGTTAATCTGAAGATTACGCAGGCGGGCGACCTGGAGCTGGCGGAGTTCTATCTGCGCCAGCGCGCGAAGTGACGGCGCACCGACAAGTACGCCCGGACCGCGGCCGGCACGCTGGAACGAAGGAGCTTTTCAGGCCCGCGCGTGTCGAAAACATGTGCAGGGGACTTAAACCATGGATACACGCATCGGATTTGGCTTTGACTCGCACGAATTCAAGCCTGGCATACCGCTGCGCATCGGCGGCATGACGCTGGACCACCCCGAGGGCCTGGCGGGCCACTCGGACGGCGACGTGCTGCTCCACGCCATTACCGACGCGCTGCTCGGCTCCGTGGCTGCCGGCGACATCGGCAGCTTTTTCCCGCCCGGCGATCCGCGCTGGAAGGATGCCGACTCCGCCATTTTTCTCAATCTGGCTCTTGAAGAACTCGAAAACGCCGGCTATCACATCGTCAACGTCGACACGACGCTGATCCTTGCCGCTCCCAAGATATCGACCATCGCCGCCGAGATGTGCTTCCGGGTTGCCGACCTCCTCGGCGTGAAGGTCGATCGGGTGAGCATCAAGGCCAAAACTCCTGAGGGCCTGGGCCTGGACCACGCGGTCCAGTGCCATGCCGTGGTCCTGGTTGAGCGCGTGCAGGAGCCAGACGAGCTGAAGAGTATGAGCGAGGTCATCGAAACCCAGCGCCAGCTTGAAGACGTGGTGGACGATTTGCTTGCTTCGGTCCACGGCGTGCCCAAGAAACGCACCATTACGCCGGTTTACGACACCGAAGACATCACTTAAAACAGGTTTCAGAAGACATTGCTCACTGGATCGGCAATTCCCATGAAGGCCTCGGTGCACCTATAAATGCGGTACCGGGTAGCGCAGGATTTGCGCGTCAGCCGTGACCAAGGGCATCCCTTCGAGATTCGCCTGTGCAATTAGCATGCGATCGAAGGGATCGTTGTGAATCTGATTGAGGGAGCCGGCCCATTCGGCATGAGCAACCGAGATCGGCAGCGATTGAAAGCCGTGTAGCTCGATCGCTTTCGCAACCGACCCTCCGAAGATCAGCTTCCCCGAAGAGCGTTTGATGGCGATCTCCCACACCGAAACAGCGCTAACAAAGATCTCGTTTTCGGCCGAAGTAATGGCCTCACGCATCCGAGCCGGGAGGCGTGAGTCATTCGCATCCCACCAAACAAACGCGTGTGTGTCGAGCAACAACCTCATGCGTTACAGGCCCCATTCTTTCAATTCTTCCTCTGAAAGCGGTGCGTCCCAGTCCTCAGCCATGTAGGTGATACCTAACAAATTCTGTCCGCAAGTCCGCCGCGGCTGCGGTTTGTGTTTCCCGGCCGGCGCAACCAGCCGCGCCATCGGCTTGCCCGCCTTCGCGATCACGATCTCCTCGCCCTGCGCCGCCCGCTCCACCAGGCTCGACAGTTGCGTCTTGGCCTCATAAAGGTTCACCTGCACCGGCTTCCGGACCGGCTTCGCGGACTTTTTCGGCTTGGGGACGGAATGAGCGGCCATACGGCACTCCTTGACATCATTGTGCCGCGAGTTGGTCAAGTTGGTCAAGCGACGGTTCGGCAGGTAATTCGCGGTTGCAGCTCAACTCTCTTATCTGGTGCAACCGCACTCATATTTTTATTGCGAATCGCGGCTTTGTAGATGTACCTTGGCAGGGAATCCCGATCGCATCTCTGGAGACTCTGTATGCACGAATTAGCGCTCTTGCTCGAAAACCAGCCCGATCCCGAAGTGATAAAGCGAGTGATGATGATGATCGTTCCCATTATTCTCGCCTTCTACGTGGTGGTGGTTGGCATTCTCATGGTGCCGTGCTGGTTCATCCTGAAAAAGGCCGGTTTTTCGCCCTGGCTCTCGCTCCTGTGCATCATGACATCGCTGGGCACATTGGTTCTGCTTTACGTGCTGGCCTTTGCGGAGTGGAAGGTGGTTCCCGCGCCGCAGGCATCCTGGCCGCCGCAGCCGCCACTGCCGCCGCAGCCGACGCTTCCGCCGCAGGGTTGAGCTGCTCCACCTGATACGTCAAAGGGCGCCGAATGCGGTAGCATCGTGAATAGAAAGCAATCGAAACGATGCCCGATTCTGCCTCCTCGTTAACCCCGTCCCCTCGCGTGCGTTTTGCGCCGTCGCCCACGGGCTTTCTGCACGTCGGCAGCGCCCGCACGTTTATCCTCAATTGGCTCTATGCCCGCCACAACCACGGAACCATGGTGCTGCGGCTGGACGACACCGATGTGGAGCGAAACACCGAGGCCAGCGTCCAGTCCATCTTCGAAGGGCTGCGCTGGCTGGGTCTCGACTGGGACGAAGAGTACAAGCAATCGGAACGCCTGGCCCTGCACAAGCAGCAGGCCGAGGCGATTTTCGCGAGAGGCCTTGCCTATCGCGACTTCACGCCTGCCCACGCGGGGGACGATAACCAGTCTGCCTCCGCGCAGGGCGCATGGCTTTCGAATCCCGGCATGCGCGAGATGTCGCGCGAAGAATCTGACCGACGCGCCGCCAGTGGCGAGCCCTTCGCCCTCCGCTATCGCGTGCCGCGTGGAGAGGGCCTAATTTTGCGTTTTGTCGATGGCGTCTATGGGGCACAGCAAAAGCTCGCCGACGAGGTGGAAGATTTTGCGCTGCTGCGTTCGGATGGAATGCCGACTTACCACCTGGCCTCGTGCGCCGACGACGCAGACTTGAGGATCAGCCACATCATCCGCGGCCAGGATCACCTCGCCAACACGTACAAGCACCTGCTCATCTTTGAAGCCCTGGGCGCTCGGCAGCCGCAGTTCGCCCATCTTCCCCTGCTCGTCGCTCCCGATGGCGCCAAACTGTCGAAACGCAAGCACGGTTCCGTCGTCAGCGTGACCACCTATCGCGATGCCGGCTTTCTGCCGCAGGCCTTCGTCAACTTTCTCTGCCTCCTCGGCTGGTCGCCCAAGAATGACCGCGAGTTCCTCACCCTCGACGAACTCACCGCCGCGTTTACGCTCGAGGGCGTCAACCGCGCCAACGCTGTGGTTAACTTCACTGAAGAGTTCCCGTTCGATGAAAAAGCCGTCTGGCTCAATGCCGAACACATCCGCGCGCTGTCGGTGGAGGAGCTAGCCCGCCAGATCCAGCCCTTCCTCGATCGGGCCGGCTTCGAAGCCTCGCCCGAAAAGGTTCTCGCAGTTGCGCCGCTCATCCGCGAGCGCATCAGGTTACTCCGCGGTGCCGTCAAGGTCGCCGACTTCTTCTTCCGCGACGAGTTAGAACCCTACGACCCCGCCGAGCTGATCCCGCCCAAGGGAGGCGATGCCGCTCTCGCGCGCAAAGTTTTGCAGCATGCCGAGCAGATCCTGGCCACAACCTCCTTCGATCACGATTCGCTCGACCAGGCCCTGCGCGGCGCCGCCACTTCGCTCGGCCTCAAGGCCGGCCCCATGTTTCAGCCCATCCGGGTTGCTGTTTGCGGACGCAAGAATGCGCCGCCGCTCTTTGAAACCATGGTTGTGCTCGGCCGCGAGGTTTGTCTTGAACGCATCCGGCAGGCCGAGGCCAAGCTGGAATCACTCGGTTGAGCAACTCAGTCTTCCCACACTCCCCTTCGGCAAGTTTGACAGAGTGTAGCCGTTCGATTACACTTCGAGCATGTTCTCCGTCAGGCCGCTTCCCGAATTCACAACATGGCTTGATGGATTGCAGGACTTGAGAGTGCGCGGAGCGGTGGCGGAACGAATCAAGCGCCTCACCTTCGGTTTGCTGGGCGACTTCAAGGCAATTGGCGGTGGCGTGATTGAACTGCGCATCGATTTCGGCCCGGGCTGGCGTTTGTATTACACGCAGTGCAGCGCAGAGATCGTTGTGTTGCTTGCGGACGGCTCCAAGCGCACCCAGAAGAAAGATATCCGGAGGGCCAAAGCTTTGGCCGCAATGCTGAGAAGCGAGGGGGACAAGGATGAGAAAAACCATTAACGTGCGCGAGCTGCCTGAATTCGACTTCGCGCGCTACCTCGACAACGAAGAGAGCATCGCCGTCTATCTGACTGGAATTCTGGAAGCGAATGACGCGGCGCTGTTGGCTTCGGCGTTGGGTGACATTGCCCGCGCGCGCGGCATGACGGAGATCGCCAAGGCCGCCGGAATTACCCGCGAAGCTCTCTACAAAGCCCTTCGCCCCAATAGCGCGCCGCGCTTTGACACCATCAGCCGCGTCTGCGCGGCGCTCGGCGTGCGTTTAGTGGCTCAGCCCATGCCTGCCCGCAAAGCAGCCGCTTGAATGTCAGTCTGCGGACGCGAGAATGCGGCACCGCTTTTTGAAATCATGGTCGTGCTGGGCCGAGACGTTTGTCTTGAACGCATCCGCCAAGGACGCCGAGCTCGCCTCGCTAGCCTGAAGAACTAGAACGTGTCGTTCTGCTTTGCTTTTTTTCGGTTCGCGTAAGCGGCGAAGCTTGGAAACTCTACGGAGAATGTGACGTATCCGGAATTCATTCCGAGAGATTTCGTCTCAACGAGGATTTGTTCGGAGTCCCAGGACGCTGCGAGTGTGCGATTCATTTCCTGTAGGCTCAGCGTCCAGTACTCAGAGCTGTCGCATCCTGTCCCGCCGTTGCAGAAGTCAAAAGTATGCGCGGGCGCCCCGTACTTTTGGCTCACGCCTTCGACCACATCCCGAAAATTTGACCGAAGTTCTGCTCCAGAATCGCTTGTCTCGATGGTTTTTCCGATCGCGACGACCTTCGCCAATCCCTCCACGGGCGAGACAAGCAGCAAATATTCGTCAAAAAATGAATTCGGCTTCGGAGCAGTCGTAACCGTTACTACGTTGTCTTCGATCTTCTCGATGGAGGCGGCCCCGACAAGGGCCGTTATTTGCTGCCTTGTCAGGCCCTCCGAAAAACCAAAAGGTTGGGGCGAGGCGGGAGCAATCCGACGGGCGGCTGCCGGAGCTATTTCGGGCCCAGGTGCGGCTAACTCTCGGGCTAACGTATAGTCCCAGGCCGACGTACGCTGGCTCGGCTTCGATTGGGAGTGCGATTTGGCAAGAGCCGGCGCCGCCGGTTCAGTCACATAATGGCTCAGTCCTTCCAGTTCGTGATCGCTGGCGCGCTCTACCCGCAATTCGAGCGGACAAGGAGCTCGATGCGTGGTTTGGACTGTGTGCGTCAACTGAAGCTACGTGATTGGTTGCGTGCGGCTTATACCTTCTCGCCAAGTTTGGGCGCCTGATTCCAGTGATCTACATCACGGCATGCAGGGACTTGACAGAAGATGCTATGAGCGAGGGTTCGTCTTACACTATGCTCATGGGGAGAAAAGGCGCAATCTTGATGCTGGCGGTTGTGGCCCTGTGGGCTGCGGCGCCGGCACTTGCATGCCTTGCGCCTGCGCCCTGTCACCGGTGCTGCCGTGCGATGATGACGGATGGCGGTTCGGCAATGATCGCGGCCCATCCTTGCTGCAAGGTGCAACCCTCCAATACCGCTGTACCGCCTGGCCAAGCCGCGTCGACCGACCTTGCTCCCAGCTCAACTCAGACGCTGATGTTTCAAATTCTCCCGAACCCTAAGGGATTGGCCGGACAAGGGCCAAATCTGTCGAAGGCGCCCCCTCCACGATCACTGTCTGGCGCCAGCGCCATCCTTCGAATCTGATCACTCCTTCGATTCCTGATTGAGAAGTCGTGTCTCGCGGTGCGCTTTGCGCGCTTAGGAACACGCGCCCATGCCATGAACCGCCCATCGATTCGAGGGAAGAATGAAAACTCTTTTCGCAGAACTTTGCATCTTTGCACTTCTTGCGCCTGCAGGCTGCGGGCTGGCGCAATCGCCCGACCCGCGCGACCCGCTGATCGCCTTCAGCGCGATCATTGATGCGCCAAGAGCACCAGAGCCATTAACTCCGGCGCTGAGTCTCGACGAGATAGTGCGCATCGCCCTCGCCGAAAATCCCGATGTTCACGTTGCGGCGCGCAAAGTCGCTATGGCTGAGGCACATGTTCCTACGACCGGCAGACTCGACGATCCGCAGTTCATGCTTCGCAACTGGCAGGTGCCGCTCAGCAAGCCCTGGGACCTGAACGCCGCCGAGAACATGCTGATGTTGAGCCAGTCGCTCCCAGGCGCCGGAAAGCGCCCCCTCGAAACCAGCATTGCACAATCCGATGTGACCGTGGCAAACGACGAGCTTGAGTCCGTGCGCCTGCGGATTCGGGTCGAAGTGCGCAAGGCTTTCTTCGATCTTCTGCTGGCGCAAGAAGAGATGCGCATCCATGACCAGCATGTAGACATCGCCCGCCAGGCCATTGAAGCGGCGCGCATCAAGTATACGGTCGGCAAAGTTCCCGAGCAGGATGTGCTGAAAGCAGAACTGGCAATGACGCGGCTCGAAGAGCACATCATACGCTTCGAGCGCGACGCCGAGGTTGCGCGTGTGCGCATGAACACGCTACTCGGCCGCGATCCCGCGACGCCCATCCGCGTCGAGGGCGACTTTGGAGTGGGCGCGGAATTGCCGGCCGCCGAGCTATTGCGGCAACTCTCGCTGCAGTCACGCCCTGATTTGCTTGAAGCGCAGGCAGCCGCCAGCAAAAGCCGCAAAGAAGAATCGCTCGCCGGCAAAGCCTACGTGCCCGACTTTAGCGTTGCGGGAGGGTACATGCTGATGCCGACGGGAAACAATCCCCGCAACAATTACATGTTCGAGGGTTCGATCACCCTGCCCTGGCTCAATCGGGGTAAGCACGATGCGGAGATTAGCGAATCGAGGGTCAAGGTTACGGAGCAGGACGCCGAGGTCGCGGCGATGCGCAACGCGGCCTTTGGGCAGGTTGACGAAGCGCTGGCCGAGGCGCGCTCTGCACAACGACTGGCCCGCATGTTCCACGATTCGCTTGAGCCGCAGGCTGAGGCAACGCTTCACGCCGCGGTCATCGCCTACGAAAACAACCAGACCGATCTTCTCGACCTGCTCGACAGCCAGATGGCAGTGATCGACGTGAATCTTGCTTGGTTCCAGTCGATGGGCGACTTTGCCTCGAGTATGGCTGACCTTGAACTTTCCGTCGGCGCACCGATCGACGCAACGACACAGCTACCAAAAGCAGCAACGCCGGAGGAAAAACAATGAGCGACCGCATCTATCGACAGGCATTCTTTATGGCTTTGGCCGCCTGCGTTGCACTGGCGGCGGGAGTCGGCTACCTGCTCCTTCATCGCAGCCATCCAATGCCCGCCGCACAGATTGGGCCCGCCGCACAGACTGGCGACCCGGTGCTGGCGCGTGGTCCAGCAGTTTCAAGCGCATCAGCTCCCCAAGGTGCAAAGCCGGCCGGCGAGGAGCCGCAACTCGGGCCGATCCAAATTTCGCCGCAGCGCTTGCAGCAGATTGGCGTAACGACGGCCGTCGCACAGATGAAGAACGTCAACGACAAGCTCAGCGTTCCCGGCAACGTCGACATCGATGAACAAAGCCTCTTCTATGTCCAGACGCGTTTCGCTGGATGGATTCAGAATGTCTACGCGAACGCGACCTATCAGTTCGTGAAGAAGGGGCAGCGTCTGTTCACCATCTACAGCCCCGATCTGGTGAGCACCGAGCAGGAGTATCTTCTCGCCCGGCAAAACCAGAAGACTCTTGCCCCCGACGCGCATGGAATGGCCGCGCAGGAAGGCGGCTGGCTGCTGGATGCGGCCGAAGAGCGCCTGCGCCAGTTCGGCGTCCCGGCCACAGTCGTCACTTCGCTTGAGCAGACCGGCAAGGTCGAGCGTGAGATCGCGGTCGAATCGCCCGCATCGGGATTCATCATCGAGCGCAACGCGCTGCCCAACGCCTACGTTCAACCCGACAGCAAGCTCTACACCATCGCCGATCTCTCGACGGTGTGGGTCTACGCCAACGTCTTTCAGGACGCGGTGGGCCGCTTGAGGCTCGGCGATCCGGCCGAGGTCACAGTCGACGCATATCCCGGCCGGGCGTTCAACGGCCGCGTCGAGCAGATACTTCCCCAGGTCGATCCGGCAACGCGCACCGTGCGCGTGCGCCTCATCTTCCGCAATCCCGGTGTGGCGCTCAAGCCAGGGATGTATGTAAACGTCGGCATCAACATCCCGCTCGGGAAACAGCTCGTCATTCCTGCGTCCGCCGTCCTCCAGTCCGGTTCACGAGCCATTGCATTCATCGATCACGGTGACGGCAATCTCGAACCGCGCGAGATCCAAACCGGCCCGCAGATCGATGACTCCATCGTGGTTCTCAAGGGACTCCAGCCCGGAGATCATGTGGTAAGCTCAGCCAACTTTCTGGTTGATTCCGAAGCGCAATTGCAAGCGGCGATGGGATCGTTCACCGCTCCGCCGCAAAATCCGAGCCCTGCGAGTCCCCAGCCAAAAGGCTCCGGTTCGCAGCACGAACAGATCAAAATCGAAATGACGACCGAGCCCTCGACTCCGCGGAAGGGTAAGAACACGGTACGCATCAAGCTCACCGGCGCCGATGGGAAGCCTGTCGATGAGGTCCAGGTGTCGGCCGTGTTCTTTATGCCGGCGATGCCGGCGATGGGCATGGCTGCCGAGCACGCTGCGGCAGGAGTCACTGCAAGGGGCCAAGGCGTCTATGAAGGGCCGCTTGAGCTGGAATCCCGAGGGACCTGGCAGGTCACCGTGACTGTTCAGCGCGCCGGAGTCACCATCGCTACCAAGAAGCTCAGCATCGATGCCGCGGGAGGTATGTGATGATCTCGCGAACCATTGCATGGTGTGCGCGCAATCCATTCCTCGTTTTCATGGCCGCCATTTTGCTCGCGGTTGCAGGTGCGTGGTCGGTCGAGCACGTGCCTCTCGATGCGCTGCCCGACATCAGCGATGTGCAGGTGGTCGTTCACACAAACTGGCCCGGCGAGCCGCCCGACGTTGTCGAAGATCAGGTTACGTATCCCATCGTCACCGCTCTGCTGGCCGCACCGCACGTGAAAGATGTGCGCGCACAGACCATGTTCGGCGATTCCTGTGTCTTCGTTATCTTCGACGACCGCACCGATCTCTACTGGGCGCGATCGCGCGTTCTGGAATACATGCAGCAGCTCGCCGGGCGTTTGCCGTCAGACGTTCATCCGTCGATCGGCCCGGACGCTACCGGCGCCGGGTGGGTTTACGAGTACGCTATCGTCGATCGCACGCACACGCACAATCTTGCCGATCTGCGCTCGCTCCAGGACTGGTTTCTGCGTTATCAACTGGAGACCGTTCCGGGTGTGGCAGAAGTTGCAACCATCGGCGGATTCGTGCGCCAGTACCAAGTAAATCTCGATCCGCAGAAGCTTTTCTCTTACGGTATCCCGGCTTCGACGGTCATCGACCGCGTGCGGCAAAGCACGAACGAAGTCGGGGGCGACGTGCTGGACATGGGCGGCGCCGAGTACATGATCCGCGGACTTGGCTATCTGCGCAATGTCGCTGATCTCGAGAATGTTCCCGTCGCGACCAGGAACGGCACGCCTGTGCTGGTGCGCGATCTGGGCACAGTGACGCTTGGCCCCGACGTGCGCCGCGGCGCGGCCGATTGGCAGAGCGAAGGCGAAACTGTCGGAGGCATTGTGGTGACGCGCTACGGGACGAACGCGCTCAATGTCATCGACGGTGTGAAGGCCAAACTCAAAGCCATTGGCCCATCCCTGCCGCCGGGCGTAGAGATCGTTACGGCTTACGACCGCTCCTGGCTTATCAACCAATCCATTCACACGCTCAAGCGCGACCTGATCATCGAAGCCATCATCGTCAGTTTCGTTTGCATCCTCTTTCTCTTTCACTTCCGGTCGGCGCTCGTCCCCATCATCACGCTGCCCATCGCGGTTCTCGCGGCTTTCATCCCCATGTATTACCTGCAGGTGAGCTCGAATATCATGTCGCTGGGCGGACTGGCGCTGGCGATCGGCGTGCTTATCGACGCGGCCATCGTAATCGTTGAAAACGGCTACCGCCATATCGCCGAACGCAACGGGACAACCGAACTCAGCAACCCAGAACGTCGCCGCATCCTGGTCGGCGCGGCACAGCAGGTCGGTCCGGCGCTCTTCTATTCGCTCATTATTATCGTGCTCTCTTTCCTGCCCGTCTTTCTGCTTGAAGCGCAAGAGGGCCGCATGTTTCGTCCGTTGGCGTGGACCAAGACCCTGGCGCTCATCTTCTCTTCGCTGCTGTCCATTACACTTGTGCCGGCGCTGATGCCGTTCTTCCTGCGCGGCAAACTGCTGCCCGAAGCGAAGAATCCCGCGGCGCGCGCCAGCCAGGCGATTTATCTGCCGATACTGCGCTGGTGCCTGCGCCACTGGAAGATCGTCGTCGTGCTCAATCTCGCCTTCCTCGCGGCGACCGTTCCTCTCTGCTTCCGGCTCGGCAGCCAGTTCATGCCGGCTCTGTACGAAGGTTCCGCGCTCTACATGCCGAGCTCGCTGCCGGGAATTTCCATCACGCAGGCCGCGTCCCTGATGCAACAGCAGGACCGAATCATCCGTTCGTTCCCCGAAGTCTCAACAGTGTTCGGAACCGTCGGGCGCAGTGACAGCGCAACCGACAATGCGCCGCTCGACATGTACGACACCACCATCATGCTTAAGCCGCGCGACGAGTGGCGCCCCGGCATGACCTACGACAAACTCATTAGCGAGATGGACGAGAAGCTGCAGTTTCCAGGGCTCACCAACACGTGGACCATGCCCGTTGAAAACCGTCTCGACATGGAGCTCACCGGCATCAAGACCGCAATCGGCATCAAGATCCAGGGTCCCGATTTGTCACGCATCCAGGACCTCGGCACCGAGATGCAGCAGGTGCTTTCGACCATGCCCGAGGCGACAACGGTTTATGCCGAGCGCGTGTCGCAGGGCTTCTATTTGAACGTGGATGTGAACCGTCCGGAAGCTGCGCGCTACGGCCTCACCGTTGCCGATGTGCAGCGAGTCGTTTCATCGGAAATCGGGGGCATGGATATTGCCGAAAACGTCGAAGGCCGCGAGCGCTTCCCGATTGCCGTTCGCTACCTGCGCGATTTTCGTAATACTTCCAACACCCTGTCGGAGGCGCTGATTCCGACGCCTTCCGGCGCGCAGATTCCCGTAAGCGAGGTTGCGCGAGTCTACTACTCGCGCGGCCCCGCGATGATTCGCGACGAAGACGGCTCCCTTACCGGCTATGTCTATCTGAACCTGAAGACGAGCGATTACGGCGGCTTCGTCAATCGCGCCAATGTGCTGCTGCGTGAGAAAATTGCGCTGCCCGCCGGTTACACGTGGCGCTGGGCCGGCGAATACGAGTTCGAGGTGCGCGCCAGGCAGAGGCTCACGATCATTCTGCCTATTGTCTTCTTCGTCATTTTTCTGCTTCTCTATCTGGTCTTCAAATCCGTCGCCGAGGCTGCTGTGCTCATCTTCCCAACGTTCTACGCGATGTCGGGCGGGCTGCTGCTGCAATGGCTGCTCGGCTACAACTTCAGCGTGGCTGTATGGGTGGGCTACATCGCGCTCTTCGGGATTGCCGTCGAAACCGGCGTTGTGATGGTGGTCTACCTGCATGAGGCGCTTGAGGAGCGTATGAAGCAAAGCACGCCGCTGACGGACGCCGATCTTGTGCTGGCGACCATCTCCGGCGCCGTCCAGCGCCTGCGCCCCAAGCTGATGACTGTGACCGCCGTGATTCTGAGCCTAGCGCCGATCCTGTGGGAGTCAGGCATCGGTTCGGATGTAATGAAGCCCATCGCCGCACCGATCGTTGGCGGCATGATCACATCAACGATTCATGTTCTGATTCTGGTCCCGGTCTTCTTCCTTTTGATGAAGCGGCGAGACCTCCGAGCGGGACGGCTTCATCCCCGCTCCCTCGAGAAAACGGAGGTGCAATCCGCGATGACGTAGCAGGTCGTGAAATAGCGTGCGGCCTTTCCTGTCCTGCTGCGAACAACACCCCAGCCATCGCTTTCGCCTTGGCTTACCGCATCACGTATCCGCCGTCGACCGAGATGGACTGGCCGGTGATGTAACTCGCGAGATCGCTGCACAGGAACAGTACCACGCTCGCGATCTCTTCGGGGCGTCCTTCGCGCCGCATCGGCACAAAGTTCTCACGCATGATCCTCAGAGCTTCGCCCTGACCCTCGGCCTCCATCCTGTCGCCCATCGGAGTGCGGATGAGACCAGGGCAGACGTCGTTGACGCGGATGCCGCGGGTCGCATACTCAAGGGCCGCGCTCTTGGTAAAACCGATCACACCGTGCTTCGCAGCGTGATATGTGCCCCGCTGATTGCCACCGATCAAGCCGCCGAGCGAGGAGCAGTTGACGATTGCGCCGCTGCCTTGCTCGCGCATTACCTGCAACTCAAACTTCATCGAACTCCACACGCCGCGAAGATTGATTGCCATCACGCGGTCGTAATCGTCGCGCGGGACATCCGCGGTCTCGGCCAGCACATTCTGAATGCCGGCATTGTTATAAGCGGCGTCGAGATGCCCAAACTCCGCCACCGTCTTCTTCACCATCGCTTCAACCTGCGCGTCGTCGGACACATCGCAAGTGACCGCGAGCGCCTTGTGACCCTTTTCGGCGAGCCCCTTTGCTGCCGCTTGAACCCCGGTCTCGTTCCAATCGGCCAGCGCTACCGCGGCGCCTGCCTCCGCGAATGCCTTAGCCGTCGCAAGCCCCAGCCCCGATGCCGCACCCGTGACAAGAGCCACTTTGCCCTCAAACGAAATGACCATAATGCCCTCCCTGTCGGCGTTTGGTTCTTAAGCGCCTGCAATTAGATTAGATGGGATGAAGCAGAATTTCGCCGCAATGATCCTCGGCGGTACGGGGCAAGTCGGTGGCGCAGCCGTCGCGGAGTTGTTGACAATTCCGGAATGCCGGGAAGTGGTGATGGTCACCAGAAAGCCCATTACGGCGCGATCGCGGGTGCGCAACGTGGTTCTCGATACCGGCGCTCAAGACTTTGCCGAGCGCACCGCCGCTCTTGCCCGCGAGGTTTTAAGCCAAGGCCCGGTGAGCGCTGTGAGCTGTGCGGGTGTCGGTTCCGGATCGATGCGCTGGAGCGAAGAAGAATTAGTGCGACTTGAGCTCGGCGTCGTCGGCGCCTTTGCGCGTGGTTGCCATGAAGCGGGAATCGCCCAGTTTTGCTTGCTTTCCGCGGCAGGAAGCTCGGCGCGCAGCCGGTTCCGCTACGCGCGCGTGATGGGCATGAAGGAAGACACCGTGCGTCATGTCGGGTTTGCCCGCCTCGCCATCTTTCGCCTCGGCATCATTGTCGGCAACGCTCATACCCCGGTTCTGGGCCGGCTGGCTGGGAAGCCTCGTGCCTGGGGCGTTCGGCAATATCGATCAGCGAATTCTCGGTCGCTCAATCGCCGCGGAGATAGCTATGCACAGTCGGGAGACTGGTGAGGTTACCCGCGAAAATGCAGAGATGAAAAAATTGGCTGCGCACTTAATCGCGTGACTTTGGAATTTGCGCGTGGGGTCCAGGTCAAATTACTTGCGTGCTGGCGCACCGGGCAGCCCAGCGGACCGATGAGTCCGTCATTCCCCGATTTCCTGATCCCTGTTTCTCAGCACTCCTCTTCCCACACCCGCACCACCAATCCGCCCGCAGAGTGGCGAAAAGCCATCACAAGCGTGTCCTCTTTGCCTGGGCCTGTGCAAAGCCCTTCGGTGGCAACGGCTGACTCGGGGAGGGCCATCGAGCACGGACGCGGCAACGACGACTTCAGGATGCCTCCAATCATGTTGGCGATCTCGCGGATCGCGTCGTGCGAATCGGCCGCGCTCACCGCCTCCAATGGTTGCATCAGCATGGCCGCCGTAGCCGCCCGGGCCAATCCCTCCGCCAGACGCACCTCAATGCTTCCCTTCCATGCCCCGGAAAGACTCACGCTGCCCACCAAATGCCCCACGTCCACGCAGAACACCTCTGAGGCCGGCACCCGTTCCAGCCGCATATCCAGCATCTGTTCCCAAAACTGGGCGTTGGCCTTCACCACGGACGTCTCATCGAGTTCGGCCCGCATGAATACCCGCCTCTCAATCTCGCCGATTCTGACACTTATCTATCCCTATCGGGCCATTTTCGGTATGCATGAAAATCAGGATGCGGCGCCCGTCCACATGGGTTGGGTGCCTCCTGCGCGGATTCTTCCAGCCACGGCCATGACGTGTGATTTAAATCACGAGCCGCAGTGCGCTCAGACACATCCCCACCCCCATTCGAGTGGCACCCTTACCGGTAATGAGGTGTTTTTCCATGGGGGATTCCGAAACCCACCGCTGGACGCATCCAGCTACAATCCTCGTCGCCACGAACCTGAGCGACATGGACCATCTCATGCCCTTCGCCATGGAAGAGGCGCGCGAAACCGGGGCCCGGCTCATTCTCCTCCATGTGCTTGCTTCCACCGCGGGCATCACCGCCGATGCCGGTGGTATGCCATACTACGATACAACGGACGCGTTGGAGATCTCGGAACAGATCCTGCGGCCATGGTGCGAACAAGCCGCCCGGCGCGGCATCCGCTGTGACGCGCTGGTGCGCGTGGGCAAGGCTATCTATCAAATTGCAGCCGCAGTCCGTCAGTTTCACGCCGACTGCGTGCTGGTCGGAACACGGAGCCGGAGCAAGATTGGCAAGCTGCTCATTGGCTCCGTGGCAGAACAAGTGCTGCGCTCGGTCTACCTCCCGGTCATCACCGTGGGACCCGAGGCTCATCTCCCGGAGGACAGGGGCGGAGAACGAATCGTCCTACATGCCACCGCACTTAGAGAGACCTCTCGCCCGAGCGCGGCGCTTGCCTGCCAGATTGCGGCGGCCCAAAGGGCCAGGCTGCTTCTGCTTCATGTGCTTCCGCACATCCCCGAGATGGAGGCTAGAGGCTTACCCACCGGGCCGGACTCAGCCGCCATGGCCGAGCTGCGCACTCTCGCCGAGCAGACCGGCGCGGGCTGTTGCTCTGCCGTCGAACCGATTGTGGCTCACGGCAATCCGTCCATCGAAATCCTGGCCCTGGCGCAAGAGCGTCATGCCAGCCTTATCGTGCTCGGCGCCACCGAACGCTCGGCCTTTGAGAACCTTACGCGCGATCGCACGATCTACCGTGTGCTCGCCCACGCGCGCTGCCCGGTCCTCACTCTGCGTGAACCGCAGGCCCTGCCCGAAGAGGTCCACGCCGAAACCACAGCCGCCCACCATTGAGCCGCCGGTAGTTTCGGACGGGGCCGATCGAACTCTACGGCACTCCCGCGCGGATAGCCGCTGCGGCGCGGCTTCGGGAACCATCTCTTCCCGTCCTGCGGGAACTGTTCCCCACGAAGGCCGCCAGCTTTTTCAGGCACTTGTTCTGTAAGCAGTGGAGTTGCTCCAAACGAGCCATTCCGTCCACGCTGCCATTCCCGTTTCGCGCGCCGTAAATCGCCGCTGCCAGATCATGAAACTGCCGATGAAGCGTTTCGATGGCCTGAAAGGCCGACAGCTTGCCGCGCGCGGACTGCCTCTCGGTTTTGAGCCACGCGCCAACACGACACTGCTCGGCATCGAGCGGCGGCGGATCGGTCCGCCTGCCTTCCAGGCAAGCCTGAAAAGCTGCGAGCCAGGCCCGGTGCTCGACGCTGGCGTACAACACTGGCCGGTTGTATGCATTTACCGGGGGCGCGTCGGCCCAGCGTGCATCGGGAAGCCATGCAGACACCCAGGCCGGCAAATCTCCTGCCGGCATAGGCCGGGCGATGGCTGAACCCTGCGCGAGTTCGCAGCCCATTTGCAGCAACATCAGGCCGTGATCGACGGTTTCGACGCCCTCTGCGATCACTTGCCGGCGAAATGCGGCGGCAAGGCCAAGCAAGCCCTCGAGGATCGCTAAGTCCTCCGGATCGACCGCTATGCCGTTGACAAAGCTTTGATCGATCTTGAGAATGCCCGCAGGCAGGCGTCTGAGATAAGTCAGTGAGGAATACCCCGCCCCAAAATCGTCCAGCGCAACCGGCACGCCCATCTCACTGCAGGCTTGCAGCAGTTGCGACGTTTGCACCAAATCCTGCAGCGCGCTGGTTTCGAGCACCTCCAATTCCAGGTTGGTGGCGTTAACCCGCGGATGCGCGGCGAGCAGCGTCCTGAGTCGATCGACAAAATCCGGCTGCTGCAGTTGAAGCGCGCCTACATTCACGCTCACGTGCATGTTCAGTCCGGCGGTTTGCCAGGCTTCTATCTGCGCCAGGGCAGTGTCGATGACCCATTCCCCAATCTCGATTGCTATTGGGTGGTCCTCAACCACCGGCAGGAACATTCCCGGAGGCAGCAGGCCGCGCTCCGGGTGCTGCCAGCGGATGAGGGCCTCGGCGCCTATAACCGCGCCGGTGCGCATGTTCACTTTGGGCTGGTAATACAGGACGAACTGGCCGGCAGCCAGGGCGCGCCGGATGTGATCGATATTTTCATTGCGCCCGCGAACCGTGATGTCGTGCGCAGGATCGAAGTTGTGGATTCGGCTTCTGCCGGCCAGCTTGGCCTGAAACATGGCCTGATCGGCCTGTCGCAGAAGAAGATCCGCATCCACCTCTTCGGCCTGCGGATAAAACGTGACGCCCATGCTGGCCGAAACCTGGAGCGTACGATCCGCGATCTGAACCTCTTGTGACGCCGCGGCCAGCAGGCGGGCAAGCAGGGGCGCGCTTTCCTCTTCTCCGGCCACATTGAGCAGTACGGCAATGAACTCGTCGCCGCCCAGCCGGGCAACTGTATCGCCTTCGCGCAGAGCGTCTCTCATGTGTTCCGACAAGGCGGCGAGCATCCGGTCGCCTGCGTCTCGCCCGTGCCGGTCGTTGATCTCTTTGAAGCCATCCAGATCGATATAGGCCACGGCAAGTTTTTGCTTGCGACGGTGAACCTGGACTAAAGCCTGGCGCAACCGGTCGACGAGCAGGGTGCGGTTGGGCAGCCCGGTGAGCGCATCGAAGTGAGCGATATGCTCCAGTTCCCGCTCGCGCTTCTTGATTTCGGTCAGGTCAGTGAAGAGCGCCACATACTTCAAGCTGTCGCCACCCGCATCGCGTACGGCGTTGATGGTGAGCATCTCCGCGTAAACGTTGCCGCTTTTGGTGCGGTTCCATACCTCTCCCGTCCAGTGGCCGTCCCGGATAAGCGAGTCCCACATGCTCTCATAGAACTCTCTGCTCTGAAGACCCGATTTGAGCAGGCGCGGGTTCTGGCCCAGCACCTCTTCGCGAGTGTAGCCGGTGATGCGTGTGAAGGCGTCATTCACCTCGAGAATCGTTCCCTTGGAATCGGTGATCGTGATGCCTTCTCGCGCGCCGGTGAACACGCTGGCGGCCAGATGAAGCCGTTCTTCGGCCTGCTTGTCTGCCGTAATGTTCTCGGTGAAGATCACAATGCCGCCTACAGAGCCGTCGCCAGTGCGCCACGGGGCGATCTCCCACCGCAGCCAATGCACCGTGCCGTCGTTGCGCTCGAAGCGATCCTCGTCGCATTTGACCGTCTCGCCCGCCAGCCCGCGGCGGTGCGCCTCCTTCCAGTGCTCGGGAATCTCGGGGAAGATCTCGTAGTGGCTGCGGCCAATTATTTTTCTGACGGTGGGGGAATAATCCTCCAACCAGCGCTGGCTCACGGCCAGATAGCGCATCTCCCGGTCGAGCATGGCCAGAGCCGCGGGCGCGCGGTCGATGAACAGTTGCAGCAGATCCTTGCTCTCGCGCAGCGCCGATTGCGCCAGCCTGCGCTCCGTAATGTCCTCGGTGAAGAGGATAATGCCGCCCACCGAGCCATCGCCCGCCCACCATGGCACGATCTGCCATCGGAGCCACCCCATTGTGCCATCCAGGCGTTCGTACCTGTCCTCTTCCACGCGCTGCATCTCGCCGGCCATTCCACGGCGGTGCGTCTCCCCCCAGCGTTCCAAAGCCGTCGGGTTGATCTCATAATGGGAGCGCCCGATAAAATCCTTGGGGTCGAGTGAATGATCTTCGGCCCACAGGCGGCTCACGGCCTGGTAGCGCATACGCCGATCAAACATGGCCAGCGAGACAGGCGCATTCTCGATGAAAAGTTCCAGCAGTCCCTTGCTCGCGATGTCGTCGCCGGTGCGCTCGATCAGAGTCTTGAAACTCGTCGCCAGGCCCGCCTCGCCGGGTTCCGTTATGTCTCGCGCGTCATGAAGCAGCAGATCGAGAAGCACTTCGCCGCCGTCGCGCTCCGCCTGCTTGGTGTACCGGCCTTTGCAACAACGGATGCGCCCGTCGGCGTGGCGGAGACGGATATTGAAGGAGCCGGAACGATCTTCGATATGAGGAGAGAAGAGGGAATCGGCGAGCCCTGCGTCTTCCGGGAGAACGCGATCCCTTAGATGAACCTGTGACGTGACAAACTGCTCCCGCGCGAAACCGAGCAAGCCCTCGGCACCGCTGTTCACAGTGACAAGCTGCGGCGGATCGCTCAACCTGAAACGGAAAGCAGCATTTAACATTGGCCCAATTTCGCTGCACCAATTGATGGTGTGTTGCAGGCTACCATACCGAATTTACCCGGAGCAAACGATAAACGTAAGATACTACAACAAAACGGCGCATCGCTCTTGAGAGAGCACACAATCTAAACTATTCGGTTATTCCACGGCCTGGCCGGGCTTGGCGCATTTCGGGAAGGTAAATCCAGCCATTGACTTTTACCCATCCGCCAACGTCCCGAGTCGAAAAATCCCAGGGAAAAACGGTCGGTCATCGGCGATTGCCGCAAGGCCGGATACCCTGGCCGCTAACTCAAAGCTCCACAACCTCGCTCGAATCTCTTCTCCGTGTACCAAGTCATGCACCTGTTATCCACGAGTTTTTTCTCCTGTTCACGGTTACGGTCTGCTTATCCACGCATACTCTTGGCATAATCGCAGGTAGATCGGTTCTCCAGCCGGCGAGGATCTCTTCGCGGAACTGGAGAAATGCCGGAGAGCGATTCCTACGTAACTGTTTCAAGAGCTGCGGCGGGTTCCAAGCCGGACATGAGTTTGGCAATGCAGTGCGAATTTGAAATGCAATGCCCGAGGCTCATCCGCGCGACCCGTGGGAGCACACCAAAGTGACCAGCTATTGCCGTCAGGACGTATTGCGCATCTTCGAGATCGGACCCCGCCAGTTGCAAGCGTGGGAACGAGCCGGGCTGATTCCGCAACAGGAACTGTACAGCTTTCAGGATCTCGGGCAACTCAGGACGTTGCGCGCACTGCGCGAAGACGACGTGCCCGCGGCCTCCATCCGTGAATCCATCCAGGCCATGAAAGCTGTGGCGGGCATGGCCAACCCGCTGCTCGAGGCGCGCGTGGTGCGCAGGGGGACGCGCCTGGTGTTCCGCCATCAGGGCGCCATGGTCGATCCCATCCGCCGCCAGTTGCTCTTTGACTTCGAGCGCATGGGCCGCCCGCAGCCCGTATCCGTGCAGCCAACTCCACTGCGTCATCCCGCCGCGCCCGGATCGCGGGGCATTCAGGAGCGATTCCAGGCCGCGGTGCAGGCCGAGGAGGCCGGCCAAAAGCAGCGCGCCATCGCGCTCTACGAGGGAATTCTCGAAATCGATCCGCAGTATGCGGCGGCCTGCATCAACCTGGGCACTGTTTTCTTCCACCTGCGCCAGTTTGGCCGCTCCGAAGAACTCTACCGCCGAGCCACCGAGGCCGATCCCGGTTATGTGCTGGCCTTCTTCGACCTCGGCAACGTGCTCGACGAACTGAACCGGCTCGACGAGTCCATCGCCGCCTACTCGAAAGCCGTGGCGCTCTCGCCCCGCTATGCCGACGCCCATTACAACCTGGCTCTAGCATACGAGCGCACTGGCCAGTGCCGCCCCGCGCTGCGCCACTGGCAAGCCTATTTGAAGCTCGACAATCGCGGTCCCTGGGCCGAGCACGCCCGCGGCCAGATTCGCAAGCTGCTCAACCGCGAAAAGCTCGCTATCGTTTCCCGCGCCAGCAACTTCATTCCCCCGCGCAAGGGAAGGGCGGCATTGAAGCTCGCGTAGATTCAGCTTTCGGCGTCAGCGATTGATTTGCATCGTGCTGACGGCGAGTCCTATACTGCTGCGCAATGAAATTTTCCAATGTTTTTCTGCTCTGCGGGCAGCTGGCTATTTCTGTTGCCTTGACGCGAGGCCAGGGGCCTGCCTCGATCGCTGGCTACGTCACGCGCGCAGTCTCCGCCTCCGATTTCGACGTCAACGGGTTCCACATTCTGTGCACCGCACTCACAGGCGCCGCATCGACATCCGTGCAAAGAGAGGCGGGGACGACGGTCGCTTGCCCCGGCGATCCGCCTTTCGTGGGAGAGTATCTCACCGTCTACTACACCCTACGCCTCACCGCAGCGCATTCCATCTATGCTCTCCGCATCGAAAAACAGCCCACGCCAAAATCAGGCGAGGTTTCCGGCTCAGCCGTGATCGATGCGGCACCGGTCCAGGAGGCAGCGGGAGCCCCGGATTCCGGCCTTTTGGTTCGCGCCGACGGCTACAGAATTCGCATCACCGGCACAACAGAAGTTACGTGGCTTCCACCGTTGCAGTCGCTTGCCGGTGTAGAAACCGGCGACTGGATCGAATACAAAGGCAAACTCGACGCGGCGGGTGTGCTTGTGGCGGCTTCCGTTAAGATCGGCCCCAACATGATCGGCAGCGGCGAAGAGAAGCTGCGCGCCGACGGGGAGTACGACCCAACGGCCGTGCCCGCGGGTGCGAGGCAAAACTATATGAAGAATGCGTTCAGAGGAGGGTATACAGGGCAAGCCTGGGACCCGAAGAAGTTTCCGCCTTTTAGGAATGCCGAGATGCAGACGCGGGTCGAGAAGATCGGCAACAGCCTGGTTCCAGCCTACCAGCGCGCATTGCCCGACAGCGCTCCAGCCAAAATCAACTTTCGGTTTCAGGTGATCGACAACAAGCGCCTCTGCGGCCTGATCCCATGCGACGCGCTGGCGCAGCCCAATGGTATTATCCTGATTCCCCATCAGCTGGTGGAACGCACGCAGAACGATTCTCAGCTCGCGGCTGTCCTCGCGGACGCCATGGCCCGCGCGTTGGAGAGGCAGCAATACCGCGAGGAAAAGAAAAAAAGGACGGCAAATGCGGCAGTGTTGGCTGGATTCATTTTGCTGCCGTATGGAGGTGGCAGCATAGTGGGTGAAGGCTCGTCAGCCGAAGAGCAAATCCTGTTGCACGAGCACAACAAAGTGGCCGCGTCAGCCTGACCCTGCTTCAAGATGCGGGGTACGACATCAATCAGGCGCCGCTGGCCTGGTGGCTGCTGGCGCTGGGTCCAAAGGATCCGAACCCGATGGAGACAACCGAAGTTCCGGAGCGCGCAGCGTATCTGTATCGTATTCTTGCTGAAACCTGGCGCGGTCCGGCGGCGAGCGCGGCGCAAGCGCATTAGAGGATCGCCGCGACCCTTGCCACCTCGGCGATATGCGCGGGCCGCGTGCGGCAGCAGCCTCCTATGATTTGCGCGCCGGTCTTGAACCACTCATCTGCGCGAGCGCCGAAATCCCCGGGGTCGGTTGTGCCGGTCCACGCGCGCCGCTCGGCGTCCCATCCCTCACCGGAGTTGGGATAGACGAGCACCGGCTTATTTGAAGCCGTGCGCAATTCGCCGATCAGCGAAGGAATCCATTTGGGCGGAACGCAGTTGACGCCGACAGCCACGGTCTGTGGAAACGAGGTCACAAGCGCCGCGCAATCGGCCACGCGCTCGCCGTGCGAGACATGCTTATCGTCGCGGCAGGAAAAGCTGAACCACGCCTGAATTTCCGGCCAGTGAGAAAGGGCTTCGCCTACGGCGCGCGCCTCTTCGAAGGACGGGAAGGTTTCAAAGGCGAGAAGATCGGGCGCCTGCTCGCCCGTTGCGCGCGCGAAGACTTCAACGCGTTCGCGATGAAAGCGCACCAGATCGCCGTAGGAGCAATTGTAGTTGCCGTGGTATTCGGCGCCATTGTGGAGCGCCGCGCCGTAAGGTCCGAGCGAACCGGCTATAAGAACCTTGCGGCCCTTAAACTCCGCGGCTGCCGAGCGAGCCAGCTCGACAGAGCGCAAGAGCGCCGCATCGGCGTGCTCGGGCCCGAGGCCCACCTCCAGGTAGCCCATGCGCGAAACCTGGTAGCTGCACGTGGCAATGCACTGCGAACCCGCTGCAATGTAGGCGCGGTGCACGGTGACGAGCTTGTCGGGCTCGTCTTCGAGAACGTGCGCCGACCACAGCGGCCCGTCGATGCGCGCTCCCTGATATTCGAGCTCCGAAGCCAGCCCGCCATCGATCACGCGCACGCCGCGCAGAATTTCGTCGCGCCCTGCTGCTGCCCCTCTCATGTATTGATGGTATCGCTGGCCGATGCGCCCAAGAGGTGTTTGACTCGAAACCCGAAAACTGAAACCTGATCCCTGTCTGTTACACCTTCTGCGTCCGCTGCACCTGGCGCACGCCCGCCACGCGGCGCAGGCCCAGGACCATGCGATTCAGGTGGCGCAGGTCCTCGGCCTCAACCACAAACTCGATAATCGCTTCGCCCTCTTCGTCGCGCCTGAGCTCCACGCCGCGAATGTCCGTGTTCTCGTCGGAGATGACCGCGGTCAGCTCCTTCAACATGCCGGTGCGGTCGTCGCAATAGACAGTAATTTTCACCGGGTAGCGCGGCGCTTTGCCTTGGGCTCCGTCCGCCGCGCGCGACCACTCCACATTGATGCGCCGGTCGCTCTCGTAGAGCAGGTTCTGCACATTGGGGCAACTGCGCGCATGCACGGCCACGCCCTTGCCGCGCGTCACGTAGCCCACGATCTCTTCGCCGCGGATGGGGTTGCAACATCGCGCGCGATAAACCAGCAGGTCGTTCTGGCCCTCCACCTGCAAAGAATCGGAGCCGGTCAGATGCAGTTTGCGCACCGCGTCCGACATGCCCGCCTCGCCCGGCGCCTCCGGGTTTGGTTTCAGGCGCTGCTTCCGCGTCTCCCTGGCCCAATCCAGGCGACAGCTTCCTCAGCACCTGGTGCGCAGTGTGCTTGCCCTGGCCCAGCGTGGCCAGCAGGTCGGCAGCCGTGGCCACGCCGAATTCCTGCGCAATGCGGCCCAGGTCCTGGTCGCCGATCTGGGCCATCGGCACCTTGTAGCGCCGCGCGTCGCGCTCCAGCAGCTTTCTGCCGATCTCCACCGCGCGCCGGCGCTGGTCCTCGTTCAGCCAGTGCTTGATCTTGTTGCGCGCGCGAGGGCTCTTGACGAATGTGAGCCAGTCGCGGCTGGGCTTGTGATCCTTTTGCGTGACGATCTCGACGATGTCGCCCGTGCGCAGCTTGGTGCGCAGCGGCACCATGCGGCCGTTGATCTTGGCGCTGACGCACGTGTTGCCCACTTCCGTGTGAATGGTATAAGCAAAGTCGATCGGCGTGGCCCCCGCCGGAACCACCACCACCTTCCCCTTCGGCGTGAAGGTGTAAACCTCGTCGGGATAGAGGTCCATCTTCAGGCTGGAGAGGAATTCGTTGGGATCCGTCATCTCCTTCTGCCATTCGACCAGTTGCCGGATCCAGTTCAGCCGTTCCTCATCGCGGGCCGTCACGGCATCGCCGCCGGCCTTGTACTTCCAGTGCGCCGCAATGCCTTCCTCGGCGATGCGATGCATTTCCTCGGTGCGTATCTGCACCTCGAACTGGTGGCCGCCGGTGCTCATCACCGTGGTGTGCAGCGACTGATACCTGTTGTTGCGCGGAATCGCGATGAAATCCTTGATGCGCCCCGGAACCGGACGCCACAGCGTATGAATGAGGCCAAACACCGCGTAACACGCCGTCACATCCTGCGTGATCACGCGGATCGCGAGCAAGTCGTACACCTGGTCGAACGAAACCTTGGTGCGTTCGATCTTCTGAAAAATGGAGTAAAGCCGCTTGATGCGCCACTCCACGCGCGCCTGGATGCCGTTCTCCCTCAGTTGTTCCACCAGCGTGTCCTCCACGCTGCGCAAAAACTGCTCGCCCTCGACGCGCCGCGCTTCCACGGCCGCCTGCACCCGCTCGTAGCTCACAGGATCGGTGTAACGGAAGGCCAGGTCCTCAAGCTCGCCGCGCACTTTGCCCATTCCCAGCCGGTGCGCCAGCGGAGCGTAAATGTCCTGAGTCTCCCGCGCAATCGCCTCCTGCCGCTCGGGCCTAAGGTGCTCCAGGGTGCGCATGTTGTTGAGCCGGTCGGCCAGCTTGATCAGCACCACGCGCACATCCGACACCATCGCCAGCAGCATCTTTCGCACATTTTCCGCCTGCCGGTCCTCGCGGTTGGCGAATTGGATTTTGTCGATCTTGGTAACGCCTTCCACGATGTGCGCCACCTGGTCGCCAAATCTCTCCGCAATCTCCTCGCTGGTGGCCTTCGTATCCTCCACAGCATCGTGCAGGAGCGCGGCCGCGATGGCAGTCGCGTCCAGTTTCATCTCCACCAGCACCTCGGCCACCTCGAGCGGGTGCACAATGTAGGGTTCGCCGCTCAAGCGCGTCTGCCCAGCGTGATGCGTGACGCAGAACTCCCACGCCTTTCGAATCAGTGCGGTATCTTCTGTTAGGCGATTGGCTTTAACCTGGCGAAGCAACGCCTCAAATCGTTCGCTGATGGATCTCTCGCTTGCCGGGCTCTTCACCACGCCCGCGCCAGCAACTTGAGGGGAAGCCGGGGGCGCGCTGGAGTCCTCTGCCGGAATGGTCTGCCGGACCGTCGCCATGCTTTATTATAGGCCGCTTGCGCGCTTTCGGCTTGAATACCGTTGCCCAACTCAATGCATTCTTCATTGTTCCGGCAGGTTTCTGAAAGCGTTGCGGCGAGCCGATTCTGTGGCTCTCTGGCTCGTTTCGGTGCATTTGTGATCAATAACTCCAATTATGGTGTTTCACATCACCTCCCGAACCCGAATTACGGTGTTTGACGTCACTTCCGCAAAGCAACGAAAGGCGCATGATGCAATTGAACTTAAGATTCAGGATGGAGGAAAATGTCGTGAGACACCTCTTGTTTTTTGCTTTGGCTGCGGCCATCGTCGTCGGCATTGGCTATCAAGCTCAATCCCAATCGGCAAACAATGTGGTTGTTAAGGTCAACGGGACGCCGACTACGGACGGCAAGCAATTGTATGTGAATTATTGCGCTCCATGCCATGGTGCGAACGCCAAAGGAGATGGCCCGGTAGCCGGTTCCCTCAAGCAGCCAACTACTGATTTGACCGTGCTCAGCAAGAACAATGGCGGCAAGTACCCTGCCGAACGCATCGTCGCTGTTCTTAACTTCGGCCTGGCAAATCCAGCGCATGGCACTGCAGCGATGCCCGTCTGGGGACCGATGCTTTCCACGATGAACTCAAACAACGACGCCCACGGTGACCTAACCGCGCTTAGAATCAGGAACTTGAGCAATTATCTAGAATCGCTGCAGGTCAAATAGCAGCGCAGTCATTTGGCTCCCCCTCCCACGGCGGTTTACCTTGGGAGGGGAGCCAATGGCAAAACTTATCGGGAAACGGTCCGGCACAAAGCCGCCAGCGCACCGCGAAAGCCGGTCGGTGCCTTCCGCCGCTCCCGGTCTCGCGCGTGCCAAGTCCCGCGCTGTTCCGCCGCCAACTCCTGCCGCTCCACCACAAGGAGCACCATTCGGAGCCGTCGTGAACCGGCGCGCCGCCGACCGCCTGCGGAGCGGCCATCTTTGGGTCTACGCCTCCGATGTAGAGGCAATCAGTCTTCCAAATCCAGAAGAAAAACTTCTGTCCGTGGCCGATAGCCGCGGCCTGTTTCTCGGCACGGCGCTTTATAGTCCTTCGTCTCAGATCGTCTTGCGCCTGGTCTCGCGCGCAGCGCTCGATGAATCCGGATGGCTTTCGCTGCTTGGCCGGCGGCTGCGGCGTGCGCTCGAGCGGCGCCTTCAGCCGCTCGCGGCGGACAACGGAACCGATTCCTGCCGGCTTTGTTTTAGCGAGGCCGACGAACTGCCCGGCCTTGTCATCGACAAGTACGGCGATCTGGTGATTGTGCAGTTGCTCGCCAAAGGCCTCGACTCGCCGTCTGTGCGCCGCGCGGTCGTCGACGCCCTCAGGAGCTTTGGCAAGATCTTTGAGCCCGCCGCCATCTGGGAGAGGCCCGATCCGCGCATTCGCGAGTTGGAGGGCTTGGCCGCGCCGAGCCCGGAACCGCTCTATGCTGCCGATCCTGCGCAACCCAAAACGGCGACGGTTTTTCATCTTAACCAGCTGAAGTTTCACTACGACGTGAACTCTGGCCAGAAGACCGGCGCGTTCCTCGATCAGCGGTCGAACTACAAGGCTGCGAAGGAGTGGGCCTGGCTGTTTGCCCCTCACGGCAGAGCTCTCGACGTCTGCACCTATCAGGGCGGATTCGCCCTGCACCTGGCCCAGGTCTGCGGCCAGGTCACGGGCATCGATGCATCGCGTGCCTCGCTCGAAGTGGCGGAGCGGAATCTCGAAGCCAATCGCGACGTGATCGGCGACAAACCGGTCGACTGGATTGAGGCCGACGCCTTCGAAATCCTGCGCGACTGGTCGCAGGCCGGCCACGCCTTCGATGTCATCGTTGTCGATCCGCCAGCCTTCGCCAAATCCAAGAGCGCCGTCGAAGGCGCGCTACGCGGCTACAAGGAACTGAACTTGCGCGCGCTAAAAATGATTCGCCCCGGAGGCCTGCTCGTTACTTGCTCCTGTTCTCACCATGTCGCCTGGGCCGGCCTCGAAGCCGCCGTCGCCGCGGCCGCCGCCGATGCTTCGCGGCGCGTGCGTCTTATCGAGCGGCGCGGCGCAGCTGCTGACCATCCGGTCGTGCTCAACCTGCCCGAGACCGAATACCTCAAATGCCTGGTGCTCGAAGTGGAATAATGCACGGCTCCGACACGTGCCCGAACTGCGTCTCCGACGATGAGGACGGCGACCAGGCCGCCGGCCCCTGTTCCCTTGTTCCCTTCGTCCCTGTCTCTGCGCGATAGAATGGCTCCAGCGCGCAAGCTACCAGCGAAGCGCCCGGATGGCGAAATTGGCAGACGCAGCGGACTTAAAATCCGCAGACCTTTACCGGTCGTGGGGGTTCAAGTCCCCCTCCGGGCACCAGATAATGAACGACTTACAGAATAATTGCGAAGATTGAAGGCCACTGAACTTTATGCTGGTGATACTTTTGGTGCAATCCGAGGAAGTGGTTTGAGCGAGCTTTGCGACTCGCGAAGATCAAGACATTTCGATGGCACGACTGCCGCCACACGTTTTGTTCGAATCTGGCGATGCAGGGCGCCAATTTGAAGATTATCCAGACACTTGCTGGCCATAAGACGATTGCAATCACGGCCAGATATGCTCACCTGGATGACGCGGCGCTGAGAGCAGCGGTGGATCAACTCGCAAGGCACTGAGGCCGGGATTGCTCCCGGCATCATGTGGTCAGGCGGCCTTCGAGATTAATTCGAAGTGATCAGCTCTCGAGAATCTGACCAGTTCGCTATGGGGGATCAAGACGCGTCCCCCGTTTTTTCTCGTTGCCAACCGTTTATTTGCAATCAGGTAGTCTAGCGACCGGATGCTTATTCCTAAGAACCAAGCCGCTTCTTCCCTGGGATGGAGGATCAGCATGCGAGGCCCTGACAAGGCCTGGTTTTGCCCGCGGGTTTTGAGAGCTTCGGAAACATCCAGGCAGCCGCGCTAAGTGTCGGGACAGCGGGAATGCCTTATGTTTCTTGAGCACCAGGCTGAGCTTCGGCCCCCACCGGTCAATGGCACAAAAACAAGACCACATCGTGTGGAGCCGGTGTCTTCAGGTCAATTGCTTGACGCCCGCTTATCTAGGAGCGATGCCGAGGGCTGCGAAGAGTTCGGCAGGGTTGTAGAGGTTGCCGTCCTTGACGGTGAGCACCACGTTCCGCACGTTCGCGATATTCGAAACCGGATTGCCGTCAATGAGGTCGAGGTCGGCGAGCTTCCCGGGGGCGATGGAGCCGAGGTCGGCGTCCATGGACATGATGCGGGCGGCGTTCAAGGTGGCATCTTGAAGGACTCGATTAGTCGGCAGGCCGGCCTCGACATCAAGCTCCAGCTCGCGGTGGAGCGAGATCCCGGGCATTTCGTCGGTACCATCTTCGATGGGGATGCCGGCCCGGTACATCATGCCGATCATTGCGAGCATGTTCCGGAAAGATCGGCGGTAGGTTTCCTGCATACCGGGTGGGACGGCGAGACCACTGGAGAGCACCTGGCGGCGGACCTGGGGCGGCAGCCGATCGGCGACAGGCTGAAACGCGGGTGGGATGACACCGGGGCCCTGCATGTACATATCTTCGAAGACATCGAGGGTGGGATCGAGATCGACGTGGTAGGCGAGCAGCAGCTGCACGAAGGACTGCATGGCAGCCGAATGGAGATCGAGCAGGGCCCCGCGTTGCGCGACTGCGGTGAAGCGGGAGCGGGTGTTTGTGTCCCTGACATCGCGCATGAAATTGAGCATGAGGAAGTTGGCGTGCTGGATCTCGTTGTAGCCAAGCTCGACGCACTGGTCAGCGTACATTTCCGCGGGGATGTGGCCGCTGACGCGCATGCCAAGGCGGTGTGCTTCCTGAATAATGGCGGGGACGACGGCGGGCGGAACTGAACTGTAGATCTTGATCTGGACGTAGCCCAGGCGCTCGTAATTGTCCACCGCGGCGCGGGCTTCCTCGTCGGTGGAGACGAGGACTTTGGTGGGACCGTGATACGGGCTGGGGCCGTCGATGACGCCAGCGAGCACGATGCGGGTACCCACTTCCTTCAGGTTCTCGATGCGGCGGCGACGGGCAAGCAGTGTATCGATATCATTGGCCAGGTCGCGCACCGTCGTGACGCCGGCGGCGAGGTTGAGCAAACCGTCGTTATCGGCAACGTGTGCGTGCATGTCCCACAGGCCAGGGAGCAGAGTTCTGCCGCGGCCATCGATGAGCTGGGAGCCTGGAGGGACGACAACTGAAGCTACCGGACCGACGCTCCGGATGCGGTTCCCACTGAAGACTACGGTTCTGGTCGTGGACGATGCTGGCAGATGCGGCGTCGAAGAGGTCAACGTGGGTGACGGCGACCGGGCCGGAGGGACGATGGATGAGGGTGCGGGCCAGGTCGGCGGAACGCGCCTCTACGACTTTGTTCTGAGCGCTGCGAAGCTCGGGGAGCGCCGACTGCCACGCGTCGGGAAGAACGGACAGCCAGTCACTCACCGAGGCAAAGAAGGCATCATCATCTTCGAGCCAGACATAAGTGGGCGAGTAGTCGAGACCAGCGACGGCATAAAGGGCGACGTGCTTCTTTTCACCGGACGATTCCACGGTGAGACCGCTGACACGGGAGACATGCGCCTCGCCTTCAGGCAGCAGGGCGAGTTGACCGCCATGGTGGAGAGCGGCGGCAGCGAGGAGGCCTATCTCGACCGGCGAAGGGTCCAGGGCAACGTACATGGCCGGCGTGTTGAGCGTGCGGGTTCCATGCTCAACTTCGTTCTGCCAGTGGGCTGAGCCGGAGGTGAGCGCAAAGTCTTCGTGAACCGGGGATTTGAGGTAGTTATTGCCGATTACCGACTCCGCGATGGGGACTCCGAATGCGTCCAGACGGAGCATGCTGGTGGTGGCGGGGCCTCGACCGCGATCGTTGTACTGGAAGAAGATGTGGAGCGCGCCATCGGGGGTGGTCCAGCTGGCCTGCCGACCGGCAGAAGCGCCGACGAGGAGAACCACGTAATGCCGAGCCGTATCGGGAATGACTGACGGAGACGCAGCGGGCGCGTTTTGCTCCGGGCCGACGGCGAGAGTTTCGCCCATGAATAGGAGCACAGTGGCGGACGCGAGGATGCGGGCGAATTGGGATCGCACGTAAGGCATCGGATTTAGGAGGTTCCCCAGATGTCGCCGAGAACGCGCTGGAAGTTCACGCCGAGAACCTTCTCGATGACTGACGAGGGCTGGCCGCGGCGGGCGAGGTCTTCTGCAATCACTTCCATATGCGATGGGCCACTGAGGTCGGGGACCCAGGGATAGCGGTCTTCGCCAGGCGCGCCGATGTGCAGCTGCTTGCGCTGCGCGATGTCAGCGTCGAAGGCGGCCTTTTGTTCGGGAGTCAGTGTGATGGCCTGGATAGAGCCATCGCAGCCGACGCCGACGTGGTCGGTTCCGCAGACGTCGATGGCGTGGACCAGATGATCAAGCACGTGCTCACGCGTGGGGACGGTGGGCGATGCGACGAGATACGGCATGAGGTAAACGCCGAAGTAGCCGCCGCGGTCGGCGAGCGCGCGGAGAATGGCGTCGGGCTTGTTGCGGGGATGCGAGTAAACGGCGGCGCAACCGGAATGCGTGATCAGCACGGGTTTCGAGGAGGCCTCAATGGCTTCGGACGAAGTGCGATAGCCGCTGTGGCTGAGATCGACAGCGACGCCGATAGCGTTCATCTTCGTGACGGCGGCATGGCCCGCGTTGGAAAGGCCCGCGGTGCCTGGCTCAAGACAGCCGTCGCCGAAGATGCTGCGGTTGTTATATGTGAGCTGCATGATCCGCACGTCTAGTTTGCGGAACATGTCGATGCGACTGGGATCGTCTTCCAGAAAGGCTGTGTATTGAAATCCCATCACAATTCCCATGCGCCCGGATTGTTTGGCGAGGGCGATTTCCGGCTGGCGGCGAATGATCGTAAAGGCGTCAGGGTATTTGTCAACGAGGGCCTGGACGTTGGCGATCGTGCGGAGGGTGCCTTCGAATTCCTGCTCGGAGACGGTCCAGTTGACGGCGGTGATGCCGGAGTCGAGAATGGTCCTCACCAGAGCCGGGCTGGGATCGTTTTCCCCATCGACGAAAGGACTGCAAAGCGAATCGATAACAACGGCTCTGCGGTAGAGCCAGGTAACATCGGGTGAATCGGACGGAGAAGCGGCGGCAGGGATTGGATAAATGAGCAGAGCGGCGGATGCCTTCAGGGCAGAGAGCTGAAATTCCCGGCGCGTGAGCAGTTGCTCTTCCATGGCAATGAAAGGGATAGTCTATCATCGTGGCTCCGGGAAGCGGACACCAGCGATCAGGAGGCAAGCGATACCAATTTCATTGCCAGCACGATCCAGCAGATGTCCGTCAGCTTCGGCGTAGCTATCCACGCGTACCCCGGCATTGCGCCGGCGCGTCATCATGCGCGCCGGCTGGCAAAAGTCGTCATTCATTCTGCGAATACAGCGCCCACGCCGTCGCCAGATCTTGTACCACATGGCCGAGCGACTTGTAGATGGTGATCTCCTCTGCCGAGCGGCGTCCTTCGATCTTGCCCGCAAGCACCTGGCCAATTTCGCCGACAATATGGTTGTCGTCCACCAAGCCTGCTCCCTTCGCCCGCAAAAACTCCGCACCCTGCTTCAAGACGCCCTCCCGGCTGTCCACAATGAAGCGCGATTTCGCAACAAGATCGCTGTCTACTTCTGTGGGTCCAGCATAGCTTGACCCAACGACATTCAAGTGTGTGCCCGGTCGAATCCACTCACCCATCAGGATCGGTTCGCTAGCCGAGGTCACGGTACAAACTATATCCGCTTCAGCAACCGCCTCCTTCACGTTGCCTGCCGGTTTAACCGGCACGCCAAGCTCTGCTTGCATCGGTTCCGCAAATCTTTCCGCGCGTTCCGGCGACCGTCCCCACACAACCACGGATTCAATCTTGCGGATCTTCGAGATCGCACGCGTGTGTGTTTTTGCCTGTTCGCCATATCCGAGCAATGCCAGGCGATGGGCGTCTTTCCGCGCAAGTGCGTCCGTTGCCACTGCGCTGGCCGCGGCGGTGCGAATCGCCGTGATCTCGCCGGCATGCACCGCGCACACCGGTGCGCCACTCTCCGGGTCGAACAGGATCACCAACCCCTGGTGCGATTGGATTCCGCGCTGAAAGTTCTCGTCAAAGACGCTGATCAGCTTCGCGCCAAATGGTCCGTGCGCTCCCATCGCGCCCGGCATGATGCCAAAAAAACGCCCCTCCGACAGCGGGATAATCGACCGCAACAGTTGCTTTGTCTCGCCCGCCGAAAACGCAATCATCGCCTGCCGCACGATCGGGATGCACATCTGATACGTCAGCCGCCGAGCCACCTCTTCACGATCGATGAATCGCATCCAGCGCCTCCTTGTGGATCAGGCTCGCGTCGAGCTTTTCGCCCGCAGCATCGTCCAAGCCGGAATTTCCATTATGGTCGCCGCGCACGACGGCATCGTAGACATTGGAGCCATTCTCGTCAAGGACTTCGTTATACGTGGCATTCAGAGTGGTTCATGCGGCGTGCCAACGGCCGAAGCGCCTCCCCCTCCCGAAGTGTCGAGCGCAGACAAAGCCTCGCAGCGGAATGTTTTGCAGAAAATTTCTCCGGGCTGTGCGCCAGGATTCGGCATTCCGGTCGGATCACCGGCCACAGGCCAACCGGCAGTTACCAGTTGCGCATTACCCCGCCCCGCAGCGCGGCAGCTTTGCAGAGAGCGTGACAGTCTTGGCTGCAGCATTTGCCCGACTGGGCGGAAAAATTGATTCTAGCCAGAATCGCGCAGCCTTTGCAGGTCAAAACAGTACAGTATTTGCTGCCGAATGTCTGCTGTTGCTTCTTCGCTCAGCCAAGCCAGAGAGGGGTGTTAAGACTGGAACAGGCCGCGCCATGGAGTGGTGGTAGCCGACCGTGAGAGCAAAAGTGAACAGAACCTCAACGGGTGAGAGTCCATGCTGACAACAGGAGCAAATCGACATGCCAGAGCAATTCGAGAACTCAGAAGCTACGAAACTGGAAGACGAAACCATCTCGGACGCAACTGCTGAGAAAAAGGTTGAACGCGTGGCTGACAAAGCTGCGGAGAAATCGACGAAAACCGAACAGCGGTACGACAGTGATCACAATATCTTTTCGAAATAACCTGCCCGTCGAAGCGTCTCTTTTCTGATTGGTTCGTTTCCTGGGCCGAATTCCGTATCCATTTGCAGCACAAGAAGGCAGGAATATAGGTCACACCAACTTCATCTGATCAAGCGCGTATGAACTCTGCCAGCAACGATTCCACTGAGAGAGCTAGACGGATAAGGACTGGATGGATGCGAAGCAAGAAACACGCCGTGATCAGCCGGCCAAGAAGAAGATGTCGCAACACCGAAGGTACAGGATGAAGATCGATTCGAAAAGCTATCGAGTACCCCCAGACAAAAAGGTTGACCTCAGTAAGTGGCCGACGATTGTCAATCCTTATTACGATTCAAAGGAGCAGTATAAAGACCTTCTGCAGCAGCACATGGAGAAGCTGAGCTCGCTGCAGGACCTCCACTACGCCTCCAATCGACATGCGTTGCTCCTAATCTTCCAGGGAATGGATGGCGCCGGCAAAGACGGAGCCATCCGGCATGTCATGTCCGGAGTCAATCCGGAAGGCTGCGAGGTGTTCAGCTTCAAGCAGCCGAGCGCCGAAGAACTCGAGCATGATTTTCTCTGGCGCACTACGTGCCGGCTTCCGAACGCGGCCGAATCGGCATCTTCAACCGTTCCTATTACGAGGAAGTGCTGGTCGTTCGGGTTCATCCGGAGCTCTTGCAAAGCCATGGATTGCCCGAAGAGCTGAGAAATGAGAAAGACATCTGGTCCGAAAGGTACGAATCGATCCGCGATCTGGAGAAGCATCTTCATCGCAACGGAACAAAGACCATCAAGATATTTCTGCACCTGTCTTACAAGGAACAACGAAAGCGATTCCTGGCGCGCATCGATGAGCCAGACAAGAACTGGAAGTTCAGCACGGCCGACATTCACGAGAGGAAGTATCGTTAGCTCGATCGCGTTGTCCTGCCGCGCTACGGCCTCTCGGTTCCCACCTTCAGTCCCGCAGCCGAGTTCACGTTCAGGTTCTTGATTGAGTCATACAGCAGTTGCGCCGCAAACCGGGGATTGTGAATCCCGAAGCTTCGATCCTCCACAACGATCCTCAGGTCGTAGAACGATTCGGCCTGTGCCCGCGTGAGCGTCATCATTGCGTCGGCGAAGCGATAGTCCCCGTTAAAGTTGAACTCGGTGCTGAGAGGCTGCGCACGCTGCGCCCCCGGTAGCTCTGGATGCTTCAGGTTGATCACCGGCGCAGGCGGCGCGTCTTTCGGCTGGCCGGGGAAGTTGGCTGGCGTGCTGAAGTAGACCAGAAGGGTATTGCGCATGCCCTCAATCTCGATTAACAGTTGGTCGGCAACCCCGTTACCGTCGTAGTCCACCAGCGCTGCCTCCTTCGCGATTTTGGCATTCCTGAACCGAATCCCGCCAAACATCTCCATCATCCCTGCCGGACGGAACGCTTCCGCCCCATGGCAGCCGGTACATCCTGCCGTGACGTCGGTACGATAGTTCGACAGGTAAAAGGTGTGCCCGGCCAGCGACGACGCCGGGGCCCCGTTGCTGCCCATGTGGCAGCCGACGCAGGTGTCTTTCACCGTCGTGTAGTGCGGATTCGCGGTCGCATAGGTCAGCGGCGTGCCGGTGCCATCGTAATTGCTGTCGAACGGCCACTCGCCCTGACCCATCAGGAACTCCGCGTTCTGCGGCCGATGTCCGAAATTGGGCAGGAAGACCGTCGCCGTCTCATTCTTCCCCTTTCCGTTCCAGAAGGTGTGGAACATGTCCGGCTCGGGCCCAGCAAAGCGGTGGCACATGGCGCAAAGATTGCCTTTTCCGCCGTCGAACGTCCGCCCTATCACGCCGCCCACGGCCGACAGTGTAGGAACCGGATCCGTGCTTTTCGCGATCAGGCTGAAATTCCCGTTTGTATGCGGCTGGTGGCAGGTGAAACATTCGATCCGCAGCGGATGTGCGACCGTGGCCAGGTCCGTTGCATTCCCCTTGGCTATTCGCTCGTGGAAGCCCTGTTCGGTGTGGCAGCCCTGGCAGCCCGCGTTGTCCAGGTGGAACATCTTCTTCGAGATGTCCGAGGAAGCGGTAAACGCGGCCGTTCCCTCATGTTCGAATGCCTCCGCGCTCCCCGTTGCCGTCTGTCGCCGCAGCCCCAGCCAATGGCCCGACTCGCGATACTGCGCCTCAGCGATCCGTATCGGCTGCCCCTCTGCCGTGTCGGAATGGCAACTCATGCACGCTGGTCCCTTGGCCTCCGCGCTCTGGCCGCCCGACGCCCTGGCCTGCCCGCAGACTACACTCAATAGCCCTGCCACAAAAATGCCGCACATACATTTCGCCGTGATCATCGTTCTGCTCCTGACAATAGGGGGAACCATCTTTACTTACTCGTGGAAGCTAACTTCAGCAAGCGATCGTCGATCTGTTTCAGCTTTTCGGGCGTTAGTGTCGGCTCGAATTGGGAGAGAGACCTAAGCGGAATTCCCAGGCCCATCTGCGAGTTGGAGTTGTTGACCACCTCGGGAATGAGCTCCACCAAGATTGCCTTGGCTGCAGGATTGGCGAGCAGATCCCCGTAAGTCGAGTTTGTTGTCAGAGGCCCCGGAGCGGAGCCGGGGGTGTGCGGAGGCGAACCGCCGGCTGACGGTGGAATTCCGGGAAGCCCTCCCTTGTGCAACATTGGCATCGTATCCGGGCTATCGGCGCCCGGAGGCGGCGCGGCAATCTGATCGGTTGTCAGGGGCGCAGAAGCAATAACGTACTTACCCGCAATCAGCATGCGGAAATCGGGGCGCGAAATAATCGCCATGCGCCGATCTTCCTCGTCGAAGACCACTAAGATCGGCCGGCCGTGATCGACCGACGTGACAAATTCCAGCCTGTAGGGAGTCTTGCTCAAATCGAGCGATGAAACTTCTGTCGGTTTCGTAGCTGCCCAATGGCCGCCAATATAGTGGGCGAGATAGTTGATCGGTACCTTGTGTGTGATTGGATCGATCTTGCTTTTGTCATACCCAATGCGATCGAGATCGTGACCGCCGACCCTGTACATATCCGAATCTTCTTCGGCTACTTGATCAAGTTCAACATCCACAGCCAGAATAACCTGATTGGGACCTGTGGGGGCTTCGGTGTTCATCATCGCTTCGGCACCCTCTGGTATGCCCGCGAGTGACCCACTAGTCGCCATTGCGGGGGGCGGCATCTTGGCAGCTGTGCCGCTCGGTTCCCCAGCAGGCGGTCCACCGTGCCCTCCCCTTCCCGGGTAGGAGCCCATCATCGGCGGTTCCTCAACCCATGGCATTTTCACTGGCTCTGAGCTTGCCACCACCGCATCGATGTCAGGCCCAGTGATCGGCTTTGTGTTCACCGTGTATGGTCCGGCGAGCAGAACGGTGCCGTCGGATTGCTTGCGGATTGTCATACGCATGGTCTGTTCGTCAAAAAGAATGGCGTAGGCGAAGGGGAACGGTCCTTTGACCGGCGATGCAGCGTAATGGTAGCGGTAGACCGGACCGCTCATATCCAGCCAGGCATTCGACATCGGTTCCGCTAATGGGTCAAGGTGTTTCGGAATCAGCATTGGGGTGTGCTGCTCGTGAATGACCGGAACGCGATGTGTCTTGGGATCGACCTGGGAGATGTCATAGTAGATCCGGGCCTCATGATGCTGGCCGACTCTCATACCCGCTTCTTCCGGGGAAACTTGATCGATCGCGATATCGATATCCAGAGCAACGATTTTTCCGCGTGCTTTCTTATCGCACGCATTCCCTTCCGGGCTATGGCTGCTTGCCGGCGCTGGCGCGGCTACCTGCGCATGCAAATATGTGAAAGCAGCAAATGCAAGCAACGGTGCGGTCAGAAAAGCGAGTTTGAGCATCACTTCTTATTCTCCAATTGAATTGAATGCAATTGACTTTGATGGGGCCCATTCCGTTCGCGCGCAAGTTTGTCTGGGTGTGTTGCGCGTTTTCAAGCTTTGCCGTGATGTCTTTATCGAGTTGAGCGGGATCGGGATGCGTCTCATTGACAGAATTCGACGAGCATCGTCTTCCGGCGCGGCTCCCGGCTGCTTAACTTCAAGCAGCCGGGAGCGTGCCGGGGTTGAGCTTAGAAGATGATCTTCCCGGAAAACTGCAGGATGCGCGGGGGACGCGCCGCGGTATATGTGTCAAAGTTGGCGGGAGTGCAGTTTTCCCAAGCGACGTTTGGCGAGTAGTAGGTGGGGTGATTTAAGAGATTAAAGGCTTCGCTGCGGAACTGAAATTGATAGCGCTCCGTGATTTTAAAGTTCTTCATCAAGGCCATGTCGTAGTCCACATATTTCGGCAGACGGAAGGCGTTGCGGCCCGAGTTGCCGTAGTCGCCGGGGCCATTTTCGGTGAACGCGTAGTAGTTCAGCTTTCCGTTTGCGTACAGTGGCTCCCCGGAAACCCGGTCCATCAAGTCAAGGCCGACTCCGGTGGCCGAGTTGTCATAACCTAAGCCGCCGGCCACACTGAAGGGCTGGCCGCCATCGACCACGAGGATTCCGCTGGCCATCCAGGAACCTAGAACCGTGCGGAGCGCTGGGGTGGTTCCCGTGAGCTGCGGAGTCGACCAATTGAGCGTGTTGCGCCAGGTGAGCTTTTGGTCAAAGTCGCAGAGGCCGCGTTGCAGGTTGGGATCGTCGACTTCCTGGCCGGTGCTGGTATAGTACGACTCTCCCGAAAGCGCGAAGGTTTGGGGCGGATTCGAGCCATCGTCGATGCACTTGGAATAGTTGAACGCGGAGACCATGTCCAAGCCGTATTTGCCGCGATGGCGGAAGGTGGCATCCAGCCCGTTATAGCTTTGGTTGGCGTTGGCGTGCAACACCGTAAGCGTGGAAAGTTGTAGATCGGGACGGCGGGCATCGTCGTTTTGAGAATTGGGGGGCTGGCCACCAACGGTCTTATGCTGGGGAAGATTATCGTCATAAGCCTGCCCCAAGTGCCTGCTCAACGTTCCGACATAGGCGAGTTCTATGCTGTCGCTGTTGGTGAACGAATGCTGCAGCGAGAGTGTAAACTGCTGGGCGTAGGAAGGACGGAAGTTGGGGTCAATGGCGGCGGCCTGAAATTGGGTACTCGGAAAGGCGACGTTGCCGGGAGGGTTATAACTCCACCCGTGGAAACCGCCAACGAAAGGATCGGTCCCGACCGTGGACGATCCCCAGAAGTTGTCAATACTTATAAAGCCGGGCATGCCAAAGGGCCCAGGTGCAGGCTGGAGCGTGTAGGAGCGAACCCAGGGTGGAGCTCCGAAGCCGACAAAGCTCGACAGCGGCAATTGCATGACGTACAGCCCGTATCCGCCGCGCAGGGCGGTATGGCCGGCCCGATCCATACGGTAGGCGAAGCCGATACGAGGCTGAAATTCACCGTACTTGTTGCTGGTCCCACCCGTCGTGCAGCCTGGATCGCCGGGGAAGACCAGGCCTTCGGGCGCGTTGGTGAATACCGTCGACTGCTCGCCAGGACGCCAGCAGGTGATGCGGTTCTCGTGCGGCGCATAGGGGAAATAGGGATCCCAACGCAGGCCGGCGGTCACGGTCAAGCGGTCCGTAGCGCTGTATTTGTCTTCGCCATACAGCCCGAAGAGGTTGCCGGTCGACGAGGTAAGCCACCCTTCCGTCTGTCTTGCCAATGCAGGGAACCCCAGTTCCAGATCGGCGAACGTGTTGTTATTCAATTCATAACCCGTTACCAAGGGACTGAAAACACCTACATAGAACTGGACCAAATTCTGGCCGACTTCATCGTCTTCCGAATAGTTCATGTGGCTATAATCCGCACCAAAGGAAAACTGATTCTTTCCCCAGGTATGGAGCACATCCTCAGAAACATTCAGGCTGGTGCGGGGGAACTGCTCCTGACCTGGCATGAGCGTGCCGACACCCCCGCCTGAGAAGATCCCTATGCCCGGATGCACGCCCTGTGTAATGTCAGGCGCGCCCAAGGCCGTCATACTAACATCGGCATCCGTGGGGGCGTCCGGATCCAGCACGCCAACCTTCAGGAAAGAGATGCGCGAGTCGGCGATCCAACGTCCGGAGGCCGATACCCAGGTGTCGCCGCCTGCGGTGGAGTTCCAGTTCTGGTGTTCTCCTGGCTGGGTGGTGTAAAGGTTGTGGTTGGTCAGCGGAACCGGGGGCTGGGTGTAGTGATCGTAGAAGTAACGGGCAAAGAGGCGGTGCTTGCCGAGAACCAGATTGATCTTGGCCACAGCCTGCTCTTCGTTGGACTTATAGGGGATGGACGATGAGACTGCGGAGCCATCATCCGGCCCAACCGGAACGTACGTCAAAAGATTCTGGATCGTGGGGCTCAAAAACGGAAGCGTCACCGGGACCGGGTTCGCCAGCGGCGGGTTTGGCGGAGCCCCCGGGAAGCTTCCGATGGCCAACCCTTCGAAGTGTCCTGCCCTTTCTGCCGCCGTAGGGAGATAAGTATAGGAATAGTTGCTATTGGTCAAAAGAGTCCCCTGATAGGAACCGAAGATGAACAAGCGGTCCTTGATGACCGGCGCGCCGATGGCACCGCCGAACTGGTTGCGCTTGAGGATGTCCGGTACAGCCGCCACCGCATTCTCCGCATTGAAATATCCGTTGCGGATGAACTCGAAAAGCGAACCGTGGATCTGGTTGGTTCCCGACCGGGTGAGGATGTTGACCGCGCCGCCCGGAGCAGAGACGTAGCGCGCGCCGTAAGAGCCGGTCACCACCCCAAATTCCTGTGTCGCGTCGGGGTTGGGAAAGGGACCGCCAATGACGGTGAAGGGGTCGACATTGCCGGCGCCGTCCAGCGAGAAGTACATGCTGCCGGCGCGAATGCCGTGGGAGGATGGCGCGATCTCGGAGGCCGGCGAAGAGTCCGAGGCTTGAATCAAGCTGTTGTCGCCCCCGCCGTTCAGCACCGTGTTGGTGATTCCCGCCACTGTATTCAGCAGGCTGGACGGGTTGCGGACATTGAGCGGAAGATCCTGAACCTCCTGCTCTTCAACCACAGTCTGGATGGTGCTTTCAGTACTCTCTACGGCAGGAGCTTCCGCCGTAACGGTCACGTTCTGGGTCTCAGTGCCCACCTGGAGAGATATTGGGAGGGTGGCCACCTGGCCGACGGTCAACACAATGCCCGTCTGTTCGTAACGAGCAAAGCCCGCCTTGGCTACGCTCAACTTGTAGGGGCCAACGGGCAAGTTGTTCAGCACAAACGCGCCAGTGCCGCTGGAAACAGTTCTCGAAGTAAGGTTGGTCTCTGTCTGCGTGGCGGTGACCGTTGCGCCTGGAAGCACAGCGCCGGTTGTGTCCTGGATGACGCCGTTAATCGATGCGGTTACGACTTGCGCGAGAGCACAGGCCACGCCGAGCATGAGCACAATCGCCAGCATAACAAAATTTCGAACACTACACGATTTCCGATTCGTCATTACATTCTCTCCTTGTTGGGTGGAAGAGCGGATACTAAGACCATTCCCAATTCAATGCCTGTCAATGGTGAAATCCCGCCATTTGCAAACAGTGCATCGCGGATTTCGGTCCCGGGATCCACACCGGCGTTCAAAACGCGTTTCTTCGCCTCAGTTCATGAAGACAAAGTCACTCGGACTTCTTTCATCTCAGTGCAATGCGGCCCCGGACGGAACCCACGGCGCGCTGGACCGAGAGTTTGGAATTGTCTTGTCGGATCAAGGTAGCAAATGACAATATGCCTGTAAAATCGTATTTCGCGATGCATTACAATCAGTTGGGTGGATGTCTGGAGGGTCAGGAATCACATTGACTTGCGGAACATTTACTCGCGAGCCAAAATCAAAAGTCAACGTTATTAAGAGATTTTTGCTTTAAGTGCCGGAGCAATAACAGAATCGCACGCATAAATATTCATCCGAAACACAGCTCGCGATACGCCAAGACGCTTTATCGCTGGTTTTGGAGGTCCTCTTGGATTTAAGCAACTTTGATATGAATCTGCTCCCGTCGCTTTATGCACTACTGACGGAGCGGAATGTGACCCGCGCCGGCCGAGTAGCTCATCTGAGCCAATCCGCAATGAGTGGGGTCCTGGCCAGGCTGCGCGTGCACTTCAAAGATGACCTCTTGGTAAGTGGCGGGCACTTGCATCAAATGGTACTGACCCCCTTGGCGCAAAGCCTGGTGATGCCTGTCGGAGAGATCCTGGAAGAGACCCGGAAAGTGGTTACGGTTACAACCGAGTTTGATCCCGCGACATCAAAGCGCAGGCTCGTGCTTGTAGCTTCCGAGATTGTCATTGCGATTTTGCTCGCAGAGGTCTTGCGGAAGGCCGCAGAGCAGGCGCCAGGAATGTCTTTCGAAATTGTATCGATAGGAGAATATTCCAACGATCGCATGGAGACGGGTGAACTAGATCTGGCGATCTTGCCAAATGGTTTTATACAACGCGACCTTGATGACCGATATTTAAAAGAGGATCTCTTTACTGAGGCTCATAGTTGTTTGGTTTGGAGCGGAAACCGGATGGTCGGAAATGAAATTACGAAGGAGCAATACATCGAGCTAGGGCATATCGTTATCCGTCCTAGTTTGCGCTTTGAGCGCACACCATTCCGCACCGGACCCATAAGAGCGGAGGTGGTTGTGTCGGGCATTGGATCGGCTTGCAAGCTCGTGATTGGAACCAACAGGATTGTTACCTTACCTACCAGCATGGCGCAATTTTTTGTCAATTCTCTGCCATTGAAATGTGTCACCCCGATGTTTCCGCTCACACCGGTTCCCGAGATGATGCATTGGCACAGACAGAATGACGGGGATCCTGCGAATACTTGGTTTCGCCGTCTGCTTAAGATGGCGGCTGCCGATATATGGCCCAGTGGGGCCGATAGCTCCGCAATCAAGAAGAAAAGTCCCATGCCGGCGGATTCAACGGTTCATGGTGTCTACAGATGATTTCTTCAAGGTCACGGTCGAACTCGCCGTCCAATGTTACTGTGGATACCACGTTCTTTGAGAATCTTGAGCGATTCTGGGCATTCGTGAAGTGATAAAACATTGTGTCCTCCTATGCGGTATTTCCTCGACCGCAAAGAGTGAATGGGAGAGGCTTTGCGGGCAGGGAAGGAACCTACCCAGAATCCATCATGGGCAGCCATGCGCGTGAATACTGGTCTGAATTGCACATGCCGGAGGCGAACTAGGGCGATGGGCGGGAAAACGAGGCAGGATTGATCAAACTGTATGGAATGAAAGGGGACTGATTTACCAAGATGCTAACAAGCTGCAGCGCGAGTCCCACACAATAAGCAGCCGCATCTCAATAGTAGGGGCCGCGATCAAATAATTCGTTCGAAAATGGACTTCGAAGCGCAGACCAGCCGACTTAAGCGGCGGTCTACCGCGGAACCGGCGCTCAAATCGGCAGGGCGTGTGTCAGGTGAATCTGCGAACGACGTCAGAAACGATATTTGAATCCAAAACCGAGGCGGAGGTTGTTCTGCACGTTAGTGGTAGCGTTGGGCAGTTGCGTACGCAGCCAATCGGCTTCTACGGCCCGCACCGACACGTGCCGGTTCACAGGTATGTCCAGGCCACCCCCCACTTCAATGGCGAGACTATTGCCCGTGGCGTTGAAGCCCGTCGACGAAGGAAAGATGCTGTTCGATCCGTGGACGGTTCCCGCCAGCGCCTGGCCGAAGATTGTCATCGGATGCTTTGACGGCGACCAGCTGTAACTGGGCCCGAAGGTGACGGCGAGCAGGTTGAGGCCTACGCCGGATGTGTGCATGTTGCCGGTATGCAGCCCGGTCACGTCGGTCATCAGGCCCAGGTTGTGCCAAAGGCCGCCATGAAACTGCGCGGTGCCGCCCTGCATCCAGAACGCGTTGCCGGTGGTGACGTTCGCCAGCATCGGGTTATAGGTGAAGGCGACATCAAAACGACTCTTCCCGCCCTCGGATTGACCCCAGGCCGCAATGCCCACCATCATGCAGGCGCCGAGAACGAGCGCATTTCTCCAAATCAATCGACGCATTTTCAATTCTCCTCCCCTTATTCCGTTTCCAGCGTGACGTTGGTGGAATGCGACAACGTTCCAGTGGTCACTGTGATAGTTACGGTGTAACTCTGCGGTTTCTCAGCGAAGAACCCGTTTGTAGTTCCGCAGCCGGTCACTCCCGCAACGGCGGCGATGGCAGCGAGCAGGAGCAGGGCAACCATGCTTCCCAGCCGCTTGCCGGCACGCCGCATGCGGCGCGCAAACGGCAGCAACAGAAGCACAGCCAGCGCTGCCGGAAGCTTGTGCAGATCAGAGCGCGGCGCGGTGAGCTTCGCCGAGGCCGGCACAGCCGGCATATGGAACGAGAGGGACACATCGCTCAGTTGGGCAAGCGCGGGCAATGACCACGAAGTGCTTGTGAGCTCTGTCCATCCCGGTGTGTTGAGCGTAACGGTTGCTCCCGGCGGCAGGCCTGTCACCGTCAGATAGGTGACGGTTGGGAAGGTTGTCCCCGTCGTCGGCGTGATCGTGATTGAATCGGTCACCGATCCCCCCGGAGGGACAGGTTGCGCGCCGCCACCCGAACCGTTGCTTAGCGAAAAGTCGAGGATGACCTCTGACATCGTTCCGCTGGCGGCCGGCGTGAAGTTTGTATCGCCGGTGTAGGCAGCCGATATGGAGTGCGAGCCAACCGAAAGAGCCGCAGTGGAGAATGTTGCGACACCTCCCGAAAGTGTGCCCGTTCCCAGCAACGTGGTTCCGTCCATGAAGTTCACGCTCCCGGTAGGCGGGCCGGCCGAAGAACTTACCGTCGCCGTGAAGGTCACGGTGCTCTGCGAAAGGGCAGGGTTGCTCGATGACGCCACCGTAACGCCGGGCGTTACCTGGCCAACGGTGATCAGGACAGACTGCGTGGCCGTGGAATAGTCCGCCGTATCAGTTGGCGTAAAGAGCACCGAGAGGGTTTGATTGTTGCCGGCACCCAGAACCGTGCCAGCAGCAGGCGTGTAGACGAACGTTCCGGGAACGCCCGTGACGCCCGCGTCCAGCTGAACCGTACTGAGTGCCGTCCCGAAGCTGATGGTTGCCGGAGTGGGCCACGTGATCGTCGGCTGCGCCTTCGAGATGGTCAGCGTTCCGGTGCCCGACCCCTGATAGTTGGAATTGTTGATGGTGCAGACTACCGTGTAGCTGCCCGCCGCCGTGGGAGGCGTGGAACTGCCGTTGTAGGTACAGTTCGCGGTGAGTCCCAACGGCGCGGTGGTTGTGGTGACCGACAGAGGCGAACCCGTGTAGGTCTGGTTCAGATTGCCGAGATTCACGGTCGCCGTTGCCTGAGCGATGGTCAGCGTTCCGGTGCCCGAGCCCTGATAGTTGGAATTGTTGATGGTGCAGACTACCGTGTAGCTGCCCGCCGCCGTGGGAGGCGTGGAACTGCCGTTGTAGGTACAGTTCGCGGTGAGTCCCAACGGCGCGGTGGTTGTCGTGACCGACAGAGGCGAACCCGTGTAGGTCTGATTCAGATTGCCGAGATTCACGGTCGCCGTTGCCTGAGCGATGGTCAGCGTTCCGGTGCCCGAGCCCTGATAGTTGGAATTGTTGATGGTGCAGACTACCGTGTAGCTGCCCGCCGCCGTGGGAGGCGTGGAACTGCCGTTGTAGGTACAGTTCGCGGTGAGTCCCAATGGCGCGGTGGTTGTGGTGACCGACAGAGGCGAACCTGTGTAGGTCTGATTCAGATTGCCGAGATTCACGGTCGCCGTTGCCTGAGCGATGGTCAGCGTTCCGGTGCCCGACCCCTGATAGTTGGAATTGTTGATGGTGCAGACTACCGTGTAGCTGCCCGCCGCCGTGGGAGGCGTGGAACTGCCGTTGTAGGTACAGTTCGCGGTGAGTCCCAACGGCGCGGTGGTTGTGGTGACCGACAGAGGCGAACCCGTGTAGGTCTGGTTCAGATTGCCGAGATTCACGGTCGCCGTTGCCTGAGCGATGGTCAGCGTTCCGGTGCCCGAGCCCTGATAGTTGGAATTGTTGATGGTGCAGACTACCGTGTAGCTGCCCGCCGCCGTGGGAGGCGTGGAACTGCCGTTGTAGGTACAGTTCGCGGTGAGTCCCAACGGCGCGGTGGTTGTCGTGACCGACAGAGGCGAACCTGTGTAGGTCTGATTCAGATTGCCGAGATTCACGGTCGCCGTTGCCTGAGCGATGGTCAGCGTTCCGGTGCCCGACCCCTGATAGTTGGAATTGTTGATGGTGCAGACTACCGTGTAGCTGCCCGCCGCCGTGGGAGGCGTGGAACTGCCGTTGTAGGTACAGTTCGCGGTGAGTCCCAACGGCGCGGTGGTTGTCGTGACCGAAAGAGGCGAACCCGTGTAGGTCTGGTTCAGATTGCCGAGATTCACGGTCGCCGTTGCCTGAGCGATGGTCAGCGTTCCGGTGCCCGAGCCCTGATAGTTGGAATTGTTGATGGTGCAGACTACCGTGTAGTTGCCCGCCGTCGTGGGAGGCGTGGAACTGCCGTTGTAGGTACAGTTCGCGGTGAGTCCCAATGGCGCGGTGGTTGTGGTGACCGACAGAGGCGAACCTGTGTAGGTCTGATTGAGATTGCTGAGCGAGACAGTCGCTGTACCCTGGTTGATCAGCAGTGAGTAGGCCTGGCTGCCGCTATACGGTGCTCCAGGACCCGTCGTCGCCGTGTCCGTTGCCGTAACAGTGAAGGTGTAAGTGCCAGCGGTCGTCGGCGTTCCCAACAATGCGCCCGTCGACGCGTTGAGCGAAGGAGCCGGGGGCGCGGCGCCGCTAGTCACGCCGTAGTTGTAGGTGCCGCTTCCGCCGCTGGCCGAAATCGCCTGGCTGTACGGTGTTCCCACTGTGGCGGCAGGCAAGGTGCTGGGCGAGACAGTGATTGTTGGGGCCGCAATCGTGATGGTGTACGACTGGCTGCCGGTGTAAGGACCGCCGCTTCCCGCAGAGGTCGAGTCCTGCGCCTGCACCGTGAAGGTGAAGGTGCCTACGGCTGTGGGTGTGCCGGAGACCGCACCACCCGTGCTCAGCGTGAGGCCGCTGGGCAGGCTGCCGCTGGTGATTGTGTAGATGTACGGGCTCGTTCCGCCGGTCGCAGACACGCTCTGGTTGTATGTGATGCCGATCGCCGCAGCCGGCAGAGTGGTGGGCGAGAGAGAAATGGAAATCCCCGAAGTCGCATTGCCGCTGACGCCGACAGATTGCGTCGCCGACGTGACATTCAGACTGTTGTCAGTGAGGACGTAGGACTCGCTGAGCGCTCCAGTGCTGAGCGGGTGGAAGTCGATGCGGAGACTGCAATCGGCAGCGGCCGCGAGCGTGGAGCTCGACGAGCAATCGCTCGGGTCTCCGGTGACCTGAGGAAAGTCGGTGGCAGCCGTCAAACCTGAAAATGTGAGGCCGGTATTGCCATAGTTGAGCACCGAAACGGTCTGCGGGCTGTCGCTGCTTGTGTTGTTCACCACGGTACTGGCAAAGGTCAGGCTCGGCGCATCGGAGTAGTCCTCGCGATAGAGCTTGTTTTCGCTGTAGTCGGCAATGTAGAGATTCCCGAGCTGGTCCAAAGTGACGGCGGCCGGGCCGCTGAGACTGCCAACAAGCTGCGACTGAGTGTAGCTGCCGTTCGAAAGCTGCTCCAGGAGCACGCGGTCGTTGCCGGTGTCTGCGGCGTAGACATTCCCGTTGTCGTCGACCGCAACGCCGGTCGGCCGGTCCAAACCGGTGGCGACGATGTTCTGGCTGTAGGTCCCGTTGAAGTACGCCTCTTCCACCACGCGGTTGTTGCCGGTGTCGGCCACATACACGTTGCCGTTCACGTCGATGGCAAGCCGCGAGGGGCTGCTGAGCCCGCTTGCCAGCGTGCTCTGGACGTAGCTGCCGCCCGTAACGGTTTCGAGAAGGATGCGATCGTTGCCCGAATCGGAGATGTAGACATTGCCTGCGCCATCGACTGCAACGCCATCGGGACCGGACAGTCCGGTGGCTACGACGCTCTGGTTGTAGGCGCTGCCCACAAGCGTTTCCTTCAGCACCTGGCCGGCGGTTGTGTTGGCGATGTAGAGGTTGCCGGCGCCATCGATCGCGATGCTCGTGGGACCGTTCAACCCGGTCACCGCGGTGGTCTGGTTGTAGGTATTGCCGGAGGGCGTCTCCTTCAGTACCTGATTGTTGACCGTGTCGACGAGATAAATGTTTTTCTCAATGTCGACGGCCGCATCGTTGAAGCTGTCCGTTCCGGTTGCGCTTGCGACGGTACTCTGCATGCCGGGCTGGAAGGATACTTCAGGACCCAGACCTATGCCGGAGATGAACGCCGTATCGAGCAGGGCGTTGCTGGCGCCGAAAATCTGAACGGCGCCGATGCGCAGCCCCGGAAAAGCCGGAGTGAAGTTGACGATGACCGTGCAGGTCGTGGAGCTCGCGTAGGTCTTCGCGGTGCAGGTTCCGCTGCCCGCGTTGGTGAAATCTTGGCCTGTGTAACCTTCCGTGACTACCTTGATGGCGCTCACGGTCGTCCCTCCGCTGATGGCGAAGGTCACGGTGGCCGCCCCCGAGGCGGTGGTTCCCACATTGGTGGCGCCGGCATTGGTTTCAAGGGGGCCGGTTACGGTTCCCGGAGGCGCTGCCGCGACATTGAGCGTGACGTTGCCTGTCGTGCTCGCCACAAATCCCGTGCTCTCCGCGGTGGCGCCGATGGATGCATCACCCGCGGTCACGTTGGCAGCCACACTCACGGTAACGATGACGGAATTGCTGGCGCTGGCCGCCAGAGGATTGAGGAGCGTGCACGTGAGCGTATTGACGTTGCAGCTCCAGTTGCCGAGCGGATCGGTCATGCTCACCGGCGTCAAGCCAGCGGGGAGCGTCACGGTCAGGTTGACCGTGGGACTGGTGCCGATGGCCGATGATCCATTGTTGGTGACTTCGACGGTGATGGTGTCGGCCTGATCGCCGCCCGTAAAGTCAGCGGGACTTGGAGTGACGGAGATGGCTACATTGGTGCTTACCACGGGCACAGCGAAGTTCATCAGATCGAACAGGCTGTATTCGAGCATCGACTCCTGAGACGACATCGCCTGCCCCTTGGCCATGGTCCCGGTGCACTCGGCCGGGAACGTGACGCTGTTGCTCGTCGTGGTGTTGTCCACGTGATACTCGTTGAACATCACGCGTCCATATTGATTGGCTGTCGATGCTCCGACAGGCGTGTAGAACGAAAACTGCATGACATCGGAGTTCGAATTCATTGTGGCCCAGACTTCGGTGGGAGAATTCACGCCAGTCTGGTCGTTAAAGTCGTTGTCCAGTTCCACCTGTCCCGAGGTCGTCGTGCTGCCGATGTCCTGCAGCCACTGGGCCAGCAGGCTGCCGCTCGAGAACGAAGTGTTAATGGTCGCAGTTCCATCGGTGACAGACTTGTCGGTCGACCATTTTGCGGCGCCATCGATGGAAGAGTTCTGGTCAATGTAGAACTCGCTGTGGTGGGTGGCGAAAATGCGGCCGCCGGCTCCCGTGAAGGCAATCACGTTGGCACGGCCATCGGTCGTCGTGTAGTCAGTGGCATCGCCCTCGCAGGGCAGCATAAGGATGTTGTAGCTGCCGAGCAAAGAACCGCTGAATGAGGAGCTCGAGGATCCAACCAGCGTGTCCTCGGTGTGCGTGGTGCTGCCGGCATTTGCGCCGGAGTCGCCGGATCCCTCATAGAGACTGACGCGACCGGGATGAGTGCCGCCCGAAGATACGTTCACGGTGTAATCCGTAAACTCGGTGTCGGCAATGCCAACCTTGCGCAGCGTGCACTCGAGTGCATCGGCCTTGCCGGTGACCAGCGCCATCTTAGGAATGTCGCCCTCGCTCTGTGTCTGCGCAAAACGGATGGTCGTAGACTCGCCATAGCCGCCCAGGCTGCTCGGGCCGCCCTGCGTGAGGGTGGTGATCGGGTTGCTCTGGCACGGCGCCACTGTCGCGATGACAAACTGTCGCCGCCAGCGGCCGGCTTGGATGACGAGGGGAATATTCGATCCGGACGGAGCATTGGTCAGCGTGAACTGTCCATTGGACGCGGTCGTGGTCTGGACAATCGGATTGCCCGAAACCAGCGTGGCTGCGTCGTCGATGACGGGATTCGTCGGCGAAACGCCATCGGTGAACGCGTTCGGCGTGGTGGCGGGAATGTACACCAGAATGTTCGGGAGCGGGTCAGTGCCGTTGGGCGCGTAGACGGTGCCGCTGATTTGCGTGGAGCCGCCATTGGAACACAATCCCTGTGCCGGAACTGCGGTAGGCAGGAGCAGCAGCGTGATGAAACCAAGTGCCCAAACCAAGGCAATCTTTGCAGATTGGTGATGAGCGGGATCGAAATGGATGGTGGAACGGTGGAAATTCTGGCAGAGTAGAACAGATTTCTTGACCCTCATAATTTGCAGGGACCTCCCCGATGGCGGATTGCCTGCGCTCAAAGAGGCAATTCCATCGCCAGTTACCACCGTACAGAGAGCCAGGAAGACTAGCTTAGTCTAATTTATTGAAAACAAAGTAGATATGATGACAGAATATATTGCGAAGTGTCTTGTAATGCTCCGATTCGTTCGAAATCCGCACAAAGATAACCAGTTTATGAGTACTAACGTCTTCACTCCAGGTTTCTTAGAGAGTACGAGAGTCTACACTTCTAATCCCCAAATTGGGTGAGTTATACCACTTTCATGTAAGCGTCATACGCATTTGTCGCACCGCGCAGCGCACCGAAAAGCCTGCTACGTCTCGATCAGGGGAGTCAAAACCGCTTTCGACTTGCGACGACAATCCGGTCTTGAACAAACAGGGAGCAGCCTTCGTTGTCGGTGTTTCTGCTGATCTGTTAAAGAAGTGGCGGCAACGCAAGCAGGTCTCCAAGAGATGACCGACGCTGTGAAGCGTCTTCAGGCGCGTGACAAAAGGCTCCCAACGGGAATTGAGCCAGAAGATCGACCCGTCATTCAGATTCACTAAGAGCTAAGCGCGATAGCGTGATTTGCCACGGAATCCCGTCACTCTGTGGGATCGGCGGCTTTTTTTGCGCCGTGTATCCTCGCCAACCAACCTTAGTCCTTCCGGCGCTCACTCTATTATGATGGAGGGCTGGAGAACCTATGACCGCTTCCATTTATTCCATCCCCGTCGACACGATCACCGGCGAACCCGCCTCACTCGGCGATTTCAAAGGCCGCGTTCTTCTCGTGGTCAATGTCGCCTCCAAGTGCGGGCTCACGCCGCAGTACGAGGGGCTGGAAAAGCTCTACGAACGCTTTCGCGGTCAGGGGCTGGTGATCGCCGGCTTCCCGGCCAACGACTTCAAGGCCCAGGAGCCGGGCTCGAACGAGGAGATCCAGTCCTTCTGCAAGCTCAACTACGGCGTCACGTTTCCGCTGTTTGGCAAGATCACCGTGGTGGGGCCTGAGAAGCACCCGCTGTACCAGGCGCTCATCGCCGCGCAGCCCACGGCCACCAGCGCGGCCGAGACGCCCTTCCGCGAAAAGCTGAAGAGCCGTGGGATCGAAACGCTGCCCGAGCCGGAGATTCTGTGGAATTTTGAGAAGTTTCTGGTCTCCCGGCAGGGAGAAGTTGTGCGGCGCTTCTCGCCCGACACACAGCCCGACGCGCCGGAACTGATCACCGCCATCGAAGCTGAGCTGGCGAAGAGTTGAGTGCGGTCATTCTCTACTCGCCGGTTTGCCGGGCGCAAGGGGCGACTTGCAGGCTAAGCCAGGTAGCCTGCCTGCCTGCGTCGGAGACTTTTCGCACCACGGCCTGCGCGTCGTCAATCTTCACCTGATGAATGAAATTACGGTTCTCGCCGTTCCAAGCTTCGCAAATAATGAAAGGGCTGTGGGATGAGATAAGTATCTGGCTCCGCTTTGCAGGATCATTCGAGACGCCATCTATGCAACTACCTCTAGCCGGCGATCTGATTAACATAGGCATTTATCTGTCAGACTTTTCTTACAGAACATTTTCTGGAATTGACTACAAATAAATCAGCATGCTCCTATATTCTGCCAGGCACCATTATCTTTAGTTTTGGTTTAAGCACATTCGCAGCGTCGCCGTCGTTTCCGAGGCTGAATTTCCGCATTGGCAATTCACAATCCCTTTTATTGAAACTCGACGTCGCATGAATTTAGCGGCAGCAGGTAAATCTGTTTTACTTGACGGTTGCCGATTGGTACGTCCCGTCAGGCGCCGCGCAGTTTCGACAGCGAAGAGTATTCCTTCTATGCGAAATGTTTCTTCAACGTTCGACAAGTGACATACGCCTGCCGCACGAGAGAGTACAAAAGTACTGACAAGCTCAGAAGGACTGAGAACGCTGCAGGATTACTTAGCCGGTTACTTAGCCAGGTGACTTACCCCACCGGAAAAGCACGGCCTTGATTGGAAAGCAATTAATTCGACCACATTTAACATGGCCATCAACCGGAGAACATGTTAGCTGACTAGAATGTTCTTAGTGGTAAATCGCTTTGATTCGCTGCAATTAAGGGCTGGTCCGCTAGCCAGTGTTTTTAGGTTCTCAACTGACCCTGCGCGGAACGTTGGATGGTGTCGTGGCGCATACGCAACTACGGCGTTGGCTTGTTCCCCGAGCTGATTATCCCATAGCGGGTTTGCCAATCGCCGCTCGAGTCCTGGTGTAGGGCTCGGGATCCTTTTGGATCAGCGTATTTCGCCCCTCCCGGCGAAGTGCGCACTTCAATACATTTGCCTTGGCGCCGTAGCGGATGAAGCATGCATCTGCTGCTCAATCACCTGCAACCGAAATTCGCGGTTCGAGTGTTCACTGTACTGGCCTTCCAATTTGTGCCGTCAAACGGGAATACACAGACTGCTGAAGGGGGAAACAAGCGAGGGGTTATGGCATCGACTGCAACTCCATCATTTTCAAGCAAGCCGATTGTTTATGTTGAGCGATTCAGGAAATTCACTGAAACGCTTTCCACAGACGCGCCCATCGCGCAAACGCCGAAAGAGGTCGTTTGGACGCTGAATAAGGCGAAGCTCTATCGATATACTCCCGTGCTTCCAGAGGAAAGACGCCATAAGCTCCCGCTGCTGCTGGTATTTGCGATTATGAATCGTCCCTCGATTTTCGATCTGCGGCCCGGCCGCAGCTTTGTTGAGTTCATGGTCAAGAGAGGTTACGACGTGTACCTTCTCGACTGGGGCGTGCCGGGCCAGGAAGACTCGAAAATGAAGTTGGACGACTATGCTCTGGAGTACCTGCCGCGCGCGATTCGCAAGGTAAAGTCGATCTCCGGCTCGGACGAGTTCAGCATGCTCGGCTGGTGCATTGGCGCAGTGCTGTCCACAATCTACGCGTCTCTGCTTCCCGAGGCTGGATTGCGGAATCTTCTATTGCTGACCGCACCGCTCGATTTTTCCAATCGCGAGGCGCTTCCTTTCGCGCGTATGACGGATGAGAAGTGCTTCGACGTTGACCGCGTACTCTCTGTTTTCGGAAACATGCCCGGGGAGATGATCGATTTCGGAGCCCGGCTGCTTAAGCCGGTTGAAAATTTCGTAGTGAACTACTGCAAACTTTGGGACAACCTCGATAACCCGGCCGCGGTCGAGTCCTGGCATGCGATGAATACCTGGGTGTCGGATTGCATTCCCATGGCCGGCGCTGCTTACCGGCAGTTGATCGACGATCTCTATCGCAACAATCGCCTGATCAAGAATGAACTCCGGGTTGGCGGCCAAACAGTCGATCTCAGGCGCCTGCGTGCGAATTTGCTCACGGTAATTGCTGAAGCAGATCACATTGCGCCACCATGCCAATCGGAGACCATTCTGAGCAAGGTGGGCAGCGCCGACAAGGAGATCTTTCGGGTCGAGGGAGGGCACATTGGGATCATGGCGGGAAACCGCACCGCCCAAACGGTTACCTGGCCGCATATTAACGAATGGCTGGCAGCTAGATCCGGGCAGGAGGCAGAGATTCGCCCAACGGTCAAGTGCATAAGTCCCCGCGAACGGCATGTGCAGCCGCAACTGCACTCGGCACATTCGCCGATGCCAGCCTCCAGCGCACACACCCTCAAACAGGTCACACCCATCTCAATTCGTCAAGTCTCGGCGGTTTAATTCCTCTTTGCGGGCGCTTTGCGGTTCGAGCCGCCGGGCGCCAAAAATATGAGGAGGGTCAATCTGACCCTTTTATTAAAATGGCGTTTAAATGTCAGACTTTTCCTACAGGCATCGTCTGGAATTGCTTACAAATAAATCAGCGTCCTCCTATATCTCGCCGCTTGTCCGTTATCCTAACCTTGGATCAAGCACATTTATAGCGTCGGCATCATTTCCGCAACCGGTATCTGAATTTCCGCATCGGCAGTTCACATTCCCTCGTCCTGAAATGGCCGGCGTTGTATGAATTTGGCGGCAGTAATCTAAGCCACAGTTTTCCGGCCGGCACATCTCGTCAACCCAGCGACGTGCCGTAACTTACTGGAACCGTTTCTTAGCGCGCGCACGTTCGTGCATGGGCTGCTCAAAAAGTTGCCTCTGGAAATAGCGGTCAGAGAGAGTGTCGCGCTGGCCTCACCCGTTATGTTGTCGAACGGAAACGTCACCATACTCCGGAAGAAAGAACAGGCGAGGAATTATGGCATCGATTGCAACTCAAGCATTATCCGGCGGACCGCTTGTTTTTACCGAGCGATTCAGGAAATTAAATGAGTTGCTTACGACGGACGCGGCCATCGCGCAGACGCCGAAAGAGGTTGTTTGGACGCTGAATAAAGCGAAGCTCTATCGATACACCCCCGTCCTTCCTGAGGAAAGGCGCCATAAGATCCCCTTGCTGCTGGTATTTGCATTAATCAATCGCCCATCGATCTTCGATCTTCGGCCGGGCCACAGCTTTGTTGAGTTCATGGTCAAAAAAGGCTACGATGTGTACCTTCTCGACTGGGGAGTCCCCGGCCCGGAAGACTCGAAAATGAAGTTGGACGACTATGTGCTGGAGTACTTGCCGCGCGCGATCCGCAAGGTGAAATCGATCTCCGGCTCGCGCGAGTTCAGCATGCTGGGCTGGTGCGTTGGCGCCGTGCTAACCACGATCTACGCCGCGCTGCATCCGAATGACGGATTGCGGAATCTTATGCTGCTGACCGCACCGCTCGATTTTTCCAATCGCAAGGAGCTTACCCTCGCGCGTTTCGCGGACGAGAAGTACTTCAACCTTGACCGCGTGCTCGGCGTCTTTGGAAACATGCCCGGGGAGATGATCGACCTCGGATCGAGGGTACTCAAGCCGGTTGAAAACTACGTAACTACCTACTACAAACTTTGGGACAACCTCGATAACCCGTCCACGGTCGAGTCCTGGCACGCAATGAATACCTGGATGTCGGATTTGGTGCCCGTGGCCGGCGGTGCTTACCGGCAGCTGATCGACGATCTCTATCGCAACAATCGCCTGATCAAGAATGAGCTCCAGATCGGCGGCCAAACAGTCGATCTTGGACGGTTGCGGGCGAATTTACTCACGGTAATTGCTGAGCGGGACCACATCACGCCGCCCTGCCAATCGGAAACCATTCTGGACAAGGTGAGCAGTACCGACAAGGAGATTTTCCGGGCTCCCGGAGGGCACGTTGGGATTATGGCCGGAGGCCGCACCGCCCCTACAATTACCTGGCCGCGTATTGATGCATGGCTGGGAGCTAGATCCGCCGAGGAGGCTAGGACAGGCCCCGCGGAGGAGGCGAATAATTCTTCGACGCTCAAGTACTTTGCTCCCCGGGAGCGGACTATGCAGCCGCATCTGATTTCGGCCCGTTCGCCGATTTCAGCCAGGAACACACCCACGCTCGAACTGGTCGCGCCGTTCGCCGGCGATTAAATTTCGACGGCTCATTTCTTGTTTGCCGGCGTTTTGCGGTTCGGCCGTTTCCCCGGTTTTCTCTCGCCTCCGTGGGCGGCGACTCCGGGGCGAAGCGACGAAACCGTCTTCTCGAGTTCTGCAATACGTTTCTGTAATTCGGCCATCTCGTCCGGTACCCCGGGGCCCTCGGGTTCTTGCAGTAGCGCTGCGGGCTGCGGCGGGCCGCGCCGGCGGCACCGCTGGCCCCACCGGATTGTGCAGGAACTCGAATGGATTAAGTGCCGGAGCCATGGCTTGGTAAGTGTTTTTGTAAAGATCCAGCATGGCTTTGGTATAGCGGGTTGCGCTCTCCTGACTAGCCCGATCTGAGGCGATCACCATTTGCCGCAGAATATCGAGGGGAAAAGTCGATCCGGAGTTCTTGGCTCCCTCCGCGATGATCTGGGTGAGGATCAGGCGCGTCAGGTCCTCGCCGGATGCGGCGTCCACTACCTGGACGTCGTGGCCCTGCTGCACCAGCTGCGCCACCTCATCCAGGTTCACGTAGCGGCTGTTGGTCGCGTCGTAGAGGCGCCGGTTTTCGTATTTTTTGATGATTACGGTCTGAGCCATATGGAATTTTCATTTTAGCCCCTTGACACGAGCGAAAAAAGGGGTACGATTAAAAGTGTGCTGCAGTGCAGCATAATTTGCAGCAAAAGCCCACCAAAGGAGGGTCAAGATGAGCCCGACAGCCAAACCCAGAAGGGAACCAGTCATGGATGAAGTTCGTAAATCAGCCCCTGAAGTCGCTGAAGCCAGAGAAAATTTCGTCAATCTGGTGGCCAACAGCATTAACCGCATCGCCGAAATCCAGAAGAGCACCATTGATGTTGCAGCGCAGCAAAACGCCGAGTTGATGGAAATCTACAAGAAGTCCGTCGAAAAGCTGCCCGCCGCTTATCGCCTGCCCTTGGTGGAAGTTGCAAACACGATGTTCGAGCGCTTCTCCGACGCGCAGAAACAGGCCGTTGAACTTTCGCTCGAGCAGAGCCATGCCTTAATCGACGCGATGAAGGATCGCGCAGCGGCCGCCGACAAGTTGACTGAGTCTGCCGTCCAACAGAGCAACCAGGCAGTAGAGCGCACCGTCGCCGCGCAAAAGAAAGTGCTCGAAACCTCAGTAGCCCAGGCCAAGGCAGCGATGGATGCCGCCCGGCAGCATTTGAACCTCGCGGAAGCTCCAGTGAGCGCGGCGGTTGGTTCGTACCAGAAGGGCGTGGCCACGCTCCTTGAAGCACAGAAAGAAATGTTGGACCTGGTCACCGCCTAACAAGGCGATCGGGCCACTCAAGGGTGGTTGCTTGATGGGGCGCAACCCGGTTGCGCCCCATGTAAAGCTGCGCCCAATGTAAAATGACGTGTGTATCTGTGCGCGAAGACGAGTATGTGCGTGGTTAGAATCGAGGTTTAAATATATGGCAGAAGTGAAAGAAGTTAACGAGGAAAAGGACAAGACCTACGATCCCTTTGCGATGCTCCGTGAGATGCGGGACACCTATCTCGATGCCATGTCGAAGACGATGGTGCAAACCGTGAACACCGAAGAGTATGCCAAGGCCAGTGGGGCGATGCTGGAGTGCTATCTGACTGCTTCTGCTCCGCTACGCGCAGAGATGGAAAAAACGATGGTACAGGCCTTGCAGCATCTTGGGCTGCCAACGCGGCAGGAAGTCGCATCTCTCGCGGAGCGTTTCACGAATGTTGAGTTGCGGTTGGATGATCTGGATGCGAAACTCGATCGCATGCTGAATCTGTTTGCCCAGACGCGATCGGCGCCGCCCTCGGGGCAAACAGACAGCCGCAAGCCGCCGGCCGGAAACATGCCCTCGTAAAGGGGATCCAGAGTAAGCAGGTCATTGCGATGGGGATGAATGTGGCCTCCCCCGCGGCGCGAGCTATGTGGCTGACGCGCTTTGGGGAATTCATCTAGGCCGCTGTAGGCGCAGTTGCTTCTTGAATTGTTTCGGTCCGTGGTCCTGAAGAGGAAACTTCTACCGCTTCGATGCCGATGTTACGCTGCGTGTTTCCTGCGGGGCGCAGCGGATTCCACTTGCCGTCCGTGCTGGCGGATGAAGCCGCGCATGATGGGCAGCACTTCCTGCCGCCATTTGCGGCCGTTGAACAGGCCGTAATGGCCGACGCCGGCCTGCAGGTGCGCCTTCTTCATGCTACCGTCGAGGCCGCTGCACAGGTCGATGGCAGGGCGGGTCTGCCCGGCCCCGGAAATATCGTCAAGCTCGCCCTCGATCACCAGGAGCGCGGTTTTCTTGATCATTTCCGGTTTTACCAATTGGCCGTGCCAAGTGAATCTACCTAGCGGCAGATCGTGCTTCTGAAATACGCGCTCGACGGTCTGGAGATAAAACTCCCCTGGAACGTCCATGACCGAAAGATACTCATCGTAGAACTTCCGGTGCGCAGCAGCGCTTTCGCCGTCGCCCTTGACCAGGTGCTGGAAAAGCTTGATGTGTTCGCCGACATGGCGGTCGACATTCATCCAAATGAAGCCCTGCAATTGCAGGAATCCGGGATAAACCAGCCGGTGCGCGCCGGGGTAATAAAAAGGGATGGGATGAACCATCGAGTGCTCGAACCAGCCGACAGTTTCCTGGTGCGCGATCTCGGTTACGATCGTCTCGGAGATGCGCGTGTCGATCGGCCCGCCCATTAGCGTCATCGAGCGCGGCTGGGCCGGATCATCCATCTGCGCGAGCAAGGAAACAGCGCTTAGAACGGCCGGCGCCGGCTGGCATACCGCAAACACATGCACATCGGGCCCCAGCAGGCGGATGAAATCGATCACGTAGGAAATGTAATCCTCGAGGTCGAACTTGCCTTGCGAGAGCGGCACAATTCTCGCATCGACCCAATCGGTGATGTAGACATCGTGGTCGGGCAGCATCGACTCGACCGTGCCGCGCAGCAGAGTCGCGTGATGGCCAGACAACGGCGCCACGATCAGCACCCGCGGATCGGAATTCTTGGTGTGCCGTTTGAAATGCAGCAGCCGGCAAAACGGCTTGGTCATGACGGTTTCTTCATCGACCTGGATCGTCTCGCCGAAGATGCGGGTGGTTGTCAGGCCGAACTCCGGCTTGACGAAATGGCGCGTTGTGCGCTCAAAAAGCTCGGCACCGGCCGCGATCGCTCGACCGAGATGTGTGTGCGACACCGGGAAAAATGGATTCTCGAATGTGGCTTTTGTGGTCTCGGCAGCAAGGCGGAAGGGCGCAAGAGCCGCGCGGCTCCAGTCGTGGAAATCGTACAGCGTCATGGTTGTCTAACCTCGGTGAATCCCCAGGGCCGCAAAACGAGGAGGCTTCTGGCGTTTTTCCAGAGGCGTCAATACCGGCTGCTTACTCCACGCGCACTTCCCATCGCTTTTTAGACGCGAGCGGTCCAAATAGGATTCAGAAAGGCTTATCTGGATTTCTGTCGATGGCTTTCCTGGAGGGAGATCGACCGAGCGGCCGAGGGGAAGGGGAAATGGCAGCGGGGAACGGGCAGCTTGATGAAAGAACTTGCCGGCCGGCGGCGGTTAACGGCGCATGGGAATAGCAACGCGCAGGCTCGCACATGGGCCGCCCCCCCTTTGCAAGCATTCGACGGAGAGGCCCTTCGTTTTCAATTGGTTAGCGAATAGCTTCCGCTCGAACTTCTTGAACCCGCTGGAGTTCGGTGCAGCTTATTGAAAGCAATGGGGTTAAACCTATGAGAGCGTCCAGGCACAGGAGCGGTTCGGTCAATTTGGCCTATGCGATGAGAATAAACCGATTCGGGGAAATGCCGCGCAAAGTTCCATCTCATGCAAGTGATTGATTCACAGACATTTGCTGAGAGATTTCCGCCGGGCGTATTGACTTTTTTGACTGCGGCCAGGCGTTTCTCCGCACCCCCGAGGAAGCGGCGGTACGTTTGACGCAGGACGCCTCTGGTTTTGCGCTCTAAAATGCCGGCTGTGCTTCTCCAAAGTGGAAACTGCGATTCGGCCGGTAGATGATCTTGGACACGTGTGTCAGCAACTGCGCGGGGTGAATTGGCTTATGCAGGAACGCAAAATTCCATCCCTCTCGTCCCGCCAAATCGAGCAATTGAGCGCTGACCGGCTGGCCGGACGAAAGGATGACTTTGCATTGGGGCGCGATGTGCTGGAGCCTGATAGCGAGATCGATACCGTTCATTCCGGGCATCACAATATCGCTGATAAGCAACTCGGGCGGCGTCCTTAGAGAAGACTCGATAGCCGCTTCACCACTGTAAGCTGGAACAGCGGCGCAGCCACTTAAAGTCAAAATCCGAGCGAGGCTATCGGCGATCACGCGTTCGTCATCAACTACAAGGATAGAGGGCCCCCGCGGCTGGGCAGTGCCAGTCATGTATATTCCCAGGTTTTGGGTGTGTCTATCGTCCTCACAAGCAATCATCAGGTCTTCCTTATATGGCATTCTCACTTTGGCTGACACCGGTACAGGCCACGGTTTTTTGGGAATCCAGTGCTGCACTGAGCCGCTGCGCCGCGGGTCACGCGCCGAGTCCGATTCCCGAGTTTTCACCATGCAGGAGATTCCAAGGCAAGATTTCCGAAAAGTCACTACCTGAGACGGAATTGCGGACAACTGATTTGCCGCGAGGCGGAGTCAATCTGGTTACATGCCACTTCTGCGGGGGTTCTTCGTGAGGGACGTATTCGTCGATCGAATTCTTTCGGTCGTAAACGGTGTTGGCGGCCGAGACGATGTACGCAATCGCGCTGAGAAGATCGGGGACGGGCATGGGCTTCCGCGCAAAGCTGTATACAGAACGCTTTGGCGCCGTACGAGACAACTCATCGAATGAACTGGTTCCCGAAAAAAAGAGCACTCTGCAATCGGGCAGGATTGCGGTAATACGAGTGGCGGCTTCCACGCCGTTCATCGCGGCCATATTCAAGTCTGTGATGAGCAGGTTCGGTTCAAAACCTGCGGCTTTCGAAACTGCGTCCTCGCCGCTGAACGCAGTCGCGACCTCATAGCCTTCTTCTTCAAGGATGCCGGCCAACCTGACTGCAATCGATGGCTCGTCGTCTACCACAAGAATCCTGGTGTGTACCGGCCTTCCAAACCGCATTCGCATCATGGGGAGACTCCTGGTCTAACTTAGGCATCCGCTCCATCAGGAAACCGCAAGTTTGGCCCCTATTTACATGTAGATTCCGCCATTTACATTGATCTGCTGTCCAGTGATGTAATCCCCGTCGCACACCAGGAATGCCACAGCCTTGGCAATTTCTTCAGGCAGCCCCAGGCGCTGCATGGGGATCCGCGACTTAACTTGTTCAAGCACGTTCGGGGGCATTGCCGCCACCATGTCGGTGCCGATGAAACCAGGAGCAATGACGTTGGCGGTAATGTTGAATTTCGCGAGTTCAAGGGCCAGGACCTTGGTCATGGCGATGATCCCTCCTTTGCTCGCGGCATAGTTTGCCTGGCCAAAGTTTCCGGCCTGCCCGACAAACGATGCGACGTTCACAATTCGCCCGTATTTCTGCTCGACCATCATGGGCACAACGGCGCTCGTACAATAGAACACGCTGTTCAGGTTGGTTTCGATCACCGCGTCCCAATCTTCGTCGGTCATCTTACGAACCGACCTGTCGCGCGTGATGCCTGCGTTATTAATCAAAATGTCGACGCGCCCATAGCAGTCCACAACATCCCGCACCAATCCACGCGCCTGCCGATGATCTGAGATATCGCCGCGGAAGATTTCGCATTCCTCGCCGGCTTCCCTGATCTCATTTCGCAATTGTTCGGCAGCTTCATAATTGTTTCGGTAGTTGATTGCGACAGTTGCTCCGCGCTGGGAAAGTTCACGCGCAATAACTCGTCCAATTCCGCGAGAACTGCCGGTGATGAGCCCAACTTGTCCTTCAAGCTGGCGCGGAAGCGGGCGAGGAAGCGCGCGAGGGAACGAAAATTCTTTTTCAACCAATGCCGCAGTTGCCATGAGTGTCTCCTATCGTCTGCTAATCAAACTTAGCTGGATTACTTTCGCTCCGGCCTCGGAGGGTGCTTAAAGTTACTATAGTTTGGCGTAAGTCGATATGGGATCAGAGATTGCTGATTAAGGTGTAGGTGATTCAGAAATCTGCTGTCGGAAACTTCTTACAAGCGGCCCAACGTTTTTGGGCGGATAAATGCTCGAATTCAGTTCGACTTATGCGGATTCGCGCCGGCGGGACAAAGCTGGGCCTTGTCATTCCGGCGTTCGCCCAAAATCCTGAGTAGCGAAGGAACCAGCTTCTCGGGAGCGGAGTTCTTGTTGACATAATCGGCCGCCCCGAGTTTCAGGCAGGGTTCCGCGTAATGTTCCTCGGAATGAACGCTGACGATCACCACCGGGATCTCCGGATAGCGGCGCTTTATCTCCTGCAGCGCATCCAGTCCGCTTCGTCCCGGCATGTTGATATCCAGCAGTATCAGATCGTATCTTGTCTCCGACAGCCTCACCATCACTTCATCGGCATTCTCGGCATTGCCGAACTGCGCAGAGGGAAGCGCATCCGCGAGGATTTCCTCGAGGCCACTCCGCGTGGCGGGATGGTCATCGGCGATCAGCACAGTTAGTCTTTCACGCATCGCGGAGCTTGAGCTTGGCTGGCAACTTGCAGTTTCAGGGGGAGGGTACGCCTGGCGAAGGGGCGCGAAGAATATACGCGAGGCCAATTTATTCGCCTCCAATCATTTTCCGGCCGGTAGTAACTAAAAGCGCAGGGGAAGCCGCGGCTTTACAAATCCAGAGAACAACTTGCATAGCGTCTCTACTTTCAACTAGGCCGTACGCAAAGTACCGGGGAAGCCGCGGCTTTACAGATCCGGAGAAAGGTATTTAAGGTGTTTGATCACCTGTTTTTTACTTTAGATAGACCGGGATTCCGCCACAATCAGCGGATTCCGATGATTGTGTAGGGGATTTGGCGAGATCGGTGTAGGGCGATTCCTACAAAAAGCAGGCGCTACTCGATGAGATTATGTTTAAGCGCGTAACGCGTGAGTTCTGCGTTGCTCCCCATTTGCATTTTTTCCATGATTCGGGCGCGATAGGTGCTGATGGTCTTAACACTCACATGGAGTTGGTCGCCAATTGACGTGAGCGATAAACCTGAAGCGATCATTCGCATGACCTCGAATTCCCTGTCAGACAGCAACTCGTGCGGCGGCTTTTCCGTTCCGTCGAGATTCGCAAGCAGGCTGTCAGCAACTCCGGCGCTGACGTACCGGCCGCCGCTGAGGATCTTTTTGGCGGCCTGCGCCAGTTCTTCGGTGGCGCTGTCTTTGTTGATATAAGCGGCAGCCCCGGCGCGAAGGCAGCGAACCGCATACTGTTCTTCCGGCTGGCAGCTCAGGATAATTACCGGCAGGCGTGGATTGCTGTGCTTGATGTCCTTTAGCACGTCAAGGCCGCTTCGCCCGGGCATGTTGATATCGAGCACGGCGAGCCCAATCTTGGATTTGGCAAGGTGGCTTATTACCTCATCGCCGGTACTGGCTTCAACGAAGTGATTTCCCGGGAGGGCCTCAGACAGGATCTCTCTCAGCCCACGGCGGACAACCGCGTGATCGTCGGCAATCAGAATGTTCATTTTCCCTCATCTTGGACGGGCACTGCATCCGCAGGTACGCGAATCGTCACCGTTGTCCCGTTACCGGGAGAACTCGTAATCATTACCTCGCCGCCGCACGCTTGCGCTCTCTCGTTCATACCCAGCAGGCCCAGCGATCCTTTTGCGCTTGACGCACTGGATTCCGGGAATCCAACGCCATCGTCTTGAACGATTAGAAATAGACTGCCGAATTCCTCTCGCAGTGAAACGCGCACCGACTTCGCCTCCGCGTGCCGCATCACGTTGGTCAGGCACTCCTGGAAGATGCGGAAGATCGCAGTGGCTTTGCCGCTGTCGACGCGCAAATCGGACGACTGCAATATAACTTCGCAGCCAATCCCGGTGCGCGAAGCGAACTCGCTTGCTTGCCATTCAATGGCTGCGGGCAGGCCCAAATCGTCCAATACTCCCGGCCGCAGACCATTGCAAATGTTGCGCACAGACTTGGCGCCGTCGCTGATCATAGCGATCGATCTTGTCAGCCGCTCCTGCACTTCGCCTTCCACGCCGGTCAGATGCCGCTTGGTCCACGTCAAATCCATCTTGATCGCCGTCAGAAGCTGCCCAATATCGTCATGCAGGTCGCGAGCGACCTGTTTGCGTTCATCTTCGCGCGCCTGCGTCATTTTCTCGGCCAGTGCCCGCAACTGTCCCCGCTCGAAGGCCTCCTTCGCGCTGCGAAGAAACGCCTCCTGAGCCTGAATATGCTCGGTAATATCTTCGGTAAAGACCAGGATACCGCCGACCTTTCCCTCGGCATTACGCCAGGGATGAACCTCCCAGCGAAGCCACTGCAAAGTGCTGTCGGCTCTCTCGAAGCGGTCGGCCTCATGGCGCGAGACCTCGCCGGCCAGTCCTCTGCGATGGGCCTCCTTCCACTCAGCGGTTATCTCCGGGAAGACCTCGTAGTGCGACACGCCGAACAGCTCACGATCGCCGAGACCATAGTCGGACCTCCAGCGCTGGCTCACGCGCAGGTAGCGCATCTGGTTGTCAAACATGGCCAGGGCGGCCGGTGCATGCTCGACAAAAAGGCTTAACTGCTCCTCGCTCTCGCGCAGGGCTTCCTCGGCGCGGGCGCGGGCGGCACGCAAGCGCAGCGTTTGAATGCCAAACTCGAGGTCACGCGCCAGGTCCATCAGCAGGTCCACCTCGCCTTGCGAAAACGCATCCGACTCCCGGGAATAAATACAGATCGCCCCAAATGTTTCTCCGCTTTCCTTGAGAGGAATCGCAAGCACAGAAGCATAGCCGCGCTTAATGGCCTCTTCGCGCCATGGGGCAAAGGCGGGATCGGTCAGCATGTTCCGGCATATGGATGGCTGCCCGCTGCGGATCGCTGTGCCGGCAGCCCCGCGGCCCTGTGCGCTCGAATCCCACGTTACTCGAATCGTCTCCAGGTATCCCTCATCAAGGCCCGAACACGCAACCGGCCGGACAGTCTTGCCTTCGTTATTCTCGGCAATTCCGATCCACACCATCGTATAATCGCAATCCCGGGTGATAATTTGGCATACCTCTTTCAAGAAGGACTGCTCATCGGTGGCCCGCAGAATCGCCTCGTCGCTATTGCTCCTGGCCTCGAGTGCCCGGTTCAGCTTCTTCAACTCGATCTCGGCGTGCTTGCGTTCTGTTATGTCGGTTAAAAACGAGAAATAATACTGCGGCTTCCCGCCGGAGTCTTTCGCCAGGTGAACCAGCAGTTCGATGGGAACCCGCGTTCCGTCCTTTCTCACGTACTCTTTTTCGTAACGTACAGGCGCGCCGGTGCGGTGTAGTTGGAGCAATTTCTCCCGCTCCAGTTCGTGCCATTCCGGCGGCGTAAGAGTAGCCGTCCAATCAAGCGAACGCAGTTCCTCGGCACTGTAACCGGTCAATTCTTCAAATGCGCGATTGACCAGCTCAAACTTTCCATCCGGATACCGGACGCAGAGCGGTTGCGAGGAAACCCGGATAAGATCGGCAAGGAACTCGTTCTCCTTCTGACTTTCGAGCAGCGCCTCTTCCGCCTGGCATTTTGCGAGGGCCACGGCGAGGTGACCGGCCAGGTGTTCCCAAAGGTCAATCAACGCGGGGGAAAAGAGATCTGGCCGCCGATCGTTAAATTGCAACAGCCCAAGGCGCTGCTCGCCGGCACGCAAAGGAATCAAGGCCACCGATTCATAGCCCTCGCCGTTGCATCGATCGCGTGTGCGAGCCTGGCGATCCGCGTCGCTCGTAGTGGCCAGCAGGCGCGTCGTGGAGTTGGTGTAGAAACTGCCGTTTACCGTGAAAAAGGGCTTTAAGGGGTCGGTGCGCCCGCAAATCACGTTGCCGCACATACATTCGAACTGTGGATTGCCCTCGCTGTCGCGGATCGCCGCGCCGCCTGCGTCTCTGCTGCAAAGGCTGTTCTCGGCGAGGAGAAACTCCCGGGGGAACCCTCGCGCCTCAAAATACGGGTAGTCATCGCCTTCGCGCAGCCGGATTCCGACAGCCGAACAACCGGATTGCTCTTGAAAGAAGGTCGTCGCCGCGTGGACCAGATCGCGCGTCCCCGTGCCTTGGTTCACAAGCCGCAGGATCTCGATTGTGGCTTCGCGTCCTTGCTCCGAATGCTTGCGCTCTGTAATGTCTGCCACAGTGCCGACTAATTTCGTTGCCCGGCGAGACTCGCCTTCGCCTTCGAAGACCGCGGCGCCGTATGCTTCAACCCAGCGGATCGAGTCATCCGGCAGCTTGATCCGGAATTCGGTGCAGTAGGGCCTCGGGTTAGCCGGGTCGAGCGCCGCCTCAACCCTCGCCCACATGCGCCGCCGGTCGTCGGGATGGACGCGGGCGAGCATTTCCTCAGTGGGGTTCTGGCTATCGGAAAGCTGAAAAATCTCCCTGTACCGCTTGTCCGATATAGAGACCTTAGTGAGGGGATCGTAGGCCCACCATCCCAATTTGGCTGCGTCCAGGGCGAGGTTGAGCAATGCGGCCTGTTCCCGCAGCGATTCTTCATACTGCTTGCGCTCGGTAATGTCGCGATGCACCCATAGCTGCCCGTACAGCTTTCCGTCCACGTTCAAGGGGACAAAATCCCTCAGGAATGTCTTCCCGTTTTGCAGGGCGAATTCTTCACCCACTACAGGTTCTCCGCGGTCCATGATCTCGAGAATGCGGGCGATGGCTGCTTGCGGATTCAGGTAGCTGTTCTCGAACCTGGCCAGCAACTGTGGCAGATTGAGTCCCACTAAATCGTCGGGATCGTCCTGAAGGCCGTAACAGTTGCAGAAAGACTGATTAACGAACTCGATAGCCCCCTCGGGCGATAAAAGAACAACGCCGGGGTACATACTGGAGAGAATCAAATAGAAGCGCTGCAAGGTGGTTTGAAGCTCACGGTCGGCTCGCTTGCGCTCGGTGATGTCATGGTAAGTGCAGATCACCTGCTGAATATTGCCGTCGCCATCCAGGGTTGGTTCGGCGCTTACCAGGAGCCATTTGGAATCCGTGCTGGCCGGCGTCTGCATGGCCACGAGCTTATCCCTGACCGCTCGACGGGTGAGCATGGCTTTGCGCACCGGGTGCTCGTCCACGTCCAGCAGCCGGCCGTTCTCGTCGAAGACCTGCCACTGGCTCCAATCCCGGCTGTTGATGTTCGGGACGCTGGAATGCTCGCCCAGATCGAACAAGCGCAGGAAGGATTTGTTGACAATGGTGAAGTCGCCACGCGAGTCGATGAGCGCCACCGAAGTAGCCAGATTCTGCGTCAGCACCTGAAACTGTTGTTCGCTTTCCGCGAGCGCCTCTTCGGCCCGCTCGCGGTCGGCCAGTTCCTTCTGTAACTCCTCGTTAACCGCCTGGAGTTGCAGCGTCCGCTCGGCCACGCGTACCTCCAGTACGGCATTCAGCCGGCGGACTTCCTCTTCGGCCTGATTGCGCTTTACGGCGTAGCGGATCGTCCGGACGAGAAGTTGCGTGTCGAAGCGCCCTTTGACGAGGTAATCCTGCGCGCCGGCGCCCATCATTTCCAACGCCAACTGCTCGTCGTCCAAACCGGTGAGGACTACGATGGGCAAGCCGTACCAGGCCTTATGGGCGACAACCAGCGTCTCCATTCCCTGAGTGTCCGGCAGGCCCAGGTCCAAGAGCAGCAGGTCGAAGGTTTCGTCGCGGAAGCGTTCCACCGCCATGTCCAACCGGGTGACGTGCTGAACCTCAAAAGTCGTGGCCGTATGCTCTTTCAACATTTCGCGGATCAGGCGAGCATCGGCCGGATTGTCTTCGACAAGGAGCGTTTTCATTTCGGCCCTACTTCCGATTCTGTCCCTTGGGCAACGTCACCACTGCCAACCAAAAATTTTCTATGACGCGAATGATTTCGAGAAACCGCGTCAGGTCAACGGGTTTGGAGATATACGCGTTGGCGTGCAGATTATAGGAGCGTATGACGTCTTCTTCAGCTCTGGAGGTGGTGAGGACCACCACGGGAATGTGCAGCAGGTTTTTGTCTTTCTTGATCTCGGCGAGGACTTCGCGCCCGTCTTTTAACGGCAGGTTCAAATCCAGCAGAATCAGATCCGGGGTCGGGCTATTGGCGTATTCGCCCTCCTTGCGGAGGAACGCTAACGCCGCCATGCCGTCCTGGACGACGTGGAGCCTGTTGAAAACCTTTGCCTCTTTCAGCGCCTCGCGCGTCAAGCGCACGTCTGAGGGGCTGTCTTCCACCAGCAGGATGTCAATTGCGTTGACGGGACTCATCATAGAGGACTGCCTTCTCCGATATTGCTTTCTCCCGGAATGACGAAATGGAAGACGGAGCCTGTTCCGGATTCAGACTCCACCCACAAACGGCCACCATGCCGCTCCACGATCTTCTTGCAGATTGCCAAACCGATCCCAGTGCCGGTATATTGCTCGCGCCCATGCAGGCGCTGAAAAATGATGAAGATACGGTCAAAATAATTGCGGATCGATGCCGATTCCGTTATCGCGAACGCTCAGCTTCCACGCGCCATTCTGCCACTTGGAAGAGACATGAATGCGGGGTGCTGTCTCCGGACGCCGGAACTTGATGGCGTTGCTGAGCAGGTTCTGAAAAAGCTGTGTCAACTGCCTCTCGTCGGCAAAGAGCCTGGGCAGAGAATCGTGCGTGATTACCGCTCCGCTCTCTTCAATTGCCGCCATAAGATTCTCCTCGGCGGAGCGAAGAATCTTTTCGCAGTCTGCTGGCGCAAAAGAACTGCCCTGTGTGCCGATCCGCGAAAAGGCGAGCAGATCGTTAATCAGGTTTTGCATGCGCGTTGCACCATCAACAATAAAGCCAAGAAACTCGTCGGCATCGGAGTCCAGTTTGCCCTGATATCGCCGGGCGAGCAGTTGTGAAAAACTGCCGATGGTGCGCAGCGGTTCCTGCAGATCGTGGGAGGCGACGTAGGCAAACTGTTGCAGATCGGCGTTGGAGCGGGCCAGGTCCCGAGCCCGCGCGGCTAATTCCGCTTCTGCCCGTTTAAGGTCGTCGATATCGGTGCAGGTGCCGAACCACTTGGCGATCTCACCCGATTCATCCCGTAGGGGCGTGCCTCGCATGAGGAACCAGCGATAAGTACCGTCAGCCGCCCGAAGCCGGCTCTCAACCCGGTATATATCGCCGGTTGCGACGGCATGGTTCCATGCATCCCACGCAGCCTGTTGGTCGTCAGGATGGAAAGGACTATTCCAGCCTCGGCCGTAGCTCTCTTCCAATGTCAGCCCGGTGTATTCCACCCAGCGCTGGTTGAAGTAAACGTTGAGGCCATCGGGTGTGCACATCCAAACGAACTGCGGCACCAGGTCTGACAAAGTGCGGAATTTTGTCTCACTTTCTTTGAGCGCAGCCTCCGCCAGCTTGCGAGCTGTGATGTCGCGCGCCGCCGCAAACACACCCTGTACTTTGCCATCGGCGTCCTTATACACCGAGGCGTTATAAAGCACGTCCGTCAGATGTCCGTCAGCGTGTCGGATGGTCAGCGGATAGTCGATGACAAAGCCTTCCGAGAAGACGCGCTTATACCCCTCCCGGGCCTTTTCCGGCTCGGTGAAGTAATCGGCGTAATCCGTTCCCACAAGCTTTTCGCGCGCCACCCCGGTAGCCTTGATCGCGGCTTCGTTCACATCGGTAATCTTGCCCTCGGCGCTGATCGTGACCAGCGGGTCCAGGCTGGCTTCAAGCAGGCTGCGGGCATATTGCGCGGATTCCCTGAGCTCTTCGTCCTGCTTGCGCTCGGTGATGTCTTGCAGCACGCCCACTAAGCGAAGGGGCTTGCCGTCGGGAGCCAACTCGAATTTCGAGAAGTATTGAATCCATCGCCATTGCCCGTCATTCATCCGGCGGATGCGATAAGCTCCGCGGAACAGGGCGCCGGGCTGCATGGCTTCTTCCAACTCCCGGGTAAAGCGCGGCAGATCTTCGGGGTGCACGGTTTCTCGTACGAATCGATCCCGGTTCACGGCATCGGTGGTCTCGGGGATGCCGAAGATCTCGTACATTCGCTTGTTTTCCCAAACGGCCGTGTCCGTTGGCACCGTCCACTCGAAAATCCCCAGTTGTGCGCCGTCAGTTGCCAGGCGCAACCGCTCCTCCCGCGCACGCAGCGCCTGGATGGCTCGCCTGCGCTCACTGACATCGTGGAAGACGAGTACTACGCCCGTAATCCTGCCATCTCGATCCAGAATCGGCGCGGCACTGTCGTCGATGGGAGTCTCCCGGCCATCCTTTGCCAGCAAGGCCGTGTGATTGGCCAGTTCGACAGCGCGCCCTTCCTTCAATACGCGACCTATGAGATCGTCTGCCGGACGCCGCGTTTGCTCGTTGATGATGCGGAAGACGCTCCGGATCGGTTGACCCAGAGCCTGCTCGGATCGCCAGCCGGTGAGGGCGGCGGCGACAGGGTTGAGGAAAGTGACTCGTCCTTCGCGGTCACTGGCTATCACCGCGTCGCCGATGCTTTCGAGGGTGGTAGCCCAGCGCTGCTCGCTTGCCGCCAGGGCGCGGCCAGATTCCTCGAAATCGGCAGCAACGATCTCCACGCGGCGATACGTGAAGACCGCAAGCCCCGCCGCCATAACCAGGCCGAAGAGAATGCAGATGGTCTCGACCAGGCGCCAATCGCGGCGCGCCGTGCGGTTGCGCTCATCACGGACATGCTCTTCGACGCTCTGAAATTCAGTTATCTGTTCGCGGATCTCATCCACTTCCGCTTTCCCGGCCAGATTCGCCTGGAGGTTGGTGTATGCTCCTCCCGCACGGCGCAGGGCGATCATCTGCTCGGCAAAGCCTTGCCAATGACTGAGTCTTTCGTGCACTTCCTTGAGCCGTGCCTGCTGCGGAGGGTTATCCGCAACCAGGAGGTACAACTTCTGGTACTCGGAATCGATCACCTTCGAGGCTGCCTGATACGGCTGGAGAAACGCATCGTTCCCGGTGACAAGGTAGCCTCGTTCGCCGGATTCCATATCGACCGTCAACTTGAGCAGACGCCGGGATTGACCGATCACCTGATCGCTTTGATCGACCGATTGCACTGCGGTATTCAACTCCCAGGCTGCCCAAAGCGCGGCCCCGGCAAGGATCACCGCGGCCATGAAGGGAACCAGGACCGTCAGGCGAAGCGACGCTTTGAATCTCTTCTCATCGAGGCTCGGGAACACGGATCCACGGCCGGCCGGGCTGACTCCGGGCGAAACCGTCGAATCACTTGCCATGCGCAGCGTTTCAAGTACGCCGAGGAATCGCTGGCGCTCCGCGCGGACGGCCTCCGTCAACTCTGGCGCTTCCTCCAAATTCCCGCGCTCGCTCAGAATCGCCGATTCAATTGCGTAAGCAGGCAGTTTCTCGCGCCTGCGGCGGTAGAGTTCCGCCACAACGGAGACTAAAACTCCAGAGAAGCAAAAGATCGTCATGCCGACGACATCGGAGGTTGAGTGGATCGCGAAGCTCCCGACCGGCGGAATCAAAAAATAATCTACCAGCAGCGCGGAGAGCGCAGTGGCTAGAATGCCGGCCCAGATATTGCCCAGGATGGCGGCAAGAAACACTACCGGATAAAAGGTGATGTACGTCGGCAGGGCGATGGACTGGTTCTCCAACGTGACGCGCAGCAAAAGAGCCAGCACGACCGCGATCACGGGGATTAGAACCGTGCGGAGAACCAGAACATGGACGATTTTACGTTCCATAACTAACCGATGCCTGCCGAAATGAAGATCCGAAACAGCAAAAAATCTTACAAACACCTATGGCGCAAGCACTTAGCCAAGGTTCAAGGGGTGCACTCGCAGTTTCGCTGGCACAACTTGCGTGTCCGGCGGCGGATAGTCCCAGCTAAAGGAGTTATATAGAACTAGGATGAACCAGAAACACGCATAACACAAGGAAAAGACCGGACGGAGTTGGATTTCTGGTGGAGGGATTGCCCTCAGCGCCCAAGGAGAATCGTCGTGAAAGCAGCGATCGTTACCGGGAAAGGCAAGACGCCTGTTTATGGAGACTTCGAAACACCTGTTGCAAAGGGAAGACAGGAACTGGTGTCCGTGCGGGCTGCGGCACTCAGCAACCTCGCCAAATTCAGGGCTTCGGGCGCTCATTACAGCTCTGCCGGAATCTACCCCGCGGTGGCCGGCACCGATGGGGTGGGCCGGGCACCGGACGGGCGGCAGGTCTACTTCGCCATGCCTGAAGCGCCGTTCGGCTCACTCGGCGAGGTCTGTCCCATCGATCCCCGGCACTGTGTGGAGATCCCCGAATCCCTTGACGACATCACCGCCGCAGCCATCGCGAACCCCGGCATGTCAGCCTGGGGCGGCCTGGTGGAGCGCGCGCACCTCGTTCCCGGTGAGACGGTCATGGTCAACGGCGCCACCGGGACTGCCGGAAGGATCGCCGTGCAGTTAGCCAGGCACCTTGGCGCTGGCAGAATCATCGCCACCGGCCGCAATGTGCAGGAGCTCGAAGAGGTGCGTCAGCTTGGCGCCGATGTGATTGTGCCATTCGCTCTCGGCGCCGATCGTCCCTCTGGAGCGAGCGACTACGAAGAAGCGCTGAAACAGGCGTTCTCCGGCGGCATCGATGTCGTCATCGATTACCTGTGGGGCGAGAGCGCACAGATCACGATTGCCTCCCTCGCAAACACGATCGAGGATAAGGCGGTGCGCTTTGTCCACGTGGGAAACGCAAGCGGCGAGCCCAACATCACCCTCCCCGGCGCTGCTCTGCGCTCGTCGGCCCTGGTGCTGATGGGCAGCGGCATAGGAAGCGTAAGCCGGCAAGCTCTCTTGCAGTCCATCCAAAGCGTCTTTGAGGCAGTTCAGCCCGCAAACCTGAAGATTGCCACTCGGGCAGTGCCCCTCGCCGAAGTGGAAAGCGTCTGGGCGCAGGCTATGGGCAAGCCAAGGGTCGTCTTCACGATCGGCCCAAAGGCATCGTAAATCCAGCGGGGTGCGCTGGTTCCGGCCCACGAGCTGAACAACCCTTTGCGATTTGACGAAAACGAGCGGGACGTCACCGAGCTCCACTAGATCAGGATTGCGACGCCACGCCCGTTCGCTCAGAGCCAAGAGGGTTTTCCCCGTCCCTCGATTGACCCGACCCCCCTGGGTGGGAGATGGAAGCAGTTTCCACCTGTCTGTCAGCCGCTGACTGTGCAGAAGTGCTCACATTGCTTAAAACAAATTGACCAGGGGGCTATGAGAACGTGCAGTTTTGTCCCCCAGAGAGATCGATTGGCTGGATTTAGGGATTCTGCGGCTTGCAACTCGTTGAAATTATTTAGACTACGAACGGCTGGCGTCTAACGCTCGGCGCATTCCACTTCCTGGCATGTACATGCCTTATGCTCGCAAACCGCTTTCGGCTGCTCGCCGGAAGTCATTAACAGACTCTAGCTAGTCCCAGCCGGAGGGCATTCCGAACGGGACGGGCCACGACAGGCCTTCGATCTCGCGGATCTTGCCGCCCTCGATCTTGAAAAGCTGCGGCTTCAAGAACGTGATCGGCCTCAGGAAATTCTGTGGCACGGCCACGTCTCCCACTCCCGGCACAGCCACCGTCTTAACGTTCCCTTCGTTATCGAACAGTGCGAGATTCAGCACCAGTCCCTGCTGCTCATCCACGAGCAACGGCCGCACGCCGCGAGGCGTCTGGATGGCGCTGAAATATCCCTGGTTGAGTTCCTCTGCGCAGCTCGCGCCGAACGCGTGAAAGTCCGCATGCGCCGGATCGACCACGGGACCATTTGCTTTGTTCGTGGTCGCCATGCCGTTTTCGCGGCTGCTGCATTCACTCGCGAAAGGTATGATCGAGCCGTTCTTCTCCGCGAAGCCCTGATAGTATTTTTGCGTCGCCGCGATCATCTCCGCGCGCGGCGTTTGCTCGTCTTTCGAAAGCGGAGCGAGCAACGCCACGTCTGGAGAAATGAAATCCGCGGGATCGACTTCGTCGATCTGGATCGGCGTCATCACTCCCGCCGTGTTTTCTCCCAGGCCGCCTTGCGGACGCATCTCCTGCCGGGCCATTATCACCTCGACTTCGGTGATCTCGTGGTCCTTCACCTTGAGCCGCAGCGCCATGACGCCCTGCAGCCTGCCAAATTCCGTGTAGCCGCCGTAATACCCGGCTTCGCCCGTTTCCGGATCAGCCAGATACACGCGATAGGTGCCAAGCCCGGTAAAAGTCTTCCAAATCCCCTCGCCCGGAGCCACCACCTGTCCGTCTTCCGTGTATTTCACGTTCGGCGCCAGCGCGACTCCGCACGCGCAGCGCTTCAGCATCGCGTTGAAATAGCTGTCCACCACTCCGAGCAGGCAGGTGCGGTCGCACGGCCCCGGAATGGCCTCGTTCGGATGCGCCGGAAGGTGAGTCAGATTCGTTCCCTGATCCGCCGCGGCGAATGCCGGAAGCGAAACATTCGTCAACGCCACGCACCACGCTGCAAGCAGCAATCCAGCCAGAATGAAATTTCGAAACACGATTTTCGCCAAGGGATTCTCCGAGATCTATTGAAACGCCGGTTTCATGTTGAACGGGATTTCGTACATGGTCATTTCGATGCGGCTGATGCTGCCCTTTTCAATTCGATACGCTTCGTTCGCGATATTCGTTCGTGGCACCATGAAATATGGCGGCACCTGCCATACTTCTCCGTCGGTCAGATGGATCGATGTCACCGTTCCGTCAAAATCCAGGTATGACGAAGCCAGAACGGCGCCGTACTCCACGTCCGTTACCAGGTAGCGGCGGTCGCGCACTCCGGTTGTAAATCCGAGAAAGCCCAGCTTGTATTGGTCGGTGCAGTTCAACATGGTGAAGTTTTTGACGTTTTCGTCGGAATGCCCGTAGTTCTGCGGACGCGGACGATTCGTCGTATACGTTGCATCCTCGGTGCGCTCGCAGTCTGGCGTGAAGGCGTACACGCCCTTGCCGTCGTTCAATTGCAGCCCTTCGAGGTACATGTAGGCCGCTTGATCCAGCGCCTCTCTCGATTCCCTCTGGTCGGCCGGAATGGGCACGAGCCATTGAGGATCGGGCTTGCCCATCTTTTCGTAATCTGACGCGCCGTACGGGTCGTGCGCCACGAATTGCTCCGCCTGGGTGATGAGCTGATTGACCACTTTCAGCCGCACGATCAAAATTGCGCCCACGCCATTTTCGTACACCACCGTGATTACGCCGACGTCGCCCTGATCCGGATCGCAGTAATAGTGCCGATACTTTCCCAGCCCGCTGATCGTGGCCCACAGCGCCTGGCCGATCTTCAGCCGCACGTTGTCCTGCGCGTACTCTACGTTCTCGGCCAGCGGCGCCTGCCGAGGATCGTGGGCGGCCATCGCGCCCAGATAGCGGCTCATCATGCCTTCCAGGCACGCCCGATCGCACGAGACCGAAGCCGCGTCCGCATTGTGCTCCGCAGCGCGATTCGGCGTACCGTTTGCCGAGGTTTCGCCCGCATTTTCTGCCCGCGCCCGCGGAACACTAATTCCCATGACCAGCAGCGCCGCCGTACTCAAGAGCGCTGCTCGATATGCCGGCCCAATCTTTTTTCTCAATGTAATCTCCCGCGATGAATGCCCGGTAAGCTGGCTTGAAAGCGCAACGAATTGGCTGAACGACCCGCCTCAGCGCACCGCATCTGTTTCGCACGCCGGGAGCCGGTCATGTGCTGGGTGATGAGATCACCGAAGCCCAGCCGTTCGTCTAACTCACGAACCAGAATCACGCTGACCACCGCTACTCCCGCTGTGCCTGCCGTCACACCCACAAAGAGTGCCCCGCCAGGAGGGCCGTTTTGTCACGCTGTAGCGCGGAACAGCTTCCTCCCGGCACCGTCTCGTTCGGCTCCTCGATACCGAAAACGCAAAGAACACCTTTGCCAAAGTCCGGCCGCGCAAAATAGTCGTCCCAGGAGGACGCTCTTCGCGCGTCTTCCGCGGGCACCCGGCGCAATGACCTCTAGCTTCCCGCTCGAAGTCCGCTCCCATCCGTTTCGGAGCTCGACTCGCGCGCTCGCATACGCGACGAAAGCAGATTGTCTGCGCCTATGGCACGAATTCCGCGAAGCTCCGGTGCGATCTAAAGCGTATCTGGCCGGAATGTTCGCATGTTATGTGCTCGCGCTTGTACTGGTTTCGGAGGCGTATAAGCACTCTTAAGAGGGTATTCCACACTGGACGGTGTAGGACGCTTTGTGGAGCAAGACGATCTTCGCTAGTTTTGAGAGCTTATGGGTGCTTAACTTGACGACCTCCGGTTACTTTGCTGCGCCTGCCGGGACATGGCGCTGTGGAATTACGCACCTTCAATTCGGTTGCCAGCACCAAGTTGACCGGCGGCTTGGTGCGGTCGGTAATGCGTTCCAATAGAACGCGGCATGCCGTGGCTCCGATTTGGTAGCTGGACTGATGCACCGTTGTAAGAGCCGGTGCGGTATGCTCCACGAATTCGAGGTTATCGAATCCCACGACAGAAATGTCCGCTGGGCATCGGAGCTGCAGTTGCCTTGCGGCTGCCATGGTACCGCACGCCAGCAAGTCGTTTGTGGCAAAGATCGCTGTGGGGCGAGGAAGCATCTGGAGCAGCCTCATCGCGGCAGAAAAGCCTCCTTCGCTGTTGAATCGCGTTTCCTGAATATACTCGGGGCGCATCTCGATCCCGGCCTCCTCCAAGGCGCGTTGGAATCCACTAAGACGTGCAGCTGCGCTGGTGACGCTCAAGGGGCCGGTGATGACCGCAACATTGCGGTGCCCCAGGCCGAGAAGGTGTCGGCCAACGAGATACGCGCCGCCCTCGTTGTCGGCTGTGACTACGTCCCCTTTCCATTCTCTCGGGCAACGATCCACCAGGACCACGCTGGTGTTCAACTGTCCGAGGCTTCCAATTGCCGGGCCTGAAGGAATGATCAGCAAGCCGGAGGGGCGGAAGGAACGAAGGTCATTCAAATAGGAAAGTTCCTTGGCTACGTCATTATCGGAGTTACAGAGGATGAGGCGATAATCGGATTGACAAGCAATATCTTCGGCGCCGCGTACGATGCCCGGGAAAAAAGGATTCGTAATGTCCGGGATGATCATGCCCAGCAGCGCGGTCGAGTTCTTGCGCAAGCCGCGCGCTAGTTGGCTGGGCTGATAGCCCAGCTTCCGGATCGCCTCCATCACCCGCTTGCGGCGCACTTCAGTGACGCGAGCGGATCCGTTTAGAACATGCGAAACGGTGCCGATCGATACGGCCGCAGTCTCGGCGATTTGCCGCATCGTGATCGCGACCGTTTTGTTGATATCTCTGCCGTCATCAGAACCTGTCATAGAGTGGGATGACTCTCTGTGTCAACGCTTGCACCTTGTTTCGGAGAACGCGCGTGCCAGGAGGCCTCAGCATTATCCAACCCGAGGAGCTGAAAACCGCGGCATCGAGAGTCTCCATATCCCTTCCCTCGCCTCGGTCAGAAAACAAACTTCAATGCTAACTGGATCAGGCGTGGGTTGTTGACAATTTGCGTGATTTCTCCAAAATTTGGTGAATCTGTGTACGTTCCCGGCAATGCGAACTGCGGGTGGTTGAAGACGTTGAAGATTTCCGCGCGGAACACCAACTGTTTGGACTCCGGAAGAGTGAATGTCTTGAAGAGCGAAGTGTCGAAATCAATAAAGTCCGGTCCGTACAGCGGCGTACGATAGGAGTCTCCCAACATTTCGGAAGGAGGATCGACATAGCAACTTGTGTTGAAGAATTCCGAGACGGTGTGGTGACTCAGTTTTCCGTTACAGAGTGCGTTCGGACGATTGTTCAGTGCGGTACCGGAATTGTTGACGCCTGCAGTGAGTCCGATCGGAACTCCCGAGGTCATATGGGTAATGAGGTTGAACTGCCAGTCACCGATGAACGTATTTGTTACACTTGAAGCCTTCGACGCAAAATGGCCGTTTCTGCCGAACGGCAACTGATAGAGCATGCTGGCCGCAAAATTGTTGGTCTCATCGGTGTCGTTAAGTCCCTTGTCGGTGTATCCATTCGGATCGAGAGGATAGGCGTTGGGCGCGGGATTAAGAGGGAAGTAAGCGACTCCCGCCTGAGGGCTGACGTCGTCGCTGAGGTAATTGTCGAAGCCCTTGGAGTAGGTATAGGACACCAGGAAATAGAGTCCATGGCTGGTGGTTTTCTCCAATTTGGCCTGCAGAGAGTCGTACCGGGACATGCCGCGGTCGAGAGTGCCGATGATGTAATTGAACTGCGGATAGGGCCGGAGGTTCGGGGGATCGATCTGCGGATTGGGAGGGGCGGTGTCGAGGTTCCACTCGATGGTCCCCAGATGCGCGGCGCGCGAGCCCACATAGCCGACGGTCAGCACCATGCCCGAGCGTATCTCGCGCTGCACATCGATGTTGTACTGCTGGATGTGGCCAGGATGGTAACTGAGGTTCTGGCTGTAGATACTGCCACTCAGGTTGCCAAGGTCGGGGGGGGTGGGAACGGGAAATCCCTGAGACAGCGTGGTCACCGGGGTGACGTTGTCGCTCGTGAAGGAATAGGTGGCGTAAGACGGCGGGTTCAGATCGAGACCTTCCGCACCCATGTTCCAGCCGCTGTCATGAAGCACGGAGTAACCGAGCCGAATCACATTCTTTGAGGAGAATGGGCTGTAGGTGAGTCCCAGGTGCGGCTCAAATCCCAGGTAATACTGCTCAATGCCGGCGGACTTGCCGGCGTTGACCCCGGCAATCAGCAACTGCCCGGTTGTGAAATCGAAATTCGAATACCGGTTGTGCTCTTCCACCGTAGGTGTCGTGTAATTCCAACCCATCCCCATCTGGAGGGTAAGGTTGCTCTTCACCTTCCAGTCGTCCTCGAAGTAAGGCCGCCATTGCTTCCAACGCCTTCCGGTTATGGCGCCGGCAAACTGGTTGTCGTGCTCGCCGGCTGCCGGCAGGCCGAGCAGAAAGCTGGCGATGGGATTGCCGGTGGAGGAATCAAGTGAACCGCCTGTAAAGCCCGCGGTAAAGAGATTGTTGAATGAAAACTCCCCCATCGGGAAAGCATCGCCGAGCTCGTTCAATTGGAAGAACCGCACATCCATGCCCATGGTCATGGAATGGTTCCCATGGACCCAGTTGAAGTCATCCGTGTACTGGAAAATGTTGGTGCCATCCTGAATGGGCGAGAATCCGCGGTCGCCCAGACCAAAATAGCCATCGTTGAACTGCACGTTCAGGAAGCCACTGCTGAAATAGGTGCCGAGATTGGCGTTCGGGACGCCGAGCATGTCGCTCCAGTTGGTTCCATCGCCCCAGGAAATAATGTGGTCGAAGATTCGGTTATAACCCGCGGTGAACTGGTTGAGCTTGGTGCTCGAGAAGATGTGCGTCTCCGACACCGCCATGTTGCGGCCGTCGTCCGCCAGCGTCTCGTTACTCTGGTAGCCGCCGGGCTGTGCGCCGGGGCCGGGCAGACCTGAAGGCAGATATTCCGGCGCCTGATCCCAGCTGAATCGGGCAAAGGCGCGATCACGTTGCGAGAACACCTCATCGAGGCGGAAATCGAACTCATTATCGGAAAGAGTCAACTTGGGCAAATCAATATAGTTGGCCGAGAGCACACCGGTTTGGTTGGGTGGAGGAAAGTAATTCAGCATTGCCTGGGCAATCGGGTTGATTCGCCCCGGCGGTATCGTGTTGTTCATAAACTGGGTGCGCGTCTGCAGTCCCGTAGTTGGATCGGTGGTGGTGGTGGCCGGGTCGTAGATCGGCACTTCAGGAAAGCCGGGAAATGACTCGGTGAAGATTCCCTGGCGCTCGTCCATCGTGGGCACCTGGGTCAGCGAAGGAACGCCCTGTACATTCCGCGTTCCCTGGTAATCGAAAAAGAAGAAAAGCTTGTTCTTCAGGATTGGACCGCCCACGGAACCGCCGAACTGGTTCCGGATATATTCCGGATTGACTGGAGAGAAGTATTGGTCCGCATTCAGGTCGGTATTGCGCAGGAAATCGAAGAGAGTTCCATGAAAAGTATTGCTGCCGGATTTGGAGATCAGAAGGACCGTTGGTCCTGCGCGCGTGCCATACTCCGCCGAGTAGTTGGAGGTGAGCACGTTGAACTCCTGCAGGGCGTCGATGGAGGGCATAACGCCGATTGCACCGGAGGTCAATTCGCTGTCGTCGATTCCGTCAAAGAGCCAGTCCGTGCGATTCTCCCGCGACCCGCCGACGGAAAGCGAGAAAGTGCCGCGAATCGAGGTTTCGCTGCTGCTGCTGGGGCCTCCGGCGAAGAAATCGGTGGGCTGGTCGCCCTGTGACACGCCAGGCGCCAGTGTGGCCAGTTCGACAAAGTTGCGACCGTTTAGCGGCAGGTCCGCCACTTGCTGAGAATGGATCACCTGGTCCATAGCCGAGGTGGTTGTCTGCACCTCCACGGCGGTGGCCTGCACCTGGACATTCGAACTGACCGTCGCCAAAGTCAGCGTGAAGTTAACCTCGGGACTTCCCTGGGCTTCCAGCAGGATACCCGTTTTCTCAATGGACTTGAAGCCCGGCGCGCTGACTTGGACCGAGTAGTGCCCAAGGGGCAGCAGGTTTGCGACGTAGTGGCCTGCCGCATCCGTGACCAGAGAACGAATCTGATTGGTCTCGGTTTGAGTAAGTTTGACGTTAGCTTTGGCAATGACGGCGCCGGAAGGGTCGACAACGCTTCCAGAGATGGAACCGGTTGACTGGCCATGAACAACAACACACATTGTCGTTAGGGCCAGGCCGACGCTAGCAACGGTGTAAGCGATTCGGTTCACGGAGGACCTCCTGGGAAATTTAGTTTCGCCACGCTTCAAATTCGGTTTTTGGGGGTCTAGTTTTGAATCGCTTCAAACTCACTCTGGGGAATCTAGTTTGAAACGTTCAAACCAATTGCGACTTAAATACACCCGTGCAAATACGATTGTCAAGCGCCGACCGGGACCTTCCGCTTGTATGCCTTGGCAGGCGGAATTTCGATGCCTTCAGTCCTGGAGCGCATTCCAGCCGCGACAGAACTCGCCCCACGACAAAACTCGAGCTTGCCTTGATCTGGTTAGACGTTCAGAGGAAAGTCCGGCGAAAAAATCTCATTGACAACCGAAGTGGACGCGCAGTATACAAAAAATCGCGGCAAAGCGCATCGATTCAAATTAAACGAAGACTTTCTTCCCTACCTGCAGGGCAACACTGCCGCCGAGGTCCAGATGCAAACCGACCGTAGAGAATTTGTAGCACTGTGCGGAGGTGTTTTCGCGGGAAGCTTCCTTGCGGCCGGGCCTGCTCTGGCGCGGGGTCTCGAGGCAAGCGAACCGTCTTCGGGTGGGCGGAAGAAGGTCATCATCGATACCGACCCGGGCGTCGACGACGCCTTTGCTCTGCTGCTCGCGATGTCTTCGCCGGAAATCGATCTACTCGCGGTCACGGCGGTTGCGGGGAACGTGCCTCTGGATGTTACACTCCGCAACGCCCTGCGCCTGGTCGAGATTGCGGGACGAACAGATATCCCAGTCGCGCGCGGCGCGGCCTCGCCGCTCGTCCGCACGCTCGTGGATGCTGCCTACGCACACGGCGACAACGGCTTGGCGGGTGTTGATTTCTCGCCGCCAGGTTTGCGCCCCGCCGCCGAACCAGCGGCATCGCTGATTGGGCGCCTGGTGCGCGAGCATCCAGGCGAAGTGACGATTGTCGGCATTGGACCCTTGACGAATGTCGCGATGGCGCTGCGGCAGGATCCAGATCTGGCTCGGCTGGTTCACTCGATTGTCCTGATGGGCGGTTCACTTTCCGGCGGCAACGTCACGCCTGCCGCGGAATTCAACTTCTATGTGGACCCGGAGGCCGCGAGCATCGTGTTCGGCTCCGGAGTTCCCATTTACATGGTGGGGTTGGATGTGACCCGCAAAGTGGACCTGACGGACGCGCACCTGAGGGCATTGCGAGCCGGCCATAACCCGGCGAGTGACGCGGCTGCGCGCATCGGCACTGCCGTAATGGAACTCTATCGACGGGAACACGAAGAGGAGCCTCCGCACTTGCACGATCCGCTGGCGGTCAGCGCGCTACTATCTGCCGATGTGCTCACATTCGAGGATTATCGTGTCGAGATCGAGACAGCGGGCACGCTCACAGCGGGAGAGAGTGTTGGTTGGCGGAGCGGCCCGGTTCGATTCTCGGCGCCTTTGCAAGATACTTCGGGCCAGGCCTCCCAAGCGGCCGGCGCCTTCGCTCCCAATGCCAAAGTGGCCACCGCGGTTCGTCCAGAAGTATTTTTCAACTTGCTGATTTCACGCCTCACACGCGCTGCCGCGTGAACCAGTAGCTCGCAACCAAGGTCAGGAGATGGTGATGAGAACGAGCTTAACCAGGGTAAGAGAGTTTGTGCTCGTCGTTGTTTTTTTCGCACTGGCCGCCGCTGGCGCACGGGCGCAAGGCGAACGCTATGTGGTCATTGACCAGGATGCGATGGGCCCCGCGGGCACCGACATGAATTCGATTCTCGTGTTCCTGCAGGCGCCCAACGTCAATGTGCTTGGCATTACAGTTGTGACCGGCGATGCTTGGCGCAATGAAGAAGTAGCCCATACCCTCAGGCTTCTGGAACTGGTGGGGCGCCCCGACATTCCGGTCGTCCCAGGCAGAGCCAATCCCATGGTCCGGACTAAGGAATGGACCCAGTCGTGGGAGCAAATGCACGGTAAGGTGCTCTACCAGGGGGCGTGGATGAGCCAGCGTTCTGCCCACGATCCCGACGCGGTACCGGCCCTTCCCGAGGGCGCACCGACGATCAAGCCCGCCAATGAAGATGCGGCCCAATTCCTCAGCCGCATGGTACATCGGTATCCGCATCAGGTGACCATCTACGCCGCCGGCCCGATGACAAACATTGCGGCCGCGATTCTCCTCGATCCGCAGTTTGCGTCGCTCGCCAAAGAACTCGTCATCATGGGCGGCAGCATCAATCCGGCCACCAACGACCCCGAGTACATTGACGATCCGCGCCATGAATTCAATCTATGGTTCGATCCGGAGGCGTCCAGCATTATGTTCCACGCGGCTTGGCCTAAGATCACGGTAACCACAGTGGATGTATCCGTGGAAACTCATCTTACAAAGGAAATGCTGGCGGAGCTTGCCGCGTCTCCAGCGCCGGCGGCCCAGTACATCGCTCGCTACACTCGCCGCCCCGGCGATTATCTCTGGGATGAGCTGGCGGCTGCGGCATGGCTCGACTCAAGCCTGATCACGCGCGAACGCTATGTGTACATGGATGTGAGCCTCGACAAAGGGGCCAGCTACGGAGACACGCTGGTGTGGACAGACCAGGACAAGCCGGCTCTTTCTCTCGAAAAGGTCCACGCCCAAATGGACGTGAACTGGCCCAAGTTCAGCGAGATGTTTGTACACCTGATGACTTCACCTACTCCGGGCTCCAAGGACCCGCAGATACTGCACCAGGCGCCGGCACAGTAGACGAGACCGGCGCCTGGGCGGCGCCGCTTCGCATAGATGTGCGCAATCTGGAGCTACTGTGCGATGAGCTATAACAAGTAGCTGCACACAGGAGCTGATGGCTTCAAGACGTCGCGATCAACCGGGGCCCCAACGAAGGGTTATTGTCGTAAAGATGGGAGCAACTGGGAGCGGCGAACTTGCACGAACAACGAAGGGCGTAGCGATTCTGGAATCGCCTTAAAACCGCGCAACACCGGATGGAGTTCCCTATGGCTTCCCCAAATGTGACTGTAATGGGCATATTCGCCGCCGATTTGAGTTTCCGTACCGGGCGGCTTCCCGCGTGGGGAGAAACGGTGATCGGCTCCGCCTTTCGGATTGGACCCGGAGGCAAGGGTTCCAATCAGGCGGTTGCGGCCGCTCGCCTGGGGGCTCAGGTGCACTTCATCTCCAAGCTCGGAATCGATCAGTTCGGGGAGCTGGCCCGGAGCATCCATCGCGAGGCAGGAGTCCATTTGGATTATCTCTTCACCACCGCCGATCATCCCACCGGCGCGGCGGCAATTATCGTGGATGAGGGTTCCGGAGAAAATGCCATTGTGGTAACGCCCGGAGCGGCCAACGCCTTGACGGTCGACGACATCGAACGGGCTCGGGAAGCGATCGCCGCATCCGGCTGCTTCATGACCCAATTCGAACTGCCGTTGCCTCTGGTCGAACACGGTTTGCGCCTTGCCCGTTCGCTGAGCGTTCCCACAATTCTCAATCCGGCTCCGGGATGCGAGTGCAAAGATGAGCTTCTCGAGCTTTGCGACTACGTTACGCCCAATGAGTCCGAAGCCAATGCGCTGACCGGAATGCCAGTAGACACGATTGTGCAAATTGAGCGCGCGGCCGCAGCTCTGCTGCGCCGTGGACCGCGTCACGTGATCGTGACCCTGGGAGCGCGGGGGGCATTTGTTCTCGGCCCTGGTTTCGCCGAACACGTTGCCGCCTTCCAGGCAGGACCGGTCGTTGATACCACCGGAGCCGGCGACGCATTCAACGGGGGATTCGCCGTCGGCCTTTCCGAAGGCATGAGCCTGATCGAAGCTACGCGGTTTGGATGCGCCGTAGCTGGGCTCTCCGTGACCCGGCCAGGCACCGCCATGTCAATGCCGGCGCGCGCTGAAGTGGACCGCCTCTATCGAGCCGGTGAAGAACTGTTTTCTTGATCAGAGCGCTGACAAGTATTAAGAGCTTAACCGTAAATAGCCGCCCCGGCTCAGTTCGTCGACGGGCATGCGATTGTCCTCGCGGTGGGATCATGTGGGAAAAGGAATTTTGGAACTCGGTAGCGTCATCTTCCAGTTGGCGCTCGTGGTCGCTTTGATTTGGGGCCTCTATCGGGTTATCGTCCGGATGCTTGGCTTGAGCAGCCCGACAGAGGCAGAGCCGCCCCCGACTACGCCGGGATCCCTGCCAGACTCAAGCCTCGTCCCAAGAGGGGTGCGGGATCTGCTTTCATTACACAGAATGCGGCTGTCTCTCTTTATTATATTTACTTGACAATTTGGTGCCGAAGAAGGGACTCACGCCCCAGCCTTTTAGCAAGTCATTCCATTTCAACGAAATACCGCTATCTATTGAATACACGAATCTTTCGCATTTTTCAATCCTTTCAACCTAGTCAACCTGTTCAATGGGTCGCTACGGATTTCGCCTGAAAGTGGTCACCACGCCTTCAAAAAATGTCGAAAAATATGGACACCATCACGTCAGGCGGACATTTCCAAGCTGAATTACTGGCTCGAGATCACATTTTCGGCCGGGATTGCCGCGTTCGGCCTGGTCCTTAACAGCCCCGCCGTCATTATCGGAGCCATGCTCATCTCACCGCTCATGGGGCCGATCATGGCGACGGGTCTCGCACTGGCGACTGGCGACCGGCGACCTGTATCCGTTTCCACAGTGGCCAGTCAGAGCGAACTCACCGAGTTGATGGCCCGTCTCGCCGCGCCACCTCCGCCTCCGCCCAAACCCCCGGTGCAGACGATTCCAGAAATCGATGCGGCCCTGCTCGCGCGCGTCGCCCCCGTCATCAATTCCATCTGGCCGCCTGAAACACCGCTGCAGGATTTCAGCTTGACATTCGGTTCTACGGGTACTGTGCTCAATGCTCACTACGTTAGTGAGCAGTCGCTAGGAACGATTCCGCTGAGGATGATTACGCGAGAGTGCGTCGCTCCTCTGCGCAAAAAGTCTGCCCAAGCTGAAAAGACTCCGAAGTGATCACGAAAGTCCGGCGTCCCGGTACGAGGCCGCTGTGGCGCGGATGCCCTCCTGATAGGGTGTGCCGCGAAATCCGAATGCTAGAGCATATTTTGAGGAGTCGAAGAGATACGGCGCAGTGTTTTGGTAAAGCATCTCGCGAATTTCACGCACCATCGGATTAAACAAGCCGACGACGCCCAGCAGGAGAGGACTCAGTACGCGATATTTCGCCTGGACGCCCGTGGCATGCGCTGCCGCCTCAATGAACTCGCGGGCCTTGGGCGGATCGGGGGCAGTGGGCAGGTGCCAGGTCTGGTTCCAGGCCGATTTCTCATCCATCAACTGCAGGAGGGCCTTCGCGGCGTCTGGCGTAAACGTATAGGAGTGGGGCAGGTCATCGGCGGCCAAGCACATGGCCGACTGCCCCTTGCTGAGCGGATCGAACACCATTACATTCGGGACGCCGTGCGTCGCATGCGGTCCGTAGAAATCGGCCGCACGCGCAATCATCGCAGTCAAGTTCCCCGCTTTCCATTCATCGATCAGCGAGGTGGCGATGCGGGCGCGGATCTCGCCCTTGCGGCTGATGGGGTTAAAGGGCGTGTCCTCCGTCATGGCGCCGTCCACAAGCCCATACATGTAGACGTTGTCGAAAAAGACCAGGCGCGCGTTGGCGCGTTTGCAGGCTTGGATCGTGTTGCTCATAATGCGCGGCCACAACTGGGCCCAGATTTTGTGGTCGTACTTGAGCCCGGCCAGAAGAAAAACGACGGTCGATCCGGCTACAGCGCGCTGGCACTGGTCCACGTCTGTGAGGTCGGCTGCAACCACCTCGCGCGCGCCGGGTCTCGAAGAGGGATTGCGGCCGACCAGCCGGAATGGCAGGTTCGCCGAAGCAAGCCGCGAGGCCAGTTCGTTGCTGATGGCGCCACCCGCGCCCAGGATCGTTATCATGCGGACTCCCATCATTATTAGGATGAGGCTCGCAGGCCCTACGGATTTGAGTCCGGACCGATTCTCATACCGCAGATCTTCAAGGCAGCGCTAAACATCTGCGGAAAACTCGATAACGTGCCAGGGTAAATCGAGAGACCTCAGGAGCTAGAGCCGAGGCCATTGTTCTTTAAGCAGTGATTGGACCGTTCGGTCAGCATGAGTCTTGGGCGTCACTCTGCGGTTCCAAGCCCGGCTTGCGCTTTTGCTGGATGACGCGTATCGGTTCCTGCGGGTTCGGCGGCATCCCGCGTGAATATCTGATGAGTAGCCCAATAAATACCCTCGACCCATCCCGTCGGGATGAGCAAGGATCGATTGGAAAGCCATTCCTCCAGCTTCACATCAAGGTAACTGAGGTGCCATCGCTCCTCGTCCAGGACGAATCCCTCAAGGCAGGCTTTACCCCCATGCGGTACGAAAACTTCGTATCCAAGTACGTGCGAAGTGCTGCGCAGGTGACGATCTTCCCCGGTCGGCACTGGATACTCTCTGTATGCTGGTAGTGACGAAAGGCCGAATTCGCTACTGATCCAATTCCCGAAAGCCCCGTAGTACGCTTCCATCGCAATTTCCTCTTGACGTGACACCGGCTTTTCCGTGTCCACAGCGGGACTCTCGCAGACTTGTTGCTTTGTCAATTGGACGCGGCAGATTTTATTGTCCCAGTCGGGATGCTCCAGAGCGGCCGTTGGTAGAACCACCTCGCGGTTAGCCAACCATCGTCCCACATCGACTACCAGGAAGCGGACCTTCCACGATCTGTCGTCGAAAAGAAAGGTGCGAATACGGCCGATCTCCCCATCGATAGTGTTTACGTTGTGCCCAACGAGTTCCTTAAGTTCGTGGAACATGACTCCTCCGGAATGCAGTACGAATTGTGAGCCCATATTTTCTACAGAGTACACCCATCAGCTTTGCCGTGGACTTCGATCAGGCGGAACGCCACGAACGGTTTTCCAGCAACGATATTCTTGCCTCATTTGATAGCACATCCGCAGGAAGATTGGCACTTTCTCAATTCGCAGCGAGGGTAGTCAGAAACGACTTGCCCTTGCGTCCCAAAGAAGCAAGCGAACTGGCGCCCTCGAACCGGTCTCGCCGCACTTCAGCACTGAACGGACGTAATCTTAGGCTGGTTGGAACGGGCGGCCGCTTCTCCTGTCGGTGCTACCATTTGACAGAAGCTCTTACATGCGGCCGGGCGAATCTCGTCTTCATTCGAAAAACAGAGAGCGAGACCTTTTGCCGGGCAAACGGAGCAATGTCTATGGTTTCGTTCCATAGGATCCTTTTTCCGGTTGATTTTTCCGGCGCCGGCGCGGCGATGGCTCCTGCGGTTGGCGCAATCGCTCGAAGGTTCGATGCATCTGTAACGGTTATGAACGCATTCAACCTAGTCCAGGAAGTGAACTTGGCTCCCGTCTGCGACGACGTCACCGATGAACCGCTCCCAATTTCATATACACCAGAGTTCCAAGCGCTTCGCGATCAGCGTGAAGTTCGGCTTAATGAGTTTGCGAGCACTCATTTCGCGGATCTTGTTCGGAAAGCAGTGGTGGTCGATGGAGAGCCGGCGCTGGCGATCGAGTGGCTGGCGAAACGCGAACAGGCAGACCTGATCACAATGCCGACCCGGGGCTTGGGCAGATTTCGCCGGCTGCTGCTCGGATCGGTCACTGCGAAGGTGCTCCACGATCTCGACTGTCCGGTTTTCACAAGCGCTCATGAACCCGGAAAACAACTGACCTTTCCCGATTGCTGTAACTCGATTCTCTGTGCCGTAAAATTCGATTCCGCAGACGAAGCAGTCCTCACAATGGCTGCCTCTCTCGTGCGCGCCTGCTCCGCGCGCGTGTGCCTCCTCCACGTTCTGACGAAGGACGACGAGCAGAGCGGGAATAAAACAATGGCACCTGTCCGCCGCTCTTTCGAGCAGATTTTGCAGGCTGAGACACATCACGATATCCCGATCCGGGAGCGCACCCTGGATGCGACGGTACCGGAAGGTATTCGGCAAGTTGCCCTTGAGGAAGAGGCTGACTTAGTGATCGTGGGGCGCGGACGTGCCAGAGAAACCGTTTCGTTTCTCTGGTCGCAGCTGTATCGGGTGATTCGCGAATCGCCCTGTCCTGTCCTCAGTGTTTGACGATCGCCAAGTACCGTTCGATGAATCAAAGGTCAGGCTAACGGAAGTGAATGCTATGGTGAGTCCACAGAACCCGACATTTCAGACCATCGTTTTTGCGACGGATTTCTCCGTCTTCTCTCAAAACGCCGGCTTGTACGCTTCCCTGCTTGCAAGACAATTTGGCGCAACCCTTATCGTTGCCCACGCTTTTTATCTCTCCCAGGCTGCATTGGAGGCCGAGGTCATGTCGAAAGCGAGGAGCATGCAGCGGGAAGACCTTGAGGCATATCTTGCAAGAAGAGTGGAGAAGCTGGGCGGGAAGACCTTCCAGTCTATGGCAGTTCTCTCGGAAGGCGGCCCGCATGAGGAGATTCTCCGGATTGCAGAGAGAAACCCTGCGCCGATCATCGTCATGGGAACTCACGGTGGTTCACTTGTTGGGAGAGGACTTCTTGGGTCCACGGCGGAATCGATCCTGCGAACCACGCGCTACCCCTGCTTGACTGTGGGTCCACGGGTTCCAGCCCTTAGCCCAAAATCGGCAACGATAAAACGAATCCTATTCGCAACAGAATTGCATCCGGACGTCGCGAATGCGGCCCCAATAGCCGTTGCCGTCGCGGAGCAGTTCCATGCCAAGATCGATGTGCTGCACGTCGTCCGACCTAAAAAGATTCAGCATCCCGGATGTTTTGACAAAATAGAGGAAGAGTTCTATTCGGTTCTTGACAAGGTCATTCCAGCGCAAGCCAAGGAGTTCTGCACTCCGAGAAGCTTCGTCGAAGTTGGCAACGCGCACGTCCAGATTCTCCGGCACATTGAGGAGTACGGCATCGATCTGCTGGTCCTCGGCATTCGCAAGAGCGCGCATGTTTGGACCGGATCGAGGAAGTCGGGAGCATTTCACATCGTTGCCCACGCCCCATGTCCGGTGATGACAGCTGCCGACTGAGAAAAACAGCTGGAAACATCGGAAGGGCGAAATCATTTCGGCAAAAGACCACGAATTGCACGCAGCGAACCCACGCCTTATGAACGATCTATTTGCGGTTGCCTCCAGTCGTTGAGCGGCCAATTGCACGTATCTCGAGCAACTTGCCGCCACTCTCGCTTGATTTTTAGGAGCACCGTTCTCTAAAATGCGCGCAACGAGTCCTCTAGCTTACTTCCGAGGACTCTTTCCTTAGGTAAGCATCCGAGAACGACCCCGGGGGCCTCGTATGTCGCGCCATGGCATTCCAATTGGCCGGATATTCGGCATCTCCATCGACCTCGACTACTCGTGGTTTCTAATCATCGCCCTGCTGGCGTGGAGCCTGGCAAGCAGCTATTACCCGGCCGAGTTCCATGGGTGGTCGACAGGAGAATACTGGGCGCTCGGGTTCATCACTGCCGTCCTTCTCTTTGTGAGCGTACCGATCCACGAATTGGCCCATTCAGTCGTGGCGCAACGGTTCGGAATATCAGTTCCGCGCATCACGCTTTTCCTTTTCGGCGGTGTCTCTCAACTCGCCACTGAACCGCCGGGCCCCTCCGCGGAGTTTTGGATTTCTGTGGTTGGACCGCTAACGAGCCTTGCCCTTGCGGCGTTCTGCTGGGAATTGGAGCCGCTTGTTTTCGCGTCGCAGCCGCTTTTGGCGTTGGCTAAGTATCTAGCCCTATTGAACCTTCTGCTCGCCCTTTTCAATTTGATTCCGGGCTTTCCGTTGGACGGCGGACGCGTCTTCCGGGCGGTGGTTTGGCAGTTCACGAAGAACTACTACCGCGCGACAGTTGCAGCCGGAGTTTCGGGGCGCTTCTTTGGATTTCTGATGATCTTCTATGGCGTCTGGAAGGCACTGACCGGAAGTTTCATCGGTGGGATCTGGATTGCATTCATCGGTTGGTTTCTTGAGAGCGCGGCAGGGAGCCACTTGCAGCAGGAGCCCTTAAGCGCTTACTCGGCGGCCATAGGGTAGCTGATGCAATGGAACGAAACTTCCCCGTGTGTGCAGGTGAAGACACACTGGAGAAACTGGCCGTCGAAAATGTGTTGCCTTCTCGCGCTCGCTGTGCGGTTGTGACAGATAGCGGAGAACTGGCCGGGATCGTCACGATGTCAGCCATCCGTGAAGTTCCGCGCGAAAGATGGTCTATCACAAAGGTTTCGCAAATCATGATCCATTTGAACCGGATGGCGAAGATCGAACCCAACGCCCCGCTTTGGTCTGCGCTCGAGAAGATGGGGCGCGACGGAGTGAATCAGCTCCCCGTGCTTCAGGGAAAAGGAGTTGTCGGAGTTCTTTCACGGAGCGATATCGTTCACTATCTCGGCACGGTGCAATCTCTGTCGGCCTAAGTGCGGAAATTCGTGAAGTTGCCTTCCCCCAAGGATACGAAACATGGCTACTCAATTCCGAAGGTTCTCTTATTGGCCTGTTGTTCTGATCGCCTTGATTCTCCTCGTCGGCGGATTGCTCCGCGCCGGCATATTGCACCTGCCAGGGTACAGCGTCTCAAGTGAACACAAGGTCACATTACGCCTGGCGAAAGATGTGTCCCCAGTCAATCTTGGAGACTTCAAGAATGGCTTTGCCTCGATTGTTGATCCCGCACTCCCCGCTGTCGTGAACATCTCGTCGACAAAGATAGTGAAACAGAATATGCCGGAGATATATGCCGATCCGTTTTTTCGTCAGCTCTTCGGTGACCAGCCGGGCCCGCAAACTCCGCAGCCGCAGATGGAGCGCGAACACAGTCTTGGCTCGGGCGTTATCGTCAATCCCGACGGATATATATTGACGAATAATCACGTCGTTTCGGGCGCAACGGATGTCGAGGTTTTCACGCGGGATCGAAGAAAATACAAGGCGAGGGTGATTGGCACTGATCCGCATACAGACATCGCGGTACTCAAGATCGAAGGCATGGGGTTTCCTTCGTTCACGATCGGAGACTCCACCGAGTTAAAGGTAGGCGATATTGTCTTCGCTATGGGTGACCCATTCGGCATTGGCGAAACGGCAACAATGGGCATCGTGAGCGCGAAGGGCCGGGCTCTAGGCGGCACCATCGAACACTACGAGGACTTCATCCAGACCGACGCCGCAATTAACCCCGGCAATTCTGGTGGAGCGCTGATTGATCTTCACGGCAACCTGATCGGAATTAATACAGCGATCATCTCGCGAGGAGGCGGCGGGAACGAAGGGATCGGATTCGCCATTCCTATCAACATGGCCCGCAACGTCATGGACCAGATTGTTGAGCACGGTAAAGTCGTGCGCGGATATCTGGGAGTCTCGATTCAGAGCGTCGACCCTGACATGGCAAAGGCATTCGGACTGACGCACGGAGGTGGCGCTCTGGTCAGCGATGTCACGCCGGGAAGTCCCGCAGCCAAAGCCGGGCTGGAAAGAGGGGACATTATCGTGAAATTAAACGGAGACGATGTGTCGGGGTCAAATGAGCTTAGCCTGCACATCTCCGAAATGTCTCCGGGCTCGGTGGCTCATCTTCAGGTCGTCCGTAATGGGCAGACCCAGCAAAGAGATGTCACCGTCAGTGAATTCCCGCAAAACGGCCAGGCGAATCAGCCTTTCGGGACCGGATCATCGGCGTTGACCGGCTTGCACGTTGAGGACCTCACGCAAGACATTGCCCGGCAACTTGGACTCCCTGTTGACACCTTTGGAGTCGTCGTCACGCAGGTCGATCCATCGAGCGCGGCAGAAGCGGCAGGCATCCAGAGGGGCGATGTCATTCAGGAGGTCGATCACAAGGCCGTTCACAATGTCGCTGAGTATCAGAAGGCTACCTCAGGCCTGGCAAATCAATCTGTGCTCTTGCTACTGAATCGCGGCGGATCGACGATCTATGTGGTTGTCGAGCCACAAGGTTGACGGATCGGCGACACGCCTGGAGCACACGGCGCCCTCGTATGGGTTGCCCCGGTGTCCCGATCGGCGTGCGATAATTCCTTGACCTGCCGTAAGATCCTTCAACTAATCGAATGGTAAATCGCCGCTTCGAGGGTTATCTCGATGTCTACAAGAAAGAAGCTTCGCGAGCTGCTCGACTCTGAACTCAACGGCGCAAAGTTTATTGCCGTTTCCAATAGGGAGCCTTACGTCCACGAATGGTCCGAAGGATCGATTGAGTACAAGCGTCCTGCCGGAGGACTGACTGCTGCAATGGACCCGATCCTGCGAGCGTCGGGCGGCGTATGGATTGCACACGGCTCCGGATCGGCCGATGCTGATACCGTTGACAAGTCGGGGCGGATATCTGTTCCGCCCGATGAGCCTTGTTACACACTTCGGCGCGTTTTCATGGACAAGCAGACTCATTCGGAGTTCTATTACGGGCTTGCGAATGAAGGCCTTTGGCCGCTGTGTCATATCGCATTCACCCGACCGGTGTTCAGGCCGCGTGACTGGCAAAGCTACCAGAACGCAAACCGCATTTTTGCTGAGGCAGTACTTGAAGAGGCCGGCGATAATCCGGCCTTCGTTTTCATACAGGACTACCACTTTGCGCTCTTGCCGAGGATGCTGAAAGAGCGCAATTCGAAATTAATTGTTGCGCAATTCTGGCACATCCCTTGGCCTAACAAAGAGGCATTTCGCGCGTTCCCATGGAAAGAGGAATTGCTCGATGGCCTGCTCGGCAACGATCTGCTCGGATTTCACTTGCGCTATCACTGCACAAACTTTCTTGAGACCGTAGATCGAAGCCTCGAAGCCCTCGTCGACATGGAGCATCTCAAAGTGACTCGCCGAGGCGGCAATACCCTCGTCCGCCCCTTTCCGATCAGCATTGACTTCGACGCGCATGGTGCCTCCGCAGCGAGCGCCGAGGTTCAGGCAGAGATGAAGGCCTGGCGTACAGAGCTGAGTTTTGGAAAGTCGCCTGTCGAATTTCTCGGCGTTGGAATTGATCGGATCGATTACACAAAGGGGATACCTGACCGGCTCCTCGGCTTTGATCTCTTTCTTGAGGAACACCCCGAGTATCGAGGCCGGGTTCAGTTTGTTCAGATCGGTGTCCCAAGCAGAGTTGAGATCGGCGAGTATCAGGCTCTCAACACGGAGATTGACCGAACCGTAAAACAAATCAACGATCGATGGTCGACCGGCGAATGGACCCCCGTCATCTTCTTCAGGAAATACTTCAATCTTCGACAGCTCATGGGGCTGCATCGACTGGCTCACTTTTGTGTCGTCACCTCTCTACACGACGGCATGAACCTCGTGGCGAAAGAGTACGTTGCAAGCAGGTTTGATGAAGATGGCGTCTTGATCCTGAGCCGCTTTACGGGCGCTGCGAGAGAACTCCCTGACGCTCTCCTCGTGAATCCGTTTGCCATTGGCGAAATTGCAGATTCGATCGCGGTCGCCCTCGGAATGAGTGAGGAGGAACGCAAGCGCCGCATGCGCCGGATGCGACGCGCCATCGCTGAGAACAATATCTACGACTGGGCCACGAAGTTCCTCACAACACTCTTAAACTTTGACTTTCCCCCGCCTGAGCTCGATGGCGACGATGAGCATGATGCGGAAAGTCTCTAGCTGGAAAAAGATCCCGCTGGCACGTCGAACAGAACAGATAGTCGATACAGATAGTCATTCTGAACCCTGATTGTGCCCAGCGCGTGCAGGGCGGGTAAGCACTGCTCATGGCGCATCTGAAACATCCGGGAGAACTGGGAACTCATGGCACACGTTTCAAGGCGGCTGAAGAACTCGTTCGATGGAGCGTTCGCCGGAGGCGGCGACCCCGCGAGTTCCCCCCTTTACGTTTTTGGCCCGTTCCTAAGGTTTCTTGTTATTGCTGGGGTTGCCCGCGTTACATTTGGCGCCAGCGTCTGGCTGGTTGTCCTAACCGTCGCTGTTGTCTCGCTCATGTACCGGCAAGTGATCCAGTGGGTGACCGATGGCACTGGCGGAAGCGGTCTCACCGAAGAGGAATTCGGTTCTTGGGCCGTAAAGATCAACTCCGGCATTACATTCGTTGAATACACGCTCACATTCCTGGTTAGTATCGCCGCGCTCGTCACGCTCGCTGCAGACCGTCTACCCGGGCTGGACATCCGAGTCTACGGCTTCAATTTGCGGACAGTTTTTGCAATTGTTTTGAGTTTCTTTATCGGATGGCTGGTAAATCGCGGGCCACGAGTTGCCGCACAAACATTTGGACCGGCAACACTCGCAGTGCTTCTGCTGTTGTGGACCATGATCGTTGCAACGATCTGGAGGTTTGGACTTCATCTGCCCGACTTCAGCCTCCGCGCGTTCGATTCGAAGCATCTCCGGTTCACGCTGAGCGGGTTCTCGCGTCTTCTTGCTCTAATGACGGGGATTGAAGTGTTCGCAAATCTGGTTGCGGCTTATGAAGGCTCTCCGAAGCAGAGAAGCCGGAAAGCGTTCCGGAGCTTACTCATTGCTATGGGAACCACGTGTGCGACCATGCTCGTTGTTGGACCGGCTATTCTGGACCTTGCCGACCCGATGAATTCACGGGTATCCGTTTTCACCCAAGCAATGGACCGAATTCTGCCCAGGCCCCTACCCTATCTCGGCACGCTTGCGGGCATCGTAGTTCTGGCATCCGCAGCAGCGGCGAGTGCACAAGGGTTGCAGAACCTTACCCTGGGCCTTCGGTACCGGCACTATGTGCCCGCGCGCGTGGGCCAGCGAAACAGATGGGACGTAGCCGATGTGCCCGTGTGGATTGAAGTGTCGATTGTGTGCAGCTGTTTTGCGGTCTTCGGGACCGATGCGGATGTTTACCTTTCACTTTACGCGGTGGGTGTTTTTGTTCTTCTCAGCATGACCGGTTGGGCCGCAGCCAAACGCACCTTCAAACTTCGGCACAGCTCCTCCGTAACGGGAAGCATACTATCGCTCTCTGGCGCTGTGACAGCAGCTGTTCTGACGTCCGCGGCAACGATCATCATCTTCGTCGAGCGATTTTCTCAGGGCGCCTGGGCATATTTTCTCTTCATCCCATTACTCTATGTCGGCTTCTCCCGATTCCGCCGAATGCTTGGGGAACCGATTTCGCTCACGGAACAGCTCGGACGGCTCTACACAGGACAATATCTTCTCCCGTTGGAAAGAAAGGGTAGTCCTCAGCGCGACCAGTCGATCGAGGACATCCTGGTTCCGTTGGACGGTTCTCAGGCGGCAGAATCCGCGCTTTCGATCGCGTCCGCGTGCGCATGCCTGTTTGCCGCCAAGCTCACTCTTCTTCATGTCGAATCGGCGGGAGGGCCACTGTCATTCAACAGCCAAATTGGGTCCAGGCACTCTGCAATCGCCTATGTTCGCGAACTGGCATCGAAGTTGCAGACTTCCAATCTCGCGACAGATTATGCAGTAGAACAAGGACATCCTGGCATTGTAGTTCCGGACTTTGCTCGCGATCTTGGGGCGGAGCTGATCGTCATGTCGTCTCAAGGGCTGTCAATTCTCGAGAAGCTCTTTGTAAGCGATGTGGCAGAACAAATTCTCCGGAGAACGCGTGTCCCGGTTATGTTGATCCGTCCGAATGGCGGACAGATAGCGTTGCCTCCCCGATTCAAGAAGATCCTTGTTCCTCTCGATGGATCTCTTCATGCAGAGGGCGCACTGAGGTTCGCGAGAAAATTCGGCGCCGCGTTCGGAAGCGACATTCTGGTGCTCGGGGTTCCTGAAGCCGATTTTGAGATGGCGCAGTTAACCGACTATGTCCAGAAAGTCGGTGAAGCCTTGCGGCGAAGAGGTTTAAGCGCGCAGGCGACTGTAACGGGACCGGGACCGGCACAGACAATTGCCGACACTGTAAGGGCAGGGGATTTTGACCTAATCGTGCTTGCGAAGAACGGACGAGGAGGATCTCATCGACATACCGAGCTTGGAAGCGTAGCGCTTCATGTCATTCACACGGTCAGTTCACCGATTCTTTTGGTGAGCTCCGTGGATAGCCTGCGGGAGTCCGCGCCGATCTTGACAGCAAGACATTCCTCTTGATGTTTTGGGAGCGGCGCTCTATGCGATCCGACCCCCATGTAGTGCACGTGCAGAAACTACGCATTTGATTTGAGGATGGCTACGGGAAAACGTCTCAGAACATCGGCAACTGTCATGCCTTTCTGGCCATCTGATGCAGCCGCCACCTCTACCCGATCGCCGGTAATGGCGTTTTGCCAGGAATCCGGCGCCGTCTCAGGCAGTTGCAGGATACTGTCCTGCCACACTTTCTTGCCTAGTGGCATCTTTCCTGGAGCGGCCAGTTGCGTCGTCAGCCGAGGCACGACTGTGAGACACCAGTCCGAGCCTTTGTGCCGGGCGAACGCAATGATGTTTTCCCTCTTTTCACCATCGGAGTTGAGGGGGACGTATGCTCCGTTCAGATACAGTTCAGCATGCACGCGGCGGAAATCCAAGGCTCTATCGATTAGAAACAGCTTCATCCGGCCGTCCTGCCACTGGCGCTGCATGTCTCTCAACAAAGATCGGGGCCGGCTGCTATGTTCGCTTCGTATCGCCTCCAGCATCTGCATGCGGCGGCGAAAATCCACCGGTCTCCGATTGTCCGGATCGACCATGCTGAAGTCCCACAGTTCGCAGCCTTGATAAAAGTCGGGAACGCCGGGAGCCGTCATCTTGATCAGTACTTGCGAAAGTGAGTTTAGAGCACCGTGCCAGGCCACTTTCCGCTGAAAACGAAGGAAGCCGTCGCGAAACTGTTTTGACTCACCGCAAAAGATGCTCTTCGCGAACTTCAGGAGCGCTTGCTCATGGACTTGGTTCGGATCAATCCATCCGGAATAGGTCTTCGCTTCTCGTGCAGCCTTCTTCAGGAATTCCTGCACCCGTTCCAGCACCGCCTGTTCTTCACCTGGGTCGAAAGGCCAGATGCCCAATAGCGTTTGATACAGCATGACCTCTTCGGAAGGCGCGGGAACGACGATTCCACTCACTTCGGACTTCCGATGGTTATTCAGGCGGGCCCAACGGAACAGGCATTTCTCCCATTCCCGAGGAACTTCAGAGAGTACATTGATACGCGCCCGCACATCCTCACTGCGCTTCGTGTCATGGGTGGAGGTCGCGTTCATCGAGTGCGGCCACTGTACCGATCGCTCACTCAGGAAGCGATGAAAGCCAGGGAGATCCATCGGTGCTTGTTCGCGCAGCGAGTCGCTTCCGACTTCGTTCATCGAAATCAGGCTGTTGTGCACATAGTCCGCCGTATCCTCCATTCCCTTGGCCATCACGGGGCCGGTGAATTGTTGCCACCGCATCACGAATCGCAAGTACTGCGTCAGCATTTCTGCTTCGTTCGAAGGCGGCGTCAAGAGCAGGACCCGGTGCAGACAATCGAATGCAGGATTGCCGATCTCTCTATCGGAGGTTCGGCTTCTAGCCATTTTCAGAACGCCATCGATATAGGCTTGGTCCCGCTGGCTAACGGTCGAATTGCGAATGTAGGTTCGATAGACGGGCAAACAGGCAGTGACTTCCACCATTGCGGCGATCAGTTCATATAAGGGCACGTCGCGCGCATGCCAGTCCTGCGCGGCAAGTTTTCCGAGTTGATGGCCAAGAGCGTGAACTTCGGCGGCGAATAGCTCTCGCATCACTTGTTTCTTGCGCGCGTAGCACACTTCAGTGAATGACTCACTCTGCCTCGTAAAGCGTGAATAGACCGCTTCCATTTCCAGTCGACCGTTGGAGTCGGTCAGCACCTCGTTCACCGCATTGAGAAAGTCGTAACCCGTGGTGCCGTCGGCAGCCCAGCCTCGGGGCAGTTTTTCGTCTCGGCCAAGGATTTTTTCCACGACAACATACACCGGATTATCGGGCGCCGCATTGCGGGCCCCGGCCTGAAGCCTGTCCAGGTACCCTTCCGGCTCGTAGAGGCCATCAACATGGTCCACTCGAAGACCCGTAACCTTCCCTTCTGCGAGCAGCTGGAAGATAACTTGATGCCGGGCGGCGAATACGTCTTCTTCTTCCACTCGTAGGCAGACCAAATCGTTGATGTCGAAGAAGCGGCGATAGTTGATCTCTTCGAATGCGATCTTCCAAAAGGCGAGCCGAAACGCCTGGGTCTCCAGAAGCGAATGCAGCTTTTCGGGGCGCTTGCTCAGCTCGCGCAGAGCGGCATCGATTGCCAGTCGGGACTCCAGATGATCGCGGTACAGCTCGAATACTCTTCTCTTGACGGAGCGCCCCTGATCAAGCCTCCGTATACCGCTCCCTGGCTCTGTGGCCACTGCAGGAGGAATCGTGCGTACGAGCTGGCATACCTGCTCGATCTCCGCGATCGATTCGTGCTGTTGCCCGAGATCCCGAACCATGCGCTCCAGGCACTCGTCCAAAAGGAAACCATAGGAGGCCGGATCTAACGGAATTTTGTGTTCGTAGTAACGAAGAAAGAATCCTGCCTCGTCGAGGCCCAAGGAGAGTTCCTCCCGTTCCAAAACGTTGCCGTAGAGGTCCCCAAGCACGGGCAGAAGGACCTTGTTTTCCTGGAGAAACGTGGCCTTCGAAATAACAGGATGCCATTCGATATCAAAATAATGAGCGTAGACAGAGGATGGCCCATTCTCAAGCACATCCATCCACCAGGGGTTTTCGTGACTCGCCGCCATGTGATTCGGAACAATATCGAGGACTTGCCCAAGACCATAGTGGCGGAGCCGGGAACAGAGGTCGCCGAATTCATCATCGGTTCCCAACTCGGAATTGACGCGCAATGGACTTGCCACGTCATAGCCGTGTTGACTTCCTCTCTTCGCTCGGAAGCGCGGTGATGAATAAAGCGCGCCGATTCCGAGGATGTGCAAATAGGGAACAATGTCCCGGCAGTCCACGAATCGAAAATCCCTGTTGAACTGGACTCTGTAGGTCGAAATCGGTGGCTTTGCGGGCGTCATCTTTGGGCCTTCCCGGCGATGCGGCTCGGATTGACATACAGCCTCTCACCGAGGGAGGCGGCGGCGGCCAGCCAAAGCTCGGCCTCGCGGTCGCCCGCCTTGGCTCGTTCTCTAAACCGGGGCGCGTGTGCCTTCGTGACTTCAAAGTAAATGTTCTGCGCAGCCCAGAGGTTGATCTCGAACGGAAGAGGAGGGCAGATTCCAACAGCTCTCTCGAACCGCTGAAGCTGATCGAAGTTTTCGGGACTGCGCTGGAATCGGTGCGCGGCCCGTTCTACTGTCCGCCGGAAGGTGAATTCCAAAGTGACCTGCTGTAGAGGGAGTCCCGCGCGCGCAATCTGATCAAGCTTCTCACGAATCGTCTCCGGATCCGGTTCGTTCTTGGCCAGCGCCGCAAGAAGCTCCTCGTGCAGAGTAAAGTCGACGGCCATTTGAAATTCCGGCGAGAGGGGAATTCCGAGATCCGCGATGAAGCGGATGAGTGTCCCGTACTGTGCGTAGAAACTGCGATAGAGCGCAGACGCCTCGGCCGTGGCGTTGTTGAGGATACTGTTTACGATCCGTCTTTGTTCGTCGCGAAAGAGGTTCCGAAGTGAAAACGTTCCTGTGCCGAAGTTCCGGTCCACGGTTCGAATCAATTCAGGAATATCGCCGCGGCGGAAGACATCGCCAGTTTCACCCACCATGGATTGGTAGGCTTGTTCGCCGCTGAAAACACGTACGCCGCCATAGACATTTTGATCGCCAAGGTGCAATACGCCAAAGCTGATTACACTGTTCTCTCGCGTGATTTTGGAGGCGATGCTGACTTTCCCGAGCGCGAGCCGTGATTTCCCTTCCTGAGACAACCTGAAGTCTTCACGGTCCACCGTGTAGCAATAGATATTTGACTTCTCTCGATATCTCTCAAACAGCGAACTGATCGCGTAGTGTGCCCCAACCTTGTGTAGATCCACTTCCGCCGGGCGAACAAACTTGGCGAAGATGCGCCGTCCGTCCCCGCAATCCGGTATGTTGCTCTTCGCGAATTCCAGCCTTTCCAAAAAACCCGTCTCGATCTTTTCGCCCGTAACTCCCTCGGCCAGCTGGAGGGCACGGGCAGCGTATTGGATGATTTGCACCGTTTCTATCCCGGAGATTTCGTCGAAAAACCATCCGCAACTGGTGTACATCAGCATTGCGTGCCGCTGCATTTCCAGGAGCTTCAATGCCGTGATCTGCCTCGCACGAGAGCGAAACCCGGGTGCGTGCTTCCGAAAGAAGCGGTCGAGGCTCGCCTGTGATCGGTCAAGGATAATGTCGATGTACGCGTCGCGAGCCTCCCAAGGGTTGGCAAACAGGTCTGCTCCGCAATTTTCGAATTTCGTCGCCAACCTATCCCGAAGCCAGTCGAGAGCTTCTCGCAGGGGTCGTTTCCATTCCTGATTCCAACCGGAGCGACTGCCCGAGTTGCATCCACAATTGGCTTGCCAACGTTCCACACCATGGATGCAGCTCCATGAGCTCTTCTCCACGACCTGGACTTCGTGCCTGGGCGGATGCCGTTCGAGGAACTCTCCATAATTCGTCAGATTCGCGATCTGCTTGCGCTCAATGTAATCGAGTGCATAGGCCAGCGCCATATCCGCGTGACGACGGTGATGTCCGTAGGTTTCACCATCGGTAGCCATGTGCACAAGTTGCGG
>CAWKFD010000018.1:0-131508 GCA_963848805.1 uncultured Acidobacteriaceae bacterium | reverse complement strand
TTTGTGCCCTCTACTGGTTCGTTCGTGTTGTCTCTGCACTCCATTCTTTATATGGTGGACTGGTTGCGTGGCCGCGAGCATTCCGGTGAGTGGAAGTTTTACCACTTCCGACCAAAACCACTTCGGCTACGACGTGGGGGCGGGTATCTCGCGCAAGACGCCCAGCGGGGTTGAAATCTATGCGGAATTCCGCCTGATGCACGGGTCAGGGAACGGCACGACAACCGATGTTCGGCCGATTACGCTTTTTGTGCGCTGGTGACGAGCGCGGAGTGGCGCAAGCGTGCTTATTCCGGATTCGTGCGGTAACTCCAGAGTTCGCTGGTGCGCTGCTGTAACTGCACGAATGAGGAAGCCGGAACAGGCTTGGAGACGGCGGCGCTGGAATTCGCTTCGGCGAGCGCGGACTCGACGATGTGATGCGCGGGAGCCAGGGAGCAGACGGGATCGGTTGCCGTGGCATCGCCGACAAGCAGCAGGGCCTGGCAGCGGCATCCCCCGACGCACGCCTGCATTGTCGCGAAATCGCTCCGCAGCCCACTCCGCCAGGAATGGTCCCACTCCATCATCACTGCGTGTCGTGTTGCCGCAGGCGAGAATCAAGCAGCGGATGAGGGCCGGAGTCATGGCTCAAGTGTAGTTCGCGTCCCCGAGGGACTTGAGGAGAATAGCCCAGGACAACCCTAGCCAAGCAGTGGGTCAGTCCTGGGAAACGGCTACGGATGGTAACTCAATGAATCAGTCCCTAACCACCCGATCCACAACCTCGCCATCCGCATTCACCAGCGTGACCGCAAGCGGCATCTGGCCGAATGCGTGCGTGGAGCAGCTCAGGCACGGGTCGAAAGTCCGCACCACAGCCTCTACGCGGTTCAGAGCGCCCTCTGTGAACTTGCCGTCCTTTACAAATGCTTTCGACACCTGAAGAACGCCCTTGTTCATGGCGTTGTTGTTATGGCCGGTGGCCACCACCAGGCTGGCCCAGGTCATCTTGCCGTCCTCGTCCACCTTGTAGTGATGATTCAGCACGCCGCGCGGCGCATCGATCTGGCCTGCGCCGTCGAGCCGGTTCACGCCGGCGGTAGCGAGCACGTGCTTATCGAGGATCCGCGGGTCGGCGAGAATCTCCTCGATCTTCTCCAGGCCATGGAGCGCTTCCACCAGCCGCGCGTGATGTTGGTAGAATGAGCTCTCGACCGGCCCGGCCGAAAGTTGCTTGAATTCCGCCAGTTCCTTCTCGGCCCGCGGCGTTCCCATGGTCTTCACGTTGTTGAGCCGCGCCAGCGGTCCCACGCGATAACACCCCTCGGGATACCCAAGAGCCTTGTAGTAAGGGAATTTGGTGTAGCTATAGGGCTCGACCGCTTCGCCGAATGCCTCGGTGAACCGGCTGGCGTTCATGCCGTCCTCGATCGTTTTGCCCTCGGCGCCGATCAGCCGCAACGCGCCGTCGGTGATCTCGAAAGACTCGTCCTCGTTAATCAGGCTCAGGTAATTCGACGGGAAGTTCGCGAACACCTCGATCTCCGCTTTAAACTTGTCCGCGATTTGCTTATACGCGCCCAGAGCCAGGCCGACGCTGGCATAGGCATCCGGAATCATGGCCAGAATCTTGTCGCGCTTTTCCGCCGTAAGTGGCTCCGTCACGCCGCCGGGCACAACCCAGCCCGGATGCACGCGCTTGCCGGCGAGCAACTCGATGATGCTCTGCCCGAAGCGGCGCAGGCCAATGCCCGCAAGCCCCAGCTTGGGGTTGGCTGCCGCCACGCCGAGGATGTGGCGATTGGCCGGGTCGGAGTCCATGCCCAGCAGCAGATCGGGCGAGGAAAGATGGAAGAAGCTCAACGCATGCGACTGCACCAACTGGGCCATGTTCAACAGACGCCGCAACTGCGCTGCGGTATACGGAATCTCGACCGACATGATGGCTTCGCAGGCTTTGGCCGAGGCAAGAAGGTGCGAAACCGGGCAAATGCCGCAGATGCGCTCCATCAGGGCGGGCATCTCATAGAACGGCCGGCCCTCGCAGAAGCGCTCAAAGCCGCGCACCTGCGTGATGTGGAAGTGCGCGTCCTCCACCTCGCCCTGCCCGTTCAGCTCGATGGTGATTTTGCCGTGCCCTTCAAGACGTGTTACCGGGTCGATGGTAATGGTCTGGCTCATTGCGTTCTTCTCCAATTCGTTAAGCCCCAAAGTGCGTCAGCGCCGGAACATCCAGCGGTTTGCCGGTTGCCAGCGCGGTCAGTGCGGCGAGAAATGTCTCCGGAGAGGGCGGACAGCCGGGCAGAAATACATCCACCTTCACAAACTCGTGAATGGGACGCACCACCTTGAGCAGTTTTGGCACAATGTCGCACGGAATCTGCTGCTGTGCGCTGGCGTTCTCGATGTAAGCGCGATCGAGAATCTTTTCCGGCCCGATGGGATTGCGCATTCCGGGCACATTGCACGTGATCGCGCAGTCGCCCATCGCCACCAGCGTCTTTGAGTGGTCCCGTACCTTCTTGATCTTCTTCTCGTCGTCCACCGAGGCCACGGCTCCCTCCACCAAGGCAATATCCACGTCGTCTGGGAACACCTTAGCGTCTACAATGGGGCTGTAGACCACGTCCACTGCTTTCGCCAGTTCCAGAAGCCGCTCGTCCATGTCGAGAAACGACATGTGGCAGCCGGAACAACCGTCCAGCCAGACTGTCGCTACTTTCAGTTTGCTCATGATGTTTCCCTCATCAGGTTTAAATAGGGCAAAAAATCAGGATCTTTCGCTGCCGATCCCGCTCTTGACGAGCATGGTTCCAGCAGGGCACACGTGCGCATACTTGCCCCAAGTGTGGAGCCGGAAGATTTCGTAATCCGTGACAGCAATCACGGGTGTGTGTGTCTACCCCATTTGCGGACTTTGGCTTCGGCCAACTGGAATGGATGAATCGGCGGCGCGCTCACAAACCGGCGAAGATGTGTTGCGGCGCACAATGTCGAGCAAAAGCGGTGCAAAGTGTGTGTGGAGGATCACTTGATGGCCGCGATCACTACAGCGGAAACGCGACGCGGCACCAGTGCGCCGAGGCCGCCCGAGGCGAAATATCGGCAGGCTATTTGGCGTCGCGGAGTTGCAGCTTGTAATCGCTGTAGTCGATCGTCACCACAGTGCGCCCGAAGAGCAGGCTGTGCGATTCCGCGTGGGCATGTGTGGCCATCGCAAAGCCGCTGATGTTTTCGTATTGGCGCATCATTTGCGTCGTTCCCGAAAATGCCGAAGGATTCCGTGACGCGACGCCTTCGATCTCAACGAGAGATCCGTCTCGCGTGTCCGCCCAGAGGGTTCCCTCGATCAGATTCGAAGCCCTCTGTCGTGGCGTAATGGAAAGCACATAGCAGTCGCGTCCATTCAGTTTCTGTACTCCGCCGGCCTTCAATTTCATCTCGTAGTTGGCCGAGGTGAACCAGGACTTCTCTACATTGCCGGGCTCGTTGATCGTTTTCTCGTTATCGATCCCCGGCTTCAGTCCGTACCGCAGCACAATCCCCGATCCGCTCTGCGACAGCACGGTGTACTCCTTACCCACACCCTTCTTGTACGTGTCCCTCACCGTCATTTCCGCCACGGGATGCGTTTCATCCTGTCCCCTGTAGACGGAGTAATGCTCAATGTCGGTAAATCCAAGAACGTTGTCCACTCGGGCCGCGACCGCGGCGTCGATGCTGCGGATCACCGCTGCCGCATCCGGCCCCTGCGCAGGCGCCGCAGCGATTGCGAGTGCAGCCAGAAGAGAAACCCGCGCCGCCAGAAGAGATATCCGCGCTTTCGCTCGCGCTGCTTTCCGTGATAACAAATCCATCGCGCTGCTTTCTTCCCCAACTTCCAAATTATCCGTCTTCCCTATGCCTGCGCAGCCCGCCATCATCTTTGGATTGGATGCGCGAAAAGCTGAGAACACAGCCCATGCGCTATGCTGGTTTCCTGTGCGAGGGGCAAACTTGGGGCACCTATCTCAACCAAAACCAGGACGGCCCGAAGGGCAAAGGCGCGAAGCCCTCACGGTGCGCGGTGTTGTCCAGGGCGTCGGCTTTCGCCCCTTCGTCTATCGCCTCGCACAAGAAGAGGGATTGGCCGGTTTCATCGGCAACGATACTGGCGGCGTGACCATTGAAATCGAAGGCCCCGCCGATCGCATCGAAGCTTTTCGTCGCCGCCTTCTCGCTGAAGCCCCGCCCCTCTCGCGCATCGATTCTGTCGTTGCCCAGGACGCTCCTCCGAAACAAGAAAAAAACTTCCGCATCGTCGCCAGTGAAGCGCGCGGCCAGGTCTCGACCGGCATTCCCGCCGACGCGGCCACCTGCGCGGACTGCCTCCGCGAGCTGCTCGATCCTCTTGACCGCCGCTATCGCTATCCCTTCCTGAACTGCACCAACTGCGGCCCCCGCTACACCATCACGCGCAGCATTCCCTACGACCGCCCGCAGACCTCGATGGCGCGCTTCAAAATGTGCGCCGCGTGCCAGGCGGAGTACGACGACCCTGTCAACCGCCGCTTCCACGCGCAACCCAATGCCTGCCCGGTTTGCGGACCGCGCGTCTGGCTGGTGGGCGGCGCTGACTTGCCAACTCGCCACTTCCGCGAAGCGGAAGCTAACTTGCTGTCTTATGATGACCCAATCAATCAAACCATCAATCTTCTTCTCTCCGGTCAGATCGTCGCCATCAAAGGCATCGGCGGCTTCCACCTCGCCGTGGATGCAACCAATGAAGCCGCCGTCATGCGCCTGCGCGAGCGCAAGCATCGCTACGGCAAGCCGCTCGCCATCATGCTGCGCGATCTTGATTCCGCGCGCGCCGTCTGCCTGCTCACTGCCGAAGAAGAAGCCCTGCTCCTCACCAATGCCCGCCCCATTGTTCTTGGGGGCCTGCGCCAGGATTGCGGCATCGTGCCCTCTGTGGCTCCAGCAATCCCATGGCTCGGCGTATTCCTGCCCTACGCGCCGTTGCAGCATCTGCTCTTTGCCGATTCGCGTGTCCGGGCCCTCGTCATGACCAGCGCCAACCTCAGCGAAGAGCCCATCGCCATCGACAACGATGAGGCACTGGCGCGTCTGGCCGAGATCGCCGACGCCTTCCTCATGCACGACCGCGAGATTCTCCAGCGCTGCGACGATTCCGTGATGGCCGTGGTCGATGGCGCGCCGCAACTTATCCGCCGCGCCCGCGGCTTCGTCCCGCTCTCCGTCCCCCTGCCCTTCGACTCGCCTCCGCTGCTTGCCGTCGGCGGCCATCTCAAAAACGTCTTCACTCTCGCGCGCGGCCGCTTCGCCTACCAGAGCCAGCACCTGGGCGATCTTGAAAATCTCACCGGCCTCAACTTCTTCCGCGAATCGCTTGCGCACCTCATGCGCACCTTCGAAATCGAGCCGCAGGCGGTCGTGCACGATCTCCATCCCGGCTATCTCTCGACCACGCTCGCCAAAGAGTGGGCCGCCGAGCGCAATTTGCCTCTGATCGCCGTGCAGCATCATCACGCGCACATCGCCGCTTGCATGGCCGAGCACGCGCTCTCGGGGCCCGTCATCGGTCTCGCGCTCGACGGCACCGGCTACGGAACCGATGGCAAGATCTGGGGCGGGGAAGTGCTCATCAGCCATCTCGACAGTTTCGACCGCTTTGCGCACCTCGACTACGTTCCCATGCCCGGCGGCGAGGCGGCGATCCGAGAACCGTATCGCATGGCGCTCGGGCACTTGCACGCGGCCGGCTTCGACATCGAACCGCCTGATCTCCTTGCTCTTCTTGATTGCGGCGAGCAGGAGGCGCACGTTCTCCGCCGCATGATCGACCGTGGCCTGAACGTGCCCCTCACGTCCAGCCTCGGCCGTCTCTTCGACGCCGTGGCCGCAGTTGTTCTTAATCGGCGAGAGGTCGACTACGAGGCGCAAGCCGCAATCGAGCTCGAAGGTTGCGCCGCGCACGAGAACGATGACGCAGGCCGCAGCCAGTACGCGCTCGAGTTGTGGGAAGGCGACAAGCCGGGCAGCCCCAACATACTTCGCACAAACCGTATGTGGGAGACTCTTCTGAGCGATCTGCGCTGCGGCGAAGACCCCAGTCGCATCGCCGCTCGGTTCCACGCCGGCGTGGCGGAAGGGTTTATCAACGCCGCGGCGAATGCGCGCATCGAGACCGGCATCAATGTGGTAGCGATGAGCGGCGGCTGCCTGCACAACCGCCGTCTCGCGCGTCTGCTGCGGGTCGGCCTCGAAGAAGAAGGTTTCCAGGTCATCCAGCAGAGACACGTCAGCCCCGGCGACGGGGGCCTTAGCTATGGCCAGGCCGTCGTGGCAGCGGCGAGGCTCATGCGGCGTAATGATTGATCACTCCTGGTGCGATGGACTTTTTGTCCTTGTCCGGCGTAAATTGGGTGATAGATTTCTACGCAGTTTTCAGCAGACCGCCTGTCGGGCTGGCGAATGGGATAGATCGACATGAGGCGATTGAAGAGCCTTGTCCTCGTTGCTTGCTTGGGAGTTATTGCACTGGGTGGGTCTCGGCCCTTGCTCGGGCAGCAGACCGGCACTCTAGTCTTCGATATGAAGAACTACACCTCCGATGCGAAAATCCCGGACAAGATACAAAAGCAATTAGAGCACGCGGGATTCCAGTGGGGCATGCTCGACGACGTGCTGCTGATTCCCCTTGTGAATCAGAAATTTGTGAAAGTGGACGCGTTGTATTTTACGCGGTTTGGCGAGCAGAAGAAGCTGGAGCTGAAGCCGGGAGAGTACACAGTTACCTGCATTGCTCACGAGTTCAATTCGGATTCCACGAGTGTGGACAAGTTCCTGTCAAAGAACGCCTTCTTCAACATGGATGTTCTCAAATTCACCATTTTACCGGGCAAGACAACAACCATCGAGGTTTCTTCGGTTTACAAGCCACAGTCAACATGGTTCCGATTATCGAAACTGACGATGTATATTCCGGAGATCACTGTAAAGGTGTCGGTGGACGCGACCTCCGCAGGTGAACCCGTGGCAATCAACCGACGCACTGACAAGTCAGTGGCTTGGGATGACTACAAGGGACCGCTAAAGTTCTGAACTTGAAGTAGTGAAGACTTGCGGCTGCCCTTACCCGGAAATCCGCACTAACTCCTGCGCTTCCTCACGCGGCCCCAGGAGCGACATGCGTGGAATGCGTCCACGCACCATGGCCACTTCGTCGCAGCGGTGCAGGCGCGGGCATGCCTGGCAGTCCTTGAAGATCTTGTCCGGCAGTTCGGACTTATCTTCCACAGTGCGGAAGCCATACTTGAAGAAGAAATCTGGAATGCGCGTGAACAGGCACACGGAATGGATCCCGTGCATCTCCGCCTCTTCAATCAGCGCCTTCAGGATGGCGCCGCCCGCGCCTTTGCTTTTTGCCTCGGGCTTGACTACGATGGAGCGCACCTCGCACAGATGCGGCCCGTAAAGATGCAACGCTCCGCAACCCAGAAAAACTTGGCCGTCGGACTCGGCGACCGTGAAAGTCGCGAATGTTTTCGCAGATCTCCGGCAAACGGCCGCTTGAGCAGCGTCCCGTCGCCTGAAAGCGAGTTCACGAGGTCGTACACGTTGGAGGCGTCGTGCAGCAATGCCTTACGCACCAGCATGAATGACCTCCCCAACCTTGGTTCTGGATCTCGCCAGCGCCGCTACCCGCTCCGATGCGGCTGCGAGCGCCTCCCGCACGCGCTCGCGCGCGGTCCCTCCCACCACGTCGTGGCAATCCAAAGTTGCATCCAGAGAGACGGCAGCAAAAAAGTCTTCGCCGAACTCCGTGCCGAACTGGCGCAGCTCTTCGAGCGTCAGCTCTCCCAGTTCGATGCCCTTCTCGATGGCAAAGCGCACTGCCTGTCCGACCTGCTCATGCGCGGTGCGAAACGGCACGCCCTTGCCTGTCAGGTACGTCGCCGCGGCCATCGCGTTCAGGTAGCCTCGCTGCGAGGCCTCGCGCATCCTGGCGAATCGAAAGCGTAGCGCGCGCGTGAATCCAGGCAAAACGCTCAACATACCCTCGATGGTATCGGCCACTTCAAAGACCGGCTCCTGCGTCTCCTGCAAATCTTTATTGTAGGCGAGCGGCAGGCCCTTGAGCAGAGTAGTCGAGCGTCGTGCTAGCGCCCACCAGCCGTCCGCACTTGCCGCGCAACAATTCCGTGAGGTCGGGATTCTTCTTTTGCGGCATGGCGCTCGATCCCGTCGAAAAACTCTCCGGCAAATCGACAAATCCAAATTCACTCGTCGCGAACAGCGTAATCTCTTCGGCAAAACGCGAGATGTGAATGCCGACGAGCGCTGCGTCCTGTGCGAACTCCACGGCAAAGTCGCGATCGCTCGTCGCATCGATGCTGTTCGCGGTCGGCGCAGTGAATCCCAACTCATGCGCAGCAATCGTCCGGTCGAGTGCCAGCGTCGCTCCGGCCACAGCCCCCGATCCAAGCGGACAGAAGTTCAGCCGCGTGGCGCAATCCTCGAACCGGCCCGCATCGCGCAGCGCCATCTCCACGTAAGCCAGCAGCCAGTGCGCAACAAGCACCGGCTCGGCCCGCTGCAAATGCGTATAGCTCGGCATCACGGCATCGCCGGCGTCGCGCGCCTGTTCGAGCAGCGCCTGTGCCCACGCGGCCAGCCCATCGACGGCGATGCCGATCTGTTCGCGCACAAACAGCCGCAGGTCCGTCGCAATCTGTTCGTTGCGGCTGCGCCCGGTGTGCAGCTTCAGTCCAAGCGCGCCCACGCGCTCCACCAGTTTGAGTTCGACGAAGTGATGAATGTCCTCGGCCGAAGCATGCGCGCGCACCAGCGCCTTGCCCGCGTCGGATGCGTGATCTCCTTGAATCGCGTCCAGCGCCGCTCGCAACTCCGTTGTTTCACTTTTGGTCAGGATTCCAGCCGCATGAAGCGCCGACGCATGCGCCTTGCTGGCAGCAATCTCCTCGGGTAGCAGCCGCCAATCGAAGGGCAGCGACCGCTGCCACGCCTCGAACTTCGCGTCCAGCGGCTCGCGAAAGCGCCCCGACCACATCTTCCCGGATTGTTGTTCGTTCGGCATTGCTTTAAGCGTACTTCCTGCTACTCCTTCTCGCTACCGCTGTTGAGCGGGCCGTTGTTAAGCCGGGGCATTTCGCTCCCCTTGCTCAGCGTGAGCAGGCCGGTTTGGGCGTAGGTGAGCAGCTTTTCCCGGGTGTCCGTGATGTCGAGATTGCGCATGGTGAGTTGTCCGATGCGGTCGCGCGGGGAGAAGGCGGATTCGGTCTTCTCCATGCTGAGGCGCTCGGGATGGAAAGTCAGGTTCGGCGACTCGGTGTTGAGAATGGTGTAGTCGTTGCCGCGGCGCAACTCCAGCGTGACCTCGCCGGTGATGGGTTTGGCGACCCAGCGCTGCGCGGATTCGCGGAGCATGATCGCCTGCGAGTCGAACCAGCGGCCCTGGTAGAGCAGGCGCCCGAGCTTGCGGCCACTGTCGCGGTACTGCTCGATAGTGTCCTCGTTGTGGATGCCGGTGATGAGCCGCTCGTAAGCGATATGGAGCAGGGCCAGCCCCGGCGCCTCGTAGATTCCGCGGCTCTTGGCCTCGATAATTCTGTTCTCAATCTGGTCGCTCATGCCCAGCCCATGCCGGCCGCCGATGCGATTGGCTTCCAGAAGCAGAGCGACGGAGTCCGGGAATTGCCGCCCGTTGAGGGCTACGGGCGTGCCCTCTTCGAAGCGGACTGCGACCTCTTCGCGCCGGATCTCGACATCGTCGCGCCAGAAGGCCGTGCCCATAATGGGTTCAACGATCCTGAAAGACGAAGAAAGTTGCTCGAGATCCTTGGCCTCGTGGGTTGCCCCAAGAAGGTTCGAGTCGGTGGAGTATGCCTTCTCCGCCGACATCTTATAGGCGAACCCGGCCCGCTGCATGAAGGCGGACATTTCCGCGCGCCCGCCTAACTCGTCGATAAAAGCGGCGTCGAGCCAGGGCTTGTAGACCTGCAGGCTGGGATTGACAAGCAGGCCGTAACGGTAGAAGCGCTCGATGTCGTTCCCTTTAAATGTCGACCCGTCGCCCCAGATGTTTACATCGTCTTCCTTCATGGCGGCCACCAGCATGGTGCCCGTGACCGCGCGGCCGATGGGCGTGGTGTTGAAGTAGGTCGCGCCGGCGGTCGTGATGTGGAACGCCCCGGCCTGCAGCGCCGCGATGCCTTCACGAACCAGCGGGCCGCGGCAGTCGATGAGCCGCGCCTTTTCGGCGCCGTATTCGAGGGCTGCGCGCGGGATGGCGTCGTAGTCGGCTTCGTCGGGCTGGCCGAGGTTTGCCGTATAGGCGTAAGGGATGGCGCCCTTCTGCCTCATCCAGTGCAGAGCGGCCGAGGTGTCGAGCCCCCCGGAGAAGGCAATGCCGACCTTCTTACCCGTGGGCAACGATTCGAGAATGACAGACATGCTTGCAAAACCTCTGAGAAGCAGTGAACAGCGGACAGTGATCAATTTGATCGTGCCACGGTTTGCTGTTGAGTCGGTGAATCGAGGGTACTGTCAAGGTTTGAGTTATCGAAAATGTTCTTGCCTCCGGCCATTCATACGTAGCCCAATAACCTCATCCATTTTCCCTTTGGAACTTTCCCAGATTGTTACTTTCTAGCCACTCTAATATTTGTTCATACCCGAGGCCCGTGTCATCTTTTGATTTTTTGGCGAACGCGCGAGCGCCACTTGCACTCGCCTTTGATGGCCACGGCTCCGGTCTACCAAGTTTATCTAGGCACCCTCGACGCAGTTGAGCCCAAGAATGATTCTTTTCGCTTTTGAGTGCGCAGAGTTTCATACTAATGGGATCATTGCGCAATGTTGCTACCTGGCCCTCGATTTCGTCGTGGCCTTTTTTGCTAAGGGGAATCGGAGGGCGCCCGTCCCGAACTGGATGGTGCAACTGGATGTCCTGACCAAGATCAACATTCGTGACCAAACAAGTCTTAACAGCTTCACGACACAAGTCGCGCGCGTTTCCGCCGAGCAGGAAACGATCTGTTGCGAGTTGCTCTGCAGATACCCACTGTTTGAGGGAATTGAGCGCCAAACAAAAAACACGAAATTCATCTGGCAATATATCCCTCATCGATTGCGGCAATCGGTTTTCATTCAGAAAATCCCGCACAGGACCCGCGTTTACAGCGAGCTTAGCAGACTCGGTCAACAGAATTTCACCCAGCTTATCCATGAGATCACGGAACTCTTTACGCGGAACTTTAGGATTCAGAGCTTTGCTGTCGGTTGCGTACAGATGACGGTAGTGCTCAGCATAATCCTTGAGCAAATCCAGTTTTTCGGGTTTCGATAGCCTTTGTTTGTTTGTCGGTCTGTTGTATGCCACGGGAGCCCCTTCCAATCAAGAAGAGAAAAATTCAACTTGCTACGATCCAACCTCACTGTTGCCGAAAGCCGCGACATTCCCCAACCCGCCCAGCAGCAGCAGCAACAGCGCCTTCTGCGCGTGCAGCCGATTCTCGGCCTGATCGAAAACAATGGACTGCGGCCCGTCGATCACCGCGTCGGTCACTTCCTCATTGCGCCGCGCGGGCAGGCAATGCATAAAGACCGCGTGGGATGCGGCTTTCCGCATCAACGCCTCGTTCACCTGGAAGGGCCTGAAGATCGGCGCTCGCTTGGTCGATTCGTGCTCCATGCCCATGCTCACGCACACATCGGTATAAATCGCTTCCGCGCCGTCCGCCGCCGCCTGCGGATCCTGCAGGAGTCGCAGTTCGCAATGATTCTTCTCCGCGATCTCGCGCGCCGCCGTCACAATCTCGATGTCGGGCGAGTAGCCGCGCGGCGTTGCCACGGTCACGTTTGCCCCCAGTTGCGCTCCGGTCAGCATCAGTGAGTGGCACACGTTATTGCCGTCGCCCACATACGTGAAGTTCAGCCCCGCGGCCGTACCGAAATGCTCCTCGAGGGTCATGAAATCGGCCAGCGCCTGGCAGGGGTGTTCGAAGTCTGAGAGCGCATTGATCACCGGCACGCGCGAATTCGCGGCCATCTCCGTAATCGTATCGTGCGCATACGTGCGCAGCACGATCACGTCCACCCAGCGCTCCAGGTTCTTCGCCACGTCGGCAATGGTTTCGCGTTCACCGAGGGGCGAATTCGTCTGGTCCACGAAGATTGCGTTGCCGCCCATGGTGTTGATGCCGGTCTCGAAAGCCAGTCGCGTGCGCAGGCTGGCCTTCTCAAACATCAGTACCATTTGCTTGGCGTCAAGTGCATGCCGGTATTCGCGCGGATTGCACTTGACGTCATGCCCCAGCTTCATGATGGCGCGCACTTCGGCGCTGGAAAGATCTGTGATCGAGCACATATCCTCGCCGGCCATGCGCGCCGCCGCGGCAAGAACGTCAGGGTCTTTCTGGACGGGAATTGTTTGCTCCATGGTCCCTCTGCTAACCATTGCGCTGCCCTCCTGCGGACGACGCTGCGCTTTGCGCGGCGACGAGTGCGGCGAGGACCTCGTCCAGCGCCGCGATGACTGTATCCACGTGCGCACGCTCCAGTATGTACGGAGGCAAAAAGCGCAGTACGGTGTCGCTGGTGCAGTTGATCACAATATGCTTTTTCAGCATCTCCGTCACAGCCTGCTTGCCTACCTCGGCGAATCGAGCTCGATGGCCAGCATCAGGCCCATGCCGCGCACCTCCGTGATGCAGGTGTGCTTTTTGGCGAGCTCGCGCAACTGCTGCTTGAAGTACTCTCCGGTTTCGGTCACATGCGCCATCAGGTTGTCGTTTTCCACGCGATCGATGAAGGCGATGGCCACGGCGCACGCCAGCGGTCCGCCGCCGAAGGTTGTGCCGTGCATTCCGGCGTGGAAGGCGCGCGCAACTTCGTTGGTGCAGAGCGTAGCGCTCATGGGCACGCCGCCCGCCAGAGGCTTGGCCAGTGTCGTAATGTCTGGCTTCACGTCGTAGTGCTGATAGGCGCACCACTTGCCCGTGCGGCCGCAGCCGGCCTGAATTTCGTCAACGATCAACAGAGCGCCGGTGGAGTCGGCCAGTCGGCGCGCTTCCGCAAAGAACTCGGGCGTGAGCGGGCGCACGCCGCCTTCGCCCTGCACCGCTTCAAGAAGAATGGCGCAGACCTCGCTTGAAAATTTACTGCGCAAATCCTCTACGTCGTTGAAATTCACAAAGTCGAAGCCGGGAACCACGGGGCCGAATGGAAGGCGGTACTTTTCCTTGTAGGTCGCCGAGATCGAGCCGAAGGTCCTGCCATGAAAGCTCTGATCGAGCGCGAGAAACTTGGTGCCGATCGTCTTGCCTTCCTCGCGTAGCAGGCCCGCATACGCGCGCGCCAGCTTGAGCGCGGCTTCCACCGCCTCGGTGCCGGAGTTGCCGAAGTAGGCGCGATCCATGCCGGTCAGCCGCGTCAGCCGCTCGGCCAGCCCGGCCATCTTGTCGTTGAAATAATAATTCGACGCGTTGATCAGCGTGCAGCTCTGTCGGGCAATGGCCTCTTCGATGGTCTTCGAGCGATAGCCGAGCGCGTTGACGCCGATGGCGCTCAGCAGGTCGAGATAGCGCTCGCCGTTCTCGTCGATCAGGTACACGCCTTCACCTGCGACAAAAAGAACCGGGAAACGATCGTAAGTGTGAATGAGCAGCCGCGCCTCCGCGGCCTGAATTTCTTCGAGTTTCGACATTTTCTCTCCTTATGCAACCATCACTTCTGTGCCGTGCGCCACGCGGGAACTGCACAAATCGGGCAGGGAACCGGCAGCTTCGGCGGGCAAAATCCGTACGCGCTTCACGCCGTTCAGCAAGGCCTCCCGGCAGGCGCTCAGCTTGGGCAACATGCCGCCGGTTATAACGGCGCTCTTTGCCATCTCCGCAATCTGGTCGATCGAAAGCCATCGCATCACCTCGCCGTTCGCGCCCTTCACGCCGGGAACGTCGGTGAGAAAGACCAGCGCGTCGGCGCGGCAGGCAATGGCGCAGGCCGCGGCCATCTCGTCGGCGTTGATGTTGTAGTACTCGCCGTCAAACCCAAGGGCCATCGAACAAAGCACCGGCACGCCGTTCAATTGCCAGATGGCGTCCAATCCAGCGCGGATCGCTGGCGGCGATCTCGCCCACGTAGCCGAGATCGGGCGCGGTGCGCTTCTTGCGCGCGCGGAAGAGCAGTCCATCGCCGCCGGAAAGTCCCACCGCTGGCTGGCCCAGCGCGCCCAGCGCGGCAACCAGCCCTTTGTTCACGCGCCCCGCAAAAACCATCAGTGCGGCATCGCGGGTTTCCGCGTCGGTTACGCGCAGCCCGTCAATGAACTCGCTTTGCTTGCCCAGCGCCTTCAGTGTCCGGGTCAACTGCACGCCGCCGCCGTGGACTACGGCAACCTGGTTGCCGTCGCGCGCCAGCTCGGCAATGGCCCGCGTGCAGCCTTCCAGCAGCGACGGAGTCTCCAGGCCCGCGCCTCCCAATTTGACCACGTACTTCATTGCCCGCCCTCCGCTTCCGCTCTCATTCCAGTCCTTCGCCCTCAGGCCAACCCAGCATCACGTTCATGTTCTGCACAGCCTGCCCGGCTGCGCCCTTCAGCAGATTGTCCAGGCAACTCACGATCACGGCGCGCTTGCCGCCGGCGTCGAGCTGAAATCCGATGTCGGCATAGTTCGTCCGCACCGAGTACTGAATTTGCGGCAATGCCTTCTCGTAGAGCCGCACCATCGGGCTGCCGGCAAAAAACTCGCGATAAACCTGCGCCACGCTCTCCCGCGTCTGCGCCTTCTTGAAGCGTACATAAATCGTCGACAAAATGCCGCGCGGAACCGGCAGCAGATGCGGAGTGAAAACAATCTCGTCCGCCGCCACGCCAATCTGCTCCAGCAGTTCGCCGGTATGGCGATGGACAAAAACGTTGTACGCCGAAAGATTGTCTGCCGCAGACATAAAGTGCGTCTTCGCCGTGGGAGCCTTTCCCGCGCCGCTCACGCCGCTCTTGGCGTCGGCAACAATGCCATGTTCGAGATCGATCAGCCCCGCGGCAACCAGCGGCTTCAGCGCCAGAATGACCGATGTCGCGTAACAGCCGGGGTTGGCAATCAACCGCGCGCCCGAAATCTGCTTGCGATGCAGCTCCGGCATGCCGTAGACAGATTTGGCTTGCGTGGCAGCCGCCGATTCGCTTCCTTCGTCCTCAAATGCGTAAATGGCGCGGTTTGCCGCTTCGGTCAGCCGCCACGCACCGCTCAAATCGATCACCCGCAGGCCGCGCTCGAGCGCCTCGGGAACCCACTCGCGCGACTGCTCATGAGGCGTAGCGAGAAACAGTATTTCCACGCCGCGCTCGGCAAACAGCTCCCACGAAAAGGCCTCCAGCTTCAACTTGCCGGCTCCATCGTAGCCCGCCAATTGCGGATGAATCTCGGCCAGCGGCACGCCTCCGCGCGCGAGGTCTTTCGCTTCTGCGCGTCCGCCAAAAACCGGCGGCTTGGATTTCAGGCGCGGATGATGCAACAGCAGCCGCGCCAACTCCCCGCCGGCGTACCCCGTCACTCCCACAACCGCTGTTTGTATCGTCTTCGTCATGCTTCCAGCATCGTCCTTAACCGGGCTTCCACTTCGCCCGCGTGCCGCGTGTCCGTGCAAATCACCAGAACCGTGTCATCTCCAGCGATGGTTCCCACCACCTCCGGCCATCCCTCCCGATCCATCGCCGCCGCTACCGGCTGCGCTCCGCCCATCACCGTCCTCATCACCACCTGATTCATCGCCTGCCGTGCGCGCAGTCCAAAGCTGTCGATCATCTCGGCCAGCGTAGGCGGCTGATCGTCTTCCGTCACCACGGCCGCGCCGTTCGCTGCGTGGCCGTTGGGCAGCGAGTAGCCGCCGGGCCCCTTGAATAGCCGCAACTCGTGCATGTCCCTGGACAGCGTCGCCTGCGTTACATGAATCCCGCGGCGTCGCAGTTTGCGGCGCAACTCGTCCTGGCTGGCCACAGGCGCCGCGGCCAGCACTTCGCGTATCACATTCAGGCGTTGAACCTTCATTTTACGGTACCGGTCGCCCTCGCGGGCAAAGTAAAGGCGCGGCCCGCGAAACGGGAGCCGCGCTCGTATAAATATACAAGACTTGTGTATAAGTATGCAAACCGGGCCGCCGTTTCTGACCGGATTAGATTCCTACAAAGCAAATCTCGGACAAAACCACTTCAACAGATTCGCGGAAGAACGCGCCGTAGGCGCAGTGTTTGTTAGCCCCGCGCTTTAGCGTGGGGAACGCGGTCTACACAAATGTACCCCGGAGTCCCGGAGGGACGGCGCGAGGACATTCCTTCGCAGGGCTCAAAAATCGCCGTGAAAAACCTGCGCAGTGCTTTTCTGAAACTCCGCATTAACTCTCACTTCAGATCCCGCCAGTTCGGCCCCACCCCAACATCTGCCACCAGCGGCACCTTCAGCTTCACCACGCCCTCCATCTCCGCCCGCACCAGCGCCGCAACCTCCTCGGTCTCATTCGGCGGCACTTCGAACAGCAGCTCATCGTGAACCTGCAGCACCATGCGCGTCTTCAGTTTGCGCTCGGCGAGCTTGCGATCGAGCGCGATCATGGCCAGCTTGATCAGGTCCGCCGCCGTCCCCTGCAGTGGCGAATTGATTGCCGTCCGCTCGGCAAACCCCCGCTGGTTGGGATTGCGGCTCTCGATGTCCGGAATCGGCCGCACGCGCCCAAACATCGTGCGCACGCTGCCCTCTTTTCTCACCTGCTCCAGCGTGTTTTCAATAAATGCCTTCACTCCCTGGTAGCGTGCAAAATAGCGCTCGATATAGGCTCTGGCGTCGGCCTGCGGAATCCCCAACTGCGCCGCCAGCCCGAACGCCGAAATTCCATACACAATGCCGAAGTTCACCGCCTTCGCCCGCCCGCGCGTCTCCTTGTCCATGGTCTCAATGGGCACGCCGAAGACCTCGCTGGCCGTCAGTGTGTGAATATCGATTCCTTCCGTATAGGCGCGCATCAGCAGCGGATCGCCCGAGAAGTGCGCCAGCAGCCGCAGTTCAATCTGCGAGTAATCGGCCGAAAGCAGTTGCGTGCCAGGCGCCGCAGTAAAGGCCGCTCGAATTTCCCGTCCCAGCTCCGTCCGGATAGGAATATTCTGCAGATTCGGATTCACCGACGACAGCCGCCCCGTAGCCGTAGCCGCCGCTTGAAACGTGGTGTGCACACGCGACTCGGCATCGGCCAGCAGTGGCAACGCGTCAACGTAATTCGATTTCAGCTTCGATAAGTGCCTGTACTCCAGCACCAATCGCGGCACTTCATGCTTTTCCGCCAGAATCTCCAGCACGTCCTGCGCCGTCGAAACCGCCTTGTTCTTCCCGCGGCTCGCGGGAGCAGGCAGCCCTAAATGCGTAAACAGCACCACGCCAAGCTGCTTCGGCGAGTTGATGTTGAACCGCTGGCCCGCCAGCTCGAAGATTTGTTCGCCCACGCGTTCAATCTCCGCGCTGAAACGCGTTGCAAGCCCTTCGAGCGCTCTTTGATCGATATGCACGCCCGCCCTCTCCATGCGAAAGAGCACCGGCGCCAGCGGCAGGTCGATCTCTTGATACACGCGCTCGACGGCGGCCTTCTCAACTTCTTCGCGCAGAGCGGGCGCAAGCGCATAGATCCCCGCCGCCGCCGCAGGCAGCGAAGACGGCGCCATTTGCCCATTGCGCGCAGCCACGTCGGCCAATGACTGTGTCGTGTGCGTGGGATTCAGCGCGTAGGAAAGCAGCATGGTGTCGTCCACCTTGCCGCGCATCGCAACCCCCACCCCATCCAGAACGTGCAGCGCCAGCTTCCAATCGTGCACCTGTTTCGGCACTCCGGCATCTTCAAGCAGAGAGCGTAGCTCCGGCGTCAGGGCCAAACACAGCGCGTGTGCCCGATCGGCGCAAACTCCCACACTGGAGCGGGTCTTTCTTTCAGCGGCCTCCACCACATCCAGCAGCGAGAGCGTTGCCGGCGCCTCATCTTCCCGTTCTTCCTCCAAAGGCTCCGCCGCATCTAGCCCGAAGGCAAATCCATGTTCCCGCGCGGCGGCGTAGAATGCCGCAGCCTGTTCCGGCGATGGATCATCGATCAACTCAACCGAAACCCCGCCCCCCGCAGGAGCCAGATCGCGCAGCATCGAGGTGAACTCAAGCTCGGTAAACAGCTCGCGGCAAGCCTCGATGTCCGGCGGCTGAGTCTCCATCGCGCCCAGGTCCAGCTCGAGCGGCACATGGCAATCGATGGTCACAAGCTCTTTCGACAGCAGAACCGCCTCCCGATTCTGCTCCAGTGACTCGCGGTACGCTTTTCGCTTCACCTCTGCCGCTCGGTCCAGCACGGCCTCAACGCTGCCAAACTCGCGGATCAGCTCCACGCTCCCCTTATCGCCAATGCCGGGCGCGCCGGGAATGTTATCCACTGAATCGCCGCGCAATGCCATCACATCCACAACTTTTTCCGGCGGCACGCCCAGCGTCTCGGTCACCTTCGCGGGATCGAGAATCAAATTATCCTTTTGCGGATTCAGGACCTTCACCTGGCGGCTTACCAACTGCATCATGTCCTTGTCGCCGGAGACGATGAAGACTTCGTGCTCCTGTTCCGAGGCTTCGCGAGCCAGCGTGCCGATCACATCGTCGGCTTCGAAGCCCTCAGCCTCCAGAATGGGAATGCGCAGCGCTTCGAGCGCTCGCCGAATATAAGGAATCTGCCGCCGCAAATCCTCGGGCATTGCCTCGCGCTTGGCCTTGTAGCCCTCGTAGCTCACGTCTTCAAAGCACTGCGTCTTGCTGTTCCACTTGCGCAGCGGCCCCATTGTTCGCGCCCGCTCGTCGCGGAAGACCTCGCCGCTCACGTCGAATACCGCGGCAAAATACTTCGGCGTAAAATCCTGGCGTAGCTTCTTGATCATATTCACGAAGACATAGGTAGCCGCCGTGGGCAGTCCCGAGCGCGTCGACATGGGCCGGCTGCGCTGCATGGCGTGGTAGGCGCGAAAGATAAACGACATCGCATCCAGCAGAAAAACAGGTGGCTTGGCTTGGTCTGTCACGCTTGAGAGTCTAACAGGGATCGGCGGACGGAGCCGGAAACCAGTGGAAGAAGCGCGTCGCCGATGAGCCACCGGCCGCAGCCACTAAGCCTGACCGCGGCCCCTGACCCCTGATCACTGATCACTGACCGCTGTCATGCGATAAACATGCAATCGCCATAGCTGAAAAATCTGTATTTCTGTTGCACTGCGTGTCGATAAGCAGCCAGCACGCGCTCGCGGCCGGCAAATGCGCTCACCAGCATCAACAAGCTCGATTTGGGCAAGTGGAAGTTGGTGAGGAGCGCCCCCACCAGCCGGAACTCGAAACCTGGCGAAATAAAAATCTCCGTCGCACCTGAATGCGGCCTGATCGGACCATCCTTGACCCGGTCTCCGCTCGCAGCAAGCGCCGCGCTTTCGAGCGTACGCACCACGGTCGTGCCCACAGCCACAATGCGCCGGCCACTGCGTGCGGCGGCGTTGATGGCCAAAGCCGCTTCGGGGGAGATCGTATACCGCTCGCGATGCAAGCGCACCTCGTCAACGCGCTCAACCCGGACCGGCGCAAACGTTCCCAGCCCCACATGCAGCGTAACGCGCGCAATCTCGACACCTCTGCCGGCAAGCGCATCCAGCATCTGCGGCGTAAAGTGCAATCCGGCCGTCGGTGCGGCCACCGAGCCGCGCTCGCGCGCAAATACAGTCTGGTACCGCTCGCGATCCGCATCCGCGTCATCGCGGCGAATGTACGGCGGCAGCGGCATGTGCCCGATCTTGTCCAGCACCGCAAAAAAATCGTCAGGGCTGGTGTTCCCGCGAGGCAAAGCAAATTTGAGCAGCCGTTCCCCGAACTTTCCGCGCTCCAGCACTTCCGCTTCGAGCGCGATTTCGCCAGAACGCGCCGGAAAAACCAGCCGCTCGCCGATGGCGACCTTTCTGCCCGGCCTCACCAGCGCGCGCCACTCGTCTTCGCCTTCCGGTTCAAGCAGCATCACTTCGATGCGGCCGGTCGGTTTCTCATGGTCGCGCTTGACAGTCCGGCGGGCGTAAAGGCGTGCGGGAATCACGCGGCTGTCGTTGAGCACCAAGAGATCGCCTTGTCTCAGAATTGCTCCAAAACCAGAAAAAAAATCATCCTTGAGAGTGCTGGTCCGGCGGTCCATCACCAGCATGCGGCTCGTGCCGCGCTCTCGAGCGGGCTGCTGCGCGATCAACTCCGGGGGCAGATCGTAGTTGAAGTCCTCAACGCGCAGCCCACTCATTCCGCGCCCCTCCCAAAGTAGGCAAGCGCCTGCAGCCGCGCGCGTTCCAGGCACGAGTTCAGTTCTTCGCGCTTCTGCTCGAACCGGTCTTCGGCCAGATTCCGAGGGACCTCGGTCCAGCGCGCCCAACTCACCACGATCCGCGTAAACGGTTTCGGCACCAGAAATCGATCCCACGACTGCATTGTCCACGCGCGTTCCGGCTGCAAATGGAAGGCGCCAATGCGCGCCCCCGTAAGCGAGGCCAGCTTGACCGGGCCCATTTTGGTGCGATAGATCGGCCCCCTCGGCCCATCGGCGGTAAAGATGGCCGGCTCGCCATTTTCAATTACCTGCTTCAGCCCCAGCAACCCCTCACGCGCGCCCCGCGAACTGGAGCCGCGCGTGGTCTTGAATCCGAATAGCTTCAGAATGCGCGTGATCAACTCGCCGTCAAAGCTGCGGCTCACGATGATCGTGGCGCCGGTGCGCCGGTAATAAAAAGTGCACGGCAGCACGCATTGGTGCCAGAAACAGAAGATCTCCGCTCCCGCTCCTTCGCCGTAGGGAAGAGGCGTTGCGCCCTCCTCGGCGATGGTCTCGAAGCGCCACGTGCTGCCCACCCCCCAAAGCAGCGCCCACACCACGCGCGGAACAACAGCCAGCACGACGCGCTGCCGAAGCGTAAATCTGGGGCTGGCTCCAATGGTCATTGGGCTGATTCTACGGCATCGGGGAGTCGGCGAGACGATCGGGGCAGTGATGGCCACGAATCGTCCGGCTTTCTCCTTGAAACTACCGCGTTGGTCTTGCAATCTGCGCCAATGGGCGTAGAATTGCCGGGAATTTGTTTTCAAAATCGAGTTTCCGGCTGAGAGTTCCGAAAGAGAGCATGAACATGTTCAATTCCCAGTGCGCGCGGACGCGGCGTGCAGCAGGCCCCGTTCTTGCCGTTTTCCTGGCGGCAACTTTACACGCCCAAACCCCAACCGCGGGACAATCCGGCTCGGCTGCGATCGACGCACTGCTGGCCAAGGCCGCCACCATGTACTACTCCACCACGAAGGCAGGCCTGAGCGGCTTCGATTGCGCCGTGCACCCGGATTGGCACGCGCTGTTTGCGAGCGCCAATCCGGGCACGGCCGTCAGCAACAACGACAGCGGAGTGACGCTGCTGAACGGGGTGGCGATTACGCTGCACGCACGCCTGAAGGGTAGTTCCACGCTGGATTGGAGCCCGGCTGCGGGGAGCGCCACCGACGCGGCTTCCACCGCCCTGCTGAACCAAGAGCACAAGGCGTCTAACCAGACACTGCTGGGCTTTCTGCAGATGTGGACGCCGTTTGTGGATGGCACTATGCTGCCCGCCAATTCTTCCGGATTTGACGTGACGCATGGCCCGTCCACATTCACGCTGCATCTTGCATCGAACGGGACGGACCTGACTGAAGTATTCTCCAACGATCTCCTGCTCGAAGAGTCCGATGTGATTGCAGGCGGCAATTCGATCAAGATCGAGCCCACTTACAAGGCCACGGCGCAGGGGCTGCTGGTGGAGCGCTTCCTGGCGCACATACAGCAGGGGAACAACCCGCCGGGTCCGGTGCAGGAAATGCGAGTGGGTATCGAGTACCAGACCATTGAGGGGTCTCCCATCCCGCGGCAGCTGAATATTGAGATTGTGGGCACCGGGATTTTCAACATGTCGCTCGATGGCTGCACAGTCATCCGCCAGTAGTAGCAGAAACCTGCGGCAAAGCCAAATTACTGCCGCTACAGCCGAACCGGTAGAGCTGTACCCAACGCACGCCCTCTGAGTGGCTCGCGGCGGCGAGCCACACTGAAGACTCATCACTCGGGGCAGGTGAATTCTGGTCGGCATTCCCGCCGTAGGTCCGCGCATTGCCCTTGCAGAATCGTGCGAGAAAGAAGCAGAATACCTGAGAGTTGCGAAAGAGAGCATGACATGTTCAAGCTCCAGTGCGCGCGGATGCGACGTGCAGCAGGCCCCTTTCTTGCCGTGTTCCTCGCGGTAACTTTACACGCCCAAACCTCAACCGCGGAACAGTCCAATTCGGCTGCGACCGACGCACTGCTGGCCAAGGCCGGAACGATGTACTACTCGACCGCGAAGGCGGGCCTGAACGGCTTCGATTGCGCCGTGCACCCGGATTGGCACAAGCTGTTTGTCAGCATAGTTCCGTTCGCGTCCATTAGCGACAACGACAGCCGGATGACGCTGCTGAACGGGGTGGCGATTACGCTGCACGCGCGACTGAAGGGTGGTTCCACGCTGGACTGGACCCCGGCTGCGGGTAGCGCCACCGACGCGGATTCCACCGCCCTGCTGACCCAGATGCACCAGGGGATTGACCAGACACTGCAGGGCTTTCTTCAGATGTGGACGCCGTTTGTTGACGGCTCTGCGTTGCCCGCCAATTCTTCGAGATTTGACGTGACGCATGGCCCGTCCACATTCACGCTGCATCTTGCATCGAACGGGACGGACGTGACGGAGGTATTCTCCAACGATCTTCTGGTCGAAGAGTTCGATGTGATTACAGGCGGCAATTCGATCAAGCTCGAGCCCACTTTCAAGGCCACGGCGCAGGGGCTGCTGGTAGAGGGCTTCCTGGCGCAAATTCAGCAGTTGGGCAATCCGCCGAGGCCGGTGCAGGAGATGCACGCGGGCGTCGAGTACCAGACCGTCGAGGGATTTCCGATCCCGCGGCAGCTGAACATCGAAGTGGTGGGAGCAAACATCTTCAACATGACACTGGATGGCTGCACGGCCGTCCGCCAGTAGGAGCAGATGCCTGCGGCAAGGCTAAATCACAGCCGCCGAAATGAAACGGCTCCCCTCTTGGCGGGAGCCGTTTTTTTGATCTCTTAATCGTTGGCTATTGGCCCGACCGGGCGGCTTGGCTAGCCTTTCGTCGCGCCGCTGGCAGCCTCTTCTGGCTCGGCTTCCATATCAAACCTCTTTTCCGGGGCAATATAGATGCCCTTGGCCACAAACTCCTGAATCGTTAGGCGGGGATCCCGGACCGTACGGTTCTTGGGTGAGGCTTGGGCAAACTGATTCGGCGGGTAGATGGTCGGCTCGTAAATCTTTCGGTACACTTCATTGCGCAACAAGGTTTGAAAATTCCGGCTCGGGTCCATTCTTCTCCGTCGCAGTTCTTCAATATTGATTACCGAACTGATGATCGCTTCGCCGGGGAAATCAGCATATGCCGTCACCATGCCGTTGTAGTTCACGATCATGGATTTGCCTGGCGCGAAATATTTCGGCCGGCGCGCGTTCAAGATCGCGCCCCACTGAGCTGAAACCACATAACACAGGTTCTCCCACGCCCGCATTCGATTCATCATTTGCCAGGTTTCGATCGGCGGAGACATGCAGGGATCCACCAGTGTGGGGTGCAGGATGACTTCCGCTCCCTGTACGCCCAGCGCGCGCGCTGTCTCCGGCGTGTGGCCGTCCATGCAGGTGATCGTGCCCAGTTTGCCGATCTCGGTGTCCGTTACCGGGAAGAAGCTGGATAGCGAATCGCCATACATCGCCACGTATTTGTCATACACGTCATGCGGGCTGACGGACAGTTCATAGTGGGCTGCCGGCGTGAACTTGCGATACTTGTGGATTATCTCGCCTTTGGGAGAAATGATGAAGTGGGTATTCCAAATGTAGCCGTCTTTAATCCAGTCGGGATCCCGCTCCAGGGCACAGCCTGCGATATAAACACCGTATTCCTTGGCTTTTTTTGCGAACTGTTCGGTCTCTTCGCCCGGGATCTCGATCAGTACTTCATTCACATAGTGCTCGAACGGCCAGTGCCCCTCATGACCGGTGAGAAAGAATTCCGGAAACGAGATCAGCTTGATGGGCGCCCAATTCCCCTCGTAATGCTCCTTGGCGCTCGGCTGGCACTGCGGAGCGGCGTCGATCAGTTGCAAGTTGCGCTTCAGGTTCTTGTGGATGTCTTCCCGTTTGGAAACGGCGATAATCTCCGGTTGCATGGCGACGGCGGTATAAATTTCGTACTTTGCCACTTAAACCCTCCTCGAAAGCTGGCCCCCTTGATTAAGCGGGATTTCCAATCTCTCCTCCCAGTTCGCGATCAGTTTACATTACACCCAGCCTCCTCGCTACCACCGCGAAGTAGCGCCGGTCTCCAGAACCGGCTGTCGTGCGGGCCTCCAGGCCCGCGCTTGCCCCGGAACGATTACCGAATCACAAAGTCATCGCACGCCGGTCTTCACCAACCGCTGCCGCAATATCGTCCACGGCCAGCTGCCAAACTTCTTCAGCAGCACCAGCCGCCGCCGCACGCTCGCATATCCAATGGTTCCATCTTGAGAATCAAAATCAAAATGTAGGCTATAATGACTCGTCTGGGAAAGAGGATAAAATGGCAGAGACAAAATACGGCAAGCACATTGTTACGCAACCCAAGCTGGGCAGAACGTCTGAACATGCGCCCGGCGTCAGGACTGAGATGGCCTATTTAGATAATACGGTCCTCCCAGGGGCACTCTACACAGAGACTTTTTGGTACCGGAAACCCACGAAAATTTCGCCCGCTGCCCACACTCACGACTTTGATGAAGTTGTGGCCTTTTTCGGGACCGATCCCGAAAATCCGCAGGATTTGAATGGCGAGATCGAGTTCTGGCTGGAAGACGAACCGCACCTGTTGACCAGGAGTTGCCTGTTATTTATTCCTAAGGGGATGAAACACTGTCCCTATGAAGTCCGGCGCGTGGACCGCCCAATCTTTCACTTTTCCACGGGAAATTCTACGGGCTACGTGCGTTTGGGCGCCTCTTAAAATCACAAGGAGTCATAAAGAATCGCAAGGGCCGCTATAGCTCCCATTTAATGAGTACTTGTCCTTTCGTCCGCCGTCGGAGTGCGCCCTCACGAGTAGCGCAGCCAGCGCAGCAACTCGGGCAGCGTGGCGCGCTTGCCATACATTAGAATGCCCACGCGATAAAGGCGCGAAGCGAACCATATGACTGCCCGGATGGAGATAACCATCAGCGCCAGCGACAGCGCTATCTGCCAATAGAGTGACGGCGACTGAAGCATGCCCACGCGCGGCACCATCACCAGCGGCGCGGTGGGTGGAAAAATCGAAGCGGCAACCACCCAGGGCGAGTTGGGATTGTTCAAGAGGAAGGGCAGGATAGCAAAACTTGTCCAGGTGGGGATAATGGCCAGCGAAATGTACATCTGCAAATCCTGTGCGGTTTCGCAAGTGGCCGCAAGGCCTGAGAAGAATGCGCTGTAAAGAAAAAAGCCGAGAAGGAAGTAAACCGGAAAGAGGATGGCCTCGAGGACTGTGAAGTGAATCTTTGCCTCGCCATGGACCAGCGATCCGATCAAGGCCGGGCCGCTCAAAATCGCTGCCGCGGCAATCCAGATGGCGATCTGCGTAAGTCCTACCGCGCCCACGCCGAGCAGCTTGCCGGTCAACATATCGTCAGGCCGTGTGACCGCCAGCATTACCTCAAAGATGCGCGAGCTTTTCTCTTCGACAATCGAGCGAGCCATATCCATGCCGTAAAGCAGAATGGGCATTGTCATCAGGAAGGTCATCAGCATGGCCTTGAAAAAGGGCGTCATGCCCTGGCTCTTGCCTGTTTTACCGTTGCCCGCCACCTGCAGAGTTTCAATGGGAACGGATTTGACGAGATCGTGAACCTGCTGCGGGCTCCAACCCTGCTTGGTGAGACGGAAATTGAGCAGGGCGTCATTGAGCGCGGCGCTCAGCCGCGAGGTATCCATCAGATCGCCGGAAGATTCCGAGTAGTACGTGGCCTTGGGAGCGCCTGACGCCGAGTTCTCAATGATGAGCAGACCGTCGATCGATTTGCTCTTCACGCGAGACATCTCGTTGGCGCGATCCTCGTCGGTGACCGGGGCAATGGTGTCAACCGTGTAGCCGGCGCGCTTGTCGTCAACCAGATTTGAGCGTATATCGGCGGCGAGTTCAGTGCTGTCGCAGGCGACCACGATGTGCTTGCTTTTGCCCATCTTGCGGCCGGTGATGGCGGTGATTCCGAGCAGAAAGAGAACCAGCGCCGGCACCAAAATGGTAGAAAATCTGAAGGCGCGGCCGCGTATCTGCTCAACGTACTCGCGCTTCGCGATAAGCAGCATGTTACGCGGCAACAGATTAGGCATCGGCCTTGCCTCCCACGGTCCGGATAAAAATCTCTTCGAGCGAGGGCTCGACCAGCTCAAAGCGATAAATCGTCGCTCCCGCCGCCGCTTCGTGCAGCAGCTTCTGCGCGTCGCCGCGCGGCTTCAGCTTGATTTCCGCGTGGCCGGAGTAGTTGTTGGCCTCCGCGATCTCTTCGCTCTTGAGAAATTCGGCGCTTCCCTCGAATTCCACAATCACGTGGTTGCGCTCGTACCGGCTCTTGATCTCGCGCATCCTGCCGCTCAACACGGCCTCGCCGTTGTTGATCAGGCAGATCGCGTCGCAGAGCTTCTCCACCTGGTCCATGCGGTGCGTCGAGAAGAGAATAGCTTTACCTTTGGATCTGAGTTCGAGCAGAGCGTCCTGCAACAGCGTGGTATTGACGGGATCCAGACCGCTGAAAGGCTCGTCCATCACGACCAATCCGGGGTCGTGCAGCAGCGTGGCGATGAACTGAATCTTCTGCTGCATGCCCTTTGAAAGTTCCTGCGTCTTCTTTTCGAGAGCGTCCGCGATCTCCATGCGCGCGGCCCAGTTGACGGCGCGCTGGCGGGCGTCTTCAGCGGTCAGGCCATGCAGCCGGCCAAAGAAGACAAGCTGATCCAGAACCTTCATCTTTTTATAAAGCCCGCGCTCTTCGGGCAGGTAGCCTACCCGGTCCAGGCTCGTGCGCTCAAAGGGCTTTCCGAACAGGTCGATGCGGCCCGAGTCAGGCATCGTGATGCCCATCATCATGCGAATCGAGCTGGTTTTTCCGGCGCCATTTGGACCCAGCAGACCGAACATCTGCCCAGCGTCGATAGCCAGGCTCAAATTGCTGACAGCGACTTTGCCCTCGTAGGCCTTCGTGACGCCCGCGAGTTCAACAACTGGCATGAATTCTCCTGCCGGGACGACTGCACATTTAGGCACTGGGCCAGTTCGAAGCTGTTTTGAAGGGGCACGACTTCACAGCTTGCTGAAAAACTCAATCGGAGGCGGCTTTGTAACAAGGGCACGGCTTCAGCCGGGCCGCAAATGTCGCAAAATGAGTGTGGGCTTCAGCCCCTGCCGCGTTCGCCCCTCTATCTTCGCCGCTCATTTGCACTTTTTCAGCAAGCTGTTCAGTCGTGCCGTAATTGCAACAAAACCAAAGAGGGCTTTAGCCCCCGAGGGATGTTTTTTCCAAATTGACTCACTACCCGCATTTGGCTGCGGGGCAACACCGTCAGTCTCAGTTGCAGTGTAGCAAAGCGTTCCGTGCTGCTCCGTCACATCAACCGCCGCCGCACCAGGTCCAGCGCCTGCTGGCTCGCCCACTCTCGAATGCGCTGGCGGTCGCCGCGAAAAGTTCGCTCCATGGCATCCGCGCCCTGCGCGTCCGACACTGCAATGTGCACCAGACCCACCGGTTTAGATTCGGTGGCGCCTGTGGGGCCGGCGATGCCGGTCACGCCCAATCCGATGCTTGCCCCGGTGCGCAGGCGGATGCCGTGCGCCAGCGCTTTCGCTACCTCGGCGGACACAGCGCCGTACTGCGCAATCATTTCCGCTGACACGCCGGCCAACGCAGTCTTCAGGTGGTCGGAGTAGACCACCACGCCGCCGAGAAACGACCGCGAGGCGCCGGGAACTCCGGTAATCCGCTCGGCAACCATGCCGCCAGTGCAGCTTTCGGCCACGGCCAGTGTGGCCTGGCGAAGCCCGAGATAGTAGAGCACGATCTGCTCCAGCGAATCGCCCTGCGAAGAGTAGAGCCAGTCCTCGAGCGTCTCTTCGATGCGCTCGGCGAGCTCGTCCACGCGCTCCTGTGCGGCCTCCTGGCTCGGCTTGGAGCAGGCCAGCGTGATCTGCAGGTCGCCGGCATGCGCCAGCAGCGTGGTTTCGACGTCGGTGTAGGTGGTGTAAACCGGAGCCAGCAGCTTGTCTGCCTGCGACTCGGGAATCATGGCCGCTTTCAAGGTGCGCACGGCAATCGCGCGCGGCGGCACAACTGCGCGCAGCCGCGGCAGGCATTCGGCGTCAAACAGCGGCTGGCACTCGTGCGGCGGGCCCGGAATGAGCATCACGAGTTTGCGATAGCCGCTGAAGGTGGTATCGAGCCACTGGCCCGGAGCGCTGCCATTGGGGTTGGGCAGCAGCGTTGCGCCCTCCAGAACATCGGCCTGCTTCAGATTGTTCTGCGGCATGGCGATGCGCCACGTGGCGGCGCGGGCATGCAGAGCCGCAACCTGCGCAGCGTCGCGCCGCAAAGTCAGCGAGAGAGCCTCGGCAACGGCCTCGCGGGTCAGATCGTCTTCAGTAGGTCCAAGGCCGCCCATCAGTGACGAGAATGTCGCTGCGGCCCAGCGCGGTGCGAATGGCTTGCACTAGATCCTTGCGCCGGTCGCCCACGATGGTCTTGAATGCCACGGCGACGCCGATGCCATTGAGCTTCTCCGTCAGGTAAAGAGAGTTGGTGTCCTGCCGGTACGGCGTGAGCATCTCGGAGCCAACGGCGATGATTTCGGATTTCATAGTGGCAGGTTTCAGGTGTCGGATTTCAGGTGTCAGCGATTCGAAGTCAGGGATCAGCGGAAAGTCAGGTCACGCCATCCGCAGCGAGTCCGTACCGATGCACCAGGTCCAATCACTGGAACCTGAAACCTGACACCTGAACCCTAGAAAAGACTCAGCCCTTCAACTCCCAAATCCACATCATAAACGGAATCGTTGGTGGCCACGACCATCGTCCCAAGGGGAGAGAATGCAACGCCCACCAAGTTGTTTCCGGCCAGCACCAGCGAAGCCTCGCCTTTCGGCGTCACGCGGACCACACCCGTGCCGTCCATGCAGGCACGCGGCCACATACACATCGCCCTCGCGTCCGATCGCAAGCCCCTGCGGCCGGCCCAGCCCACGGTACCAGGCGCGCGTGTCGCCGTTCGGCTCGATCGCCCAGATCGCTTCGTTCGACGAGAGCGACGGCGCGGTGACGAACAGCGTACCGGCCGCGTTCACAGCCAGGTGGTAGGCCGACACGCTCGGCTCCAGCGTGGCGTGGACAAAGATCTGGCGCTGCGGATTGATCTTGAAGATGGTGCCGCTGCGGTCGCCCACAAACAGGTTGCCGTCGGCGTCGAAGGCGGCGCCGGTGGCCACTCCCATGCCTTCGGCATAGACGGTAAACTCGCCGGCCGCGTCCACGCGATAGACGTTGCCCTCGGCGCGGGAGGTCACAAAAAGGTCGCCGTCGGGATTGAACGCCAAACCGGTGGCATTCAGGATGCCGGTGACAAAAGGAGTGGCGCGGCCATCGGGGCTTACGCGCACCACGGAAACGGGCGTAGCCTTGCCTCGCTGGCCGGAGATGGTGGCATAGATCATGCCGGAACGGCTGACGGCCGGGCTGGTCACAGGGTGCAGGCCGTCGTTGAGCTGCCTCGCAACGCGCAGAAACGCGGCATTGGCCGAGCCTGCGGGGCTGCGGACTTCAACCAGGCCCGCGGCGGCCTCTGCGGGTACGCGGAAAGCCAGGCGCGTGGGCCGGCTCATCAGCATGTGCGCCGCTTCGCCGTCGACGAACACCGTGGGCAGTCCCGAGTTGCGGGGCCCGAGAAAGACGCCAATCAGTTCCACCTCGCCCATCGGCAGTGAGGCGGCAGGCACAACGTCGTCGACGCGGGGCAGCGAGTTGACGCCGGGAGCGGATTCGGAATTGCGCGGCATAAGAGTCTCTAAAACCAGATGCGCAGAAATGACGCTACACCCAAAGCATACAGCCCGGCGGCCACATCGTCGAAGACAATGCCCCAGCCGCCGGGCAGCCGCTCGAGCCGCCGCACGGGAAACGGCTTGGTGATATCGAAGAGGCGAAACAGAACCAGCGCGATCACGCCGTGTCGCCAATCGGCCGGGCTGCCCACCAGCGCAATCCATTGGCCGGCAACTTCGTCAATCACCACGAAGCCAGGGTCGGTGCGCCCGCATTCGCGTTCCACAAGGGTCGCCGCGGGAACGCCCAGCACGAGCGTCAATGCAATCCCGATGGCCAAAGCCAGCAGCAGACCGTGAGCCGAAAGATGCAGCCGCCACGCTGCAGCGCCCCACAAGAGCACCGCGGCCACCGAACCCCACGTGCCCGGACCCGGCTTGCCGAAGCCCGCGCCGAAGAACGTCGCCACAGCCCAGGCCCACCACTTCGTGATGTGCTCGGTTTGGACATTCTTCTGGTTTTGGATTCTTCCCTCGCTTTGGCCAGAATCCGCGGGAGGGCTTTCAGTCTTCATCCGATCCCCTTTTGTGGCCGCCGCCGAGCTCGCCCAGGTCTTCCAGAATATCGGGGTCGAGAATCGGCGAACTGATCTTGTAGACGCCCGAGGCCCACTTGCCGAGGTCGATTTTGCGGCAGCGGTCGCTGCAAAACGGAAAGTCCTCGTCTTCGGGCCGCACAATCATCCCGCAGGTCGGGCATTTCAGCAGCTTCACGGATTTTTTCTTAGCCGGCATGGGTATCGCCGCGGGCCAACGCGCCGCGTTCCACAACTATGGTAGCCGGAATGCGCCATTCTGTGTGTTGGCCTGCGCGGCGGGCATAAGTCGGTAGCCCCAGGCGAAACAATCTGTTACGAAATTCGGCCGGCGTCACGCTTTGTAATAAGGGCACGGCTTCAGCCGGGCCGTAAATGTCGCAGAATGAGTGTGGGCTTCAGCCCCTGCTGCTTCAACTCCCCAAGATCGACTTCGTTCGAACAGTTCCGTAACAGACTCGAAAGCCCGGAACTGAAGGTTGAGGTCCTGGATCGTAGCCAATCTCGCGAAAATCGGATCCCCAACTCGCCACCTTCAAATCCCGCACAAATCCAGAGCGGGACGGCCGGGTTGCCCCATCCTTGACGTGTTTTTGTTTTCTGCGCCAAGAGCGGGATACCGCGAATCCTTGAGCGGGAAACACAATTCGAGCGGCCAAAGACCTACATCCCTTTCAGCAGCCCCTCCAACCGCTTCAATCCCTTTTCGCGCGCCGTCGCATTCGCCGGATTCGTATCCGCCGGGTCCTCGCCCGCGCGCATAAACCCATGCCCCGCGCCCTCATAAATCACCGCATCGTACTTCTTGCCTGCGGCCGCCATCGCGGCCTTCGTGTCCGGAACCGTCGCCGTAATGCGCGCGTCATTGCCCGCGTAGAAGCCATACACCGGCGCGGAAATGCCGCCGAGGCTCTCGGCCGGCGGCGGAGGGCCGTAGAACACGAACGCCGCGCTCAGGCCCCTGCGCTCCGTAGCAAATCGAAACGACTGGCCTCCACCCCAGCAGAAGCCAACCACGGCCAGCTTGCCATTTGCTGCGGGAAACTTCAGTGCGTAGTCGGCCGCCGCGTTCAAATCGGCTGTTACGGCGTTGGGATTGAGCCCCGAGACCGCCTTGATCGCCGCCTGCATGTCAGGGAATGCGCCTGTCCCGCCGCCGTTCGGCCCCTGGCCTGAGAGTAGATCGGGCGCGATCACGATGTAGCCCATGGCCGCAATGTCGTCAGCCATCGAGCGCGCCCAGTCGGTCAGCCCGAAAATCTCGTGGATCAGCAGCACCACCGGCGCTTTGTGGCTCACCTCGGGATAAACCACAAAGGCATTCACCGTGCGGCTGCCGTAGGTCACTTTTACCCATTCCTGGTGGCGCGGCGACTTGTCGAGGCGCTGCTTTGCCCAGTCCTGCGCGGAAGCGGAGGACACGGCCAGAGCGAGCGCCGCGCAAAGCAGAACAGCGATAGAGCGAGAGAACCGGGGAAGACGAGTTTTCATGGCGAGAGTCTAGCAGAAAAACCGGGATCAAGGGACCAGGGAACGAGGGAATTGGCAGCGGCTACGTGGGAGCATCCGGAAGTTGGTCGATGAGCCCTCCGCAGACTGCGGAAAAACTCGGCTCGAATGCCGCTTTGAAAGGGCACGGACTTATCCGTGCCGATAAGTCGAATGAACCGGCTCGGCTTTACAGGCTGCGGAAAAATCCGCATGCGGGCGGTAAAAAGATTCGCCGGAGGGAGCAGGGGCCTTCAGGCCCCTGAATTTCCAGGCAAAAACTCTCCGGCCTTCAGGCCCGGATTTTTGCCCGAAGTAAGCAAGTACAACAGTAGTATTAGAGTTCTTCCATTCGCAACACAGAACGTGAAGTGTCACGCGGGTCCACGTGGACCATTACAGTCCTGCCCTTGAAAGACGCCGTCCAGGCCTTACTTTCTTCTTCGCTGTCGAACATGCGGCTATACTCGCCCATCTGCAGTTCAGGATTGCGATAGAAATAAGTCAGCGTGGCAAGATAGCCAATGACACTGGTTACTCCCTGGCGCGACTGCCCAAATTGAGGGACAACAGTGACGACGTCGATCAGGGCGGAGACCGTCGCCCAATCGCGTCCGTGGACGCCCTGCAGCCACTGAACAAAAAACCGCCAGTAGCGGGCCGCAACCGATAATGCCAAAAGGGCCAGGAAACCGACGGTTTTCAGGGACGGGGAAAACACGGCCACTGTATCGGCCAGTGAACTCGTGGCGCTGTGCCAACCGTAGATTGCTTCGAACATGATTTTGAAGGTTATCAGCTAATGACCCAACCCACAATCAAGCGCGGCGCGGCTTCGTCGTTGCGGGTGAGACCGGGCAGGCGCGGCCACACAAAGCACAGTCACCCCAAAAACTCGAAAACTCACCACACGCTGCCTTCGAGGGTGTATAAGGGTGCGCATGGGGCCGGTCTATGCAGAAATGCTGCGTATGGAGGTAACAGCGTCCTGGCAGGCTAACTCCTGATTCGATTGGAGGAAACAATGTCGTCACGCACGATTTTCCTGAGCAGGTTATTCGGGCTCTCCTGCATTCTCATCCCGCTCCCCATGATGCTTCACAAACAAGCCGTCGTGGAGATGGCCACAGGGCTTTTCCGCGACCCTTCCATGACGTTTTTAGTTGGCGTGCTCACGCTCGTCGCCGGGCTGGCGACGGTTCTGGCGCACAACCTCTGGTCGGGCGGCGCGCTGCCCGTTGTCCTGACCATCGTTGGTTGGTTAACCCTGATCAAGGGCTTTACGTTTTTGCTTCTGCTTTCTGAAGATGCAACAGGGCTTTACCTAGGAACGCTTCACTACACCCAGCTTTTCTACCTGTACATGGCAATCTGTCTCGCGCTTGGCGCCTACCTCACTTACGGTGGATTCGCGGCGAAAAGCAGGGATCGAGGGACTAGGGGCTAGGTGGCCCTGGTCAGCAGGTCGCCATTGGCGTCTTCTTCGTCGTGATTTGACAGTCGCGAAAATCTTTCGTATGCTCTCCGCAACGTCCGAAGAGTGCGGATCGAGTAGATCGATAGCAGTGTGAAATTCTGGCAATTCCCCGTTCGTGCAGATGGTTCCAAGCTGCGCCGGCAAGTGTGATCTTGCAATCCGAGAACCCCCTACTCTAAGGTCTCAAACCTCATCCAGGGGATATCTATGAAGTACCTCACACTGCTCGTCTGGGCTCCGCTCGTTTTAGCACTTCCTGCCCTCGCCAGCGTAGACATCGCCAGGCCGGCCTCCGGAGCTGAAGTCGTTTCACCGTTTCTTCTTGCCGCCACCGCTTCCAGTTGCTCGTCACAGAGCATCACGTCAATGAGCTATTGGATCGACAATGGCACCCCGGTGGTAGTCAGAGGATCGTCGATCAACACGCAGGTAGCGTCCATCACGGGCGCGCACACGGTCTACGTCCAGTCGACGGGCAGAGGGGGCGCGGTTTGCGACGCCTCGGTTGCCATCGTCGTGGTTCCGGATCCGGCAACCCTCGTACCATCTGACGCAATGGTCTTCCAGGGAGTTCAAGCTCTCACTGGCTGGCAGGGTGCAAACGCCACATCGATCGGCACAGCCACCGGGTCGACGAAGATCGTTGCGTGGCCCTCGCTGAGCGGCAAGGCGCGCGAGTTTGTCACACAATTTACAAACTACGGCGACGAGCTCTATTGGGTGGTGTTCGGAGACAACACTGCGGTTACCAACTTTCTTTACGACGGATGGGTTTACGTTGCTCGGCCGTCAAGCGACATCGGCAACATCGAATTGGATACGAACCAGGTGATGTCGAATGGGCAAACCGTGATTTACGGTTTCCAGTGCGATGGCTATAGCGGAACATGGGACTATACGGCAAATGAGGGAACTCCCGCAGACTATTCGGACCAGTGGTTGCACTCGCCATTTCCGTGCAATCCGCGGAACTGGAGCACCGATACATGGCATCACGTGCAGATTACTTACTCGCGCGATGAATATGGCAACGTCACTTACCAATCGGTCTGGTTCGATGGAGTGGAAGAGGATGTGTACGATACGGTTCCCTCATCCTTTGCCTTGGGATGGGCAACGGTGCTCCTAACCAACTTCGAGATCGATGGCTATGGCGCCGGCGGCTCGTCCACAGTTTACCTGGATAAATTGACCATTTCATGCTGGTAAGGAGCGCGTTCAAGGCTGAAAAGCAGAGATTCATCCTATCCAAGCTGGCCGAGGGCTAGGGATAAAGATTAAGCCGCTGCAGGACCAGCTTGCGGCGGAAGCTCCGGTGAAGGTGCCGAAGCATCCGGTGGCCCGGCCGCACCATCAAGCTTGCGCATCAGCATAGCCGCCAGCCCCTCCAGAACTCCACTGCCCGAACCACCGCCGCCGGCCACCAGAATATTGGGCACGAACGGAACCGCGCTCTTCACCAGAGAATCGATGGCGTTCACCAGAGCCGTGGATCCTTGGCCCAGTGCAGCGACCTGTTTTTGGTAGGCCTCGGCTCGGGCCAATCCAACCGCCCTCACCTGAGCGCCCTGGGCTGTTCCGGTTCGCTCAATGTAGGTGGCATCGCCATCGGCCTCCGCCTTGCGCGCCTCGGCGTTGTTCTTCTTGATATCCACGCCCACCGCCGACTGCGCCAGTTGCGCCTGCATGTCGGCAGTGCCGCGCGCCTTCTCGGTCTCAATGCGCTGATCCTGCGCCGAGCGCTGCATTTTGAATGTTGCCACCTGCTGGTTGGCGATCTCCCGCTCCGTCAGCACCGTAACCAATTGCGCCGGGTAAACCACGTCCTGAATGTAAACCCCCCGCGTCTCGATCTCGTACTCGGCGAGCTTCCTTTGGATGTAGTCGAATGCCTCCTCCTGCACAATCTGTCGCGTCTGGATAAACTTGATGGCTTCCATGCCGCCGATCTTGTCGCGGAACAGGTTGCCCACGGCCGCCTGCAAAACTTCGTTCACGAGATTTTCCATGGACCCAACCATGGAGATGACGCGCGGGGCCTTGGTATCGGGAACGTGAATCAGCACCTGCAAATCGATGGCGAAAACAAAGCCCTCATTGCTCTTGGCGATGATGGGCTCAAGCTTCGCGTCCAGACCATGAGCGCCGGTTACCTCCTTGGCCCAATCGAGCTTGAGAATGGCTGTCAGCACCACCTTGGCATCGTAGATTCGCGGGTTGATAGGATATTTGCCGGTGCGCAATGCCTCCTGCCAAATGCCCTGATGGCCGGGCCGCACCAGGCTGCCGAACTTGAAGTCCGCACCCGAGGTGTCCTGCGTGGGCAGGCCAACGTACGCCTTGATCACCGCTACCTGGCCCTGCTCGACAACCAGCATCGGAACCTGTTCCACGCGCAGCAGGAACGGGTTCAGGTTGTATGCGCCGTAGAGTAGTGGGTCGTGCTGCAGGCCGATTTTGCCGCCCGCATCCATGAACTTCTGAAAGTCCTGGTAGTTGTTGTGCAGGTTGTTCTTGCTGCCAAGAATCAGGGCCATCATCTGGGGATCCGTGGTGCCGGGGACCTTTTCAAGCTCCTCGACGTCGGCAAATGTGCCCAGCCGGCTGGCGATGGCGCCGGCTGGCAGCGGCTCGCCCTCTTGCGTGGTGACGATCCCGATCATATCCATCACTTTTCCGCCCTCGCAGGGTTTGGGCGAGATGCGCGTGACGTCGAGTTGAATCTCGTCCAGTCCGAATGCTTGAAATGTGAGGCCGCCTTGCTTGAAGGCCACCCACCGGTAATCATCCGAGACCGGGATGCCGAAGACACGCGGCTTGGTGATAACCAGAAAGGCGATGGGGTGAACGGGAGCCAGGGTTCCCGGCGACAGAACCGGCCTTTGCACCCCCTTCTGCCCGCCCTTGGCGACGAAGGTAGCCAGATCGCTGAAGTTGCCGAACTCGGGTTTATAAATCCCCGATTTTGCGCCAATGGGCGTCGGTTCGCCCACCTGGGCGATCACCACGCCAATCTGTCCCGCGGGCACCTGCACCCACGGATGTTTGGTTACGGCGTAGATCATGACCCATTTGAAGCGCAGTCCGGGCATCAGCAGCTCAGCCTGGTATCCGGCCTCGCCGTTGAAGGCCACGGGATTGTTGCCGGGCAGCTTGGCGCCGAATCGCTTGCGCACCAGCCCGATTTGAGTCGGCCCGATGCTGTAGACGGACCTGGAAACGAGAATGAGGATGAAAAATACGATTGCAACGGCGAGCGCACCGGCCAAAGATGTGAGAGACTCTACGCCAAACATGCTTCCTCCTAGCTGACTGCCGTTCGAGTTTCAGCCCTGCTCCAGCAGAAATTCCCGGGACGCTTCAGACTACTCCTGCCCGAACAGAATGGCGCAATTTTTTAAGATGAAACGCGCTGGGGCGGCCGTCGTGCTCGCGGCGAAGAAGCGGGCCGGAATCGACGCTTAAAGCATTTCTCGGACTAGTAGGACCTGGGGGGGGACGACAAGGCCCTCATCGTTGAAACAAAATGGGAAGAGGGAGTCGACTATCAGATGACAATGCGCTATTCTCATTGGGTGCCCGGTGCAAACCTGCTCGCCTGTAGCGTGGTCGACGCCTTCTACGAGCAGACGCCGGAGTAGCTCGTGAGTCGTTGAAACAATCGGAGAGGTGGCAGAGTGGTTGAATGCACCCGCCTCGAAAGCGGACGTGCTTGAAAGAGCACCGGGAGTTCGAATCTCCCCCTCTCCGCCATGCACTTCATCATTTTGTTGAACTCGAACATAATCGAAAGAAAACAAATAGGTTACATCGATTCTATACGAATAGAGTTAACAACACGCACTCCATGCGGTCTGTTCAATGATTGAAACGTTCCGGCTCACGTGCGCGATCTATGGATTGCTTTCCGCAGTTAATGTCCGTAACGCCCTTTCAAAGTCCGGCAAGGAGCAGGAGAAATCGGCGCGGCTGCAGGCGGGGATGAAGACCGGCACGCGAAGCGGAGGACTTTCCCGGGTCAGCACGGCTGCGGATCGCATTTGTTCGAGAGTCTGGGTCGTGTAATAGACGCGCACGAAGTCCTGGCTGCCGGCCGCCGGATGCCATAGCTCAAACACCAGAGCTCCCCCGGGCGGCGTATCGTCCTGCCGTCCGTCGGCAATCCAGTCAAGGTCAAGCAGTCCGGCGATGCTGGCAATGTTGGTGTCATGTCCAATGAGGAAAAGCGCGCGGTCACTTATGCTACTGATCGCTCCTGCCACAGGCTTGCCCGTGGCGGCCTGAGAGAGAGACAGCAAAACCTGATTGAGCAGATTCGAGGCCTGGGCGCGCGCAATCGGCCTGGGACGCTGCGAGAATTCCGATGCGACCGTGTGCAGCTCCAGCAGCGAGCCGAGGTTCGCGCCGTTCACACAACCCCAGCCGACGTCGGATGCGTTCATGCCTTCGGTATATTCGAGCAGAAAATTCTCGGTGAGCGTCGACGCGGTGCTCAAAGGGCCGCGCAGATCCGCGAGGTGATCTTCGGTACCGGGCGTGAGCTTGGCCGGGATCTCCAGAATGGACTGCCGTTTTGCCGCCGGCGTCGCAGGGTCCCCGCAATGCCCGAGAATTCTGTCCAGTTCCGTGAGCTGTGCGCGATAGGCCTCGGTGGGATTGTTGGGATTGTCCCCGATGCGTCCGCTAATCGCCGCAACGGCCAGCGCCTGATCCACCAAAGTCGCGCGCGTTTCAAGCGGATGGAAGAGCGCATCCGGCGTTCCTTCCGGCAACCCTTTCACCGCCGGTGCGCATCCGGGGAATAAACCTGCCGCCAGCGCTTTCCCGGTCTCTCGCGTGCGCTGGTCGGAGTCGGCATAAAACGTCACGCGCGCCGCATCCTCGCAACCCGTTGCAGAAAGCAGGCCCTCGCCAGAAAGCTGCAGCCGGTCGTAAGCGCCGAAGATTTGCATCAACTGATAGCCATGCGCGGTGAGATAGCCGGGCGCAACGCTCCACGCCGGCCATGGCGCCGCGGAATATGAGTTGTATTGTGCGCTGCTCCCTGTTGGCGAGCGGACGCCGTGGCGGCTGAGAATGACGACGAACTTCAGCTCCCCGTCTTTGGCAGCGGGAGCACTCTCCGCGGCTGGCTCGGCTGCTGGCGCATGAGGCGTCGAGTAGACGCGAATCTCGGCAGGATTCTGGCCCGCGCCCGGGACGGCGACATACAGCAGTTTGTGCGCGGGGACGAACAAGGCCGTTTTCGCTCCGGCAGCCGTGTTCATTCCCTCCAGCGGATGCAGATTCCTTGCCTTGTCCACCTGGTAAGCATCCACCTCGCCTGCGCCGCTGATCAGATAGACGCGGTGCAGCGCGGGGTCATAGAAAAGATCGTCGGCTCCGCCGGCAGCCGGCTGGCTCGAGATCTCCTTGCCGGTCGCGGCGTCCAGAGCGATCACCATTCCCGGAGTGCGGCAGGCAACGTAAAGCAACTGATGCTCGGTGTCAAAGGCCACTGGCACATTATCGGCAGCCTTCGTCAGCTTCCAGTGCATGACGATTGCTTTGGCGGCCGTGTCAATCACCACGACTTCATTCGACTCGGCAATATTCGCGAAGACACGCCCGCTCCGCGGATCGATCTCCAGCGCTTCCGGATGAGTGGCCACGGAAAGATTGGAGACGAGAGCGAAGCGGTCCGTATCCACAACGGCGATCCTGGCGGGATTGGCCGCATTGCTTCCGCCGTGGCCCACAAAAAGAAGATGATGAGCCTCGTCATAGACCATGTCGTCGGCATCGTCGGAGAGCTTGATTTTTCCGGCCGGGGCGAGAGGCGTTCCCGTGTAGACTCGGAGTTCGCCGAGCGCGCCGTCAGCGACATAGAGGCTGCCAGTCTCCGCAACCCAAGCCAGGCCGTGCGGCTTGCCCAGTCCCGTGATGCTTTGCGCGACTTTGTCCGTCGCCAGATCAATCACTTCAACCGAATGATTGGTCGTCGCTGCGATGAACAGGCGATTGCCCGCCGGGTCGATGGCCAGGTGGTCGAACCTTCCGGTCACGCCGGGAAGCGGAATCGTCCGGCTCAGCGAAAAAGGCGCCGGTGACTGCGCAAGCGAAATCGCGGAGCTTGCAGCAAGGCAAAGCGTAAGAAAAGTTCGCATGTTTTCCCCGGTGATGATGGCTGCAAGGAGTGCGGGCGCACGGGGGTCTCCCGTGCGCCCACGGGTTGAGTTACTTCTCCGAGCCGGAAGTCCAGCTCAGGCTGGCGCTGTAAGTCGGCTTGTAATACTCGCGTTGCGTCATGTACTGCGGGCTGCCGTCGTAGAAACCAAAGACTTCATTGTTGAGATTCAACCCATCCAACTGAAGCTTCAGCCCGCGATAAACGCGCATGCCCATCTGAGCATCCACCTGGAAATGAGGATAGAAGTAGTTGTCGCCGCAGGGGCCGTTGAGCGGCCCGTTGAGCGGCGCGGCGGGGGTCGGGTTCGGATTCGTATTACCGCACACTCCCGAGGGAATACCGGAGTCAGTGGAGTAGTACTGGTAGGCGTAAATGTTGGAGTCGTTGTAGGAAACGCCCATGTGCACCGAGTAGCGGCCCAGCTCGTAGTCCGGTTCGATGTTGAAGGCGTGCCTCGCAGTACCCATCAGCGAAGGCGAGTCGTCGCGATCGGGAAGGCCATTGATGTGCGAATCGTTGTAGGAGTAGTTGGCCATCAGGCCGAGGCCGCGGAAACCGGCGGGCAGATCGGTGAACCTTTGTTGCAAGCCGAATTCCAAGCCCCAGACGCTGGCGCTGGCGCCATTGATATCCTGCGTTGCCACATTGGCCTGTCCAGGAGTGGCAAATACCGCGCAGGCGCCGGTGCATTGCACGTTGGCGGCGACGATCGGATTAGTCAGTTGCTTATAGAAGAACCCGGTCTGGATCAGACCGAAGGGCTTTAACTGCTGCTCCAGCAGCAGATCGTAATTGTTGGCGTGGGTGGGCAACTCGTTGGGATTGCCGATGTCGGCCACCACCGGAGTATTGCCGGTGGGTGCAGCGTAGGGCACCAGATCGTACTGGTTGGGCCGGGAGATGCCGCGCGCATACACTGCACGGACGGCCGTTGCGGACGTAAATTCCCAACGAGCCTGGATGCTGGGCAGAGGATCGATGTAGGACTGGGTATTCGTCACCGCAGTGGTCCCTATCCAGTTTCCGTTGTTATCCATCCCGTCGCCGTTGGGGCCGGCGGAGGGGTTCACCAGATAGCCCCTTCCGTACTCGTGCGTCGCTTCCAGGCGCAGTCCGGTCTGGAGGCGAAGGCGGTCGAGGTTGATGGTGTTCATAATGTAGCCGGCGGAGACGCGCTCGATCAGATCGTAGTTGGCCGAGTCAGACGAGCTGAATGTGGCAGGCACATCCAGCGGGAGGAGGTTGGGGTTGGCGGCAAGGTACTGATCCACCTTGTAATGGTCAGTCATTTCCCCCATGTGGTATGTGCCGTCATAGTAGTGCGGGTCCTGGAAGCCGCTGGCGAAGATTTCTGAGTTCACAGGAGATACCGCCGGATAGCTGTTCGTCGGGTTGCACGGGTCGCTGGTGGCGTAGCCGGGATCCGCCTTCGAATTCGGGCAGTAATCGTAGGTTGGCGTGTAGGCATGCTGGCCCTTGTGCGCATTGCGGAACTCACCGCCGAACTCCAGCGTGGCCGAATGCTGTCCGACATGGTAGTTGAGCCCCATTGCGCCCCACTCCTGCAGGTTCAGTTGGGTCGCCTGGCCAGTGGTGGTGTTGATATTGTCCAGCGTGTAATTGGAGAGGCTGTAGAGGTTATCAGCCGGGCTCGCGGTGTTTGGAGTCATGCAAGGCGCCGCCCACTGCGGACGGTAGGGGTCGCCATTCAGGCCGCCGACGTAGTCGCAATTGGCCGATGGCCCAGTTTTCAACTCTTTGCTGGCATCGAAGGCGCCTCCCGGGTTGCCGGCGGCGTTGAGCTCGCGCGAGCGCGATACAGAGGAGCCCCAGGTGAACCACTTGTTGCCGTACGTGTGGTTTCCGCCCAGCGAGAAACTTCCGATCATGAAGTCGGGACGTCGGATGGAGTACTTGAACTTCGGTTTGTCGTCAGTCGTAACCTGATAGGTCCACTTGTCGCCCCAGTCCTTGAAATCCGAAAGGAGGAAGTGAGCGGCCAGAGTGGAGTGATCGCTGACCTTGTAATCGACGCCCATGGTTCCACCCCAGCGCAGGCGTTGATAGCGATAATCGCGCAGCGTAAGGTTGTCGTAATAGGGCGCCGTGCTGGTGATATCGTTCGCGTTAAGGTCTGGAGCCGGCTCGATGTCATTGATGCCGCGCCCGTTGTAATCGTAGCTTGCGCCCAGGATAACGCCCCAGCGCTTGCTGGCGCCGAAGCGCTCGCCGAGCGTAAAGCCCGCCAGGCCCATGTAGCGGTCATTTTCGATGGGCGACATGCCCAGTGTGGAGATGGCATCGAAGGTTGGCGCCTGGCCGGCCATTTTCGTAACCATGTTGACCGATCCGCCGATGCCGTCCGCGTCCTGGTTGGCCGAGAGCGTTTTGTTCAGCTCGATCGATTGCACCATGTCCGCGGGAATGGTAGCCAGCAGGACCTGGCGTACGTTCGACTCCGGCGAGGGAATGGTTACGCCGTCGATGGTTGTGTTCGTCAGGCGCGGATCGAGGCCGCGAACCTGGACGTAGACGGCCTCACCCTCGTCGCGCTGCACGGTCACGCCCGGCAGGCGGCCCGTCGCATCGGCGATATTGGCGTTGGGCAGAGAGAGGATCTGGGTTTCAGGCATCACGTTGACAATGTCCGGCGAAGTGATTTCCTCGTTGACGGCCTGGACCATGTCTTCTCCGCGCCCGCTTGTCACGATCACTTGCTCGCTGCCCGAGGCAACCTGCAGGGCCAGGTTCAGGGGAACGGACTGTCCGGCAGCAACTGCAACTGTCTGAACCAGTTGCTTGAAGCCCACCGAAGTGACGGTGACGGTATACGTGCCGGGCGCGAGCCCGCTCACCACAAAGTCACCTAACGAATCCGACGTTAGGACCGCGCCGCCGGGATCGAGGACCACGCGTGCCTTTTGCACGGCGGCGTTGGAGGCGTCGGTTACGTGTCCGCTGATAGACGCTTTCTGCACCTGGCCAAGGAGAGCGCACCTGGCGCAGAAGCTTATTAGGATGATTGCAAACAGTTTGCGCCAACTAATCAAATGCATCTTTGTATTCCTCCAGTGTAGATTTCCTCGAACATTGGGCGGAACGGGGTCACAACTTGCGGCGAGCCCGTCGCGAGACGCGTTTTCGATCTTGTAAATCCGGCCAACCCGATCTTTTTCGAACTGACTCCCCGGTGTGGCACGTGGGCGACTGGTAGGAAGAGTATGGCGGGGCTGTCTAATGCGAATCTAAGGATCGCGGGGCTTCGGCGCGCGATTTACAGAGAATTCACGGAGGGCCGTTAGGATGCAGTCAGGATCATCCCCATGCAAGTATTGGTTGTCGAGGACAAACGCAGCCTGGCCGAACATCTTGGCCGCGCGCTCGAGGGGGAAGGCTACTCCGTCACGCTGGCTTACGACGGCGAAGAGGCGTTGTGCCTGGGCAAGACCGGCGCCTACGACGTCATGCTCCTCGACGTCATGCTGCCGCGCATCGACGGCCTCACCGTCATCAGAAAACTGCGTGCCGATCAGTTACGCACGCAGGCCATCATTGTCTCGGCACGGGACTCGATGAACGATATTGTGTGCGGACTGGACGCCGGCGCGGACGACTACCTGACCAAGCCGTTCGCGCTCGATGTGCTGCTGGCCAAAGTGCGCGCCGCCGTGCGTCGCGTGCCAATGCGGCCTCCACAGATGCTGCAGTTTCAGGATCTGATCTTGCGGCCGCATCAATATGAACTGCAACGCGGCTCGCGGGCGGCCTCGCTGACGCGCACCGAGTGCGCCTTGCTCTCGGTGCTGATTCGCCGCGCTCGCTCCGTCGTTCCCCATGCGGTGCTCATCGAGGAAGGCTGGAGCGGCGATGCCGATGCGAGCTTCGACAGCTTGTATGTCTTCATTCGCGCGCTACGCTCGAAGATCACCCATCGCGGGGAAGTCGAACTGTTGCATACCATCCGCGGAGTTGGTTATTCGCTGCGGAGCGAATCATGCTGAGAGGCCGCATCTCTATTTCTCTCCGGCTTACCATCTGGTTCGGCGGCATCTTTCTCGCCGGATGGGTCTTGTTCGGCATGGCGATGTGGCTGAATCTCAAGCACACCCTCGCCGACGAGCGTTATCTCACCCTGAGCCGGCGCATCGACCGCCTGCGCACTCTGCTGGATAAGAGCGAAAACGACGACGCGCGTTTCGATGACTTCAAGGAGTTTGCTCACGCCACCGGCAGCGGCCTGGCCGAGATCTTCCGCGCCGACGGCTCGCGTGCGTTTCCCTCGCCGACTCCGGCGGCAAAGGCTTTTCCCTGGCCCGCTATTCAAGGTGATGTCGAGGAAAAGTTCTACCACGTCAACGCGCCCGACCAGCCGTATTGGGTGCTGGCGCGCCGCTCTACGTTGAATGGCGAAACCGTCTATCTCACCGCGGCCGCGCCCGAGGGCGGCAATCTCCTTGTCCTCGACCATTTCTGGGAAGGGCTGATTGCCTCCGCGCCCATCCTCTTGCTGATCTCCTCCGCCGGCGGCTACTGGCTCAGCCGCAAAGCTCTCAAGCCGGTGGACCGAATTACCGCGGCTGCCCGTTCGATCAGCATCTCGAATCTTTCTGAGCGCCTGCCCGTGAGCAGAACCGGCGACGAGCTCGAGCGGCTTGCCGAAACCTGCAACGCGATGCTTGCCCGCCTTGACGTAGCAGTGAATCAGATCAAGCGATTCACTGCCGACGCTTCGCACGAGTTGCGCGGACCCATTTCGTTTGTGCGCACCGTGGCCGAAGTGGCCATGCGGAATCCCAAGGCCGACCCCGAAAGCCGGCAGGCTTTTGCGGACATTGTGGAGGAAACCGCGAAAGCAACGATTCTGCTTGAAGACATGCTCACCCTGGCTCGCGCCGATGCCGAGCGCGGCGACAAGGCTCTCGAGTCGCTCAATCTCGCCGCCGTTGTCGAAGAGGCCTGCGAGATGGCGCAACCCATCGCCAAAGACCGGCGCCTCGATCTCTCCGTCTCTCATAGGCTCTTCACGTCTTGTCAACGTACTCGGGGACTTCACCACCTTGCGCCGTCTGCTCTGGATCCTTCTCGACAACGCCCTGAAATACACGCAGGCGCCGGGGCGGATTGATGTTACTCTGAACGCGAATAGCCATAAGGCCACCATCGAAGTGCGCGATAGCGGCGTGGGCATCTCCGCCGCCGATCTGCCGCACATCTTCGACCGTTTCTACCGCGCCGACCCTTCGCGCAGCAATATTGACGGAACCGGATTGGGTTTGGCGATCGCGAAATGGATCGCCGAAATGCATCACGCCGATCTGACGGTCGCCAGCGAGCTGCGAAAAGGCACGGTCTTCCAATTGGTTCTTCCGGTTTGCGCGAATGCCGGTCCGATTGCATGAGGGTGCGACGTAGGGTACATCCGAACAGTTGACTGACGATTTCCGCTGCCCCGTCGCGGACTATACCTACTTCTCCACAGCAAACATTCCATTGATCATCGGAGAAGCCGCTGCTGCGAAGCCTGCGGCGGCCTACATTGTCTTGGCTCGCAAGCGCGATGAGTCGCCCCTCACGAGAGGCATCCTCTCCGTGTTCGACACACTCTTACTTGATAAGCGCATGTTCGTTGCGGACAGGGTCAAATAATGGATTCATCTCCCGTTATCGCCGTCACCGGTGCATCTGCCGGATTGGGCCGAGCCATCGCGCACGCCTATGCCAAACGAGGCGCGAAGATAGGGCTTATCGCACGCAATCCAGAGGCTCTCGCCGCTGCCCAGCGTGAGTGCGAAGAGCTTGGCGGCAGCGCCATTTACATTCCTACAGACGTAGCCGACGCGAGTGCAGTGGAACACGCCGCATCGGTGATCGAGGAGCAACTCGGTCCCATCGACGTCTGGGTGAATGACGCAATGGTGAGCGTTTTCTCCCCGGTCAAAGAGATGGAAGCCTCCGATTACAAGCGGGTCACCGATGTTCTCTACCTGGGATTCGTTTACGGCACGCAGGCTGCGCTGCGGCGCATGCTGCCGCGCGATCGGGGCACGATCATCCAGATCGGATCGGCCTTGAGTTATCGTTCCATTCCATTGCAGTCTGCGTACTGCGCGGCCAAGCATGCCATTAATGGGTTTACCGACTCGCTTCGCTGCGAACTTTATCACGATAAGAGCAACGTGCGGCTCACCGTGGTGCAAATGCCGGCAATGAATACGACGCAGTTCAACTGGGTGAAAAATCGGATGCCGCACAATACGCAGCCGGTGCCGCCGATCTTCGAGCCCGAGGTGGCTGCCGAGGTAGTGGTCGCCGCAGGCATGGCGAAGAACCCGCGCCGCGAGTATTGGGTTGGGTCGCCAACAGTGAGCGCGATCGTGGCGCAGCACATTGTTCCCGGCCTTCTGGATCGATATCTCGGCAAGACCGGATACAAGTCACAGCAGATTGCAAATGAGCCCCGCGATCCGGATGCACCGAACAATCTGTACGACTATGTTCCGGGCAAACACAGCGCCCGCGGCAAATTTGACGATCGGTCGAAGCAGAGCAGTGCTGAGGTCTTTGTCGTGCTGCACCGGCAGTGGTTCGCGTGGGCGGCTCTATCGCTGGTCGGGACAGGCGCAGTGGTGCTGGGATTGCGGAGACGGAGATGAGATTCCCCTCGCCACCTGAGAGCACGAATGGTTCGAGCTCGAACTGGGCGCTGGCCGCCGCCACCTGCGCGGCTGTGGCAACGTTGATCCCTGTAGTCGCTCATCAGGTCGGCGCGATCGATCACCTGCCAGATCCGCCAGGACCCGTCTTTGCGTCCGATCGAATCACCAGGTCGAAGTCCGCTTATCCGCTGGGCATCCCCGACGGCATCCTTGGACTGACGAGTTACGGCGCGACGCTCGGGCTGGTTGCTCTTGCGCCCGGCAATCCTAAAACGCGCAAGCTTTTGGCGGTCAAACTGCTCGGCGACGGTTCCTTCGCGGCCTTCAATGTGGTGCGCCAGGTGATTTCTTTCCGCAGGCTTTGTTCGTGGTGCACTGCAACAGCAGTTTGTACCGCCGCAATGTTGATTGCGGGGCGGAGGATCATCGCTGGCGAACTGGAAGCGGGAAAAGTATGGCGATAGATGCGCAGCGGCGCGCGGCGATTGTTAAGGCTCTTCAGGAGTCGCCACTGCAAGCCGTAGCGTCCGTTTCGCCGCAAGAAGTGCTGCTGCTCACGGGATATTGGCCAGTGATGGGCGCGAGCCTCGCCCTGGTTACGCGAGACGGAGACGTCTGCGCCGTTGTCCCGGAGGATGAACTGGATGTGGCGGGCGCCACTTCGAATGCCAACCTGACGGCTTATCAACCGCACTCTCTCGATAATCTTAAAAAATGTTCAGAGGCCCTGATCGAGCCTCTCCAGCGACTCGCGGCGCGCCTTCATCTTTCCAGCGATCAAATCGGCACGGATCTTCGCGACAGCTTGCAGCCTGCTTCATATCAAGCGACGAATCATTTCCGCGCCTCTATCCCCCAGATATTTGGCACGGTACTTCCAGGGGTGGCGGTGGTTTCCGCGGATTGTATGCTCGATCGTCTGAAGTCGGTGAAGACGGCAACTGAGATGGATCACATCCGTCGAGCGTCTCAATTGGCGGCGAGTGCGTTTGCCCAAGCCGAACGGGCGATCGTTCCGGGGCGCCGGGAAGATGAAGTGGCCGCCGATAGCGGAGCTGCTTTTGCGCGCATTGCCGGCGATGGCTTCGAACGCGGCGATGGCTACTTCTTCTGCATGTCCGGTCCCAACTCGGCGAAGGCCGCCGGAGCCTATGCACGCACCCGCCGCCGCGTCATCGAAGAAGGCGACCTGGTGATGATCCACGCCAACACTGTCGGGGACGGATACTGGACTGACATTACACGCACATTTATCGCCGGGAATCCTTCGGGCCAACAGCAGAAGATGCGCAAGGCCATCGAGGAGGCGCGCACGGCGGCCATGGCTACGATTGCGCCGGGCGTTACCGCAAGCCTGGTGGACAAAGCGGCGCGAGATGTGCTGAGGAAACATGGATTCGGCCCCGAGTTCAAGCATGCAACGGGCCATGGCGTGGGCTTTGCGGCCGCCAATCCCAATGCTCTGCCCCGCATCCACCCGCGGTCGCCGGACGCGCTGACGGCGGGCATGACCTTCAACATCGAACCGGCAATCTACATCGACGGCATGGGCGGCTCGCGCCACTGCGATGTAGTTGCATGCACCGAATCCGGAGCGGAAGTGTTCACGGATTTTTAACTGGAAGCAGTCAGTCAAACGATGAGGCAGGAATATTCCATTACCGGCGGGTCGATTGGCTTTTATACGGTCCCTACAGATGCGCCGGAGGCCGACGGCACTTTTTCGTGGGACAGCACCTCGATGGTGCTTGTGCAACTGGAGTGCGGCCGCACGCGGGCGCTCGGTTACACCTACGCCGGTGCCGGCACGGCAGCCGAAACGAAGAAGCTCCTCGAAGAGATCGTTCTGGGGTCCGATCCTTTTCGCCATCCCGACACATTGCAAAGGATGCTTCGCAGCATTCGCAATCTCGGTGAAACCGGAATTGCAATGATGGCTGTATCCGCAATCGACAATGCGATCTGGGATCTTCGCGCGCGCCTGCTTGATCTTCCTCTCGTATCTCTCCTGGGACAGGTTCGCGCCGGGATTCCCGTCTACGGCAGCGGCGGGTTTACTTCTTACTCCGATCGTCAGCTTTCCGATCAGCTCGGCGGTTGGGCATCGAACGGATTCGCAAGCGTCAAGATGAAGATCGGCACGCACCCCGACAAGGACCCGGCTCGCGTGGAAACCGCGCGCAAGGCCATCGGCGATGGGTGCAACCTTTTTGTCGATGCCAACGGCGCATACACAGTTACGCAGGCGATCGAGCTCGCCCAGCGCTTTGCCGCGCAGGGCGTGCGCTGGTTCGAAGAGCCGGTAAGCTCCGATCATCTTGTCGGACTCAATCAGGTACGCGAGCGCGCTCCGCACGGCATGGATATCGCCGCCGGCGAATACGGCTACACGGCGTGGTACTTTCGCTCGATGCTCGATGCGCAAGCGGTCACCGTTCTGCAGGCCGATTGCACGCGCTGCGGCGGCATCAGCGGCTTTCTGGATGCGGCCGCGCTTTGCTGGGCGCACAACGTACCGCTCTCTTCACACTGCGGACCAAGCATGCATCTGCATGTTTGCTGTGCCGTGCCCAGGGCGGTGCATATGGAGTTCTTTCACGACCACGCGCGCATTGAGCGAAAGTTCTTCGATGGGTTCTGCGAACCGGTTGACGGTTGCATGACTCCAGACCTCTCGCGCGCGGGAATGGGCCTCGATCTCAAAGAAAAGGATGCGGCGCGCTATCGAAAGTAGCCGACAGTTGTTGCAACCGAGCGCCTCGTTGCGGCGCTCCGGAGACATGAAATCAGGGGTGAATAATGGCCAAACAAGTTTCAGATGTTATCGTTGAACGGCTCATCGAGTGGGGCGTGGATACCATCTTCGGATTTCCCGGAGACGGCGTGGATGGTTTCTTCGAGTCGTTGCGCACCCATCAGGACAAGCTTCGCTTCATCCAGGTCAGGCATGAAGAAGCTGCGGCTTTCGCCGCTGTCGGCTACGCGAAGTACACAGGACGCCTCGGTGTGTGCTGCGCAACTTCAGGTCCCGGCGGGGTTCACCTTCTCAATGGGCTCTACGACGCCAAGTGCGATCTGCAGCCGGTGCTCGCCATTACCGGGCACACCTTTCACGACCTCATCGGCATGGATTACCAGCAGGATGTCGATCTCGACAAGCTTTACATGGATGTTTCTGTATTCAACGAGCGCGTCATGGGTCCGGCACATGCGGTCAATGTTGTAGACATGGCGGTGCGCTCGGCCTACGGCCGCCGCGGCGTCGCTCACATCTGCATCCCAAAGGATATCCAGGAGTGGCCTGTCTCCGACAAGATGCGCAGCAATGCCAACATCGCCGGGCATAGCGGCGATTGGGCCAATCCCTCAACGGCGCGGCCCGCCGAGACGCCGCTCCGCAAAGCAGCTTCGGTCATCAACGACGGCTCGCGGGTCACGATCATGGTGGGGCGCGGTGCTCTGGGGGCACGCGAAGAAGTGGCTCAGTTGGCCGAAACCGTCGGCGGCCCGGTGGTGAAGGCTCTGCTCGGCAAGGCGGTTCTTCCCGATCGCAGTCCCTACACCACAGGCGGTCTTGGCCTGCTCGGCACCTCGCCGTCGCTCGACGCTATGGAAGAGTGCGACGTGCTCATCCTCATCGGCACCAGTTATCCGTATATGGAATTCCTTCCCAAGCCGGGACAGGCGAAGTGCGTGCAAATCGAGCTCGATCCCACGCGCATCGGTCTGCGACACCAGGTCGATGCCGCATTGGTCGGCGACGCCAAGACGATTCTCCAGGCGCTGCTGCCGCTCCTGAAACAGAAGAACAATAGGTTCCTCAAGAAGGCGCAAGAGCGGATGAAGACCTGGAATGAGCTGATGGAGGAGCGCGGCACGCGCAAGGACATGCCGATGAAGCCGCAGGTGGTGACGCACACGCTCAACCGGCTGCTGGATGACGATGCCATCGTCTCGTCGGACAGCGGAACCATCGCAACATGGACCGCGCGCTATGTCGAAATGCGAGGCGCGATGCAATTCTCTCTCTCCGGCTCGCTCGCCACCATGGCCAATGGTCTTCCTTACAGCATCGGCGCAGCCGTCGCATATCCCAACCGCCAGGTAGTTTGCGTCGTTGGCGACGGTGGACTCACGATGCTCATGGGCGAGTTGGCGACATTGGTCAAATACAAGCTTCGTGTCACGGTGATCGTCATCAAGAACAATGTTCTCGGGCAGATCAAGTGGGAGCAGATGATTCTCGAGGGCAACCCGGAATATGGCGTCGAGTTGGAACCCATTGACTTCGCCATGGTGGCTAAGGCATGCGGCGCCCGCGGCTTTACTATCGAACGGCCAGAGGATGCGGAGAGCGTTCTACGCCAGGCCCTCAGCCATGACGGACCTACGCTAGTGCAGGCTGTCGTCGATCCGAATGAGCCGCCCATGCCCGGCAAGGCAACCACGGAGCAGGCCTACAAGTTTGCCAAGGCCCTGGTTCGCGGGCAGAAGGACGCAACGAAGATCATCAAAACTGTCGCCGAAGATCAAATCCGCGAGGTGGTTTAAGAGCAGATGGAAAAGCCCGATACATTGATCGGCGACGCCGTACAAGACGCGGAAACCGCTGCCAACTATATTCGGGAAGGCCGGTTTCAGCGAAGTCTCGCGCTGCTCACCGCCGGAACCAGCATCATCAGCGGACTCGAAGTGGCTTACGAGCACTATCGCGGCAGCTATAGCCGGCGCGTGATGTATACGCCGGTCATCCTGAGCGCGGTCCTTGGCCTGTCCGCGATTGCAGGTTTCTTCAGCCACAGGGCCGCCCGCAGTCTGCTGCGTCTTGCCGCATCCATCACCCTCGTCGATGCCGGGGTGGGTTTCTATTTTCATATCCGCGGCATTTATCGCAAGCCCGGCGGGTGGCGCCTGCCGATGACGAACATAATCATGGGGCCGCCGATCTTCGCGCCGCTTCTGTTTGGCACAAGCGCCTACCTTGGACTCATTGCTTCGTACCTGCAGCGTGAGGATGGAAAGCAGCTTACCTCGGGCGAGGGCAACAATAGCGACCGCTGGCTAGCTCAGATCCTGCCTCCGCGAGCCGGGCGCGACCTCATCTCAACCGAGCAGGATATTCGCGAAGGTAAATTTCAGCGCCAGGTTGCGACCATCGCAGGCATCAGCGCGCTGCTCAGCGGATTCGAAGCCTATTACTCGCATTATAAAAATACTGATCTGTGCTATGAATGTGCCTATCTCGTCGATCTTGCTCATTCTGCCCATTGAAAAATCAGTAGGTTATGTGTTTTCAACGGCCATTCAAGTCGTGCCCTTTCAAAGCGGATTCGAACTGACCCACTACCAGCCTTTTGGAATCTGCGTGACTTCCGATTGGAATCGGGTAACCTATAGAGATCAGGGTGACCTCCCCTTTTTTTTAGCGCCCTGACACGGATTTGCCTTCTCCATGCACACGAATACAAAGGGTTGGCTCTTGACGGCAGCACTGTCTGCGTCCGCGATGCTCCCCGGCGAGCTTGCCGCCCAGGGATCTCCGCCCTCGCCAGCCGTCGTCTGGCAGCCCAGGGGCATCGAGAGTGTGGAACGCGATTCAGCTCGAAAGCCGCGCCAGTCAATCCAATTGGAGCCTGACAAGACCTACACGCTCGCAGAGCTGGTCGATTTTGCCGAGCGAAACAATCCCGAAACGCGCGTTGCCTGGGAGGCAGCTAAATCAAGAGCGGCGGAGCTGGGCGTTGCGCGCAGCGCGCTTTACCCGACGTTGACGGCTGTGGCCCTCGCCGTCTCTCTTAGAACCGCTGCGCTCATTGGTGAGTATTTCAACCGCCAGACAGAAGGCGTCTTTGAGCCCGTTCTCCACGTGGAGTACTTGGTATTCGATCTCGGTGGCCGCAGCGGAGAGATCGACGCCGCGAAAGCAAACCTGATGGCGGCGGATCTGGCATTCAACGACACGCACCGGCGCATCATCTATCAGGTTGCCGAGGCGTACTACCGGCTTTTGAACGCTCAAGGCCAACGTGAGGCGGCTGAAGCGAGCCTTGAAAACGCCAGGGCGGTTGAAGAGGATGCAACGGCGCGCCTACAAAATGGGCTCGCGACAAAGCCCGACGAGCTTGAGGCCACGGCGGCGCGGGCGCAGGCAGGCTTCGACCTGCAGGCGGCTCTGGGAGCGGTCGATATCGCGCGCGGCGATCTTGCAACCGCGCTTGGATTGGACCCGGGAACGGTTTTGAAGGTTGAAGGCATCGAGCAATTGAAGCTCCCAGCTTCGATCGCCAGTTCTGTCGACCAGGAGATGGATCGAGCGTTCGGCCAGCGTCCCGATCTGTTGCGGCAATTGGCGAGCCTGCGCGCCGCCAATGCTTCTATCAAGCAGGCGAGATCGCAGTATTTTCCAATTCTCAGCTTCAAAGGGGATGGCGGGCTCGCGCGTGCTTACGGGCAGACGAATCTTCTTCCCGGAAGCTATGCTGAAGGCGAGGTGTGGACCGCCGAACTCGAATTGCGATGGAATTTATTCGACGGTGCGCGCCGGGAATACCGTCTCGCGCAAGCCAATGCCGACAAGAAGGCGGCGCAGGCGCAAATTGACACACTCCGCGACCAGATCGCCGATGAAGTCTGGTCTGCCTACAGCAATGAGCAAACCGCGCTCAGGCAACAGCAGGCCGCAGCCGCCCTGCTGACCGCCTCGCAGGAATCGTACGAAGCCGCGCACGAATCGTATGGTTACGGCGTGCGCAATCTGCTGGATGTGGTTGCTGCGCAAAAAGCCCTGGCACAGGCGCGATCAGAGGACGTTTCGGCTCGAACGCAACTGCTGCTTGAAGTAACCAACCTCGCTTTTCAAACGGGCGATTTCATCCAGACTCAGCACTGGAACCCTGGGCCATGAACGCAAGACTTTTGAGCGGGAGCGACGCGAGACAGTGAACCTTCGTCAGCGCATGTCGATTTTTCCGGCCGCATTGCTCGCGACTGAAATCGCGGGTTGCAGGCGTTCGCCCACTTTCAACATACTCGGATCTTTTTTCCCGTCGTGGCTTATCTGCCTGTTCGCCGGCATCGGGCTTGCGGTCATTGCAAACCGTATCCTGGCCCGCTTTGGACTGGAGAAGGAGATCCTCTGGCCGATCGTTGTGTATCCATCCCTTGCGTTGTTGCTCGCCTGCGTGCTTTGGCTCATCTTCTTTAACTGATCGGAGGAGGCACCATGCCGCATAGCCGCCTTCACATCATCGGACGCGCCATCAGCATCGGGGTTATGGTTTCGACTGTAGTCGTTGCGCTTATCGTGGTACACCTGGTGGACGTGAATCCGCGCACCGACGACGCCGAAGTTTTTGCGAATTTCATCGGTATGGCTCCGCTGGTTAACGGTCCGGTGATGCACCTGTATGTTGCAGATAACGAATCGGTCAAAGCCGGCGCTCCCTTGTTCGACATTGACGACCGCCCATACGCATACGCTCTTGCACACGCCCACTCCGAGCGGGTTGCTCTTCAAGGCCAGATCAGCGATGAGAGCCGTCTCATCGCGGGCAAGTCCAGTGGTGTGGATGTCGCCAAGTCGAACGTCCTGAGTGCGGAAGCCAGCCTGGCCCACGCCGACGCCGCGGTGGAAGAAGCCAAGGCCGATGTTGCCCGTCAAAAGGCCGCAGTGGAGCGCTCCAATGCAGAAATGAAATATGCTTCGGACAATCTCAACCGGATCGAGCCGCTTCTGGCGCGCCAGTTTGTCACCGTCGATCAGGTGGATCAGGCTCGCACGTTGCAGATTTCGCGCGCGCAGGCTGCCAATGAGGCCCAGTCGCAACTGGCTTTGGCCGAGGCTAGTCTGCTCGCCGCTCAAGCGCAATACAAACAGGCGCAAGCTGTGCTCGATCAGAGCCATCAGCAGGTACAGCAGGCCACGCATAACGTAACCACGCTCAGACCTCTCGAAGGGGAGCTTCCCGGTAAGCAGGCGGCCATCGATACGGCCCAGTACGACTTCGACAATTGCAAAGTTGTCGCTCCCTTTGACGCGCGCGTGACCAACCTCACCATCTCGCAGGGAGACTACGCAATTGCCGGCAAACCGGTCTTCACACTCATCGACAACCGCACCTGGTGGGTCATCGCAAACTTCCGTGAAACGCAACTGCGCCACATACAGCCCGGAATGCGCGCCGACGTGTATGTGATGTCCCGCCCTTCTGTTCGCTACGAGGGCAGGGTGGATAGCGTGGGATTTGGTGTTACGCCCGACACGGACCTGGTTGGCCGTATCACTACTCCGGGCCTGCCAGACGTCCAGCGCACCCTAAACTGGGTGCATCTGGCCTCGCGCTTTCCTGTACGGATACGTATTCTGGATGGCCCGTCAGATGTTTTTCGCCTGGGCGAATCTGCCACCGTCATTATCCGCGGCTCTGCGCCTTACGAACCAGGGAAGTAGAGATGGCCACCGAGCCCATTCATCTTCCGCATCGGGAACGCTTCAGCGATTGGTTCCCCGAGTTCCTCAAGAAGGAGTTTGCGCCCTATCCCGGCCGCGGCGCAATCGTAGCGCGCATCGTCATCTCTGCTACGCTGACCATGATCATCATCGAGACTTTCCGCATTCCGGGAAACCTCATTGGCGCATTGTCTGCTTTTATCCTTTCGCGTGAGAATCTAGTCTCCACGGCCCGTTCGGCGATTTTGCTGCTGGGTGCGTTTCTGCTCGGCACACTCTTCATCCCGGTCGGAGCACGGCTGTTTGCTTCCACTCCCGAGACCCATTTTCTCTGGGTTGGTTGCAGCCTCTTTCTGGTTTTCTTTCTGCTGCGTTGCCTGGCGAACTACGCAGTCGCGGTGGGCATCTCTCTGGTCGTCGCCAACGTTCTTGGCATCTGGTACCTGCCCGGCCCGGCAGAAATGAACATTGAGCTTACGTTGTGGCTGGTTTTGGCAACGCTGATCGGGGTGGTGGTGACGCTGGGCGTTGAAATCGCCTTCCGCGCGCTGCACGGCGGCGACGACCTGCTGGAAGGTCTTGAAACCCGCCTCGCGCTCATCGAGAATCTGATGGCAGATTACGCCAACGGCCGGCCAGTCTCGGTTACTACGGAAGCGGGCCTTGCCCAGTTCGCCATGGTGGGGGACGGAGCGCTGCGCCGTAACGTGGCCCGTGCAAGCTACACTCAGCGTTATCGCACACGCATGAGTGCGCTGGTTTCACTGGTGGCTCGTGCCATTGATTTTGGCGCGGCTCTCGCTGGTGCTTTTCCCTCGCTGCCGGTGGAACTGAGGCAGCGTGCCGACCGCATCAGTCATAGCCTCGCCGACATTCGCCAATGCCTTCGCACCCACGGCCAACCCTGTGAGGCAGCCATCGAGCCAGCCCCAAGTCCCGGCACTCCGCTGTTGTCTGAAATCGAATCCATGGTTTCGCTCATGCCTTCCATCTTCAGCGAAGAACATGCGCCCGATCCCGATCTCGAACCCCTGGAGGACACATCCGGCACCGGCCGCGTCTTCATTCCCGGCGCCTTTTCTAATCCTGAGTATCTGCGTTACGTCCTTGGCGCAACTACGGCCGCCATGCTCTGCTATGTGATTTATGTAGCGCTGGACTGGCCCGGACTGTCTACCTCAGTGTTTACCTGCGTTCTTACCGCGCTCACCACCATCGGCGCCTCACGGCAGAGGCAAATACTGCGCGTGGCCGGATTTGTTCTCGGCGGTGTGATTGCAGGTATCGGATCTCAGATCTTTATTCTTCCCTATATCGATTCCATCGGCGGATTCACGGTGCTATTTGCCGCCATGACCGGTGTGGCTGCGTGGATTGGAACTTCCGGCACCCGGCTTGGCTACGCAGGCCTGCAATTTGCCTTCGCGTTTTACCTCATCCAACTCAGCGAGTTTTCGTTCCAGACCAACCTTACCATCGCACGTGATCGTGTGCTCGGCACCCTGCTCGGCGTTACCATGATGTGGCTCGTTTTTGAGCGCCTTTTTCCGCGCTCCGCCGCCGATGAGATGGTGCGCATTTTTGTTGCGAACCTTCGCCTCCTGGCGGATTTCTCCTCTTCCTCTCCGCGCGCCGACGATCCTGCGGATATTTTGAAGTTTCGACGCCAGCGCGAAGAAATCTATCGGCGTTTTGGCGAAGTGAACGCACAAGCCGACGCGGTTCCCCTTGAAACCGGTTCGCTCCGCGCGGGAGAGATGGCCGCCCGCGATCGCATCCTTCGCTGGCAAACCTCTTTACGCAGCTTTTACCTGCTCGAGGTCCCGCTGGTCCAGTTCCGTATTTTCGGAGGCGCCGACCCGAAGTCGCACCCCTACCGAAGGTTTGAGAACGACTTTCGCTTCGAGTGTGCGCGCATCTTCCGCCAGATGGCCGATAGCCTTGAGAGCGAGCTTGCCACCCGCGCTCACCGCATTAGCACGCCGTCGAGTCTCGTTCAACGCATCGATTCCACATCAGCGGAGTTCGCAGGCGAACTCTCTGAACGTGAACGGATTCTCATGCATGTCATCGGGACCATCGCGCGATTGGTCGACCGCCTCCAATTCCAAATTGCTTCCGAAGGCCTGTACGATCTTCCGCAAGCCTCGACGGCGCTGCCGCAAGGCATTGAAGCAGAAAGCGCTTGAAACGGCACGACCAAACTGGGGCTATGACTTCGTGATTCGGTAATTGTTCCGAGGCAAGTGCGGGCCTGGAGGCGCGCACGACAGGCGGTCTACCACCCCAACGACGATGGAGCCAAAGCCCTATTCATTTTATTGGGCTTTTCGGCACGAGTAAACTCGTGCCCTTTTACGAGGCTCCCGTGATCGAGTTTTTCGGCGGCCTGTGGAGCCGGCGCAATCACCCGAGCAGCTCATTCACCTTCGGCATCCAGTCGGAGATCGGGATGTGTTGCGGGCACAAGTTCTCGCAGGTGTCGCAATCGATGCAGGCGCCCGAGCGCTCGCCTTCCTTGAGCATGAACCCGTAGCGGAAGCGGGCCGAATCTACGTCGTCGTATGCGTTGGCATAGTTGAAGAGGTCGAAGTTGGCTGGAATGTTGACATCGTTGGGGCAGGGCATGCAGTATCCGCATTTGGTGCACGGAATTAGAATGCGCGCCTTGTATTGCTCGCGGACCCGCTCAATGAGCGCGTGATCGGCTGGACCCAGCTTGCCTACGCGGGCCGATTCAACAATCTGGAGGTTCTCGACGAGCTGGCTCATGGCGCTCATACCGCTGAGCACCACCGTGACTTCCGGCTGATCCCAGACCCATTCAAAGGCCAGTTGCGCGGGGCTGCGATGGGCCGGGTCGGTGGCAATCGTCTCGGCGATAGCCGGCGGCGGATCGGCGAGCCTTCCGCCCATCAGCGGCTCCATGACGACCACCGCGAGGCCTTTTTCCGCGGCCAGCTTAAGCCCGCGCATGCCTGCCTGGTTCTCTGCGTCCATGTAGTTGTACTGGATCTGGCAGAAGGTCCACAGGTCGCTGCCGTTGACGATCTCTTCAAAGGCTTCGTAGTTGTCGTGAAAGGAGAAACCCACATGCCGAATGCGGCCGTCGGCAAGCGCCCGCTGCGCCTCGCCGAGCAGATTGTGCTTCAGGACGACGTTCTCCCAAGTGGCCTTGCCCAGCCCATGCATCAGGTAAAAATCAATGTGGTCCGTTTGCAGCTTGGTCAACTGCTCGTTGAGATAGCGGTCGAAATCCTCCGTGCCCTTCACGAAATAGATGGGAAGCTTGGTAGCGAGGCGCACCTTTTCGCGGTAACCGTCTTGGAGCGCACGGCCCACCACCCGTTCGCTCTGGCCGTTGTGATAGAAATAGGCGGTATCGACGTAATTCACGCCGTGGTCGATGGCATGGCGCAACATGGGAATGGCTTCTGCTTCATTGATATCGGAACTGTGCGGGTCACCATCTACGGTAGGGAGCCGCATGCAGCCAAAGCCGAGAGCCGAAGCCTTCCAGTCGAGCTTTCCAAACGAGCGATATTGCATGAGGGGCCCTCCATTGTGATTGATTCGGAAAGAGAATCTTACACGAGATCGCATGGTGCGCGCCAGTTCACCCGCTCAACAACCCCAGCACCAGTGCTTCCCAGATGGATTCTGAGGAGGCGATGGAATTTGCGGCCGGCGCGGCCGTACCACTAATCGGCGTTCCAAGCGGCGCCCTCACGCCAGCAACGCGGCCACCTTCGGCATCCAATCGGAGATCGCAATGTGCTGCGGGCATAATGCTTCGCAGGTGCCGCAATCGATGCAGGCGGCTGCGCGCGCGCCTTCTTTGAGCAAATGGTTGTAGCGGAACTTAGCCGATTCCACACCCTCGTAGGCGTGGGCATAGTTGAAGAGGTCGAAGTTGGCTGGAATGTTCACATCGTTGGGGCAAGGCATGCAATAGCCGCATTTGGTGCACGGAATTGGAATGCGCGCCCGGTATTGTTGGCGGACGCGAGCGAGGAGCGCCTGATCGGCCGGGCCGAGCTTGCCCACGCGCGCCGAATCGGCAAAGCGGAGGTTCTCGACGACCTGGCTCATCGCGCCCATGCCGCTCAGCACCACCGAGACTTCCGGCTGATCCCATAGCCATTCAAAGGCCAGTTGCGCCGGGCTGCGATGGGCAGGATCGCCGGCAATTGTCTCGGCAATAACCGGCGGCGGATAGGCCAGCCGCCCGCCCAGCAGCGGCTCCATGATAACCACCGCCAGGCCCTTTTCCGCGGCCAGTTTGAGCCCGCGCGTGCCGGCTTGATTCTCAATGTCCATGTAGTTGTACTGAATCTGACAGAAGCTCCACAGATCGCTGCCGTTGACGATCCCTTCAAAGCAGGCGTAGTCGTCGTGGAAGGAGAAGCCCAGGTGGCGGATGCGCCCGTCGGCCAGCGCCCGCTCCGCCAGGTCCAGCAGGCCGTGCTTCAAAACGACGTTTGACCACGTGGCCTTGTTGAGCCCGTGCAGCAGGTAAAAGTCAATGTGGTCCGTCTGAAGCTTTGTCAACTGCTCGTTGAGATAGCGGTCGAAATCCTGCGGGCCCTGTACGATAAAGACAGGCAGCTTGGTTGCGAGGCGCACCCGTTCGCGATAACCATCAAGGAGCGCCCTGCCAACGATAAGCTCGCTTTTGCCGTCGTGATAGGGATAAGCAGTATCGATGTAATTCACGCCATGGTCGATGGCATAGCGCAACATGCGAATGGCTTCTGGCTCATCGACGTTTGCAGTTTCACCCTTCCCATCCGTGACGGGGAGCCGCATGCAGCCAAAGCCAAGAACCGAAACCTTCCAATCCAGCTTGCCAAACGAGCGATATTGCATGACGAGTCTCCCCAGTGCAGTTGATTCGGAAACATGATTGTACACGCGCGAGCGCGCACGCGCTTGTCGATTCTTCCGGGGCTCAAGCCCCGTTTTCTGCGATCTCAAGCCGGGGCCTGAAGCCGCTGCTCGTTTCGATTTCTTACATCCTGTGATCTGTATCACTTTCAGGAAAAATCTAGGCTGCTAAAACTAAATCATCGTTCCGATGAGTTGAGCAAAGGGTCCGCCAGGGGGCCAGGGAGGGCTGGGGGTTCCCGGCAGTTGTCCTCTCCTGGAGATCGAAATCATGGGAATGTCCCAAAAGAAAATCTATAAAGAATCTGTTTGCGACCGCACGCCATTCGGTCGTATACTGAAATCCGACTATTCTGGTCGTATTTTTGTATTGCGCCGCGGCGGGCGGCCAGTGGGAGCGCGGCAGGTGAGCACACTGAGCGAGTTAACCGTTGGTAAAAGCGGGATCTTGGTTGCGCTCGACCTGCCTGAATCTGTCCAGAACCATTTGATGCATATGGGTTTTGTGCCTGACGCCCGGGTGACGGCACTGCGCCGGGCGCCGGCGGGCGACCCGACGGTTTACCTGGTGGATGGAATGGAGATTGCCTTGCGGCACGAGACCGCATCGGCCATTCGGGTGCGGGAAGCCGAGGCTGTGTCCGCCCGGATTGCTGACGGCGCAGAGCAGGTCGAGGCCACGCAATGAATGCCTGCTGCGAGACGCCTGCCTTCGAGCCACCCGTGTCTCCGCCGTCAGGCGCGCTGCAGACCGTTGCTTTAATCGGACCGCCCAACTCAGGAAAATCCACCCTATTCAACAAGCTGACGGGGCTGCGGCAAAAGGTTGCGAACTACCCCGGTGTGACGGTCGAGCAGCGCATGGGACTGATGGCCGGGGTGGGCCGCGAAGACCTGACGCTCATCGATTTGCCTGGAATCTATTCGCTCACACCGTACTCAGAAGATGCGCGCGTGGCTGTGAATGTGCTGCGCGGACGCATGCCGGGCACACCCAAGCCTGACGCAGTGCTGCTGGTGCTGGACTCGCAGCACTTGACGCGGCAACTGATGCTGGCTGCGCCGGTGCTGGCGGTGGGGCTGCCCACATTGGTTCTCCTGAACATGACCGACCTGATGGAGTCGCGCGGCGGCCAGATCGACACGCTCAAGCTGGCGCGCGAGCTAGGCGCTCCAGTGGCGCAAATCAGCGCCGTGCGTGGAACTGGCATCGATGCGGTTCCGCTGTTTCTGAATCAGCAGAACGGGCACGGCGAGAAGGCCAAGCCGCTGGCGTTGCCGGTGATGGGCAACGCGGCCAGCACGCATAGCTGGGCGGCGCAGGTAAGCCGCCGCACGGGTTACCAGGCCCCCTTGTCGGCCGAGCACTCGCGCAAGATCGACAATCTGCTGCTGCATCGCATCTGGGGACCGCTGCTGTTTATGCTGGTTGTGATCGGCGTCTTCGAAGTGGTCTTTTCGGTGGGCCAGCCGCTCTCTGACGGGTTTGGCGACATTCTGGCGCGCCTGGGCGAGCTCGTGCGGCCGCTGCTGCCCGTGGGATGGCTGCAATCGCTCGTGCTGGACGGCCTGTGGAAGGGCATCTGCTCGGTGCTGGTGTTTCTGCCGCAGATTCTGCTGCTGTTTCTTTTCATTGGGATTCTTGAGGATTCCGGTTATCTGGCCCGAGCGGCGCTCATCGCCGACCGCGTGATGCGGACGATCGGCCTCAACGGCAAGGCTTTTATCCCGCTGCTCTCGGCTTATGCATGCGCGGTTCCGGCCATCATGGCGACGCGCACCATTGAGAACAAGCGCGACCGGCTAGCGACGATTCTGGTAACGCCGTTTATGACCTGCTCGGCGCGGCTGCCGGTTTATCTGCTGCTGATAGCGGCGTTCGTGCCCAACTATTACTATTTGCACGGATTTCTCGGGCTACGCACGCTGGTGATGCTGTCGCTTTACCTGGCGGGATTTGTGGCCGCATTCACTACAGCGCGTCTGCTGAAGAGCTCGGTTCTCAAGTCGAGCGATACGCCGTTCATTCTGGAGCTGCCGCAGTACCGCATGCCTACGCTCTACTCGCTGGCGCTGCGGTTGATGGATCGCGCGCGCATCTTCCTGAAAAATGCGGGAAGAATTATTGTGGGCGTGACGCTGGCGCTGTGGGTAATGGCGCATCTGCCCATCATGCATACGGCCAGCGGCGCATTCACCGCGCCGCAACTGGCCGAGAGCGTGATCGGCAGGCTGGGACACTTCATCGAGCCGGCGATTGCTCCACTGGGATTCAACTGGAAGATCGGCATTGGCCTGGTGTCGAGCGTGCTGGCGCGCGAGGTGATGGTGAGCACGATGGGCACGCTCTACGGCGCGGACCCGAGCACGCAGGCGCTGAATCTGCAAACCGCATTGCACCACGACATGACGCTGGGCGGCGCGCTGGCACTGATGATTTTCTTCGCCTTCGCCATGCAATGCACGTCGACGATCGCTGTGGTGCGGCGCGAGACCAATAGCTGGATGTGGCCCGCGGTGCAGTTCCTCTACATGCTGGCGCTGGCCTACGGCGCGGCGTTCGCGGTGAATCACATTGTGATGGCGATCTTCGGGTAACCGATTTCGTACCGTCCCTTGCCCTGCCAAGTCCCAATCAATAAAACTACAAATCCGCGCGGTATTCAAACCCAGATTTCGCCCATGCTGCGATTCTGCTCCACCGAAGGGCGTCAATCTCTTGCAGTCGCCGGTGCTTGCTTTCTCCTCTTGAGCGCGGAGTTACGATGAGCGGCTTTCATCCCCGCCAGCGAGAACTCCACAATGTGGCCGGCAATCGCACGACGCTGTTTGGCATCGTCGAGGTTCAGATCGGGCCAGAGCCTGGCCAACATGGGCCTGGACTGTATGTAATGCAGAATCTGGCCGACCACGCTGTGTACGCACATGCGTGTGCGAGCGTCATTGGCGCTGCGTCCGATGAGCTTTCCTATCTGCGTGCGCAAGCGCAGGTAATTGGGTTCGATGGCCTCCGTGACGCGGTCGAGCGCCGATGTGGGCTGGGTCATTTCATGCGCCATAATGCGCGCGAACCACGCCGGCCTTCCCCCGTCGCGGACTCGCTCCAACCATTGATGAACCAGCGCGCTCAAGACGGCGCAGGGATCGGCCCCATGCGCGTCGAGGGGAATCTGTCCTGCGGGCTGCTGCGCCATGATGGCTGACTTGATCACCTCGGTGTAGAGACCCAGCTTGTCGCGAAAGTGATAGTTCACCGCGGCGACATTAGCCCCGGCCCGCGCGCAAATCTCGCGCACGGTTGCATCGTGAAAGCCGGCTTCCGCAAAGACCTCGCCCGCCGCTTCAATGAGCTTTTCCCGGGTGAGATCACGCGTCGATTGTTCCTCGATATGTTTGGCCATTGTACGTTCACCTGCAGAAAGTCCGTTTCAAGCACTTGTTTTATCAGATGCGGCGCAATGCCCGCAATCGCGGTCTATTCGCCCCACCGATTGAAAAAGGTGCTCCCTGGCGAGAGATCCCCCATCGAAGGAGAGACACCCTTCGCCTGCCTTTCGCTCTGCCAAAAAATTATCATTAACTACGAAACCAAACATATGTTTCAAACATATGATTTAGAAAAGGAGACACGCCCATGAAAAGCACTTCGGAGAGAAAGGAAAGTTTAATCACCAGTCTGGAAGGCATCAGCCTGCTCGTCACCGATGTCGAAAAGTCAGTCGCGTTCTATTCAAAACTGCCCGGCGCGCAGATGATTATGCATCGCACTGGCCAATTCGCAAAGTTCAAGGTCGGCGACGCCCATATCCAGGTGGTTGCAATGCCGCCCGAGGAGAAGAGCTTCCACATCGAGATGGACGCCCCCGACTTGCAGGGGCTTTACGAGCACCTCAAAGCTGCCGGCATCGAGCCGGACGGGCCGCCGACGAAGCGGTTTTTCGGCAGGACCAATTTCCAAGTCCATGATCCGGACGGGAACATCCTCGAGTTCGACTCGAACGAAGTCTAACGAATCCGCCAACCGGATCAGGGAGCGCCTTCGATGTTGATGGAACAAGAATCTGTATCAGCCGGCCGGCGGCCACACGAGCCGGGCAGCTCAGGCCCATTACCGGGTTTTCCAGTCCCTGTTCCCTGATCCCTCAGTCATTGCTTCTTCAGTGCTTCACCCAACCGTGCATTCCTGCCTGGAAGCTGCGGCGGTCGAGGCGTGGGAGTTCGCGCGCGACTTTGTCGGGAACCAGCGCGTAGTGACGGGCCGCGATGAGGGCTTCGGGAACGAACCAAACGTCTTCTTCCGATGTCATCCAGTGCTTGCGATCCAAGCGCGCAAGGTTCACCGGCCGCGAGTAGGCGCGCAATGTGCGCTGGCCGCGCAGATTGTAGTAGTGATCGAAGTAGCTGAGGGCCAGTTCGCGCAGGGTGCGATAGATGGGCGCACGAAAGCGCAGCCCGGCGAAGTTCGATTTGGCAATGCCACCCCAGAGGCCGCGCTGGCGATAGATGGCGACGACGTGGTCGTCGTCGTGGACGGCCTCAAGATCCATGAGCAGCGGTGGATAGCCCTGGACGCGCAGGGCGGCCGCGGCCACGAGCGCTCCCTCAAGGCAATGGCCTTTGCGCTCGCGGAGAACGCGCGCCGGAGACCACGCAGTGTTCGCGTACTGGTAAGGAATAGTGTCGACGAACTGCTGGATGCGCAGCGGTGTCTTGAGCGCGCGCAGGGTGCGCAGGTGTTCCGGCGACAGGCCGAAGCCGTCGCGGCTGCGGCGCTCGTTTGCGTTTCTCGTTTTTCCCCCATTTCTCTACAGAAGCAGCCCCAAGGGAAATCACTGAGATTATACATAGTTAGCAGATGTTGCGCAGGATTCGCCCCTGGTTCACACATCCCGTCCTCATTTGCCTTCATCTCACTCTTTAGCGGAGATCCGGATTACGATGGCACTCTCGATGGCCCTTCCAATTGCCGCCGAGAGCGTGATCGCGGCAACTTTCAGTGAGAGGCTGATCGTCCGCCAACAGGTCCGCGATTTCAGGCAGTGGAAGCTCGCAGAAACCTCACTCGCGCCCGGCTCTGGCGGTCGGGAATGCGCACCCCTCGAACGGCGTTGCCTTTCCGCCGCAACGCGCATGCGCAAAGAACGCACGGCGTCGGAGACGGTGAGGCCCATTGCGACCAGGACCTCTGGGGCGCCTGCGAGCTGACTTGGGTTGCTAAGGCTTACCGCCAGGTTGTGACTCAGGGTCGCGAGAAACCCACCAGAGCACTTCTCCGAAGACTTTCCATTTGGAAGCGTTGGTGACGTTGACGGGAACGAACTTGTAGTTCGCGGATACGAGCAGATCGGAACCGGAGATGCGCTGGAAACGCGCGACTTTGAAGCCGAGGTCGCGATGGGCTACAACGGCGATGTGCTGATGGAGACGGTCGCGATCCTTGACCGCCGCATCGATGAAGAGGATGGACCCTGCGGAGATGGTAGGAAGCATGGAGTCTCCGTCGAAGTGCATGGCGATCATATTTTCGGGATGAGGGCACCACGAGAGCGGTGCGAGCAGAATTTCTTCGACATCGGATTGAGAGATGCGGACGTTCTCTTTAGGTGGAATGCGATCACCGTAAGCCGTGACATTCAGCAGGGGAATGGCCACGGCGTTCCCCTTGCCTGCGAGTTGACGTGAAAGCTTGCGGCTGGCGATGACTTTGAAATCGCGAAGCTTGACGGGAAGCGAGGAGAACGACTCGCGCAAGCTGGCATCGGAGAACGCAGCCGAATCCATGCCGGCGCGTTCCCAGAAATAGACACTGTCTGGCGGGTGTGCAAGGTTGCCGAGCGCAACGTAGCACTCGGCAGTGGGCTCCTGCCGGCCCTTCAACCAGCGAGAAACCGTCGCCGGCGAGACGCCAACGCGCTCGGCCAAACCTGCCTGGCTCGATTTGAGTTCGGCAAGCAAGCGGCGAATCCGAATTGCCCACTCGCTGGAGGAATTTTTCTGCACCATATCTACCTTGTAGTGCCCACGGGCGCCATCCACGGAATGGCGGTTCCCGTTTGCTCCGGGTATTGGAATGCGGCGATCTCTGGTAACGGTGCCGCCGGAGAGGCCGATCTGGCTTGCCGCGAACCTGGAAGACATTACCAAGGATTTCATTCGCGTAATTGCACCAATGAAATCAATCACTTAGCTCCAATGACAGGTATACGCGCAGGAACTTTTGAGCATCTGACCGTGTGGAGAAAGGTTCGACATTTTGGGACTGCCTTACTCTCATGCATGCCTCCACGCCCATCTCGCCTACGCCCGGACGCCGCAAGGTCTTGATTGTGGATGATGCCCCGGCCGTGGCCGAGACACTGAAGCTGATCATTTCGAGGCATGGTCACGAGGCAAGGGTTGCACGGTCGGCAGAAGCGGCATTCGAGTTGATCGCATCGTGGCGGCCCGATTTTGCTCTTCTGGACGTGATGCTGCCAGGGATGAACGGGATTGAATTCGCCAAAACCCTGAAGCGAACGTTTCCCGGATGCGAAATCGCGCTGGTCTCCGGAGATCCGGGAACGACTGATTTGCTGGAGACGGCCAGGACCGAGGGAGAGCAATTTTCCATACACCCTAAGCCGCTGCCCCCGGCACTGATCCTGGCTCTTGCTGCCGGGCAGTCGGAGGGAGCTCCGGAGGCGTAGGGAACGCGCGAGGGAGGGCTCCGACAGAGGGGAGAGGCTTGCTCCGGCGGTTACCGCTGGAGTTGCCATTGCTTCTGAAATCGCAACTTGGGGAGACGGCGCACGGACTGAGCGGGGGAGAAACGAGTCAGCGGCTTGTCGCGATCATTTGCGTGGCGTGCTGGAGGCTGGTTTCGGTGACCTTTGCGCCGGATAACATGCGAGCGACTTCGTGGGTGCGGGCGCGGTCGTCGAGGACGCGGATGCGGGTTTGCGTGCGGCCGTCCTTTTCGCGCTTTTCGACGGCGAGATGCTGATCGGCGAAAGCGGCGATCTGCGGTAGATGGGTGACGCAGAGGACCTGCTGCACGCGGCCGAGAGATTTGAGCTTTTGGCCGACGGCTTCGGCGGCGCGGCCTCCGATGCCGATGTCGATTTCGTCGAAGACCAGGGTGCGCGGGGTAGTTTTTTTCTTCGACTTAGACGAGGACTCTTCAACAGCAACTTTAAGTGCAAGCATGACGCGGGAGAGCTCGCCGCCGGAGGCGATCTCGGTGAGGGGCTTGAGGGGTTCGCCGGGGTTGGTGGCGATGCGGTATTCGACTTCGTCCCAACCTTGCGCGGTCCATAAAGAGCTTCCCTCAGGGGCTAAAGCCCGCTCATTCTTTGCCGTTTCAATGTACGGGCTAAAGCCCGTACCCTTCACTTGGGGATTCTGCTTCGTATCAGTGCTAAAGCCCGCCCCCTTCACCTTTGGGTTGCGCTTTGTGTCAGGGCTGAAGCCCTGGCCTCCCTCCGCTACAAAGTTCTCCGCCGAAGTGACGGCGACCTGGAAACGGGCTTTCATGGCGAGGGAGTTGATCTGGGCCTCGGCGAGTTTGGCGAGCCTGGCTGCGGCTGCCTGGCGCTCGGCGGTGAGGGCGGAGGCGGCATTTCGATAGGCTGCCGCTGCTGCATCGAGATCGGCGCGGAGAGTTTCGAGGATCTCGTCGCGGTCTTCGACTTCAGCGAGCTTGCGGGCGACGTCTTCGCCGAAAGCGATGACCTCGGGAACGGTCTTGCCGTACTTGCGCTTGAGCCGGTCAAGGAGGGCCAGGCGGTCTTCGATCTCGACCAGGCGCTCGGGCGAGGCGTTGATGCCCTCGGCGTAGTCGCGGAGGGTGGCGCCGATGTCGGAGATGGTGGCGCGGGCGCTGGCGAGCTGCTGGGCGGAGTCAGTAAAGCGGGCATCGTAGCGGGCCAGTTCCTCGACGTTGCGGATTGCAGCGCGGAGGGCGGCTTCGGCGCTCGAGCCGCCTTCGTAGAGCGAGTCAAAGGCGCTCATGGCGGCGGCGTAGAGCTTCTCGGCGTTGGCCAGCACGCGCTTCTCGGTTTCGAGGGCCCCATCTTCGCCGGCTTCGAGATGGGCGGCTTCGATTTCCTTGTGCTGATAGGTCCAAAGATCGACCATGCGCAGGCGGTCCTGCTCGCCCTGGAGGAGGTCGTTGAGCTTCAAGAGGGCGTCGCGCCAGCGGGCGTGAGTCTCGGCGACGGAGTCAGTGGAGATGCCGGCGAAGCGGTCGAGGAGGATGCGCTGCTGCGCGAGATCGAAGCTCGAAAGCGTCTCGGTTTGCGCGTGGACGAGGGCGAGCTCGGGCGCGAGTTGCTTGAGGACCTGAACCGTGGCGGGCTGGTTGTTGACGAAGACGCGGCCCTTGCCGGTGGAGAGGATTTCGCGGCGGAGAATGATGTCGGCGCCTTCAGAGTCGATGCCGTTTTCTTCGAGGGTGGTCTCAGCGCCGGGCGTGGACTCGAAGACGCAGGAGACGACAGCCTTGTCGGCGCCGTGGCGGACGACGTCGGCGGAGGATTTGCCGCCCATGAGGAGGGCGAGAGCGTCGACGAGGATGGATTTGCCGGCGCCGGTTTCGCCGGTGAGGAGGTTGAGGCCGGGACCGAACGAGGCGATGGCGTGATCGATGACAGCGTAGTTTTCAGCGCGCAGCTCGACGAGCATGATTGATCCGATCTACAGCGAGGGTTCGTTGCGTGAACGGTCCGGATTCCCGCCCCAGGGCGCAAAAACAGAGACGCGCCGAAGGTGGGGCGCTCAGTCCCCGAACCGCAGGGTCCTTCGACTCCCTCCGTCCGCATTCGCGGACTCTGGTCGCTCAGGAAGACAAACCTGAAGAAAGAACGCATTGGGAATCCGAGCGCAGCATAGCATGAATGGCGGGGTGCAAGGGCAGCGGAATGAGTCGTGGGAGCGGAGTGGAGGCACCCAAAGGGTAACTTGGGCGCGGGAACGCCGTCTGATACCGTGAATAATGAGGTGATTGGCGATTCTTACGGCGACATTGGCGTTCTTCTTGCAGGCTGACAACGGCACGAGCCAGGGCACGGCGCCAGCGACGCAGGGCTTCAGCGCACTGGCAGAGATGATGAGCAACATTGGGCCGATTGCCATCTTTGTGCTGTTGCTGCTGCTTGTGGCCAGCCTGTACTCGTGGACCGTGATCCTGGGCAAGTGGTCGTCGTTCAGCAAGGCCACGAGGCAAAGCCGGAAGTTCATCCGCGCGTTCCGCAAGGCAACGCGGCTGCAGGAAATTTCAGCACTGACGACTGAATACAGCGCCAGCCCCCTGGCGCAGGTCTTTGAGGACATATACGAGACCTACAAGCGCCATAGTGGAGGGTCGGGTGCAGCTGGCCAGCCTGGCTCCCCTGGAGCGCACGGCGCAGACAGCGGCCAGCGAAGCGGTGACCGCACTGGAGCGGCGGATGACGTGGCTGGCGACGATCGGGTCGACGAGCCCGTTTATTGGGCTATTCGGCACGGTGATGGGCGTGGTGGACGCGTTTCACGGGCTGGGCACGTCGGGCTCGGCCACGCTGCGGGCCGTGGCGCCGGGCATTAGCGAGGCGCTGATCACCACGGCTGCGGGGTTGTTTGTGGCCGTGCCGGCAGTGGTGGCGTACAACCAGTTCACCGCGCGGATCAGGGTTTTTGCCGCGGCGATCGACGATTTTTGCCGCGAGCTGCTGAACTCGCTCGAAGAGATTCCGGCGCGGACACCGGCGCAGCCGCGCGTGTTGAGCGATCCGCCGCAACGAGGCTAGGCGTGGCATTCACAACCAACAACGGGCAAACGCGGACATCCCTGGCGGAGATCAACATCACGCCGCTGGTGGACGTGGTGCTGGTGCTGCTGGTGATCTTCATGATCACCGAGCCGGTGCTGCAGTCGGGGATTGAAGTCTCGGTGCCGAAGACGCGGACGGTGAAGCAGATCACCGAGCAGCGGATGGTGGTGACGATCGACCACGCGCAGCAGATTTTCCTGAACGATCAACCGATCAACATTCACGATCTGGCGGGAAAGCTGCACCAGGCTGGGGTCGATCCGGCGCACCAGTCGATTTACCTGCGCGCCGATCAGACGGTTCCGTTTGGAGCCTTTGCCAGCGTGATGGACGCGGTGAAGCAGGCGGGAATTACGAATGTGTCGATCGTGACGCAGCCGCTGGAGACGAAGGGATCGGGGAATTAGCAGGTCAGCACGTCGGCAAGTCAGCGAAAAGCGGTGGATCGAGGTTCGTACTATCCCACCCTAGGCGCAAAAACAAAAACGCGCCCAGGATGGGGCACCCCAGGTTCGGTGGGAGATTGACTTCTGGAACCGCAGGTACTTCGACTTGTTCGCCTGTGACGACCTCGCTCAGGATGACAGCGTAGGTTTTATGAACAGCGTTCTTGAGGGCGGCGAGCACCTGGAGCGGGAACTGACGCCGGAGCCGATTGCAGGTCCGGCGGCGGGAGCGATTGTGCTGCATGTCGCGCTTGCTGCGTGCCTTGTAGTTACGCGTGGATGCTGGGGCTGTTTCATCACAATCTATGGGGCGGCGCAGGCGGGGGCGGGGCGATGCAGGTGAACCTGGTTTCGAGCGCGCTGCCGCTGCCTGCCGACGAGCTGAACAAGAATGTTCTGGCCACGGAGAAGCCGAGCGAGGCACCGGCAGCGCCGAGCCCGAAGCAACAGCAGCGCGTGGATCAGACGGCGATTCCGATTCCCGGCAAACAGGTGAAGCCCAAGCAGCAGAACACGCCGAAGACGCAGCAGCACCAGCCGCAGCCGCCAGAATGTGGCGCAATACGGAGAACAGACAGGCTCATTGCTGCCGCACCAGACTGCAGCCCGGGTCGAATGGGCCGACGACGGTCGGCGACAGCGGTTTTGCGAATTTGTTTCCGTGGTATGTCGATCAGATCAACCGGAAAATGGGAAGCGCCTGGAACCGGTACGAGGTGGACCCGCGTACGCCGAAGGGCGCGCGCGTTTATCTTATCTTCACAATTCACCGCGATGGAAGCGTGAGCGAGATGCAACTGGACCGGTCGAGCGGCAGCCCCACGCTGGACACTTCGTGCGAGCGCGCCGTCCAGCGCGTGGACACATTCGGCAGTCTGCCGCCAGCTTATAATCAGAGCACGTTGAAGGTCGGGTACTACTGCGAGTATTGAGAAGCAGCTTCCAGCTCCTGGCTTCCAGCTAGTTTGATGGCCTCTGCAATGGAAAAAGAGCCGGCGGTTGGAGCGTTGCCGAAACCGGCGCGTCAAAACTGAAGGCTAGATGCTAGGAGCTCAAAAGGAAGGATTGCACATCGCATGAAGGCAATTTTGCGGGTTTTGCCCCTGTTTTTGCTTTCCCTGGCGTATTTTCGAGCGCCGCAGTTGTCGCGCTCAGGACTGGGTGCACACAGGAACCAACCTGGGCAACCAGCGCATCCGTCTGGCAGCGGCGGATTTCAAGCCGGTGGGCAACGATCCCCAGACTCCGGTGCTGAAGGCCGTCTTCGACTCCACCCTCTATAACGACCTCCAGAATGCGGGCATCTTCGACATGGTGTCAAAGAGCCTTGCGCCGCAGGCGATGCCGGGCTCGCCGCAGGAGATTGTGCTGGCGCAGTGGTCGGCCGCGCCGGCCAACGCGGCCATGGTGGCTTTTGGCGCGCTCTCGGCCGACAATGGCCGGCTGGTGGTTTACGGCTGGCTTTACGACGCGAGCAATGCGGGCAGCCCGCAGGTGCTGGCCCAGCAGTACAACGAAGCGGCCAGCCAGGACATGGCGCGGACGGTGGCGCACCGGTTCGCGGACGCCATCATCAGCCGGCTGGGCGGGGGCATCAACGGCATCGCCGAAACCAAGATCTACTTTGTGAGCAACCGCACCGGATCGAAAGAGATCTGGGTGATGGATTACGATGGGGCAAACCAGCATGCCGTCACGCATCTGGGCAGCATTTCGATCTCTCCCCGCATCTCACCAGATAACTCCCGAATTGCTTTTGCCTCACTGGGAAGCGAGGGATGGGCAATTCGCATGTTTTCGCTCGATCTGAACCGCATGGTGAGCTTCCCTGCAGGCGTTGCGGGCGGAAGCAATCAATCGCCGGCGTGGTCGGCGGATGGATTGAAGATCGCGTTCTCCTCGGCGCGATCCGGGCATCCCGAGATCTGGTCTGCGGATGTGGGCGGCGGCAATCTTCACCAGATCACATCCTTCGGCTCGGATGTTTCGCCGTGCTGGAATCCGCGCACCGGCGACCAGATTGCATTTGTGAGCGGAAGGACGGGCGAACCGCAGATTTACATCATGGATCAAGGATGGGGCCAACGTGCAGCGCATGACCGACAGTGGTTATGCCATCTCTCCTTCATGGGCGCCGAACGGAGGCCTGCTGGCCTTTAGCTGGAACCGCAAGTACGGCCCCGGCGATCCCGGCGGGCAGGACATCTACGTGATGGACATCGCCAGCAAACGCTGGCTGCAGGCCACGCACGAGGCGGGCAGCAACGATTTTCCGTCGTGGTCGCCCGATGGACGCCACATTGTGTTCCAGCGCCAGATCGGGCACCGCACGCAGATTTGGTCGATGCTGGCCGACGGCACCGGAGAGCACCAGCTCACGAATTCCGGCGACAACTCGATGCCCAACTGGAGCTGGAAGTGAGGTGTGGGGCGCGGAACGGCAATGGCGGGGCTGGCTGCGAGCGCCGGCCCGGACGCATGGACTATTATTTTATCGGTGCTGAAATCCGACGGTGGCACGCGGGGCGACAAGAAAGCACTGGTTGCCAGGCTGACTTATTCGATCTTTTTTGGAAGGAGTACTCCCTTGAAAATTCGGAATAGGATTTTGACGTGCGCTCTTGTGTTTGTTGCCTTAGCCGCTGTTTCCGGATGCAGCAAGAAACAGCCGTTGCCGCCCGCGGAGACAGCTCCTCCAGCCACGACCGCGCCCGCGCCCACTGCGCAACTGACCGCGACACCTACGGTGATTTCCGCCGGAGACCAGGTGCAATTGACCTGGCACACGACCGACGCCACATCGATATCGATCGACGGCATCGGCGATGTTCCCTCAGCGGGCGTAAAGACCGTGACTCCCGCCGAGTCGACCACTTACCATCTGGTGGCGCGCGGAGACGGCGGCGCGGCCGACGCTTCGGCACGCGTAACAGTGAATGCGCCACCGGCGATCACGGTGCCTTCGACCAGTATGAGCGCGGAAGAAGAGTTCAAGGCGCGGGTGCAGGACATTTTCTTCGATTACGACAATTACGATATCCGCGGCGACGCGCAAGCCACGCTGGCGAAAGACGCCGACTACCTGAATTCGCATCCGCAGATCAAGATTGTGATCGGCGGCTACTGCGACGAGCGCGGCTCGGACGAGTACAACCTGGTGTTGGGCCAGAATCGCGCGCAAGCGGCCAAAACCGCGCTGGTGACAGCCGGTGTGGCGGCCGACCGCATCCGCGTGATCAGCTACGGCAAGGAGAAGCCGTTCTGCACGGAGTCGAACGAGGAGTGCTGGCAGTTGAATCGCAGAGCCGGGTTCTCGATGGACCGGTAAAACAGCTTCTGGCTACTAGCTTCTAGCTGCTAGCCTTTGGAACTCAATGGAAGGTTGAAGTATGCACAGATCACGCACAACCCGCAATCGTCTGCTCGCGGCGGCGGCATTGGGTCTTTTGTTTGTTTCCTCTGCCGCGCCCGCGCACGCGGTGTCAAAGGAGATCGTGGAGCTGCAGACACAGGTGCAGCAGTTGACGGATATGGTGCAGCGGCTGCAATCCACGCTGGACACGCGCATGGGCGTACTGCAGCACCTGGCGGAACAGACGGCCGATGAGGCCAACCAGATGACTACGGCTGTGAATGCTCTAGAGCAGAAGCTGAGCGCGCAGAACGACGCCGCAAACGGTAAAATGGACACCGTATCGGGGCAGGTTCAGTCACTGAACGACTCAGTGGACGAGTTGAAGGCACGCATCGCCAAGCTCGACAAGGCAATGCAGGATTTGCAGACGCAGATTCAGAATATGCAGGCGCCGCCCGCGGTTGCGCAGCCGGGGGGCGTGGCGCCCCCCGCTCCTGGTCAGCCAGGAAGTTCGTCAGCCGGTACGGAGAACGCTCCGGGGGGCGGAGCGCCTGGGACCACCACCGCTATGCAGCAGGCGCCGCCATTGCAGGAGACCTTGCAGGCTGGCGTGCGCGACTTCAACGCGGGAAGATATCAGGTGGCGGCCGGGGAATTCCAGGACATTGTGCACTACTATCCGCTTGACGATCAGGCGGGCACCGCGCAGTTCTATCTTGGAGAGATCGCCTACCAACAGCAGAACTACGCGGATGCGATCGGCTTTTATAACCAGGTGCTGGAGGCGTTCAGCGGCAACGCCAAAGCCCCCGCGGCACAACTGCACAAGGGTCTGGCGCTGCTGGCGACGAACAAGAAGGAAGCGGGCATTCACGAACTTCGGGTGCTCATTCAGCGGCATCCGCAAACCCCGGAGGCGCGGGTGGCGCGCAGCAAGCTGAACGGGATGGGCGTGAAGATCACGGCGACGGCGACACACTGAGGAAAGTGAGCAAGTTAGCGAGTCAGCAGGTCAGCGGAGCCAATTTACGGCCCCCGACCCACGCACTGCGTGGGTGCCTCGGCAGCGCCCTTGTTACAAAGAATGACTCCGGCTGCCGAGTTTCGTCAGAACGCGATGCAGGGAGTTCTATTTTTAAAGCCCAAACGGCCCCGCGGGAAGCGGGGCTCGTTCTTTGCACGGAAATGAAAAGTGCCTTCAGCTCTGGGATGAGACAGTTTTTGCAGGGGGCGGAGCGTCAGGCGCACCGTCAGGTGCGGAGGCGTTGGCGGCGCCTTTCGCGACGCTCTTGAAGTGGCGCACATCGGTGCCCTGCACCCAGAAGATAACGTCCTCGGCGATATTGGTGGCGTGATCGCCCACTCGCTCGAGACTGCGGCAGATCATGAGGGCGTTCAACGCCTGGGGCGCGATGTGGCTCTGCTCCTCCATCACCTTCGTCAGCGTCTTGAAAGCTGAGCGATTCATCTCGTCGACGGCGTCGTCCATGGAAAGCACGCCGCGGGCAAGCTCGGCGTCGGTTTCGATGAAGGCCTGCAGGCTCTTGCGCACCATGTCGGCGGACATTGCCGCCATGCGCGGTATGTCGACGGGCAGGTCGACGGCGGCCATCTGCGCCAGGTGGCGCACGCGATCGGCGATACTTTTGGCGGCGTCGCCCACGCGCTCCAGATCAGAGTTGATCTTGATGACGCTGAGGATGAAGCGCAGATCGATGGCCATGGGCTGCTCCATGGCGAGCAGGTCGAGCGCGGCCTGGTCGATATCGCGCTCCATGCGGTTGATGGCGATCTCGCTGCGGCTGACGAGGTCGCAGATCGACAGGTCGCGGACACGGTAGGCCTCAATGGCGCGCTGAATGGCTTGCTCGGCGAGGCCGGCCATGACCAGAAGATTCTCTTTCAAATCTTCCAGACTCTGTTGAAAGCGTATCCGTGTCATCCGAACCTGCCTGTGATGTAATCTTCCGTGCGCTTGTCGGAAGGATTGGTGAAGATCTTGTGCGTCGCGTCGAACTCGACCATGCGGCCGTTGAGGAAGAAGCCGGTGTTCTCCGCCACGCGGGCCGCCTGTTGCATATTATGCGTCACAATCACAATGGTGTACTGCGACTTTAGTTGGAAGATGAGGTCCTCGATCTTGGAAGTGGAGACGGGATCGAGGGCCGAGGCTGGTTCGTCCATTAACAGCACTTCGGGGTCCACGGCGAGGGCGCGGGCGATGCAGAGGCGCTGCTGCTGGCCGCCGGAGAGGCTGGCGCCGGATTTTTTCTTCAGATCGTCCTTCACTTCGTCCCAGAGGGCCGAGTTCTTGAGCGATTTTTCGACGATATCGTCGAGCGATTTGCGGTTGGAGTAGCCGTTGAGTTTGAGGCCGGCGGCCACGTTGTCATAGATGGACATGGTGGGAAAGGGGTTGGGACGCTGAAAGACCATGCCCACGCGGCGGCGAATCTCGACTGCGGTGGTCTGGTTGTAAATGTCGAGGTCGCCGATTCGCACGGTGCCGGTGACGCGCGCGATGGGATTGGTTTCGTGCATGCGGTTGATACAGCGGACAAAGGTGCTCTTGCCGCAGCCCGAGGGCCCGATCAATGCCGTGGCGTGATTGGCGGGAATATTCAGATTGACGTCCTGCAATGTGTGATTGGATCCATACCACGCATTCAGATTGGCTACTTCGATGGCAACACCCACTTAGCTTGCCCCTTTCAAAACGCCGCGGCTGGTGACATAACGCACCAGGGATACCGCGAGTACGATGAGAACAATCAATACCAGCGCTCCCGCCCACGCCAGCCGGTGCCATTCGTCGTAGGGTGAGATGGCATAAATCCAGATTTGAAGTGGAAGAGCGGCGATGGGTTCCTTCAGGGTGGTGCTCCAGAACTGATTGCCCAAGGCGGTAAAGATGAGGGGCGCGGTTTCTCCGGCGACGCGCGCAAAGGCCAGCATGCAGCCGGTGATGATTCCGGGCGATGCGGTTTTCACGGTAATGGAAAGCACCGAGCGCCAATTGGGCACGCCCAGGCCCAGCGCTGCTTCGCGCACCGCGTGTGGCACCATGAGCAGCATCTCCTCAGTGGTGCGGCAGACTGTGGGAATCATCATGATGCCCAGAACCACGCCCCCGGACAACGCGGAAAAGTGGCCGCCGAAAGACAGGATGTATCCCCGGTCGTCCGGGACTATATCGATAGCGGACTTGACGAGACTCAGGGCCAGGGGCCCGGGCAGCCTGAGAACCAGGAGGCCGAGGGAGAAGATCCCGGCAGCGGCCACTCCGATCATCGAGGCTACCGCTCCAATGCTCCAAAGGAAACTCCTGGCGGCGCGAACGAGAAACATAATCGAGAGAATGAGTATCCCAACAAAGAGGAGGTTGGAAACCACGTAGACCAACCCGCCGAGGACAATGAAGAAGAAATTAGAGAGGTGAAAGCTATACTTGACCGCGACCAGGAGCGCGTAGGCGGCAAGACCCATCACGATGGAAGGAACGCCATTGAGCACGTCGGCGGTGAAGCGGATGGCGTGGGCCAGCCCGGTGCCGCGCCCGAATTCAGCCAGGTAGATGCCGCCGCCGATGCCAATCGGGATGCCAATGATGCTGGCCAGCGCGAGCAGAACCGCGGAACCGACGATGGCGTTGGCCATGCCGCCACCGACTTCGCCAACCGGCGCGGGAACCTGGGTGAAGAAAGCGACATTCAGGGAACCGGCGCCTTTGATGATGAGATAGACGAAGATGGCTACCAGCGGCAGAACGACGATGATGGTGGCCAGCACCGCCAGGGCCGAGGCGGCGCCGTCGGCCAGGCCCCGCAGACGCGTACGCAGGTAAAATTCCGTCCGCACTATCTCTCCTATCAGCTTCTAGTCCCAGGTTGTAGCCGCTTCTGTTCCACCACGAGCATCCTGCAGTTTCTAGTTCGTATGCGCCGGGGCGCCGCGCGTGACCGCCCATACGAGCAGGCGGGCAAATGCGTTGACCACGATGGTGACGATAAACAGCGCCAGACCAATCTCGATTAAGGCGCTGTGATGTAAATCGCTGACGGCTTCGGTAAATTCGTTGGCGATCACGGCGGCCATGGTACTGCCGTTGGAGAGCAAGGAGCGATGAATCTCAGGCGTGTTGCCGACGACCATGGCCACGGCCATGGTTTCGCCGAGCGCACGGCCCAGTCCCAGGATGATGGCGCCGACAATGCCGATGCGCGCGTTGCGCAGGACGCCCATGCGGATCATCTCCCATCGCGTGGCGCCCAGCGCCAGCACTGCCTCTCGCTGCGAGTGGGGCACAGCCGTCATTACCTCGCGTGTGAGCGAAGAGATGATGGGCAAAATCATGATGGCGAGAATGACGGAAGCGGTGAGGTAGCCAAGTCCGGTGGGATTTTCGTCGGTGAAGAGGCCCGTCCAGCCGAGAAATTTAACAAGCGCCGGATTCACATGTTCGCGGAGGAAGGGAACAAGCACAAACACAGCCCACAGGCCATAAATGATGCTTGGAATCGCAGCCAGCAGCTCGGTAAGAAAGGCCAGAGGGCCGCGCAAAAAGCCTGGGCACATTTCGGTGAGGAAGATGGCGACGCCGACGGCCAGCGGCACCGCAAACAACAGCGCGAGCAGGGAGGAAACCAGGGTTCCATAAACGAAAGGCAGGGCGCTGAAGTGGTTGTTTACCGGATCCCAATACGTAGGCAGGCCGGTGGAAGGATCGAAGTAGGCGCTGAAGAAGAACTGAAAGCCGAACTCACTCCAGGCCATATGAGAGCTGCGCACCAACTCCGTAGCAATGAGCACGACAATGCCGAAGATGCTGAGCGCGCACAGCACCATGAGGATCTTAAACCCGGTGTCGGCGATAGCAGAATTTCCGCGCGAGAGCAGATAGCGGCGAACTGCAGAATGCTCCACTGCAGCCGCTGGAGCCGGTGCCTGGACCGTGCCGGGCTCAGGTTGAGGCTGGGCGGGGGCGATTCGAATCTCTGGCACGCTGGAATCCACATCGATCAGGCTAATGGGGGAATATGAACGGGAGGTTACAAGTCTGCGAAATCAAGCGTATAGGAGTGGAAATCTTCGGGATCGGGCTGGGCAGCGCTGGGGCGGGGTGGCGCAGAGCGTTTGAATGACGGCGAAAGGCACGCGGCCATCGCACGGGCTACTGGCTGAGGGCCGTTCCTCAATTCCTAAGCCCTATTCCCTACTCCCTGCTTTTACGAGCAGGCGGCCTCAAGCCAGCGGCTAATGTAGACCTGGGCGTGGGCTTCGCCGCAGTAGTGGCGCGCGCCGGGAGCGTCGGCGGCTAGCTTGGTCCACTTGTTCACGGTCAACTGCTCGCTGTTGCAGTGGATCACAATCCATCGCATCGGATTGCTGCTCTCTTCGCCGCAGATTTCACATCGATAGATGGTGCCGATCATTGCGACCTCAGGTTTCAGGTATCAGGTTTCAGGGATCAGGGAAGAAAGATCAGACCTCAATTCTAATCTGCGGATCACAAAGACGAGGCACCAAAATAAATCGCTATTCGTTGGCTCCTCCCACTACGTTGATGCCTTCTGACCCCTGACACCTGAAACCTGACACCTGTTCTTACTCAAGCATTTGCAGGTCCAGCGGTTCGACCAACATGCAATCCATGGTGCGGATCGGGGCCAGGGCGCGTTGCAGCGCGGAGGTTTTGCACGGCTCGACCGTGACCACGAAGGGCAGAGCGTCGGCGGGATAGCCGGGCTTTTGCACGATGGCGCGGATGTTGATCTGCTCGTTGGCAAGCGCGGTGGTGATGGCGGCAACAATGCCCGGCCGGTCTTTGACCAGGAAGCGGATGTAATGGGGAACTTCGAACTCGGCGCCCACGTGGGCCGGCGCCGACGGAACTTCAACGCGGCGCGAGCCGTGAGCTAGAGCGAGAAGATCGCTGACCACGGCGACCGCCGTAGGCTGGCCGCCTGCGCCGTGGCCGGAGAAGACCACATCGCCCCCGTAGTGGCCAGTGGCGATGACCATATTCTCCATTCCCTGCGACCAGGCCAGCGGCGAACGCAGCGAAACCAGCATGGGTCCAACAGTGGCCGCGAGCCGGCTCTCGGCCTGTTCGGCGCGCGAAACCTGGCGAATGGTGCAGCCGAGGTCGCGGGCGTAGCTGAAGTCGACGGGCGTGATGGTGGTGAGGGAGCGGGGAACGATTTCCTCGGGATCGACTTCGGCGCGGAGGACGAGGCGCATGAGGATGGCAAGCTTGGCGCGCGCGTCGAATCCGCCCACGTCTTCAGTGGGATCAGCCTCAGCATAGCCCCTGGCCTGAGCCTCGGCCAGGACCTTTGTAAACTCGGCGCCCTTCTCCATCTCGCTAAGGATGAAATTGCAGGTACCGTTGAGAATGCCCTGAATGCGCTCGATGCGGTCGCCGGCCATGCCCTGTTCGAGGCCGGGAATGACGGGAATTCCGCCGGCGACTGCGGCGCCATACTTGAGATGGCCGCCTTTGGCCGCGGCCAGCCGCTCCAGTTCGACGCCGTGATAGGCGATGAGCTTTTTGTTGGCGGTGACGACGCTTTTGCCCGCTTCGAGCGCGCGGCGCACCCAGGAACCGGCGGGATCGATGCCACCGGCAAGCTCCACAATCACGTCGACATCGGAAGCAAGCACGGCATCGGCGTCTTCGCTCCAAACGACGCTTGCGGGAGCCCAGTCGACGCGCTTGCGCGCTACGCCGCGATTGAAAACGTGGGTCAGCTCGAGGCCCTGCGGCTTTGATTCGACGATGATGCGCGCCGCGGAGCTGCCCACCGTGCCAAAACCGAAGATGGCGATGCGCAGATGGCGGGCCGAGCGCGACTTGCGCGAAGGGGCGGCAGAAACCACGTGCGAAGCAGAAACATTGTGCGGCGATGCGGAGCTGTCGACTGCAGGCACCTGAATTTCCTCTCAATTAATTCCTGATATGAATTGATCCGGCGAAACCGGCGATGCCTCGATGATAACTGAGAGAGGCGGTGGACGGAGGCCAGTGTTTAGGGATCAGGGAACAGGGATCAGGAATACAGTTTGTCAAATGGCAACAAAGTACAACTGATCACCGATCACCGAATCCAGTTGGTTTTGTGCTAGCATGAACTTCGGATGCGGCGCGGCTTCTCCATCTTTCTGATTTTGTTTTTCGGGCTGGGTTCGCTGTCGGCGTTTATCGGCGGCAGCGAGGACGCGAGCCTTCCGCAGTGCTGCAGGCGGCACGGGGCGCACCACTGCGCCATGTATGCGCGAATCATGGCCATGAGAGCGGGCCTGCGCGACGATCCGACGCCGGGCTTTTCCGCGCCTTTAACCTGCCCGCTCTATCACGGACCCGCATTTTCGATGCTGATGCCGGCTTACGCGCTGACGGCTGCGCCAGCCAGATTCCGCACAGAGGCGACACTCGCCTTTGCTTCTCCGGCTGGACGGTCGCCGGCCTTCTCTCGCCCGAGCCTCGCCCACGCCGGGCGCGGACCTCCTCGAACGAACCCCAGCTGAATTTTCCGTTGAACAAATAGCTCTGACTTCTCCGCCCCGACTTTGAGGAGCGATGGCTTGCGTTTGCCGGTCCGGGCGCGGGCTGATTGCCCGTTGCGCTGCGAGCGCCGGAGTTCAGAGGCGCGGGACTGTGTTCATCGATTCCCAAAGTGCTGCCAGGCACCGGCCCCATCCGTTCGAGAGCCGAACGGTTGCCTGCGTTCGAGCCCGTTCGCTACGGAGGTCTTTTTTATGCGGCGTTATTCATTTCTTGCGGCGGCAGCGTTGCTGGCCGCTTCCCTTCCCGCATTCGCGACTGTTTTTGCCAACGTGCACGGCGTGGTGCACGATCCCGAGCACCGGCCAGTTGCGGGCGCAAAAGTCACGTTGCAAGCCGCGGACTCAGGGTTTGTGCTGCACGCGACGACCAATGCCGACGGAGAATTCGAATTGCCGCAAGCGCCCATCGGTGTCTATCGCATGACCGTTGCCGCAGTGGGCTTTGGCCCTGTGACGCAGACGCTGAGCGTGGCTTCGGGCACCAATCCCGTGCTGCACATTCCGCTGGCTGTTGGCGGCGCTACTGAGACGGTGATGGTGCACGGCGCGGCCAGCGCAGCCGATACGGCGACGCCGACCACTTTGATTACGCGCCAGATGATTGACGAGACTCCGGGCGCGGACCGCACCATCGGCACGGAGGCGATTACCGACTACGTTCCCGCCGCGTACATGACGCACGACATGCTGCACATGCGCGGCGGACACCAGACGAGCTGGCTGATCGACGGCGTTGCGATTCCCAACACCAAGATTGCGTCGAATGTGGGGCCGCAGATCGACCCCAAGGACATCGATTCCATGGAGACGCTGCGCGGCAGCTACGACGCGGACCTGGGCGACCGAACCTACGGAATGTTCAACGTGCTGCCGCGCAACGGATTTGAGTTTAATCGCGACGGCGAGCTGATGATGTACGCGGGCAATCTCTCGACCGGCGAGGCACAAGTCGCGTTTGGCGACCACTCGGAAAAAACCGCCTGGTACGCAAGCGCGACGGGCTCGCGGTCGAACTACGGACTGGCGACGCCGGTGGCGGCGATTTACCACGATGCGACAAATTCGGAGAGCGGGTTCGTGTCAATGATCCACAATCAGACGCCCAAAGATCAGATCCGCTTAGACGGGCAGTTGCGGCAGGATTATTTTCAAGTTCCTTACGACCCCAGCCAAAATGACTACGAATGTCCGAACGGCAACTCCGGCTACTACTGCTCGTGGGGTTTGCGCGACGGACAAACGGAGCGCGACTCGTTTGCGATTGCCAACTGGGTACACACCATCTCGCCCAAGGCGCTGGTTTCCCTGGCGCCGTTCTATCACTGGAACCAATCTAACTACGATTCGCGCCTGACCGACTATCCAGCAGCCACAATCTGGCATCAGAATTCGAACTATGCGGGAGCCCAGGCGGACACGCGCTTCGATGTGGGTTGGAACAGCTTTTCCGGCGGCATGTATTCGTTCTATCAGCGGGAAAACGACCTGTTTGGCGTGACGGATAATACGGCCACGCCGCCCACTATCTACTTCAGCAGACCTGCCAATGACAACGCAGGGCTGGTGGAGTTCTACGTCGCCGACCATTTGCGCCTGGGACAGTACGTGACGCTGCTGGGCGGCGAGCGCTTTTCGATCTACCGCTCGGAACTTGACGAGAGCGCAACCTATCCGCGCATCGGGGCGACAGTGCGCATTCCGCGACTCAACTGGGTGCTGCGCGGATTCTACGGGCATTTCTTCCAGCCCGCGCCGATTCTGACGGTTTCAAGCTCGGTGCTGAACTACGCGAGTAGTTTGCCGTCGGGCGAAAATGCGTTCACGCCGCTGCCTTCAGAACGCGACGAGGAGCACCAGTTCGGCATCGAGATTCCGTACCGGGGATGGATGCTGGATGTGGACACCTTCAAGAACCGCGTGAATAACTTCCTTGACCACTCCAACCTCGGGGAATCGAATATGTATTTTCCCATCGCCGTGGATGGGGCGCTGATTCGCGCCTGGGAGATGACACTTCATTCGCCCGAGTTGTGGCGCTCTGGGCATTTTTACGTGACTTACTCGAACCAGATCGCAGAGCAGCGCGGCAACATTATCGGAGGGTTCACGTGCAGCATCCCCACCGACCCGGCCTGCGATCTCGGCCCCAACTACTTTCCGCTCGATCACGACCAGCGCGAAACGTTGAACACGGGATTCACTTGGAACCTGCCGGCGCATACGTGGTTCTCAGGCAACGTGTACTACGGGTCGGGGTTCTCGAATGGGCTGGCGGGCGCAAATGAAGGCCCGTATAACGGGCAATATCTGCCGGTGCATACGACATTCGATTCGTCTATCGGGCACGCGCTGGGCGAAAACTGGAAGATCTCTGGCACCGTCATCAACGTAACCAATCATCGCGTCGATCTCGATAACTCGATTACCATCGGTGGTTTCCACTGGAACGATCCGCGGATGATTGCCGTGGAGGCAAGGTACCGGTTTCATTTCTAAGTAGCGGGCTAGTATGGTGTCCTAGAAGTTCGTCACATAAGTGTGGTGATCAAATGCAGGTCCTTCGACTCGTCCGCCACGGCGGACTCGCTCGGGATGACAGTGTACTTATGCTGCGAACTTTAGAGACAGGGCACCAGTTCCTGGTCTCTATTCCCCCTTCTAGGGTCTCGTCGTCGACCCTCTCACAACCAGCTCAGCCTCCACTTTGATTTGGGCTACCGATTCCTCACCCGACATGAGCTTGAACAGGACCTCCATCGCCATCTCGCCCATGAGCCGCATCGGCTGCCGCACCGTCGTCAGCGGCGGCTCTAAATTCGCGGCGAAAAACAGATCGTCGAATCCGGTGACCGACAAATCTTGCGGCACGCGCAGTCCGCGGGCGTAAATGGCCCGCATTGCTCCCAAAGCTGTCATGTCGTTATAGCAGCACACCGCCGTCGGCGGATTATCCAGCGCCAGCAATCCGCTCATCGCCACGATCGCCGTTTCAGTCCGGCTGTCGCCCTGGACGGCAAGCTCGGCAGCAAACGGAATTCCCGCTGCGGCCAGCGCTTGCTTGTAGCCCGCGAGCCGCTCTGCATCCGATTGATAGCCAAACCGGTCACCGACATACGCAATCCTGCGATGTCCCAGCCCGATCAGGTGCTCGGCTGCCGCCCGGCTTCCTTCCTGGTTCGCGATCATCACCGAATGCACAAACGCGCCGGGATGCTGATCGTTCACCAGAACAATGGGAACGTTCAACTCTTTGAGGAGCGGCAGATACAGCGCTCCCACGCGCGATGAAGTTACGATGATCCCGTCAACGCGCCGCTCGGCAAGCGCCTGCACCACCTTGCGCTCCCGCTCAGGATCGGCATTCGAGTTGGCCAGAAACACCGCGTAGCCGTGATCGTTGGCCACTTGCTCGATGCCGCACGCTACTTCGCTCGCGAAAGGATCGGCCACCGTGGTCACAACCAGCCCGATGGTCCGCGTCCGCCGCGTCACCAGGCCGCGCGCCACCGCACTGGCACGGTATCCGGTCTCATCGGCAATCTTTCTGATCTTCGCGGCCGTCTTTACGTTCACCAGCGGGCTGTTCTGCAAGGCGCGCGATACCGTTGGGTGCGACACCCGGGCCAGCCGCGCGATGTCCTTGATCGAGGGTTGACGCGAGACTTGCCGCGAGGCCTGCGGGTTGGTCTTGGATGACGACTGCCGTAGCGTGCGCTCTCCGCCCGTCAACCGCACAGCTTTCGATGCCTTGCCGCCGTCGCTCTCCAGCATCGCCAAACCCCCAATTGCACACGTGTACTTAAGCCCTCAGTCTCCTCGAACGCATAGCCCCTCGTCAATGCCTCGCGCTTCGCCACCCGCCGAGTAAATGGCATTCGTGCCGTAATCTGTTAAACAGCCGCCGAATGATTCAATCTTCCTCACCCTCCGCAACCCTCGAGCGCCGCATCGGCTTGCGCACGGCCGTGCTGTTCAACATGCTGGAGATGATCGGCGTCGGTCCCTTCATCACGCTGCCGCTGGTCATCGCCGCGGCGGGCTACCGCCTCTCCGTTTGGGCATGGATGCTGGGCGCGGCCATCGCCGTCGCCGACGGCCTCGTCTGGGCCGAACTAGGCGCCGCCTTCCCGCGCGCCGGAGGTTCCTATGCATTCCTCCGAGAGATCTACGGCCCCGATGGCCCCGGCAACTGGCTCAGCTTTCTTTACGTCTGGCAGGTCGGCTTCACCGCACCGCTTTCGGTGGCCTCAGGCTGCATCGGCCTCTCCGGTTTTCTTGCCGTCTTCTGGCCCAATCTTGATTCCGCGCCCATCGCCGCTCTGCACGCGCTCCACTACTCCAACTTTGCCGCCGCTGCTGCCTGTCTTCTGGTCACCGCGCTGCTCTATCGGAACTTGAGATCTATCACGCGTCTCGCCTGGGTGCTTTTTGCAGGGGTCATCGCCGCCCTTACAGGCGTCATCGTTTCTGGCTTCGCCCATGCCGCGGCAACCGGCGGCTGGCACATGCCTGCCGCGCCAGCGGTATCGCTGGCGGGATCTCTCGGCGGCCTGGCACAGGCCACGCTACTTGCCACCTACTGCTACTGGGGCTACTACAACATCACATTCCTTGGCGGCGAGGTCCGCCGGCCTGAGAAAACAATCCCCCGCGCCATCATGGTTTCAGTGCTCATTGTCTCCGCGTTTTATATCGCGATGAACGTTGCCGCGCTGCCCTCGCTGCGGGCCGCCGCATCGTACGCCGCCGAATCTGCCACCCTCCGCGTCCAGCTGGTCGCCGACATTACCCGTTCAGCTTTCGGGCGCTGGGCCGGCTACGCTATCGCCGCCCTTATTGTCTGGACCGCCTTCGCCAGTGTCTTCTCGCTGCTGCTCGGCTACTCGCGTGTGCCCTACGCCGCCGCGCGCGACGGCAACTACTTCGGTTTTCTCGCGGCTGTGCACCCGAGGCATGGCATTCCGCACCGCTCGCTCGTCGCCCTAGGCCTGGTCGGAGCCGTCTTTTGCTTCTTCACGCTCACGCAAGTCATCACAATGCTCGTCATCACGCGCATCCTGCTCCAGTTCTTCCTGCAGCAGGCCGGTGTCATCCTTCTCCGCATCCGGCGTCCCGATCTTCCTCGTCCGTTCCGCATGCCGCTCTACCCGCTGCCGCCATTGGCCGCAATGTTAGGATTCGGATTTCTGCTCGTCTACCGCGCCCACGCCCTGATGGAGCTCGGCGTTGCCGCGGGTATCGCCGCATCCGGAACGCTGCTCTATCTCGTCCGCGCGCGCCGCCTGAGCCAGTGGCCGTTTGCGAGACCAGGCGATTGAGCCCCTTCTGTCACTGAATCTGTTTCCGTTGGCCGCCATCGATAGGCACGCTCAAGAAGGCTTCGCTAACGCGACGCGATACGGATTCAGTCGACACCGTGAGGCCAGGCCACTCGGCGCGGGCGTTCGAAGATGCGCGCTGTGATCACTCCAAAGAGAAAACCGCCGATGTGCGCCAGATACGCCACGCCGCCGGTTCCCACATTCGTGACCGCGCCGGCGTCAACCACCTGGATGAGGAACCAGAAGCCGATGAGCAATGCCGCCGGGATCCTTGCGATGCTAACAAAAATGAGGATGATGAGAACCGAGCGAATCCGGTCGCGAGGATAGGTGATGATGAATGCACCCATAACCGCGGCAATGGCGCCGCTGGCGCCCAGCGTAGGAACTCGCGAATGTGGGTTAGCTGCGACTTGAACGAACATGGCCACAAAACCGCCGGCAAAGTAGAAGATCAGGTACCGGACACGGCCCATTGCATCCTCAATCGCGGGACCAAAAGCCCAGAGGTAAATCATGTTGCCGACGATATGGAGCCAACTGCCATGCAGAAACATGGAAGTGACAAGCGTGATCCAGTGATGGCCAAAGACGATGCGGGTGGGAACGGCGGACCATCTGTATACAAAGCGATCGCCGCCGGCCAGTTCCTGAATGAAAACGAATACATTTGCCAAGATGATGAAAACTGTCACGGCGGGCAAGCGCGAGGTACGCCGGGACGCGTCGCCGAGGGGAATCAGACCTCCCATTTCCTCTTCCTCCGCTCAATGGTATTACCGCCATCTTAGCTGTCTCCGGCTCGCAACTCTATCTGATTCGAACCCCGCATAGTGTCTCGGTTTGATGAAAAGCGCCCCTCAGGGGCTAAAGCCCTTTTCATTTTTTGGCGGCATTTTGCGGCACGACTAAACAGGGTTGCGGAAAAACTCGTCACCTCGGTCATTTGTGATGGAAATAAACGCAGCAGGGGCTGAAGCCCAACTTATTTTATGAGCTTTTTCGGCACGACTGAAACAGCTTGCTGAAAAAGTCACGCTTTCATCTCGTGCGCCCCTTTGCGGATCGTTTTTTGCTTCCAGGACGCGCTGACTACGTTTCTTTTCATTTCCGCGGGCCATTGTCGGCACCGCAGAGACACTTCTCCCCGCTCAGGCCGTAACCGGAATCGGGATTAGCTTACTCAGGCGCAGCAGATTATGTGCTGCTGCCGCGAAGCGGAACATCCAGTCCACTCGCTTCAGTCCGCGCAGCTTCACCTGCCGCAGGCGATCATGCTTCATCCACCCGAACGACTTCTCGACCAGCTTTCGCTTCTTCTGGCTGATCGCCAGTCCGGGATCGCTGCGTTCGGCTTCGGTCAGCCAACTGGGCCATTTCGGATTCGGCGCGTACTCGGCCACATGGGGCGTCACTTCAGCTTTGCGCAGCGCTTTTACGAAGCCCTCCTCCTGATAGCTCTTGTCGGCTCCCAGCGTGATGCGACCGCGACGCTTCAGCCGCTTGACCATCGCCAGCCCCGCCTGCCGCTCGGCCGCGTTTCCCGCCTGCGTTGCCATCGCCGCTACGATCAACCCGTTGCGGTTCTCCGTGATCACGTGACCCAGATAACTCGGCACCACTGCCCCGGCGCTGCTCTTGCGATACAACCGCGCCTCCGGATCGGTCGTCGACTCGTGCGTGTCGCGCAACAACTTCCGCCCCCGCGCTCCCGTGCCACGGTCCGGCGGATCTGTCTTCTCGCGGAAGCTACGCCGGTTGGCCCAGGCCTGGATCAGCGTGCCGTCCACCGTAAAATGCTCCTCGCTCAACAACCCTTGGGTGCGTGCCTCTTCTACCACCGACAACAACAGCTGTTCGCTCACCTCAGCCGCCACCAGCCGTTCCCGGTTCTTGCTGAACACCGTCGCGTCCCACACCGGATCGTCCATCTCCAACCCCACGAACCAGCGGAACAGAAGGTTGTAGTTCAACTGTTCCATCAACTGACGCTCGGAACGGATCGAGTACAGCACCATCAGCAACTGCGCCCGCAACAACCGCTCCGGCGCTATCGACGGGCGGCCCTTGGCGGCATAAAGCTTAGCCAACTCGGAATCCATCCGCCGCAGAGCACCATCTACAAGTCCTCGTATCCGGCGCGCCGGATGATCCGGAGCCACTCGCTGCTCCAACGTCACGTAACTGAACATCCCGCTCTGCTGACCGTCATCTCCACGCATGATTCCTTCTTAGCTCAACTGCCTGTGGAGAAAAAGTCCCCAAATGGTGACTTTTTCAGCAAGCTGTGAAGTCGTGCCCTGTTACAAAGCACTCCGCAGTTGAGTTTTTCCGCAGCCTGTAAAGTCGTGCCCTTTCAAAACGATTTCAGACTGAGACACTACCGAGCCCCGCGGCTTCTCCAATGGGCGTTCGCGGAGGGGGCACTGCCGGAGAAGGCAACCTTGGCGCCGCGCAATCCAATTCAACGCAGGGGATGGTGGGAAAGCATCCGTGCACAAAACGCGGCAAATAGACCGATCCTCAGTGCACGCCCAGCACGCTGCACGGGACATTCTGCGCAATGGTGTACACCGTGCTCCACATGCGCGAAATGCGGTCGGATCGGCGATGTATCCCGATGACAAGCAGATCGATCTTGTGCTGGCAAGCGAAGCTCACGATTGCATCGGTAGCCTCGCCATCGACCACATGAGTGATCACTTCCACTCCTTCGCGCTGCCCGGCCGCCCTGGCCCCCGCCTGCATCTGTTCATAGTACTTGCCGCGATCTTCTTCGAGAACGACAGTGAGTGACGGATCCGCGCTGGTGGCAAACCCGGTGTACGCCGGAAGCTTTTCCATGACGGTTATCGTCCGTAAGCCGATTCCAAGAGTTTTCGCAAGACGAATCGCGGTGGTCAGAGCCCGGCAAGCCTCAGGAGATTCGTCGTAGGCTACGGCAATGTTTTTGTACATACTCCCTCTCTCTTCGCGGGCGCGACAGGGATTTCCGAAGGATGAAATTACTCAAGATTCTAGCACTCGGGGTCGTCGCGGGGCGCACCGCGCGCACCTGAAGAATTCTGTAACGTCCGCCCCCTCTGCGGTGTCTAATGACTGTGCGAGTCCTTTGCCCGCACGAGGTCAATTAATGCTTATCGGCAAACCGCCCGACATCCCCTCCTCCGAGATCACACCCCGGGACGCATACTTCCGCTACCTTAGCCGCCGCCGGTTTTTGAAAGGCGCGGCTGCCACGGGCGCCGCGGCGCTCGCGGCCGGGCGCCTGGCCCAGGTATTCGATCCTCGCACAGCCACCTTCGCAGGAACCAAACTGCAAACCGTGCACAGCCCACTCACCACCACCGGCGAGCAGCTCACCAGCTACGACGACATCACCCACTACAACAACTTCTATGAATTCGGAGTGGATAAAGGCGACCCCGCGAAAAATGCCGGCGGACTGCCCACGCGCCCCTGGACCGTAAAGGTCGAGGGAAAAGTCGTCAAGCCCCTCACTTTCGATATCGACGACCTGCTCAAGTTGCGGCCGCTTGAGGATCGCGTCTATCGCCATCGTTGCGTCGAGGCATGGAGCATGGTCATTCCCTGGGTCGGCTACTCGCTCTCGGAGTTCATCAAGCAGTGCAATCCGCTGCCCAGCGCCAAGTACGTGCAGTTCCTCTCCTACAACAACACCAAAGTCGAGAAATGGACATACGAGGACGCCACCATCCACTGGCCATACTCAGAGGGCCTGCGCATGGACGAGGCCATGAATCCGCTCACCCTGCTCACCTTCGGCCTTTACGGCGAAACCCTCCCCAACCAGGATGGCGCTCCCGTCCGCGTGGTGTTGCCCTGGAAGTACGGCTTCAAATCGGCCAAATCCATAGTCACCGTGCGCTTCGTCGACAAGCAGCCACCGACGACCTGGAACGATCAGGCCCCTAACGAATACGGATTTTATTCCAATGTCAACCCCAACGTGGACCATCCCCGCTGGAGCCAGAAGACGGAGCGCCGCATCGGGCTGCCCTTCTATGAGCAGCGCCGCACTACGCTCATGTTCAACGGCTACACCGATCAGGTGGCATCGCTCTACAATGGGATGGACTTGCGCAAGAACTTTTGAAAAAGGGACGAGGGAGCAAGTGACCGAGGGAAAAAGAAAGCCCGGCAGTGGAACACGGAATGATGAGGACAACCGCCTCCCGGCCTTGCCTCGATTTTCCACCCGCTAGCTCGCTAACTTGCCGACCTGCTGACTCGCTAACAATGAAACGCACAACACTCATCACCCTCAAAACGCTCACCTGGATCGGCTGCCTTGCGGTCGCGGTCCGTCTCGTGTGGGGTATGGTCTCGAATGACCTCGGCCCCGACCCCTCTGCTGCCATCGCCTTCTCCACGGGCAAAGCCACTATCTGGCTTCTCGCCATTACGCTGGCCATCACGCCAGTGCGCCGCCTCTCGCCTCGTGTCAATTGGCTTATTAAATTCCGACGGCTCTTCGGGCTCTTCGCCTTTTTCTACGCCACGCTGCACATGCTCACCTACGTCGCTCTGTACTCAGGCTTTAACGTCCCCGCCATGCTCGCCGACGTTACCAGGCGCCGCTTCATTACCATGGGCGTGGCCGCTTACCTGCTGCTTCTGCCGCTCGCACTTACGTCCACCATTTGGGCTATTCGCAAGCTCGGCGGCAAGCGCTGGAACCTCCTGCACAAGCTCGTATACGCCGCTGCTATTTGTGGAGTGATTCACTACTGGTGGCAAGTGAAGACCGGCGTCATCACGCCCATCACGATCACCTTAGTTATCGCCGTGCTTCTCATCGCGCGGCCGGTCCAAACCTTCATGAAGCGCCGCAAGAAAGTGCAAGCCATCGCCGTCTAAGCGTTGCAAAGCTAGCTCCGCTAACTCCGCTAGTGCTATGAATTTGTGATTAGTAATCGCTCCAAGGCAAGTGCGAGTTTGGAGGCCCGCACGACAGCCGGTTCGGAGACCGGCGCTACGAGGCGGTGATTACAGAATCATGCGGCAACGGCGCTAGCCGGCTTGTCAGTCGAACAGCATTCTCTGCGCCACCGGACTCCAGTTCTTCCTGTGCAGTGGCGTCGGTCCCAACCGCCGCAAAGCCTCCAGGTGCTCCGCCACACAGTAGCCCTTGTGCCGGGCCAATCCGTAGCCGGGGTACACCGCGTCCAGTTCGACGAGCAGCCGGTCGCGATGCACCTTCGCCAGCACGCTCGCCGCCGCAATCGAAATGCTCCGCGCGTCGCCCCCCACCACCGCTTGCTGCTCGCACGGCCAGTCGATCGTGTCCAGCCCGTCAACCAGCAGATAATCCGGAAGCAGATAATCCGGCGCAACCGCCAGCCGCTCCACGGCCATCCGCATCGCCAGCAGCGAAGCCCGCCGGATATTGATGCGGTCGATCGTCTCCGCGTCCACCACCGCAATTGCCCACGCCACGGCCTGCGCGCGAACGCTCAAGTCAAATTCATTCCTTTGTTTTTCGGTGAGTTGTTTTGAGTCCGTCAGGCCCTGCAGTCGGCAGCCTTTGGGAAGAATGACGGCTGCGGCAACCACCGGCCCGAACATCGGTCCACGGCCCACCTCGTCGAGTCCGGCGATGCGCGCCGCTCCGCGCCGTCGCGCCGCGTTTTCCAACGCCCATCCGCATGCTGGACTCTTGGCCATGCATCGAGTATAAAAAGCAAAACCCCCAGCCGTATTGGTTGGGGGCCTGTTTTTTCCTATGATGTGCCGGAAGCCTACGCGCGCACCTTGCCGGTTACGCGGTCCACTTCCTTCAGCCGCGCCGCCTTGCCGCGCAGCCCGCGCAGATAAAACAGCTTGGCGCGCCGCACCTTGTAGCTGCGTATCTTCTCGATCTTGTCGACCACCTTGGAGTTGAAGGGGAAGATGCGCTCCACACCTTGACCAAAGCTCATCTTGCGTACGGTAAACGTCCCTTGCGGGCCGCGGTTTATGGCGATCACCAAGCCTTCAAAGGCTTGCAACCGCTCCTTATCGCCTTCCTTGATCTTCACTTGAACGCGAATCTGGTCGCCAGGCACAAACGCCGGCAAATCGGTGCGCTTCAGCTTTTCGGCCAGGCGCTGCATCACGGGATGGATTGACATGGTAGTTTCCTGCGATTGGACTCAGAACATTCAGTTTATCAAAGATTACCGCTCGCGCCTAATTCCGCGAATGCTGGTTGGTAATTCTAACTCGTTATGAGCCACCTTCCACAATCAGAAAGTTCAAAGTAGATCACTCTCGGAGAGCGCGCGTTCACCCGCACACCATCCGCACAGACCCGTGCGCTATAGTTCCGCCATGGATGAAAAACGCAGTCTCCTTCGCCATGCCCTCGCCACGCTGGCTTACCGCACCGTCCGCGCTCTCGAAGACGCGCCCGAAGCTTTCGCCAATTTTGACGGCGCCGGCCGCCAGCCTGTCCAGATCCTCGCTCACATGGGCGATCTGCTCCACTGGGCGCTCGGTATCGCTCAGGGCAATCCCGCATGGCACGGCTCACAACCCCTTGCGTGGCCCCAGGAACAGCAGCGCTTCTTCGCCGCACTGGCTGCATTCGATGCATTTCTCGCCTCGTCCGCCCCGCTCCAGGCGCCGATCGAGCGCCTCCTGCAAGGCCCGGTAGCCGATGCACTCACCCACACCGGCCAGCTCGCCATGCTGCGCCGCCTCGCCGGCAGCCCCATCCGTGGCGAGAATTTTTACGTTGCCGCCATCGCCAACGGCGCGGTGGGGCTGGTTCAACCCGAGCCCGTCAAACCCTTCTAGGAGGCCAACTTAACGAGCCGTGGGTGTCAGCCTGTTTCGTTTTCGTGTATCGCCTTCAGCGTCTGCATGTCTTCATCGCTGAGCGCTGTGCCAGCCAGCAGATCGGGACGGTTGCGGAAGGTTTTGCGCAACTGCTGCTCGCGCCGCCAGCGCCGGATCCCGGCGTGATCGCCGTTCAGCAGAACCTCCGGCGCGCGCAATCCTTGAAACTCCGCCGGCCGCGTGTAATGCGGGTAATCGAGCAACCCTCCGGCTCCGTGCTGCGACCTGGGAACGCCATCCACATCTACGGCAATCTCAGCGTCTGCTCGGCCAAAGCTCTCAAATTCTCCCGATGCCTTGTTGCCCAACACGCCTGGAATCAGCCGCATCGCCGCGTCCACCACTACTGCCGCCGGCAGCTCGCCGCCGCTCAGAACATAATCTCCGATCGACAGCTCCATGTCGCAGTAGAGCTCGTTGATGCGCTCGTCGACACCCTCGTAGCGGCCGCAGATCAGCACCACGCGCTCCTGGCCCGCAAGCTCGCGCGCCAAGGCCTGCGTAAACACCCGGCCCTGCGCCGAGAGCAGAATCACCCGCGTCTTTGCTACAACATCGCGCTCCGCCTTGAGGCGTATCCCCATTGCTTCCAGCGCCTTGGCCAGCGGCTCCGGTTTCAGCACCATGCCTTCGCCGCCGCCAAACGGACGGTCGTCCACGGTGCGATGCCGGTCGTGCGCGTAATCGCGCAGATCGTGCAACCCGATCTCGACCAGCCCCTCAGCCTGCGCCCGGCGCACAATGCCGTGCTCGAAGACGCCAGCAAAGAATGCCGGGAAGATGGTGACGATATCGAAGCGCATACTCCCGATGATAGAGGCTTCTGGCGCGGGTGAAGCTCCGCTGGAACGACTGATTTTATGGAGGATGCGGGAAAGCCTGTGAAATCAAGCGGAATGTTGGTCTTAGGGGTGCGCGGACCCGGCCAAATGTTCGCTTAAGTGGTTGCGCTCGCCCCGCAAACTTTCGCTCGGGAGGGTACGATTCTTCGAGACAAATACCTAGAAATTTCCCTTTTCATTAGCAGTTGGAACCGAGAAAAGTTCCGAATTCCGCCGAAGGTTTGCAGAGAATTTCCCACAAGTGCGTCATGATGGGCTGGACTGACCCCCAAAAGTGAGACAGCTAAAATATGCGCATCTTGCAGCGAAGGGGGACTGCGAGTGGCGAAACGAGAAGCAGGATGGCGACCAGAATCGTTCCGGGCGATGGCGGTGGAGCGATTGCGGACGTGCATGCACGTAGGCCGGCTGTGCGAGGAACTGGGAGTGAGCCCGAGTACTCTTCGCAAGTGGCGCAAGCAGTTTGCGGCGCGTCATGAGGCCGAGCCGGTGCTGGCCGAGCGCGCCGGCGAGACGCTGGAGGAGGAGAACCGCCGGCTGAAGCGTGCCTTGGCGGAGAAGGTTCTGGAAGTGGATTTTTTACAGGGTGCCTTGCAGCACATCGCGGCTCGACGCCGGCAGAACACCGCGTCTGGCGCGAGGGCATCTACGCCCGGATCCGGGCAATGATGCCGATGCCAGGCGCCCTGAGTGTGGAACGGATGTGCCGGGTGGGGGCAGTGAGCAGGGCCAGTTTCTATCGCTGGCTGGAGCCCGAGTTGCCGGTGGAGGCGGAGATGGAGGTGCGGTCGGCGATCCAGGCTGTAGTGCTGGAGCACCGGCGGCGCTATGGTTACCGGCGGGTAAGCCAGCAGTTGCGGCGCCGGGGAATGATCGTCAACCATAAACGTGTGGCGCGGCTGATGCGCGAAGATAATCTGCTCGCCGTCCCGTCGCGGGCCTTTACCTCAACCACCAACTCGGGCCATGAGTTGGAGGTTTACATGAATCTGGCGGCGCGTATGAAGCTGACTGGAATCAACCAGTTGTGGGTGGCCGACATCACCTATATCCGGCTCCTGGGCGAGTTCGTGTATCTGGCCGTGGTGCTGGATGCGTTCTCGCGCAAGGTGGTGGGCTGGGCGCTGCAGCGGACCCTGACAGCGCGGCTGACGCTGGCGGCGCTGGAACAAGCCATCGGCGATCGGCAACCGCCGCCAGGCCTGGTTCACCACTCCGATCGCGGCCTGCAGTATGCCAGTGAAGAATACGTCAGGGTGCTGCGCCTGCATCGGATCGTGCCCAGCATGAGCCGGCCCGCCAACCCCTACGACAACGCCTTTTGCGAAAGCTTCATGCGCACTCTGAAACGGGAAGAAATCGATGCCCGGTCCTACCGCAGCATGGAAGAGCTGCGCGATCACATCGAAGAGTTCATCGAACGGTATTACAATCGTTGCCGGCTGCACTCGGCTCTGGGCTATCGGCCGCCGGAGGAGTTCGAGCAGATAGCTGCCGTTGCCCAGCCGCAGGCCAGCGGTGGGGCAGCGGCCTGCATGAGTTTTCCAAGGCATGGGGAAATCTATCCACCCGATGTCGGTTCAAAAAACCGGGAGCAGGGTGGGTCCCCGCTCCCGGCGCTCATCGGTACGGATGAGTCACCAGCCGGCTATTCCTTGCCGGGTTGCTCTCCAGCAGCGCCCGGCTCCGCTTCACCGGCCAACGCCATGGTGGATCAAAACCGGGCGCTTGGCATAGCCAAAAACAGCAAACGGCGAGTGCGCTCAATGCAAACTGTCTCAACTTAGGGGTTCACCGCAGGGCTTTAGCAGGCATAAATAGGCCGATTTTGGCACAAAAATGCAGCTTTTGGCTGTTAGCTATTAGCTTTTAGCCGGTGGCCGGGATCAGGGAGCGGGGAGCGAGGGAGCGGAAAGACGGGGACTTAGGGGTTTAGGGACCGAGGGACTGAGGGACTGAGAGGACGTGGGACGATGCGGAGAGTGTTGCGGGAGAGGGCGAGGCTGGATCTGGAGCGGAAGGTGCGGTTGTACCGGCGGGCGCGATTGCAGGCGCGTCCGCCGGAGGGATGGCTGCGGGCGATGCGGCTGGCGGTGGGGATTCCGGCAGCGGAGATTGCGGACACGATGGATTTCTCGCCGAAGATGGTGTTCCAGATGGAGCGGGCGGAACAGAACCGGAAGATCAGCCTGGAGCGGCTGGAACGGATGGCGCGGGCGCTCGGATGCGATCTGGTGTACGGGCTGGTGCCGTGGGAGCGTTCGCTGGAGGATCGGGCGATGGAGCTGGTGGAGCGGGAGATTTGGAGGAAACGATATACGACGCGGCGAGTGAGCAAGGCAGCGAGTTAGCGGGGCTAGCGGGGTTAGCGGGGCTAGCGGAGTTAGCGGTGCTAGCGGGGTTGGCGGGGATAGCTGTTCGGTTGGCGGAGGATGGGCAGAATGGTCAGCCCAGGGCGGGTTCCTTCATGCTGCGGCGTTTTTGGGTGCCTATTTTTTCCTCGGCCAGTAACTCCGGATGAGTGAGCGCATTGCACCGTTCGCAACAGCTAGGTCGCTGGGGCACAAAATGTTCTCGTCCGCGCTCCTATAATCTCAGCAGTGCCAGCAACTGGAAAGTAGTGGCTCATGATGTCTGATTTTTATGCGCGGCAGACGTGCTTGAACGGTCATATCATTTCGAATTTTATCGGAGCTTCCTTTGGGGCTCCCCAGAACCATTGTGGCAAGTGCGGGGAAAAGACCATTGTTGAATGTCCGTCTTGTAATGTCCCTCAGCGTGGAAACGCGAAGGACGCCGTCGGTGTCGGGAGCAAAACCCCAAATTCCTATTGCTCGAACTGCGGCAGGCCGTACCCATGGACCGAGCGGCAATTTGCGGCTACCGCTGAGTTGGTGAATGAGGAAGAACGTCTATCTAAGGAAGATAAGCTACTCTTAACTTCATCCCTCCCTGACTTGGCTTCTGACACACCGAACACCGCGCTCGCGGCGACTCGCTTCAGAAGGATAGTCGCCAAAGTAGGAGGCGCGTTCAAGACAGCAATGTATAAATTCATTGTTGACTTCTCTTCTGAGACAGCGAAGAAGATCGTGCTAGGGGAGTAGTTGAATTTATACGTTTTCGCGGGTGCCGACGTCCCAAAGTCGGTATGGCGATTGGAATCTCGTGCCTTCCCGCCAGGGTGGGGTCCGAAGAGGCTCTGGGAGCCTGGGGCGATTTTCGATAGTAATCAATTTTGCTGGAAGTAGTCTCTGCCGTGACAGTTCGGTACGACCTATACTTGGTTCATGCCAACGATGGGAGTCCCGGAACAGGTATTTGGGCTTTCCGCCAACCAAGTGCAAGCGTATGCTGCCGTCGGGAACGTGCTTCTAGCGACAGTGCTAGCAGCAATTACCTGTTATTACGCTTGGCATGCAAAGCGCCAAGCCGATGCCAGCAAAGACCTGCTAAATTCATCGAACCGTCAGGCTGACGCTGCGCAAAAAACACTCGGTCTTCTTCTGAAGGAAAAGGAACAGCAGCGGAAGGTCGATACTTCCGCCGCAGCATTCCAGATCCAGGCCGCGATTGAAATGATTGACGATTGGCGACGTCGAATACAATCTGAATCTTTTGATCTGCCAGACGTAATCCAAATGTGCCCCATGAATTTCGCTAGTACGATGTCCGGCGCTGAACGCATCGATGAAATTGTCGCTGGATACATGGGTGCCGCGCTACTCTATTTAGAGAAGGCTCAAACCGATGCGCTTGTTTTACGAACTAAAGAGATTAATCAGGGCGCCAGCATAATTGAATTCAATCAGATTAACGCTACCCGCAAACGGCTACAGGAACGGGCGGGAAGCAATCTGAATGTTGCACGATTCAAGCTTTTGGAAGCGCAAACGCGGCTAGCGTCTATCCTTGAGGGTCGAAAGGACCACCCAACAGAGTGATAGGCGGTCTGTGGATAGATTGCAAAGCCGCCTTCCTGAGGCGCGAGCCACCGGCCTTACCCTTTGTCAGAGGTGGTAGCTAAAGTAGGCTGACGAGGCATAGTCATATACCCAGACCACGTTGCCCTGTGCGTGTCCGGTGAAGTGCCCGCTGCTGCAAAAATCGTACCCGTAGAAGTTGTTCCCGCGGATCGTTATCTGCGCGCCGCATCCGTCGCCGTAAAAGTGAATGTTGCTCAGAGCCCCCCCGACATGAGCGCGCCGGTCGTAGTCATATATGGAGATATTATTTTCCGTGACAGTTCCGGCGATCGGGATATGCCTGCCGGCCGTGTAGTCAAATACGCCAGGCGATACCTGGCCTGTGATTAGCCGCCCAGCGATGAATGCGATGGCGCGTCGGACGTGCGGTTTCATAGAAAGGCAACACCCCCTCAGGGACCTCACTCTTCAACGAAGTCGATTGGCTTGACTATCGGGTAGACGAGAGGAGTTGAGCCGTTATTGAGTTGGTTTGATGCCGAATTTCGAAGCAGGTCCACCAGCGCTGTGCGCATCGAGTCTTTGAATCTAGGGGGGAGCGTAAACCTAATCGCTGAGGACGTCGCCTTGCTTCTCCTTTTGCGCCAGGAGGACACCCCAGGGCATTCATATGATACCCGCGCTGAAAGCCTGTAGCTTGACGGCTCGAGCTGCAGGGCACCCATCATTCGCTCCAGGTGCTTTTGTGCGAGGGGCTCCACCTCGTCCAGCTTGAAGATTGGGGGTGCGGAGCCCGCTTCGCCTTCGGTGTTCTGATATGTTTCTTGGATTCTGCGGTTCTTGAGCTCCTTCACCTCTTCAAGAAATGCGGCTGAGAGAGCAGCCTGGCTTTCTCTGTAGTCCCTCTGCAAGCAAAAGTATACAATTCTCTGGGGTTGATTCTCCACTAGGTATAGTTGCTGGCTGCTTCCCCAAAATTGGTGATCGGCAAACAACGACCCGGGCTTGGAAATGAGCGTCCCGACGTGGATGATTTCGAGTGGAAAATTCTTCCTTGCCCCATCTAACTTGTTCAGCTCGATAGAGACCTGTTTGACCAAAACCGGGCCCCGTCGGGCCAGCATGGAAACCTGGCAAAACAGGGCTTCCCCGTCATCGACGAGCCTCACAAAGGCATCACGCGTAAGACGCACTTCCAGCTCGGCCGTTCTTAGAAACTCAAGTAGCCGAATCCAGCCTAATATCAATGAACCCATGAAGCCGAGAAGACTCAGCACCAAGGTGACGGCCTGGGTCCAAACCGGTAGGGCAGAAGTACTGCTCTGGATCATGCGCACGAGTATCTCACGCGCTATCGGTCGGAGCAAATCTGGGCGGGTGGTTTAGTTCCCGGTGCGTCAACCTCCTGATATGTCGGCTTTGCTTGGGTGGAGCGCCTCGTTTCTGCCTTGGGCGAAAAGGGGCAGCGGGAGGTCCACGCTCGGCTCCGATGGTTTGTCACGATCTTCGCTCAGGGCAAGCTTTCGGGCGCGGTTTGCGGCGAATCCCCGGTCTCAAAATCGAGACCGGGGGCACCCGCGACCTTGTTCAGGATGGCGATTTTTGGAGGGGATGGGGTACCCAAAGACAGCGAGTCTGCCAGGGATAGGCGGTGCGGGCCCGCGGTGGATGAAAGACGTTGTTTGGTATTTCGCGGGTTGGCGCCGCTTCGCGACTTCGCAAGTTGGCGAGTTCGCGCGGTGTTCCTTTTTGACGGGTCAGCGAGTCAGCGAGTCGGCAAGCGGGTCAGCAAGTCAGCGGGCCGGGATCGTCGGGGCCGCCGGGGCCAAGTTTGCTGGCGTGGCGTTCAACGTTGGGTTCTAGAACTGGTTGCATCAATGCAGTCAGCTTGAGAGATCCCATTCCCCAGGTTTTAAAACCCCGATTTTGCGCACTTTGAATGGAGCGGCTTCACAGGTTACTGAAAAAGTCCAAATAAGCGGCGAAGATTTAGAGGCGAACGTGGCAGGGGCTGAAGCCCACACTCATTTTGCGACATTTACGGCCCGGCTGAAGCCGTGCCCTTGTTACAAAGCCGCCTCCGATTGAGTTTTTCAGGAAGCTGTGAAGCCGCGCCCTTGTTACAGAGCCGCCTCCGATTGAGTTTTTCAGCAAGCTGTGAAGCCGCGCCCTTTCAGATCGCGATTTATGCAGCCAGTTCCGGCTGCCAGCTTCCAGTGCGGTGAGTCAGAAATTCGTTGAAGAACAACCGCAGATCCTTCGACTCATTTTGGCGTAAAACGCGCCAAAATTCGCTCAGGATGACACTTCAACTGTGAGGCGAACTTCTGAGTCGGGATATTAGCTTTTAGCTTTCTGTGCCTGGGTTGGCGGGTTTTGGTTCGGGGCGGACCCATCGTTCGCCGTTCCACTCGGAGCCGGGGTGGGGTTCATCGGGGTCCGAATCGGGGTCCCATTCGGTGTCGGACTCGAGGAGGTCAATCAATTTTAGGCCGCCTGGCTTTTTTGTGACGGGGTCGGGCGGCTGGTCGGCACCGGAGAGCCCGACGACCATGCGCGCGCTGGTCATGTTTCCCTTGACGGTTTTGTCGACGAGGATCTTGGCGATTTCGTCGGCTTGCTGGCTGACCAGGGCGTTGATGGAACTGCGCAGGCTCATGGCGCCGCTGCCAGGCGGGGTTTCGCTGCTTTTGGATTTGGCCGCGGGTTTGCGGCCGGGGGGTTTTCCACCCCGACGACGAGGACCTGTCGTCTCCACCCCAAGAAGCAAAGGCCGCTCCTTGGGGGCCCCGGTCGGGGACCCCGGTTTGCGCTTAGTTTTTGCGCGCTGCGTTTTCGGTTTGTCCAGATTCGCGATTTTTCCGGTCATCGTTTTCTAACCCCTCCGCGGCCACGGCTCCTGTGCATGCGTGCGCCGGATTGCCGCTTGTGTTCAAAGATTGCGAATGGATGTTTAAAGCATAGCGGGAAGCGGGGTAATTTAATGCAAAGCAGGGAGCAAGGGAGCAAGGGGCCAAGGGAACGAGGAGGAAATGTCCGCAAAGACGTAAAGCGAATAGAGTTAGGGGCGGAAGTGCGGCGGGGTTCCGGGGCGGAGAGGGATAAGGAACGAGCGGGAAGGGTTTGACAGCAGGATTTGGGTCTGACGCGAGTAGAACCCGTCCCTCCGCGGCTAAAGCCGAGCCAGTTTATTCGACTGATCGGCACGGATAAATCCGTGCCCCTTCAAAACAGCATTCGGGCCGAGTTTTTTCCGCAGCCTGTGAAGCCGTGCCCTTTCAAGGCACGGGCTTGATCAAGGTTTCCTTAACTCTCGCCGCTCTCGGCCGTTACCCCTTTACCCCTGGCCGACCTCTGACCTATGATGGTGCGCAATCGCCATGGCTGATATTGAACCGCTGTTAACGCGCTGGCAATCGGCCGGCGTTCTGGATGCGGAGGCCGCCGCCCGCATTCGCGCGCACGAATCGAAGCTTGGCGCCGGCTCCCCGAGCGGACTGCGCTGGCAGGGAGTGACGGCGCTCATTCTCGGCGGCATCCTGCTGGCCTGCGGCGTGGTGCTGTTTGTTTCAACGCACTGGGACGAACTGGGACCGGGGGCGCGCTATGCGCTGGTTATCGCCATGGTTGGCGTCTTTCATATTGCCGGGGGCGTAGCCCGGACAAACTTTCGCGGGCTTTCTTCGGCGCTGCACGCCGTGGGAACCGTGACGACCGGCGCGGCCATCGCGCTGGTGGGGCAGATCTTCAACATTCAGGAGCACTGGCCTGCAGCGGTGTTGCTTTGGGCGCTGGCCGCGCTGGCCGGATGGATGCTGCTGCGCGATCAGGCGCAGCAAACGCTGGCGCTGGTGCTGGTTCCCGCCTGGATTTTTTCGGAACTCGGCTTCCGTGCTCAGGGCTACATTGGCGACGAGGCCTACATGGGCCGGCTCGCCTTCGTCTGGGCTGTCCTCTACATCACATTTTTTGTGGGCTCGCGGCACAAGGCAGTGCGGGGAATTCTCTTTGCGGCCAGCGCCATCGCCGGTGTTTATGGGACTGTGCTGATGCTGAGCGGCTGGCCTTCGTGGTCCAGCGAGCAGAGCTTTATTCCCTTCGGCACCTGCGTCTGGTTCTGGATTGCGATTGCCGCGCTGCCGCTGATTATTGCCGCTTTTCACGGGCACAAGGGGCTGGTTCCCATTGCCGCGGCCGTGGGGTTTTCGATCGCGCTGCCGTGGTGCTATCGCACGTGGACCGAGAGCTATAACTACCCAGGCGGATTGAAGACCACGTATGTTCGCAGCGACCCCAACCTTCTAGCCCACGCGCTGGTGGCGGCGTTTGCAGTCTTTCTCTGCGGGTGGGGAGTGCGGCTGGTTTCGCGCGCGCTGGTGAACCTGGGCATTGTGGGTTTTGCCGCGGCCGTGGGCTGGTTTTACTTCAGCGACATCTACAGCGATAAATACCGCTCCCTGGGATTGATCGGGCTGGGGGTACTCTTTTTAGCCGGCGGGTGGGCGCTGGAGAAGATGCGCCGCCGCATCCTGGCCCACGTGGCGCAGTCGAAAACGCCAGCGCAAGACGCCGCAACAGAGGCCAAGGGGGGGGCGGAATGAAGATCGGCCGTTTGACAATATCCGGCGTGTCGGTTGCGCTGCTCATTATCCAATTGGCGCTGGCCTCCTCGATCGCGGCCAAGTATCTGTATGAGCGCTGGCGCTGCCCACGCGTGTGGACGCGCGCCACGGCCTTCGATCCCGAATCGCCCATGCGCGGACGCTACCTTAGCCTGCAGCTCAGGGTGGATGGCTGCCAGAGCACGCTGCCTTCGGCCAAGCTGGCCACCTTTCCTCGCGATTTCAATGGCGCGGTCAAGCCCGGGCCCTACACGTTGCGGCAGAATACCTCGCGGTTCCGCGCCAACCTGAAGGTCGAGAAAAATACGCTGGTCGCGGTGCGGGTGGAAGGCCAGGAAGACCCAACCGCAGGCGAAGAGGTGGAAGGCATTGGCGGCGTGCCCTGCGACCAGATGCGGCTGGACGAGTCCACCGACTATTACATTCCTGACACGGCGAAGAGCCCGCTGCCACTCAAGGCCAGCCAGGAGTTGTGGATTGAAGTGACGGTGCCGCCGGAGGGTCCGCCTCGGCCGCTGCAGCTTGCGTTGAAAGACAACGGCGCGTGGAAGCCGCTGGGCCTCGAATAAAGCGGCAAGTCAGCGGGCCGGCAAACGATTTCCCTAAAGCAACTTTCGCAAGCGGGGCGATTAGCGTTCTTCTTCAGAGCGATAACCTTGAATTCGCACCCTACACGGAGATACCATGCCCGCCGAAACCGATCCGTTGGCGCGAACCAGGCCGCTTTCCGATCCAGTCCGCGTGATCACGCTGCTGATGGCTGCCGGCGCCGCTGTCACCGGGATCATCACGGCCATCCTGTGTTTTCCTACGGTCGGCATTTATGGAGCGCTGATCGGGCTGGCCTCAACGTGCGCGGGGTTGAGCCTTGCCTTGTTGATAGGGCCGGCGGGCAAGCCCAACGCAATTTACCTGCGTGCATTTCGCACCGACACATCGACGGCGAAGCTGAGGGCGGAGCTGACGGCCATTCTTGGGCCGGGATTCCGGCTCTCGGGCATTCGGCCGCCAAAAAAAAAGACGTCAATCTTCCTGCGCTTCCTGGTGCCGGGACTTATCGCGTTGCGTTATGCAGGCAGCAAGTTCATGGAGTTGGAGGCGGGCGACGACTGGATGGCGCGGCTCTGGAAGACGTACCAGAGCACGCGCCTGGTTTTTATCGATGTCCGTGACGTGACCATCCACGTGCATCTCGAAATCCAGATGACGATGGCGACAATGGGCGCGGAGCGCTGCATTTTTATCACTGGACCGGGAAAAACAGACGCGGAGTGGCGCGAAACCATCGCCGCCATCGGGGGACCGCAGTATGAACCTGCGGAGTTTCATCTGCTGGAAGCAAGCGAGGAGCGCATTCGCTCGCGACAATTGCAGACGGATCTGAACGCGTTCACAAGGAAGCTGCCCGCCGGGGCGCCCGGCGCCATCGACCGGGGGCGTCAATTCATCCTGGAGCATGTACCCCAGGATCTGCTCGAGAAGAGCCACCGCACCTCACCGGCGAATGCGATCAGCGCGATTGCGGCTCTGGGTCTTTCTTTCGGGGTTGGCATGGCGGCAGGCCGGAATCATCCACTGGTGCTGCTGCCGTTTATTGTTCTCGGCCTGCTGATCACTGTGCAGGCTATGGCTCGCGCCGTGGGGCGCATTCGCAGGTTGGCGCGGGCGGGCCATCGCGGCGCCGCCGCGCGGGTTGCTTTGCTGCTGGTTGTCGCGGCGTTGCCGTTCGTCACCAGCGTTCTGGCCGTAACGATCGCTGTTCCCGCGCTGCGCCGGTCTCTGAAAAGCGCCCAGCAGGCTTCGGCCATCGCGTCGTTGCGCACGCTTGCGCAGGCCGAGGTCCTATACGACCTCACCTACCCGGAAAATGGATACGCGTGCCAGCTTTCGCAACTGGGAGGAGATCCGCAGGCCGGTCCGCCTACGGCGCAGACAGCGCAATTGATTCCCAACGACCTGGCTTCGGGCAAAAAGTCGGGCTTTACCTTTGCCTTCGCAAAGTGCACGAAGACTACGGTGAATGGGAAAGACCAGGTGACGGACTTTGAAATCACCGCCGTGCCTGACGCTCCGGACGGCCGGCGCGGATTCTGCATGAATGCTTCCGCCGAGATTCGCGTGGACCTGAAAGGCGGGACGAACTGCACAGAAACGCTGCAGTATTGAGCGGTCGCCGCGCAGGGGCGAGGCGCGGGAAGTCAAGGCTCTCCTGCCACATTCAGGTCCACGAGCCCTTCCGGGAGCGCCATCTCGACGCGCTTGGCCGCGACGTCGATTTTGGGCAGGTAGCTTTGGGCAAAGGGGATTAGAACTTCGCCGGCGGGGCTGCGGACGATGAGGAGCGGTGTGGGGCCTGCGCCGCGATCCACATCGTCGATTGTGCCGACGAGAGCCGGGACGGAGCCGCTCACATTGAAGAGTTCGCAGCCGATCAGGTCGGCGATATAGACCTCATCTTGGGGAAGCGCGGCTCGCTCGGCGCGGGGAATGGCGACGATGAGGCCGGCGAGGGATTCGGCCGCGGAGATGGAATCCACGCCCGCGAAGTGCAACACGATGCCGCCTTTGTGCAGCCAGTGGTTGGCGAGTTCGACCTGACGCGTCTCTGGGAGATCTGGCTTGGCCTCCCCGGTCCCCAAAAGCGAGGGACCGGGGGCACCCGCACTTTGTCCGCGACGAGGACCTGTGGCTGGGGAACCGCGACGCGGGGCGCCCGCGGGTGAGGAGGAAGACACGTCGGGTGCAAGCAGCCAAAGGCGCCGGCGGTCAGCAAATTTTTCAGGAAAATCGGTGAGAAGCTCGGCGAAGACTTCGCCTTTGCGTCCCTGCGGGCGGCGAATCCTCGCCAGCCAAACCCACGGCCCGGGCGTCAGGGTCATCTCCGCCTCCTGACATGGCCAGGGGCGCGGCGAGCCCTCATCTCAGCCTTCGTCGTCCTCTTCAAGGATGTCGAGCGTGTAGCGGTGGTGCAGCTTCATGCTGACCGCGCCGAGGATCGTGCGCACCGAGCGCGCCGTGCGCCCCTGCTTGCCGATGACTTTGCCCACGTCCTGCGCCGCGACCCGGAGTTTGAGAACGGTGTTTTCATCGCGGTTGACGGACTCGACTTCGACGGCTGCCGGCTCATCCACGAGGGCCCGCGCGATCTCGCGGACCAGCTCGTCTACTTGCACCATTTCGACCTGGGTCATGATCTTGCCCCTGACCATCTGCGTATTTTTGATTGCTCTGAAACCGTGCGCGAATCGTAACACGCCCGCGCGCCAAGAGCAAAGATTTGTGAGCCGGGTCTGGCCGTCCGGGGCCATTCGCCAGCCGCACAGGGGCGACGAATCAGATCGAAGCCGCGTCTGGAACGGGTTCCTGGGCTTGTTCCTTGACCGGTTCCTGGGCCGGTTCCTGGGCCGGTTCGACAACCTTCGCCGGGTTCTTGGCCACCAGCTTTTCCATAATGAGAGAAAGCTTGGCTCCCTTGCCGCGCCAGTAGGCGATCCGCTCGTGCTTCAGGTCGACCGTAGCCGGGTTGGTGCGGGGATTGTAGGTGCCTACGACCTCAATGGAACGGCCGTTGCGGGCGCGGTCTTTTTCGATAACCACGATCCGGTAATAGGGTTGCTTGGGGGCGCCGACGCGCGCCAAACGAATCATCACCACGGAGATACGGTTCCTTTCGAGTTTCTTGAGCTTTGCCGCGGTACGGCTGGCCGACGGCGGCCTGCCGCTCAAGGCCGACTGCCTGCGCAGCAACGGCCGGACAGATGCGCCCGGCCGCGTGAGTCGCAACAATTAAGTATCGCCGAAACCGGGTGCGGGAAGCAAATGTGACGCCACTCCATGTTTTTCCGGGCCTCACCTGCGGCGCCAAGGAATACAAACGCTCACCGCGGAATGCAATAGACTTTTGCGTAGTGGGTCAGTTTGGCGATTTTGCCCCCTCAGGGGCTAAAGCCCACGTTGCAATGAAGGGCCTGGAATGTACGGGCTGAAGCCCGTACCCTTCAAACTGACCTTTTGAGGAGGCAAAGACCATGAGTGAACTGAACCCGTACGAGAAATATCTTGACGGACGGCCAGTGGAGACGATTCTGGCTTTGACGGCGAATGCGATTGGCGAGTATCTGGAGGTCATCGGCGCGCGTGGAGTGAACGTGGCGCCCGCGCCGGGCAAATGGAGCGCGGCGGAGATTGTGAGCCACCTGGCCGACTGCGAGATGGTTTTCGGTTTCCGGCTGCGTCAGACCCTCGCCGAGGACGGGCCGACCACCCAGCCCTTCGACCAGGACAAGTGGGCCGCGATGTATCACGGCGTGAACGCCTCACAGGCGCTCGAAACATTCAGTGCGATGCGCAAGTGGAATCTTCGCCTGATCCAGGCGGCGCTGCCGGGGGCGGCGAGCAGGACAATGACGCATCCCGAGCGGGGCACGATGACGTTCCAAAACGTGGTGGAAACAATGGCCGGACACGATCTGAATCACCTGGGGCAGTTGCGCAGGATCGGCGAGTCGCCGGCGCATAAGTCACACAGCTAATCCTTGAGCTTTTTCATCAGCCAGGCCATGTTTTGGCCCAGGGTCTTCATTGTCCGGACGCCTTCTTCGTCCTTCTCCACGTCGCCCTTTTCGAGGCCGATGCCGATGTTCCAGTAGGACGAGCCGGGCACGATCATTTCGCTGATCAAGAAGAAGTGGTTCAGGGTATCGAAGGCGTGGATGGCTCCGGCGCGGCGCACGGCCACCACGGCAGCCCCCACTTTGCGGCGAAACATGCCGCCGTTGGATTTGCCCACCAGGCCGGCGCGGTCGATCAGCGCCTTCATCTCGGCCGATATGTCGGTGACATAAGTCGGAGAACCGAGAAGAATGCCGTCCGCCTGCTGCATTTTCTCGATATATACGTTGCCCATATCGCCGGTTTGCGCGCAGCGCCCGTCCTTTTTCATCGAGCACTCGCGGCAAGCCAGGCACCCGTGGATATTGGCCCCGCTCATTTCGATGAGCTCGGTTTCGATGCCTTCTTTTTCCAGTTCCTTCAATACGTAGCGGAGCAAGATGGCCGTGTTTCCGTCCTTGCGGGCGCTGCCGTTTAACGCCACGACTTTCAATTGATTTCCCTGCATCGATCGGTCTCCCTTTTCTGCCGTTCCGCCGCGGCGGGCGCGTTTGTTTTTGAAACTCGATTCTATGCCAAGACGGCTGGATGGTCTGTGACACGTAGTGGGTCAGTTTGGCGTTTTTGCCGCTCAGGGGCTAAAGGGGCTGCGGAAAAACACCGAAATCCTGGTCTGACGCGAATAGAAACCGTCCCTCAGCGGCTAAAGCCGAGCAGGTTCATTCGACTTATCGGCACGGATAAATCCGTGCCCTTTCAAAACGGCATTCGAGCCGAGTTTTTCAGCGGCCTTAAAGCCCGCGTTGAAATGAGGAGCTTGGAATGTACGGGCTGAAGCCCGTACCTTCAAACCGACCAGGCTGTCTCGATAAGAGGGAAAAGGGGTTGACAGGCGGGGCGGTGAGAGGGGATGATTTGAAGGCCGGTGCACACGTGTGCATGCCGGTGTTGCGTTCATTTTGTCTGGATTTGATTCCGGCACAGGTTTGAGCCTGGAATTACGGCATTTCTCGGATTTCTTGAGAGTCACCAATTGGCGTGCAACGTGGATTTTTCATGAGGAAAAATCCATGAAGCGGTGGTGGCATCGCTCTATACCAATCCGAGAAATGCTATAGCTGTTGCTTTGGTTATTTTTCCCCAGGAGAGACGATGAGTAAATTGTTGGTCCGGCCGGAGGCATTCCGGGACCGGATTGCAGATTTCGGTTATGAGTATTTGTCGTTTGAAACGCGCAAGCTGGAGGCGGGCAAAACGCATCGGGGCGAGACTGCCGGCCGTGAGCTGGCCATTGTGGTGCTGGGAGGTGTTTGCTCGGTGAAGAGCTCGCGGGGCGAGTGGCAAGGGATGGGGCAGCGCGCCACGGTTTTTGACGGACTGCCGTACACGCTGTACCTGCCCATCGGCACGCGCTTTACGGTAAGCGCGGATCGAGCCTGCGATCTGGCCTTCTGCTACGCGAAGGCCGAAGAGGAGTATCCGGCTCGGCTGGTGACGCCTGCGCATGTGGGGATTGAGATTCGCGGCGGCGGGAATGCGACGCGGCAGATCAACGCGATGCTGCCGCCCACGTTTCTGGCGCATCGGCTAATGGTAGTGGAGGTGTTTACGCCGGCGGGCAACTGGTCAAGCTTTCCGCCGCACAAGCACGATGTGCACAACCCGCCGGGAGAAGTGGATCTCGAAGAGATTTATTACTACCGGATTCAGCGGCCGGAGGGGTTCGCGGTACAGAAGGTGTACACCGCGGACCGGCGCATCGACGAAACGATGACGGTGCGCGATGGCGAACTGGTGCTGGTGCCGGAGGGCTATCATCCCGTGGCGGCCGCGCATGGATACAACGTGTATTACCTGAACGCACTCGCTGGGTCAGCGCGTTCGATGGCTGCGTCGGACGATCCCGACTATGCGTGGGTGAGGAGCGAGTGGAAGGAAAAGGACCCGAGGGTGCCGATGGTTAAAAGATGAGCTACTAGCTCCTAGCTTCTAGCTTTTAGCTCCGCTGTGCAGGAGCGAAGCTAGTAGCTAGAGGCTAGAAGCTGTTTTTGGAGAATGAGCATGAAGACGCAACGCATGACGATGGCGCAGGCGCTGATCCGCTTCCTGAAGCAGCAGTATGTGGAGCGGGACGGACGCGAGCATGCGTTCTTCGCGGGAGTGGTGGGGATCTTCGGGCATGGGAACGTGGCCGGAATCGGTCAGGCGCTCGAAGAGAATCCGGATTTTCCTTACATTCTGGTGCGCAACGAGCAGGCCGGCGTACACATGGCAGCCGGCTTTGCCAAGGCCAGCAACAGGCTGCGCACGTTTGCGTGCACTTCTTCGATTGGACCGGGCGCGACCAACATGATTACCGGAGCGGCGCTGGCGACGATCAACCGGCTGCCGGTGCTGCTGCTGCCTGGGGATATTTTTGCGCGGCGCAACGTGGCGCCGGTGCTGCAGCAGTTGGAGTCAGCGGCAACGCAGGATATTGGCGTGAACGACTGCTTCAAGCCGGTGTCGCGTTATTGGGACCGAATTTATCGGGCGGAGCAATTGATTACGGCGCTGCCGGAAGCGATGCGCGTGCTGACTTCGCCTTCTGAGTGCGGGGCAGTGACACTGGCACTGCCGCAGGACGTGCAAAGCGAGGCTTTCGACTATCCGGAGGAGTTGCTCGAGAAGCGCGTGTGGCTGATGCGGCGCGGCGAGCCGGACCGCGCTTCTCTAGAGCGGGCAGTTAAGGCTGTTCGAGAGGCCGAGAGGCCCCTGATTGTGGCGGGCGGCGGCGTGCTGATGAGCGAGGCCTCGCAGGCGCTGGGCGATTTTGTTGCGAAGACCGGAATACCTGTGGCGGAAACGCAGGCCGGCAAAGGCGCTCTTGCGTGGGACCACGAGCAAGCGGCGGGAGGAATGGGCGTGACGGGGTCACTGGCGGCGAACCGGCTGGCGCAAGCGGCCGACCTGGTGATCGGCGTGGGCACGCGGTATTCGGATTTCACGTCGGCGTCGATGACGGCGTTTCAGAACAAAAATGTGCGGTTTGTGAACATCAACACTGCGGAGTTCGATGCGTACAAAGTGGGTGCGATTCCCGTGGTAGCTGACGCGCGCGTCGCATTGGAACGGCTAAGCGCGGCGCTGGCGGAGTACAAGGTGAGCGCGGATTACGCGGCGGAGATCGCGGCGCTGAAAACGCAGTGGGACGCGGAGGTAGACAGGTTGTTGCACTTAAACAGCCAGGATTCGGGCAGGCCCGCGCAGAGCGAAGTGATCGGAGCGATGTGGGAGGCGGCCGGCGAGCGCGATGTGCTGGTGTCGGCCGCGGGCAGCCATCCCGGCGACCTGCACAAGCTGTGGCGCACGCGCACGCCCAATGGCTACCACATGGAATACGGCTACTCGTGCATGGGCTATGAGATTGCCGGCGCGATAGGCGCGAAGATGGCCGACCCCAGCCGCGAGGTATTCGTGTTGATTGGCGACGGCACGTATCTGATGCTGCCGGCGGAGATCGCGACTTCAGTGCAGGAGGGCATTAAGATCGTCATCGTGCTGGTGGACAATCACGGATTCTCGAGCATTGGCAGCTTGAGCCGCTTGCTGGGGCAGGGGGGATTGGGAACGCGTTACCGCGCGCGCGACGCCAAGACCGGGCAGTTGGATGGCAACCTGCTGCAAGTGGACTTTGCGGCTAATGCGCGCAGCCTGGGCGCGCAAGCTCTGAAGGCGGCGACGCTCAAAGAATTGAAATCCGCATTGAAGGAAGCCAAAGGGATGGACCGCACTACGGTGATTGTTGTGGAAACGGATGCTTCAGCGGGGGTGCCGGGCTACGAGTCCTGGTGGGATGTTGCGGTAGCCGAAGTATCGGAAATGGAGCGTGTGCGCGAGGCTCGGGCACGCTATGAAGAGGCGCGCAAGCGCGAACGCTATCACCTCTGAGAGCAGCGGAGTCAGCGGAGCTAGCGGGGTTAGCGGAGTTTGAAACAAGCGGGTCAGCAAGCGCGAATCAGCAGGTCAGCGGGTCGGGATCGTCGGGGCCGCGTGCTGTCCCACCCTGGCGGCAGAAACAAAGACGCCGCCAGGATGGGGCAACGGACGGTGACGTCATGCCCGGCCTGGCGAGTTGGATTTTCTTTTCAGGAATAAGTGAACGACACGCTAGATAGGACAAAGGCGGCGAGTTGGCGTTGCACAAGCGACGTGGCGGGTTGGCAGGTTGGCGCTTGATCTGCTGCGGATTGGAGATGCCGGCGGGAACTATCAGGAGGGATACTGCGTGGAGCAGTTGCAGAATTTCGTTGACGGAGGGTGGCGCGTCTCGAGCGCAAGCGATGCGCTGAAAGTGATTAACCCGGCGTCGGCCAGAGTGCTGGCGGAGGTTCCGCTTTCGCCGGCGGCGGATGTGAACGCAGCCGTGGAGGCAGCGCAACGGGCGTTTCTGGATTGGCGGCGCACGCCGGTGGTGGATCGCATCCAGCCGCTTTTCAGGTTGAAGACGCTGCTGGAGCAGCATCGCGACGAACTGGCGCTCTCCATCACCGACGAGTGCGGCAAGACCCTGGCGGAGAGCAAGGCCGAGGTCCTGCGCGCCATAGAGAACGTGGAGACGGCGAGCGCCATGCCGGTGCTGATGCAGGGAACGAACACTGAAGACATTGCGCGAGGCATCGACGAACACATGATCCGGCAGCCGCTGGGTGTGGCGGCGGCGATCGTGCCGTTCAATTTTCCGGGAATGATCGCGTTCTGGTTCTTTCCGTGCGCGGTAGCGGCGGGAAATTGCTTCCTGCTGAAACCGTCGGAGCGCGTGCCAATTACTTCGCAGAAGATTTTCAATTTGATTCAGGTTGCGGGGTTTCCGCCGGGCGTGATGCAGCTTGTGAATGGCGGACGAGACACGGTAAATGCGATTCTCGACCATCCCGGCATCAAAGCGGTGAGTTTTGTGGGATCGACAGAGACGGCGAAATACATTTACAGCCGGGCGGCGGCAAATGGAAAACGCGCGCAGTGCCAGGGCGGGGCGAAGAATCCGGTGGTGGTAATGCCGGACGCGGACATGGAGATGACGACGCGGATTCTGGCAGATTCGGCGTTCGGTTGCGCGGGACAGCGCTGCCTGGCGGCATCCGTTGCAATAACGGTGGGCGGCGCGCGGCCCGCATTGACGGAGCAGATTGCCGCGGCTGCGAAGAGCCGCAAAACGGGTTACGGCGCCGCGCCAGGCGTGGAGATGGGCCCGGTGATCAGCGCCGAAAGCAAGGCACGGATCGAAGGGCTGATCGCCAAGGGCGAACAGGCCGGCGCGCGCGTGCTGGTGGATGGGCGAGGACGCAAGGTGGAGGGCTACGAGGACGGGTTCTTCGTGCTGCCGACGGTGCTGGACGATGTTCCACCGGATGCGGAGACGGCGCGGACAGAGATCTTCGGGCCGGTGCTGAGCCTGATCCACGCACAGACTATTGAAGAAGCGATCGCGCTGGTGAATGGGCGCAGATATGGCAACATGGCCTGCATCTTTACCACCGATGGGGCCAACGCGCGCCGCTTCCGCTATGAAGTGCAAGCGGGCAACGTGGGAATCAACGTAGGCGTGGCAGCGCCAATGTCGACCTTCCCATTCAGCGGGTGGGGCGACAGCTTCTTTGGCGATCTGCATGCGCAGGCGCATCATGCCGTGGAGTTCTTCACGCAGACCAAGGTGGTGGTGGAACGCTGGCCCAAGGAGTGGAGCAGGAAGTTCTAAAGACAGCCATTAGCTCTTAGCCATTAGTTTTTAGCTTCTTTGGGTGAGAATTCGAGCGCTTCGCACACTGCGTGAGAGCTAGAGGCTAGAAGCTAGAGGTTAAAAGCTTGTAAGGGGAAGTTATGAAGGAACTTTTGGTTGGTAACGCACCCTGTTCGTGGGGCACGCTGGAAAACCAGGACCAGAGCGAGGCGATTCCGTTTCACCAGATGCTGGACGAACTGGTGGAGACGGGATACACGGGAACGGAGCTGGGCGACTGGGGCTACATGCCAACCGATCCGGTTCGGTTGAGCGAAGAGCTGGCGCGGCGGAACAACGTGGCGATGCTGGGCGCGTTTGTGCCGGTGGCGCTCAAGAATCCGGGCGCGCACGCCGAGGGCACGGCGAGAGCGGTGAAGACTGCCAGGCTGATTGCCGCAGTGGCAACCACTCAGGCGCCATTTCTGGTGCTTGCCGACGATAACGGCACCGATGCGGTACGGACGCAGCGGACAGGGCGCATTCGTCCGGTGGACAGCTTGAGTAAAGAAGAGTGGAGAATCTTTGCGCGTGGAGCGGACGCGATTGCACAGGCAGTCTTCGACGACACGGGGTTGCGGACGGTGTTTCATCATCACTGCGCGGGTTACGTGGAAACGCCGGACGAGATTGCGACGCTGCTGGATTTTTCCAGCCCGGAGCGACTGGGACTGGTGTTCGACGCGGGCCACTACGTGCACGGAGCGGGCCGCGAGGATATTGACATCGTCGCCGCGCTCAATCGCTTCAAAGAGCGGATCTGGTACATCCATTTGAAGGATCTGGAGCCCAACATCGCGCGCCGCAGCCGTGAGGAGGGGTGGGACTATTTCACTGCGATGCGGCATGGACTCTATTGCGAGCTGGGCAAGGGGTGCGTGGACTTCCCTGCCCTGCTGCGCTGGCTTGCCGAGCATGACTACAGTGGATATGTGCTGGTGGAGCAGGACATTCTGCCGGGGATGGGAACGCCGAAGGAGAGCGCGGCGCGGAATCGGGAGTATATCCGGTCGATTGAGGAGAATTTTTGTTGAGACAGTTTGTAGCTTCTTCGGTGGCCAAAATGCAGGTCCTTCGGCTGCGTCCGCCGCGGCGGACTTCGCTCAGGATGACAGCGCATTTCTGATGCGAACTTATGATGCGAACCTAGGAGACGTGACATTAACAGTAACAACCAACAGCGAAAGACAGGGAGTTGCATTTCATGAACGGAAAGAAACTTCATTTCGGAGTCATAGGAGCGGGACGGATCGGGCGGGTTCATGCGGAATCGCTCGCCTTTCGCATGCCGGAGGCGGAGATTGTGTCTATCTTCGATGTCAAGCGCGAGGCTGCCGAGGCACTGGCGGCGCATTGCGGCATTCCCAACGTGGCGGGTTCGGTGGATGAGATTTTAGGCGACAAGCGCATTGAGGCGGTAGCGATCTGCGCCTCGACCGATACGCACGCCGACCTGATCATCCGCGCGGCGAAGGCGGGCAAGCACATCTTTTGCGAAAAGCCGATTTCGTACACTCTCAAGCAAATCGACGACGCGCTGGCGGCGGTAAAGAAGGCCGGAGTGAAGCTGCAAATCGGATTCAACCGGCGCTTCGATACGAACTATGCGCGCGTGCGCCAGGCCGTGACGAGCGGCGAAATCGGCAAGCCGTGCCTGGTGCACATTACCAGCCGCGATCCTCTGCCGCCGCCCATCGACTTTGTGCGGCTGTCGGGCGGAATGTTTCTGGACATGATGATTCACGACTTCGACATGGCGCGCTTTTTGACCGGCGACGAGGTGGAAGAGGTATACGCGGCAGCCGGGGTGATGGCCGATCCAGCCATCGGCGAGCTGGGCGACGTGGATACCGCTGTGGTCACATTGCGCTACCGCAGCGGCGCCATCGGCACTATCGACAACAGCCGCAAGGCGGTGTTCGGCTACGACCAGCGCGTTGAGATCCTGGGCACCGAAGGCAAGATCGCTTCGGAAAACCGCTTTCCAAATCAGGTAATCGTGAGCACGGGAAAATCGGTCTACAGCGACCTGCCGTTGAACTTTTTCATGGACCGCTACAGCGACAGTTTTGCCGAAGAGCTCAGGCAGTTTACGCATGCGGTGCTGGACGGCAAACCCGTGCCCGTGACGGGCGAGGATAGCCGCGTGCCGGTAATCATGGCAATGGCGGCGCGCAAGTCATTCGATGAGAACCGGCCGGTGAAACTCGCGGAGGTGGAAGCATGAAGCGATCGAATTGGTATTGCATCCTGACCGACGTGCATCTGTGGGTTCCGGTCGCGGTGCTCGCTCTGGGAATTACACTTCTGATGATGTTGAGGTGAACGGATGAGGGACGACACGGCCACCGCGCCTGCGCGGTCAATCATGCGGTCCGGCATGCGGTCCGGGATTTCACTGCATAGGCTGGGCGTGTTCTGCGGGCTTTCAGCCGCGGTGTGGCTGGGCAGCGCGGAAGCTCCCACCAAGCTGGTGACTGTGGGATTCTCTCCATTCATCCTTTCGATGGGCATGGTGATGGGCGCGTTTGTGGCGCGCTGGACGGTGCCCACGCTGCTCAAAGGGACGGGATTCGTGTTCAGCGACCTGCGCCAGAAGCCGCACCTGATTGTGTGGGCGCTCGTGGCCGGAATGCTGTGGGCCGTGGCCAACACGCTGACAATTTTTGGCGTGCGCAATGTGGGGTTGGCGATTGCGTTTCCACTGTGGAACACGAACAGCCTGGTGGGACTGTTCTGGGGCTGCCTTCTGTTCAAGGAGCTGCGCGGATCGAGGATGAAGGATTGGGCGAAGGTGATCGGCGGCGCGGCGGCGATTGTGTTTGGCGCGGCGGTGCTGGCCGTGGCCACGGCGCAGCAAAATGCGGGAACGCCGGGTCGGGCTGCGATTGGCATTATCGCCGCGCTGGGCGCGGGCGTTCTGCTGGGCACCATGTACATCCCCTATCGCAAGGCCTATATCAGCGGCATGAATCCGCTTTCGTTCGTGACGATTTTTACTTTCGGCGAATTAGGCACGGTGTCTCTGCTGACAGCGATCAACCTGGGCGGCGTGAGCCCTCTCATTGCGGAACTGCATCGGGCGCGGCCCATGCTGTTCTGGCCGTTTGCGGGCGGGTTTTGCTGGGTGATCGGCGACCTGTTCCAGCAGTACGCGGCGAAATATATCGGCATCGGGCGCGGCATTCCGCTGTCGAACACGAATCAGCTTTGGGGATTGGCGTGGGGCGCGCTGGTGTTTGGGGAGTTTGCTGGTTTGACCACAGGCGGAAGGCTGCTGATTCTGGCGGGGTCGAGCATTATGATTGCGGGCGCGGTGTCGATCAGTTTGGCCGAGCCGGGGCCATCGGAGATGGAACATTGGCATGCGGCGATGCATCGCGAGTGCGACCGCTACGGAATGGACACGGAGAAAGTGACTGCCGTGGTTGCAGGGGACGATCCGCTGGCCGATCTCGAGCACCCGCGCCGCTGGTGGGAGGTAGCGATTATGCTGGCCGCGGCCGGGATTTTTGTCTGGCTGGCCGTGGGCACGCGCGCACAGCACATCCACGTGAACTTCCCATGGATGATCGTGCTTATCGCCGGCACCATCATTCCGCTGGGCCTGTGCGGCAGGCTGCTGTGGAGAAGGACGCGGTTTTCGTAAGGAACGAAGGCGTGCGTTTAAGGCCGGTGCTGTCCCACCCTTTCGCCAAGATGCCGGCGAAAGGATGGGGCACAAATCGGATTTCGTCAATGGGGCGAGTTCAAAAGGAAAGAGCGCCGGGTCGCGCTCCTCGCCGCTGCGAGTCGATGTATAGCGGCTTCGCACCCGAGTTATGAATCAGCTTCCAGGTCTCTGACCGCGTAAAGAAGTACTTTGGGTTCGTGCTATCCCAGGTCTCAAAATCGAGACCTGGGGCACCCAAGATTGGTACAAAATCATGCGGTCAAAAACCTGGTACCGTGACCGTGTAAATCTGTGCGTTCCCAGGTCTCAAAATCGAGACCTGGGGCACCCAAGATTGGTACAAAATCATGCGTCAAAAACCTGGCGCCGTGACCGTGTAAATCTGTGCGTTCCCAGGCCTCAGAATCGAGACCTGGGGCACCCCAAGTCGTGGGGACGGTTACGAAATCACCCGGTCACGGTACTAGTCCATAATGGATGGAAGGAGTGCCGGGCCGAGTGGCGATCGGGTTCAAGCCTCCGGCGGCAAATGGAGTTTTAGAATCATTTTGGGAGAATCGCAATGACCCGCGTGATTGAGATTACGGAATTAGCTCTTCGAGACGCCCACCAAAGCCTGATGGCTACGCGCATGGCCCTGGAAGATATGGTGCCTGTCTGCGAAGACCTGGACAAGGCCGGTTACTGGTCAGTGGAATGCTGGGGAGGCGCGACCTACGATTCCTGCATTCGCTTTCTCAACGAGGATCCCTGGGAACGGCTGCGCACTTTCCGCAAGTTAATGCCCAATAGCCGCCTGCAGATGCTGCTGCGCGCACAGAATTTGCTGGGATACCGGCATTACGAAGACAGCGTGGTGGCGCGATTTGTTGAGAAGTCCGCGGAAAACGGCATGGACGTATTCCGCGTCTTCGACGCGTTGAATGACGTGCGCAACCTCAAGACCAGCGTCGACGCCGTGAAGCGGACGGGGAAGCATGCGCAGGGCGTGATCTGCTATACAGTAAGCCCATTACATACAGTTGAGGCTTTCGCCGAGATGGCCGAGCAGCTCAAGGAGATGGGCTGCGATTCAATCTGCATTAAGGACATGGCCGCACTGCTGAAGCCGCAGCCAGCCTACGATCTGGTGAAAGGCATCAAGCAGCGCTGCGGGCAGGAAACGCTGGTTCATGTACATACCCATGCTACGACCGGGGTAACCATGGTGAGCCTGATGAAAGCCATCGAAGCGGGCTGCGACCTTGTGGATACCGCGGTCAGTTCGCTTTCGCTGGGACCGGGGCACAATCCCACGGAGAGCATGGTGGAGATGCTGGAAGGCAGCGGCTTCGAGACCCGCGTCGACTTAGAAAGAGTGAAGCGCGTATCGGATCACTTCGCCAAGATCCGTCCGCGCTATCGCGAATTCTTCAGCGAAAACATGGGCGTGGATACGGCGATCTTTGAGAGCCAGATCCCCGGCGGCATGATCTCGAACATGGAGAGCCAGCTGAAGGGGCAGGGCGCCAGCGATCGTTTGCAGGAGGTGCTGGAAGAAGTGCCGCGGGTGCGCAAGGACGCCGGATATCCGCCGCTGGTTACGCCAACGAGCCAGATTGTAGGTTCGCAGGCGGTGTTCAATGTGCTGATAGGCAAGTACAAGGTGTTGACCGGGGAGTTTGCCGACCTGATGCTGGGCTATTACGGCAGCACGATCGGAGAAAAAAACCCCGAGGTGCTGAAGATGGCCGAGGCGCATGCCAAGAAACCTGCAATTACCGGCCGGCCCGCCGATCTGCTGACACCGGAGTGGGAGGAACTGAGGGCGAAGGCTAAGGCATTGGAGGGAAACGATGGCTCGGATGAGGATGTATTGACGTACGCGATGTTCCCGCAGGTTGCGCCCAAGTTCTTCAAAGCGCGCCCCGAGGGATGCAAGAATCTAGGCAAGGATCCCACGGCACCCGCAGCAGCCGAGCCAAAGGCTCAGGCGGGGACGGCAGAGGGCGTAAAATCGCTCGCCGCCACAGTGAATTACGTGATTACGATGAATGGGAAAGAGCACCGGGTGACCGTAGCTCAGCAAAAGTAGACGAGGGTTCCATTACACAGCGAAGAATCCAGGAGCAGGGATGGCGCAAGATCGGGATGCAAAACCGAAGACGATGAGCGACAAGATTGCCGAACTTGCCGCCCGACGCGAGACAGTTGAACTGGGCGGGGGCAAGGAGCGGATTGAGGTTCAGCACGCCTCGGGGAAGCTGACGGCGCGGGAGCGGATCGAGAAGCTGGTGGACCGGGAGAGCTTTGAAGAGATCGGGCTGTTTGCCGAACACCGGGCGACGTTTTTCGGAATGGCGGGCCGTGCGCTGCCCGCCGATGGGGTAATAACCGGGTGTGCGGCAATTGAGGGGCGGCAGGTGCATCTGGCGAGCCAGGATTTCACGGTGGCAGGGGGGGCCGCGGGCGAGACCCACAGCGACAAGATTGTGGAGATGATGAACATGAGCCTGAAGACCGGCAGCCCATTCATTTTCATCAACGACTCGGGCGGGGCGCGGGTACAGGAAGGGATCGACAGCCTGGCCGGGTATGCGCGGGTTTTCCATCACAACGTGCTGCTCTCCGGGTCGGTGCCGCAGATTTCGCTGATCTGCGGGCCGTGCGCAGGAGGCGCGGCCTACAGCCCTGCGCTGACCGACTTCATCATCCAGACGCGGCAGGCGAGGATGTTCATCACCGGGCCGCAGGTGCTGAAGCAGGTGACGGGCGAAGAGGTGACGGCCGAGGAGCTGGGCGGCGCGCAGTCGCAGATGAACTACTCGGGAGTGGTGCACCTGATCGCGGAGAACGATGAGGAGGCGATCCGGCTTTGCCGCCGCCTGCTGAGTTTTTTGCCGTCGAACAATCTGGAGGATCCGCCGCGCCTGCCATTCAACGGGAAACTGCGAGCCGATGCGGGAATGAACGGAATCGTTCCCGCGGACGCGAAGATCGCCTACGACGTGCGCGACGTGATTGCGCGCGTGGTGGACCAGGGGGATTTCCTGGAGATACAGCCCGGATTTGCCGCGAATATCGTGATCGGATTTGGACGGCTTGCGGGCAGGCCGGTGGGAATTGTGGCCAACCAACCGTGCGTGGTGGCCGGCGTGCTGGACATCAATGCATCGTGCAAGGCGGCGCGGTTTGTGCGCTTCTGCAACGCGTTCAACATTCCTCTGCTGACGTTTGTGGATGTGCCGGGATTTTTGCCTGGCGTGGATCAGGAGCGGGGCGGGATCATTCGTCATGGAGCGAAGCTGCTGTTTGCGTACTCGGCGGCGACGGTGCCGAAAATCACAGTGGTGCTGCGCAAGGCATATGGCGGCGCGTACATCGCGATGTGCTCGAAGGGGCTGGGCGCGGACCGGGTGTTGGCGTGGCCGACGGCGGAGATTGCGGTGATGGGCGCCGAGGGCGCGGCAGAGATCGTCTTCCGCAAGGAGATCGACGCCGCCGAGGACAAAGAGGCGCGGCGCAGGGAGATGGTGGAAGAGTACCGGGAGACGTTTTCGACCCCGTATGTGGCGGCGGGCCGGCGCCTGGTGAATGAGGTGATCGAGCCGGCCGAAACCCGGCGATGCCTGGCGCGAGCGCTGGAGTCGCTGCACACCAAGCAAGAAACGCGTCCTCAAAAGAAACATGGATTGATTCCACTATAGGGTGGTGGTGAAGAAGTTCGATGCATAACTCGGAGGCCAAGATGCAGGTCCTTCGACTGCGTTTGGCGCAAGAGACGCGCCAAACTTCGCTCAGGATGACAGCGCATTTGTGATGCGATCTTTGGAATCAGGACACTGGGGTGAGTTAACACTATTGGGATGGCGATCCCAACAGTGTTAACTGACCCTAACGAGGAGCGGCGCGTGAAAGAGAATCTGGCAGCGTTGATTCAGGCTCTGACCGAGCGGCAACAAACGGCCGAGCGCCGATTGCGCGAGCTAAGCAGGAAAATCGAGGGTCTCGAAGCCCGGATCGCGGAACTTAGCCTGGCGCGCGATGCAGCAGCGAAGACAGCGCAAACCACCCCCGGCAAGCCGATACAGGCGGAGGTCACTCCAGAGATCCAGGTGCTGCTGGCCGCGGCCGCCACCGCATACCTTGGGAAAAACGTCCGTGTCCGCTCGGCCAGAACGCTGGAATCGCCCTATGGAATCGTCAATCCGTGGGCGCAACAGGGGCGTGTGTCGATTCAAGCCTCTCACAATCCGCGCTTAAGACGATAAACCCGCAGGAAATTTTTTCAAGGGAAGGAAGAATTACTTGAAGCTCCAGATTGGAATTGACGGCAATACCTACGAGGTGGAAGTCGAAGTCATCGAAGACGACGACGCTCATCATCCGTTTTACGGGATGTCATATCCTCTGGTTCCCGCGACAGTGCATTCGGTGCCACCGCCGGCAGCGTCCGCGCAAGTCTCGGACTCGGAGAAAACCGTCGACGAAGATAAGTTCTGCCGCAGTCCCATGTCTGGCGTAATCAATAGAGTGAACGTAGCGCCTGGACAAACGATCGCGGAAAACGAACTGATCATGGTTATCGAGGCCATGAAGATGGAGACCAATGTAACCGCGCCACGCTCCGGAATCGTGAAGATCGTTAGAGTGGCGGCGGGCGATTCCGTCAAGGTAAATCAGATCGTTGTAGAACTCGAATAGCCGGGCTTCATATGGGCCGACGAGGGAGGCCACGAGCCAGCCTGTTTCCGCTGCCGCGAAAGTGTGCGAGCGATTGCATATTGGCGGTTTGTTTGCATAAATAAAGGGCATCAGGCAAGTGAGAGAAGATGGCGACTGAACATTTGCTTGAGGAGTTTCCGCCGGTCAGCGCCGCGGCCTGGGACGCAGCGATTGCGCGCGACCTGAGGGGGGCCGATTACGAAGAGAAATTGATTTGGCGCACGGAGGAGGGGTTGGCGGTAAAGCCCTACTACCGTGCGGAGGATTTGAAGAGCCTGGCGTGCCTGGATGCGGCGCCTGGAGATTTTCCGTATCGGCGCGGAGTGCGCGCAACGGGCGGCTGGCGAATTCGCGAGGAGATCGACGCGACGGATGCGGAAGAGGCGAATCGCGCAGCGCGCGGGGCAGTTGCGGCTGGGGCTGACGGAACTGCGTTCAGCAGACTTTTGGTCAAGAGCAGTGCTGAATTGGAAGTGCTGCTGACGAATCTGAGCCAAGTCCCGGTACATTTCGAGCGCGCGAATGAGCGGCTGATCCGGCTTTTGATGGAACGGCTGAGCAAGAATTGGACGGAGGAGCGGCGCATCGAGGCCGAAATTTCGACCGGATGCGATGCGCTGGCGAGCATGGAGTTTGCGGCCGAGGTAATTGACGCCGCGCCGGCCGGGTTTACGCCGTTCGGGATTCATGGCGAAGCGTTTGAGGAAGCCGGAGGAACAGCCGTCGAAGAGGTTGGATTCACGCTTGCGGCGGGAGTGGATTTTCTGGCGGCAATGGAGGAGCGCGGGGTGAGTGCGGCCCGCGCGGCGGCTGGGATTGAATTTGGCTTCGCGGTGGGCGCAAATTACTTTTTCCAGATTGCAAAATTTCGGGCGTTCCGCATGGCCTGGGCGCGAGTGGTAAAGAGCTTTGGCGGGAACGGCGAAGCGGCACGCGCGCGGATCGCCGCACGCACGTCGCGATGGAACAAGACGGTCTACGATCCGCACCTGAACATGTTGCGCGGGACGACGGAAGCAATGGCCGCGGTGCTTGGCGGAGCTGACTCGGTAATGGTGTTGCCGTTCGACGCGTGCTACAAAGCGCCCAACGAGGAGAGCCGGCGGTTGGCGCGCAACACGCAATTGCTGCTGAAGCACGAGGCGTGGCTGAACCGCGTAGCCGACGCGGGCGGCGGCTCGTATTACCTTGAGAGGCTGACCGATTTTCTTGCGCACGCGGGTTGGAAGCGAATGCAGGAGATCGAAGCGCGCGGAGGATACCGCAAAGCGAACGCGGAGGGCACGATTGGGCGGAAGCTCGAGCAATCCCTGGCGGCGCGAGAACAGGCCGTTGCGACGCGGCGGCGCGCGATGGTGGGAACGAATCAGTATGCCAATCCCGCTGAGCGGGCGCTGGGCCGCATTGACGAGCAGCGGCTGAAGGAGACCAGGCGCGGCGCGCGGGCGTATGAGGAGTTGCGCCTGCGCACCGAGAGGCACGCGGCGCAGGCAGGCAAGACGCCGCGAGTGCTGCTTGCCGAAATCGGAGATGTGAGGGCACGCAGGGTGCGCGCCAACTTCGCGGCAAACTTCTTTGCCTGCGCCGGTTTTGAGATTGCGGCGCGGCGATTCAAAAAGGCCAGGGAGATTGCGGCTGCGGAGGGCGACCTGATTGTGCTGTGCAGCGCCGATCACGAATATGCGACGCTGGCAGCTGAGCTCATCCCGATGTTGAAGGCCCTGGGCCGGGAAACGCCGGTGATTGTGGCGGGAAATCCAGAGAACGCAGCTGAGATCGCGGCAGCGGGAATCGCAGACTTTGTTCATATGCGCAGCAAGCCGCTGGAAGTGTTGACGAAATGGCAGCAGCGGTTGGGGATCAAAGACCAGCCACCAGTTGTCTGACCGCGTAAAGAAGTACTTTGGGTTCATGCTATCCCAGGTCTCAAGATCGAGACCTGGGGCACCCAGCATTGGTACAAAATTATGCGGTCAGAAACCTAGCTTCCAGTTGCTAGCTTCTAGCTCCCAGCTTTTGGCTAGACGGATCGGGGACTCTTCTCTGAATGGAAATGCGAGAGATATGAAATGGGCGCATACAAGCTAGAAGCTAGGAGCTGATTTTGCGGCCGGATTTTACGAAGATCGATTGGAAATGCGCGACGGGGAAGAGGGAGGCGCGGGAGGCCGAGGAATGGCTTTCGCCCGAGCTGATTGCGCTGAAAAGCTTTTACACGCGGGAGGATCTGGCGGGACTGGAACATTTGCAGTACGCGGCGGGAATTCCGCCCTATCTGCGCGGGGCGCGCAGCACAATGGATGCCATGCGGCCCTGGACGATTCGGCAGCACGCGCGGTTTTCGACAGCAGAAGAGCCGAATGCTTTTTATCGCCGCAACGTTGCCGCAGGGCGGCGCGGACTTTCGGTGGCGTTGGATCTGGCGACGCAACGCGGCTACGACTGCGATCACGAGCGTGCGACCGGCGACGCGGGCAAGGCGGGCGTGGCCATCGACTCAATTCTCGACATGAAGATTTTGTTCCACCGCATTCCGCTGGAGCGGATTTCGATATCGATACCAATGAGCGGTGCGGTGCTGCCGATCATGGCGTTTTATATCGCCGCTGCCGAGGAGCAGGGCGTGGCGCCGGAGCAGTTGAGCGGGAACATCCAGAGCGACATTCTGACGGAGTTCATGGCCCGCAATACGTACATCTATCCGCCCGCGGGATCGATGCGGATTATGGGCGATATCCTGCTCTACTGCACGCGGAAGATGCCGAAATTCAACTGCATCAGCGTGAGCGGCTGCCAGATGCAGGAAGCGGGCGCGACCGCGGATTTGGAGCTGGCATACACGCTGGCCGCCGGGCGAGAGTATCTGCGCGCGGGGGTAAATGCCGGTCTTGAAGTGGATGAGTTTGCGCCGCGGATTTCGTTTTTTCTGGGGCATAGGCATGAACCACTTTATGGAGATTGCCAAGCTGCGGGCGGCGCGCATGTTGTGGGCGAAGATCGTGAAAAGCTTCGGCGCGAAGAACCACAACTCGCTGGCGCTGCGGGCGCACTCGCAGACCTCGGGATGGAGCCTGACGGCACAGGACCCAAACAATAACCTGGTGCGCACGTGCGTCGAGGCGCTGAGTGCAGTCCTAGGCGGTACGCAATCGCTGTACACGAATGCGTTCGACGAGGCGCCGGCGCAGCCCACGGATTTTTCTGCGCGAATCGCGCGCAACACACAACTTTTTTTGCAGGAGGAGACCGGGATTACGCACGTAGTGGACCCGTGGGCGGGATCGTACTATGTTGAGCGGCTGACGCACGAGCTGATGCACGCGGCGTGGGAGCTAATTGAAGAGATCGAAGGGCTCGGCGGAATGGCGAAAGCGATCGAGACCGGATTGCCGAAGATGCGGATTGAAGAGGCGGCGGCGCGGAGGCAGGCGCGGATCGACGCCGGCCTCGAAGCGATGGTGGGCGTGAATGCTTTTGCTGTGCCCGAGCCAGCGGAGATTCCGGTACTCGATATTGACAATGAAGCAGTGCGCCAGGCGCAGGTTAGCCGTTTGGAACAGCTCAGACGCGAGCACGATCGAAAGACGGTGCACGCGGCGCTGGAACGGCTAAAACGCTGCGCAGCGGCGGGCGATGGGAATCTGCTGGATCACGCCGTGGACGCGGCGCGGGCAGGGGCGACGCTGGGGGAGATTTCGCAGGCTCTAGAAGACGTGTGGGGCCGTTACAAGGCGACGACACGCACCATTGCAGGCGTGTACCGCCAAGCGAGCGCAAATGGCAAGGAGTTCCTCAAAGCGCGGAAAATGGTGGAGGAGTTTGAACGCGAGGAGAGACGGCGGCCGCGGATTCTGGTGGCGAAGATGGGCCAGGATGGGCACGACCGCGGCGCGAAGGTGATTGCGACGGCATTTGCAGATATCGGATTCGACGTGGATATCGGGCCGCTGTTTCAGACGCCGCGCGAGGTGGCGCGATCTGCGATGGATCGCGATGTGCACCTGGTGGGAGTGTCGAGCCTGGCTGGGGGACACAAGACGCTGGTCCCGCAACTAATTCAGGAACTGCGCGCGCTGGGGCGCGATGAGATTCTGGTGGTGGTAGGAGGCGTGATTCCGCCGCAGGACTACAAGTTTTTGTACGACGCTGGCGTGGCGGGGATTTACGGGCCGGGCACAGCGATTCCGGTGGCGGCGCAGAAGATTCTGGAGATGCTTTGCGCCAGCGTCGTCGGTTAACGGCGCTGAGGGGTGGTTCCCGATGCCGCGCCGAATCAATTCGGGAACAACTTACGGGATGCGACCTGCGAGCACGGCAGCTTGCGATGCGGCCTGCTGAGGCGTGGGAAGATTGGCGTAGCCGGCCAGAACACGGCCCTTGCGGAAGATGCAAACGCCACCGAGGTACTGGTCCTGGGCTTGGAAGGCTTCGTCGCCGATGGATGCGGGTGAGGCGCCGTTGAAGTGCGCGCGGAGGGCTTTGAGCACGAGGGCCGCGGCGTCCGGCGTGCTTTCAAGGACGATGAAGGCCTGGCCGAGCTTGTATTTCGCAATATAGCCGCGCTTGAGTTCGCGCAGGCCCAGGACGCTCTCAGGAACCATGCGGATGGGCTCGACGTTGCCCGCCGGAAACCATAGCAGCTGAGCGGGCGGTGTGACGCGGCCTTGCAGGCGCACTTCAACGGCAGAGGCGAAGGCACGCATCGTGGCCGAATCGTTGCTCGTGGAGTCGGCCGCGGTTTCGACAATCTCCACGTAGTATTTGCCCTTGGCGAAGCTGGCGCTCTGCGCTTGCACCTGGCCTCCCATGCCGATCTCGGAAGTGGGCTGGGTGGAATCGAGATTGGCGGCAAAGATACCATAGGCCGCGTCGGCGTCGGTCATCTCGGAAAGATCGATGGCCAGCGTGTCAGCGCCCATCTTACAGTCGATTCCGGTCATGCGAACAAAGCCGAAGACGAGATAGCCTTCGGCACCGCCATCTTTGTATTCGTAAAGATTGTCAGAGGTGTATTGGCGCGTTTCGCCGGACTGCTCCCAGCCGGGGACGAAGTGGCAATCAAGAAAGCTCTGCGCGGCGGCTGCGCCGGTGGAAAGCAGGACGGTAAGCAGCAGCGCAAAGACTCTCATGCGAAAAGTTCCTGGGCACGGGCCATGCGGCGGGCCACGTGGACACCATGGGGGCAGGCGACGGTGCAAGAGGCGCAATCCGCACAGCGGGCGGAACGCGCATTGGCCAGCTCGAAATACCGCTCACGGCCCAGCGCAAACTGACCGTAACCCTCGGCGTAGGCGAGGCAGCGGAGAACATCGGCGACGGGCAGACCCTTCTGACATGCGCCTTCGCACTTGCCGCACATGCGGCAGTAGAGGGGGCGAATCTGTTCGAGGTGCGCGGCGAGGATTTTTTCGTCGGCAGGCGCAAACGGCTGTGCCATCGCTTTAATATTTTCGTCGAGCTGGTCCATGTCGGTGATGCTGGGAATGGTGGTAGCCACGCCGGGCTTTTTGATGACCCACTTAAGTGCAGCGAAAAGCGCGCCGGGCTGGGCAAACTTTTGCGCGAGGGGGCTGCCGGGTTTGACGCTGCGGAATCCGCCAGCCATGACCTTCATGGCGACGACGCCCATGCCGGCTTTAGCGGCGGCGTCGATGGCCTGATCCATAGCAGCATCCATAGAAAAGTTGTAAGCGGAGAGAACGACGTCGAAGACGCTCTTCTGGACCATCCATGGGATGAGCTGCGGCTGGCCGCTGTGAGTGCTGACGCCGATGAAGCGCACTTTGCCCTGCCGCTTTGCGTTCTGCTGCACTTCAATCATGTCGTCGGTGATGTCGGCGGTGCTGCCGAGGCCATGGAGATACCAGATGTCGATGTAATCGGTGTTGAGCTCGCGGAGGCTCTGGTCGAGATGCTCCAGCATGCCTGCTTTGTCGTGGGCCTCGGTTTTGGTGGAGAGTACGACTTGCTTGCGCTTGACGCCCAGGGCCGCGCCCACCATGCGCTCGTTGTTGCCGTGCTGGTAGTTGCGGGCAGTATCAAAGTAGTTGATGCCGAGATCTACGGCGCGCTCGATGACGCTGCCATCGGAGGTGATCATGCAGCCGAAGCCGACCGTGGTGACCTTGAGACCGGTGCGGCCCAGGGTCCTGTAGGCCAGCTTGACCGGGCCACCCACGGGAACGGCGCTTTCAGAGGTGTTGAACGCGCCGATGGCGGGGGCTGCGCCGGCCAAGGGGGCCAGCAGGCCAGCGGAGAGGCTAGCCGAAATGAAATTACGGCGGGAGGTTTTGGACGGCATGGGGGCACCTCGATTTTCAGGAAACGGGGCTAATTATAGGCTGTTATAAGAGCGCATCAATAGGGCGGGCGTCACAAAGGGTGGTTTATGTATGATGGACGGCTTGGGGCCGTCATTTTGAGTAGGTCTCGAGGCATGAGAAGCGATGAGCGGAGGTGAACCAAGGATGAAAGAACGCACACATGAAGAAAAGCTTGACCTGCTTGCTCAGGTTGCTGTGAATGTCGGGCTTGGTTTGAAGGCCGGGCAGGAACTGGTAATGACGGCGTCGACCGATGCGATGCCGCTGGCGCGGCGGATTACGGAGCACGCCTACCGCGCGGGAGCGACACTGGTGACCACTCTGTTCAGCGACGACGAATCAGCGCTGATGCGCTACCGGCTGGCCGCAAACGAGAGCTTTGACCATGCAGCAAAGTGGCTGTACGAGGGAATGGCCGCGGCATTCAAAAGCGGCGCCGCGCGGCTGGCGATTGCAGGGGGAAACCCTTCACTGCTATCGAATGAGGATCCAGACCGCGTGGGACGGGCGAATCGAGCCGTCTCGAAGGCGTACAGGCCTGCGTTGGAGCTGATCACGCGCCACGAGATCAACTGGACGATTGTGGCAAGCGCGACTCCCGCATGGGCGGCGGCGATGTTTCCCGGCGAGGCGCCGGACGCGGCGCTGGCCAAATTGTGGGAGGTGATTTTCGCGACCACGCGCATCAACACCCCCGACCCGGTGAGCGCATGGAAGGCGCACGATGCCGGCTTGCAGCGCCGCGCAGCGTTCCTGAACGAAAAGCGCTACGCAACGCTCAACTATCGCGGGCCCGGAACAGATTTCCGGCTGGGGCTTGCCGATGACCATCTTTGGCTGGGCGGAGGCACGACCGCAGGCAACGGGAATTACTGCATTCCCAACATGCCTACGGAAGAAGTGTTCTCCGCTCCGCACAAAGACCGCGCCGACGGAACCGTTACGGCGACAAAGCCGCTCTCGCACCAGGGCACGATGATTGAGGGCATACACGTGCGCTTTGAGCGCGGGCGCATTGTGGAGTTGAAAGCGACCAAGGGCGAGGAAGTACTGAAGAAGCTGATTGAAACCGACGATGGCGCACGGAGGCTTGGGGAAGTGGCGCTGGTGCCGCATTCGTCGCCCATCGCATCCAGCGGACTGGTGTTTTTCAACACGCTTTTCGACGAGAATGCCGCGTCGCATATCGCGCTGGGTCAAGCCTATTCCGGCTGCCTGCGCGATGGAGACAAGCTGACCCCGGATCAGCTTGCGGCCAAGGGGGCGAACGACAGCCTGATTCATGTGGACTGGATGATCGGATCGGACAAATTGGATATCGACGGCGTTACAGCTACGGGCGCGGTCGAGCCAATCATGCGGCAAGGCGAATGGGCGTGAGGGAAGTCCCGATCGAAAACTGATGGAAACGAAGCTGGGACGATTCGTTCGGCTTATTCGGAATTTCGCAGAGATTCGAGTGTTTCGTCGAGGGCGGTTTGCCAGGGAGCGAGCTGGAAATCGAATCGCGATTGCAACTTGGCGTTGGAGAGGACGGAGTTGCGCGGACGCGCGGCGGGAGTGGGATAGTCTTTGGTGGCAATCGGAGTGAGTTCGGGGGCTTTTGTTCCCAGCAGCGAGACGGCGCGAGCGAAGATGGCCTGTGCAAATCCAAACCAGGAGGTCGCCCCAGCGCAGGTCATGTGGTAGAGGCCAGCCCAATCCTCGGGAGCGCCAAAGCGGCCGGCAAGGATGCCGGTGACGATGGCGTGAGTGGCGCGTGCGAGTTCGAGAGAAGTTGTCGGTGCGCCTACCTGGTCGTCAACAATCGAGAGGCGGTCGCGCTCGACGGGCAAGGCGAAGCATGGTGAGCAGAAAGTTGTTGCCATGGGGGCCGTAGACCCAACTGGTGCGAAAGATGAGGTACCTGCCGCCGATGTTTTCGACGGCCCGCTCGCCGGCCAGCTTGCTGGCGCCGTAGACGTTGAGGGGATCGGGCGCGTCGGTTTCAATCCAAGGTTCCGACTTGCTCCCATCGAAAACGTAGTCGGTGGAATAGTGGACAAGCAGAGCGTTGCGCGCAAGCGCCTCTTCCGCAAGGACGCGCGGCGCCTGCTCGTTGATGGCGTAGGCGAGGTCGCGCTCGGATTCGGCGCGATCGACGGCAGTGTAGGCGGCGGCGTTGAGAATGATGCCGGGCGCGACGCTGGCGAACGAGAGCGCGGGTTTGATCGGCATCGGCGAGATCGACGGACTCGCGATCGACGGCGACCATGGGACCGATGCCGGCAAAGATTCGTTGCAGCTCGCGGCCAAGCTGGCCGGCGTTGCCGACAATGAGAATGCGGGGAGTTGAAGGAGGGTTTGGGGCTGGCGTTGACGTTTCGCTCATGCGGACGAGCTCCCGATCAGGTGGAAGGGTACTGTTCGCATTCTAATGGGTGGAACGGCGCGACGAGAACGCAGGCAGTGAGCCTGATCGAGCGCATGCAGGCCTTTTTGTCATTTAGCAAGTTGGCGACCGCTTCGCGGTCATGGCGAGTTGGCGAGTTGGCGGGAGATTCGCGGACATACGACTGGCGGATGGTGCGGCGAGCGCCCATTCGCGCGGCGGCGTGATTGCCCGTACAATAGTGAGAAAGCGGTGTTAGCGGTGTTAGCGGTGTTAGCGGCGCTAGCGGAGTTAGTTCTCGCAGTCATTGTAGCGCGCCTTAATTCCGGTAACGCTACCAACGCCGCTTAATGCAGGAGTGCTTCCCCCATGCGCCGGGTTTATTGCGATGCCAATGCCACCACGCCTCTTCTGCCGGAGGTGCTGGAGGCGATGCGTCCGTACTGGATGGAGCAGTTCGGGAACGCGTCGTCAATTCATCTCTTAGGGCAGCAGGCGCGGAGGGCGGTTGACCGGGCGCGCGAGACGCTGGCACGCTTTTTCAACTGCCGCGAGGCGGAGGTTGTGTTCAACTCCGGTGGCACGGAGGGCGACAACACAGCAATCTTCGGCCTGGTGCGCGCCGGCGATCATTTGATCACGACGTCGATTGAGCACCCGGCGGTGCTGCGTGCGGCGGAGCGCGTGGCGGAGCGCGGGGCGGAGGTGACGTTTGTAGCGCCACGGCCGAACGGGCTCATCGATCCCGAGGAGATTCGAAGGGCGGTGCGGCCCCAGACGGGGCTCGGCGAGTCCCGCAGAACCCTGATCAGCGTGATGCTGGCCAACAACGAGACGGGCGTGCTGGAGCCGGTGGAAGCGATCGGAAAGATTGCGGCGGAAGCGGGAGCCTACTTCCATATCGACGCGGTGCAGGGAGCGGGTAAGGTTCCGTTCGACGTGCGGCGGTTCGGGTGCCATCTGTGCTCCATCAGCGCGCACAAGATGCACGGACCCAAGGGCGTGGGTGCGATGTACGTACGCCGCGGAACGCCGATTGATCCGCTGATTGTGGGCGGCAGCCACGAACGGCGCCAGCGCGCGGGCACGGAGAATGTGGCCGGGATTGTGGGGCTGGGCAAGGCCGTGGAGCTGGCGATGGAGAGCCTGGAGAATGGGACGTTGGAGCGGGTAGCGGCTCTGCGCGACAGGCTTGAGGTTGGAATTGTTGCGATTGCGGGCACGGGCGTGAATGGCGCAGGCGCGCCGCGGGCGGCGAACACCACGAATATCCGCTTTGAGCAGTTAGAGGGCGAGGCGCTGGTGATTGCACTGGACCTGAAGGGTGTGGCAGTGAGCGGAGGGCCGGCGTGTCACTCGGGAGCGACCGAGCCGAGCCACGTGCTGATGGCGATGGGCCTGGACAAGAACGCGGCACGAGCCAGCATTCGA
>CAWKFD010000017.1:0-348293 GCA_963848805.1 uncultured Acidobacteriaceae bacterium | reverse complement strand
ACTGGGCTGGTGATGCAAAGCAAGTTCTGAGTTCGTTTCCTCAGGAAGTCAAGAGCGTGCTCGGGTACTCGTTGCGCAGGCTGCAGAAGGGCCTGTTTCCGGACTGCGATGCGCGGCGGATGGAATCGATTGGAAAGGGCGTGTGGGAACTCAAGACTGCCGACGAAAGAACCTGGTACCGGGTGATTTACCTGACACGGATCGGCGATGCGCTGTATGTTCTGCACGCTTTTGAAAAGAAAAGCCGCAAGACGAATCGGCGCGACATTGACGTTGCGAAGTCCCGTTTGCGGGTTATGCTTGGGCAATTAAGAAAAACCGCGGAGGAAGCTTATGGCCGGGAAGGTTAGCGTAGTGACACACATAACGCGAGGCGATGTGCTGGACGATCTCGGTTTCACGCGCTCTGAAGCTACGGCGCTCAAGATCAAAGCCGACCTGCTCGACGCCATCCGCACCGAAATCGAGCGCAAGAAGTACACGCAGCGCCAATTAGTAAGCATCCTCGACGAGCATCAACCGGCAATCAGCAACCTGATGCGCGGGCGGATCACCCAGGTCAGCATTGAAAAGCTGTTGCGCTACGCGGATCGCATGGGAATGCGCGCCATGCTGAAGGTTCTTCCGGCGCGCCGGGCTGCAACCGCTGCTTGAAGATCACGATGCCGCAGAAGCATTCATTGCCGTCAGAAACTCCTGAAAGACTTCGTTCGAGATCAGCCTTCCTCGCGCGGTCAGGCGCACGCGTCGCGCCGTCGAAGACGAGAAGCTCATCTGTTGCGAGCCGCGCGACGGTTTCGAGCGCCGGATCAAGCAGCTCTTCGCCAAACTCCGCACGCAGCGCATCCACATCCACGCCGGCGTTCGTGCGCAGCCCCAGGAACCACGCCTCTTCGTGCTGCTGCGCGGGAGTGAGCCACTGGGTTTCTCTCGCTCCCGTTCCGGCAAGATACGCGGATAGATCGTCTGTCGTCGTTGTGCGCAGAACCGAGCTGCTGACAGGGGCTAAAGCCCCGCTCGACTGAATTTCAGTTTCGGCACGGCTGAAGCCGTGCCCTGATACAAGACTCGGTTCGCACAGCACGGCTTGGGTGTCCCATTCGCGCAGCGTCTTTGCTTTTGCCGCTAGGGTGGGAGCGCACCTGAGCATGGACGACGCATCCAACCCCACGCCCAGATACGGCCGCCGCTGCCAGTAACGAAGATTGTGGCGCGACTCCAGTCCAAAACCAGAAAAGTTGGAAATTTCATACTGGTGTAACCCCGCCGCTTCCAGCCGCTCGATCGCCCGCTCGTACATGCGCGCAATGGCATCGTCGCTCGGCACCAGCCGGGCGCGATAACGCGGCCCGCCCGCCAATGCCTCACGCCCCAGCCGCGAGTCCTCGTCCACCTCGAGCATGTACACGCTGGCGTGAGGCACGCCGGAGCCGAGCCAGCGCCGCCAGCGACTCTTCCCACGACGCGAACGTCTGCCCGGCCAGCCCGGCAATCAAATCAACATTCAGGTTATGCGATGCCGGCAGCGCGCAGCCGCCGGAAATCCGCCTCGACCGTCGCGCGGTTGTGCAGCCGCCCGCTCGCATGCGCCTCGCTATCCACGAAAGACTGCACGCCCAGGCTCACGCGGTTCACGCCCGCGGCTGCCATCGCGTCCAGCGTCGCGTCAGCTAATTGTCCTGGCGCGCACTCCACGGTAATTTCCGCGTCCGCGTCGATCAAGAACTCCGCGCGCATCGCGGCGAACAGTTTTCGACAGCAACGCCGGGGCCAGCAGAGTAGGCGTTCCGCCGCCCAGGTACACCGTATCCACGCGCCGCGGGAACTCCGCGCCCAGAGCCGCGGCCCACGCTTTCGCGCCGGCCAAGTCCTCGATCACACGCTCCACATAGCGCGCGTGTTCGCTGGCCGGATACACCCCCGAAGCAAAGTTGCAGTAGGTGCACTTCGACCGGCAAAAGGGAATGGAAACGTAAATCCCCAGCGCGTTTTCCGCGGTGCGGTTCATGAAAAGATTGTTTCACGTGGATGAGCGAACCGCCGGACGCGGAAAATCCAGTTCCGCTTCATGCCATCATGGTAAGAAGGAGCTCCGGATTTGAAAGCCTGGCCCACCCTTCCCATCCTCGTTCTCCAGGTTCTCCTCTTTCTTGCCCATTGGTTCGTCTATTCCACCTGCATCGCCTTCTGGCCCGGTCTCAGTCCCGCAGCGGTTGCCGATCTGCGAGCCACCATGTTGGTTCTGGCTTTCAGCTTCGTGCCCGCAAGCCTGCTCGCCTTCCGTTTCCACAACTTTGCCGTCCGGTTCCTCTACTGGATCGCGGCGATCTGGCTCGGCTTTCTCAACTATCTCTTCTGGGCGTCCTGCCTCATCCGGCTGTGCTGGCTCGTGTTCCGCCTTGTCCCCCTGCCGGCAGATCCCCCCGGAGTCCGGCCGCTGTTCGCCGGAGTTCTCTACGCTCTGGCCGCTCTCGCCGGCCTCTATGGCCTGCTCAATGTCCGCATCGTCCGCATCCGCCGCATCGGGATCCATCTTCCCAACCTGCCCGCGTCCTGGCGTGGCCGCAGGGCCGTTCTGCTCAGCGACCTGCATCTGGGCAGCATTAACGGAGTCCGATTCTGCCGGCGCATGACAGCTCTGGCGGCCAGCTTCAATCCCGACATCGTCTTTCTTCCCGGCGACATCTTCGACGGCACCAAAGGCGACCTCGACCGCCTGATCGCGCCCCTCAAGCAGCTTGCCCCGCCATACGGCATCTATTTTTCCACGGGCAACCACGAGGAGTTTCACGTCGACCGCGCAGTATCTCGAAGCTGTCAGGCGCGCCGGCATCCGGGTTCTTGCCAATGAGCTGGTGACCGTCGACGGGCTGCAAGTCGCCGGCGTGCTCTATCGCGATTCAGCTCCTCGCCGTTGCACATGAAAGCCGCAATCGACGGCCTGCGGCTGGACCGCGCCGGGGCCAGCATTCTGCTCAACCACGCGCCCACGCGCCTGCCTATTGTGGAGCAGGCCGGTTTCAGCCTGCAGCTCTCCGGCCACACCCACGGCGGACAGCTCTTTCCCTTCACCTGGCTCACGCGCCGCGTCTACGGCCGCTTCACCTATGGACTGCAGCGCTTTGGCGCGCTCCAGGTCTACACCTCCACGGGCTGCGGAAGCTGGGGTCCGCCCATGCGCGTGGGCACGCGCCCGGAGATTGTGGTGATGGAATTCGAGTAAACGGATATTTGCGCTATGTTGTACTTGCGGCGTGGCAACCCTCAATCCGTGGCGTTCGTAACTCAGTGATCGCGTTCACACGAGAACAGTTGGGGGAGTGGCTACGATAGAGATGCAACCACCTGAAAAGTTTCAATCTGGGAGGGGACCATCTTGAATTCCGAACTTTCCGCTCCAACTTATTCGCATAAATCCACCGTCCGTACCAGCCTTTCCGGACTCGCACTGCTCATGAATCCCCGCCTCAACAAAGGCACGGCCTTTACTGAAGCAGAGCGCGACGCGTTCGCTCTCCACGGACTGCTGCCACCCCACGTCGGAACTCTCGAGGACCAGCGCGAGCGCCGTATGCGCGTGCTCGACCGCCGGCCCGTCGCATTTGGCAAGTACATCTACATGCGCGACCTTCAGGACAACGACGAAACACTGTTTTACTCTCTCATTGCTCACCACATTGAAGAACTGCTGCCCATCGTCTATACACCGACCGTGGGCCAGGGGTGCCAGCTCTTCTCGGAGATCTGGCGCAAGCCGCGCGGACTTTTCCTCAGCTATCCCAACAGGGACCGCATCGATCAGATCCTGGCCAACACCCGCTATGACGACGTGCGCTGCATGGTGGTCAGCGACGGAGAGCGCATCCTCGGTCTGGGCGATCAGGGCGCAGGCGGCATGGGCATTCCCATTGGCAAAATGGCGCTCTACACCGCGCTGGGCGGCGTTCCACCCGAGCACTGCCTGCCTGTGCTGCTCGATGTGGGCACGGACAACGAAGCGCTGCTCCAGGAACCGTTCTATATCGGCTGGCAGCACAAACGCATCCGCGGCCAGGAATACGACGATTTTGTCGAAGCCTTCGTGGCCGCCGTTGAACGCCGCTGGCCCCACATTCTATTGCAGTGGGAGGATTTTGCCGGCGACAACGCGATCCGCCTGCTGGAGCGGTATCGCAACCGGCTCTGCACCTTCAACGACGACATTCAGGGGACCGCGGCCATTACCACCGCCACGCTGTTCGCCGCCGTCAACGCCACTGGCATTCCGCTCCGGGAACAGACCATCGCCATGTTCGGCGCCGGCTCCGCAGGTGTCGGCATCGCCGAGATGTTGATCGTCGCCATGCGGCAGGAGGGCCTGAGCGAAGAGCAGGCGCGCAGTCGCATCTACGCCTTCAACCGGCACGGTTTGCTTGTGGAAGGCGGCAAGGGCATTCGCGCCAGCCAGCAGCCGTTTGCGCGTAAGCACGAGGAATTAGCCGGATGGAAGCTGTCGGCCGCAAGCTCGGAATCGGGAGCAATTTCGCTGCTCGATGTGGTGCGCAACGCAGGCATCACGGTGCTGGTCGGCGTTAGCGCACAGCCGGCCACATTTACCGAGGAGATTGTGCGCGAGATGGCGCGCCACACGCCAATGCCGGCGATCTTTCCGCTTTCTAACCCCACTTCGAAGGCCGAAGCCACGCCCGCCGACCTGTTTCGCTGGACCGAAGGCCGTGCGATCGTCGGCACCGGCAGTCCCTGCGCGCCTGTCGAAGTCAACGGCAAGCTCATCCACATCGCGCAGGTTAACAACTCCTACATTTTCCCGGGCCTGGCCCTCGGCATCCTCGTCTCTCGCGCCCGGCGCGTGACCGACGCCATGATCATGGCCGCCGCCAAAGCGCTGGCTTCGCTGTCGCCCGCGCTCGCGGACCGGAGCGCCCCGCTGCTGCCGCCCATCGCCGACGCCCGCAAGGTCAGCCTGGTGGTTGCCGAGGCAGTCGGCAAACAAGCCATTGCTGACGGCGTTGCCAAAATCGGCGCCGCACACGACTTCCAAGAACATTTGCACGCCTATGTGTGGGAGCCGGTCTACCGGCCCTATGTGCGGATCGATAGTCCCTGGTAAAACATCCACGGGCGCCTGAGGCTGTTCCAGAATACCGGTGCCAGAGGCCCATCCTTTCGCCTTTCTTCTGGCGAAAGGATGGGAACCCTCAACACATGGGCATACCATTCGTGGAACCGCCCTCGGCTTCTAAACCGGGACCGAGGGGCGCCGGCCGGACTTTATGGCTTTTGAACCGCCGCGGTGCTGCCTAGCCGCTTCAGCTCTTCCTGCGCCGCTCGATTCTCAATGTAGTTCTTCGGGCAGTTATCGCGCGCGGCTTTGAAGCGCGCCAGCGCCGTCGCCCTCTGCTGATGGAACAGCGCATCCTCGCCGGTGTAAAAATTCGCCTCGCAAACCTGCCCCTTCTGCGTATCGGCGTCGGGGTTGGCCGCGGCCACCATTACCTCATCGGATGTCATCTCGCCCAGGTCGAGCTTCAGTACCGGCCCGGGCCATTTCGACAGGTTTGCTGCCGACACCACCGGCGCGAGCTGCTGCGCATCGTTCTGCCCCTGCCTTTTCGTGGCCACATGCAGCATCAGCGCCGCATAGGTCGCACTGTAGGAAGACGGTCCGGCGGAGATCACGTGCTCAAAGTCCGCTACCGCCTCGGTCAGGTTCTGCTCAAGAAAATAAGCGCAACCCCGGTCGTAGAACTCCAGCATGCTGTCCTTCTCCAGTCGGATGGACTGGTTGTAATCCTCGATCGCGCGCGCGAATTGGCCCTTCCGCACGTAGGAGTCACCGCGGCTCCTGTATCCATCGGCGTCGTCGGGAACCTTGGCGATGTACTGGCTGAAATCCTCGATGGCGAGATCGAAATCGCCTACATGGTTGTAAGCGAGGCCCCGGTTGTAGTACGCCAGTGAGTACTTCGAATCGATGTGGATCGCCTGGTTGTAGTCCTGGATCGCTCGCTCGTATTGATCCTTATCCTCGTAGGCATTGCCGCGGCTGTTGTAGCCGTCGGTGCTTTCCGGTTTCAGCTCGATGTTCTTGTTGAAATCGGCGATCGCGTTGTCGTATTGGCCCCCTTTCATATAGGCAAGGCCGCGCTGGTAGTAGCCATCCGGGTCCTTCGGTTTCAATTGCATGTACCTGGTGAAATTCTGGACGGCGGTGTCGTACTGTGCCTTATGGATATATGCCCGGCCCAGATTGTAAAAGGCAAGGTCGTGATCGGGCTTGATGGCCAGTGCCGCGTTGAAATCCTGAATCGCCTGGTCGTACTCGCCCTTCTGCATATAGGCGTGGCCGCGATTGTTGAAGCCGTCGGCGTCAGTCGGGGCCAGCTTGAGGTACGTGTTGTAATCCGCGATGGCGAGATCGTACTTGCCTTCAGTGTCGTAGGTGTTGCCGCGGTTGTAGAAGGCGAGCGCGTGGTTCGGGTCCTGCCGAATCGCCTCAGTGTAATCCGCGATGGCGCGGTCGTTCTCGCCCTTGTCGGCATAGGTATTGCCCCGGCTGTTCAGTGCGCTGGGGAAGTTTGGATTCAGTTGCAGAGCCTTGTCTAAATCCTGAAGAGCGCTGTCCAAATCCTTCTTGTCGCGGTAGGCGATTCCCCGGTTGTAGTAGGCGTTGGCCAGGTCGTTTGTCGTTTCCTGGTTGGCCTGGATCAGCGCCGTGCATCCGGCGATGCTGGTGTCCGGGTCGTCGGCCTTGCATTTGTTCCAATTTTCGTCCCGCGTCTGCCCCATGACGGCTACCGCCGCGCTGAGCAACAAACACGCACACAGAGATGTCTTGCCACTCACGCTCGTTACCCCCACATTGATCGAAGCTGGCAACAGGATACACCCCTATTGGCTGCGTGCGCCTTGCAACTTAAGTCCGCTGGAGCTGGGGCGCGATGCAAAGGGACGCTCGCCGCGCGAACAGGAGGGAGTGACTTGCAATTCTCAGCCCATTTTCCAGCCGGAGAGAAGAAGTTACTCGCCTTCCGGCGGCACCTCTTCCAGCAGCCGCTTCCAGGTCTTCTGGTTTTTGCGAAAGCCCCGCTTCAAATCTTCCAGAATCCGCCCGAAGTCCGCATTGGTGCGCAGATTGTTCCACGAAGGGTTCTTCTGGAACCAGGGGTAGTTCTCGTTCCCGAGATAAATCGCGCGGCGCAGCCAGTGCAGCGCCTCGCTGGAGTCGCCCTCGCCAGCAAAGTACGTGGCCAGCCGGTAGGCCATCTCGCTGTCGGCCTCGGCCGCGGTCAGCGCGTCGTCCTTCACGAGCGCCGCGCCCCGTTCCCGTTCGCCCGTTTGCACATAGCACAGCGCCAGCGTGGGCGCCGCGATGCGCAACGATGGATCGTCGCGAATTACGCCCTCCAGAATTTCGATGGCCTTGTCCAGATTGCCCAGGCGCATTTGCTGGTAGCCCGCCGACGTGCGCAGCAAGGGATGGCGCGGCTCCAGCGCCAGGCCCTTTTCCAATTCGTCGCCGGCCAATTCGATCTGGTTCTGGTAGTGATACACGCGGGCGCGGTGGTTATAGAAAAGCGCTGCGTTGGCCGGATTCAGCTTGAGCGCGCGGCTGAATTCGCTCAGCGCCTCGTCGTACATGCCGTCGCAGCGCAGCACAATCCCCGCCGTCATGTGAACGTTCCAGTCGTTCGCCGCTGCCGTCAGCAGGTTGGCGATCCCGTGCCGCGCCGACTCCTTTTCGCCGCGCGACAGCAGCGTGACGATTCGGTAAAGATCGGCCTCGGTCGAGGTCGGGTCCAGCTTAAGCGCTTCGTCGAACGCCCTCCGCGCGCGCATCACGTGAATTTGCCCGCCGAAGCCGTGGCGTGCATACTGCAGCTCGGCAATGCCCAGCCCGCTCCATCCCGCGGCGAACCCTGCGTCGGCCTCGATCACGCTCGTAAACAGCGCGTGCGCGCGATCCAGATCGGCGCGCGAGCCCGTGCGCACGATAAACGAGCTGAGCAGCGCCCGTGCCTGGAGATATCTTTCGCTCACCGGCCCCGGCAACGATTCATCCCGCGGCGACGGCCGCGGAGCGTCGATGGGCGCAGTTTCAATTCCGTCGGCAGCGCGCAATCCGTGCAGTGTGGCAAACACCTCGTTTGAAATCTCCGTCTGCACCGCGATCAGGTCCAGCGACGCCACACGGATCGCTCCGCCCGTACGCACGCGCTGCGACGCCACGTCGAGCAGTTGCCAGTTCAGGTCGAACCCCATCTCTGAGCGCACATAACTTCCCGCGAGCACAAATGAAACCAGCAGCTTCTGGCCCAGCGCCAGCGGGTCCATTTGCCCAATGGGCAACTGCATGAGCGTGTTCGAGGGCCGCACCACCAGCGCCGGAATCCGTGCCAGCCGCGCCGCAACTGCGTCCGCCAGCGCGTAACCATAAAGCGGAGCAGCCTCCGCTTCGCCAAGATTGGCAAAGGGCAACACCACCAGCGAGTTCTGCGCCGCGCGGTCGCCCGCCGACTCGCGAAATCGCTCCGCCAGCATCGAAAGCAAACCCGTGGCGCGCTTCTCTGGCTCCGCGCGCGACGCCGTTAAATTTGCCGCCGCGTTGGCCGGAATGATCCCCGTTTCAATCTGCAGCGCCTTCATAATCGTCCGCAGCCCCTCGCGCACTTCGGCCGCCGAAGCCATCCGCGCCCCCGGATTCTTTTCGAGGCACGCCGCGATCACGCTCTTCAGCTCCAGCGAAATTCCCGGCACAATCTCGCTCAAATCCGGCGGCTCAAGAAACTGGATGGCGCGAATGGCCAAAAAATCCTCGGCGCCGGGCCGCGCGAAGGGATGCCTTCCGCTGGCCAGCTCATACAGAATCACGCCCAGCGCCCACACGTCCGACTGAACGCCCGAGTGCCCGGTAACAAACTGCTCCGGCGCCATGTAGCGGATGGTCCCGCCCCGTGCCATATAGGTGGACGCGAGCGAAGCGTCTTTGGCCAGCGCCGGCTTCTGGGGGTCGAAGTTCGCATCCTCCGGCCGCAGCCGCCGCGCCAACCCGAAGTCAAGAATCTTTACCAGGCCGCCTTCGCTCAGGATCACATTTTGCGGCTTCAGGTCGCGGTGAAAGATGCCCAACCCGTGCGCCGCATGTAATCCGTCGGCGATTTGAATGCCCACCGGCAAAACCAGTTGCAGGTTCGCCGGCCCACGTTCGATCAACTCGCTCAACGGCTGGCCAGGTACGTACTGTATGGCGATATACGCCTCGTCGCCGCTTTCGCCCACTTCGTAGATGGCGCATACGTTAGGATGTTCGATCGCCGAGGCCATGCGCGCCTCGCGCAGCACCGTCGATCGCATCTGCTCGGCCGTCAGCAATCCGGTGTGCAGTATCTTCAGCACCACTGGCCGTTCGAGCAGCGTGTCGTTGGCCGCGTACACCACCCCGCTGCCCCCGGCGCCCAGTTGCCGCAGAATCTCGTAATGCGCAATCGTCTTCCGCTTCATCGCTCATTTCAAGTCTAATGGCCATCGCGTAAGGACTGCCCTGATGGCAGGCGCCTTCGTTAGAGCACGATGCTGGGTGCCCCCTGCTTGGCGCGTTTGTGTATTTGCGCCAAGGGTGGGATAGCATGCGAAGCGCCTCGCCTTCTATTCCCTATTCCCTAGTCCCTTAGTTCGTGCCTTCTCCATCCGCATCTGCCCGCGCCTGCCCAGCGTCAGCACCACAATTCCAAACACCAGCAGCGCCAATCCCCACCAGAGATTCACATCGATGCCCAGGCTCTTCGCATAAACCTCCGCATTTTCGCGCGTGGACAGGCCGAACGCACTCAGAATTGTTCCCGTCAGGGTGAAAAACATTCCCGTGGCAATGCGGGGGTCCACTGCAAGCGTTGCAATTTGGCCCGTCGCGATCCGCCCCGCCGCGTTTTGTTTTGTCGCGTTTTGTTTTGTCGCGATCGCCGCCGGATTTTTCGCCGCTTGTTTCTTCATGGCCGCCCTCCCTCACCGAAAGAACAAACTTACCGCAATCGCCGTCAGCAGAATCACCGCGGCCAGCGCCTCCGGCCTTTTCCACCATTTCGCATGCGCCGGCGGCCGCTCCGTGAGCGAGTGCACCAGCCCCGCCAGTTCCGCCTCAGGCCGCGCCTTGGTGAGTGCGCTCATCACCGCCGTCACCAGCAGGCTCAGACAGAACGCGAACACTGCCGTCTCCACATTCAGCGCCATCTCACTGCGGGGATGGTCGAGCACCGCAATCCATCCGCCATGAATGCCGCGCTGTTCACCCTGCGGCAGCGCGAGTCCGTGGTGCAGCAAGGCCCCGGCCACACCGGCGATCAGCCCCGCAAAAGCGCCGCACCCAGTGGCGCGCTTCCAGAAAACCCCCACGAGCAGCGTGGCAAGCAGCGGCGCATTCACCACCGCGAAGACCAGCGCCATGGCGTCGAGAATGCTGTTGAATCGCATCGCCGCGCATGCCGCTCCAATCGCAAGCAACATGCCGCCCATCGCTGCCCACCGTCCGGCCTGGAGAATTTGCTTGTCGCTTGCGCCTTTCCGCAGGAACCCCTGATAGATGTCGCAGGCGAAGACCGCGGTGAACGCAGTCAGGCTCGCCGCCACGCCGCTCATCAGGCAGGCCATCAGCGCCGCCAGTCCCAGCCCCAGCATTCCCGTGGGCAAAAAGTGCAACAGCATCGCCGGCGTGGCCATCTCGTAGTCCAGCACTGCGTGGCCGTCCGCGCTCATCACGGGTTTTTCCGTCGCGGCATCGACCTTTGCGGGAACCAGCCCCTGCCCCGCTTCCTCCGCTGGCGGCACGACCGTAATATCGTGATAGATCGCGCCATTCTCGTTGTGGATCACAATCGTGGTGCGCGGCGTCGGCAGCCCAACGGCAATCAGCCCCGGCAGAATCAACACCAACGGCACAAATACCCTTGCCGCCGCGGCAACGAGCGGGGCCCTCCGCGCCGACTCCACATCCTTGGCCGCCATCGCCGTCTGCAACAGCCTGAAGTCCGCGCACCACACGCCGCCCCCGATCACAACGCCCACGCCAACGACCAAAGCAGCGGCCCCAATTCCCATGGAATGCCCGCCCGCATGGCCTACTCCACTCCACGCGTGCTGAAAACCCGAGGGAACCGCGGCCTTCAATCCGCTCCATCCGCCAATCTTTTCGAGCCCCAGCAGCGCCACGGGCAGCATGCCGGCCATCATCACGCAAAATTGCAACGCCTGGTTGTACATGGCCGCCCCCAGCCCGCCCAGCAGAACATAGGCCATCACCAGCGCGGCCGGCAACGCGATCGCGAGCAACAGAGCTCCTGTCGGCGGCAGATTCCACGCGTTCCCAATGCGATCGAACACATGCAGCGCCGCGAAGATTCGCGCCATGGCATAGAGCGAAATCCCCGCGCTGAACAAGGCCATCGCGGCAAACAGGCAGGCGTTCAGCGCGCGCGTCTTCTGGTCGAAGCGCAGCCCAAGATACTCCGGAATCGACCGCACGGCCACTTCCGCCGCCCCAGGACCGGATTGCGATAAGGGCCCCGACTTTCCTCCGTAGTAAATCGGCATAAGAAAAAGGCCCGTAAAGATCATCGCCGGAATCGAGCCAAGCGCGAACAATCCCACGCTCGCCAACCCGTACCGGGCCCCCGCGGCGCCCATGGCAAGCAACTCCTGCGAGCCCAACCCGGCGCCCAACATGGCCATGCCGCACAGCCATCCCGGCAGCGCGCGGCCCGCCTGCAAATACTCTTTGCTCCCCGTCATGAATGGCTTGAGCGAAACACCGGCGGCGAGCACAAAGAAGAAATAAATCAGCAGGATCAGCCAGTCGGCAGCGGCAAGATTCGGCACAAACGGCTCCTTCCATCCCGATGTTACAGAACCAGTGCGGCGCGGCTGCGGCAAGCGCTGGCAATTCTGGAATCGCCGGGCCCCAGCACGTGCGCGCCCCGAGCCCGGCGCAAGCGCACAAAAAAACGGCGGCAAGGGAGAATCCCCCGCCGCCATGGGTCTTTCAGCCGCTTGTGTTTCGCTCTTTCGCCTGAAGCTCTCAATCCTCGTCCGCGGTTACACCGCGCCAGCCACGACCTTGCGGACTACTGAGCGTCTCCCGTACCGGAAGGCGCCGGCGCAGGTGCAGGAGCCGGTGCTTCCTGAGGACCCGCACCCGGAGGTGGAGGTACCTGCCTGTGGAAGTAGAACTGGTTTCCCTGCCCGCCCATGCCCGGCCGCTGTCCGCCTTTTCCCCATCCACCGGGCTGCTGACCACGCTCTCCGTCCCGTCCGCGGTCCATGTGGTTCTCGCGCATGGTCTGCAGTTGCTTCCACTGGTCCGGCGTCAGCTTGCCGCGCAAAGCCAGCAGAAAACGCGCATTCGCCTTTTCCAGTTCCGCCCGCGCCTGCGCCACTTTGTCAATCTGCGCCAGGATCGCCGCCTGGTCCGGCGTATCGGCTTTCATCAGCGGCTCCATCTCCAGCTCTGCCTTCTTCAGGCTGGCCTCGAGATCTACCAGCTTCATCCGATGCTCTTGCAGAATCCCGTCCATCGCCTTGCGCTGATCGTCGGTCAATTTCAACGCCGCCACGGTCCTTGGGTTATTCCAAAACTGCCCGCCCGCGCCGCCAAACGCGCGTTCCATGGGAGGCCGATGCTCGCCGAACCCGGACCCCATTCCTCCGCCGCCGGCCATGCCTCCGCCGCCAGGCCCTTGCGCGCTCGCCAGCCCGCCGGCAATCAAAACTCCCGCTACTGCCAAAACCAACCGTCCTGCCATCGTGAACTTCATCGTCGTCTCCTCCTCCTGCGTCCAGGAGCTTTTCCCTCAGCCTTCTGCCGTGCGTGCCTCTTACTGTGCCCCGTCTTCGTCCATCATTCGCGCCAGGGGCTCCATCGCCGTCGGAACCTCTCGCGATACATCACTGTCCACCGTCGCCAGCAGATCCTTGTCCGTCGTCAGTGTGTTTGCCGTGGCTGCCTGTTCGCTTGCCGCGCGCTCCTGCGCGGCCTTTTGCGCCGCCGCTTCGACCGCCGCAATCCGCGCCAGCTCGTGCCGGTGATGGCGCTCGTACACCGCGCCGGCCAGGCTCCCCGCCGCCAGCACGCATCCCAGCGCCCAGCTCGCCGCCCGCCGCCAACTGTGCCGAGCCGTCCTCACTAGCGTTGTCCGCGGCCGGCTATACGCTGCTTCGCTCCATGCATCCACGCTCGCCTTAAAGTGCTTTAGCGCCCCTGCCACCACCGGATCGTCGATCTCTCCCGCCAATTTATCCTTCGAGTTCATCTTGTTCCTCTCAGCTCCGCGCGCACTCTTCCGACCGCCCGCGATAGATGCGCTTTCACCGTGCCTTCGCTCAACCCGGTGGCTTCGGCAATCTCGCTCAACTCCCGCTCTTCCACGTAGCGCAGCAAAAACACCGTCCGCTGCCGCTCGCTCAGGCCTTCTACCGCCTTCCAAACCTGCGCCACCTGTTCCCGCGCCAGCAGTTGCTGTTCCACGGTGTGCTCGCCGCTTGGCAGCCAGTCGCTGGCCTCGTCCACATCCACCGCATTGTTGCGCGTGTGGCGCCAGAATTGCACTCGCCGGTTGCGCCAGTGGTCCTTCTGCAAATTAATGGCGATCCGCATCAGCCAGGTCATCGCGGTCGACTCGCCGCGAAAGTGTTTCCAGTTCCGGTGCGCCTTCAGGAAGCACTCCTGCGTCAGCGTCTCGGCCAGGTCCACGTCTCGCAGCGATGCCAGCAGAAACCGGAAAATCTGCGGCCGATGGCTCTCGACTATGCCCGCAAATTCCCGCGCGGCCATCTCCTCTGCCGCTCCCGCGGTCATCGGCTTAACTGCTGAACCGGCTGCCATCACTTTGGTAGACGCCCCATCCCGGCACAAGTTTACAGCCCCCCATTCATCTTCGCGCTGCTCTTGCGCTCAGTCTATGCGCCGCAAGGGCGCAATGGGCAGCAACGAAGGGCTTTCATCAACCAGCCGACGTTGTGGGACGCTCCCGCAGCGCTCGCCTTCCGCACCATCCAGTCGCAGTGCCCATGTGGCCCTCAACGCCATAATTTTCGGGTCGGAATTGCAGACCGGAATGATTTCCCGAAGAACCTTCGTCAACGGCCTGGCTGCTGCGTCGCTCGCCGCGCTGGCGGCGAAGCCCCGCTGGCTACGCCGATAAACCCGCACCCCATTACGGCTCCTTGCGCTGCCGCCGGTTGTGTTCTGCCCCGCGCATTAGAAAGACCGCCGGTATGGTGAACAGGGAGAGGATCCCCATCAGATGATACGCGTCCGCATAGCTCAGCAGCGCCGCCTGCTGCTGGAGCTGCCCGTAAATGAGCCCGCTCGCTTTGTGCGCCGCCGTTACGTGATCGAAACCCTGATGCGCAAAGTAAGGCGTCAACCGCGCCAAAGCCTGCTGGCTGGTTGCGCTCGAGGGCGTGATTCGATCGCCGAGTACCTGCTGGTGAAACTGGGAACGCCGCGCCACCAGCGTAGGCACAAAGGAAATGCCGATGCTGCCGCCGATATTGCGCACCGCGTTGAAGAGGCTCGCTGCGTTTCCTGTCTCCGCCCTCGGAATCGGGCTCATGGTCAGCGTGGTCAGCGGCACGAACATGAGGCCCATGCCGCACCCCTGGACGATCTCGATCCAGCAGAGGTCCCAGGGGCCCGATTCGAGAGTCATGCGCGCAAAGCCGAAGAAGGACAAGCTGACGAGGGCAAGCCCGATGAACAACATCCTGCGTCCGTCCCAGCCCTTGCCCAGCAGATGGCCCACCACGGGCGTGCACAGCGCAATGCCGATACCGCGCGGGCTATTCCAAATTCCCGCCGTTGTCGCCGTCCAGCCCAGCAGGGTCTGCATGAAGAGCGGCAGCAGCACCAGGCTCCCGTAGAGCGCGAAACCCAGGATCGTGTCCAGGCCGACTCCCGCGGCAAAAGTGCGGTAGCGCAGCAGGCTGAAGCGCACAATCGGGTCCTCGGTCGTCAATTCGCGCAGCACAAACACCGTAAGGCAAACCAGCGCAACCACGCACAGGACGCGAATCAGGTTCGATCCGAACCAGTCCAACTCCTGTCCTTTATCCAGCATGATCTGCAGCGCGCCCATGCCCACGGCCAACATGCCAATGCCCCAGACATCCACGCCGAAGCGGCGCTTGAGGTAGTGCGGATCGGAGACGTACTGCGAAATCAAGAGCAGACTCAGCGCGCCCACTGGCAGGTTGATGAAGAAGATCCAGCGCCAGGACCATGTGTCGGTAATCCAGCCGCCCAGCGTGGGACCCAGGATGGGCGCCGCGATGATGCCCAGGGTCCAAAAGGCCATCGCCTTGCCTTGCTCCCTGCCGGGGAACTCCTCCAGCAGCACCGCCTGCGAAAGCGGCTGCAGGCACCCGCCGGTGGCGCCCTGCAAAACGCGAAAGACAATCAGCATGGGCAGATTAGGAGCCAGCCCGCACAGCAGGCTCGACAGCGTGAAGCCCCCCACGGCAATCAGCAGCAGCCGCTTGCGGCCCAGTACGCCCGCCAGCCACCCGGCGATGGGCAGAACGATGGCGTTGGCCACCAGGTATGAGGTGAGAACCCACGTGGCCTCATCCACCGTGGAGGAGAGCGAACCGGCGATGTGCGGCATGCTGACGTTCACCACCGAGGTGTCCAGCACCTGCATCACGGCGCTCGACATCACCGCGATGGCGGTCATCCAGCGATGGGGGTTTATTGCCTCTCCATCGTGGAGGGAACGAACAGCAGCCCTTCCGCCCGGCGGCGTTGCGGGAAGGGAGCCCGCGGCCGGCGCGGTGTCTGGCAGGCCGGTAATCAAGAGATCAGCCACCGCTGCCTGCCTCACGCCGGACACAGAGCGCCTGGCTGAGAGCTGCGGCGAAAAAAGCGAAACCGGAAGCGGACGCAACGCCGGCGATGTTTCGTATGCGCACAGTCAATCCTCCGCGCTCGCGAGCATCTACCCGGCGAGAGGGACTCCGAATCTGACGATGAAAAAACCAGTCGAAGATTACCCCCAGTTTACCGCATCGTCAGTTCACGCGGCTCGCTGCCGCGCCATGGTGCGCAGCACTGGAACCGGGTCCGTCCAGGATCTCGCCGGCGCCGCAGCGTTCCGACTCACGAACGTCGAGTTTGCTGAGCTCAGCGCTCGAGTGCCGAAACCATACCGCCTGCGAGGCTGAAGGGTATTTGAAGGACCGGCGTTGAGTATCGCGCTAACCTGGGAGAGATCGATCCACCGTTGGCTCAAAATCTACCATTTTCCATAGATCAATCCTCTTCTACGTAAACATGCTCTCGTTTTTTTGCATTCAATCGGTGGTATCCTGCCCTTACCGTTGACGTTTTCGCGGAACCCGAAGTCCATATCATACGTATTCTCAGACGATTGGGGCGCACTCGCTGGACCGCCGTCGCCTTATCTCCCCGCGTGGCAATTGACGTGCTGACAATGAGTTCAGTCTAGAAAAGCCCCCTTTTTATGGAGACAAGCCTTCTCAATCGCGCGCAGGCTACGCTGCTGGCCTTGGCCACGGCAGCTCTGCTCGTTTTGGCTGTTCTCAACATCCTGCAGGAGCGCCAGTTCCAGCAGCCTTACGACGGCGTGTGGTGGCGCGAGGCCGCTGGTGGCCTGAAAGCAGAAAGAGTTCTGCCTGACATGGCCGGCGAGCGCGCCGGCATCCAGACGGGAGACCTGCTGACCGGAGTCAGCGATACCCCCGCCACGCCCGCGACAGCAGTCTCGCGGACCGACGATCTGGAACGCGCACTCTACCGCACCGGCCCCTACGGCCAGGTCTACTACGTCATTACCCGTGACGGCATTCCCCTGGATACGCCGGTCAAGGTGATCCCCGAGCCGTTGGACCGGAACCTGAACCAGGGACTGCGCCTCATCGGCCTCATCTACCTGATCATCGGCTTCTACGTTCTCTTCCGCCGCTGGGGAGCCCCACGCTCCACCCACTTCTACCTCTTCTGCCTGGTTTCCTTCGCCTGGTACGCGCTCAAGTACACGGGTCAGCTCGACGCGCTGGACTGGACCGTCTTCTGGACTAATGTAGTGGCTGAGTCTCTGCAGCCGGCCCTCTTCCTGCATTTCGCGCTCAGCTTTCCTGAGGAGCGATTCAAAAACGTCCGCCGCCGCTGGTTATTGCCGCTGGTCTATGCGCCCGGCGCGGGCCTGCTCGGCTTGTGGCTGCTGGCTATCGGCCACTGGCAGGCCACCGGGCTGCTCAAGCACCGCCTCGACCAGACAGCCACCGCCTACGACGCCGCGTTCTACGTTCTCGTCGCCCTGCTCTTCCTGCGCAGTTACAGCCGCGCTGACTCGCCTTTGCTGCGCCAGCAACTGAAGTGGCTCACCCGTGGCACCCTGCTCGCGGTGTTGCCTTTCACGCTGTTTTACGCCATCCCGTTTCTATTTGACCTGAATCCGCCCCGCCTGCTCACCAATCTGGCCGGGCTGTCGCTTATCTTTTTGCCGCTCACCTTCAGTTGGGCCATCGTCCGCTATCGGCTGATGGACACCGATCTGATCTTCAAGCGCGGCATGGCATACACGCTGGCCACCGGGCTTATCGCCGGCGGCTACTTCGGCATCATCGCGCTTATCGCCCTGATGGTCCATCAGCGCTTGCCTGAAACCATACGCGAGTGGGCGCTGGTCATCGCCATTTTGGCGACGGCTGCCGTCTTTGACCCCCTCAAGCGCCGCATTCAGGGCTGGATCGACCGCGCCTTTGACCGCCATCGCTACGATTACCGCAAGGCGCTGGTCGAGTTCGGCCGCGGCCTCAGCTCCGAGACCGACCTCCAAGCCCTGCTCCATTCCATCGTCGAGCAGTTGCCCAGCACACTTTTGGTCGCCCGCGTCGCCGTCTTCCTGGCGCAGGATGAAGGCGGCCTGCGTCTCGCCGCCTCCCACGGTTTACCGGACGATATCAGCGCCGCGCAGGACAAACTGGCCTTCGGCTTCCTCAACTTCGACCGCGCCAAGGACCACTCGCATATCTTCGTTGAGAACGCGCAGGCCGCCATTCATCTGCCTGAAGACCAGCGGCGCACTGCAGCCCTCCTCGACTTGAACTACTATCTCCCTTGCCGCGTCGCCCAGGGCGGGCAGCCGGAAGACGGCGAATCCGCCGGCCGCACCATCGCCGTCATCGGCCTCGGCCGCACACTGGGCGGAGACTTTTTGTCGAGCGAAGACGTCGAGCTTCTCGAATCCCTTGCCAGCTACATTGGCATCGCCCTCCAGAACGCCAGCCTCTATGCCCGGCTGAAAGAGAAAATCGGCGAGTTCGAGCGCCTCAAGGAGTTCAACGAAAACATAGTCGAATCCATCAATGTGGGCATCATCGCCATCGACCTTGACGACCGCATTGAAAGCTGGAATGCGCAGATGGAGGCCATGTATGCCCTCAGCCGCGGCGAGGCCATCGGCCAGCGGCTGGGCGCTGTCTTTCCCGCGGAGTTCATCGAGGCGCTCGAGGGCTTCCGCGACGAGCAGGGCGTGCATAACCTTTACAAGTTCCGCATCACCACGCGCGCTGGCGAGCAGCGCACAGTCAACATCGCGATCGCGCCGTTGCTCAGCCGCGACTTTGTTCCTCTGGGCCGCATCGTCCTGGTCGACGACATCACCGAGCGAGTGGCCCTTGAAACCCAGCTCGCCCAGGCTGACAAGCTCAGCTCCATCGGCCTGCTCGCGGCCGGCGTGGCTCACGAGATCAACACCCCGCTGGCCGTCATCGCCTCCTATGCGCAGATGCTTGCCAAGCAAATGAAGGGCGACACCCGCCTCGACACACGCCTGGGGCCCGTGCTCGATAAGATCACGCAACAGAGCTTCCGCGCTGCCGAAATCGCCAACGGCCTGCTCAACTTTTCCCGTACCTCCACCACCGAGTTCCGTTCCACCGATCTCAACCAGGTCATTCGCGACACGCTCTCGCTGCTCGAACACCAGTTCAAAACCGCGCAGATCCTGGTCGATCTCGATCTTTCCGGCGACCTTCCGCCCATCCACGGCAATCCTGGCAAGCTGCAGCAGGTCTTCCTCAACCTGCTCCTGAATGCCAAGGACGCCATGCCCAGCGGCGGACGCCTGCGCGTCGCCACTCTGGTCAACGGCCACGTCGAAGCCCACATTTCCGACTCCGGCTCCGGCATCGCTCCCGAGCATCTCAAGCGCATCTACGATCCCTTCTTCACCACGAAGACCATGCCCGGCGACAAGCGCGGCACCGGCCTCGGCCTCTCTGTCAGCTACGGCATCATCCAGGAGCACGCAGGCAAAATCCATGTCGAAAGCGCGGTCGGTGCAGGCACCACGTTCCATCTCGAGTTTCCCCTATTAAGGAATTCCGTCCATGCCTGAAGTCGACGCGCCCTTGAACGCCGCGCCCGTTTCCGCGTCCGCAGTCAACGGCAATGCACCTGCTGCATCCATCCTCGTGGTCGACGACGAAGCCGGCATCCGGGAATCGCTTGAAGTTTTGCTCTCCATCGAGAACTACGCCATCAAAACGGCGGCCGATGGCGGAGAGGGACTGCGCCTGCTCGATCAAAACAGCTTCGACCTCGTCCTCCTCGACCTCGCTTTGCCCGGCCAGAGCGGTCTCGAGCTGTTGCCGCAGTTCAAGGAGCGCCAGCCCGACCTGCCCATCATCATGATCACCGCCTACGGCACTGTGGATAACGTTGTCGAGTCCATCCGCGCCGGCGCCGAGAATTTTGTCCAGAAGCCGTGGGACAACGAAAAGCTTCTCGCCGACATCCGCTCCGCCATTGCCCGCCGCAAGGCCGAAGAAGAAAATCTTCAGCTCAAGCGCACGCTCAAGCAGCGCTACAACTTTGCCAACATCGTGGGCAAGAGCGAAGTCATGCTCAAGGTTTTCGATCTGGTCGCCCAGGTTGCGCCCAGCCGCTCGACGGTTTTGATTCAGGGCGAAAGCGGCACCGGCAAAGAGATCATCGCCAAGGCCATCCACGCCAACTCGCCGCGCCGCGACAAGCCCTTCGTGCCCATTAACACCGGCGCCATGCCCTCCGAGCTGCTCGAATCCACGCTCTTCGGCCACGTCAAGGGCGCCTTTACATCGGCCATCGCCTCCAAGAAAGGCCTCTTTGAAGTCGCCAACGGCGGCACGCTCTTCCTCGACGAAATCGCTACCATGGGCATGGACACCCAGGCCAAAATCCTGCGCGTGCTGCAGGACAAGCGATTCATGCACCTCGGCGGTATTCAGGAGATTCAGGTCGACGTGCGCATCCTCGCCGCCACCAACATCGACCTGCGCAAGGAGGTTCGCGAGGGCCGCTTCCGCGAGGATCTCTTCTACCGCCTGAACGTCATTGCCGTCGACCTGCCGCCGCTGCGCGCCCGCCGCGAAGACATTCCCCTGCTCGCTCAGCACTTCCTCGATCTCTACGCCGGCGAAAACAGCTTTGCTCCGCGCAGGCTTTCGGCCGACGCCATGCGCGCCCTCGTCGACTACGACTGGCCGGGCAACGTCCGCGAGCTCGAAAACGCCATCGAACGCGGCGTCGTGCTCTCCAGCGGCCCCGTTATCGGCGCCGATCTGCTTCCCGGCCACATCACCGGCCGCAGCTTCCAGGACGCCCTCCTCGAGCACAACCCCACCGCCTCGCTCTTCGACATCCTCGAGGTCATCGAGCGCCGCATCATCGTCGAGAAGCTCGAGCGCTGCAACTGGAATCAAACCGACGCCGCCGAACAGTTCCGCGTCCCCCTCTCCACCTTGAACCAGAAAATCAAGCGCCTCAATATCGAAATCCGCAAGAAGGGCAGGGAGTAGAAAGACAGGGAACAGGGAGTAGGGAGTAGATCGGAGAAACGACTGCCGGGAACTAACAACTACGAACTGTGAACTGAGATGTCTTACTATCTCTTCAAATCCGAGCCCGATGTCTACTCCTTCGACGACCTCCTGCGCGACGGCGAAACTGTGTGGGATGGCGTCACCAACCCCACGGCCGTCAAACATCTGCGCGAGATGAAACCCGGAACGAAATGGATCTTCTACCACAGCGGCGATGAGCGCACTGCCGTGGGCACGGGCACGGTAATGGGCGTCGACCCAGCCGACCCCAAAGTGCCCATCGTGCGCGTCAAGGCAGGCAAGCGGCTGAAGCATCCGAAAACGCTCGACGCCATCAAGGCCGAAAAGATCTTCAAGACCTCGCCGCTCGTCACCATCGGCCGCTTGTCCGTCGTGCCACTTGGCAAAGAGCAGTGGGAGTGGTTCCTGAAGTGAGCCGTGCTTGAAAAATTGCCCGATTACCGGATATATTACTGGATAGAAGGCAGGAGGACGCCATGGGTAGCCCATCACAGACACGCGCAGTCAATAACTACCGCAAACGCCTGAGCAAACGCGGTATGGCGCGGTTCGAGGTCCAGGGCCTGAAGCAGGACCGCGAGTTGGTGCGCGCCTTTGCGCGGCGTCTGGCTGAAAACGATCCCGGGGCGGCCGGGATTCGAGCTTCAGTGCAAGTTCAGATTGCGCCTGAAACTCGCAAGAAAGGTGGCATCCTGAAAATGTTGCGCACTTCGCCGCTCATGGGAGTCGAATTGAACCTCGCGCGCAGGCGGGTCCCGCCGCGGAGGATCGATCTTTGAGCCGCTATTTGCTCGATACAAACATCATCAGCAATCCGATCAAACCGGAGCCTTCGCCGTCGTTGATTGCCTGGCTCGAAGAGCAGGCCGATGAGGACCTCTGCACCTCCTCACTGAACCTCGCTGAAATCTGGGACGGGATTCTCGAACTTCCATCAGGGAAGAAACGGCGTGAGTTGGAGTCGTGGTTTTCAAGCGTCCGAGGCCCTCTGGCATTCTTTCGGGGTCGCGTGCTCGCGTTTGACGAGGCCTCCGCAATCATCTGGGGGCGCATCATGTCCGAAGGGGTAAAGGCTGGACGGCCGCGCAACCCGCTTGACATGATCGTTGCCGCCACAGCCGAGGCCAACGACTGCATCGTCGTCACCGACAACGAGAAACACTTCGCCGGATTGAAGTTCATCAACCCGATGCGGCTGAGCTGAGCCTTCCGCTCAATCGTCGCCCGTCTCCTATCCCCTCCTGGCTACTCCCTGCCTTTGAGCCACGCCTTCGTATTCAGCAACTGCCGCTGGTCCAGCACTCCACACTTTGCCCGTGAGTTCATCTGGCGCTCTGCCCTCGCGCGCCGACTTCTCGAATTCGCTGGCCACGGCCTGCATCTTGGCGTCCAGATCGTCGAGGAAGTTCAACACCAGCGCCTCGGGAATCATGGGCAGCTTGGGCGAGCCGAACTCCAGTTTGCCGTGATGCGACAGAATCATGTGCAGCACCAGCGTGCGCAGCCGGTCAGGGAATCCGGGCAGCCCGGCGATGGTCTTCTCCACCAGGTCCACGCCCATCTGGATGTGCCCAAGCAGCACGCCCTCCACGGTGTAGTCGAAGCCCGTCTCCCATTCGAGCTCGCGAATCTTGCCGATGTCGTGCAGAATCACGCCGGTCACCAATAAATCCCGGTCGAGCAGCGCATAGTGCGCCGCGACGCGATCGGCCAGCCCCAGCAGGCTCACCACATGCTCCAGCAGCCCGCCCAGCCATGCGTGATGAAGCTGCCGCGCCGCCGGCGCTTCGCGATAGGCCTGCGCAAGGGCAGAGTCTGCGACCAGCGCGTTGAGCAGCCGTTTCAGATCAGGATTGACCACGCTCTCGACGCACGCCTCAAGCTGCGCCCAGAGCGCGCCTACATCGCAGGTGGTGGCGGGCAGCATGTCCATCTTGTCCGCCTCATTCGCCTGCGCTTTGCGTAGTTGATCGACCTTTACCTGGGCGCGGTCGTCGAAACGGGAAAAACTGCCCCGCACCTTGACGATGTCACCGCGCGCGAATTCTTTTGCGATGCGCGGGTCGCCCGGATCCCAGACGCGCCCCTCTATCTGGCCGGTTTTGTCGCCCAGGATCAGGTTCAAATACGGCTTGTTCGATTTTGTGGTCCGTTGCTGCTTGGTCAGAACAAGGAAGAAACTGTCGAATGTCTTTCCCTCGTCGAAGCCCAGAAGATCGCCGACATAGATGTCTTTCATTCTGCCCGCAAGCATACAACATGGCATAGTGGTGTCAGCAAAACGGTAATCGATGGGTTGGCGACCACACACGCAGAGCAGGATAGTTTCGGATCCGTCATTCCGTCTCTTGGATGAGAACTTCCATGCTGCCGAACTGCGGTCCATCGTATTCGACTTCGAGGGTGTTTTGCGGGCGCAGTTGCACGGGCGCGCTAACCTCAGGGCGGTCAGGCCATGAAATCGCCGTTATCTGTTCGCCGTTCAGGCTCACCGTTGCCCCCCTCATTGGAGCGAATCCTCCAGATGGTGTCTTAACCCGGACTGCATAGTAAGCGTCCTGCGGATGGTCAACTTCAAACTCCTTTATCTTCGGCCAGCCGGCGTGGAACGGTGCGAAGAAGACGATTCTGAGAATGTCCTGAACATCTGCGAGGCGATGCCGTGGATGGATGTTGTGGCGGCTCAGTTCTAAGAGTGTCTCAGCGTCAACTGCGATTGCAGCGATGCAATCGTTGAGTGATGTTTTCTTTCCGACGGAGTTCGCCAACCGCGTCGCAGTCCACAGAAGTTGAATAGCACCGTCAGTCAGGGAGATGGGAAATCCCATCCCACCGTCGTCCTCGTCGCTAGCAGCGGATTCAATCATCCGCCCCGGAACCAATCCTTCGTCTCCCAAGCGATGCTTTGGGAATATATGTCTCACGAGTGCATCCAGATCGCCTCTGAAATGGAGCTGCATTTCGTCTCCGAACTCAAGGCACAGGCCACAGAACAGTCCGATAGCGTCAGTGAGGGGGGTGTTGTTTTCCGCCCCTGCTAAGCAGGCCCTATGAAGCGCCTGGCCGACTTCGTGAGACAGAGGCCGATCGAAAAGCAGAGCGTGATGGCAAAATCCGCGTTGACACTTAGACAATTGCATTGCTACGTCCTCCCGCGAAACTCCATTATCTGCTGCGGACATCGCTGCTTGGTAGCGCATCCGAGCGGATGACCGGCAAACCGGAAGTTACCAGCCAGGCAATCGCCCTTCGGCCCACATCTCACCTATTCTCCTGCCGTCAAAAAACGAATCGGGCCTGGGAGCACCTCCCAGGCCCGTAAACTAGCTGACTCGCCGGCTCGCTACTATTGCTGTTGTTGCGGTTGAGGCTCCTGCGGTTGCTGCGCCGGCGCCGGCGCGCCAGGGACAGGCGGGATCGGCGTGGGCTGCGGCGTCGGCTTCCGAGCGGATTCTTCGTACTTTTTCTTCTCCTGGCTCTTGCGCGTCTTCTCGGCGGTTGTGGCTGCCGCCTTCTTTTTCTTATTCGCCGGTGTCTGGCCCGAAAGCCCCAAAGGAGCCGACTGCGTCTGGCGGTCGGCGACCTCAGCCGCATCCGGTGGCGCGGGCGCCAGCGCATCCCCCTGCGCTCCGCTCGTTTTGGTCTTTTTCTCCGTCCGCGCGCGGGCGCTGAAGCGCGTCTTCTGCGTCGGTGCGGCGCCCTCGAGCGGATTGGCCGGCTGCTCGGTATTCGAAGCCGTCTCCGGCAGCGCACCCGCATTCTCTGTGCCCGAATTCGCCGTTGCCGTGGGCAACGTCTCGCGCGGCGCCTGCCCATAGCGAATCTTTTCCTTCTTGCCCGGCTTCTCCGTGCCCGCTTCGCCCTTCTTGCCCTTTGTCTTCGTCGCAGGCGCAGGCGCGGACTGTTGCGGCGCGGGTGCGGCCGCGCCCGATTTCTGCCTGAAAGTGCGCGTGCTCTCGCGGAACCGGGTTCGCTCCACCTTGGCCTTCTTCTTCGGAGCCGGCGGCACATACGCGCTGTAAACCGGCTTGGTCTCGTTGGGGCTGGCGCCCGTATCCACATAGCCGGGCTTGATGTCGATGAATGCATCCTCGCGCATCTTCGTCAGATAGGCGCGAATCGCCGGCTCCATCTGGCTCATGTAGAAGGCCTCTTCCACGTCCTGCTGCACTTCCTTATAAGGCCTTGGTCCTCCCGGCGTGCGCTGCACCACTTTGAGGACGATGTAGCCCTGGCGGGTAAGAATCGGATCGGTGTATTGGCCGGCTTTCAGGTCGAACGTCTGGTCCTCAAGCACCTTGGGAAGCTGGCCCCGCTTGTACTGACCCAGCTCGCCGCCCTGGGCCGCCGTCGTGCCCTCGCTGAAGCTGCGCGCCAGTTGCGCAAAGTCGCCGCCCGCGTGCAGCCTGGCCTCAATGTCGTCCGCCTTCGCCTTGGCCGCGGCCACCTTGGCCGGATCGTCGGCACTTGCCGCAATCAGGATCTCGCTCAACCGCTCGCTCTCCGGCTGCGTGTATTCCTGTTTGTGCTGCTCGTAGTAGCGCTCTGCTTCACCGGGCGTGATCTGAACGTGCTCGCCAACCTCCTGCCGCATCACGTCCTGCGTGATGATCTGGTTGCGGATGTTGGCCTTGAAATCCTCATACGAAACCCCCTGCTCCTTGGCGGCCTTTTCCAGGTCGTCAATCGATTCCAGGTGGTTTTGCTTGCGGATCTCATCCAGGCGCTTGATCAACTCCGTTTCGCCGGTAATGCCCAGTTCTTTGCCCTTCGAGAGCCACAATTGCTGGTCGATCAGGTTGCGCAGCAATTCCTTGTGCTCGGCCGACATCTCCTGCAGCGTATCGCCGCGCTGCCGAGCCTCCTGGTCCAGCTGCGCAAGCGCCCGATCGTAATCGGACTTGGTGATGATCTGGTCGTTGACGCGGACGATAATATCCTCGACGGTCGTCCCGCCGTATGGGCTCTCCGGGGCGTTCGCCTGGGTCTGAGCCAAAGTGGTTCCAACGAGCAGCACCGTGCCGAACACGATCGCCGCGGAAATGCGAAAAAGTCTGAGGGTCATATTTATCGGCAACTCTATCGGCAACGGGTCATTCACTGCCTGATGCTTAGACGCCATTGTAAATCCCCAGGCAGCAGCAACGCGATTCTCTCTCTCAACCACTGCCCGCCAGGCCCGATTTCCGCCCCGCCAGCCCTCTAGTAGAACCGGGTCACCCGCCAGGTGGATGACGTGGTAGGATCGCAACCGTAAGGTGAACCGTGCAGATCGGTTTGGCACTCATCATTCTGGCCATTACAGTCTATTCAGCGAGGGCATGGCGTCGGAGCCCGGTTTATTCGCTGAGGGCCACGGTTGGGGCCAGTGCAGCCCTGGTCGCAGGGCTGACGCTGGCGGTTTTGCTTGTGCTGGAGATCGCAAACCATCTGCCCGGCCAATCCCCCGGATTGATTGTCCTCTGCTGCCTGGTCCCGGTTGCGGCAGCCGTGCTTGGCTTAGCCGTCGTCATTGTGCGCATCACCGATGGAAGGGCCGCCAGGCCGCCTGCGGGGACGAAAGTTCTGAATAGCCGTCGGCGCAAGCTCTATCCCTGGCTGTGGGTGGCTGGGATCGTTCTCGTGCTGCTGATCGTCTGGGCTCTACTGGCAGGGCCTTCCTACGCGGATGTCCTGTTTGCCCAGGCCGGTCTTCTGCTGGTCGTCGGCGTCAGCCTCCTGGGCGGTCTCTACCTGAAAGCCCGGAGGATCGACCTGGCCATTGCGGCGCTCAAGAGCGATTTCTGGGTGCACTGGCAGGGGCCTGGGCAGGGTGAGAGCTGGCTTGGTCCCGCCGGGTTACTGGCCGGGGAGGCGTTTGCGCCCTGGCTTTCTTCAGGCAACTATCTGCTTCGCGCTCACTCCGAAGGGCTCGGCTCAGGAGCCCTGGTCTTCACTTTTGCAAAGTACCCCAGCCCGGACGTGACAATTCGTGTGCCCGTCCCCGCGGGGCGGGAGAGCGAGTTCGAGGCTCTCGAGGCAAAGCTGCGTGCGCGCTGCCCCAAGGCCCGCATTGGCTTCGGAGTGCCCGCCGCGTGAGGCGGAGGCGCGTGGCGCACCCTTAATCCGCCAATGACAAATGGATTCTCGGCCGCGTGTGCCCGGATTCTGGCTCGAGAAACGGGGTTCCCGGCGCATGGTTTTGTGTGCCGGGGTGGAACGCTGTCTGCCCCAAAGTTCATAACAGACTCCCGCTACCCGATCCCCCACCGTGCGCGTCAAATTACATAGTGGTATACTTTAGCCGAAGACGGCCCCGCGGGGTTTGCGCGAGCGGCTCTTCCATCTCCCTGGCCTTGCCGGAACCGGGCAAGGTCAATTTTTATCGGGCGGCAATCCAGCAGCAGCCGGATTCTCTCTCGGGCGATTGGAGGTCCGCGTCCAGGCGCCAAGCGACCGGCCCGTCTGGAGGTTTGTTCCGTCTATGAGTCCCCGCGCCCGCCGCGCAATATTTACCATCGCCCTCTTCTTCGCCGTTTGCGCCGTTGCCGGCACAGTCCTTGAGCGCAAGGTCGGCGCTCAGGCCTCACAGGACGAAAGCCAGCTCCGCGACAGCCTGAAGACCTTTACCGACGTCTATGCGGTCGTCGAGCAGAACTATGCCGAGCCCATCACTGGCGATAAGATCGACGACGCCATCTACGATGGCGCCATCCCCGGCATGTTGCAGGTTCTCGACCCACACTCGCATTTCTACGATCCCAAGGCCTACGCCCGCATGCGCGAGGACCAGCGCGGCCACTATTACGGCGTCGGCATGGTCATCCAGCAGCAGAACAACAAGGTCTACGTCGTTACGCCCTATGAGGACACGCCTTCCTTCCGCGCCGGAATTCACCCCGGCGACCAAATCTTCGCGGTCGACGGCAAATCCACCGACGGCTGGACCTCCGATCAGGTTGCCAAGGCGCTCAAGGGCCCCAAGGGCACCCAGGTTCAGGTCACGATGGTTCGCTATGGCCAGCCCAAACCGCTGGTCTTCAACCTCACCCGCGACGAGATTCCCCACCCCTCCATTGACCTCAAATATGAGATCCGTCCCGGCATCGGCTACATTCATCTCACCCAGTTCCAGGAGACCACCGGCGAGGAGATGGAAGGCGCTATCAACAGCTTGGGCAACCTCAAGGGCCTGGTGCTCGACCTGCGCGAGAATCCCGGCGGCCTCTTGAGCCAGGCTGTGGACGTCTGCGACCACTTGCTCGCCAAAGGCCAGGTCATCGTCACTCAGCGCGGACGCGCTTATTCCGATCAGAACTACACCGCCACGCACGGTAATGGCGGCAAAATCTTCCCCATCGTCGTGCTGGTCAACCAGGACACCGCTTCGGCCGCCGAGATCGTCTCCGGCGCGTTGCAGGACCACGACCGCGCTCTGATTGTCGGGCAAACCACTTTTGGTAAGGGGCTGGTGCAGACCGTATACAACCTCAGCGAAAACTCCGGTCTCGCGCTCACCACTTACCATTACTACACGCCCTCCGGCCGCCTCATTCAGCGCAACTACGAGGGCGTTTCGCTCTACGACTACTACAACCACGCCGGCGCGCTGGCCCCGGACTCCTCCAATCGCGAGGTCAAGCTCACCGATTCAGGCCGCACTGTCTACGGCGGCGGCGGCATCACTCCCGACGAAAAGATTGAGCCGCCCAAGACCAACCGCTTCCAGGACGAACTGCTCTATAAAGACGTGTTCTTCCACTTCGCGCCGGTCTACGTCGCCACTCACACCGTCGGCAAGGACTTCCAGGTCGACGACGCCGTCATGGCCGACTTCAAGAAGTTCCTCACCAGCCAGGATGTCGAATGGACCGATGCCGATATCAAGGGCGTCTCCGACTGGGTCAAGGCGCGCATCGAAAAGGACATCGTCACCATTCAGTTCGGCCAGCTCGAGGGTTTGCGTGTCATGGCCAACTCGGATCCCATGATCCAGAAGGCGCTCTCCTACATGCCCGAAGCCCAGGCCCTCGAAGACAACGCGCATAAGGTGCTCGCCGAAAAGGCGCAAGCCCGCGCCACTGATCACCCGGGCGCGGCCGCGCAACCGTAAGCGCGCGCATCTCCAAGCCATGCCAAAAGGCCATCCCGAACGGGATGGCCTTTTTTGCTGCTGGGGTCGGCCGCAGGCGTGCCCGCGTTCCGGCGTTATCTTGAGAACTGAGGACGTGATGCTGTGGAGATTGCATGAAGACGACAGTTTGGGATTGGCAGAAGACGACAAAAGGAAACCGGGAACAGCGGGCAGGCACGTTCGACGAGATTGCCGAGTTGTACGATTTGGCACGGCCTGAATGCCCGGAACAGTTGTTTGATGATTTGTTTCAGAATCTTCCCCTCGAACCGGCAAAGATGGATGTGCTCGAAATTGGATGCGGAACGGGGCAGGCGACGCTGCCGCTGGCGCGCCGTGGGTGCCGGGTGCTTGCTGTTGAGATGGGAGCGAACCTGGCGCGGATCGCCGAGCGCAAGCTGGCCGGGTTCGAGAAGGTCGAAATCGTCAACTCGCGATTTGAGGATTGGGAGCCGGCGCGCCGGTTCGATGTGGTTCTGGCTGTGACCTCGTGGCACTGGCTCGACCCCATAGCGCGCTATCGAAAGGCGGCAGCGGCGCTTAAACCGGGGGGCACGCTAGCCTTCACCACGGTCAGCCCTGCATTTCCGCCAGGATTCGATTCCTTCTTCATCGAGATCCAGGACTGCTATGAGGCTGTCGGCGCCGGCAGACTGGAGTTTCCGCAACCGTTGCCCCATGAGATCCAGGATGCGCGCAATGAGATTGAGCAGAGCGGATTTTTTGAGGACGTGCGCGTGGTGCGGCGGCTGGGGACGCAGGAGCTTACGGCGGACGAGTATGTGGGGTTTATGGCGACGGCCTCCGGCCTCCGAATGATGGAGCCGGCCAAGCGCGAACAGCTATTTGCGGAAATGCGGCGGCTGATCAACATACGGCCGGGCGGCCGGATTTTGGCACATGACCTGACGATACTTCACCTGGCGCGCGTGAAGAGCCAGGCGCGAGTTTGAATCGCGGTAGAATGTGGCGCCGACGCCGCGGAGCGACGAAACACGCCGCATGTCAAAACGCGCCAAACCCCATCGATGCAGCCTGGGGGACAGGCCTTCAGCGCCGACACTCAGGCCTGCGCCAGACCTCAAGCGGAGGCCTGATCGGCGGAAACCGCCGCCTACTTCGGCGGCGGCGGAGGCGTGAAGATCTCACGCTTCTGGGTGGGTTCCGGTTTTGGCTTCGGCTTGGGGGCCTTCTTCGCTTCTTTTCTGCCTTTATCTTTGCTTCCCATGCGTCCCAGCATGACACAGATGCCCAGGCCTGAAAAGATCAAATCATCCCATCCGCACCAGGCATGCCACCCGACCGGCTCATCGGGCGTCGCCCAACCGATCGGGGCCGCGCGAAAAAACTCCGCGTGGACCCATCCTTTCGCCTTTTTTGCGGCGAGAGGATTGCGGTTTTGCCGCCAGGGTGGGAAGCCGCTTCAAATCAAGCGAAATGTTGATTTTGGGGGTGCGCGGAACCGGCCAAATGTTGGCTCAACCGGTTGCACTTGCCCCGCAAAGGTTCGTCCGTGAGGGTGCGATTCTTCGGGACAAATACCGAGAATAGCTCGGAACAATTAGCGGTCAGAACCGAGAAAAGTTGCGAATAAGAGGGAGCAGCACCGAGTAATTTCTCGAAAGCGCGTCTAAACAGGGCTTTGCGGGCTGTCATGCGTGGAGGTCGGTCGTCACTTTGACGGCCAGTTCAATTGCGATCTCGGGCGGCGACAACAGCGTGTTGTGAATAAGGCAGTGGTGCACAGATCGCATCAGTCCCTCCGTTTGCTCTTCCGTGAGAGAGACGCGGCACGCAACATGCACACCGAAGTTGCCAACGCGCGCAGGCTGTTTCAACTTTTCGGCGGTCACCGTGACCTCCACGCCTGTCTCGGCGAGATTGCGCGTCTTCAGATACTGCACGGCATAGAAGGCCGCGCAAGACCCCAACGACGCGAGCAGCAATTCCGGGGGCGTCATGCCCGAGTCGTCTCCGCCATCTTCCGCGGGTTGGTCGCAAACAATTGTGTGGGAACGCGACTGAATGGCAAACTTCACTCGATCGAGATGCGTGATCTTCACTTCCATAGCGGTTTTCTTCTTACATAAGAAGAAAACCACGAGAGCGGCAATCCGTTACATCATGGCGGGAGCATTTTTTTCGATGGGGACCGCCAACATGCGCAGGTATTCCCTGGTGAGGATGGCGCGCAGACGCGGCGCCAGGACCGGGTCGCAAGGAATCTGCAGGGATCGGCAACGATCGATGGCGGTGCGCAGATCGCGCAGAAACGCCACGCAGGAGGGGCATGCTTCGATGTGTTCGCGCATCTGTTCGCAGGTGAGTGGTTCCACGCGGCCGTCGAGATACTCAGAGAGATTGGCGAACAGATCGCGGCATTCAGCCGGGCGTTGCGCGCCGCTGGCTCGGGCGCGCTTGGGCTTGCTCGCGGAGGGTCTGGCTTGTTTGGGTAGCTCGGGAATGGCCTTGAGTAGCTGGTTCATCTCCTTGCGCACGCTGAGACGCGCCCGATGGAGGCGAATCCGTACCGTTCCCTGCTGAAGTGAGAGAACCTGCGCAACCTGCTCGGTGGTTAGCTCTTCCATGTCGTGGAGCACAAGAACGATGCGCAATGTGGCCGGAATGCGGAGGATTGCTTGATGCAGCAGGTGGTGCTGCTCGGCGGCGAGGATGTCCCTTTCCGGACCTGCCGCTGCATCCTCAAGCAGCCTGCCCAGTTCGTCACCGTCCGGCATCAGCTCATCGAGCGAGAGAAGGTGTGCCGGGGCGTGTGCAGGCTTGCGGCGCATGCGCCAGCAGCGGTTTCTGGTCACGGTATAAAGCCAGACGGCCATCTGCTGCGGAGTCTGTATCTTGGCAAGGTGTCTGATGGAACGGGAGAGCACCTCCTGCATGGTGTCTTCGGCATCTTCAGGATGGCCACAGACCTTCATGCTGAACGAATAAACCGTATTTTGAAGTAGACCGATTGCCTCCTCAACAGCTTCCGGGGTGTCTTGGTGGAGGAGGTCAGTGGCTCGGATCAGTTCAGGTCGCATCGTTTGGATGAATCGGGCGCCATACCAGTATATTCTCGTGGGTGAACGAATGAAGAGCCGCTTGCACTGAAGCCCGCCAATTCACTGCGCGCAGGGAAGCGGCGGGGCATTCCGTTTCAAGGCCGCCTCAATCATCTGCAGGCAAATGGCAGATACCATACGGAGCCACTCCTGATTTCCAGCACCTTCAGGTTTGGAGTCTGTGGCGACCCATGCGCGCAACAAGGCAAGTGCCAGGCCCAATTCGGCCCCTGAACGGCCTTCCTCCAACCGATACATCTGGCGGTAGACCTCATCTTTAAGTTGCGCAGTTGGGGTTCGGGCATGCATCACTGGCTCACTTTCCGGAAATGCAAGCCGCATCCTGCAGTCCCATAGCGCGCAGGATGTTCATGGCCGGGCACCAGTTCGTGAAGGCCGACTGGAGCAGGTTGAGCCCGACAAAAACCGTTAGCCAGAGCCAGTAAAGTGAAAGGAAATGCGCAAGCGCAAGTGACAAAAGCACCATGACGCCCGCCATCAGGCGCAATCCGCGTTCAACGGTCATAGAGATTCTCCTTGTTCGGTTTCAGGTTGATGATGAGGCGCGGCTTGATGCCGCGAATGAACCATGTAGTAAAGCACTGGAATGGTGGGCCACGAGAGGAAAGTCGATGCCACTGCTCCCGCAATCAGCGAAAGTGCGAGCCCTTGAAAGATAGGGTCCGTAAGAATCACGCTGGCACCGACAACGACCGCTGCCGCAGTCAGGAGCATGGGACGGAATCGAGTTGCGCCTGCATCGATCACCGCCTCGGCCAGGGGCATTCCCTGGCTGATGCGGAGCTCAATGAAGTCGACAAGGATAATCGAGTTGCGCACGATGATGCCTGCGCCGGCGATGAAGCCGATCATCGAGGTCGCCGTGAAAAATGCGCCCAGCATGGCATGGGCCGGCATGATGCCGACGAGAGTTAGAGGGATGGGGGCCATGATGATCAGCGGTACGATAAAGGAGCGGAACCAGCCGACCACGAGCACGTAAATGAGAACGAGCACCGCGGCGAACGCAAGGCCCATGTCGCGGAAGACCTCGATGGTGATATGCCATTCGCCGTCCCATTTCATCGAGTAGTGGTCAGTGGACTCAGGCATCGACGCGTTATAGCGGGCCAGCGTGTATCCGGCGGGAAGCGTAAGGTGGTCGAGTTCCTTGTTCATCTGCAGGATTGCGTAGACCGGGCTCTCCACCACGCCAGCTACATCTCCCGTGACATAGACCACGCGGCGCAAGTTCTTGTGATAGATGCTGGGCTCGATGGTCGTGTGCTCGACGATGACCAACTCGCGCAGGGAAACCATGCCGCCGTCGGCGCCGGGCAGGCGAATATTCTCCAAACCCTGCTCGGAAGAGCGATCGGCGCGGTCAAGTTCGACAATTGCGGGCACGGGCTCTCGCGCTGTCTGATCGTGAATCAGGCCGACCTCGGTTCCAGAGATGGCAAGCGCCAGGGCATGAGACACATCGGAGACCGCAATGCCGTGCTGCGCGGCCTTTACCTCATCCACGCGCATCACCAGCCTTGGCTGCGGATCTTCGACATACCAGTCCGTATCAACAACCCCCGCGGTGTGCTGAAAGATCGATTTGATCTGCTGGGCAACCTGCGTCTGACCAGCCATATCCGGCCCGTAAACCTCGGCCACAAGGGTCTGCACCACCGGCGGTCCCGGAGGTACCTCGCTGACTTGAATGCGCGCGCCATACGCGTTTCCGATCGCGTCGAGCAACGGACGGAGACGCTTGGCAATGGCATGGCTTTGCAGGCTGCGCTGCTTGGCGGGCAACAGGTTTACCTGGATGTCGGCCTGATTCGGCTGGCGGCGCATGTAGTAGTGGCGCACCAGTCCGTTGAAGTTATAAGGCCCGGATGTTCCGGTGTACGTCTGGTAGTTGAGTACGTCCGGCTGCCGAGCGAGTTCTTCTCCCAACGCCTGGGCCACGCGCGCAGTCTGCTCAAGGGGCGTGCCATCGGGCATGTTGATGATTACCTGGAGTTCGCTCTTGTTATCGAACGGCAACATCTTTACTTTCACGAGTCCGAGCGGCACAAGCGCCACCGAGACCAGAAACAGCACCACCACGCCAATGAAAAACAGCGACGCGATTGCGCGCGGACTGGATCAGAGGCGTCATGATGCGGCGATAGAGCCTGGTCCGCCAGTTCTCCGTCTCGGGCTCCAGTATTTTGGCTCCTTCAAGATGGCGGCCAACAAGGCGGAGAGCCGCCCAGGGCGAAACCACGAAGGCAACCAGCAACGAGAAGAGCATGGCCGCAGATGCGCCCACGGGGATAGGGCGCATGTAGGGCCCCATCGAGACCGCGGACAAAGGCCATCGGCAATACCGCGGCAATCACGGCGAAAGTGGCCAGGATGGTTGGATTGCCCACTTCTGCAACTGCTTCGACCGCGACTTCGCTCATCGGCCGCCCATGATTCTCAGGCAACCGGAAGTGGCGCACCATGTTTTCGACTACGACGATGGCGTCATCGACAAGAATGCCGATCGAGAAAATCAAGGCAAACAGCGTCACGCGATTGATGGTGTAACCCAGGAAGTAAAACACCGACATGGTGAGCGCGAGCGTAACCGGAATGGCCAGCAGCACAACACCCGACTCGCGCCACCCGAGAAAGAGCGCGACAAGCAGAGTCACAGACAACGTGGCCAGCAGCAGATGCTCCAGCAATTCGTCCGACTTGGCCTTTGCCGTCTCTCCATAATTCCTGGTCGTCGTCACCATCACGCCGCTGGGAATGGTCACGCCCTGCATCTCATGCACGCGCTTGAGCACGGCATTCGAGATATCGGTTGCATTCGTCCCCTTGCGCTTAGCCACGGTAATCGTCACTGCCGGATACTGGCCCAATCCTTGCTGCGCTGTGGCGGCTGCGTTGGTGGTACCGTAGACCACATAGTCCGAAGGCTCCGCGGCGCCATCCACAATCTTGTCGGCCACGTCGCGCAGGTATACCGGATGCCCGCGCACCACGCCCACCACCACAGCTTCCAGATCCTCGCGGCTGTTGAAGAGATTGCCTGCGTCGACACGGACCTCCTGATTGTTATCGGAGAAGTTCCCAGCCTGCACGCTGGCATTTGCGGCTTGCAAATGCCCAACGATTGCCATTGGCGATAGGCCGTAGGCACTCAGCTTTTCCGTACTTAGCACAACGCGCATGGTGCGTGGAAGGCCGCCGATGATCGTCGTCTCAGATACATCGGAAACTTGCGCAATGTTGTGTTGCATCTCATCGGCGATGGCGCGCAACTGATAGCCGTTGTAATGCTCACCCCAAAGCGTCATGGCCAGGATCGGCACATCGTCGATGGAGCGAGCCTTGATCAGCGGCTGCGAAACTCCCGGCGGCATGCGGTCGAAGTTCGAGTAGAGCTTGCTGTAGACCTTGATCAGTGCATCTTCCTGGGGCGTGCCGACCAGAAAACGCACAATCACCAGGCTCTGCCCAGGAGACGACGTTGAGTACACATATTCGACGCCTGAGATCTGATGCACGAGCGCTTCAATCGGCAATGTGACGCGCTCTTCCACCTCCGCCGGGGATGCACCCGGCATGGCGGTGGTGATGTCCAGCATGGGAACAAGGATCTGTGGCTCCTCCTCGCGCGGAATGATTGCAACGGAGAAGATTCCCAGGGCCAGCGACGCAGCAATGAAGAGCGGCGTCAGCTTGGAGTTGAGAAATGAATGGGCCAGGCGTCCGGCGATTCCCAATTCGTGCTTCATTGCTGGACCTCAATGCGTTTGCCGGCGAGGTCGCGGTCGGAAGGCGTATCAACCAGTTTTTCACCGGAAGAGATGCCTGACAGAACCTCGATGAGATCCCCTTGTCCCGTGCCGAGCGTGAGATAACGGAGTTGCGCGATCCCTTGACCATCGAGAATGTAGGCGCAGGCCAATGAGCCGCGGATGACAGCCGCCGAACGCGGAATCAGAATCGCCTGGCGGGTGCCGTTGGCAAACTCAGCCGTTCCATACATTCCGGCGCGCAACTGAGTTGCAGAAGGCAAGTCGATCTTGACGAGAAAGCTATGACTCGTTGGATCGGCGGCAGGCAAGATTTCCGCAACGGTCCCCGTCATACTCGTGGGACCGGCGCCATCGATCGCCACCTGCACCTTCATCCCCTTGTGAACCGCGCCAACCGCCGACTCATCCACCGAGGCTTGAAGTTGCAGAGCCCCGGCCCGATCAACCTGGATTAACGGCACGCCTGGTGCGGCCATCGTCCCCGGATCGACCATTCGCGCCGTTACGATGCCCGAGAAAGGAGCATCCAGACGCGTATATCCCAGCATGGTGTGTGCGCTGTTTACCTGCGCTCGTGCCTCGTCGGTTTGCGCGCGAACCGCCTCAAGGTTCGCCTCCGCAACCTCGGCCCGCTGCGAGACTTCGTCCATCTCCTGCGGGCTCACACTCTTCTCGGACTCAAGTTGTTTGTACCGGTTCAACGTGCTTGTCGCCAACGAGGCGTTGGTCTGCGCCGCAGCTTGCGCGTTTTGCGCCGCCTTCAGGCTCGCTTGCGCCTGCTCCAGGGCCGATCGCAAAGCCACGTCGTCCAGCACCACCAGCGTTTGCCCAGCCCGCACGCTGTCTCCCTCGTGCACCATCACCTGCTGGATGCGGCCCATCACCTGCGCGGATAGAACTGCGGTTTCTTTGGCATGAACCGTGCCCGTGGATCGCAAGTTCACAGGCACCTCTTGCAACTGGCTTTCAACAACCCGCGCCGGCACGGTCTCGACAACCGCAGGGGACGCGGAGTCGGTACCATGACATCCGGCCACCATCGCGGCGGTAACGGCTAGCAAACTTACCCGTAAGACAGTCTTCATTGCAGTTCCTCCGCCGCATCGGGAGTCAGTGTCCCAGTCGCGTATAAAAGTTCGGCATAGGCCATGGCATTTCCGTAAACGGCATGCCAGTAATTGGATTGGCTCTGCCGCTCGGCATCCTCGGCCCGTAGCAGATCGGTGATGGTGGCGAGCCCCGCGCCGTAACGATTCTTCAGAATGCGCAAACTCTCGGCCGATTGGTCCATTGCTGCCCGCGCCGTCTCCAGCGAGAGTTCCGCCGTTTTCTGGTGAATGTGCGCCTGGCTCACTTCCCGCCGCAGATGCTGCTGAGAGGCGGCCACTTGCGCGTCGATCTTCAGCTTGGCAGCAGACTCGCGCGAAAGTTGGGCGCGCCTGCCTAAGGGCAGAATGTCCACGCTGATCTGCACGCCGGCCACCCAGTTGTTGCCTCCCGAGCCGGCCAATGAGGATTGGTCTTCTTCCCAGTTTCCATAGGCACTCACGCGTGGGCCGAAGTCCGACTTTGCCGCTCCCACGGCAGACGCCTGCGCCCGTTGTTCCTGTCCTAACGCCGCCAGATCCGGCCGCGTCTTTTGGGCCGTCGCCAACTCATCTTCCAGAGTGTTTTGCGGGAATGTGTGCGGCTCGATCGGCTTCAGTTCGGTTGCTTTCAGTTCCGGGTCGCCCATCGCCTCGCGCATCTGGGCCCACGCCAGTTCCAGGTCGCCCCGCGCCGCAATTAGCTCCTGCTTGCGGGCGGCCACATTCACCTCGGCTGACATGCGATCCGACTCCACCCCAAGGCCGGCCTTGACGTGCTCATCCACAGAGGTCAGAAGCGCCGCAGCCGTCTCCTGCTCATGCTCGGCAACATCGATCTCCCGCTGCGCATAGAGCACCTGCTGGTAGGCCCCCACAACACGAAACACGATCTGCTGATCCACAGCTTTGGCAGAGGACAAAGCGCTCTGTCTGAACAGATCCGCTCGGTGGATCTCCTTCTGTGTCTTGAGCGAGTCGAACGCCGTCCACGAACCAGCGAAGCGCGTGGAAAAGTTGCCGATGGGCTGCGGAAAATTCAGCGCGTTCAACGCAAAGTCAGCTTGTGTAAACTGCCGCTGCCGAAGCCGCGTGCCGAAGGCATAGACCGGATCATCGCCGCGCGAGATGTCTTCCGTAAAGTTGAGTTGCGGCAGAAGCTGGGTGCGTGCCAGGGCGGCCGCCGATTTGGCTTCTTGATTGTCCGCGCGCGCACTTGCGGCATCGGGGCTTTGCCCAAGAGCAATGTTGACGGCTTGCCGTAGCGTCAGAGGTTCCTGCGCACCGGCGGCCAATCTCCCCATTGAGAACAAGAGAAAAAGGCCCAGAGCTAGATAAAGGCGTGAACTCATTAGGTCAGATGTCCTTGGGTTGTACTTTCATAGGATGAAAGTCACGAAGTAGCCAATTCGTTACAAAACGCGTCCAGTCTATTTTTTGAGGCTCTAATCACACCTGTTCTGGTATCACGTCCAAGGTTGGGAATTTGAATAGTTTGCAGAAAGGTACTGGCTTGCTGCCTGGCATATGCGCAGGAAAGTATGGGATCGGCTGCAATTGCTTCAACAAGTCTGCCCGGAGGCGAATGTCACAGTCGTCACATCCGGAATGCTCGAAGAGCTCGATGGCTTTCTTCGCCCGCTTGGCGAAGGACGTGGGTGGTCCTGAGGCAGCATGGCGGAAGGCTGGCTTCGGCATCGGGGCCGAAGATCGGCGCAATCAGCATCCAACTGAAGATCGTCAGCAGCGAAAATGCGATTGCCCTGCGCATGACTAGGCCAACAGTATAAGAGATAGTCAACCCACACTATAGGATTGCTATCACAGCCGGGGCAAGGGAAAAGCTGGATAAGTGGCGGCGTTGCTGTAGTAATTTGATAAAAATGGCACGCGGCGGAAATGGTTTCGGGTTACAGCAATTCCGGAACAGGCTCACAGGCTCAGCCGCTGGCCTTCAGGCGCGGCAAGTGGGCTGGTTGCGGTTACCGGGCTGCGGTCGCGGCTCGACGGCATGGACAAAACATGCTCACTCCTCCCGCTACGGCTTTGCTGCCTGGTAAGCAGAGCGGCGGGAACCTGCAGGATCTCCTTCGGCGGCGTCCACTGATACTGCGGAACAATTTCTTTCACGGAGGCTCGAATGCGAGCCGGCATTCCGGTCAGGCACTCCGCGTGCAACGCACGCAGGAGGGCCCTCAGTTCCGGCCAGGTCATTGAGCTTCCTCCTGTGCGCAACACTTTCTGAGCCGGGGTGCGCGATCTTTGCTCGAACGGATAGAAGAGATCCTCAAATAATTTCTCTCCCGGCCTCGAGACCGGTAAAGACGATCTTCACATTCTCCTGAGGAATGCCCGAGAGACGGATCAGCGTCTTCGCCATATCCAGGATGCGGATCGGCTTACCCATGTCGAGCACCAGAATGTCGCCTTTGCCGCCGACAGAAAACGCCTGCAACACCAGCGACACCGCCTCGGGTATGGTCATGAAGTAGCGCGTGATCTCGCGGTGAGTCACGGTGATGCGGCGCGAAGTCCTGATTTGCTGCTGAAACAGCGGAATCACACTTCCCTGCGACCCCAGTACATTTCCAAAGCGCACCGATACACAACGCATCTGAGCGCTCGGCCGAACGGCGACAATAAGTTCTCCCACCCGCTTCGTGCACCCCATGAAGCTTGTGGGGTTGACCGCTTTATCGGAGGAGATGAGCAGAAAGTCCCGGCATCCCGATTCTTCCGCAACCTCCATCAGTGCAAGCAAGCCAAAGACGTTGTTCTTCACCGCCTCCTGGATATTCTCTTCCATGAGCGGAACGTGCTTGTATGCCGCGGCATGGAAGATGACCTTCACGTCATGCTCGCGAATAATATCGTTCATGCGGCTTCGGTCGGTAATATCGGCTACACAATAGGCCTTTGCACCCGCAAATTCGGAGTTGGCGCGCTCCAGATAGAAAAGGGGAGTCTCGGCCTGGTCCACGCAAACCAGCTTCGCGGGCGCGTAGCCCAGTATTTGACGGCAGAGTTCGGAACCGATCGATCCGGCCGCACCGGTTACCATCAACACCCGGCCGGCAATCCTGTGCCGGACGGACTCCAGATTCAATTGCACGGGATCCCGACCCAGCAAGTCATTGAGATTGACCTCGCGCAACTGCTCAACCGCCGCCCTCCCGTCAATGAGATCGCCCAGGCCGGGAATGGTGCGAAATGACAGCCTGGTCTCAGCACAGTAGTCGGCAATACGCCGCATCTGTTCTCCGGTTGCGGAGGGGATGGCAATCATGATCTCATCCGGCCGCTCCCGCTCCGCAACTTTGGCTAAGTCCGCCAGGCTGCCGCGCACAGGAATTCCCTGCAACTTCAGGCCCGCTTTGGCCGGATCGTCATCAATCAACGCCAGCGCCGTGTAGCCGCTGCGCGGCAATTCCTGGAGCAACATCGCTGCGGCGCAACCTGCGCCAATCACGACGACGGTCTTGCTCTCGCGTCGAACCACGCGCGCCTGCGCAGCTTGAACAAGCAGGCGCGATGCCACCCTGACTCCGATGAGGACGCCGATCGTCAAAACCGCCTCGATACAACAGACTGAAACGGGAAACGATTTTCTACCCCACACCAGGCGCTCCGCCACCACGAAGGCGAGAGACCCCGCAGATGCCGCTTTGATTACATCCAGGGCATCGTTCACACCCGTATAGCGCCAATATCCGTGCAACAGTCTGAAGTACGCCAGAAAAAAGAGGCGCATCAACAACAAGAGAGGCAGAGCAAGAAAGAATTCCGCCCGTCTCGGGAAGGTAAACTCGAAGCGCAGCAGCCACGCTGCCGCAGCCGAAAGGCTAAGCAGAACCAACTGAAAAAGAACCACCGCCCATATACGCCGTTTGAATAGCATCGTCTTGAGCCTTTTCTCTTCCATTGCAGAGTGGCCGATTGAAGCGGACCACAAGCCGCGCCGCTCTCTTGATGTGCAGGCGCACGAAGCGGTCTCGACTCGATTCAGCAGAGAAGTTGGGAATTAACCTGGGACGCGCGGATTAAGCCGTCAGGAATGAATGCTGCGGATCAGGGAAAAACAATGTCCGGCGGGTTGCGGCGGTCATTACTTTCCTGACTGCTGCCGAAGCCGAACGGATATGCTCATCGGTCAGAGTCGGGTGCACCAGGAACATCAGGCTGGTTTCTCCCAATTCCTGCGCCACGGCAAGTCGACATGGAGGGCGCCATTCGGCTGGAAAAGCTTTTTCGAGGTAGATCTCGCTGCAACTTCCGCTGAAACATGGAGTACCTTCGGCATGAATCGCTGCGACGATACGGTCGCGAGACCAATCGGCACGGAGATTCTCCGGGCGCACAAACGCATAGTACTTGTAATACGCATGTTCGGTATGCGCCGGGGGTTCTGTTACCCGCAAGCCCGGTAAGCCGCGGAACTCCCTGGTCATGGTGCGGGCGTGCAGTCGACGCATGCGAAGCCACTCCGGAAGCTTCCTGAGCGCCACGCGTCCCACTGCCGACTGTATCTCGGTCAACCGCCAGTTGGTTCCGAACGACTCATGCAGCCAGCGGAATCCCGGGCGATGCCGGCGGCGATAGACCGCATCATAGCTCTTGCCGTGATCCTTCAGCGACCACATTCTCTCCCACAGCTGGTCCGAGTCAGTTGCGACCATTCCTCCCTCGCCCGCCGTGGTCATAATTTTGTCCTGGCAGAAAGAGAAAGCAGCGACGTCCCCGATAGAACCGACCATTCGACCCTTGTAAGTCGCTCCGTGGGCCTGCGCGCAATCCTCGATAACCTTCAGGTTATATTCTTTGGCCAACTCGAGAATCGGGTCCATTTCGCACGGCCACCCCGCCAGATGCACCGCCACGATGGCCCTGGTTCGAGGAGTCAATACTCTCCGGATGGTTTCGGCCGTGATGTTCTGGCTCTCGCGATCGACATCGGCAATCACCGGACGGGCGCCCAGCATGGCCGCGCAGCTCGCCGATGCAATGAAGGTACGGCTGGTGGTGACAACCTCATCTCCCGAACCAATCCCCAAAGCCCTCAAGGCGCATTCGAGGGCTACGGTTCCGTTTGACACCGCGACCGCGTGTCGGCAACCAACAAACGCGGCAAATTCGCTCTCAAAGAGCCGCCCCTGCTCGCCTGTCCAGTAATTCACATGGCCGGAGCGAAGAACCGCGGCCGCGGCATCTATCTCGTCGTCGGCAAAGATGGGCCACGTGGGAAATGTCCGGAGGGCGGTGGGTTGCGGAGCGATTTCCGTGGTCATCGACCCGCCGATCGTCGATTTGTCCACCGCATCAGTCATGATTGCCAGGCCCTTTCGAAGGGGAAAGAGCGCGCGCCGGCACACCGGCGACCGTCGCGCCCGCAACGACATCTTCAAGCACAACGGCGCCGGCTCCCACAGTGGCCCCGTCTCCGATCGAGCGGTATTGCAGGATCTGTGCGCCTGTGCCTACCAGAACGCCGCTCCCGAGTACGACGCCGCCGGAAATGTTGGCACCTGGATTGACCACCGAACCTGCGCCAACCACGGCCTCGTGCCCAAAGGTGCATGCCAGGTTCAACAGCGCGAATGTGTTGAGGGTAAGGTTCACCGTGGCGACGACGCCGGCGCAGATTTGAACCCCATGGCCAATGGTTGCGCTGGTAAAGTCCATCATTACCGAAGGGTGAATCAGAGCCGGAAACTCGACATCGGGGATCAGTGCACGAAGCTCATTTGCGACCTTCAAGCGCGCCGCGGGAGTTCCGATTCCGACGGCAACGGCATCGATTGATTTGCGGTTCTCTTCAAGCCACGCGTAGTCTCCCAGGATGCGGTCCCTGGAGTCGTGGTTGCCGCAGTGGTTCAGGTCGCTGACCACAAACCCCAGAAAGTCATAGGCCGGCTGAACGGCGTTGATCTCGCGGATCAGCCAGTCAATTTCGCGAGCTATGCCTCCGGCTCCGGCCACTACAATGCGTCTGCGGGTCATTTCAACTCCTCCATCCGGCCGTTGCCGGTGAACTCGGGCATGGTGCAATGGTTCTGGCTCGATATGCCATGGCGCTGGATCACGCCGCCCAGAGTGCGAATGAGTATTCTGGCATCCAGCAGCAGACTCCAGTGATCTACATACCAGGTATCCAACGCCAACTTCTCTTCCCAGCCGATGGCGTTGCGGCCGTTCACTTGAGACCAGCCTGTCATGCCCGGCAGAACCTCGTGGCGCCGTGCCTGCTGCGGCGTGTAACGGTCGAGATACTGCATGAGAAGTGGGCGCGGCCCCACCAGACTCATTTCACCGCGGAGCACATTCCAGAATTGCGGCAGCTCGTCGATGCTGAAGCAACGCAAGAACCGTCCCACCCTAGTCAGGCGATCGGCATCGGGCAGCAATGTTCCGTTCCGGCCCCTCTCATCGCGCATCGTGCGAAATTTGAGGATGGGGAAGAGGCGCTCGTTGAGGCCCGGCCGGAGTTGGCGGAAGAGCACCGGATGGCCCATCGTCATCAGGACCATCAGGGCCACAATCGCGAAGACCGGGCAAAGCAGGATGAGGGCGGAAGTGGCAACCACAAGGTCTACGGCGCGCTTCAGCCTTGAAGCTGCGGATGGATAGTTACGCATGGCAGGGCACCGTTGCGGCAGATTCGCCTGCGCTTGCGAGATAGCTCCGTGGATCGAATGGAGCCGGAGGGTGCTCTCGCAGGTGCAGCGCGTGCCTGTAGATTTCAAACACCTCGAGGGCGGTACGCTGGACATCGAACATCTCCCGCGCCAGCGTCTGCGCGGTCTCGGCCCATCTGCGGCAGCGGTCATAGCCATCGAGCGCATCCATGATTGCATCGGCGAGCTTGCCGGGCTGGCGGATGGGAACAAGTTTTCCGGTAAGAGTATCGATGACCACTTCGGGAAGTCCTCCGACGAGGCCCGCTATGGTGGGCACTCCGGCAAGCATTGGCTCAATCACGCCGCCGCAGTTCTCAGAAGTTGGAACGTGAATGGCAAGGTCGAAATCGGGCCACATCTCACGAATCTCCTCGGCAGGAAGGTAGCCCGGCATAAGGATGCGATCGCCTGCGACCGACCGGGCGCGCTCGCGGAGGCTCCGTTCGTACGACTGCGACTTCAAAAAGGCGCCGCCGAGCAGAACGCCGGCAACATCCGGCCGCTGCTGCATGACCAGGCCAAGCGCGTCGATGACATCTTCGTGGGCTTTGAGGCCGGTTCGCTGGCCCAGATAGCGTTTGGGCGGATAGATGAAGTTTGCGTTGCCAATAACTTTAACTCCGTCTGCGATGCCGAATCGCCTGCGCAGCACCCCGGACCGCACGGTGCTGTGACTGTCGATGCGCGTCCCGTAGTAGCTGAGATAGAGTCTCCGCGCGGCGATGCCGGCCGACTGATAATGACCGAGAACGCAGCGGCTCGACGCGATCCACGAGTCGGCCGGACCCGCGGTTGCAATCTCCAGACGCCGCCAGAATGGGTGTTCCAGATGGAGCGGGCCGGGCACCTGAAAGAATCGTGGAGTGGGAGCGCTTGCTCCCAGGGCCAATCGCAAAAGGATGGTGGAGCTGACGAAGTGGCTATGAATTAAATCGGGCTTTACCAATGCCACCAGCTCACGCAGGCTCGAGGTGGCGGAAGGCAGCAGCCACGGGCGCCGCGGGTCGATGTCGGTCGGGCAGACATGCAGCATTGACCGCGATTCACGCCATTTCCGAACCGTGCGCCCTTCAAGGGTGGGAAGCGCGACGTGGACCTCCACGCCGAGACCGACCAGTCGAGCAGCCTGCAGCGCGGCCCAGTCCGCTCCGTCGGCCGTCTTGACTACATGAAGAACCCGCATCAATGACCGCCGCGACTGGATTCCCACGCTTCGGTAAAGTCGCGCACGTGTTTATAGAAGCGTCTGCGCCGCTCCCCGAGCACCGGACCGGAGTACTTCCTGGCGGTTGCCAGGTTCTGCTTGGACATTTCCGACATGCGCGGACGGTCGGCAAGAATTTCGCGAATCTTTGCGGCGAGAGCCACCGGATCGTCCGGCAGCACCATGTCCGCCGCGCCCAGCAGTTCCGGAATGCCTCCCACCGCTGAACCGATGCAGGGCAGGCCGCGCGCCATCGCTTCGATCATGGCGCGGGGCAGGCCTTCGGTTCGCGATGGCAAGACGAAAAGGTCGGAGTTGTCGAGCAGGTCGCGAACCGGCTTTCCCGCGGGGACTTCGCCGACGAAACAGATTCGATCCGCCACGCCGAGACGCCTGGCCAAAGCCTCCATCCCGGGCCGGAATCTGCCATCGCCTACGATGACGGCGGTCAGGTTGACGCCTGCCTGCACAGAGAGCGCGAGTGCTCCGATCAATACGTCGATGCCTTTGTAACGCTGCGCCAGGGAGCCGACCGTGATCAGTTGATAGCGCTTCTGGTGGATCCCGCCGCGCGGGTTCCCAATCGCCTCCGACTCGAGGTCGATGCTGGAATAGTGGCTCCAGAAGCCTTCCCGGCTAAGCACCTTTTCATCGATCTGTGCGTCTGAAATGCCCACCATGGATCTGGCCGGGTAGCGCATCTGCAGGACCCGTTCAGTGACATAGGCCACGCCGATGGCGCGCCGGCATTGTTGCCTCAGGCGGCGGGAGAAATGCCAGCGAAAGAGCGGCCGGAGCGGATGATCGATGACGCCCGGCGCAAATACGTCGTACGGGTCGCCGACTACCTCAAGAGCGTAAGGATGACTCCGGGATTGAAGGTATCGTTCAAGACTTGTGCCCACATGGGAAGGCACGCGCAGAATCACGGCGCCCCGGTTCGGGATTGCGCCCTGGACAGCAGTGAGAAAGGTCCGCCGATGCCTGAGATAATCCGAGGGACCGAGGTAGTTGGGCATCGGGACGAGCCGGACCCCATCGCCGCAAAGAGGCAGCCATGCAGGGTTGGCGCGTTCGACCGGCACAGCGCGAGCTAGAATTTTGACCCGGTCGAAGACCTCCAGATAGCGTTGCCAGAACTGGTAGCCCATGGCGCCGCGAGTCCAGCCGGCGCCATCGGCGGTTACAAAGTATCGGGCTTCGACAGTTACGGTTACGTCCATGGATCGCTTTCAGCCCACCGAGAGTGACGGGGCATTTGGGCAAACGCCGCGGGGACCGGCGTGGTTCTGATAGATGCGGGTGAGCGAGATTGCCGTACCGCGGATGTCGTAGGCCTGGGAAGTCAAAGCCTCGCAACGCGCCGCCCAGCTCGGACGCTCGCTTCTCAACGCGCTCGCAATGGCATTGGCCCAGCACTCGTAACCATCCGCCAGAGGAACAAACCGGAGCAGACCCAGAACCGAGATCCGCTTCATCCGTGATGGCGTCCGACACGACCGAGGGAACGCCGGCAGCCTGTGCTTCAATCAGCGATACCGGCAACCCTTCGTGGAGAGATGGCATGACCAGCGCGTCGAAGGCAGCGAGAAGTTGAGGGATTTCCGGCTGCGGACGTCTGCCCAGAAAGCGGACGCGGGAATCGAGAGAAAGGGCCCTGACCCTTTTTTCGAATTGCGGCCGGAGGGGGCCATCGCCCACCAGGATCAAGGTCGCCCCGGGATCGCGGGCGCTGTAACGGCGGAATGCTTCAATGAGGAACGTGTGGTTTTTGGCGGGTGAGAAATTCCCGATGTGGCCAAGGATATGGCCCGCGGTGGGTAGCGACAGGTCCCGGCGCAAGGGGGCCTGCCCCCCGCGAAGCAACGCATAGGGCGCAAGAGCGATTCCGTTGTGGAGCACAGAAATCCTGCTGTCGGCAGGCCACTGTTCGCCAAACGATGCTGCCAGTACGGCGCGGCTGCAGCCGAAGACATGAGTTGCGAACCGCCGGATCAGGTGACGCATGAGGCTGTGATATGCGAATCCGGAGAGGGTGCCGCTGCGAGCATCGCGGGTGCTGTGCACGTGGGCGATGCGAACCGGAACCCCTTCGCGCGCGGCAATGGCAAGGACGCAGCCGCTAAAGTAGTGCAGATGGCTGTGGATGGCACAAAAAGGCCCGGACTGTCGTAATATTGCGCTCAGCTCCCTGCCGTAGCCGCGAAAGCCGGCTTGGGACGGTGCGGTGTGCCGAATGATTCTGCCGCCGAGGCCAAGGATTTCGTCATCGTAGTAACAACTCTCTTGCGCCGCTACCGCAAAGTCGAACTGGAAACGATTGCGATCGATGGAGCGATAGGCGTGCATGGCAAATGTTTCCGCCCCGCCAAGTTGCATGCTGCCGAAGCAGTGGAGGATGCGGGGAACATCGTAGCGGCCCGCCATCGGGCTATGACTTACCTGCATGACTCCCTTTCAGGCAATCGAGGCTTGCGGTTGCCGCTGCAGCAGACGGGCGTACAACTCGCTCACCCGCGTGGTCATTCCGCCAACAGTGAAATTATTTGCGATAACCCGGCGTGCCGTAGTCGAAAGTCCGGCGGCAAGGTCGGGAGATTCCAGGATGGACAGGATGGCCGCAGCCAGAGCCTCGGGATCCTGCGGCGGGACGAGTAATCCGGAGACGCCATCGCTGACCAGTTCGGGCACTCCGCCCACCGCGGATGCAACTACGGGAACACCACACGCCATGGCCTCCGCGAGGGCCAGGCCGAAACCTTCGGCTATCGAGGGAAATGCAAATACATCCATCGCATGCAGGTACTGAGCAACATGGCCGCCTTCCCCGATGAACTGAACTGCGCCGCCGCACCCCATCTGCTTTGCCATCCGCGCAAGAGTCGCCGCATCCGGTCCACTTCCCACGAAAAGCAGGCGGGCGTTCGGCCTGCGGCTTCGAATCCGGGGGAGAGCCTGGATGAGGCAGGATTGCCCCTTTTGCGGGCATAGGCTTCCCACCGAGCCGATCACTATATCGTCCGCACGAATTCCCAGTTCCGCTCTGGCCGGCGCTCTGTCAGCCGCCGGGCACAGCAGTTTCATGTCAATTCCGTTGTAGATAACGCTCGATGGACAATGCCGCCATCCGTCCTGCCGGTGCGCAGCAAGTACCGCGCCGCTGCAGGCGTAGGCCCAGTCGACTCGGTGGGACAGGAGCCGGGCGAGAAGGCGGCAGACCGCAGTCTTGGCCCGCACCCCCGGGGGAGCCGGCAGACCTGGAGTCATGTGAAACGTACATATCACTCCCGGGACCTGTGCCAGCCAGAGGATCGGGATTTGATAACTCGACGCCGGCGCGCAGTGCAGATGAACAATGTCGTACCTGCCGCGCCGGAGGATGGACAGAAAGCGTCCTGCCGCGGCCATATCGCGCGGGCCTGTCTCATCGAGGCAATACACGCCGATCCCCTGACCGGTGAGAACCTCCTCGAACGGGCCCTTGCGGCTTAGAGAGCAAACCTCGATCTCATAGACGTCTCCGTTGAGGGCGAGGGCGATGTCGCATACCACCTTCTCCATTCCCCGCCGCTGCAGGGTCGGGAGAACCTGAAGAACGCGTCCCGGTCTGTTCGCTGACGGCATCAGCGGGAACCCCGGTTCTCTCTGGGGAAGGCAACGGGCGCCTCGGCGCTTGACGGACCAGAGGGACGCACTCCGGCCTCAGTTACCGGCAGATGGTTTCTCAGCTTCAGGCGCCAAAGGCTGAACGAGCACAGCACAAGCGGCGCTGCGCCGATTGCGATCATGGCGGGGACGGAGAGAAACCAGCCGCGAACCTCCATCAGCAGCGGATACGTCGCGACCACCAGCCACGCCGTCGAGAGCGGACTCAAGGCCACTCGATCCAGATATCCCAGCAGCCAGCCGAGAGGCAGAAAGAACAGAAAGGGGGAGAAAAGTCCAAAGTTGTAATAGGCTTCGGCGACGGCCGAGCCGCCCAGACCATCCGTGCGCGAGGCGATGACCTCGCTCGCTGCCCTGGGGTCGGTATTGAGGTCTGACCGGACACCGGGGATGGCGAGTCCGATAGCGCGCTCAAACGGTAACCAGTAACCTCCGCCCAGCTGAAAGCTGTCTCCGTCGAGTATCCAGCCATCGAATAGCCTGACCGTGTAGAGCGATCCCCCCATCTCGAGCAATGCGTCGAGCGGGCCCGCGGTAGCCAGAACGTTGTCCTTGACCGCGCCTTGCCGCGCTACGCCTACGATGGCGATGACCCAGAATACGGCGACCAGAGAGGTGACGCCAAGCCAGCGGGGAATCTTCATTCCGCGTTTGGTCAGGACCATCAAAACCAGAAGAGGCCCAAACAGCGCCGCACTCCGGGCGCCCAAAAGAAGCATGACGCCGGTGCAAAGAGCCTGAAGACAAAGAAGTGCCCATGTCCCGCCCGGTTTTGCGCCCGTTATGGCCATGGGAACGCCCAAGTTGAACAGCATGACGCCGTAAGCGAATGGGCCGGAGAATAGGGAATCGAAAAGGTCGCCATAGGGTGTCAGAAAAACCTGGCTGCCCCCGCCGCGCACCATGCCGAACACGATAATGAGCGCCCCCGCGAGCACGCCAATCCAGCCCAGCGCCGCGAGGGGGGCGTTGCCCCTCCATCGCTGCAGTCGCAACGGTCGATTACTTCGTTGTCCAGCCGAGGCCGCCACTCCGATCGTGAATGCGGCCGCGCATAGCAGAGCAATCAGCTCCGCCCTGCACCAGCTACGGCCGAAGATCCGGACCTGGATGAGAATGGGCAGACTCAGTAACATATCGTGATCCAGCGAAGTGAACAGAGCGAGCGGAAAGTGGAAGAGCCACAGATAGGAAAGGTAGACCACCGGGGACGAAGTCCAGCCAAAGCCGAGTCTCCGGATGGCGAAGAGAAAAGCCAACGCCGTGAGACTCGTGGCCACACCGATGGACGGCCAGAGCGCCTCGTTCGCTGCGGCATCAAGAAAAAACGCCAGCAGTCCGCAACCCGCGGCTGCGGTCGCGGCCAACGCCACCCATAGGAGATCGTGATTCGAGCCTGTTTTCATCGGAAACTCGACGGAGGGGTTTGCGGCAGCGGCTTGCTGCAGCACACGGTCGGCCGAACCATTCCGGAGAAACTGGCGCGTGCGGTGAGCTTGCAGAGCAATCCGGCAACGGGAACATACCATCTTGACTTTCGAAAACAAACCGCCGGTCTCAACAACCGCCCTGGCGTGCAGTGAGCGATAAACCGCAGGCAGCCCAAGCGCCGTCGATATCGTTCCGGAATCGGGTGCAGCCGGCTGTCGCGAAGCAAGCACACAGCCTCAGGCGTTTTCCCGATGCGCAGCCAGGCAAGTGCGTGCTGTTCAACGATCCATCCAAGATAGGCGGATGCCGATTGCCTCTTCCCGGCCGGCACCGTATTCTCACGCAGCATGCTGCTGATCGTCAGCGCTGTAAGAGGGATCCCTGGCAAAATCTCGGACTTTGCCACGACGCTTGCTTCGTCGTCGTGGTGGTAGATCGAAGAGATGCGAGGATGAAACGCAATGGGAGACAGCAGCGCGGCGCGAGCATAAAACTCCTGATCCTCAAGAACGGGCGCATTCTCGCTGAACCTGAGGCCATCCGCGAACACCGAACCGGTGACGGCGAAGGATGATATGTGAACCAGATGCCCGCGAACCGCGAAACCATAATAGTCGGGAATCAGAGAGGGCAAGCGGCTGTCAATCGAATGGTCGATGCCTCGGCCTCCCCGAAATATCGAGCGAAAGCCCGTGGTCAGCAGATCCGCCTCCGGATACCTGGACGATGCCGCTAGGAGGTCGGAGAGATGGGTCGGCAACCACTCATCGTCCGCATCCAGAAATGCCGCGGCATCTCCTTGGCTGACCGCCAACCCGCGGTTGCGGGCCGCGCCTGCCCCGGCGTTCTCTTGTTCGATCAAGCGAATGCGGGAGTCGTGAAAACGGTCGCGCACTACCTGCGGTCCATTGTCCGTCGATCCGTCGTTGACGACCAGTAACTCGTAGTCCGGCCAGTCCTGGGCAAGTACTGAGGAGATTGCCCTGGCGATGAATCGCTCCTTATTGTAGAGCGGAATTATGATCGAAAATCTCAAGCCGTACGCACCTTTCTGCACTGTGCATAAATCAGGGGGCAGGCTCCCTTGAAGGCCGTCCGCAACTGGGCGTCGGTGGCCACCACCACAAGACAATACATTCCGAAACAGAGAGCGGCTGAGATCACACAGTTGGGCAAGACCAGGTGAAACAGGAATGTGCTGGCGGAGGCCAGACACACCGGGCGGACAAATCGCACCGCGGCGGCCGAGAGCAGAGCAGGGCCCGAGGGATTCACCGCGATCAGGCCCATGCTCAACAGCAACTGCGTGATCACGGCAGCCTCTGCGGCGCCGCGCGCCCCGCCGCTTGCCGCAAGGATCCTAAACAGGACTGAGCCGATCGCCAGCGCCAACAGATACGCCCATGCCCTTCGCGCCTGCCACCCTTTTGTGGTCAGAGCATCGGCAAACGGTGTGCCAAGACTGTTGCACACGACCATCCAGCACAGTAAGGAAAGAACGGGAGCGGTGGTCGCCTCCCAGGATCGGCCGAGCGCCATGCGGATCAGCGGGCCCGCGTACAGCGCGACGGGCAGGGATAATCCAAAGCTCAGGATTGTGTTCAGCTTCAGCTGGCCTGCTGACAGGGCGAAGTGCCGGGCGGCGTCGCGAGAGCCGGCATGGAAGAGTTGCGGATACCAGGCCATCCCGAGGCAGCCGGGAATGGCGTAAAGCAGCGCCGGGATCCGGCTCGCCGCGGCAAAGTACCCGACCTCGGCGGGAGTCGTCACTCGCTGCATGATGAGAGGGCCGATCTGGGGCAGCGCGATGCCGGTAATTCCGCCGACGGTAAACGCCGTGAGCCCTTTTAACATAAGTGGGCTCCAGCCGTGCATCCTTGGCGCCCGTTTGTGCACCATCGCAAGGCAGGCAAAGCCTCCGAGGAGCGATGTGATTCCATAGACAGCGGCCACCGGGCGCAGCGGCCAACGAAACGCAAAGGCGACGACAAGAGCGATGGCGGAAAAGATCTGGCTGGCCATTTTTAAAGATGCCGTGACATGGAGCTCCTGAGTTGCCCAGAAATAGCTGGCGGCGAAGCCCTGCATCGCGACTCCGCAGATCGTTGGCACAACCACCGCGAGCATGACAAAGCGCTGTTCCGGATCGGAATATAAAACAACGATGGCAGCCGCGCTGACCAGCGCGACCGCGACTACGAGGGCCATGCGCACCTTGAAAACTGTGCCCAGAATAATGCCCAGATCGGCGTCAGGCCTGGCTGCCTGCTGAAGAGTGAGGTGGGTCAGGCCGAGGTCGGACAAGTAGGCAACGATGCCGGCAAACGCAATTGCCACACTCAGAATTCCATAAGAGCGCGGACCCAGGGAGCGGGCAACAAGCACTACTCCGACAGCCGAGAAGGCGCGTATGGCGACATCGCTCAGCATCAGCGCGGCCGCGTTTCTTGCTATCAGCAACTTAGACATTCGCATACATCCCTGGCTTATCCTGGGTTTCACGCGGCCGTGGCGCGTTACAGTGCGGGCCGGCGCCCGGTCTGGCTCAAATGGCCGATGAGGCCAAGGGTGACAGAGCAGCGCGCGCCGGGTAACCCGATCCGGCTCCAGTTGCGGCGCACGCCTTCAGGCTTCCGCTGCGATTCGTCCCCGAATCGCTCCTTGCAATTTGCGGAGGGCGCTCGACAGGGTCGGATCGGATTCGGCGAGCTTGCCGAACCATGCCATCAGCACGTAAAGGCACGAAAGTACAAAGCCCGCAATCGAGAACCACGCCATGATCAACATGCGCTGCGGAGAGGATTTCCTGTCCGGCTCGATGGCCGGTTCCACGACCTGGATGACAGCGGCGTCTTTGCCCTCGTCCAGTCGCGCGGCTTCATACTGTTTCAATAACAGATCGTAGTAGGCTTGCCGGTACTGCAACTCCCGCGCCGCGCGGACATAATCCAGCCCTGCCTTCGGAACGTCCTTCAGCCCCAGTTCGGAAAACTCCGGCGATCCGCTGTGTTGCTCGATCCGAGAGGCCTCTCGATGCAGTGTGGCAAGTTCTCCCGCTGCCAGCTGCACATCCGGATTTTGTTCGGTCGAATATGAACGCAACGCATCCAACTCCACTTGCTTGGCTGCAATCTCGCTGCGCACGTTGGCAAGGCTGCCAACGATCACGCCAGCCTGGGTGTCGAGATGAACTAGTCCCTTTTCCTGCTGAATCTGCTCGAACGATGCCTCCGCCGCCGCCAGATCGTCTTTCGCGTCATGCAACTGCTGCTCGAAGAAGAGGCGCCGCTTCGACGCCTCCGTGACCGAGATAGTCTTGGTGAGGACACGGAGTTCTGCCGTGAAGCTATTGGCGATCGCGGCGGAGCGTATCCGGTCGCCATCGGTGAACGAGATGGAAATCATGCCGCTCCTCTCCGAAGTTATCTTGGTGTTCTTCTTCAGCTGCTTGCGCGCGGCAGTTCTGTCTCCGGAGTGGTAAACCTTATCCATTGAAAACCTGTCGATGATCGCGTCGGCAATCGGCCGGGATTGCAGCAGGCCTATATAAATGGCGTTGGGGTCTTTGAGCGTCAATCCTCCCGAGGCCGCATCGGCCCATCCCCCCGCGCCCAATTGGCTATTTAGCAGAGACGTTGTCGACTGCGTCTGCTTTGGCGGCATGATCGTGGTGACAGACGTATATTGGGGCGGCAAGGTGAGGCCGTAGAGCAGCCCGAGGAGTATGGCGGACACGTTAACAGACAGGATCAACCATTTATAAGTCGCGAGTTGAGTGAGTATCTCTATCAGGGTGAGGCCGATTGTGACGCCGTCGCCCTCAGAGGACGGCGCCGGCATTGCTTCAGCCTGATCAGGGCAGCAATATTGTTCCTTCATTCTGCTATCCTCGACTACGGAATCAGGCTGATTACAGCGCCAGCCATGGCGGTCTGAGAAAGTATCTGAGTGATTGCCGGCAAGCTTTCCAGCAATCCCCCGGGGGCCTTGAGTTTGGGCGGGATAATGATGGCATCGCCTGGCATCAGCGCTATATTTTCAAAGTTTCCTTGCCAGTAGCCGATGTGTGTCTGCCGGCTGACCACCGTGCCGTCGGCGCGGATCAGGAACGCGCGCTTGACGTCCGCCATACGCGTGGCCCCGCCGGTATCGCTCAGGTACGCGCCCAGGCGCTTCCGGGGTTGGTAGCGGAATGTATTGGCATTGTAGACTTCACCGACAACATTGACGGTTGCGGGCATGGCCGGCACGAGGAAGCTGTCACCATCCTCCAGGGGAAAGTCGGGAATATCCTGAATGGTTTTCGCGTCGGGCTGGAGACCGAGAACGACCCGGCCTGTCGCGTGGACATCATCCAGCTTCGCGAGGAGAGATTGCTGCATGCGCATCCTGGCCTCATCTTCCGAGGCAATTCCGTTAGTGTTCCCTGTGGAACTGTAGGAAGCGACTGGCTTTTTGCCGGCATACTTCGCGGTCAGTTCCCTCTCGATGCGGCTGATCTCGATATCCAGTATCTGTTGCTGAATTGCCTTCGCGGACGCACGGGTGAGTTGCGAGGCGTAAAGATAGGAATGCGGCGTGAGTCCGCCTGCGTGCTCGACCAGGTCCCGCAACGTTTCTCCCGGTTTCACGCGGTAGACGCCAGGCGCATTGACCTCGCCGCCAATTTGAACGACGGTCTGGTGCTTTTCGAGCGGCAAAAGAAGATCTTTCCGCGAAAATATCGTGATAACATCGCCAGCCTTCAGAGTCTGGTTGTCGGAAGACGTCGGCTTGTCGATGGCGTTGCCCAGGTTAAAGGGAATAAGCCGCGTGCTCAGGTCGTGTTCGTCGAGCCTCTCGATGGCAGCATAATCCCAGTTGATTTCCGCATCTGTCTCAGAAATGTCGGTCATCATGTCGGTGTGCCGCTGATCGGAAAGATGGTTCTGCTGGTTCCAATGATCGTTGGTGACCAACACTTCACGCGACGGGATCAGGTCTGAGACGCGCATTCCCTCGTGCCATGGGAAACGACCAGGCGCGCTAACGTTCCCTCTTATGGTCACCGCATTTTCAAACCGGGAGGAGACCGGAGAGATCTTTAACAGATCGCCATCCTGGAGGATTCGCTGCATGCCGGTTGCGTCCAGACCAAATTCATCAACGCGGTGCTTTAGGCGATTTTCGATTCTTTCGAGAATAACCCGCCCGGTCGCGGCCATGTTGGTCAGACCTCCCGCTGTTTCGAGAGCAAGAGATACGCTGGTCTCACCCTTCAGCTCGAAGATCCCCGGCTCATTGACGCTTCCCGCGATTGCAACCTGTGGGCCAATTACCGGAATGAAGATCACGTCGCCAGGCAACAATTGAATGTCGTGGGACTCGTCCCCATTGCGGAGTAAATCATAGACATCAAGTTCGGCTATCGTCCGACCGCTTCGGCGCAACTGAATATGCCGCATTGAACCCGTGGCCGACGGACCTCCCGACGTAATCAGCGCGTCAATGAATGTGCTCAGAGAACTAACGGTGAACTCACCGGTCTGTCGCGCATTGCCCAGCACAAAAATCTGGATGGACCGTAAATGGCCCATGGTCACATTCAGCTCAAAGTCCTTGTAGATGGTGCCAATGGCCTTGCGCAGATAACCGTCCAACTGTTCGTAACGCAATCCCGAGACATTGAACGTACCCACCTTCGGAAGGGAAATCTGGCCATTCCTGTCTACCGTTACGGCCGCATCCATATCAATTTTTCCCCACACCCGAAGCAGAAGTTCATCGCCGGGCCCGATCGCATATTCGGCCGGAACCGGAACGTGATCGATGGGAGCAAAGGTCGATGGAACCTCCTCGAAAAGGGCTCGGCCAAATACCCGGAGAGATTGCCCCATGGCGTCGTCGGCAAAAATTTGAAAATCGGTTCGAGCGAGCGGACGCACCGGTCGGGGAGAAGGAGGAGTTGACGTATTGTCGCCGCTCTCTTCATCGGGCCTGGTGTTGTCGGCGGCGCTTTTCGGCTTCTGAGAGGTCAACTGATCCAATTTCGTATGAACGTGAATGGAGACGCCGGGCTGATTGTTCAACGTCGCTGGAGCCCACGGGTCAGGGGTGGGGCTATCCTGAGCGGCCGAAGACGGCGCCTGGGGCGCCAGGTTGGGAGGCGGGGAAATGGACTGCCCCGCACAGACCGTGGCGGAGAGAACGAAAAGGAGAGATAGATTCCTGGTCATCATCTGGAAACCTTTCAGCCCGGACCGATAAAAACCGCACCCGGATGAACTGGAAAAGCACTGTTCACGTGGACAATTCGTCCCGGCGTCTACACGCTTCTCCGCGATTCCCGCTATAAGAAAACGAGTGACGACAACTGGCATTCAACGTTCCTGTTGACCATGAACCGGGCCGCATCAATTCGAAGCACAGCATTCATGCGGATTCCGCATTTGCTCAGGGACTAATCGCAGTCCGTGAAGATACAGTTCGACATAAGAGGCAATGGCTTGTTCCGGATGGGAATCAGAAAGCGGCTCCCGGGTGACTAAAGCCTGAAGCGTCTGATGCGCCACAACGACGCCCATCAAACCCAGTGCGGCCAGCACAGGATCAACATCGCGTACGGTTTGGTTTTCCGTGGCTCTTTTGAAATAGGCAACCAGGAGATCAATGACAGGACCAAGATGATCCTGAATCGTTTTGCGGGACTCAGGCAGTTCGAATCCGGCAACATGCAGCAGGTGTTGAAGTTCCGGTTGTGTGTCGAGTACATGCAGGATAAAGATCACAACCCGCGGCAAGACGATCTCCGGATCGTCGCCCTCGGCAAGACCCGACTGTAGATCCTGGCCAATGCTTATCCGGCACAGGTGAAATTCCAGTGCCGCCAGAAACAAATCCGATTTGCGTGGAAAATAGCGAAACAAAGTCACTTCATTGAGATTTGCGAGTTGGGCGATCTCTCGAGTTGTGGTGGCTTTGAAGCCTTGACGCGCGAACAACTGCGAGGCTGCCTCGACCAGACGTACTTCGGTAACATTTTGTTCTGCTGACTTGATTGCGGACATGCATTGTTCCTGGGAAATCAATTATGTGAATCGCGACCGCAAGGTTCCAATTCAGCCGCATCCACCTCGACGGCTACACTCTGCATGATGAGGTCGACGGTGAGAACAACCCGAAGAGTGCTTTTGGTTCGCACCACGATGCCTTCCATCCCCACAAGCGGGCCGGCCACGATTCGTGCCCGCGTGCCCGCGGTGAGATAGGGGTGCGGCTCGAATCTTCTCTGCTCAAGCGCCGATCGCAAAGACTGAATCTCCGACTCTGCAAGCCGAGACGGTGTGCTTCGACTACCTGCAAACGACAAAGCTCCAGGAGCCTCAAGGACCCGGACGCGCTCGCGAAAGGCGACATGCACAAAGAGGTAGTTGGGAAACAGGGGTAAGTCCAGAGTAACTTTGCGATAGTGGGTCCAGGTGTGGACGGCCTTATACAACGGCAAATAGTTCTCGATTCCTCTTTCCGTCAAATGTTCCATCACGCGCTTCTCGTGGTGAGTACGCGTGTAGAGCGCAAACCAGTAGCGCGGCATGTCCTCTAACGAGAGAGGCCTGTTTGTTTCGGCCTGAAAGGCCCATGCAGTGCAATTCATGCCTTCGTCCCCTGAATCAAATCGTCCCTCGCTTAAGCCATTGAGCAAAGCTTCGCCCTGCCACTGTAAGCTGTGGCTTTCCACAATTGCGACCATTGCACGTTGTGGATACGTCAGTAGCTTTAATCTTCGCTACTAAGCAACTCGGTCGGCCACCGTCGTGGGGACCAGCCCACTTGGCCGATCAAGGTTGATTGAAGCTGAATCCAGCATGGCATGGCATCAAAGCCGCGCGATTCGAATCGCAAAGTCAAAATGCCGCGCATTCCTTTTCCGGAAATTCATCGTGTATGCAAGTCCATACTGGCACTTCGAGTCGGCGCACTGCCCGGTGTTTGACGGAGACAACGAGCCCTCTTCCGAAGAGGACTTAGCGGCAGAATCGCCTTGTATTATGCGGTATCCTCGCGTCTGCTTCCGCGCCACTCATCCTTCATACGGGTGTATGCGTAGACGCGCACGTACGGATCCATCCGGGGGCGGTCAGTGATGAGCGTCCCTACCGGGACCATCGAGGGAACTGTAATGAGTCAATAGGACCCCATGTACTCTTCGGCAAATAGCTCCTCCGGGATTTCCGCGCGATTTAGCGCGGTTGCCCCATCCTTCGCGCGCCCCTTGCGCGAAGGGTGGGAAAGCGGCGAACGGCCCGGCCTCAAACCCGCGCGCCCTCTGCTTCCAGCAGCCGCCGCTTGCGCTCCACGCCCCAGCGATAGCCGGTGAGCGAGCCGTCGGCGCCCACCACGCGATGGCAAGGGACAACGATGGCCACGCGATTCAAGGCGCAGGCCCGCGCAACCGCGCGTGTCGATTTGGGAATCCCCATGTCGCGCGCCAACTGGCTATACGTCCGCGTCTCGCCGCTCGGAATCTGCTTTATCGCCTGCCATACGCGCAATTGAAAGACGGTTCCGCGCAGGTCCAGAGCGTCTTTCGAATTGCGGCTTTCGGTAAGGTCCGGGCCGTTTCGCACGCTCGCAAGCGCCGCATCTACAAGCCGCGAAAGTGCCGGATCGCGGCGCAGCTCAGCCGCGGGAAACTCCTCGCGCAAGCTGGCCTCGGCCTCGGCTTTGGTGGCGGCAAGCGACAGCCAGCAGAGCCCGCGCTCCGTGGCGCCCACAATCACCCAGCCGAATGGCGTGCGCGCCGCTGTGTGTGAAATCCGCTCGCCTTTGCCGCCTTTGGCAAAGCGCGCCGGCGTCATGCCCAACTGGTTCCCCTCGTAGGCGCGGCTCGATGAGCCGAATCCGGCGGTGTAGATGGCGTCGGTCACAGAATCTCCCTTTTTTAGCGCTGCGCGCAGCCGCCCCGCCCTCAGCGCGCGCTGGTATTGCAAAGGGCTCACGCCCATCTCGCGCTTGAAGCGCCGCTGCACGGTGAAAGGGCTCATGGCGGCCACGCGGCCTAGCTCCGCCAACCGCACCGGCCGGTCGAGATGCTTCTCAATGTGTGCACGGACCTTGTCAGTTATGGCACGCCCCTCGTCCAAAGAGCTGCCCCACGCAGTGGCGGGCGTGCAGCGCCGGCAGGCGCGAAATCCTGCGGCCTGCGCCTCAGCGGCAGTGCCAAAGAAGCGCACGTTCGCGCGCAACGGCCGGCGGCTGGCGCAACCCGCGCGGCAAAAAACGCCCGTCGTCGTTACGCCGTAGAAAAACCGCGCCTGCACATCGCGTACAAGAAGCTGCTTCCAGGCGGTTTCAGAGTCGATGGACGCGGCCGGCGCGGCGCGCGAATTCAGTTTTGGCGTCATAACTAAACAAGTTGCGTTGAGTGGAGCGAGTTGCGGAATGCTGTTCACGGAAATAATCGTCGCCGATTTCCGTCCCGGCCGCACTCCGATTCTTGCGCGCAATTAGGATTTCTTGCCAAGACTAATGCCGTCCCTCTGCCCATATCCCGTTTCCACACCTGCGCGGCAATACACTCCTCCAGCCAACAGGCAGCTGGCAGCTAAGAGCTAAGAGCTAAGAGCTAGAAGCTGCTTTTCTGCCCTTGCCAGATCTTCTTCCGTATCCACGCCGATGGTGCCCCTCGGCGCTGCGGCAACATAAATATCGATACCGTTTTCGAGCAGGCGCAACTGCTCCAACCGCTCCAGCTTTTCAAGGGGCGAGGGCTCAAGCGCGGCAAATCGCTCCAGCGCGGCCTTGCGGTAGGCATAGATGCCCAGGTGCTTGCGATAGCCGGCGAATCCCGTCGCGTCGCGGTCGAAGGGAATCAACGCGCGGGAAAAGTAGAGTGCGCGGCCGTCGAGCGCCGTCACCACCTTCACGGCGTTGGGATTGGTGAACTCCTCAGCCGGGCAGCGCACGGCGAGGGTGGAGACTTCGACCTCCGGCCGGTCAAAAAGCTGGAGCAGCGGCACGAAAAAATCCGCCGTCAGCGTCGGCTCGTCGCCTTGGATGTTGACGAAGATGTCGGCGTCGATCTGGCGGGCCGCTTCCATCACCCGGTCCGAGCCACTGGGGCAATCCGTCGAGGTCATCAACACGGGAATCGCGCGCGCCCGGCAGGCCTCGGCCACTTCGTCCGCATCGGTGGCCACCACCACGGGGTCCATCAGGCCGCTCGACTGCGCGGCGCGCCATACCCACTCCACCATGAGCCGGCCGGCAATGGGCCGCAGCACCTTGCGTAACATGCGCGTGGAATGGAGCCGCGCGGGAATGACGGCTGCAATGCGGCGTGAGATCATCGAGAAAAGTGTACATGGGCGCGGCGCCCTGGTGTCACGCCGCTTTCCGCAATCGCGCGCTTGCGGAGCGGGCAGGAACGTTTGACCTGCTTTTTCTGCACCGGTATCATCGAAGAGGATGCGGGGATGCGCGTTGGGCGCGGTCGCATTCCCTCTCCGGGGCGGGGTAGCTCAGATGGTTAGAGCGACGGATTCATAACCCGTAGGTCGGCAGTTCGATCCTGCCTCCCGCCACCAAATTCCTCCAATTAGTCCATAGGATTAACAGTCCTTCGTCTGCCGCGCCGGACTCGCCTGCGGGCGCAGACGCCCGGATTCGCGCGCCCCGGAACCTATCGCCGGGCCCAAGCCCAAAGTCAAATTGCGTCACGGCGGCGCATTCTTTTTCAAGCCTCTTCGGCCCGCGTGCTACAATTTGGCCACGTTGAATGCCATGGCCGATCAATTACCCCAATCGGAACCGCGGCTTGAGATTGTCGGTCCCGACAAATCCCGCGAATGCGTCGCCCTCGCCCAGTGTCCGTTTCTGATTGGCCGCGGCGAAAACGACAATAACTTGCAGCTTTCCGACGGGCGCATCTCGCGCCGCTGCGCCGCGATCGTCGTTGGCGAATCCGGCTACCGGCTCGAAGACCGCGGCAACCGCTACGGCCTGTTTGTGAACGGCGCCAAGGTGGACCAGCACGCGCTGCGCGATGGCGACGTCGTCACCTTCGGCATCGATGGCTGCTACGAGATTGTCTTCCGTTCGTCCCCCGATACCCCTGCGGCCCCTGAGGCGTCGGTCGAGAACCTTCTTACGCGCATCGGCTCCCTTTCCGACCTGACGGGAACGTCAACGCCAGGCGGATTGAGCAAGTTGAATCTTCTGCTGGAGGCGACCTCGCTCCTGCACTCCCAGCTTCCGCTCGAATCCGTGCTGGGAACCATGCTCGATCATGCTATTTCCATCACGCACGCCGACCGCGGAATACTCCTGGAGCCCGATTCCGCCGGCACGCTGCGCGTTCGGCTGGCCAGAGGAAACAAGGGCGACAGTTTGCCGCCGGAGACTCTGAGTCCAAGCCAGACCGCAATCAATCAGGCCATCGGCCGCAAATCCAGTGTCATTACCGAGAACCTTGACTTGGCCGGTCTCGACCTGAAGGGCGCCGAGAGCATCGTGCTGCAAGGGCTCCGCGCCGTGGTCGCCATCCCTCTCTATGCCTCGTCGCGCGCCACTGCCGATACGGGCGCCCCGCTTGAACCCGGCGCGCTGCTCGGCGTCATCTATCTTGACTCGCGGCGCATCGCGGCGTTCTCCGCCATCGACCGCCAGATTCTCGACGCGCTCGCCGTCGAGGCCGCCAGCATTCTGGACAATGCGCGCCTGGTGGAACGGGAACGCGAGCGCCAGCGCCTCGAGCAGGAGCTCTCCATCGCGCGCAACATCCAGCAGGCGCTCGTCCCCCACGGCCTGCACGATTATCCTTACATGGCCGTAACCGGCGTGCATCATCCCTGCACTGAGGTCGGCGGCGACTACTTCGACGTGGTTCCGGTCGGCGAAGACCGCACCGCGATTCTCATCGCCGACGTCAGCGGCAAAGGCCTGGGCGCGGCGCTCGTCACCACTATGCTGCAGGGCGCTTTGTCGGGGCTGTCGACGGGCGCGGACCCCGTGCAGGTCTTCAGCCAGATCAACCGTCTTCTCTGTCTCCACTCCGAAATCGGCCGCTACGCCACTATGTTCATCGGCGTGCTGAGCCGCGACGGCACGTTCGAGTACATCAAAGCGGGACATCCGTCGCCGCTGCTGTTGCGCCAGGGCAAAGTAAGCGAACTCTACACGGAGGGATCTTTCCCCGTGGGCCTCATTCCCGAAGCCGAATTCACTTCAGCCCGGATAGAGCTCCAGCCGGAAGATACCGTGGTTCTTTTCAGCGACGGCATAACGGAAGCGGAGAACCCCGACCACGAGCTTTTCGAAGTCTCCCGCCTTTCGAACGCTCTTGAAGGCCACGACGGGACACCCGTTGAAGCGCTGCAACAGTCGGTCCTCGAATCCGTGCGCGCCTTTACAAAGGGAGCCAGCCAGTCGGACGATATTACTCTTCTGGTGGTGCGCTACCGCGTGGCAGCCTGAACGCCACATCCGGGCTTTCATGAAGGAAGGGTGCTGATCCCCAAAACCGCGACACTTTTTTGTCTTGGAGTGGCAACATCTTTTCTACCCCCTGAATCGCCGCGGTTGTAACCGGATTGTCACAATCCTACGGTACGATCCGCTTTAGCGGATTTCTCCTGAACCTCGCCAAACGAAAAGGAAGAAGGAAATGCAAATCTCCACGGAAGAATTGGAAGGCGGCATTACCAGAATCGTGTTGGATGGACGCATGGACATCCAGGGCGCCGCGGCTGTGGATATGAAGATGAATCTGGTCGCGGGAAGCAGCAAAAAGCTCCTGATCGACTTGCAGAGGGTCTCGTTCCTTGGTTCGATGGGCTTGGGCTCCATCGTGCGTCCGGCGCGGTCGGTCAGTAGCCGCGGCGGCAAGGTAGTGCTGTTCGCGCCCACTGAAATGGTGGAATCGGTCCTGAAAGCCTCCGGGATCGACACTCTGCTGCCCATACACCACGACCTGGCGGCCGCGATCGCGGCTTTGCAGTAGTCCCGCACTTTGGCCGCGGCCACTATGCCCGAAGAACACACAGTCAAGCCCGAGCCGCGCCTGACCTTGCAAGGTCAGCTCCACGAGCTGGCGCGGCTTTGGCCCTGGGTTGAAGCGCTGGCCGCCGAATACAACCTCCCCGCCGACACGCAATTCGCTATCCAGCTCTGCCTCGAAGAAGCGCTCTCGAACATCGTCCGCCACGGCCAATCAGATCAGCCTATCACCGTCGATTACTCCACTTCCGCCGGGAACCGGGAATTGCTGTTCACCCTTGAAGATCACGGACCCGCGTTCAATCCCCTTGCGCTTTCAGCCGCCGAAGAAACCCCCGCTCCAGCGTCCATCGATCAGCTTCAGGTCGGAGGCCGGGGAATCCCTCTCATGCGTAAATTCGCCGGCAGCCTCGCCTACCAGCGCCTCCCCGGCGGCAACCGCCTCACCATCGGCTTTACCCTCCCGCGCTGATTCCCTGACGCCAACTGCGGTATCATTGCGTCTATAAGGTATGAGCGGCCGGCTTCCCCGTGAGGCCCCTCCCCGGTGGTGTTTGTGTCTCGATTCTTCCAGCGTTTCGTTTTTGCGATCTCCGTGGTGATCTTCGGCGGCCTCGTCCTGGGCTACTTTCAGGGCGAGTTCGGATGGTTCGGCGTGCATGCCGGCGATGAGCAGGATGCCGCCTACCGCCAGATCGGCGTCTACTCCGAGGTTCTGCGCAAGATCCAGAACTACTACGTCACCGAGCCCAACATTCCCGAGGTGACCAACGGCGCGCTGCACGGCCTGATGGACTCGCTCGATCCCGATTCCAGCTATCTGACGGCTGCCGAGTACAAGATTTATAAGGACCGCCCCACGACCGATGTCGCACAGGTGGGAATGACTGTTTCCAAGCGCTACGGCTACGCCACGGTGGTCAATGTGCTGCCCGGCTCGCCCGCCGCGCAGGAACACCTGCGCGACGGCGATGTACTCGATTTGATTGGCGATCAGTCCACCCACGATCTGCCACTGGCCGTGATCCGTTTCCTGCTCGAGGGCAAGCCCGGAACCACAGTCACGATTTCTGTTGTGCGCCCCTTCAAGCCCGAACCCGACAAAATCACGCTTACGCGCGCCTTGGTGGCCGCGCCTGCGATGGGCGAGCAGTTCTATGAGAACGCGTCCATTCTTTACCTTAAGCCCGGCGTTCTGACCGCGGCTCGCGTCGACGATATTGCCGCCAAAATCAAAGGCGCAGGCAAGGGTCACAAGATTCTGCTCGACCTGCGCGACGCTTCCGGCGCCGACCCCAGGCAGGGATTGCGGCTGGCTAACTTCTTCATTAAGCAAGGGAATCTGGCTTCGCTGGAAGGCCAGAAGTTTCCGCAACAGATTTTCCCTGCCGATCCTGCGCAATGCCTGACAGACGCGCCAGTGGCCGTGCTGGTGAATCGCGGCACCTATGGCGGGCCTGAACTGGCCGCCGCCGCCATCGAGGGAACGAAGCGTGGCGACGTCGTGGGCGAGCGTACCTTCGGAGAAGGCTCGGTACAACGAACAATCGACTTACCCGACGGCGCCGCGCTGCTGCTCACAGTAGCCAAGTATGAGGATCCCAACGGCAAAAAGATTGAGGACGATGCCGTTACGCCCACTGTAGTGGTCGCCTCGCCGCAGGATGACAACGAGCCCATCCCGCCCTCGAATGGCGACGAACCGCTGAAACAGGCAATCGCGCTGCTCAAGGCCAAGAACGGCTGATCGGCACCGATACTCCCCAGATACTCCGTGCCCCATCCTTGCGCCGGCTTTTCGAACTGCCGCTAAGTCTCCCGTGGGCTTCGCCGAGCCGCGAGAGATGAAAACTGGATGGGCCGCTCCCACAGCCAACCTGCAAACTCGCGATTCCGTGTAGCGGAGCCAATTCGCTGCCTTCGTCTTCTAGAGCCAGTTGCACCAATGGCGCTTTGCAAGGGCACGACTTTACAGGCTGCGGAAAAACTCAACTGCGGAGTGCTTTGTAACAGGGCACGAGTTTAGTCGTGCCGATAAACCCAACCGAATCATTGGGACTTTAGCCCCTGAGGGATGCATTTCATCTGCCGAGCTAGGTGCATGACCCGATTCGCCGCTTACTCAGCGCGTTGCCGGAAGCGTCTCATGCGGCCTACCAGCGAAGCCGGCCCGCTCACGGTGAGACGAACCAGATTGCCTTCATACTCGCGTGTATGCACAACCATGCCGGCTTCAACCGCGGCCAGCACAGCGCCTTCGTGCTGCGGAACGCGTAGCTCCGCGTCGACAATCGGATCGGAGCGGAGAGCGCCATCAATGGCCGCGAGCAAAGTACCCATGCCCTCGCCGGTGAGCGCCGAAACAGCGACCTCGCCGCGCGCCTGCGCGCGTTGCCGAAGCTGGCTATGCTCGCCTTCGCGAAGCAGGTCGATTTTATTCAACACCTCAATGCGCGGCTTCGCCAGGCTATCCAGCTCGCCGAGGACTTTTTCGACCTGAGCCTTTTGCTCCTCGCCGTAGCTGGATGCGGCGTCGCGGACGTGGAGCAGCACCTCGGCCTGCACGACCTCTTCGAGCGTGGCGCGAAAGCTCGTGACGAGCGTGTGAGGCAGATTGCGAATGAACCCCACGGTGTCAGACAGCAGAACGCGGCGCCGGCTGGGCAGTTCGATGGCGCGGAGTTTGGGATCGAGCGTGGCAAACATGCGCGCGGAAGAGAGTACCTGCGCGCCGGTAACGCAGTTGAAGAGCGTGCTTTTGCCGGCGTTGGTGTAGCCGACCAGGGCGACGGTGGGTACGGGAACCGCCTCGCGGCGCTGCCGCTGCTGCTTGCGCACGCGGCGCACGGCTTCGAGATCGAGCTTGAGCTGATCGATGCGGCGCTGAATGCGGCGGCGATCGGTTTCGAGCTGGGTTTCGCCGGGCCCGCGGGTGCCGATTCCGCCGCCCAACTGCGACATGGCTTTGCCGCGGCCCGTCAGGCGCGGCAGCATGTATTCAAGCTGCGCCAGCTCCACCTGCAACTGGCCCTCGCGAGTGCGCGCGTGGCGGGCAAAGATGTCGAGGATCAATTGCGTGCGATCGAGCACGCGGCAGGGCAGAGCTGCCTCAAGGTTGCGCAGTTGCGTGGGCGTAAGGTCGTGATCGAACAGAACCAGATCGGCTTGCGTGGAAGCCGCAACGCCGGCAATCTCATCCACTTTGCCGGAACCGATTAGCGTGGCGGGATCGGGACGTGGGCGGCGCTGGAGCAGTTCGGCAACCACCTGGCCGCCGGCGCTCAACAGCAGCTCGCGAAACTCGGCTAGAGATTCCTCGGCGTCAAGGCCCGGAACCTCGCGCGGAAAGCCAACTCTCCCGGAGAAGCGGGTTGTTTTGGGAGGCGTGGAGAGTTCCGGTGCGCCCTGATCATTGGTATCGAGGCACACACCCGGTCTCGTCGCGCTCTTCATGCTTGCGCGGATGCCGTGCGAGCGGGCACCAATGTCCACTCCCACAAGGACGGCACGCTCAGGCCGGCCACCCCAGCGGCCAGCATCGGCCGTTGAAGAAAGCGGCCTGCCGCCGACGCTGCCGGTCGTATACGCCTCGCGTGCCAATCGAGGGCGCTCCCGCGCTATCGTTGCTCCGCCGTCGCCTGGGCACCGGCGGCATCGGTACTGCCGACGGACCCATGCCCGTTGATACCGCAGCCGGACGGTGTTCGCTATGCTGCATCACACTCCGGTTGCTCACCACGGTTGAAATCGCGTGCTTGAAAATCAGCTGTTCCTGGCTGCTGTTTTCCAGCAGCACGGAATACTTGTCGAAGGAACGGATTTTCCCCGTCAGCTTAACGCCGCTGACCAGATAAATCGTAATGGGGGATTTGTCTTTCCGAACTGTGTTCAGAAAGGTGTCCTGAATATTTTGTGCCGGCTTGTTCTCCATATGCCGATCTCCTGCTCTCTTGGTGAAGGTTTTGTTTTAACAGCACTTACGTTGAGTTCAAGTCCGCGGGAAAGGCTCCGGAAGCCCCGGCGTCGGCAAATCCCGCAATGTGACAAGCTTATAGAGGTTTTCGATCCATTTCAACTCCGCGAGCGGTGGGGCTCCACCTCGGGACAATTTCCGGGACCTGTTTTGGTCTGGCCCACTCTGGAACGCCGCTGCCCGATTGGCTGATAGCATCAAACTGTGCAACACACCGCCGTCCCACCTCGTGATTCGGCAGCCGCGGCCGGTACCGCACCGGCGCCCGTGCCGCTGCCTGTGCCAATGCCCGTACCCATGCTCGACCTGAAGCGCCAATACCACTCCATCCACCAGGAATTGTTAGATGCACTCGGGGGTGTGCTGGAAACGCAGCAGTTCATCCTTGGCGAGCACGTGGCGGCATTCGAGCGCGCCGCGCAGGAGCAACTGGGCGTACGGCACGCGCTAGGCTGCTCGTCGGGCACTGACGCCTTGTGGCTGGCGCTGGCCGCTGCCAAAATTGGCCCCGGGATGGGCGTTGTTACCACCCCCTTCAGCTTTTTCGCTTCGGTCAGTTGCATTCTTCGCGCCGGAGCCGCACCGGTGCTGGCGGATATCGATCCGGTCACCTTCAACCTGTCGCCTGCAGCCGTGGAAACCATCCTGAATGGTCCGCGGGGCAAGGGCGTGCGTGCGGTGTTGCCGGTGCATCTCTACGGGCAGTGTGTTGATTTTTCTTCTGGTTTTGGACGAGGGCGTGGGCTGACCGTGATTGAAGACGCCGCCCAGGCCTGGGGCGCGGAATGGGATGGGATAAAGGCGGGCGGGCTCGGAGACGTGGCTGCGTTCAGCTTTTATCCCACAAAGAACCTGAGCGCGGCCGGAGACGCCGGCCTGGTCGCGACCAACTCCGATGAGATGGCCGAGCGGGTAAAAATGCTGCGCCAGCACGGGATGCGTCGCCGCTACCACCACGACGAGCTGGGCTGGAACGCGCGCATGGACGGTTTTCAGGGCGCCGTGCTGAGCGTAAAGCTGAAATATATTGATGGCTGGAACGAGGCGCGCCGCACCGTGGCCGCTCGTTATCACGCTCTCTTTGCCAAGGCAGGTTTGCCCGAGGGCGGGACGTATCCCGCGCATGGGGTGATTTTGCCGCGCGAGATGCCGGGCGCACATCACGTGTGGCACCAGTACGTGATCCGCACGCCACGCCGCGATGCGCTGCGCGAGTTTCTCACCGCGCGTGGCATCGGCTCGGAGATCTATTACCCGCTCCCGCTGCACATGCAGGAGGCGCTGAAGGGACTGGGCTACGCCGAAGGCGATTTTCCCGAAGCCGAACGCGCCGCGCGTGAAGTACTGGCGCTGCCCATCTTTCCCGAGCTGCGCGAAGACGAACAGCAGACGGTGGTTGGCGCGATTGTGGAGTTCCTGAGCTAGCGCATTTCTCCTTTGGATGTATCCCGAAGCCTCGACTCTCAAGTTGCGATTTTCTCAAGAAATCGCAACCCTGCACGACGCCAGCAATGGCTATATCTAAAGGAGAAATGCTGTAAGCCGGAATTCGCGCTACTCCGCGGGCGCCTTCACCTCCACGTGCGAGGCCGCTTCAACAAAAGTTGCGATGGCGGAGTTGTCGTACTCGCCCTTGCCATCGGCAATCAACGACGACATCATTTGCTGCACCTGCGCGGTCAGCGGCAGGTAAACATTGTTCGCCTCGGCAGTCTTGAGCGCGTTGCGCAGGTCCTTTTGATGCAGGTTGATCTTGAAGCCCGGCTTGAAGTTCCGAGCAATCAGCCTGGGGCCGTGGGCGTTGAGCACGGCGCTGCCGGCCAGTCCCCCTTTGACGGCGTTGATCACAACTTCAGGATTCAGGCCGCAGCGGGTGGCCAGCGCGAGCGCCTCACCCATGGCGGCAATGTTGCACGCCACCATGATTTGATTGGCAAGCTTGGTGGTGTTGCCGGCGCCCACGGGGCCGGTAAGCGTGAGAGTGGACCCCATGCATTTCAGGATGGGCTCGGCCTTGCTGAAGATTTCCTGGCTGCCCCCCGCCATAATGGCCAGGGTGCCGTCGATAGCCTTCGGCTCGCCTCCGCTCACCGGCGCATCGATGAAGTCGACGCCCTTGGCCGCGCAGGCCGCGGCGACCCTTTGCGAAACCAGCGGACTGATTGAACTCATATCGACAATGAGCGAGCCGGGTTTTGAGCCCGCGAGAATTCCGCTGCCGCCCAGGACGACTTCCTCAACTTCAGGGCCGTCAGGCAGCATGGTGATGATGACAGAAGCTCGCGCGCCAACATCGGAATTTGACGCTCCGCGCAACGCGCCGTCTGCCACGCAGGCGTCGAGCTTCTCTTTGCTTCGGTCGTAGGCGACTACAGTGTGGCCAGCCTTCAACAGGTTCCTCAGCATAGGACGGCCCATGATGCCGAGCCCGACAAATCCAATGGTTGCCATGGTTCTTCTCCTTTACAGGCTGCGGAAAAACTTGACTGCAGGCGCTTTGTAACAAGGGCACGAGTTTACTCGTGCCGATAAGGCCAATAAAATGAGTTGGGCTTTAGCCTCTGCTAAGCTCATTTCCTCCACAAACGACCGAGTTGAGGAGTTTTTCCGCAGCCTCATGAGCCGCCAAATCGGACCCTGCTCGAATTTAAGATGAAACTGTGCTCAACTACTTCAATTATTTTACTGAGATCGAGGAACGCTTCCAGCAGCGGCGCGGAACGGTGCTGCTGCTGTCCACACTGGACTGGGCGCTTATCGAGACCTGGCGCGAGGCGGGAATTCCGCTGGAGGCGGCGCTGCGGGGCATCGATGCGGCGTTTGACAAATATGAAGCGCGGCAAAAACGGGCCCGCATGCAGCGCATCAACGGGCTGGCGTGGTGCGCGCAGGCGGTGATGCAGGCCGCCATGGAACTGAATGAGGCGTCAACAGGCTCGGCTCCCGCACAGGCCAGGGAGCACGAATCGGGATTCGAGCGTGAGCGCGTTGCTGCGCATCTGGCCGCGGCCGCGGAGGCGCTCGATGCCGCAATGGTTGCTCCTGAAGCATGCCGCACGACGGCCGCGCGGCTGCGCGAAATGGCGGCCGAAGTGACAGGAGCAGCCCGAGAAGATAGCAAGGCCGTCGATCTCGAAGCGCTGGAGCGTTCGCTCATGGTGCTCGAAGACAAGTTGTACGCCGCACTCAACGTTGCGGCGTCGGAGGAACTGCTGTTGCGACTGAGCGAGCACGCCGCCCGCGAATTGGCGCCCTACCGCAGCCGCATGGGCGCTGTACAGATGCGCCAGGTGAAAGAGCAGTTTGTGCGAAAGCAACTGCTGGTTCATTACAACCTGCCGCGATTGAGCCTGTTCTACATGAGCCAGCAATGAAGAAGCTGCGGAGCCGGTTCGCAAAACGCAAAGGCGGCGAGAGTGTTGAAAACTCTTCGCATTCCCACCCTTCTCGCAAGGAGCGCGAAAAGGATGCGGCAACGGCCGTGCCGCCGCAGCCAGCGCAGCCGCCGCAGCCAGCGCAGCCAGCGCAGCCGCCGCAGCCAGCGCAGCCGCCGCAGCCAGCGCAGCCGCCGCAGCTCGTGCAAATTGAAAAGCCGATCTACGGCGGGGCGTTTCTGGCGCGCGTTGCAGGCAAGGCCATGTTTGTGCCGCTCACGCTGCCTGGCGAGCGTGCGCAAGTGCGGATTGTCGAGAGCAAGCGCGGCTACGCAACCGCTGAAGCGGAGGAGATTGTCGAGGCCGCGCCAGAGCGTGTTGCGCCTGCGTGCCCGCACTTTGGCGCGTGCGGTGGTTGCCAATATCAGCACGCGGACTACAGGGCGCAGCTCGCTTTCAAGCAGGCCATTCTGCGCGAGACGCTCGAGCGCGGCGGCGTTCGCGCGCCCGCGGAAATCGCCGTGCTGGCTGCGCGGCCCTGGGCTTACCGCAATCGCATTCGGCTCGCATTCGACGCGGAGGGAAACGCGGGTTATCGCGGGCGCCGCTCCCACGCGGTGATTCCCATTGCCGAATGTCCCATTGCCGCGCCGGTGCTGGTGCAGTCCGCGCTGGCTGCAGCAAAGTTTTTCTTGAAGTTTGGCCGCTCGAGCCGCCCCGCGGAGCTCTCGCTCTTCTCGAATGCTCAAGAGGATTCTCTTCTGGCCAGCGTTTTCACCTCGGGCGCGGCGCAGGTTCCGCTTACGGATTATTTCGGCGCACTTCTCCCCGAAGTCCCGCTCCTTAAGGGCGTGGAGCTGGTGGAACAACATCAGGGCCAGCCGCCGCGCACCGTCGAGCAAATCGGCGACTCGTCGCTCATTTACCAGGCGGCCGGCTTCGGCTACCGCGTCGATCATGGCGCGTTTTTTCAGGTGAACCGGTGGCTGGCCGATGAACTTGTGAAATGCGTGACAGGCGGGCATACCGGCGGTCTGGCGTGGGACCTTTTCGCGGGCGTGGGCTTGTTCGCGCGGCAGCTTGCGGAGCGATTTTCCAGGGTGGTTGCAGTCGAATCCGCTCCGGCCGCGCTGGCCGCGCTCAAGCAGAATCTCGCAGGCACGAGCGCGAGTGCCGTGAAAGCCACGACGCTCGAGTTTCTCGGCAGTTCACTCCGGGGCGAGCGTCCCGATCCGATCGCGCCGGATTTGATCCATCCAGATTTAATCGTTGCTGACCCTCCGCGCACCGGCCTGGGCGCGGACGTCACGGCGCTGCTGGGTCGAATTGCCGCTCCCGCCATGGTTTATGTCTCGTGCGACCCGGCAACGCTGGCGCGCGACCTGCGTGCGCTGATTGGCGCGGGATACGCCATCGAACACGTCACTCTCGCCGACCTCTTCCCGCAGACCTTCCACCTGGAAACCGTGGTGCGATTGCGCCGCTAGCCGGCGCCCGTGGGCGTCCCGTGACGACAGTTCCGGATCGTCGGTATCTCTCGTTGCCCCCGCCCCCCATTGCATGCATCCTGCGGAAAAGCCCTTCGTTTTCAACTGGCTAGCGAATGGTTTGCCCTGTAACTTCTTGGACCCATTGGAGTTCGGTGCAGCATTTTGAAAGCAATGGAGTTAAAGCCCTGACGGTTCACAAGCACGGGGGGAAAACCGCCAATGGAACAATTGTGCGGCAAGAGGGCGAAATTATCTGCAAAATGTTCAGAGATCAGAGGTCAGTTTTTCGCGGCGGTGCCCCGTGTCTCGCCTATGTCTTGGTCGTTGATCACAAGAGGCCCCGCCGTTGCCCCATCCTTCGCGCGGCATCATCGCGCGAAGGGTGGGAGGCCACAAATCCCCGGTCATCCGTCACGGCCCTCTAGCCGAAATTCGAGGTAAAATCCCTCCACCATGCCAAAGGGACTTGTTCGGTTTCATCACGCGGGCACCTTCCATTTCATCACCTTCAGTTGTTATCACCGACTTCCCCTACTTTCCCGTCCGGGAGCATACACCGTTTTCGAAACAGAACTCGAAGCCACGCGTGTTCGTTATGAATTCGTTGTCGCGGGCTACGTCCTGATGCCCGAGCACGTCCACTTGCTTGTCAACGAGCCCCGCCGCCGCACGCTGGCCACAGTTACTCAGGTGCTGAAGCAAATGACTTCAAGGAAATTGAAGAAACCGGGAGAGCCCCAGTTCTGGCAGAAGCGCTATTACGACTACGTCATTCCCGCCGAGGCAAAGAGAGTCGAGAAGCTCCGCTATCTACATCGCAACCCCGTGAAGCGTGGACTCACTGCGGAACCCGCGGATTGGCCATGGTCAAGTTTTCGCCATTATGCGACGGGGGAAATAGGTATCGTAGAGATCGAGTCCGAGTGGACCGCCTGGCGCCGCGAGCAACAAGCAAAACTCCAAAACGCAACACCATCAAGCGCAGTCTAAGGACCGCCGTCACTCCATAAATCAACGTTCCCCATAGGCTGATGTTGCCCCATCCTTCGCGCAGTCTCATCGCGCGAAGGGTGGGAAGCCGCTCCGATCACCAATTTCTTCCACTCCCACCCTTTCCGCGATGAAGCCGCGGAAAGGATGGGGCAACGATCTTTTGTGACCGAACCGGTCATCCCATAAACCGCCCAGTGCGCACACCTGCGAACGGCACTGCGTCGAAATTATTTAAGTCGGCATTGATCCCTTATTCGTCCACATGCAGGTGCATTTTTCCGCAAAATCCTGAAGGACCAGGGACTGAGGGACTAGGGACTGAGGGACTAAGAAGCGTAGACCCGGAAACGGAGGAAATTAGTCCCCCGTTCCTGATAGGCTTACTCCAACTTCACTTTCTACGTCTGGACCCCATGCCATCCGCTCCCCCCAATGCGCCCGGCTTAACAGCCGTACCGCTGTTTCATGCGGCGTGGCTGTTTGCTCTCGGAATTGTGGTTGCCAGCCGGTTGTGGCTGCGGCCCAGCCTGGTATTGATTGCACTGGCGCTGATTGCGGCTCTCTGTTGCGTGGCCGCTCTTCGCGCGCAGCGTATCGCATGGCTTCCGCTGGCCGTGTTGTGGCTGCTGCTGGGCGCGTGGTGCGCGGAGATGGAGCCGCACCCGGCGCCTGCTCCCGCTCTGGCGGCACTTTCTGACGGGCTGCTGCGCACTGTCGAGGGAACCGTGGCGGACGCGGGACCGGTACGCACGGAGACGGAGCAAAACCTGGGCGAGGTGGTCGCGACGGCGCCCTCGCAGCGGGTGGATCTGCGCGTTACGACACTCGAAGTGGTGACCGACGAGAGCGATGCGCAGGCGCCGGTGAGCGGCGGCGTGCGGTTGACGGTGCGCTGGCCTGCCGACGCAAGTGTTCAGGCGTTTCGCTGCGGCGAGCGCATCCGCGCCGTTGCGCGCCTGCTGCCGCCCGAGACCTATCACGATCCCGGTGTCTGGAGCCGCGCGGATTTTCTTCTCGATCAGGGCATCACGTCGACAGCGACGCTTGCGATCGATCGCGTGGAGCGGCTGGGCGGGAGTCCCCAGGCGCATTTCTCTCTTGCCGCGTGAGCGGCCTGCAACATGCGACGACGGCAAAGCTGCTGGCGCTGCCCGCGGCCATGCAGAAGTTGCCGGGCGCTCTGCGCCTCAGCCAGGACGACGCCATTATGCTGGCGGCAATGGTGGCCGGCGACCGCACTTACCTGACGCATTCGTTGCGCGTGGGCTTCGAGCGCACCGGCTCCTTTCACATGCTGGTGGTTTCCGGTTTTCACCTGGCCATTGTGGCCGCATGCATCTTCTGGATTACGCGGCGATTGCGGCTGCCGCGCGTGCCCGCCACGCTGCTCACCATCGCCGCCTCGTTCGCGTATGCGCTTTTCACCGGCTTTGCCACGCCGGTGCAGCGCTCGCTATGGATGGTGACGCTCTACCTGCTGGGCAGGCTGGTTTACCGCGAGCGCAGCCCGCTGAACACCGTCGGTTTTGCCGCGCTGTGCCTGATGGTGGTGAGCCCGCGCAGCCTCTTCGACTCGAGCCTGCAGATGACATTGCTGGCGGTGATTGTGATTGCCGGAGTCGCCGCTCCGCTGCTTCAGGGAACCATCCATCCCTATGCGGCCGCCACGCGCGATCTGCGGCTGGTCGCCATCGACATCAAGCTGACGCCGAAACTGGCGGAGTTTCGCGTGCTCATGCGGATGATTGCCGAAGCGGCTCGAACGAGCCGGAAACAGCTTGATTGCGTGGCGCATCTTTCCCTGGAGCGTGCGCTTCGTAGTCCGCATTGCCGAGTTGGTTGTGGTGTCGTGCGTAGTGGAGCTCGCCATGGCGCTGCCCATGGCCGTCTACTTCCATCGCATTACTATCTTTGCTTTGCCAGTGAATCTCTTCATCTTGCCGCTGCTGGCCGTGCTGATGCCGGCGGCGCTGCTCACCCTGGTTGCGCTTGTCGTATGGCCTGCAGCAGCAGTGGTTCCAGCCGTTGTGGTTGCACTGGTGCTGCATTTCGGCGTCGGGCTGGTGCACCTGTTCGGCTCGGTGGCTATTGGAGATTTCCGCATTCCCGGTCCGTTGCCCTGGCAATCGGCAGCATTTTGCGGGCTGCTGGGTATTTCGATCCTTCTGGCCTGGCTTAGCTTATCGCCAAGCTTGTCGCCGAGCTTGCCGGCCAGTTTGTCATCGCGGGGGCGCTGGTTGCGGCGCGGCGTCTGGGCCGCCATGGTGCTGGCGGCGCTGGTTGCCGTGGCGCCGCGGCCGGTGGATCGGCCGCGTGGCGCGATGCTGATGGAAGCCATCGATGTGGGACAGGGCGACTCGCTCCTCGTGATCACGTCCGACGGCAAAACATTGCTGGTGGACGGGGGCGGATTTGGCGGCGGCCCAAGGCAGGCGCCGCAGGAATTCGACATCGGCGAGGAGGTCGTCTCGCCGGCGCTGTGGGCGCGCGGAATCCGCCACCTGGACGCCGTCGCGTTGACCCACGGGCACTCCGACCATATGGGCGGCCTGCCGGCCGTGCTCAGAAACTTCCATCCCGATGAGTTTTGGGTGGGCAACAATCCGCATTTTGCGGCCTACAACGCGCTGCTGGAAGAAGCTGCCGCGCTGCACGTGCGGGTGCGCAGCTTTCGCGCCGGCGATGCCTTTGCTTTCGGCGGCACACAGGTGAATGTTCTGGCGCCGTTTCGCAATTACCAGCCGGAGGCGACGCCGACCAACAACGATTCGCTGGTTTTACATATGGCGTTCGGCGCAACCTCGGTGATGCTGGAGGGCGACGCGGAGGCGCCCATCGAACAGGCCATGCTGGCGGAGCCAGGTCTTGCGAGCACACTGCTTAAAGTCGGGCATCACGGCAGCATTACGTCCACGCGGCCGGAGTTTCTCAAGCGCGTGGCCCCGCAGTGGGCGGTGATTTCGTGCGGGTTGCACAATCGCTATGGGCATCCGCGCGAGGAGGTGCTGAAGGCGCTTGAAGATGCGCACGTGCGCACCTTCCGCACCGACATCGGCGGCATCTCCTGCTTCCGATTGGACGGGAAGACCGTCGCGCCGGAGGCGGAGTGCGGGGGCAAGTGAGCGCGATTCAGCTTGCCGCGGCCTGGATAGCCAGCAGCGATTCGAGCAGCGGCTTGAGCAGTTTGAGGTCGAGGGCGTTGGCGCCGTCGGATTTGGCGTTGGGCGGATCGTCGTGAACCTCGACGAAAAGCCCGTCGATGCCTGCGGCGACGGCGGCGCGAGACAGCAGGGGAATGAACTCCGGCTGGCCGCCGCTGACGCCATTGGCCGCCGAGGGCTGCTGCACGGAGTGGGTTGCGTCAAAAACCACCGGCGCCAGCTTGCGCATGATGGCGAGCGAGCGAAAATCCACCACCAGATTGTTGTAGCCGAAGGTCGAGCCACGCTCCGTCAGAAAGACCCTCTCGTTCCCTGTCGAGCGCACTTTTTCCACGCCGTGGCACATGTCCCACGGCGCGACGAACTGGCCCTTCTTGATGTTGATGGCGCGGCCCGTGCTGCCTGCCGCGACGAGCAGATCGGTCTGGCGGCACAGGAAGGCGGGAATCTGGAGCACATCGACGGCTTCTGCGGCGATCTCGCAATGGCCGGGCTCGTGGACATCGGTCAAAACAGGAAGGCCCGTTTCTTTGGCGATGCGGGCGAGGATGCGCGTGCCCTCTTTGAGGCCAGGGCCGCGAAAACTCTTTGCGCTCGTGCGATTGCCCTTGTCGTAACTGGCTTTGAAGATATACGGGATGCCGAGATCGGCTGCGATGCGCTGGACCGTTTCGGCGATGGAGCGCGCATGGGCCTCGGACTCGATCACGCAGGGACCGGCGACGAGGAAGAGCCGCCCTGCGCCCACTTGTACAGGCCCGATTTCAAAGGAGTTGCTCACGAACGTGATTCTAACGCAGTGGCCAGTGATCAGTGATCAGCTCGGCCCCTGGCGTAGATACAGAGACACGCCCGGGCTAGGGCGCATCGCATATGGGGGCCCCGAGGCCCCCACGACAGCCGGTCCAGATCCCGGCGGTACTAGACTACGGCGCAGCTACTCGCCGCGGCTGCGCGACCACTCCCACAGCGCACGGTCGAGTGTGCGCAGCGGCGTGGGAGCAGGCAGGCCGCCTTGCGGCTTCACAATGTTGCTTTCGGCCAGTCGCTTGCAAAAGTCCAGATATTCCTGGTAGAAGTGCACGTCGTGACGCGCGTGGCCCAGCGCTTCGAGGGCGCGGAAGTCCAGCACTGTGTAGCGCTCGGGAAAAATCGCGGCCAGAATAGCCGAGGCCACGGGAATATCCACGCCGCGCAGCTCGAGCAGCGCCTTAACGGCGGCTTCGGTCGAAGACTCGGGCGAGGCGGCGACAGTTAGCACGCGCCGGATCTCCTCGTCGCTGTTGGCGATGAGATAATGCACCACGCGCTCTGATTTCCAGCGCACAATGGCTTCCAGGTTCGTGAGTGTGTAATCGCCGTTGCGAATCGCTTCTCCGGCTTCGAACGCAGCCCTTTCAAGCTCGTGTTCTTTCTCGCCGGCCTTCTGCCAATACTCCTCTGCCAGCTGCTGCAGCTCAGCTTCCGCTGGCTGAAGCTGAAAGTAGGCAACCATTTCGACTTCCTTCCTTTCATACATCAAAACCCATCACAATAGGCCCGACAATGAATCTTTGTCAATGACACGGAATAGGGTTGTTCAGGGGCCGTATCGGCATAGTCCACGCGAGTCCCAGGAAGGTCAGAAGGCGTAGACCTGGAGATCTACGAAGTGGAAAAATTCGCGATTTCAGATCAGGAGTCTGCGACAAGTGCAGAAGCTGGGACCGGGCGTGTGGGTACCGTCGCATAAATACATATTTATGTTGTATTTATGCGTAGGTTGAAGTCCGTCCTGCAGGGGTAAAGCCCCGATGATTTAATTGGCCTTACCGGCCGGCACGAGTAAACTCTTCCCCTGTTACAAGACGCCCCGCAGTCGGATTTTTCCGCAGCCTGTGAAGCCGCCCCCTGACACAAAGGCGGTGGTTGGGCAGTTGGCCCATTCAGTCACCCCTTTTAAGCTGTGCCCCATTCATCGCAGCTTTATCGCGATGAGTGGGCCGCGAAGCCTTGCCGACCGCTCGGTATGCTGGAATCCCTCCAAACCGGTCATGGTTTCAGCGTAAAACTGTGCCCCGTTCATCGCGTCCTTTGCGATGAACGGGGCACAGCCACAAGGACCAAGGCGGTTTTGTGCTGCGCCTGATCGCGAAAACCGGGATCATGCGTTCCCGCAGCTGAAACTTCCGTATCGGCGGTGAGGATCCCAGAACCCAAAAAGTGGTTGTCATCCCGAACCCAGTGAGGGATCTGCGGTTGCTTTCCTAAATTTCCGCATAGGCGGTCATCCGCCCAGGACGGTCCGGCACACGGTTAAGCGTGCCGATCGTCACTGTCCAGCCGCCCGGTTCGTGAGTAGGATCCCCCTTTTATGGAATTTCCTCTTCCGGGGACAATAAGGGAGGGACCTTGTCCAAGGTGCGTTCCTGCTGGGCTGCGCCGCTCATGGCGATGGCGATGGTTCTGTGTGGGTGCTCGTCCTCGCCGCCGCCGATTTCGGTCAGCTTGTCGCCTGCCTCGCCACCGGCGATCGATCAGGGCTTGTCGGTTGCGATCACCGCGACTTTGACGAATGACACCTCTTCTAAAGGGGTCACGTGGAGCCTGAACGGTCCTGGATCTCTCGCTGCTTCGACCGCCCATTCGGTGACCTATAATTCCCCGACCGCCAGTATCGCAAGCGCACAGCGTGTAACGGTGACTGCCACATCCGCAGCAGACCCGACGAAGAGCGCTTCGCTAACAATCACCGTCAACCCTGATGCCGCAATCCCCATCGCCCAGACGCTTGCGAATGGGACCGTGGGAACGCCATACAGCGCGGCCATCGCGCTCACCGGCGGAACGGCGCCTTTTCAATGGAGCATCTACGACGGACCGATTGACACCGGATGGGAAGTGGGCGGATCGGTGCCGGACGGACTGACGCTCGATGCAACAACGGGAACGATCAGCGGAACTCCGACCGCCGCCGGAACCTGGTACTTTGAAGCGACCGTAACGGACGCCGCTGGCGCAGACGCAGTGGATGGCTCCCTGAGCATACAAATCAACCCTAAGACTGCGTCAGCAGCAGCAAATCCCGTGCCCTTTTTAAACCAGCCGCTCGTGCCCACCGCCGTTTCGCCTGGTGGCCCCGGCCTTACGCTGAGCGTGAGCGGAACGGGCTTCGTTTCCAGCGCAACCGTAGATTTTAATGGCTCGCCGCTCACCACCACGTTTGTGGACAGCGAGCATTTGAGCGCCCTTGTCCCGGCAGCGAACGTGGCGACTGCGGAGACAGCCTCAGTGACCGTCGTGAATCCAGCCCCCGGCGGCGGCTCGTCCAACGTGGTTTATTTCCAGGTGGGAGCCCAGGAGAGGTCGGTCAGTTTTGCGAACGCCGCGAATTCTCCGCTGCAAGTCCCCGAGCCATTCGGATTAGCGGTAGCGGACTTCAACCAGGACGGAAAGCCGGACCTTGCAGTGGCGGCAAATGTCAGGGTGTACGTGATGCTCGGAAATGGAGACGGCACATTTACGGCGGCGTCGGGTTCCCCGCAACACGTGCCGAGCCCGCCCTACGACGATTTCGGGTCGCCGTATACGGGGCCGGGCATGACCGTGGGCGATTTCAACCGCAGCGGCCATCCCGGACTGGCGGCTGGGATGTTCCAGAACGAAGCCGTAGCGATCCTGCTGGGGAACGGAGACGGAACCTTTAACACTTCGTCGGCAGCCTTCGCTAATTCGTGGGGCGAGTACACGGTCGCCGTGGAAGCGGCTGACTTCAATGCGGACGGTAACCTTGACCTCGCGATCGCTAACTTCACCAGCGGGTATCTCGGGCTCGTTGCTCTGGGGGGCGGGAGCGGAGCGTTCAATGAAGCCGGAAACCTGTATACCGCAGGTTTTCCCAATGGACTCGCCGTGGGCGATTTCAATGGTGACGGGAAGCCGGATGTGGCTGTGGCCGGGGAGAGCCCGGGCAAAGCGGCTTGGATCTACCAACCTGGGTCGTCCGAATATCCGTACGCGGGAGTGGCTGTTTCACTCGGGAACGGAGATGGGACATTCGCGCTGGCGGGCGGCTCACCGATTTCCCTCGGGCAGGACTTGTACGCGATTGTTGCGGCCGACTTCAACGGCGACGGAAAGCTGGATCTCGCAGTGACGGACTATGGGGAAAACGAGGTATTCGTCCTGCTGGGAAACGGCGACGGAACTTTCCAGTCACCGATCAGCATCCCCGTCGGAAATAGCCCGGAGGCGATCGTCGCGGGAGATTTCAATAATGACGGGAAGCTGGATCTCGCCGTAGCAAACTTTGGTGATGCAACTGTGATGCTTCTGCTTGGAAACGGAGACGGGACGTTCACAGAGGCGGCCGGCTCGCCCTACGCGGTGGGAATTGGCCCGAATGCAATCACGGCCGCTGATTTCAATGGCGACGGGAAGCTCGATCTTGCGGTGACGAACGGCACGGACGGGACGGTTTCCATCCTGCTGCAGCAGTAGCAAATCCGAAAATGCGCGGTCTTCGTGCGGGCACGCGTGGTGCCCGTATTATCTAGCTTTGTGCTACTCACCCGCACTCCCTGCACTTCTTTCACATCTAGCACATTGAAGAATCGATACCTTAAATGCTTTCAATTGGCTCTTGATTCGCGCCCCGACACAACGCGAATTTATGAAGCACCCCGGACCAGGATTCATGGGCGAATAACCGACCCCTTACAATAGGACTATGCTTGGCGATCTTTCTCCACTCTATAAATACATGCGCCGCTACCGCTGGGGATACGTGCGGGGCACGCTGGCGTGTGTGTGCACGAATATCGTCGCCGTGCAGTTTCCCAGGGTCCTGGGCATGGCGGTCGACAAGATCGATAGAGGGACGACCCGGGAACTGATTCTGATCTTTGCCGCGCTTCTGGTCGGCATCGTCGTGGTCAAGGGCGTCTTTCTCTACGCGCAGCGCTGGATTCTCATCGGCATCTCGCGCAACATCGAGTTCGACCTGCGCAACGACCTTTTCCGCAAGCTGGAGCTTCAAAACGCGAGCTTTTATCAGCGTTACCGCACCGGCGACATCATGGCCCGCATGACCAACGACCTGAACGCTGTGCGCATGCTGCTCGGGCCGGCGCTCATGTACAGTGCCAACACCCTCTTCCTGGGTGTTTTCGCGCTGGTTTTCATGTTGCACATCAGCCCTTATCTCACCCTGGTGGCGCTGGCGCCCATGCCGCTCGCCAGCATCCTCATTCAGTATCTCGGCCACAAAATCCACGATCGCTTCGAGCGCATCCAGGCAAGCTTCTCCGACATCTCCGCGCAGGCCCAGGAAAATTACTCCGGCGTGCGCCTTATCCGCGCCTTCGCGCGTGAGGAGTCGCAGATCGGCCTCTTCGAGCGGCTCAACCGCCAGTACATCGGCCGCGCCTTGCGCCTGGTGCAACTGATGGGCATGTTATGGCCCACCCTCGAGTTCCTCCTCGGCGTGTCGTTGATCATCACCCTGCTGGCCGGCGGTCATCAGGTGCTGGCCCACCGCATCTCGGTCGGCGAGTTCGTTGCCTTCAGCAACTACATGACTCTGCTTATCTGGCCCATCATCGCCGTGGGTTGGGTCATCAACATCTTTCAGCGCGGCACGGCCTCGGTCAAGCGCATCGACGAGTTGCTTAAAGCCGAGCCCGCTATCGACGACCGCTACGCCGTGGTTTCAGACTTTCCCGCAGGTACAGTCCTGAATGGAGAAATTGAATTCCGCCACCTCACCTTCAGCTACGGCGACGGCCCGAATGCGGTTCCGGTGCTGCGTGACATCTCGCTGCACATTCCCGCCGGATCGAGCCTGGCCATCGTCGGTCCCACAGGTTGCGGCAAGTCCACGCTCGTCAATCTGATTACGCGCCTCTATGAAGCGCCCCAAGGCTCGCTCCTGATCGACGGCCGGCCGGTGCGCGAATATCCACTGGCCGTTTTGCGCGGCAACATCGGCATGGTGCCCCAGGAAACATTTCTGTTCAGCGAGACCATCCGCGAAAATCTGGCCGTCGGCGCGCCCCACGCCGATGCCGAACAACTCCTCGAAGCTGCCCAGGCCGCGCACATCCGCCGGGAGTTCGAAGAGTTTCCGCAGGGTTTTGAAACCATGGTGGGCGAACGCGGCGTCACGCTCTCGGGAGGGCAAAAGCAGCGCTCGGCCATCGCCCGCGCCCTGCTGCGCCGCCCCGCGATTCTTATCCTCGACGACGCGCTGGCCAGCGTGGACACATACACTGAAGAGCGCATCCTCGGCGGCCTGCGCAACTATACGGCAAACACAACCACGATCTTCATCTCCCACCGCGTATCGACAGTGCGCAACGCCGACCGCATCGCCGTCCTCGCCAAGGGCCGGATCGTGGAGGTGGGCCGCCACGACGAACTGCTCGCCCTCGACGGCTACTACGCCAGCCTCTACCAGAAGCAGCAACTGGAAGAAGAGCTCACTGTCGCGGGTTAGGCAAGCTCTGATTAAGCCGGTGCCTTGAAAGGGCACGGCTTCACAGGCTGCGGAAAATCGCAACTGTGGAGTGCTTTGTAACAGGGCAAGTCAGCCGCTCAGCGAGTCGGCGAGCCAGCGCGGTGCGCTTTTTTCCTATGCGCTCATGCGGTCCAGCTTGATCCCACCGCTGGGTTGCCGCCGGAACCGCCGGTTTCGTGGTTTTGGCGCGCGGGGATTCCCCTCACCCGCGTGGAGACTGTGCTCATATCCGGCTCTCGCGCCACCTGCCGCCACGCGTCCCGCACATCGCGCACGCAATCAATCGCGTGCTCGAACTTTGCCTTCGAGGCCGACTGAGATGCCTTGAGAATCTCCGCGAAGATCGCGGCGTAAAACTCGCTCAGAGACTGCGCCGGCTGGCCGCCGACATCCATGCGCAGGCGCGCCTGCAGGTGAATGATGATGTCGAGCGCGCGCTTTACCGCCGCTCTGCGCCCCTCCTCATCGCCGCGCTCCACCGCCGCGATGGCGGCATACAAGAAGCGGAGAATGCCGTCGTAAAGCGCCACTACAAGATCGACGGCCGAAGCGCCATCCAACGCGTGTTCGCGATAACTTCCCATCAGGTTTTGACTCCTTAGCCGCCTGAATTCTCGTCGTATCCGGTAATCGCCGAGTAGAGCTCGTTCATGCCGTTCAACTGCGTCGGCAATTGCTGCATAATCTCGTTGGCGCTGTTCAGCTCCGCCGTCAGGCTCGTCTGTTGAGCCGATATATATATCTGCTCCTTCGAGATCTCGGCATTCAAAGTGGATTCAATGTTGCTGTTGGAACTGGAGGCCAGCGCCAGGATGCCCGTCGGCGAACTGGTGCCTGCATTCGTCAACATGTTCGAAAATGCCTGGCCCCAGCTGTTTGTGTTCTGAAAGAATTCCACCACGTTGGAGTAATTCGTGTTTAGCACCGAGTCCAGCGAGTCGGCATCGAAGGTCAGCGAGCCGTCGTCGTTCACGCCGATGCCCAGGCTGGTGAGGCTGCTGATGTTGGACGAAGCGTTGTAATTGAGCGTGGTGCTGGTGGGGCTGGTGACGTCGGTAAGATTCGACGTGATGGAAAGGGCGCCACCCGAGCCGGCCGTGGGCGAGGTCAGTGTCAGTCCCGTTCCGGCGCTGTCGAACCCGGCGGTCACGCCGAGGCCGGCATTGTTGATCGCCTTCATCACGTCGGAGAGCGTGTCGGCTCCATTGCCGGTGTAGATGGTGTTGGCCGCGGGCTGCGCGGGAGCCGCGCCAATGACGATGTTATCGGCGGTCCCGGCCCCTACCTGCAGCGAAAACGAGCCCGAAAGAACGTCGCTCGCGTTCTGGACTGTGCCCAGGACGCCCGTGTCCGCGGTCGACGAGGTGTAACCCGAATCGGTGTAGCTGAGAGGCGTGGGCGCGGTGGAAACAATTGCCGAGCTCACCGTAAGCTCGCCGTTCGATCCCTCCGTTTCCGACGCCAGCGTCAGCGTCGACTGGCCGCCGCTCGTGGCCACGTTGGCCGTCACGCCGATGCCCGCGGAATTGATCGTGGCGGCCAAATCGGCGAGCGTGTTCTGGCCGCTGCCGGTCGAAAACGTGTCGCCGGACGACGTGCCATCGCCCACTTCGAACGTGTAGACCGTGCCGCTGCCTGCCTGGATCGTCATGGAGCCGGAGAGAGTGGCTCCGGCGGTCGACGAGATGGAGTCGAGATACCCGCTTGGCCCGATGGCGTTGATGCCGTTCAGCAACTCCTGCTGCAGCAGCGTGAGCGTCGGAGAGCCAAACAGCGGTTCGGGCGTGCCCGAACTGGTGTTACCCTCCTGGGTGTTGATGGCGCTTACCAGCGAGTTGTAATCGGTCACGAACTGGTTCACCGTGCTTTCCACATCGGTGTTATCGTTGCTGATCACCACCTGGACCGGTTCCAGGCTGCCGTCCGACTCCGTCGCGCTCGGCGCCAGCAGTTGAAAGGTCACGCCGGGAATCAGATTGGTGACCGTATTCGAGGCGCTGGTCAGGTTGACGCCGTCCACCGTCAGGTTGGCGTTCGAGCCGGTCACGGTCGAAGTGTAAGCCAGCGCGGTCGCCGAATCCGTGAGGCTTGAGCTGACCGTCAGGGTGCCCGCGCTATCCGGCGTGCCCGAGGTGAGCTGAAGGCTCGCGGTGCCGTCGCTGTTCGTCACCACCGAAGCGTCAAAACCGAGCGCCGAAGCGTTCGAGTGGATGTAGGACGCGAGGCTGGCAAGCGTAGTGCCGCCTGCCCCCGAGGCGCCCATGGAGATCGCTTGCTCCGTGCCGCCTACCGTGACATTCAGCGTCCCGGTAAGCGTCTCGTTGGGGCCGGCCACCGCGGCGAGTGTCGCGCCTGAAACTTGGCTGCTCGATCCCGCGGTTACCGTGGCGCCCAACGTGTTGCTGGCGGCCGCGGAAAGCGAGTTGGCGGTAACGGAAATGTTGCCGCCCGCCCCCGAGGTTCCCGAAACCAGGCTCAGCCGCGAGCCTGAAGCGTCGGTGAGCACGTTGGCGGTGATGCCTACGCCAGACGCATTGATGGCGGACGCCAGGCCGGCGAGCGTGTCGTCGGAGGAATCGAGAGTGATGGTCTGCGCCGTGCCGCTGCCCACCCGCAGCGTGACCGAGCCCGACAGCGTATCCGCGCTGTTGGCGATCTCCGCCATGTAGCCGCTCGAGGTCTCTGCCAGGTTCTTGACCACAACCGTGTGTGTTCCCGCCGCGGCCGCCGACGTCGCCGCAGTCAGTTCGAGCACGTTGGTGTCCGAGCTCGAGCCCTCTTTTTGCGCCATGATTCCCTGAAAGTCGGTCAGCGAACTCATATCGTTGGAGAGGTTCGAAAAGAGCGTTCCCATGCTCGAGATCACCGAGTCCTGGCTTTCAAGTGACGTCAACTGATTCTTCCACGGGGTCTCCACGTTCTGGAGATTGCTCACGATCTCCGCCACGGTCGTGCTTACGTCGAACCCCGCGCCGCTGGTCGGCGACCCGAAACTCAGCCCAACTGTACCCACCATTCCCTCCGTCCCGGAATTTGAGGCAGTTCGAAAGCCACCCGAAGCTGAACGCGGTTGGATAAAATTAATTCCGCTTCCCCAGGGGTTGCCTCTGCGCAAAGAAGGGCGTCCTTTCGGACGCCCTTCTTTGGTTGGCGGCTTTACGCCGGTTCACTCCAGCCCGCGGACGAAGACCCTCCGCGGGACCTGCGGTTATTGCAGCAGCTTGGTCACTTCCTGCTGCACGCTGTTGGCCTGCGCCAGGGCCGAAATGCCGGTCTGGCTCAGGATTTCGTACTTCGACATCGCGGATGTGGCAGAGGCGTAGTCGGTGGCCTGCACCGCGTTCTGCGCCGACTCTACGTTCTCCTGTTGCGTGCTGAGCACCTGGCTGACGGAGTTCAGCGTGTTAATCTGCGCGCCGATGTAGCCGTCCTGCGCCGCTACGTCGGTGACGGCCGCGTTCAGATCGGTCAACGCCGTCTGGGCGTTTCCCGAATTGCTGAGACTGGTGGTGCTCAGGTCCTGCCCTTGAGAATCCGTGTAGCTGATTGTGGCAGTGCCGGTGGCGCCGGCCACAACGCTTCCGTCGGTGGTTGAGCTATCGGCAACGGCCGTCGCAGCGCCGCTGTTCGTGATTTCGTTGTTGTAGGTCGTCGTGCTGGGGCCGGCCCCGGTGCCCACTGAGCCCGAGATGATGATGCCGGTCTCGGCGTAAGCGGCATTGTTCGAATCGAGCCCCGCCTGTCCACCTGTACCAAAGGATGCCGTCAAGCCCAGGCCTGAGTTGTTGATTGCGCTAATCATTCCGCTCACGGAGTTCGCGTAAGTGGTGCCGGTCCCGACGCTGATCGTCGTGCTCGCCGTCGAGCCGTCGGGGCGAAGATAGCTGACATCCAGGGTGCTGGTAACGCCGCCCGAGCCGCCGGTTAGGGTATCGGTAGACTGCGCGTTGTCGGTCCCGGATGAAAGGTTGACGAAGACACTTTGGCCCGCGGTGTAGGACATTGCGCCGCCGGAGTCGCCCACGTTCGCGGCGCCCAGGCTGCGGATATTCAGATCGTCGATCGACGAACCGGTTTTCGAAGCGTCACCGGTGTAGATGTTGGTTGTGGAATTGAAGACCTGCTCGTCGTTGAAGGTTGTCGTGGAGCCGATGTTGGAGATCTCAGACAGGATCGACTGATACTCCTGGTTGGCGGCGGCGTCCTGCGTGGAGTTGAGCGTGCCGTTGGAGGCCTCGGTAGCCAGTGAAACGGCGCGGTTGAGCAGGCTGGTGACCTGCGAGAGCGCGCCATCGGCCACTTGCAGAAGGCCCACACCTTCCTGGGCGTTGGTTCCTGACTGGGTCAGCGCGGTTTGGTTGGCCTGCAGGCCGTCGACCAGCGAAAGGCCGGCGGCATCGTCCGCGCCGGAGTTGATCCTCGAACCAGAGGACAACTGCTGCAGCACGGTGTTCAGGCTGTTGTTTGTGTTATTGAGATTGTTCTCCGCATACACCGCGGAGAGGTTGTTTAAGACACCCAGGGACATGGGGTTCTCCTTGTTGGATGCGGTGATTTGCGGCCCAATCCCGGATGCGCTTCCCATTGTTTGACCATGGGTTGCTGCTCACGGCTCGGAACCGTCGCATCTGCCCCCTTTTTCGGCGCGGCCTATTTGGACTTTATGGGTACCCTCTTTTGTGTCTCGCCGGGGACACTTCTGTCCCATTTCTTCTATTTTTTTAACCCTTCGCTCGCCCTGCCGATAACTCCCGCAAAGGAGATTGGGCAATGATCGAACTGACCCGGCTCAACGGCCAACCCATGGTACTGAACAGCGATCTGATCAAGACCGCCGAAGCCTCTCCGGACACGATGCTGACCTTGATTAACGGTGAAAAGCTGATTGTGCGCGAAGAGATCGCCGAGGTAATGGAGCGGATTCTTGTCTATCGCGCCCGCCTGCTGGCTGTCGTGGCCCGGCGCCTGCACCACTTCGGCGATCTGGAGCGCGTTGCCGCGCTGGCCGGTCTGGATGTTGCCGGGGAACCGGGCAACCCGCCTCCGCAACCCAAGAAGGACCGACGATCCTGACGGGGAAGAACAGTAACCTTTTCGCATGTCATTCAGAAGCCCGAACAGGAGCTGCACATGGACAAAGCGAGCATTGGCGGAGTGTTTCTGGCCGTGGCCGGCATCGTCGCCGGCTTGCTCATCGAAGGCGGCAACCTCGGCCAGATCCTGCAGCCCACCGCGGCGCTCATCGTCTTTGGCGGCACGCTGGGCGCGGTGCTGCTCCAGTTCCCGCTTACCACGGTTGCGGCCGCCTTCCGCAGCCTGGTGCACATCTTCGCCGCGCCACGCAAGCAGGATGCCCACCTGATCGGCCAACTCGTAGACTTCGCCAACAAGGCTCGCCGCAACGGCGTCGTGTCTCTCGACGCCGACCTCAAGACCATCCAGGATCCCTTCCTTAAACAGACCCTTATGCTCGCCGTCGACGGCACCGAGCCTGCGGACTTGCGCAAAATCATGCGCGTCTCGCTCGACTCCACCACTGAAGAAGAGGAACAATTGCCCGCCGTCTTCGAATCGGCCGGCGGCTTCTCGCCCACCATTGGTATCCTGGGCGCCGTTCTCGGCCTCATTCAGGTAATGCAGCACCTCGACAACATCAATGAGGTGGGCCGCGGCATCGCCGTCGCTTTTGTCGCCACCATCTACGGCGTCGGCATCGCCAATCTCTTCTTTCTCCCCTTTGCCGGCAAAATGCGCATCCGCATCCGCGACGGGCACCGCCGCCGCGAGATGATGCTCGAGGGCGTCATTTCCATTCTCGAAGGCATGAACCCGCGCATGCTGGAGATCAAACTGGCCGGCTTCCTTGACGACTCGGCTCGCGAAAAAACGGAGCGCGCCGCATGAGCCGCCGCGTGCCGCGCAGCCGCGTTACCCACGACCGCTGGCTGGTTTCTTATGCCGACTTCATCACCCTGCTGTTCGCTTTTTTCGTGGTGCTCTACGCATTCGCCAGGGCCGACCAGAAAAAACAAGTGCAGGTATCGCAGGCGATCGACTCCGCCTTCCGCTCCATGGGCGTTTTCCCTCGGGCGCCCAAAGATCCATCCAGCTCCCCGGCGGCCGGCACAGGCCAGGCGCTCCCGCCCGCATATGCCGTGACCAGTGAAGATCTGCTCGCGGCGGCCCATGCCAAGGACGATCTGGACCGCCTCCGCCGCGAATTGTCCCAGGCGCTCTCCAGCCAGGTCGCCAACCACACCATTTCTCTCGAGATGGGCCCCGATGGCCTGGTCATCAGCCTGCGCGAGGCCGGATTCTTCGACTCCGGCTCGGCCTTGCCCAAGCTCGAGGCCCTGCCCACGCTGCGCGACATCGCCGCCAAGCTGGGCGCCGCGCCATTCGATCTGCGCATCGAGGGCCACACCGACAATGTGCCCATCCACACCGCCCAGTTCGACTCCAACTGGGAACTCTCCCTCGTCCGGGCCACGCGCATCGCGCGCCTCTTTCTCGACATGAATGCCATACCCCCCGACCGCCTGTCGGTCGCCGGCTATGCCGAATATCATCCTGTCGCCAGCAATGCCACTCCTGAAGGCCGCGCGAAAAATCGCCGCGTCGATCTGGTTGTCCAGCCGCGCGTCACAACCAACTTCGCCGCAGAAAGCCCGGCGCAAGCGCCGAGCGCATGGCGGAAGATTACCGATGATAATTAAGCCGAGTTAGCGCAACTAAAACTCCAGCGTCGGCGGCCCTACGGTTTCAGGCGGTAGCTATCACCCAGTTTTCCCGCTGCCTGCAGGTGCTTTCGCGCTCTCACCAGCTCAGCGACCTGCCGGATATGTCCCAGATCGTGCATGGTCCACTCATGCAGCATTTGTTGCAGCGTGATTTCGCCGGCCTCCTGGTGCCGCGCGCGGCGTTCACCCACGCTTCGCGGCAAGGTCCGCAGATACTTCACGTTGCTCTCGCGCTGCTCTTCGAAATGACGGAGGGTATCTTCCGCATTGGCATTGCGGTACAACTCCAGGTACATCTGCGCATCATCCGGCTCGAACGCCGGCAGTTCCTCACTCACGAACCGGTCCACGCGTGTTCGATAGCATTGGCCCTCGGAATGGGAAAGATGCGCGAGCACTTCCGCTACCGAAAAGCGGTCAGGCGCGGGCTTCCATTCAGTATCTTCGACCGAGAGGTCGCACATCAACCCGCGCAGGATTGCGGGGGTCGCTTCCAACTGGTCGAGGCAATCTAATTCCAATTCCTCCGTCATACGATTCATCCTACGATGTTCTCTCCGTCTTCCACCTCTGTTGCTAGGCCTTGGGTTTAGTCACCGCCTACCCGGAAGCAACGTGAGCCAAATAACGTTCGGGAAGGGTTGGCGACAAACCGGCCACTGCGCCAACAATAGACCCCTTGCTTCCCTAATGAACTGTCATCCCGAACGCAGTGAGGGATCTGCGGTTGCTTTTGGAAGTTCAAGGCAGCGATACTTCCGAGTAGGCGACCACTCGCTCGGAGTCTTCGAAAACGACGAAAAACGAACTATCTTCGAACAATTCAACGGGGCTGTTTTCAGGGCGTATCATGAACTTCTCCGGAACGGCCGGATGCCGGAATGAATGAAACGCTGGATGACCCGAATGCCGAATCCCCGCTGGCAGCCTATACACGGCTATTGCAACGGAATCGAGACCGGCTGGCAGTCCAACAGAGATGGCACAGGTATCTCGGATATGCCAAGGTTGCCCTCGGGATTTTCATGGCATTTTTCATGGTCTGGTTTCTCCACAAACTTCACGGGATTTGGCCGCTGTTCGTTGCCTTGGCCGCTTTTGTCGTGCTCGCTGTCAAGCATGAGAAAGTGCTCAGGCAGATACGAGAGATCAAAATCGTCATCACTCACTACGAACGTGGACTGGCAAGGCTGGAAGACCGCTGGGCCGGAATGGGGGAAGGCGGCGATCGTTTCAGGGATGCCATGCATCCTTATGCGCGCGACCTGGACCTGTTTGGAAAGGGTTCGGTCTTCGAGCTGCTCTGCACCTTCCGCACGCGCGCGGGAGAAGAGACACTCGCCCATTGGCTGTTGGAACCGGCGCCACAGGATGAAATTCGTGCCCGTCAGAGCGCAGCGCAGGAACTGAAAACGCGTGTCGGGTTCCGCGAGAGGGTGTTCACCGCCGGAAACAGAGTCCGCCTCGGTCTAGATCCGGAATCGCTGGCGGCTTGGGGAGAACACCTATCTTCGTTCAACTCTGGATGGTTGCTGCAGTTGACGACGGCGCTGCTCGCAATTCTGTGGGTTGCCTTGCTCATCTACGGATTTCTGCGCAATTCCTACACGCCGGTGCTGCTTGTTTCGATATGCAACGTGCTCGTAAATTCGCGCATCATGAAGCGGCTGGCAACTTCCGTCGCGGCGGTTGAAGCCGCTACGAGCGATCTTGGTTTGCTTATTGAGGTTCTGAAGATCCTTGAGCAAGAACCATTTGAGTCTCCCAGACTCGTGCATCTTCAGTCAGCGCTTCAAGTTGACGGGATCGCCCCTTCAGCCGCTATGAGGAAGCTGGACCGAATAGTGCGTTACCTGGAACAGCGCAGGAACAACCTTCTTACCTGGTTCGGCTTGGATCGTTTTCTCATCTATACCCCACAATGGATGTTTAGAGTTGAATCCTGGCGGCGAGAATTTGGTCCGGCAATTCGCGGTTGGCTTGCCGCCGTCGGGGAAATAGAAGTGCTTGCTGCACTCTCAGGGTACGCATTCGAACATCCCGGTGATGCGTGGCCTGAGTTCGATGCTGAGTGCGCATGTTTCGAAGCGGAGTCGCTCGCGCATCCGCTCCTGCCCGCGGGCAAAGCTGTCCGGAACGATCTGAAGCTCTGTGACGGCCTGCAATTGATTGTCCTAAGCGGACCCAATATGTCGGGGAAAAGCACATTTGTTCGGGGAATTGGGGTGAATGCAGTTCTGGCGCAGTGCGGCGCACCGGTACGAGCCAAGCGGCTGCGCATGTCGCGGCTCGCGGTTGGCGCATCGATCTGTGTGCTCGACTCACTCCAGGGTGGGGTTTCCCGGTTCTACGCCGAGATTAAGCATCTCAAGTTGATTTCGGACGCTGCGGAAGGTCCGATTCCCGTGTTGTTCCTTCTGGACGAATTGCTTTCGGGAACGAACTCGCACGATCGCTTGGCAGGAACGCGGTTGGTAGTCGAATCCCTAGTGCAGCGTGGGGCTATTGGCATGGTGACGACTCACGACCTAGCGCTCGCCCAAATTCCGGAGAGCATGAATGGGAGTGCCAGAAATTTTCATTTCGAAGATCACCTGGAGAATGGAGAACTCGCATTTGACTTCAAACTCAAGCCGGGCGTTGTCCACACCAGTAATGCCCTCAAGCTCATGCATGCCATAGGGCTGGTGGCTGCGCAGCCTGTCTTATGAACAACCCGACGTGGTTCTTTTGCGAGTGTTTTCCAATCCCGGGCGAATTACCGGCTAACCGGAAGTAACCCCAAATTTGGGCCACTATCCCACCGGGACAAATCCCCGGCTCGTCTACGGGCTTCCAGGCCTTAGTCCATGGGGGTGGAGATCCTGATCCCGAGCTGACTTCGAAGCCCCTCACTCCACCCCCAGCACCTTCACGATCACGCGCTTCCGCCTCTGGCCGTCGAACTCGGCGTAAAAGACGCGCTGCCAGGTTCCCAGGTCCAGCTTGCTGTTGGTCACCGGCAGCGTGGTCTCGTGGTGCAGCAGCAGCGACTTCAGGTGCGCGTCGCCATTGTCCTCGCCGGTCCGGTGGTGCTTATAATCGGGTCGCGCCGGCGCCAGCTCCTCCAGCCATTTGCCGATGTCCTCAATCAACCCGCCTTCGAGATCGTTGACGTAGATCGCCGCCGTGATGTGCATTGGCGAAACAAAGCACAGGCCATCCTTTACGCCGCTGCGCCGCACAATCTGTTCCACTTCGTCGGTGATGTGCACCATCTCGCGCCGCTTGCGCGTTTCAAATACCAGATACTCCGTGTGACTCTTCATGGAAAGCTCCTTCAATTTGCCGGCCCGGCTTCAGAGCACCGAAACCCTTCGGCCCTTATCCTAAAGATAGCCGTGAACCGCCGCCGACAGCCCAATCCGGCCGTGCGCCTGCGCCGCATGCACGATGAATTGATGCAGGCCTACGGCCCGCAGCACTGGTGGCCGGCCACGACGCCGTTTGAGGCGATCGTCGGCGCCTATCTCACGCAGAACACCGCATGGAAAGCCGTTGAACGCTCCCTTGCCAATCTTCGCGCGGCCGGCGCGCTCACTCTCGATGGCCTGCGCATCCTTCCTCTCGGCGAGTTGCGCCGTCTCATTCGCCCCTCGGGCTTCATCACGCGCAAAGCGCCCGCGCTCAAGGCGTTCGTCAACCTGCTCTACGACGAATTTGGCGGCTCGCTCGAAGCTCTCGCTCGAACGCCCACTCCCGAGCTGCGCCAGCGCCTTCTGGCACTGCCTGGCGTCGGCCCCGAGACTGCCGATGCCATCCTGCTCTACGCCCTTGGGTCTCCGGTTCCCGTGGCCGATGAATATCTCCGGCGCATTGCCTTGCGCCACGGCCTTGTTGCGCCGCCGGCCGGTCGCACCAAATTCTCCTACGATTCACTTGCCGATCTCACCCGCAGCGCCTTCGCCAACGATCCCGTGTCCGCGCATGCCCAGCTCTTCAATGAGTTCCACGCGCTCACCGTGGCCGTGGGCAAAGCACATTGCGGCCGCACTGCCAAATGCGATGGCTGCCCTCTTGCCGCCGACCTTGGCCATGCGGACTCACCGGTGCCATAAGCCGCCCTCCTCAGCCCCACCCCTCGCGTCGTAATCTTGCATCATGAGTCCAACACCGCAGCAGCCTCAAGTGAACCTCATTCAGACGCCCGAATACCGCGAGTCCTACGCCAACAGCGTGCAGGTGCGCGTGAGCGTGTGGGATTTCCAACTCGTCTTCGGCCTTGCCTCCAGTGAAAGCCCCGAGCAGGTGACCATCCGCAACCACCAGGCCATTTTCCTGAGCCCGCAGCAAGCTAAAGCGCTCAGTAACGTGCTGGCCCAGAACCTTGCTCAATACGAACAGGCTTTCGGTGCGCTCAATCTGGAGCCGCAGAGCCAGAATTTCCCGCGCGGACCGGTGAATTAAGACAGGGATCAGGTGTCAGGTGTCAGGGGTCATGATCCCGGCGAATCTTCACGCATGTCCGTTGTAAGGAGCAACCGCTTGCCCTTCGGCAAAATCATTGGCCCCCGTCTGGATCGTCCGCTGCCTCTCTGGATGATTTTTCCGGTGGTCTTCATGGCGCTCTACGCCAGCCACTTTGCCCTCTTGCGTCTCCCCTACTACTGGGATGAGGCGGGCTATTACATTCCCGCGGCATGGGACTTCTTCCGCACCGGGTCGCTCATCCCCACCAGCACGCTCACCAACGCCCATCCGCCGCTGCCCAGCATCTACCTCGCGCTCTGGTGGAAGGTTTGCGGCTTCTATCCCGAAGTCACGCGCGAAGCCATCCTGATGGTGGCCGCGCTCGCGCTGCTCGCCGTATGGCGCCTGGCGATGCGTCTCACCGGAGTTGTTTCGGTCGCCTTCTGGACCGTACTCCTCACCGGCCTCTATCCCATCTGGTTCGCGCAGAGCTCGCTTGCCCATGCGGATATCTTTGCCGCGGCGTGCTCGCTGTGGGGACTGGTCTATTCGCTCCCCAGCCGCGGCCGCAAACTGTGGGCTGCCGCGCTGTGGTTTTCCGCCGCTGCGTTATCAAAGGAAACTGCGATCGCCATCCCGCTCACTTTGGCCGCGGTCAACTTAGTGGCAGGCTTCGGGCTTGGCGCTCCCCTGCGGACCCGTTTTTTGCGCGAGACCGCCTGGCTCTGCGCCTGCGTTCTGCCTTTGGCGGCCTGGTACGCCTATCATTACGCCCAAACCGGCTTTCTCTTCGGCAATCCGGAGTTCCTGCGCTACAACGCCCAGGCCACGCTTACGCCGCTGCGCATCGCGGCTGCGTTCGGCCATCGCATCCTGCATCTCGCCGCGCACATGAACATGTTTGTACCGGTGCTGATGGGCTTCTCCGCGCTGCTGCTCGATCCCCGCCCTGGCGCCGAGGGCCACGCCCGTGCAGCGCTTGACGCGCCAGCCCGCCTGCGCATTCTTTTTCTGCTTTTGGTCGAGGCCTTGCTGTTTAGCGTATTGGGCGGCGCGCTGCTGACGCGCTATCTGCTGCCCATGTATCCGCTGGTGCTGTTGCTGGCCGTCACCGCCTTTTACCGCCGCGTGCCTTACTGGCACGGCCTCGCGCTCTTGTCGGCCGCGGCCTTCCTGGTGGCTCTTTTCATCAATCCGCCTTACGGTTTCGCGCCGGAAGACAATCTGGCCTATGCGCACGTAGTGCGGATGCATCAGGCCGGAATCGCGCGGCTCACCAAACTTTATCCCGGCGCAACGGTGCTCACGGCGTGGCCCGTGAGCGACGAGCTGACCAAACCTGAGCTGGGTTACGTGAAGCAGCCCTGGGATGTGTGTGCAATCGACGACTTTTCGGCTGCACAAATCGATCGCGCCGCCCAGGAACCGCAAGCCTACTCTGCAGCGCTGGTTTTTTCCACCAAGTACGATCCGCCCTGGCCGCTGCTGCGGCTCTACGGCGAAGCACTGGAGGAACGCTACTTTGGCCTGCACCACGATCTGGCGCCCGAACGCATCGCCAATCAGTTGGGCGGAACGCTGGTGTGGAAGCGCGACGACGATGGCATGTGGATCGCGCTGATTCGCTTCAACCGGCAGATTGAAGCGCGCCTGGAGCGGCAGGGCGGCGAAAGCAGCGCCCTTCGCGAACCGTAGATTCGTCCGCCGCTCAATCTTGACGCCGTCTTTTTCGCAGACAGCAGGAACAGTTTGCCCAGGCGCGGTGTCTACACAAGCACAGTGGTACCGAATGGGATGAGCGGAGGGCCGTAAAGCCCCGCTCCACGCCGCAGGCCGAGTGTGGAGCGGCCTGGGAGCATGCGCCCAATCAAGCCTTTCGTCTCCCGTTGGGCGCGGTTGAAATTCAGCAGCAGGGAGGCAGGCCATGTTTGAAGACTCCACGTTCGAATCCATGAGCAGAATCCACACGCGCAGCCGTGGCTGGATGATTGCGACCTTCGCCTTCAACAGCTCCATCCTTCTTGCGCTGGTATTGGTCCCGCTCATCTACCCTCAGATGCTGCCGCAGATTGCAAGCGCGATTCTGATGGAAACGCCGGCCCTTGTGGAGCAGACGAAGCCGGTGGCGCGGCCCGAACACGCGCCAGCCGCGCCCACCGAGATGCCTGCCGGCGTCCTCCAGGCGCCTTCGCAGATTCCGGACAAGCCTTGGATTCCCAGTACGCGGGAGGAACCCATGCCCGGCAACGTTGCAATCCTTATGGACGGTGGGCCCGGCACGGGCAGTGCGGACAATCCGTTCAGCGGCCGCTCTGTGCATCCTAATGTGCGCCAGGCGGTGACTTCGGCGCAGCACGTCTCTTCGGGCGTTATGGCCGGCATGCTGCTCCGCAAAGTGATGCCAGAGTATCCTGCCTTGCCAAAAGCCATTCATCTTCAAGGTACGGTGGTGCTGCAAGCCACCATCTCGCGCACCGGAACCATCGAGAATCTGCGCGTAATCAGCGGCCCCGCGCTCTTGCAGCAGGCGGCGCTCGACGCAGTCGAGCAGTGGCGCTATCGCCCTTACCTGCTCAACGGCGAGCCGGTAGAAGTAGAGACGACGGTGAAAGTGGAATTCACCATGCAGTAGGGGCACAAGCTGACGCTTGGGCTCCCTATGGGAGCTCTTCTCTTACGCGGCCTGCGTTTCGCCCTTCAATAGCTCGGCCTGGTAGTGCGCGATGAGCGCGTCGACGATCGGCTGCAGGCGCCCTTCCATTACCAGGTCAAGCTGGTGCAGCGTGAGGCCGATGCGGTGGTCGGTGAGCCGGTTCTGCGGAAAGTTATACGTGCGGATCTTCTCGCTGCGATCACCCGAGCCGACCTGCGATTTGCGCGCAGCGGCCAATTCGGCGTTCTGCTTTTCCATCTCCATTTCGTACAGGCGCGACCGCAGCACGCGCATGCCTTTTTCGCGGTTCTTGATCTGCGACTTTTCGTCCTGGCAACTGACCACGGTGTTGGTCGGCAAGTGGGTGATGCGCACGGCGGAGTAGGTAGTGTTCACCGACTGGCCGCCGGGGCCCGAGGAGCAGAAGGTGTCGATGCGGATGTCCTTGGCTTCGATTTTGATGTCCACTTCTTCGGCCTCGGGCAGCACGGCCACGGTAACGGCCGAGGTGTGCACGCGCCCCTGCTGCTCGGTGGCGGGAACGCGCTGCACGCGGTGCACGCCCGACTCCCACTTGAGCTGCGAGTAAACGCGCTCGCCCTCGATGATGGCGATCACTTCTTTGTAGCCGCCCACGCCGGATTCAGACAGCGACATCACCTCGACCTTCCAGCGTTTCTGCTCGGCAAAGCGCGTGTACATGCGGAAGATTTCGGCGGCAAACAGCGAGGCCTCGTCGCCGCCCGTGCCGGCTCGGATTTCGAGGATCACGTTCTTCTCGTCGTTGCGGTCCTTGGGCAGCAGCAGCACCTTGAGCTCTTCTTCGAGGGCCGCGGCGCGTGGCTCGAGCGCGGCAATCTCCTCCTGCGCCATCAGGCGCAGCTCGGCGTCGCTTTCGGAGAGCATGGCGCGCGCATCGGCCAGGCCCTGGCGCACTTGTTTCAACTCGCGGTACTTCTCCACCGGAGTCTCAATTTCGCGCAGCGATTTCGCGATCTTCTGGTAGCGCTCGTGGTCGTTGAGGACCTCAGGCAGCGCGAACTGCGCCTGCATCTCGTTGTAGCGCTGCTCCATTTGTTCGAGTCGATCGACGATCATATGCCGGCCCTCTGGGGTTTTTATGTTTTGGACGAGTGAAGTGGAAAAGTGAAGAATGTGAAATGAGTGAAGCAAGTGAATGGGCGCAGGACAGGTGTATGCGGCGGGAGCCGCTAGAGCAGAGCCGGAATGGGCTGATGGAGAGTCACTACGATTTCTATTCTAGCGCGGCTTCAGGAAATTCGCATGACAAATAGCGCTGTCATCCTGAGCGAAAGTCGCCAATAGGCGCTGTCATCCTGAGCGAAGGTCGCCGCGGCGACCGGAGTCGAAGGATCTGCGGTTGCCTTTCAACGAACTTCCGGGGCGCCACCAGCTCGAAATGTGGCCTCTAACCCAGCCGGTAGATTTGCTCTCGGACAGTCCTGTGTCTAGGCAGGAGCTTAGATCGCTCCGGCTTATCAGCCAACTCCCTGACGTAGTCTTCGAGCGCTTGCTCCAGTGTTTCGCCCATCTCGCCCGCCCTCTCGCGTGCGCGCTCGATAACCTGATCTTCGACAGAAAGCGTGATGTTCATTGGCAAAGTATGTGGGAGTGCCGAGGCCGTGTCAATGTCGGGAATTGGTTTAGTCCCAGCCGCCTGCTGGCCGGGGTTCGAGGTCTCCCGTGTCTGAAAATCCTGAAATGGGGCACCTAGCGCAACGAACCGCGCCTGATTCGTTGCGGCTGATCTGTTTCCTTTAGGCCTGATTCGAGGAACGCTCCTAGCTTCTTGGCTAGGCTCTCGGAGTGGCGAGTCCAACACTCCCAGACGACGAGGACCTTCCACCCCTCCGACCGAAGCAACCTCGTATGGGCTCGGTCCCTTGCCGCGTTTCCTTCTCGTTTCTGGTTCCAGTATTGCGTGTTCGTGGCGGGTGTAATCCTTCCGTGACGACAGCGGTGTTTGTGCCAAAAGCATCCATGGACGAAGATGACTTTCCTTCGCTTAACGAGGACGATATCGGGTTTGCCCGGAAGGCGGCCTACATGAAACGCATATCGATAGCCCATCGAGTGAACAAGTTCTCTCACGCTTGGTTCGGGGTTGGTGTTCGCCGTACCCGGCTGGCTAGATTGTTTCCTCGTATGACTTGGCGAGTCGGAGCCACTGGTTCCTCTCGGCCTGCTCCGTTGCGGCTGCGGCAACGGAGCGGCAGTGGGCCGCGTTCATTCGGGCGATCGCCGGCCAATACTTCCCGTTGTCCACGTAGGGATCGCCCTCGCAAAGATAGGCGTTCAACTCGTTTGACGCTTGGTCCAGGGCCCAGGTGATTGTCTCTGGAGCAAGACTTCGCGTGTCGTACATACTTTCCTCCTGCGGTAATGGTCTGGTGAAACGTCCCTTCGGCTCTGCCTTCAAACAGACGTCAGCCAGGAGACTTGAACAACCGTCCGCTCGGCCCTCTTAAAATCGAGCACGCTGTGAAGAGGATTTTGAAAAATCGTGTGACACGGTGTCTCACGAAAATTTCTCGCTACGAAGAGAAAGAACCTCTCATTCAGTGTTGAGGCGGCGCGATATTCCTTGGGCGTCATGGATAGACTTCCGGAATGTTCCTTCAGGCCTTTGACCTCAACGGCGAGAAAGTCTTCTTGATGTGGCTCGCGGCGTAGTCGAAAGTCATATCCGCATCCGAATCGTGTCGTGTTTTCTAGCAGGAGACCTTCGAAGACAGGAAAGCTAGCGTGCACCGATTCAAAATACCGTTCGGCGGCGAGGCCTGTGACTAATCTCTGTGCAAACGCGGATTCACCGTCGTCCTGTTCTTCGGTTTGGGCGACCTCTATCGACGCCTTGTCATCGAATCCGAAGAATGACTTCACCAATCCGGTGAACTCCGGTAGGTCGAGGCCATTGTACTGCTCGTAGACGCTGCGACAGTAGTCACGGGTGGGCCGCTTGTGCCATCCCTTTCGCTGATTTGGGAAGAGCGGGTCGAATTCATCGCGGTAGTTTTTGACTGAGGCTGGCCTCGATCCAAGTGCGTACCCGATCACGTTGAACGCTTCAACGAAGTTGTCAAAGCCAAGGCGCTTTAGGCCTAGCGCGTCGAACTTGGAAAGGTAAAGGCCGGAAAGGATAAGTTTCTGTCTGGTTGAGAGGTCTACGAAGCTGGGGCGGTCGTGGGCCATCGTCCAGTTACTCCGAGTCTTAATTCCAAGTCGGCAGCTCGTTCTTCTCAGGGGTCCTCGAATGCAAGGTTTGTCGCGACATCGTAGAGCTGGTGAACAGTTCGCTCCCCGTAAAAAAATCCAGCACGGTATAAATTCGTTTGATGTGAATTTACCAGTGGGTTTGCTGAGCGGTCAAAGGAATACTTGCGAGCGTTTCAAGGGCTGGAACCAAATGTGGATAGATCGGTCACCGGAAGGTCAAAATAAAAGTCTTTTGGCTTGCAAAATGTGGAAAATCTCGGCGATTCGTTACATCCCGCCCTTGCCCAGCAAAACACCGATCCCGTACGTTACCGCGCCCTCAACCGCGCCAACGACGGTCATTTCCAATCCCGACGACCACCACGACCGCACGGTGATGAGCGACTTGGCCGCGCCTACGGCAAAGTGCGCGGCCAGCGAAACGATAGCGGCGGCGACGATGGCCGGGAGTCCCTGCATGAAGAAAAAGGGAATGACGGGGATGATGGCTCCGACGGCTGTCGACAACGCGCCGGAGCTGGCCGAGACGATGGGATTCGAGAGCGCCTCCTCGCTGGCGCCCAGCCGCTCGGCAGCCAGAGCGCGCAGCAACTGCTCGGGATCGTTGGCGATGTGGTTGACCATGTGCACCGAGTCTTCTTCGGGCAGCCCCTTCATCTGGTAGTAGAGCGCGAGCAACTCGCGGGCCTCGGGGCCGTTCATGGCGATGGCTTCGCGCTCGCGGGCGATCTCGGCGTGGTAGATTTCGCGCTCGCTTTTGGCGGCCAGATACGCGCCCGAACCCATCGAAAGTGCCGACGCGATCATGCCGGAGAGGCCGGCCAGCAGGACGTACTTGGGGTCGCCGGAGGTTGCGCCGGAGACGCCGGAGACAATGCCGAAGATTGCGCCGAGGCCATCGTTGACGCCGTAGATGGCGTCGCCAATCCACGCGCCGGGCTGCTTGCGGCCCTGGTTGCGCTTGGCCAGCATTTCTTCGAGGACGGCTTTGGCGTCGATTCTGGGTGCGCCGGCGGAGGGCTGATAATGGCCGCGCAAGAGCGAACCCAGCTCGCGGTAGTGATCCTTTTCGTCCTGGATGACGTGATCGAGAATCGCGGTGGACCCTTCGTCGCCGAGGGCCTTCAACTGCTCTCCGTAGCTGGCGATGTGGCGGCTCTCCTCGATTTCAAGGCGGCGCAGAGCCATGCGCACGCCGCCGGCACGGTTGGCCAGAGAGTCGGCCTCGCCGCCGGGACGGCCCTTGTAGACGGGGTCCGGGCCGCCCAGATCCTTGATGCGGCCTTCCCAGAGTTCGGCGTGTTCCCACTCGGCGTTGGCGAGGTGGCGCAGCACCTGAGCGCGTACTGGATCGGAGTCGCGGTCGGCCAGGGCCAGGTAGGTGTGGTAGGCCTCCATCTCGGCTTGCCAGTTGCCCTCAAGGGCGGCGAGGACCTTCTTGGTTTTGGCCCCGGTCATCAGTGCTATGGGCATGCGCGCCTCCACCTAACCTTCAAATCGGAAAAACCGCTCCACGCGTTCACGCCGAGATGCATCCCGCGCAGCCAATCTCCGGCCTTTCCGAAGAGCCGTTGGCTCCTATTGTAAGGAGCAAGACCCCCGCTGCCAAAAACTCCGGAACCACGAGAGCTCTCGGAGATCCGGCTGCTCCGAAGTTGCCCAACCCAAATTGCTTCCAAGACCCGCGGTCTCCCGTGTAGTGTTGTGTGAAGCGCGAAGGGCGGCTTGCCTCAGTTCACGATTTCAAGGAGGGGAGACTTCTCTTATGGCAGCAGAAACAACGCACAAAGCGCGGCTCACCTCACCGGGACTGCTTTTCCCGTTTATCGCCATCACCACGCTGTATTTCATCTTTGGGTTCGTCACCAACCTGAACCAGGGGCTGGTGCCGGAGCTGAAGCAGATCTTTGAAGTCGCTGGGCTGGCCACCTGGCAGGCGATGCTGGCCAACTTCGCGTTCTTTGCGGCCTACTTTGTGTTCTCCACGCCGGCAGCGTGGCTGATCGAGGCCATCGGTTACAAGAAGACGATGATCGTCTCGCTATTTGTGCAGGTGGTGGGCGCATTGATGTTCCTGCCGGCGGCGCAGATGGTTTCGTTCCCGCTGTTCCTGGGGGCCATCTTTATTGTGGGCGCGGGCGTCACGGCGCTGCAGACGGCGGCCAATCCGTATGCGGCCAGCCTGGGACCGGAGGAGAGCGCGCCGGCGCGGCTGACGCTGGCGCAGGCCTTCAATTCGCTGGGCGCCACCATTGCGCCGTGGATCGCGGGAACCTTCATTTTGACCAGCCACTTCCTCGATCCGGCGGTGGTGGCGCAGCAGAGCCCTCAAGCGCAGCACGCCTACCAGATGACGATTGCCAACACGGTGCGGATGCCGTATATCGTGGTGGCGATTGTGCTGGTCATCCTGGGCATCGCCGTGGCGCTCGCGAATCTGCCGCACATCAAGGCCGAGGAGAAAAAAGGCGATGCAGCCACGGCGCAGCGCAGCATCTGGAGCTTCCGGCACACGGTGCTGGGCGCGGTGGGCATCTTCTTCTACGTGGGAACGGAAGTGGGTCTGGCCACAACCATGGTTCTCTACTTCAGCGACTCCATGCACGGCGGCCTGAACGTAATGACGTTGCAGTTTGCGCAGAAAGTCGTGGCCCTGTATTGGGGCGGCGCGCTGGTGGGCCGCCTGCTGGGTCCATGGATGATGAACATGATGAAACCCGGCAAGCTGCTTGGACTGTTCGGCGCGGTTGCTGCCGCGATGGTGGTCCTTTCCATGTTTCTGCCTGGCTACGCGGCCGTGGGAGCGCTGATCCTGGCCGGCTTCTTCAACTCCGTCATGTTCCCCACCATCTTCGCGTTGGGCATCGTGGGCCTTGGCCCGCTGACCAGCCGCGGTTCGGGGATCATCACCACGATGGTGGTGGGCGGCGCGCTCATTCCTGTACTGATCGGATGGTTCGTGGACCACGCCGGCTACCGGGTGGCGCTCATCATTCCCGTCATTTGCTATCTGTACATTGCCTGGTACGGGGTTTCAGGATCGAAGCTGGCGCCGAGCGAGGTCGTTGTCTAGTACCGGTACCGCACGATAACACGAGTGCCGCGTCTGCACGATTTCGTAATGTAGCGCCGGTCTCCTGACCGGCTGTGGTGCGGGCCTCCAGGCCCGCACACTCAGGAGCACAATTACCGAATCATGCAGACTGAGTACTAGATCGGAACCGGCGGAATCTCCTATGAGACGCAAAGCAAAACCGCGCACGGCTAAGCTACGCGGCGGCAATCTGCTGATCGTTTTTGCTGTGGCGCTCTTTGTGCTTTTGCTGTTCCTGCGCATGATTGTCTTTGTGGCGCACGGGCGGCGGTAAGGCAGGAAACGGGGGTCAGGGAACGGAAGAGGAAGCGCAAATTCAAAGTCGGCCACGATCGCTGTCGCAATCCTACGCAGACGGCTTGCCCGGCGCCGTCTACGAGCGCAAGTTGCGGCGCGCCAGTTCCCAGGCTTTGGCGTATTTCCAGTGGATATAGAACGAGTGATTGATGTGCTGCAGCAGCCCCGCGCGGCCATCGAGAAAGCCGAGCCGAAAAACATAGTTATAAAGGAGAGTCGCGACGGGGTTCAGCAGCGCATTCCAGACCAGCCAGGGCCAACGAAGTCTCGCCGAGCCGGCGCGGCCTGAGGCGGCGAGCGCCTGGGCGGCGATGCTGCTGTAGCGGTTCATGTGCTCGATATAATCGTCGAGCGTGGGGTAGCAGTGATGGATGAGAGGTCCGCGCAGCCGGCCGTCAGGTCCGTCGGACTGCATCGTCTCGTGCACGGGGCGGTCGAGGAAGCGAGCCGCGCCGCGGCGGAAAAGGCGCAGCTTGGGATCGGGCCAGTAGCCGCCGTGGCGCAGCGGCTCCCCAAGAAAATGATTGAGCCGCGGAATGCGGTATGCGGCGAACTCCGGCTCGCCCGCCAGCAACGCCTGAATTTCGCGCGCCAGCTCCGGGCTCACTTCTTCGTCGGCATCGAGTGAGAGAATCCAGTCGCTGGCGGCGTGGGAGATGGCGGAGTTTTTCTGTGCGGCAAAGCCCTTCCACGGCTCCGAAAAGACACGCGCGCCGAAGTTGTGGGCGATTTCCAGGGTTGCGTCCGTCGAACCGGAATCGACCACAACAACCTCCGACGCCCAGCGCGCGCTGGCCAGGGTGCGCGGCAGGTTGGCTGCTTCGTTCAGCGTAATCAGCACGATGGCGAGCGTCTTCGGCATCGTGGCAAGGATACAAGATGCAGGGAGCAAGGGAGCGAGAAGACAGCGAACCGGTCGCCCGGCCTGGCTGGTCGCGCCACCCGCTGTGGGACAATGCTTGCGTCGGGAGGGCGTCGCAGGATCCGTCACCAGCCCGGCGGGGAACCGCGCCGCGCCCCCCTGCGTAATGTGAACAGAGCCGGACGAGCCAGCCTGGAGAAACCGCCATGAGCGCGTATGCGTATCCCAACCCGCAAGCCATCTTCTATCAGGAATACGAAGCGGTGCGCCGCGATGAGGTCGTCGGCATCCTGCTGGCGCTGTTCCTCGGCGTTTTCGGCATTCATCATTTCTATCTGCGCCGCACCGGGCTGGGCATTCTCTACTGCTGCTTCTTCTGGACGGGCATTCCGGCAATCCTCGGCTTTATCGAGTGCTTCTTCATGCCCGGCCGCGTGCGCGAGTACAACGCCATCCAGGCAGCGGCGATTGCCGCCAGGCTCGGCATTGCCGTGCCGTTGTGGGGTCAGCCGCCGAACGCCATCATCAGCGTGCCGCCTCCGGTGCTCGTCCCGCACCCGGGCACGGGCAATTCGCTCATGGCTTGCCCTCGCTGCCGGCACTCCAACGCCCCGGCCGCCCGCTTCTGCACTGGATGCGGAGCGGCGCTGAATCTCCCTTCTGCTGAAGCCCGTTAATCGGCCGATTTGCGGCCACGATGACCGCCGGTCATCTTAGCAGGGTAGCTTCCAGCCCGCACTCCTGAGGGCAGGGCACAGCCTTGCTCAACCAGTGCGGTTACCCCACTCCTCCCGCAAAAGTACCCAAGATATACACAAAAGAGTTACGCAAGGGGTTTGACTTGGAGTACAGGTAGGTTATGCTTGGTAGCGTCATCCAAACAAGTTGAACGGTGCCTTTGCGCTTTCTCACCTTTCTTGCTCTCCGTTCTGCTGTGTGCGGACCTTTGTCTCTCGACCTCTTGAACACCGTATTATCCGGGCCCACATCATAATCGGCTTCATAAGTTCCGCGGGGGTGGTAAATGCTGCAGCAGATCTGCAAGCTGTTCTGCGTCGGGATTCTTGTGTCTTCACTGTACTCGTTAACCGGTTGCGGCGGCAGCTCGCCCTCCCCGAGTGTCAACGTCACAGCCTCTGCGACGACTGTCGATGGAACCGATACCGCTACGCTGACCGCAACGGTTGCCAACGATAAGAACGCCGCCGGCGTCACCTGGAGCGTAAGCGGCGGGGGTACCCTGTCGAACACCACCACCACCTCGGCGACCTATACGGCGCCGGCCGCGACCAGTTCGGCGCAGACCGCAACGATTACGGCGACCTCAGTTGCGGACCCCTCCGCCACGCCCGGCACGGCCACGATTACCGTCCCGGCCGCTCCCGCCATTACCAGCCTCACCAGCGCCCAGCAGTCGGTGGCTGTGGGCACGGCCTACTCGGCTACGCTCGCCGGCACTGGCGGCATTTCCCCGTACACGAACTGGAAGCTGGCCGCCGGTAGTGCGCCTCTACCCCCCTGCCTGAGCCTGAATGCTTCCACCGGCGTGCTCTCCTCGCCCTCGGTGCCAACGGCAGCTTGCGTAGGCGTCTACAGCGGAATCATATTCACGATGACCGATTCGGGCACGTCCAACGCCCTCACGGCCACTTCGTCGGCCCAGACCATTACCGTCACCGGCCCGACCATCGCGTTCAACGCCATGGCGGCGGCCGACACCGTCGGTACGGCCTATACGGCCTTCGCAAGCGGCACCGCGGCCACGGGCGCCCTGGGCACCACAACCTACACCCTGAATGGCTCATTGCCCGCTTCCGGTCACCTGGTGTTCAACGCCAGCACCGGTCAGATCGCAGGCACGCCCTATGCGGGCGACGAGGGTACGTACTCATTCACCATCGGCGTGCAGGACCAGTACGGCGATGTGGCGACTTCAGGCAACTTGAGCCTCAGGATCAATGCGCCGTCGCAAGCAATCGCCTTTGGCGCCGCGCCCTCCTTGACCGCGACTGACGGCGTGAAATACTCAAGCGCCGTTTCGGCTTCAGGCGGTGCGGGAGCGCTCACCTACACCCTGATCAACGCCGGCAGCAGCAATCTTCCCTCAGACTTCGCCTTGAACTCCAGCACCGGCGCCGTATCCGGCACGCCTTCCAACTTGACTTCTTTCACCTTCGAGGTACAGGCATCCGACGCCTACAACGACCCCGCCGCCACCCAGAGCTATACCGTCACGGTCAGCGTCGGCGCGGCCTCCAAGCTGGTCTTTACCACCGAACCGCCTGCCAACGGTACGGCCGGAACGGCCTTCGGCGCGGCGGTCACAATCGAGGACGTGAACGGCTTCACGGTCACCACCTCCAACGCCCTGGTCACGATTGGTTCGACGACCGGGAGCGTGGCGGGAACGACGCAAATGACGCCTTCCAACGGCGTGGCGAGCTTCTCGAATCTGATCCTGGATACTTCCGGTACCTACACGCTGACGGCATCGGCGTCCGGGTTGCCCACCGTCGACTCCACCAGCGTCGCGATCGGCGCGGGAGCCGCCTCCAAGCTGGCCTTCACCACCGAGCCGCCTTCAAGCGAAACGGCAGGAACGGCCTTTGCAGCGACGGTTGAGGTCCAGGACGCGAACGGCAACCTGGTGACCACCGCCAGCGGCACGATAACGGTTGCTTCGACACCTGCAGGCGTCGCGGGCACCCTCACCGTCCCGGTTTCCGCCGGCATTGCCACTTTCTCTGGATTGACCCTGGACAAGGCCGGCAGCTACTCGCTGACGGCATCGTCGTCGTCCGGCCTGCCCAGCATCAACAGCTCCAATATTGTGGTCAGCCCGGCAGCGGCCAGTCAGTTGGCCTTTACGGGCGAGCCGCCTTCGACGGGCACCGATGGCGTGGCCTTCGGAGCGACGGTCCAGGTCCAGGATGCATATGGCAACCTGGTGACCACCTCCAACGCCTCGGTGGCGATCACCACCTCGGGCGTGACGGGTACGACCACCGTGACGGCTTCCGGCGGCATTGCCAGCTTCACGAATCTGATCGTAAATACGCCTGGCGCCTACACGCTGACGGCAGCTTCGAGCGGCCTCACCGGCGCCACCAGCACCGGCATTACCATCAACCTTGGCCCAGCGTCGAAGCTGGTCTTCACCACTGAGCCGCCTTCGAGCGCTACGGCAGGCACGGCCTTCAGCGCGACGGTTCAGATCCAGGACGCGGGAGGAAATCTGATCACCACCTCCAACGCCTCCGTGACAATCAGTTCGTTGCCCACTGGCGTGTCGGGCACCCTCACGGCCTCGGCCTCCGGCGGTATCGCCACCTTCACGAATCTGATTCTTGACAAAACCGGCGCGTACACGCTCACGGCAGCGTCCGGCACGCTGACCCCGGCCACCAGCACCGGTATTACGATCGGTGCGGGAACAGCCACCCAGTTGGTCTTTACCGGCGAACCACCCTCCAGCGCGGCGGCAGGCACAGCCTTTTCCGCGACGGTCACAGTCGAGGACGCCAACGGCAATACGGTCACCACCTCCAACGCCTCGGTGACCATTGGCTCCTCGCCCGCGGGCGTGTCGGGCACTCTCACGGCGACAGCGGTCAACGGCGTGGCGAGCTTCACGAATCTGGTCCTGAGCACGATCAACACATACCAGCTCACAGCAAGCGCCGCCGGCCTGCCCACCATCGACAGCACGAATGTCGTGGTTAGCTCCGGCCCCGCATCCAAGCTCGTCTTCACGTCTGAGCCGCCTTCCAGCGGCACGGCGGGGACGGCCTTCAGCGCGACGGTTCAAGTCCAGGATGCCAGCGGCAACCTGGTCACTTCCTCCAACGCCTCGGTGACCATCAGTTCCACGGCCTCGGGCGTGTCGGGCACCCTCACGGTCCCGGCATCCGGTGGCATTGCCACCTTCTCGAACCTCATCCTCGACACTTCAGGCAGCTACACGCTGACGGCGGCGTCCGGCACGCTTGCCAGCGCCACCAGCACCAGCATCACGATTGGCGCTGCCACGGCCAACAAACTGGTCTTTAAGACCGAGCCGCCATCGAGCGGCACGGCGGGAACGGCCTTCGGCGCAACGGTGCAGGTCCAGGACGCTTACGGGAACCTGATTTCCACTTCCACGGCGTCGGTGACGATTAGCACGTCGACCACGGTGTCGGGCACCGCCACCGTCCCGGCCGTCAATGGCGTGGCCACCTTCACCAATCTGATCATCGACTCTGCCGGAGGCCCCTACACGCTGACGGCCGCCTCCACCGGGCTCGCCAGCGGCGCCAGTACCGGCATCACCATTGGCGCTGCCACGGCCAACAAGCTGGTCTTCACATCCGAGCCGCCTGCAAGCGGCACGGCGGGAACGGCCTTCAGCGCGACCGTGCAGGTTGAGGATACTTACGGCAACCTGCTCAGTTCCTCCACCGCCCCCGTGACGATCAGTACCACAACCACGCTGTCCGGCACCGCCACGATGAATGCGACCGGCGGTATCGCCACTTTCAACAATCTGATCATCAACGCTGCCGGAGGTCCCTACACCCTGACGGCGGGTTCGAACGGGCTCACCAGCGGCGTCAGCACCGGCATCACGATCGGCGCGGCCACGGCCAACAAGCTGGTCTTCACATCCGAGCCGCCTTCAAGCGGCACGGCGGGGACGGCCTTCGGCGCGGCCGTGCAGGTCCAGGACGCTTACGGTAACCCGATTACAGCCTCCAACGCTTCGGTGACAATCTCGACCACAACCACGGTGTCGGGCACGGCCACGGTCGCGGCCTCCGGCGGCGTTGCCACCTTCACGAACCTGATTCTGGACACGTCAGGCTCGTACACGCTGACGGCGTCGTCCGGCACGCTTACCAGCGCCACCAGCACGAGCATCGCTATCGGCGCGAACACGGCCACGCAGCTTGCATTCTCAACCGAGCCGCCTTCGAGCGCTTCTCAAGGCGACGCCTTCGGCGCGGTGGTGCAGGCCGAGGATGCCTACGGCAATCTGGTCACTTCGTTCAACGCCTCGGTGTTGATCACCTCGAACCCCTCAGGGGTCTCGGGCACAACGAGCGTCACGGCTTCCAGCGGCGTGGCCACCTTCACCAATCTGATCCTGAGCTCTACAGGCAGCTACACGCTGACGGCAGCGGCTAGCGGGCTCACCAGCGCCACCAGCTCCAGCTTCACGGTGAGCAGCCTGGGCCAGATCGCCGGCCAGTTCAATCTGCAGAATTACTGCTACAACGGCAACAACAACCTGCCCGTCACTTTTACGGTCACGCTCACCAACACCTCAACGCACGTGGCCCTCCCGACGACCACCACGAACATCACCGGCGGGTACTCGTTCAGCAACGTTCCGCCTGGCACCTACACCATCACGCCGTCGGTCGCGGGAGCTGCTTCACCTGCTTCGTTGTTCTATCCCAGCGATCCCCTCAGCAACACCACCGGCGTCGTGGTGACGAACGGCACGAACCTGCCCAACGAAAACTTCACCGCTCAAGTGGGCTTTACGGTCTCGGGAACGGTGAGCTACAACGGCTCACAGAAGGGGCAGACCTACCTTACGCTGAACGGCGGCTGCAGCCCTGGGAATGGCTCATTAGGCACCAGCCTTCCCACCACGCAGACCACCGGGAATGGGAGCTTCACCATTCGCGGCGTGCAGCCAGGCAGCTACACGCTCACGGCGTGGATGGATCCGCTCGCCAACGCAATCCAGAACGCAATCGATCCGATGGGCAGCACCACTAACGGCTCCATAACAGTCTCAGACGGGGATGTCACCGGCGCTGACGTAACAATGGCCGATCCCACATTCACGACACCCACTTCGAATCCCACCATCAGCGCCATCGTTCCCACCGCGCAAGGCTTCATCGTTGAGTTCAATCCGAGCGAGAACAGCAATCACGTCGAGGACGCGAACCAATACACGGTGCAGTGGAGCACCAGCTCGGCGCTTGGCGGCGGGTCCGGTGGGGGGCAATTCTCATGTGCTGAGAACGGGAATGTCTGTCCCAGCCACACGTTCGCGGCAAATGGAAGCAAGGGCGCTTGGCTCCTCAGCAATGCGTCGCTGGGCGCGGGCACCTTCGTCACCGGCACAAAGTACTACTTCCAGGCCCGGTCCTTTAACACGCTCGCCGCAGACCCGCACCCGGCGGGATGGTGCGACTACGACTCATCGAGCTCCAACGGGTGCAGCCCGACGCCCACCGTGACGTCCACCTTTACAGGTACGACCGCCGGTGCGATACCGTGCACCGGCACCTGCACCATTGTCACCGGCACGGTCACGATCCCCTCGGGCCTTACCTGTCCGCTTCCGGGTGACTCCTCTGATCATATTTGCCCGGGCGCGCCGTTATACCTGGGCCTGCTCCAGTTCTCGAACGGCAACAGCGGCGGCCCGAGCGCCATCTATGCAACCACGATTGCCAGCCCGGTGGTCGGGGCCAATAGCTTTACGCTCACCGTTCCGAGCGGCTCCAATTATGGGGTCTTCGGGGTCCTCGACCAGTTGAACAACGGCGGATTTGGCGTCGGGGCGGTACAGAACACCCAGCAAAACTTCGTCGCTAACCTGACCATATCGGGCGGCTCGCAGACATTAACAGGCAGCCAGAACGCCACTCTGCCCGCCACGAACAGCCTGGCAACCGTAACCACGCAGTACAGTTCCTCCACCTGCTCGGGCTGCAGCGGCACCTCAACGAGCTACCAGCTCAATTTTGAGGTGGTGCCGTCGAACAGGCTGCCAGTGGCCGTTACCTTGAACTCGGGCCCAAATGTGATCAACACCGCCGGGACCGTGGCCATTGACATGACCTCATGTCCCAATTGCAACAACAACGGCGGCGAATACCAGTACTCCGCCGCGCTTGCCGGCGGCGCGCCGAAGGTAGGCGACACGTACGGCTTCACCGTAACCTACAGCGACGGGACCACCGACCCCGGTACCGTGGTAAACGGCGCGGTGACCGCATTTGGCAGCACGGGCGCGGTGGTGGGGCCGAGCGATCTACCCACCCTCACTTCACCCGCTAGTGGGACAACTGCCGCGAGCGACACGCCAACGTTTACGTGGACATGGCCGGCGGAGGGCCTCACATCGGACACTTACTACTACCAGTTCTCCCTCTCCAACAACAGCGGTGTTTGCGAGGGCAACTCCTGTAGTAATGACGTCTGGCAGGTACCGAGCGGTAACTCCGGCCTCAACGGCTTCACCTACGCCGAGGATCAAGGGAGCCCGTACGGCGGCACTTCAACGACTGGGTCGCTCACATGGGGCAACGACCCGTCCGGTTCGGGTAGCTCGCCGTCACCAAGTAGCTTGACCACCGGAAACACGTACAACTGGGAAATCCAAGTCCAGGACAGCAACAACTATCCGTCGAACTCAGCGCAAAGCTCCGTGTACTTCACGGCTCCATAGGCCTGAACCCGATCTACCCTTGAAGGCGGCCGGCGCAATGCCGGCCGCCTTTTTCTGGTGTGCTCTCTGTTCCCTGTTCCCTGTTCTTTGATCCCTGATCCCTGATCCCTGTTCCCTGCTTTTCTGACCCCTGAAACCTGTTTTCATGCGAAAAAATGGGCCGAAAGTGGGCATTTTTGGGCCGCAAACGCCTGTTTCGACACACTTTTGGGAAATTACTTGGTGCTACTCCCTCTTATTCGCAACCATTCTAGGTTCTAACTGCGAATTGTCCGCAACTATTCTCGGTATTTGTCTCGAAGAATCGTACCCTCCCAAGCGAACATTTGCGGGGCAAGTGCAACCACTTGAGCGAACATTTGGCCGGGTCCGCGCCCCGCCAAGACCAACATTTCAAGCGACTTCTCGCGCCTTCCGCCTTGGCCCCAAAAAACCGGGTGCGGCGCGCGCGGCCTGCTACATATTCGCGTGCCCCGACCGCATGCTCTCGTTGAACTTCGGCTTGGTGAAGTCCAGGGCGGCTTCGAGCGCTTCGCGGTACTCGTCCGCGCGCGCCATCAGCGCGGGAGTGGCGGCGGCAAAATCGCCGTAGAGCTTCATCAGTCCCTCGCCCGCCTCATCGCCCGCCATGCGCACGAGATCGCTCTCGGTCGTGTTCAAATACTGCGCGTCGCGCGGATCGGCGATCCACACCGGCGCCCCCTGGCCCAGCACCCCCGAAAGCCAGTAAACCTTGCAGAGCAGGTAGTTTAAGCGCTCGTGGTCGTCGGTCTCTGTAAAGATGAACTTCTTTTGCCAGCGGCTGTAGTAGCGCGTGGTCACGGGCACCGGCTGGCGATTGCCGGACTTCACGAACTCCAGTTGACCCATGTCCACCGTCTTGCGCACGGCGTTGTAGATGAACGTCTCGGCGTAAGGCTGCTCCATGGCGGGCACAATCTCAGCAAAGGTGAGCGTAACGCTGGCTGAAATTTTCGCGTGCAGGTTGTGCGTTCCGCCGTCGGCCAGGTGGATTTCGCCGTGAACAATATATGTGTCAGCGCCGGAAGTGGAGCGGTGCACGGGCCACTCGAAATTCCCAAAGGCCAGCGGCAGCCCGCCCAGCGTGACGTAGCACTCGGGCCGCGGGTTGCGCAGACGCTTGGCTGCGGCGGCCAGGTGCGCCGTCATTTCGGGCAGCAAATCCGGCTTGTCAAAGTCGAAGGCGTTCGTCATTTCGAGTTTGAGCGAGCGCCGGGCGGCCGCATTGCCGGGCAAACCCAACTCAAAGACGGCAGTGGGACGGCCGTGAAAATCGGCGTCCTGCGTAGCAGAGACGAGAACCATGCCGGCCTTTGCGGCGGCCGCTTCAACAGAAGTCGTAAGGGAAGATTTCAGCTCGGAGGTCATGAACGGGGAATCCTGCGTCGAGATCGCTACAGAATCATTTTAGCGCCGTCCCTATGGAACGATTTGGAGCCGACTCTCAAGCGACGCATTTACAATTGCAGCGTGCCCTCTGAAAGTTCGAAACACATCATTCTGGCCGAGAATCTAACCAAGGTTTACGCGGCAGGCCGCATTCAGGTGGCCGCTGTGCGGGGGATTTCGTTGGCGATCGAGCCGGGGGAGTTTGTGGCCATTGTGGGGCCGTCGGGGTCGGGCAAATCCACGCTTTTCTATCTGTTGGGGGGGCTTACACGGGCTACTGAGGGGCGCGTGGTGATCGACGGCATCGATTTCGCTTCGCTGAACGATGGTGAGCGCACCCGTCTGCGCAAGCACCGCATCGGCTTTGTCTTCCAGCGGTTCAACCTGCTGCCTACGCTGTCGGCCATGGGCAATATCGAGATCGCCTACTCCGTGAGCGGGCGCGCCTCGGGTCCGAATGGGGCGCCGATGGACCGCGCGTATCTCGACCATCTGAGCGAAATGCTGGCTATCAAAGGACGGTTGCATCACCGGCCTGCAGAGCTGAGCGGCGGCGAGCAGCAGCGGGTGGCGATTGCCCGGGCGCTCATCACGCGGCCGGCAATTGTGCTGGCCGACGAGCCCACCGGGAATCTTGACACCAAGAACTCCGATGCCGTGCTGCAGATGCTGGTGCGCTCGAACCGGGAGCTGGGCCAGACCACGCTGATGATTACGCACAATCCGGAGGCGGCGGCGATTGCCGGCCGTATCCTCTATATGCGCGATGGGGAGATCGTGCGGGAGGAAGCGGGAAACGGGGCGAAGGCAACGGCGAGATAGAGACTGGATTGTGGGTCACTGACTCTGCTAGGCCGAGCGCAGTAGAATCCGCACCAAACTATCAATCCGACTGATTGACGCGTTCAGCGCAGTTCTTCCCCCCAATGGAGGTCCCTGAACCGGGGAGGAAACGCAATGCCTTCTTTCTGCTCTCGTTTATGGACTCTTGGGTTGGTTGTCGGGCTGATCGCCGGGTGCGGCGGGGGATCGGGCGGTAACAATACAGGTGGGGGCGGAGGCAGTTCGACGACCGTGACCTTCACGTTTGTTTTCGACTCCGCTCCCACGGTGGCGGCCAGAATTGGATCTGGATCTTTCGCGCCGGTGACTCTTTCCTCGAATACGCTGACTCTGTCGATTCCGCAGGGGACCACGGATTTTGCGGTCGCTTACCTTTGTCCTGCGTACCCCTATTTCGTGAACGGCATACAGTACAGCTATAACGACCAGTATGTGATCGAGGCCAGCACACAGGATCAGACATCCTTTACCGAAAGCTGCCCCAGTCCCAACCTCAGTTCGCTCTCGTATAGTGTTGACGCCAGCGCCATTCCCGGCGCGCAAAACGTTCTGGTCGAAATTGGGAATAATACGAGAACTTTCTATTGTGATTACGGTGAGCTGCAGACGGGGCCGCAAAGCTGTATCACTCCCACCGGCGGCAACACGGCGTTTGTCGACGCCTATACAGGATCCATTTCCGCCAACGATTACCAGGCATTGGCGGTACGCAGATACGATGGGCAAACGGCTCCGGGCTCGGTGAATGGTGGAGCAACGGTGACGCTCAGCCCGGCCGACGAGACCAGCTCCGCTTCGATTGCCTATCAGAATCTGCCCGCGGGATTCGCGCCCGATGTTTATGTCTTTTTCTATACCGCAGCGTCAGGAAACCTCCAGCTGGCGGCCAGCTCTGGAAACTACCTGGCGAATTACCCGATCCTGCCGGCGGCAGCGGTCGAAAACGGGGATTATTACTCGGTTGAAGCTCAGGCATGGAACGGCAACTCTGCATGCGGTGAGTCGGTTGGGACCAATGGGAACGCGGTCACCATCCAGTATCCGTCTCCGTGGAGCTACGCTGGCCCATCGGCAGCCGCACTGCCCACCATCGATTTTTCTTCATATTCGGCATTCAACAATGCAAGCGGCCTTGACCGGCATGCGGACGTCACCTGGTCACCCTCCGGACTGGTGATCAACCACTACAGGGTATCGGCCACGGCAAATGCCAGCAACGGATCAGCGTCCGTCCAGTATCCCGATCTGTCGGGGGTCGCTGGATTTCTGACCAATCCGGGTTCAGGGACCAGTGTCGATTGGCTGGCCGAGGTTGAAAACTACTCGGCCGGATCGATGGCGCCCGAGTCGGCCGGAACGACGCGGTCGTGGGTGGAAAACGAGGGGAGTTTTGTTGTCCCCTAGGGTGCGGTGCATACTAATTGACCGCACGCGCATTTCTTTGGTATCTTTAAATGGTTCGCAAGAACGCCGCTTGAGGTGTGTGTATATCAGCGGCGTAAGGAAATCCCGAAGCAGGTTGTACCAGACGGGGTGATCCCCAGGGCCGGGTGAAGTTAGCCGGCCAGACAAGTTCCCGGAATCGCTCTCTTCTTGCGGAGGGCAGGAAACACTCGCATCGACGGCGCGCGCGTTCCCCACCAAAGGGGGCTATGCGGGCCGGAAGCGGGATACGGCGCTGGCTCCGCCACGGCGGACGACCGGCAAACCGTCCCGGTTCTCGTCTGAGATCGGAATGAAGACAGACGCGAAACGGTAGCCACGGGGCTTCTGTGTGCTTTGGGCAGTGCGAAGCATTGCTCCAGGATCAGAGCGGCCCGAAGGGCCATGTGCGCGGCTGGGGAACGGAAAGTTACAGGTTTTTGAAGGGTAAGGAGTTGCGGTTTGCCGACATTTAACCAACTCGTTCGCAAGGGGCGTACGGCCCCGCGGTATAAGACGGCGTCGCCCGCGTTACAGGCCTCGCCGCAGCGGCGCGGCGTGTGCACGCGCGTATATACGCAAACACCCAAGAAGCCGAACTCGGCCCTGCGCAAGGTAGCTCGCGTGCGGCTGACCAACGGAATTGAGGTTACCACCTACATTCCCGGCATCGGCCATAACCTGCAGGAGCACTCGATCGTGCTCATCCGCGGGGGCCGCGTCAAAGATCTTCCCGGCGTGCGCTATCACGTTGTACGCGGAACTTTGGATTCAGTGGGCGTGGCGGGTCGTTCGCAGAGCCGGTCGAAGTACGGCACCAAGCGCGCAAAGGGCGGACCGGCGAAGAAGTAATGCAGCCTTTAGCTATTAGCTCTTAGCTTTTAGCTCCGGCGTTGGTGGATTGGACCGATGGGCTGGAGCGAGCGGGATGAGTTAATAGCTAACGGCTAAAAGCTAAAGGCTGTTTTTTTGAGGGATTTATGCCAAGAAAAGGGCACATTGCGAAGCGGGAACCGGTGCCGGACCCAGTGTATGGGTCAGGACTGGTGACCAAGTTTGTGAACTCAATGATGTGGGGCGGCAAGAAGTCGACCGCCCAGGCCATCTTCTATCAGGCGATGAAGAACCTGGAGGAGAAGGGCGGCGGCGATGACGCACTCAAGCTCTTCAAGAAGGCGGTGGAGAATTGCAAGCCGCTGCTTGAGGTGAAAACGCGGCGCGTGGGCGGCGCCAACTATCAGGTGCCGATCGAGGTGAATCCCGACCGCCGTACATCACTGGCCATTCGCTGGCTGATTACCTATGGCCGCAGCCGCGGCGAGAAGGGCATGACCGACAAGCTGAGTAACGAGCTGCTGGATGCGGCCAACGGACGCGGCGCGGCCATGAAGAAAAAGGAAGACGTGCACCGCATGGCCGAGGCCAATAAGGCCTTTGCGCATTACCGGTGGTAGGAATTCAGCCTCTAGCTTTTAGCTTCTAGCTTCAGGCCGTAATTGCAATGACCGATTGTGGGACCGTGTTAGACGGGTTCCGCAGGAAACAAGCTAGAGGCTGGCAGCTAGAAGCTAGCAGCTGGTTCATAACCGCGGGGAATGCATCCCCAAAAGGAATTATCAGCCGTGGCTCGCACCGTACCTCTAAATCGCTGCCGCAACATCGGCATCATGGCGCATATCGACGCCGGCAAGACGACAGCGACAGAGCGGATCCTGTTTTACACCGGCATCACGCACCGGCTGGGTGAGGTGCATGAGGGCACGGCGACCATGGACTACATGGAACAGGAGCAGGAGCGCGGCATCACGATTACGTCAGCCGCCACCACCTGCACATGGCGCGACGTCCTCATTAACATTATCGATACCCCCGGCCACGTGGACTTTACTGCCGAAGTGGAGCGCAGCCTGCGCGTGCTCGACGGAGCGGTGGCTCTGTTCGACTCTGTTTCCGGCGTGCAGCCGCAGACTGAAACCGTGTGGCGGCAGGGCGACAAGTACAAGGTTCCCCGGATCTGCTTTGTTAACAAGATGGATAAGAACGGCGCCGACTTCGAGCACGTTCTCGAGACCATCCGCAAGCGCCTGGGCGCGCGGCCCGTGGCCCTGCAGATTCCTGTAGGCGCCGAAGCGAACTTCAAGGGCGTCGTCGACCTGCTCGAGATGAAGGCGATCATCTGGCACGACGAGACCCTGGGCGCGGAGTTCTCGATTGAGCCGATTCCCGCCGGGCTGCAGAAAAAGGCCGAGGCCTTCCGGATGCAGTTGATCGAAGTGATCGCCGAAACCGATGACGTGCTGCTGGAGAAGTTTCTCGAGGGCGAGACGCCGACGGTCGAAGAGCTCAAAGCCGGCATTCGCCAGGCCACGATCGATCTGAAGGTTTTCCCGGTCATTTGCGGATCGGCATTTAAGAATAAAGGCGTGCAGACGCTGCTCGACGCAGTGGTCGATTACCTGCCCAGCCCGCTCGACAAACCTCCCGTCGAGGGCATCGATCCGAAACATCACTCCAAAATCGAACACCGCAAACCGGACGACAGCGAGCCGCTTTCGGCGCTGGCCTTCAAGATCATCAACGATCCCTACGGCAAGCTCTGCTTCGTGCGCGTCTACTCCGGTTATTTAAAGACCGGCGACACCGTGCTCAACCCCCGGACGGGCAAGACCGACCGCATCGGCCGCCTGGTGAAGATGCACGCCAACAAGCGCGAGGACGTGGACGAAATTCTGGCCGGCGATATCTGTGCGTGCGTGGGACTGAAGGACCTGAAGACCGGCGACACGCTTTGCGCGCCGCACCATCAGATTGCTCTCGGCGCCATCACATTTCCCGAGACGGTTATCTCTGTCGCCATCGAGCCCAAGACCAAGGCCGACCAGGAGAAGATGGGCGTTGCACTGGCGCGGCTTGCGGATGAGGACCCCACCTTCAAGGTGCGCACGGACGAAGATTCCGGCCAGACGATCATCAGCGGCATGGGCGAGTTGCACCTCGAGATTCTTGTCGACCGCATGAGGCGCGAACACAAGGTGGAAGCCAATGTGGGCGAGCCCAAGGTGGCATTCCGCGAAACCATCCGCAAAAAGGCCGAAGCTGAGGGCAAGTACATCCGCCAAACTGGCGGTTCGGGCAATTATGGCGACTGCTGGTTGCGCGTGGAGCCGAACGAGCCGGGTGCAGGTTACGAGTTTATCAACGGGATCAAGGGCGGCGTGGTGCCCAAGGAGTACATCAAGCCTATCGACATGGGTGTGCGTGGAGCGATGGAGAACGGCATTTTGGCCGGTTTTCCCATGGTGGATGTGAAGGTGACTCTGTTCGATGGCAGCTACCACGAGGTGGACTCTAACGAAAACGCCTTCAAGATCGCCGGTTCCATCGGCTTTAAGGAAGCCGCGCGCAAGGCCAGCCCGGTGCTTCTCGAGCCGGTGATGTCCGTCGAGGTCACCGTTCCTGAGGAGTTTGTGGGGACAATCATTGGCGATATCAACTCGCGCCGCGGCCGCATCGAGCACATGGATCGCGTGGGCGGCTCGCAGGTCATCAAGGCCATGGTGCCGCTCAAGGAGATGTTTGGGTACGTGAACGAAATTCGCTCGTCCACGCAAGGCCGAGCATCGTATTCGATGCAGTTTGCGCGCTACGAAGAGGCGCCGCGCATGATTGCCGACGAAATTATCGGCAGGGCGCAAGGGAAGTGAGAAAGACGAGCTACTAGCTTCAAGCCACTAGCTTCGATAGCGGGAGAGCGAAAGGTGAGGCTGGTGTTGGCGGGATGGAGCTAAAAGCTAGTAGCTGCATTTAGGGTTTTGGGGCTGGAGGCCGCTGCGGCGGCCGCCCCAAGGAATGAAGGCGCAACACGAGCCAGGAAAGGATTCGAGGCTTTTTATGGGGAAGGAAAAGTTTGACCGTTCGAAGCCGCACGTCAATGTTGGGACCATCGGTCACATCGATCACGGCAAGACGACGCTGACGGCGGCGATCACCAAGGTGTTGCAGAAGCACAACCCGAAGATCGTGTTCCGCTCGTTCGACTCGATTGACAACGCGCCGGAAGAGCGGGAGCGGGGCATTACGATCGCGACGGCGCACGTGGAGTACGAGACGGCGAACCGTCACTACGCGCACGTCGACTGCCCCGGGCACGCCGATTACATCAAGAACATGATTACGGGCGCGGCGCAGATGGACGGGGCGATTCTGGTGGTGGCGGCGACCGACGGGCCGATGCCGCAGACCAAGGAGCACGTGCTGCTGGCGCGGCAAGTGGGCGTGCCGTGCGTGCTGGTGTTTCTGAACAAGTGCGACGCGGTCGAAGACGAGGAGCTGATCGAACTGGTGGAGATGGAAGTGCGCGAGCTTCTGGGCAAGTATCAGTTTCCGGAAGACGCGCCGGTGATTCGCGGCTCGGCTTTGGGAGCGCTGAACGGCGAGCCCAAGTGGGAAGCCAAGATCGACGAGCTGATGGCGGCGGTGGACAGTTATGTACCCCGGCCGGACCGGGCGGTGGACAAGCCGTTCCTGATGCCGATTGAGGATATCTTCTCGATCTCCGGACGTGGGACGGTCGTCACGGGCAGGATCGAGCGCGGCAAGGTGAAGGTGGGCGAGGACGTGGAGATCGTCGGTTTCCGCGAGACGCGCAAGACGGTGTGCACGGGCGTGGAGATGTTCAAGAAGCAGTTGGACGAGGGCATGGCGGGCGACAACGCGGGCATTCTGTTGCGCGGCACTCCCAAGGAGGACGTGGAGCGGGGGATGGTGCTGGCCAAGCCGGGCTCGATCACGCCGCACACGAATTTCAAGGGCGAAGTGTACGTGCTCTCGAAGGAAGAGGGCGGGCGGCACACACCGTTCTTCAAGGGCTACCGGCCGCAGTTCTACTTCCGCACGACGGATGTGACGGGAGTGGCGGAGCTGCCGGAGGGCGTGGAGATGGTGATGCCTGGCGATAACGTGCAGTTGACGGTGGAGCTGATTACGCCGGTGGCTCTGGAAAAGGGCCTAAGGTTTGCGATCCGCGAAGGCGGCCGCACGGTGGGCGCGGGAACCATTAGCGAAATCATCAAGTAATTTCGCAGTTCACAGTTCACAGTTCGTAGTTCACAGCGAAATGCGGCTGTGCCTGGCACGGAACTGAGAACTACGAACTAAGAGCTTTGAACTGAGGACTGAAGGGAAGCCAATGGTAGGACAGAGAATTCGCATCCGGTTGAAGGCATACGACTATCGCGTGCTGGACACCTCGACCGGCGAGATTGTGGACACGGCCAAGCGCACCGGAGCAACGGTGGCGGGACCGATTCCCTTGCCGACGATCAAGAACAAGTATTGCGTGCTGCGCTCTCCTCACGTCGACAAGAAGTCGCGCGAGCAGTTCGAAATCCGCACGCACAAGCGGCTGATTGACATTCTGGAGCCGACGCAGCAGACGGTAGACGCGCTGATGAAGCTCGATTTACCTGCCGGCGTGGATGTCGAGATCAAGGCGTTCGAGAAATAGCGGTCAGTGAACAGTGGTCAGGGGTCAGTCAATGTAGTGGCGCGCAAGGCGAATTGGCTGGCACCAGCAGGAACAACTGATCACTGAGCACTGACAACTGTTCACTGGGTTAGATTCCGGCAGTGCGAGGGATGCAAGCTCGCATGATGAGGTGAGGAAAAGATGGCGGTTACAGGGATTGTAGGAAAAAAGATCGGCATGACGCAGGTCTTCGACGATAAGGGCGATGTACACCCGATTACGGTGCTGCAGGCAGGCCCCTGCGTGATTACGCAGTTGAAGACGGCGGCGAAAGACGGTTACGACGCTGCGCAGATCGGACTGGTGGAGTTCGTGAAGGCTTCGCGGATGACCAAGGCGCAGAACGGTCACCTGGCGAAGAGCGAGGCGCCGCCGGTGAAGGTAATTCGGGAAGTGGACGTCGAAATTGCGGCTGAAGGCTCCGCCGCGGCGGAAGGCACGGATGGCGTGAAAGCGGGCGACCGCGTGCTGGTGGATATTTTCAACGATGCGAAGTTCGTGGACGTAATCGGGACCTCGAAGGGCCGGGGGTTTGCCGGCGTGGTGCGCCGGCACAAATTCGGCGGAGGCCCCAAATCGCACGGGCACATGTTCCAGGTGCAGGGCTCCATTGGCGCTTCGAGTTTTCCGTCGCGAGTGTTTCCCGGCCAGCGCATGCCCGGCCACATGGGAACCGACCAGGTGACGGTGCGCAATCTGCGCATTCGCGGCATCGATCTGGACGAGAATCTGCTGATGGTCGAAGGGGCAGTGCCGGGACCGCGCCAGGGCTACGTGCTGATCTCGAAGGCCAAGGCGCCGCCGCGCGAGCGCCGCGGCTTTGCCGGATCGGGAACAGTCGATCCGCTGAAGGCCTCGAAGAAGGCGACGAAGAAGAAGTGAAAAAACCTCTAGCTGCTAGCTTCCAGGTTCTCGCTTGATCGAGGCGAAATTGGCGGAAGCGGCAAAAAGAGAATTTTTCGGATGCGATGAGTTGATTCCTGGTCTCGGCACGAACGGGCTAGCAGCTAGAGGCTAGGAGCTAGAAGCTGAAAGAGAAGACGATGGCAAAAGTGGATGTTGTGAATTTGAGCGGCGAGAAAGTGGGCTCGGTGGAGCTGTCCGACGCGGTGTTTGCGCCGGAGCAGGTGAATGAGGCCCTGTTGTGGGAGGCAGTAAAGCACTATCGTGCTTCGCTGCGCCAGGGCACGCACAAGACCAAGAGCCGCACCGAAGTTGCCGGTTCCGGCAAGAAGTTGTGGAAGCAGAAGGGCACAGGGCGGGCGCGTATCGGTTCGGTGCGGTCGGCGTTGTGGCGTCATGGCTACACGGTGCACGGACCCCAGCCGCGCAGCTACGATTATGCATTTCCGCGTAAAAAACTGCTGGGTGCACTGCGCTCGGCTCTGGCCTCCAAACTGGCCGACGGCAAGCTGACCGTGGTGGATTCGCTGGAAATAAAGGAAGGCAAGACCAAGCTCTACTTCCAGGCGCTGGGCAAACTGGGCGTGACGCGCTCGGCCCTGCTGGTGGAAAACGGCAAGACGCTTACGACGGCGCTGGTGAAGGGCGCACGCAACCTCGAAAAGGTGGAGCTGGTCCTGAACAACGAAGTGCATCCCTATGACTTGCTTCGCTACGACCGAGCGATCTTCTCGAAGGCCGCGATTGAGCAATTGACGGAGGCTTTGGTGAAGAGCGTGTCGAAACGCAGGGCCGAGGCGCGCAAGACCGCGGCCGAAAAGGAGGCCGCGTAATGCCGACTGTTTACACTGTAATCCGCCGCCCGCTGATCACCGAAAAAGGGCTGGGCGTGAAAGAGACCCAAGGAACGCTGGTATTCGATGTCGCGCCTGCAGCGACCAAGACTGAAGTGAAGCAGGCCGTGGAGGCGCTCTTCAAAGTGAAGGTCGCAGCGGTCCGCACCGCGAATGTAGCGGGCAAGGAGCGCCGCCGCGGCAAGTACGCGGGTTTCCGGCCGGATTGGAAAAAGGCTTACGTGAAGTTGAAGGCCGGCGAAAAGCTGCCGGAGTACGTGAGCAATCTGTAAAAGACGAGTTTACAGTTCATAGTTCACAGTTCGCAGTTGGGAGCAACTCCGGGCGCTATGAACTGAGAGAGCTACGAACTTAGAACGGCTGAAGCTGGTAGGAAAACGACCATGGCAATTAAGACATACAGACCCGTTACGCCGACGCTGCGGTTTCAAACGTCGCTGGTTAATGACGATCTGACGACGGACGCGCCGCACAAACCGCTGCTGATGACGCGCAAGCGTACGGGCGGACGGCGCAACTCGGGCGACCTGACGATCCGCCATCATGGCGGCGGACATAAACAGAAAATCCGCGCCATCGATTTCAAGCGCGAGAAGTTTGGCGTGCCGGGCAAAGTGGCGACCATTGAGTACGATCCCAACCGGTCTGCTCGTATCGCCCTGGTGCACTACGCCGATGGCGAGAAGCGGTACATTCTGCAGCCTGTGGGCTTGAAGGTTGGCGCCACGGTGACCTCCGGCCCCGAGGCCGACATTCTGGTGGGGAACGCGCTGCCGCTCAGGAACATTCCCGCGGGCACCACGGTGCACGCCATCGAGCTCAAGCCTGGCAAAGGCGCGCAGATGGCGCGCTCGGCCGGGACGCAGGCGCAACTGGTGGCGAAGGAGGGCGATTACGCTCTACTGAAGCTGCCCTCGGGCGAGACGCGCAAGGTGCTGGCCGAGTGCATGGCGACAATCGGGCAGGTGGGCAACACGGACCACGAGAACATTTCCATCGGCAAGGCCGGGCGCAAGCGCTGGCTGGGCATCCGGCCGACGAATCGCGGAGTCACCATGAATCCGGTGGACCATCCCCATGGCGGCGGTGAGGGCAAGACCTCGGGCGGACGCCATCCGGTGACGCCGTGGGGCCAGCCGACGCGTGGGTACAAGACGCGAAACAACAAGCGGACCGACGCGTTTATTGTCAGCCGCCGGGCGAAGTGAAAAGGCAGCTTCTAGCTACTAGCTTCTAGCTACTAGCTCGATGGTTGCGAAGTCAGAGATTTCAGGCAATGGCCAGCCGATAGCGGGAGCAGCAAGAAGCTAGGAGCTAGAGGCTAAAAGCTAGGAGCTGTTTTTATGGGACGTTCGACAAAAAAGGGGCCGTTTGTGGATGCGCATCTGAACCTGAAGATCGAGGCGCTGAACAAGGCCAACGACAAGAAAGTGGTAAAGACCTGGACGCGGCGCTCGACGATCTTTCCCGAGTTTGTGGGCCACACCATCGCGGTGCACAACGGCAAGAAATTTGTTCCCGTGTACGTGACCGAGAACATGGTGGGTCACAAGCTGGGCGAGTTTGCGCCCACGCGCACGTTCAAGGGCCACACCGGCGGGAGCAAGGCAGCCACGGAGGCTGCGGCCAAGCCGGCGCCGGCGCGGTAAGAAAGGCAGCGAGAAGCTCGTCATTGAGGAAGGCATGAGTATGGCAGTGGAAACAAGGGAATACCGAGCCGAGGCCAGATTTCAGCGCGTGTCGCCGCAGAAGGCGCGCCTGGTGCTCGAACTGATCAAAGGGCGCGGAGTGCAGGAGGCGCTGGATACGGCAGCCTTCACCAAGAAGCGCATTGCCCCGGTGGTGCACAAGCTGCTGACCTCGGCGGTGGACAACGCCAAGCATGTAGCCGATGAAGCAGGCATCGACCTGGACGTGGACAATCTTTACGTGAAGCGGGCGATAGCCAACGACGGACCGCGCATGAAGCGCATTCGCCCCGCACCGATGGGGCGGGCTTACCGCTACCAGCGGAGGCTCACGCACATTGTGCTGTCGGTGGCCGAGCGCGAATCGGCGGCGGGTCTGGTGACCAAAGTCGAGGAGCCGACGCCCGTGGCAGCCGGGCCCAAGGCGGCGAAATCGAAAACAGCGAAGTCGAATGCAGCCAAGAAAAAGGTCGGCAAGAAGGCCTGAGAAGGATTTGAGGAAAAAGCATGGGACAGAAAGTCCATCCTTACGGATTCCGGCTGGGCGTGAACAAGCCGTGGCGTTCGCGCTGGTTCTCTGAGCGCGAGTATGACAAGCTCCTGGTCGAGGACGTGAAGCTGAAGGCAGAACTGCGCGAGAAGCTGAAAGCAGCAGGCGTCAGCTCAGTCGAGATCGAGCGGCCGGGCAACAAGCTGCGCTTTTTGATCCGCACCGCGCGACCGGGCATCGTGATCGGCCGCAAAGGCGCCGAGATCGAGAAGCTGAAGACCGAGCTGGGCAAGCGCACCAACCGCGACGTGTTCATCGACATCATTGAGGTGAACAAGCCGGAGCTGGACGCGCAACTGGTCTCGGAAAACATCGCCCTGCAACTGGAGAAGCGCGTCAGCTTCCGCCGTGCCATGAGAAAGAGTGTCGACTCGGCATTGCGTTTCGGCTGCAAGGGAATCAAGGTGCGCGTCTCGGGCCGGCTGAACGGCAACGAGATCGCGCGCTCGGAGTGGTATCTGCAGGGGCGTTTGCCGCTGCACACGCTGCGCGCCGATATCGACTATGGGTTTACCGAAGCCCACACAACCTACGGAGTGATCGGCGTGAAGACGTGGATCTACCGCGGCGACATTTACGAGCAGAAGCGCCGCCAGACTCCGCCGGTGGGGAAGTCGGTGTTTTAAAAGCAGTGGTCAGTGATCAGTTGTCAGTGGTCAGTGATTCGTGCTGCGGTTGGATTTGTGGTTTATGAGTAAGGCAGTTGCCGAGATCGTCAGTGGCAGTTGATACGCAAGTGATGGCAAGGACAAGCTGACCACTGATCACTGACAACTGACCACTGTTTTGAGGGTTTTCGTTATGTTGATGCCAAAGAAAGTGAAGTTCCGCAAGCAGCAGAAGGGCAAGCGCAGAGGCAAGGCCTGGCGCGGGTCAACGCTGTCTTTCGGAGAGTACGGGCTGAAGGTGATGGAGTGCGGTTACATCACCGACCGGCAGATCGAGGCCAGCCGCGTCGCCATGACGCGCTTTGTGAAGCGCGGAGGCAAGATCTGGCTGCGGCTGTTTCCTGACAAGCCCATCACCAAGAAGCCGGCGGAAGTCCGCATGGGTTCGGGCAAGGGCGCGCTGGACCACTGGGTCGCGGTGGTACGGCCGGGCAAGATTCTCTTCGAGATGGAAGGCGTCTCCCCGGAGCTTGCGCAGGAAGCGATGCGCCTGGCTTCGAACAAGCTGCCATTGAAGACGAAGTTTGTGCAGCGGCCGGGCGCCGAGAAGACCGCGGTAAAGGCGGCGGAGTAGGAAAGCAGCCGCTAGCTACCAGCCTCTAACGCCCTGTGCTGAGTTTGAAGAGCGGGGATTGAGCAGGGATGAGCCAGAAGCTGGCAGCTAAGAGCTAGGAGCTTAGAAAAAGATGGAACTTGCAAAGATTCGCAATTTGGGCGACGCGGAACTGGCGCACCAGGAGAAGGTTTCCGCGGAGCAGCTCTTCCGGCTGCGCTTCCAGGTATCGATGGGGCAGAACGATGGAGTGAAGAAGCTGCGCCAGCTGCGCAAGGAGATTGCGCAGATAAAGACCGTGGAGCGCGAGCGCGAACTGGGCATTCACGGCGAAACCCGAGACGAGAAGCAGGCCGCTCCGGCCGCTGCAGCAAAATCCGCGCAGGCTGAGGAGGCCGCGCTGGGAGCGAAAACCAAGGCCCGGAAGACGAAGAAAGCCGCGCCAGCCACGAAGACGAAGACAGCGAAAACGAAGATAGTGAAAGCGAAGGGAGCCCGCAAATGACGGCGACTCAAATGGAAGTACAGGCGCCTGCGGCGGCGGGCGCGCGGCGCAACGAGAAGGTTGGTCATGTAGTTTCGACCAAGATGCAGAAGACGATCGTGGTCGCGGTGGAGATGCGCAAGCCGCATGCGAAGTACAAGCGGATCGTGCGCTCGACCAAGAAGTTCTATGCCCACGACGAGCAGAGTTCGGCGCGGCTGGGCGATGTGGTGCGCATCCGCGAGACGCGTCCGCTGAGCAAGCTGAAGCGGTGGTCGCTCGAGGAGATTGTGCGGCGGTCGTCGCTCGGACAAATCGAAGACGCCGTTTTGCCGGGCGAAGCCACGCCGGCGGAGAAGTAAGGCGAGCAAGAGGAGAGTAAACCATGGCTGTACAAATGAGAACCATGCTCGCGGTGGCCGACAACTCCGGTGCGCGCAAGCTGCAGGTGATTTTGCCCCTTGGCGGCGGATTGGGCGCGAATGCCGGGTTGGGCGATGTGGTGACCGCGGCGGTAAAGGAAGCTTCGCCCGACGGCACTGTGAAAAAGGGCAAGGTAGTGAAGGCGGTCATCGTGCGCACGCGCAAGGAGCACCGGCGGCGCGACGGCACGTATATCCGCTTCGATGAGAATGCAGCGGTGGTGATCGGGGACGACCACGAGCCGATCGGTACGCGCGTCTTCGGGCCCGTGGCCCGCGAACTGCGCGAGAAGAAGTTTTTGAAGATTGTTTCCTTAGCTCCCGAGGTTGTCTAAGGTGCTGCAAGTTCACGGTTCTTAGTTCACAGTTCAGAGCAACTGCGCGGAAAAACTGGGAACTATGAACTGAGAACTATGAACTGGAGATTTTAGATGGCGAGTTTAAGTATTCATCGTAACGATACGGTCCAGGTGCTGACGGGCGCGGACCGGGGCAAGTCGGGCCGCGTGCTGCGCGTCTTCCCTGATAAAGGCACGGTGCTGGTGGAGCACGTGCGCGTGGTCAAGAAGACGGTTTCGAGCAAGACCAGGCAGCGGAGCAAGGGCGGCATTGCTGAGCAGGAATCGCCCATCAACGTTTCGAACGTGGTGCTGGTGTGTCCGAATTGCGGCCCCGGTCGCGTGGGATTCAAGGTCGAGGGCGAATCGCGTGTGCGGATCTGCAAGAAGTGCGGGTCGGAGCTGCCCACGAAGAAGTGAGAAATAGCATTCAGTGGTCAGTTTGTTCGAAGTGGATCTAGCTTCTGGAATGAAATCGGTTGGCGTTTTTTGATCATTGATCACTAACCAATGATTTTAAGTCCTTCCGCAACGGTAAACGGGCCGCTGCCCAATCCGAGAGCCGGAAGAAAGAGAGCAGAGAAAATGGCGGCAAGGCTGAAAGAGAAGTATCACAAAGAGATCAAGCAGGCGCTCCAGAAGGAGTTGGGGCTGGAGAACGCAATGGCTGTTCCGCGCCTGGAGAAGATCGTGATCAACATGGGGCTGGGCGAGGCCACGCAGAACACCAAGCTGCTTGACCCGCTGGTAGCCGACCTGACGCAGATTGCAGGGCAGAAGCCGATGACCACGAAGGCCAAGAAGTCGATTGCAGCCTTCAAGTTGCGCGCCGGCATGTCGATTGGCGCCATGGTTACTTTGCGCTCCGACAAGGCGTACGAATTTCTTGATCGTCTGATTTCGACAGCGCTTCCGCGGGTGCGCGACTTTCGCGGCGTGTCGACAAAGAGTTTCGACGGGCGCGGCAATTACACGCTGGGCCTGCGCGACCAGCTGATCTTTCCAGAGATTGACTACGCGAAGGTGGAAAAGCTGAAGGGCATGAACATCACCATTGTGACCTCGGCGCGGGACGACAACCAGGCGCGAGCGTTGCTGAAGCATTTTGGAATGCCCTTCCGCCAGGGCGCGTAGGAAACAGCTTCTAGCTGCTAGCTTCTAGCCTCTAGCTTGATTGAGGTAGAACCAGCATTGGAGGCAAAACAGAATTCGGTACTTTCCGGCGAGCGAAAAGGCTGCGCGCGGCATGAACGAGCTAGAAGCTAGCAGCTAGAAGCTAGGAGCTGCTTTTGAGGTTTTATGGCAACCACTGCAAAAAGGGTGAAGGACGCGCGGAAGCCGAAGTTCAGCAGCCGCAAGCATAATCGCTGCCAGCTGTGTGGACGGCCGCGTGGTTTTCTGCGCAAGTTCGGCGTCTGCCGTTTGTGTTTCCGGGCGCTCGCGCTTAAGGGCGAGATTCCCGGAGTCAACAAGTCGAGCTGGTAGAAAGACAGGGATCAGGGGTCAGGTTCCAGTGGTCAGTTGTTCGCGCTTCGGCCAGCGACTGAGTTTGAACCAAACGGGTTTTTCTGAACCATGAACCTTGAGACCTCGAGTAAACATTCTCGCTGGTTCCTGCCAAACAAGCGGCGGGCGAACGGGGGATGAAGGAGAAGGAATGAGTCTGACAGATCCAGTAGCAGATTTTCTGGCGCGCATTCGCAATGCGATCCGGGCGCGTCATCAGAAGCTGGATGTTCCCGCTTCGAAGCTGAAGACCGAGATTGCCCGCATTCTCAAAGAAGAGGGCTATATCTCGAATTACAAGACCCAGGAAGAGGATGGCAAGCTGGTGCTCCGCGTGTATCTGAAATACGGCGGCACAGAAGCGGCCATTCGTGATCTGGCGCGCGTTTCGCGTCCCGGTTGCCGCGTGTATGTGGGCCGCGATGAGATCAAGCGCGTACAGGGCGGGTTGGGCATTGCGATTTTGACCACGCCCAAGGGCGTGATGACGGGCCGCCAGGCGCGCCGCGAGGGCGTGGGCGGAGAGTTGTTGTGCGAAGTGTGGTAAAGACAGTCGTCAGTGGACAGTGATCAGCGGTCAGTTCGTGCGTGCCGCTATTAGCGGTTGAGGGAAAGTAGACTGATCACTGAAAACTGGTCACTAGTCACTGCCGGGCTTAAAGGCCCGGCCGGCTGCAGTGGAACGCGGAGCGAAAGCTTCTGCGGGACTCGCAAGCCAACGAAGGATTGAAGAATGTCGCGCATTGGAAAGAAGCCGATCCCGCTGCCGGCGGGCGTGAAATACAAAGTTGAAGGCAACACCGTGCTGGTCGAAGGCCCCAAGGGCAAGGTTACGGCGCTGATTGCGGAAGGCATCTCGCTGAAGACGGTCGATGGGCATCTCGAGGTGGAGCGGGCGAGTGAAGACAAGGCCGCGCTGCATGGACTGACCCGCGCACTGGTGAACAACGCGGTCGAGGGCGTGACCAGGGGCTGGAAGCGCGAGTTGGATATTGTCGGCATCGGCTACCGCGCCGAGTTGAAGGGTAAGGGCACGGTGGTGTTCACGCTGGGTTATTCGCATCCCATCGAGTTTCCTCTGCCCACGGGCATCGAGGTAGGCTATCGATCCCAAGCTGACGCACTTGACCATCACCGGCGTCGACCGGCAGAAAGTGGGCCAGGTGGCGGCCGACATGCGCTCGCTGCGCAAGCCGGACCCGTACAAGAACAAGGGCGTGCGCTACTCCGACGAGCGGCTGAAGAAGAAGGCCGGCAAGACGGGAGCGAAGTGATCGCGTCGTTTGCGAGGCGTTTGAGCCTCGCGCGATCATCCTGACGCTGAACGCAGTGAAGGGGAAGGATCTGAAAAATCCGAACGGGGCCGCGGGGCGGCTCCGCCGATAGGTGAGAGAAGACATGATTACGCAGAACAAGAGAAACTCGATCCGGCAGCGCATTCACGCACGCATCCGCGAAAAGCTCGCGGGTACGGCGGAGCGGCCGCGGCTGAATGTATACCGCTCGCTGAACCACATCTACGCGCAGGTCATCGACGACCAGAAGGGTGAGACGCTTGTTTCAGCCTCGTCGATCAAACTGAAAACCGGCGGCAACGTGGCGGCGGCGAAAGAAATTGGCAAGGCGGTGGCGGAGAAAGCCGTCGCCAAGGGGATCAAGCAGGTGGTCTTCGATCGCGGAGGCTATCTGTATCACGGCCGCGTCAAGGCGCTGGCGGATGCCGCGCGCGAAGCGGGATTGGAATTTTAAACGCAGTTGTCAGATCGAGGGGACCAGTGGTCAGTTTGTTGGTGCCGGGCTTGCCTGAGTTCTGATAACTGACAGCTGATAACCGATAACTGACAGACGAGAGAGCAAATGACGATGTTGACAAAGAAACTCGATGCCAACCAGTACAACCTGAAAGATCAGGTAGTGGCCATCAATCGCGTGACCAAGGTGGTGAAGGGCGGCAAGAACATGTCGTTTGCCGCGCTGGTGGTGGTGGGCGACGCCGCTTCAGGCGTGGTGGGCTACGGTTCGGGCAAGGCCAAGGAGGTTCCCCAGGCCATTCGCAAGGGAATCGAGTCGGCCAAGAAGAACCTGGTTCGCGTTAACCTGACCGAAACCACGATTCCGCACCAGGTACTGGGCCGCTACGGCTCCGGCCAGGTGCTGCTGAAGCCGGCGCCGGAAGGCACGGGCGTGATTGCCGGCGGCGCGGTGCGCGCGGTGATGACCTCGGCCGGCGTACAGAATGTGCTCACCAAGAGCATGGGCTCTCCCAACCCGCATAACGTGGTCAAGGCCACCTTCGACGCGCTGGTGCAGTTGCGCGACAGGGCCGAGGTGGCGACGATGCGCGGCAAGACCGTGGAGGAGCTCTAAAGCCATGGCGGAAACGAAGAAGATTCGCATTCAGTATTACCGCTCGAAGAACTCCACGCCCGCCAAGCACAAGGCCGTGGTCAAGGGCCTGGGCTTTACGCGGCTCAATCAGATTGTCGAGCGCGAAGACACGGAGTCGGTGCGGGGAATGGTGAAGGCCGTGCCGCATTTGGTGAGGATTTTGGAAGACTAGAGATCGGAGAACAGAGATCAGAGAACAGCAAGCGCTCCAGATCTGCAGGCTTTTCTGATCTCTGATCGCTGATCTGTGGTAGCAACGCGAGTCGGCAGCAAGTTCAACTTCCGCCGGCGTTATAGCGAGGAGAATATGGCAAAGAATCTATCGAATTTGCGTGCGCCCCGGAAGGCCAACACCGGGCGCAAGCGCGTGGGCCGGGGCATGGGATCCGGCATGGGTAAGACCGCGACCCGCGGCCATAAGGGCCAGGGTTCGCGATCCGGCTTCAGCCTGATGCGCGGCTTTGAAGGCGGCCAGATGCCGTTGCACCGCCGGTTGCCCAAGCGCGGCTTTACCAACATTTTTCGCACCGAATACACCATTGTGAACCTTGAGCGGATTGCCGGGCTTGGGGTTGCCGAGATCGGCCTCGATGACTACGTGAAGCTTGGGCTGTCCTCCAAGAAGAAGGCGCTGATCAAGATTCTCGGCTCCGGCGACTTGAGCAATGCCGTGACGGTTCACGCGCACAAGTTTTCAAAGTCGGCTGCGGAGAAGATTGAGAAGGCCGGTGGCAAGGCAGTGGTTGTAGGTGGCGAAGCGGATCCGGCTGCGGCGTAAAAAGCAGGGGTCAGGTTTCAGGCGCGGCTGTTTGACTTGCACCCCTGAAATCGTGAGACGGCCCGCACGGGCAGAGTTTTCTGGTTTTCGGTAAACTAATGGAAAACCCGAAAATTTCTAATATGAACGGCCAAGGATTTAAGTGGCGGCAGACGCCTGAAGCGGATAACACATTATGCTTGAGAAGTTTCTCAATATCTTTCGGATTCCCGACCTGCGCAAGCGGGTGCTGTTTATGCTGGGCATTCTGGCCGTGTACCGGCTGGGCGCGTGGATTCCGACGCCGGGCGTGAATACGGCCCAGCTGGCACTGATGTTTAACCAGCAGAGCGGGTCCGCGCTGGGCCTGATGGACCTCTTCAGTGGCGGCACGTTGCGTCGCATGACCATCTTTGCGCTGGGCATCATGCCGTACATCACCGCGTCGATTATCTTCCAGCTTCTCACCGTCGTCTACGAGCCGCTGGCGCGCATTCAGAAGGAAGGCGAACTGGGCCGGCGCAAGATTACGCAGTGGACGCGTTACATGACCGTCGTTCTCGGCGCGCTGCAGTCTATCGGTATTGCGGCCATTCTCACCAAGCAGGGACTGGTGCTGCATCCGGGCCCCGGTTTCATCCTTTTGACTGTGCTCACGCTCACCACGGGCACGGCCTTCATCATGTGGCTGGGCGAACAGATCACGGATCGCGGCATCGGTAACGGCATGAGCCTGCTTATTTTCGCCGGAATTGTGGCCGGCCTGCCGCGCGGCGTGGGCGACCTCATTCAGAAGGTCCAGACCGGCGCCTGGGGATCGATGACTTTCCTCGTGGTCCTGTTGCTGGTAGCGGGCATGGCGGTGGTGGTGGCCTTCATTGTCTTTGTCGAACGCAGCGAGCGGCGCATTCCCATCCAAAGCGCACGGCGCATCGTGGGCCGGCGCATGATGGGCGGCCAGTCGAGCCACCTGCCTTTAAAGGTGAACTCCGGCGGCGTAATGCCAATTATCTTCGCGAGCTCGATTCTGTCGGCGCCCTTGCTCTTCGGCCAGGTGGAGTGGGTGCAGAACAGCCGATTCCTGCAGCCCATCATGCAGGCGCTGGCGCCGGGCTACCCGTGGTACGAGTTCCTCGACATGCTGGCCATCATCTTCTTCGCGTATTTCTACGTGTCGATTGTGATGCGGCCCGACGATATTGCCGACAACTTCCGCAAGTCGGGGTCCTTCATTCCCGGAATCCGGCCCGGCAAGCGCACGTCTGACTTTATCAACGACATTCTCACGCGCATCACACTGGTGGGTGCGCTGTACCTGATTATTGTGCAGATGGTTCCCACCTTTCTTATCTCGGGCATCCGTTTTGACAAGATTTGGCTGGTCGGGAGGTTATTCGAGAATCTTCCAAACTGGATGATTCACGGAATGAACGTGAACTTTTATTTTGGCGGCACCTCTTTGCTCATTGTGGTGGGTGTTGCCATGGACACTGTCAACCAGATCGAATCGCAGCTGATCATGCGTCACTATGACGGCTTTTCCCCGCGCTCCGGTCGCATCCGCGGAAGGAAAACCTGGTAATGTCTTCATCTGCTTCTTCACTGGAAAATGGCCGGGCGACGGAATCGAACACCGTTCCCGGCCCGATTCTTTTATTGGGAGCGCCCGGAGTGGGCAAAGGAACCCAAGCCAAGGAGCTCGTCAAGGTGTGGGGCATCCCGCAGATTTCAACCGGCGATCTGTTGCGCGGCAATGTGGCGAAGGGAACTCCGCTGGGAAAAACAGCCAGAGAGATCATGGGACGCGGAGAACTGGTGCCCGATTCGCTGGTCAACGAAATGGTGGCGGCCCGGCTGCTGGAGCCCGACACCGCTCGGGGATACATTCTCGACGGTTTCCCACGGACACTGGGGCAGGTCGCGTGGCTCGACGGCCGACTAGCCGCGCAAATCGAATCGCTGCCGGTGGTTGCCGTCGGCATCCAAGTGAACTATAATCAATTATTGCGCCGGATTACCGGGCGCAGGAATTGCCCTGTCTGCCACACTATCTACAACGTTTATATGAATCCGCCTGAAAGGGATGGGTTCTGCGATGTAGAAGGCGCAGCGCTGACCCAGCGAGCCGACGACGCGGAAGAAGTTTACAAGGAGCGCATGCGCGCTTACACGACTCTTACCGCGCCTGTTGTCGATCACTACCGGGAACTGGGACGATTCGCGGAAGTGGATGGAGACCGGCCGATTGCAGAAGTAGCGGCCGGAATTGTTGCCGCCGTGGAGAGGTTGCGCAATTTGGCGTAACCAGTCGATCGGTGCGCTTGTGCGTTTGAATACGGTTGTCAGTGATCAGTGGTCAGTGATCAGTTGATGAGTGCAGCGGTGCACTGCATCAAGTTTGACTGGGCCTGAAGCGGCAACGCAACATTCGGAAGATTCGGGGTCGAATGATTCGGGTTGGCAGTTACGCTATCGAACTGACCACTGATCACTGACCACTGAGAACTGGTTTTTCGTGGCCGTCGTACTGAAGTCGTCGAAAGAGATCGAGAAGATGCACCGGGCGGGACAGGTTGTCCACGAGGTGCTGGAACTCGTGCGCAGGCATGTAAAGCCGGGTGCCACGACCTACGATCTCGAGAAAGCGGCCGAGGCCCGGCTCACCGAATTGGGTGTGAAGGCCGCATTCAAGGGCTACCACGGGTTTCCCTGCGTTCTGTGCACCTCAGTCAACAGCGAGGTGGTGCACGGGATTCCTTCTCCGAAGCGGGTGCTGAGAGAAGGGGACATTGTTTCGGTGGACTTTGGCGTGGTAGTGGACGGCTATTACGGCGATGCGGCTATCACTGTGCCGGTGGGCGCCATTGACGCGAAGGCGGCGCGGCTGCTCGAGGCTACTGAGGCGTCGCTGCGGGCAGGCATTGCGGCGGTTCGGCCGGGGGCGACGCTGGGCGATGTTGGCGCCGCGGTGCAGGGAGTGGTCGAGGGCGAAGGGTTCTCGGTGGTGCGGGATTTTGTGGGCCACGGTATCGGCGTCCACATGCACGAGGATCCGCAGGTGCCGAACTTTGGCGAAGCTGGCCAGGGCATGAAGCTGAAAGCAGGCATGGTAATCGCGATCGAGCCCATGGTGAATGCTGGCAAGCCCGATGTGAAAGTACTGGACGATGGTTGGACCGCTGTTTCTACCGATGGAAGCATGAGCGCCCATTTTGAGCACACGGTTGCGGTGACTGCGGACGGCGCGAGAATTTTGACGGAGTAAGATGGCGCGGGGCCTGTAGCTGGCAGCCGCAGGCTTGGAATTGGAGCCGGGCATTTTGCTCGGTGCAACGGTCGGGAGCGCGAGAGCTGAGCCCGGCAGAAGTGGACACAGATTGTCGAAGGAAGATGCGATTGAGGTAATGGCAACGGTGATTGAGACGTTGCCCAACGCCATGTTCAAGGTCAAACTCGAGAACAATCACGAGGTGTTGACCCATGTATCGGGAAGGATGCGCAAGAATTTCATCCGCATTTTACCCGGCGACCGCGTGGCGGTGGAACTGAGTCCGTACGACCTGAATCGCGGGCGGATTGTGTACCGCTACAAATGAATTTTTCAATGCTGCGCCAAAGTTTAATGCGCGGAGAAGGGCAACGGCCATGAAGGTCCGGGCATCGGTAAAAAAGATTTGCGTCAAGTGCAAGGTGATAACGCGCCGCGGTGTGGTGCGTGTGATCTGCGAGAACGCAAAGCACAAGCAGCGTCAGGGATAAGCAAGACCTGGCAGGAACGGAGACTTCCGGAAGGCAGGGAATAGGCAATAGGGAGTAGGGAATAGAAAACTGATAGACCGAAGCAGCATAATCGGCTATTCCCTATTGGCTACTCTCTACTCCCTGTCTTCGAGAGGCTAGTTAGCTGGAGTCAAGGCTTGCGATGAACCTCTGGAAGTATTCCGCATAACCCGTGCGAGCCGGTTGAGGCCGGAGGCACACAAACTGAAGCAGCAAAGGAATCCAAATGGCACGTATAGCAGGCGTCGATCTGCCCCGCAACAAGCAGGCAAGGATCGCGCTCACTTACATCTTCGGGATCGGCCAGCCCCGCGCCCGCAAGATTCTGGGCAAGGCGAACGTTGACGCCTTCAAGAAGATCCAGGATCTGGGCGAGGACGAGGTCAACCGCATCCGTCAGGTGATCGAGGACGAAGGAGACGTTGAGGGCGACCTGCGCAAAGACGTCTCGATGCACATCAAGCGCCTCATCGACATCCAGAGCTATCGCGGCACGCGGCACCGGCGTTCGTTGCCCGTGCGCGGCCAGCGCACCCACACCAACGCCCGCACTCGCAAGGGCCCGCGCAAGGGCACGATTGCCGGCAAGAAGAAAGCGAGTGCGAAGACCTAATGGCGAAACCAGAACAGAAGGCCGACTCCGGCAAAAAGGGCAAGACCAAGAAGTTCAAGAAGCGCGAGCGCAAGAATGTGCCGTTCGGTATTGCATACGTTCAAGCCTCGTTCAATAACACCATCGTCACCATCACCGACCAGATGGGCAACACGCTGAGCTGGAAGAGTTCGGGTTCGCTGGGATTCCGCGGGTTCGCGCAAGGGCACGCCCTTCGCGGCGCAGCAGGCGGCGTCGAACGCGGCCGGCATGGCGCGCGATCACGGCGTGCGCGCGGTCGAGGTGCGGGTTTCCGGGCCGGGATCGGGCCGCGAGTCGGCCATCCGGGCCTTGGCAGCAGCCGGCATTGATGTGCGCACTATCCGCGACGTGACGCCGGTGCCCCACAACGGCTGCAGGCCGCCGAAGAGACGGCGAGTTTAAGAAGCAGCTACTAGCTTCTAGCCTCTACTCCATTGTGCTGACGGATAAATCCGTGGCTTTCATTAGGAGCAAGAAAAAGCTAAAGGCTGAGAGCTAGAAGCTAAAAGCTAACACGGGCCGGGACGAAGTCCGCCGCGGCGGACGTAAACCGGCCGACATCCGAATTCAGGAGAAGAAATGGCACGTTATACGGGAGCAGTTTGCCGCCTTTGCCGACGCGAGGGCACCAAGTTATTTTTGAAGGGTACCAAATGTACCTCGGACCGTTGCACGCTTGAGAAGCGTAACTTTCCGCCGGGACAGCACGGCAAGGACCGCAAGGCCAAGATCGTGGGCTACGGTCTGCAACTGCACGAAAAGCAGAAGGCCAAGCGTATGTACTTCACGCTCGAAGGCCAATTCCGCGAATACTACGAGAAAGCCAACCGCGCCACCGGTGTGACCGGCGAGCTGCTCATCCAGCAACTGGAGCGGCGCCTCGACAATGTTGCCTTCCGGCTGGGCTTTGCTATCTCGCGCCGCCAGGCCCGGCAGGTGGTCCGCCACGGGCATGTTACGGTGAACGGCCGCAAGGTCAACATCCCCTCTTACCAGGTGAGCGTGGGCGACGAGATCGCCATCCGCGAGAGCGCCAAGAAATTGCTGATCGTGGAACAGGCCGCGCAGTACGCCGCGCAAAACCCTGTTCCCACTTGGTTGGAAGCCAGCTTTGAGAATCTATCGGGGCGCGTACTCCATCTGCCTAAGCGGGTTGACGTCAACCTGCCGATCAACGAGCAGTTGATTGTCGAACTGTACTCTAAGTAACAGCTATTAGCTTCCAGCCTCTAGCTTTTAGCTTTTTTCGTGCCAAGTTGACGACCTCAATTCCGGCACAAAGAGCTAGAAGCCAGGAGCTAGAGGCTAGAAGCTGCATTTCAAAAAAAGGAGCACTTGCGCGGCCGCCGCAAAATGCATCGCGACGTACATGCCGCGCGGGAAACGAGAGACAAATATGTTGTGGACAGGATTCCAGAAACCGAAGCGCCTTGCAGTCGATGCCGAGACGCTTACCGACACTTTCGGAAAGTTCAGCGCCCAGCCATTTGAGCGGGGCTTTGGCACCACCATCGGCAACGCCTTGCGGCGCACGCTGCTTAGCTCCATCGAGGGCGCGGCGGTCACCGCGGTTCGCATTGAGGGCGTACTGCACGAGTTCCAATCCATCACTGGCGTGGTCGAAGACGCGACCGACATCATCCTGAATCTCAAGCAGGTTCCCTTCAAGCTCGCGGGCGAAGGCCCCAAGGCGTTGTATCTGCGCGCCGACCAGCCAGGTGCGGTCACCAGCGGCATGATCGAGGCCGACGGCGACGTGGAAATTCTCGACAAGAACGTCTATCTGGCCACGCTTTCAGAAGGCGGCAAGCTTGATATGGAGATGCGTCTCAAGCGCGGCCGCGGTTATATCGCCGCCGACAAGAATTTTGACGCCGACCTCGGGCTCGGCTTCATTCCCGTGGATTCGGTCCACTCGCCGGTGCGCCGCGTGAATTACGCGGTCGACGCCGCCCGCCTGGGACAGATCACCGACTACGACAAGCTGACGATGGAAGTGTGGACCAATGGGGCCGTGCTGCCTGCCGACGCGGTCGGCCTGGCCGCCAAGCTGCTCAAGGACCACATGAACATCTTCATCAATTTCGAGGAGGAGATTGAAACCGAAGCGCGCGGCGAGGAAGGCCGGATTCTCTTCCCCAACGACAACCTCAACCGCAGCGTGGAAGAGCTGGAGCTGTCGGTGCGCAGCTACAACTGTCTGAAGAACGCCAACATCCAGACCATCAGCGAGCTGGTGCAGAAGACCGAAGCCGAGATGCTGAAGACCAAGAACTTCGGCCGCAAGAGCCTGAACGAGATCAAGGAGATTCTGGCGCAGATGGGTTTGTCGCTGGGCATGAAGATCGACGCCAGCGGCAACGCGGTGCCCGGACCCACAAGCATTTTGCCGCAGGCAGCCCTGGCCGCGGGATACGGCCAGTACGACGACGAAGACGAACCGCTCGACTCGGTGGATTTGCAATTGCCAACTGAGACCGAGAACTTTTAGTGGCAGGGAACAGGGATCAGGGAACAGGGAAATGCCCTGTTTGCCAATGAACCCTGACACCTGGAAAGAGAGTTTTTCACCATGCGCCATCGCAATGCAGGATTCAAGCTCGGACGCAATACCAGTCATCGCCGCGCGCTCTTGCGCAACCTGGTCACATCCGTGATCGTGGAAGATCGCGTGGAGACCACCCTGGCCAAGGCCAAGGCTGTCCGTCCGCACGTCGAAAAAATGATCACCCTGGGCAAGAAGGGCGATCTGCACGCGCGCCGTCAGGCGCTCGGCTTCCTCCAAACCGACACGGCTGTCAAGCGGCTGTTTGACGTTGTGGCTCCGCGGTATGGTGACCGGAATGGCGGCTATCTGCGCATCGTGCGCACCGGCTTCCAGCAGGGCGATGGCGCCGAAAAGGCGTTCATCGAGCTGCTAGGCGCCGAAAAGCAACTTGAAGTCAAGCGCCAGAAGCGCGCCGACATCAAGGCCAAGAAGCGGGCCGAGCTCGAAAAGCAGCTCGAAGAGCAGAAGAAGGAAGAAGGAGCCGAGGGCGGCGAACAAGCCGCATAGACCGCCGCAGTCCAGCGATCGACCATTCCGCTCTCAAATTCACGCGGGCATATCCCATCGGGATGTGCTCGCGTTTATTTTTTGGGGGGTGAGAGGTGAAAGGCGATTCAGTCCTGTGCTATAGTGTTTTCACTACCTCCTTGACTGTGGTTGTTCCGTTCTACGCGAAGCTTGCGCTCGAGCGCAGCCGCTGTGGAACTAGAAGAAAAGACTGTGTTTTAAACTGCAAGCCATGGCGCAGAGCAAGCGGTGAATTGATAACGCCCACCGCGACTCCGCCGGCCGCTTGATGTTCGATTTCCATCAGCTCTGCTGCGATTCGATCACTTCCACCTTGGGAGGTGGCGGCTTGAGCGCTGAGTTGTTGGGCCATCAAAGTTTCATTTCTACAAAGACCTCTTCATTCCTGACACAGATCGGGCAGGAAGAAACAGCCGTGCTCCAGGTGCAGGGGCCTGTGCGCACCGCCTGGAAAGGCCTGAGCCCCTGGTCGTGCTCGGTGGCCAAGCGCCTCTTCGATTGCGCGTGCGTTCTGCTGGCGCTGCCTGTGCTGCTCCCGCTCATGTTGGCGATCGCCGCGGCCGTGCGCCTCACATCGCCAGGTCCGGTGCTGTTCCGGCAGAAACGTATGGGCCGTTACGGCCGGACCTTCACCATACTCAAGTTCCGTACTCTCATCCACGCTGCCGAAATGGTGCACGATCCGAACGCCGCGACCCACCATCAGTGTCATACGCCCATCGGCCGTTTCCTACGTCGTTCGAAGCTGGATGAACTGCCCCAGCTTGCCAATGTATTGGGCGGGCATATGAGCCTGGTGGGTCCCCGCCCCAAACTGCCGGAATATGTAACTCTCGCACTGCCTTGCCGTCCGGGAGTCACCGGCATGGCGACAATTGTCTTTGCCTGTGAGGAGAGAATTCTTGCTCGCGTAGCCAAAGAGCAATTGGATGCGTACATTCACGCAGTGGTGTTGCCCGCCAAGCAGCAACTGGACGCAGAGTACATGGCCCGCGCGACCTTCCTGTCCGATCTCAGGCTCCTCGTGAACACGCTTCTCTGCCGCTGGGATTCCGTCGCTCTCAAAGAGATCTGCGGCTTGCCGGAATTTGCAACGGGACGCGAAAAGACTGCATCGCGAGCGTTCCCTTGTGCGCCTGTCGTCGTATGCAGGCCATAGCGCCGAGTGCAAGCCGGCCCGTTGCAGTCGAACAAGCCACGGCTTTCTGATGCGCGAACCTCGTGCATGGAAGCGGAGCAGAAGAACCGGGCATTTACAGGAAGCCTTTCATTCGATTTGTTCGCCGGGCAGTGCCTATCAACTCCTGGGAACCAGCAACTGGGGCCGGAGCAGGCGCATAAACACGTAGGCGATCAGCATCATAACGAGCGCGCCGCAGCAATCCAGCAACACGTCCCAGGGTGAGCCGGTGCGGTTGGGCAGGAAGGTCTGGTGCCACTCGTCCCAACTGGCCACCAGCGCCGTCCCGGTCAACCCGAGCAGCACGTCCGCCGAAAAGCGGAAGCCTGGAAGGCTCATCCACCACGCGCGCAGCCATGCCAGCCCGAGCGCTCCATAGCCGAGAAAATGGCCTGACTTGCGAATGCAGAGGTGGATGAAGTTCCAGGTATCATCGCTAAGGCGCCCAAAGATCAACTGCACGAGCCAGCGCAGGGGATGTGTGGTGCGGTCCGCGCCGAAATACGCTGTCGACTCCATCATGACAAGCGCAATACCCACGGCCACGGGCAGCCACGCGCTGATCCAGAACCTGGGTCCCCGCTGACAGGTCTTGGTCCGTGAGGTAGAGAGCTGGGGTCCCCGCGGACAGGTCTCCATCGGCGGGGTGGAGACCCTGAGGCCGCGCGGGCTATTCGACATGATAGTTTGGCGCTTCGCGGGTGATGATCACATCGTGCACGTGACTCTCGCGCAATCCGGCGCCGGAGATGCGCACAAACTTTGCTTTCTCCCGCAGCTCCGGGATGCTGCCGCAGCCCAGATAGCCCATGCCGGAGCGCAATCCGCCCACTAGTTGGAAAACCATGGCCTCCAGCGGTCCGCGGTAGGGCACGCGCCCCTCAATGCCCTCGGGAACAAACTTGGCCAGGCGGTTTTCATTGGCGCGTTCGCGCTGCACCACGTCTGTCGGCCCGTTATCTTGCGTGGCCATGTCGGCCGAGCCCTGAAAGTAGCGCTCGCCCGAGCCTTGGCTCATAGCCGTCAGCGAGCCCATGCCGCGATAGCTCTTGAAGCTGCGTCCCTGATAGAGAATCGTCTCGCCGGGGCTCTCATCCACGCCGGCAAACAGCGAGCCTATCATCACTGAGCTGGCGCCGGCGGCGATCGCCTTTGTGATTTCGCCGGAGTACTTGATGCCGCCATCGGCAATCACGGGAATCCCGTGCTTGCTCGCAGCGCGATAGGCCTCTGCAATGGCCGTGATCTGCGGCATGCCCGCGCCGGTGACCATGCGCGTGGTGCAAATCGATCCCGGTCCGATGCCCACCTTGACGGCATCGGCGCCAGCGTCGATCAGCGCCATTGCGCCCTCGTAGGTGGCCACGTTGCCCGCCAGCACCGGCACGCCTGGGAAACGTTTTTTCACCTCGCGCACCGCATCCAGCACGCGCGAAGAATGTCCGTGCGCCGAATCGATAGCCAGCGTGTCAGCGCGGTTGCGAATGAGCTCCGCCGCGCGCTCCAGATAGTCGCCCGTTGCTCCGATCGCTCCGCCCACGCGCAAACGGCCCTGATCGTCTTTGCTGGCGTTGGGATACTTCAGCTTCTTCTGGATGTCCTTGACGGTGATCAGGCCCATCAAGTCGTACTGATCGTTCACCACCAGCAACTTTTCCACGCGGTGCTTGTGCAAGATGCGCTCGGCTTCTTCCAGCGTGGTTCCAACAGGCACGGTGATCAAATCATCTTTGGTCATCACGTCGCCCACGGGGATATCAGTGCGCGTTTCGAATCGCAGGTCGCGATTGGTCAGGATGCCCACCAAGCGCTTGCCCTGCGTTACCGGCACTCCGGAGATGCGATAGCGGCGCATCACATCGAGCGCATCGCCGATCATCTTCTCAGGGCCGATGGTCACCGGATCGACGATCATGCCGCTCTCCGACCGTTTCACTTTGTCGATCTCGCCGGCCTGGTCGGCGATAGAGAGATTGCGGTGCACAATGCCGATGCCGCCCTGTTGCGCCATGGCGATGGCCATGCGCGACTCCGTCACTGTGTCCATGGCAGAGGAGATGAGCGGTGTGTTGAGCGTAATCGCTTGCGTCAGCTGCGTTTGCGTGCTTACATGCGCGGGCACGACCTCGCTATAGGCGGGCACCAGCAGCACATCGTCGAAGGTAAGAGCTTCAGGTAAGGTTTCAGGCAGCATAATGTGTCGAGCTTGCCCTTATTGTAGCGGAGCGGCTCGGTGCGACCGGCTGCTGCCTTGTCACATGGCGGAACGTCTGGAGCGCGGAAACGGCTTAAGTGGTTGCAAATGCTGGCGCAGGCGGTGCGCGGAGCCGGCCAAATGTTCGCTCAAGTGGTTGCACTTGCCCCGCAAACGTTCGCTTGAGAGGGTGCGATTCTTCGAGACAAATACCGAGAATAGTTGCGAACAATTAGCAGTTAGAACCGAGAATGGTTGCGAATAAGAGCCGAGTAGCACCAAGTAATTTCCCAAAAGTGCGTCTAAACAGGGTGGACTGACCCCCAAAAGTGAGACAGCTAAAATATGCGCATCTCTGCAGCGAAGGGGGGACTGCGAGTGGCGAAACGAGAAGCAGGATGGCGACCAGAATCGTTCCGGGCGATGGCGGTGGAGCGATTGCGGACGTGCATGCACGTAGGCCGGCTGTGCGAGGAACTGGGAGTGAGCCCGAGTACTCTTCGCAAGTGGCGCAAGCAGTTTGCGGCGCGTCATGAGGCCGAGCCGGTGCTGGCCGAGCGCGCCGGCGAGACGCTGGAGGAGGAGAACCGCCGGCTGAAGCGTGCCTTGGCGGAGAAGGTTCTGGAAGTGGATTTTTTACAGGGTGCCTTGCAGCACATCGCGGCTCGACGCCGGCAGAACACCGCGTCTGGCGCGAGGGCATCTACGCCCGGATCCGGGCAATGATGCCGATGCCAGGCGCCCTGAGTGTGGAACGGATGTGCCGGGTGGGGGCAGTGAGCAGGGCCAGTTTCTATCGCTGGCTGGAGCCCGAGTTGCCGGTGGAGGCGGAGATGGAGGTGCGGTCGGCGATCCAGGCTGTAGTGCTGGAGCACCGGCGGCGCTATGGTTACCGGCGGGTAAGCCAGCAGTTGCGGCGCCGGGGAATGATCGTCAACCATAAACGTGTGGCGCGGCTGATGCGCGAAGATAATCTGCTCGCCGTCCCGTCGCGGGCCTTTACCTCAACCACCAACTCGGGCCATGAGTTGGAGGTTTACATGAATCTGGCGGCGCGTATGAAGCTGACTGGAATCAACCAGTTGTGGGTGGCCGACATCACCTATATCCGGCTCCTGGGCGAGTTCGTGTATCTGGCCGTGGTGCTGGATGCGTTCTCGCGCAAGGTGGTGGGCTGGGCGCTGCAGCGGACCCTGACAGCGCGGCTGACGCTGGCGGCGCTGGAACAAGCCATCGGCGATCGGCAACCGCCGCCAGGGCTGGTTCACCACTCCGATCGCGGCCTGCAGTATGCCAGTGAAGAATACGTCAGGGTGCTGCGCCTGCATCGGATCGTGCCCAGCATGAGCCGGCCCGCCAACCCCTACGACAACGCCTTTTGCGAAAGCTTCATGCGCACTCTGAAACGGGAAGAAATCGATGCCCGGTCCTACCGCAGCATGGAAGAGCTGCGCGATCACATCGAAGAGTTCATCGAACGGTATTACAATCGTTGCCGGCTGCACTCGGCTCTGGGCTATCGGCCGCCGGAGGAGTTCGAGCAGATAGCTGCCGTTGCCCAGCCGCAGGCCAGCGGTGGGGCAGCGGCCTGCATGAGTTTTCCAAGGCATGGGGAAATCTATCCACCCGATGTCGGTTCAAAAAACCGGGAGCAGGGTGGGTCCCCGCTCCCGGCACTCATCGGTACGGATGAGTCACCAGCCGGCTATTCCTTGCCGGGTTGCTCTCCAGCAGCGCCCGGCTCCGCTTCACCGGCCAACGCCATGGTGGATCAAAACCGGGCGCTTGGCATAGCCAAAAACAGCAAACGGCGAGTGCGCTCAATGCAAACTATCTCAACTTAGGGGTTCACCGCAAGGGCTTTGCGGCCCTAAATGGTCACTTTTTGCCCCATTTTGCGCATGTTTTCGCGCGTTATTGCCGTCTGTAGAGAGCACTTAAGCTTATCGAGCCGCGGTTCGTGACCGTGAACTGGAGCGGAATCGCAGCGCCCACCCAGCCACGGCGCCCAGCGCGGCGCTTACAGGGAGTACGGCGGTGTGCCACACCAGGACGTGTGCCGCCTCGAAATTCGGGCAATGCAACTCCAACATTCCCACCCCGGCCAGGCCCGCGAGTGTGCCTGCCACACATCCCGCCGACACAGGGCTCACTGAAAAACCGCGCCACAGTACCAGCCAACTGAGCAACGCTGCGGGAACGGCGTAGAGAAGGCCGGTGAGCAGACATGCGATGCCGGCGGAGACGAAATGATCCGTGTGGTAATCGCGGAATACCGACGCAAACACACCGAGCATCGTCACGGTGGCAATTGCCAGGATCGCGCCAGAAGAAACACGGCGCAGGCTCCCCGGAACCATCTGGCGGACGAGGGTACTCGCCGCAAGCCACGCAAGAATTCCGAGCGCGGGAAAGATCGACGCGCGCAAAGTCAGATCCATCTTTTCTATTCCCAGGAAGCCATTGAGCCAAGCGCCCGCCAATGCGACGGCTGCCGAGACGAGGAGCAGTGCGGCCGTCATCAGCCATGGCGGCGGCAACGGAGGAACGGGATGGAGCGACGATTCGATGGAGCCGGCAATCGTCTGCAGAATCCGCGGATTCAGGCGGGGTGAAGCGCTTGCGGCTTCCTTAAGGACATCGTCAATCTCTTGATCTTTCACGAGAGTCCTCCGCTTTGCCACTTCTGCTGGCCCCTGGCGCTCATGGTTTCTCGCAGCGTTTTGTATGCCCTATGCGCTTTCTGTTTCACCGAGCCCACGCTCGACGACGTGGCGCGTGCGACTTCCTCCAACGACATCCCCTCCATCTTCAGCATCACAATCACTTCCCGTTGGCTCTCAGGAAGCGGCGCCAGCAGTGCCTGGAGCTCCTCGGCCCAGCCAAATTCCCGCGCGTGCGGCGGCATTTCCCTTGAAATTGACTCCAATTCCTGTTCGCCGATGGCAGCCCGCATCGACTTGCGATAGTGGTCCACGCGAATGTGGCGGGCAATCGCATAAAACCATGGCAGCGCGGGCTCGCCGGGGCGATACGTATGCCTCACTTTGTGAATGCGAAGCCAGGTTTCCTGCAGCAGGTCATCGGCATCCGCGCGGCTGAACGATTGCGCAATAAAAAACCGGTGCAGCCGCGGGCCGAGGCGATCGATGAGATCTGTGGCTGCGACGAAGTCGCCGCGCTGGTATCGGGCCATCAGGTTCTCGATATTGTCGCCGGAGTGCATGAGAGGGATTGTCTTGTTCGAATCCTTACCAGCATCAGTGTATTCGAGCAATCCGGTCTCCCTCTTGCTTCCAACACGCTCACACTTAAACATTTCGATTGAGGGCCGTGAAATGTTACGCCATGCATCAGAAATTTACGTCTGAAAACTTACGCCGGGATCGATCTGCGCGTCTCAATTTACCGTAACTTCTCGCTACCGTAACTTTTCGCGCGCCTCTATCGAATAAACCTACGTGAACGGAAGCCATTTCTGTTTCTCCCCGGCCCACGATCAGGCATAAGTTCACGACAAACTTCCAGGAGATTGCAATGAATATTCAAAGACTCCCCAAGTCTCGTGCGTGGCGCTCTGGCGTTACGCTGGCAGCCATATCTCTTGCCGGCGCACTGGCCGCCTCAGGCCAGGACGGACGCAGCGCGCTGGTCATCACCAGCACGAACAACCCGAGCGGCAATGCGGTCGAGGTGTTCAAACTCGACACCTCGGGCACACCTTCGCTCACGCTGGCGCAAACGCTGCCCACTGGCGGCAAAGGCGGCGCCAGCACCAATGCCGGAATTCTGCAGTTCCAGGGAAATCTCGGCGCAGTAGGCAACTACGGATCAAACACAGTGAGCGAACTTGTGCGATGGGGCGATTCGGTCGCAGTAGGTTCAACGATTCTTCTGGCGCCCGGCTGCAAGAATCCCGACTCGGTTGCGTTGAATAACAACCACCTTTTTGTGGTTGGCGCCAATTGCGCCGAGAGTCACGCGTGGCCCTGGGGCTATGTCGATGGACAGGTAGTCAAGCTTTCCGATCCTTCGGCTGCGCAGATCGCGGTTGGCGATACCTGGGCTGCTGTCACCTTAAGTTCGGGATCGGTTCTGCAATTGCCGCTGACGAAGGAAGGCGGGGTGCTGAGTGGCACGAGCACTGACATCGCACTTCCCAGCGACGCCGATATGGTGCCGCTTGGCGAAGCGTTCTGGAATAATGTGCTTGGTTTCACACCCGCTCATAGTCCTGACAGTTTCGCCATCCTCGAAGAGAACGGAACAGTGAATGCCGTAGCCGGTCCCACGCCATCCTATCCCACGAACGCTCCTTGCTGGGTGGCCAAGGGGGCGGGGAATATCTGGTACACGGGAAACTCTCCCGGCCACGCGATCTCCATCTTCTTCAGCGATGGCCAGGGCGGCGTGTTTTACAAATCAGTGCCACTGCCCGGAGCTCCGACCGACATCACCGTATCGTCGGATCAAAAGTGGCTTGCAGTGATTTATGCCATCGGCAGTGACGCTTATGCCGCTGTCTATTCCATCGATGGTTATGGCGATCTGACGCCAGTAGCAACGTCAAGCGCAATCACCGGCGCATTCAGCGGCGTTGCCATCAGCGAGTAACTGTTGTTTGCGTTTGCCTGGCGGGCATGGCTCGCCAGGCAAACGGGATTCTGCGCGACTTGAGTTGACAAGTTATACAAATAGACATATTTATGTATATAAGAGTGAGGTGGCGCGGCCGTCGCTTGGCTGAAGCGGCCAAACTACACACAGGGGGACAGAACTAGCATGCGTCAAAAGGCGCAGAGCACCGTCAAGGCCGAGAGGAGCAGCGGAAACGTCTTTGCCGATCTTGGCTTCCCCCATCCCGAGCACGAATTATTGAAGGCCAGGCTTACGCTGGAGATTTTTCGGCTTATCCGCAAACACGGCATGACGCAAACCGAAGCCGGCAAGATTCTCGGAATCAAGCAGCCGCACGTCTCGGCGCTGATGCGCAACCGCGCAGGTTCCTTCTCGGTGGAGCGGCTCATGGATTTCCTCGCCGCTCTGGGGCAGGACGTGGAGATCAGCGTGAAACCGGCGCGGGGGCGGCGGGGTGACGTGTCGCTGGTTGCGTGACGTTGGCGGAGCCTGATTTCCGTCATGAGTGCTTTCCCAGGTCTCAAAAGCGAGACCTGGTGCACCCAGCATTGGTACAAATCTATGGGAAGAACCTACTAGGCTCGCGAGTTCTTGCGCCAGTCGTTTGTGATGGATTTGTGGAACATACGTCCCCTGCTATAGTGCTGCCATGCTCGCAATCATAGCGAATTGGTTCCGTAGCGCCCGTGTGGGCATCGCCGCTCTCTTCGCGCTCGTCGTGAGCTTCTTCATAACAGCCAGCATCGGATCAAGATACTGCTTCGCCGCAGACAGCAGTTGGGTGGCTCGATCTGAGCATATAGCTGCATACACATGGCTCGCGAGCGGAGTAATGGCGCTCTTGGCCCTCCGCTTCGATCAAAAGAAGCGATATGCGGTAATCACGCTGGTATGCTGGTTGCCCTCGCTCTACTTTGGCTCCCTCGGCTTCGGATGCTGGTGAGTCAACTATATTGTTTCCCTTCTTATGGTCAGAAACTTAGCTTTGCAACACCTGGTCGATGGTATCGATGTCGACTAATCCGTTGCAGCCGTAGATGGCGGGCAGGACGCGGGCGGGAGGGTAAGTGCGCCGGAGTTCGGCGACTTTTTCAGTACCCGCGCGATAGGCGGGGAGATACATGCGGCCTAAGAGGGGATGGCGCCCCCAGGCGCCGGATAACTTATCGGCGCGCTCCGCAGTGACCAGAAAATCTTGACGCAGCGTGGCAGCGACTTCGGGCTGCGGGCGCTCGTCGCCCCAGGTGAGCCAGGACGACTGGTTCTTGGCGTCATCTTGCAGGAGAGCCAGGAGCACGCCGATCTGAAGGTCTTCGTCGGGCAACTGTTCCACTTCAGTGACGCCGTGCGCGATGAGAATGGCGTTGTTGGCGATGCCCTCAAAGAGCGTGGCGGCGCGCGTGTTCATGGTGAGGACGGTGGCCTCGAAGCCGGCCTTGCCGCGTACATAGAGGTCCTGCAGGTAGGCGAAGGTGGTGACGTGGCCGGGAACGACCTCGTGGCTGACGAGCTGCTCGAACTCGGGATAAGACATTTCGAGCGATGCGTTGATTTCGTAACTGGCTTCGTATTGCGGAGAGCCGTCGGGATTGCGCGCGCGGCCGAGGTAGTTCATGGAGCCGGAGAACCAGGCGTCTTTGATGGGCAGAAAGTCGATGTTGGCGCGCGGCACGCGCGACAGCACGTTCGGAAGATAGGGCAGCAGATTCTTGGCGCTGAGGTTGTCGAACCAGGCGATGACGGCCGCGCCCAGGGCGCGCACCGAGGCCATGGGAACGGTGTGGATGCGGCGCCAGGCATCGACGGCGTCGAGCAGTTGGGCGGCATTGGAGGAATGGAAGCCGGCGCGGGCGAGCAGTTCGGCCACGCGCTCGCGCTTGACGGCGGGTTTGGAGGGTTCGGGCGGCTTGGCGGTGGACGCTTCAACGGCGCGGGCGTAAGGCACCGGATCGCCCTTGCCGAGGACTTCCATGGCGAGGTCCCACATGACCTCAAGAGAAACGGCGAGGCCGGTGAGATAGGCTTGGCGAAGGCCCGAGAGCTTTTGGGCTTCAGAGCGGACTGCGGCGATAGCCTGGGGAAGATTGACCGCGCGCAGGTATTCGTCGACGGCTTCGCGATCGACGCTCTTGCCGGCGACGCCGCCGGATTGTCGCAGGCGATCGGCGGCCGGATGGGTGTAGGCGGCGGGCAGCGGCTCATCGGAGAACCAGGAGTCGGCGATGAAGCGCCCGGTGCCGGAGGGACACATGACGTCGCCGCCCCAAAGAGTGTCGATGCCGAGAACGGCGTCGGCGACGAAGAGGTCTAGTTGGTTCATTCGTTCACTTTCTCCTTTTTCATGGCACGGAGCCAGACATACACGCAAAGGCCGATGAAAAGCAATGCGGAAACCGATTGCGAGATGGGATCGACGGCATAGAACGGCGTCTGGATGAGATCCTCGTGGAACTTCGGGAAGAGGCGCAGGGCCGCGCCGAGAACGCCTCCGAGCGCGCCGCCGGCCATGAGTCCTGAAGCGAGAATGACGCCGCGCTCGCGGATGCCGCGGCCCGATTCGCCGCCGGTTTTCTCGGCGCGGCGATGCACGATGTGCGAGAGGAATCCGCCGGTGAGAATGGGCGTGGTGAGGCTCAGCGGCAGGTAAATGCCGAGCGCAAAGACCATTGAGGATTTGCCCAGCATCTCAAGAATCACGGTGATGATGGCGCCTACGCCGAATAGAAGATAAGTGACCGGCTGGCGGCTCATAAAGCCGACGACGAGGGCCTTCATGATGGAGGCTTGCGGCGCGGCCAGAACGGGGCGCACGTCGCCTGCGGTGGCCTCGCCGAACTGGAAGGTGTGGGCCAACATGACGATGGTGAGCCCGGCAGCCGCAGCAGCGGCGAGAATGCCGAGGAACTTGACCTTTTCCTGCGCTGAGGGTGTGTTGCCGAGCCAGTAACCGGCTTTGAGGTCGGTGATGAACTGGCCGGAGACGCAGAGCGCAGTGCAGACCATGCCGGCGATTGCCATGACGAAGAAGATACCGGTTGTACCGGAAAGGCCAAAGTTGACCAGCACTACCGAAGAAATGATGACGGTGAGCATGGTCATGCCGGAGGCGGGTGTGTTGGCGGTGGTGGCGATGGCGTTGACGGAGACCGACGCAAAGAAAAAGGCGAAGAGCAAAACGAGCCCCAGGCCCAGGGCGAGGATGGTCCAGGAGACCTGAAGGCGGCTAAAAAAGATGGCGATGGCGAGGGCGCTCAAGACAACGCCGAGCAGGATGGTGCTCATGGGCAGGTCGCGATCGGTGCGCTCTGCCTGGTTGGCGCCCGGCGTGTGCGCGCGCGAGCGAAAGGCGCGGAAGGCAATGATGAAAGAGCCGGCGATGACGCGCAGCGATTTGAGGACGCCGAAGATTCCGGCCGTGGCGATGGCGCCGACGCCGATGTAGCGAACGTAATTGGAGTAAATTTGTCCCGCAGACATGGCGGAGACGGGCACGACGCCGGGATAGACGGGCACGTTGACATGACTGCCGAGAAACCAGACGAGCGGGACGAGGACGAAGTTGGCGAGAATGCCGCCCGCGCAAAACACGATGGCGCTGCGCAGGCCCATGACGTAGCCGAGGCCGAGGATGAATCCGATGGCATCGAAGTTGAAGACCATGCGGCCGCGGTCGGCGAGGGTGCGCATCAGAGGAATGAATTGCAGGTTGAGATACTCGCGCCAGACGTGAAAGGTGGTGACGAAGAAGTCGTAGAGGCCGGCAATGCAGGTGGCCTGGAGGAGCAGTTTGGCCTGCGAGCCGCCGCGCTCTCCGGTGACCAGGACCTCGGTGATGGCCGTGGCTTCAGGAAACGGAAACTGGCCGTGCATCTCGCGCACGAAATAGCGCCGCAGGGGAATGACGAAGAGCACGCCGAGGCAGCCGCCGGCAAGACAGATAAAAACGGTTTGCCACGGATTGGGGCTGAGGTGAACGATGTAGAGCGCAGGAAGCGTGAAGACCGCGCCGGCGACAAGAGATGCCGACGCGGCTCCGACGCCGGTGAGGATGACGTTTTCAAGCAGGCTGGAACGGCGCTTGTAGATGCGAGCCAGACCGACGGCAAGAATGGAGATGGGAATGGCCGAATCCATGCCCTGGCCAACCTTGAGCGTGGAATAAGCCGAAGCGACGGTGAAGATGACGCAGAAGAAAATACCCCAGAGGATGGCGCGCAAGGTCATTTCCAGCGGCTTGGATTGCGCGGGGACGATGGGGTGGTAGGACTCGCCGGGCTGCAAGGGAAGGTAGGCGTTTTCGGGCAGAGAGGTTTTGGTTTCAGTTTCGAGCAAGGACGAACCCCTTTTGGGCGGTGCTTCTGGACCTGCGAATCAGGCATCCGGGCTGCCGCCAAACCTGACGGGTGCAGGATCATGCGCAGCGGATGCGTGGCTCGGAAGGAACCACGCAGGTTACCACCCCGAGGAGGTCAAAGCAAGCGCGAATGTGTAAGGCCCAGTTAGCGGTCGTGGCTCCGCTCTACACCAATTGGAGAACCCCTATGGGCCGACAGCGGAAATGTGTGGGTCTACCACCCCAGCAAGCCAAAAGCAGGCCTGCCGGGGACCCTGGGTCTGGAGACCCACACCACAGCCGGCCAGGAGACCGGCGCTACACTTTCGGGCATCCTGTGACAAATGCGGGCCAAGATCACGGTTTCCCACCCTTGCGCAAGATGCGCGCAAGGATGGGGCAACTCGACATTCGTGCAAATGCGCGGCGAAAAAACGCAGGCACTACGGATTTGTTTGCGCGGGCTGGTACTCGGGCACGCCTAATTGCCAGAACAGGAAGGCCAACTCGTCAGCCAGCAGCTCGTCGTTCTGCGTTTTGGTCGAGCCGAGTCCGTGTCCCGCGTCATAATCGACGCGCAGCAGCACAGGCTTGCCGCTATCAGTGCATGCCTGCAAGCGGGCAGTCATTTTGGCCGCTTCCCAAGGCGCCACGCGAGGATCGTTGGCTCCCGTGGTGAGCAGCACTGCGGGATAGGCTGTATTCGGCTTCACGTGCTGGTAGGCATCCATTGCGTAAAGAGCTTTGAAGCCGTCCGGGTCCTTGACGGTGCCAAATTCGGGAATGTTTGCCGGCCCACTGGCCATCAGCTCGGAGCGCAATGTATCTGAATCGCCCACACGGATCAGGGCCGCGCCGAAGAGGTCAGGACGCTGGGTAATGGCGCCGCCGATGGTGATTCCGCCGGCGCTGGTGCCCTCGCCCGCCAAGTGAGCCGGTGAAGTGTATTTGTGCTCGATGAGGTAATTGGCCCCGGCCAGCATATCGTCAATCGTGTGCTGCTTGGTCAGTTTCTTCCCGGCGAGGTGCCAATCCTCGCCATACTCGCCGCCGCCGCGCACATGAGCCACAGCGAAGACTCCGCCGTGCTCAAAAAACGCTAGTAGCGTGGGACGAAACGCGGGATCGATCGTGATTCCGTAGGCCCCGTAACCTTCAAGCCACGTGGGATGCGATCCATCCATAGCCATACCACGCTTGTGAACGATCGAGAGCGGCACCATTGTGCCGTCCGCGCTCTTTGCCTTTACCTCTTCCGATTCGATCCCTGAATAGTCCACGGGAGATGGCGCTACCAGGCCCGTATCGGTCAGTTTTCCGGTGCCGGCATCGAGCGCGTACCACAGCGGCGACTTGGTCCAGGACGTAAGCTCGAGCCAGGCTCCGGGTACTGTGGGATTTGCGGATAGCGATTGAATCGCTCCGTCGAACGGCAGCTTCACCTCTTGAATCTCGCCGCCGTCATACGGCAGGCGCCGCAATCGCCCGATGCCTCCGTCGAGATCCTGCATGTAGAGAGCGTCGCCCGCGGCGGAGATACCGACAACCACCACCTCGCTTGCCGGAACAATCGTTGTTGCATGGGCCAGGTCAGGATTAGCGAGGCTGGTGCGCAGAACCTTGAATCGGGAGGCGTCTTTGTGCGAGAGGAGGAAAAGGCTGTCCCCATGCAGGTCGAAGCCAGTCACATCGTCGGCTGCATCGACAGCCTTCTTCCACTCCGGCTTCCAGCCTTGAGAGCCGTCAAATGCCGTGACGTACACATCGACCTCGCGTTGAACCCCGTGAACCACCAAACCCAGAAGAAATTTTGGAGCGCCTGGCGAAAAAGCCAGAAAGGAAAAATCGTCTTCCGTCACTTTCACATTGGGCAACACATCATATCCAAAGACGGCAGCCTCTTTGTCTGGATCGGCGCCCAGCACGTGACGATAGCAGCGGAGCTTTTGATACTGCGCCGTCGGCGGCGAATCCGGCTCGAGCTTTTGCGCTCGCGTGTAGAAGAACGAGTCGTCGGGCAGCCAACTGGGCTGTCCAAACTGAGCACGATCGATGGTGTCGCCCAACACCTTCCCCGTCGCGCTCTCGAGGACATGCAGAACACTGTTTTCCGACCCGCCGGGAGAAATTCCATAGGCGACGTACTTGCCGTCAGGCGACGGTTGAAAGTAATCAATTGAAAAATGCCTGCCATCTGCCGTGGTCAGCTTCTCGGGATCGAGGAGCAATCTCTCTTCCGCAGCGAGACTATCGCGCAGGTATAGCTTGCGATTGTCAGAGCCCGGCTCGGTTTTGAGGTAGAAATAGCGGCCACCCCAAACCTGGAGTTCCGAGACGACGCTGCCCGAGTTATCAAGCGCCTTGATGCGGGTGAGTAATTGGTCGCGGCCGGGAATGCGCGCCAACACGGCGCGAGTGTAGTCGTTCTGCGCCTTCATCCAGGCAACTACCTCGGGATCCTTTGTGTTTTCGAGCCAACGGTAAGGGTCAGTAACCTTTGTGCCGAAGTAGTCTTCCGTCACCTCGCGCACGGGCGTTTTGGGCGGCGCGGATTGGGCAAAACCAAGATTCGAGACGGATACAACGAAAACCAGCAGGAACTTAAGCAGGCTGCGCATGACGGCTCCTTTCCATTTTGAAAAACTCGAGCGGAATTTCCGGGGAAACTTCGAGAGATGATGATTTTACACCCGGTTCATCCCTTTGCAGAATCGCCGCGAGTTCTCGCCAGGGCAATTGCAAGGAGAGGATTTGGCGGCGGTTTTTAGAGCGGAACCAGAGTAAACGTGTCCTTGCGTTCGCTTTTAAAATGTGGTTTTTTCTTAAGGAAATTTGGAGAAATCGTGGCCTCTTACGCGGATGAGGACGCGACTCAGCGTTTCAGTGTTCAAGGACACCACTGCCTGTAAGTCAGTGGAACCGCCGACCCGCTATGAATGTGTGCAAGAAAATCGCCTTTTTTTGTTTCCAAATACAACGACGGCCTGGACGCATTGTCCAGGCCGTCGCGGTTAACTGTGGATATTAGAAGAAATGCATCGCGCTGCCGCGCGTGCCCGAGCATCTTCACTCATGCTTCCAAGCCGCGATTGCTGATAGCGTCACCGGCTAGACCGGCCTCCTTGGGCGACAACGTCGTCGCTCCATCGGAAAAATGCCATCTCGCACATCGGGTCGAGGGACACATTAGAACGTGAAAGGATATCTGCACACCGGAGTCCAGGCGCGATGCCTTAGACCACAGTCACCTCACGGGTTGTAATGCTGGAAGAGACTCTCTGCATCTTTTTAATATCGTCCCCCTTCCTTCTACGAAAACACTGTACGCCCTGATTCACACGTCGTCAACAATTGCTGTCTTCTTGAAGAAAACAAAGAGTGCCCCGAGGAGATGTTTTGCGAAGCGGACGTTGCACGGCTGAAGCTCAGCCGCGCTACTGCTCGATGCGGTATGTGTATTCTTCAATGACGGGGTTCGTCAGGACTTCGCCGGCAATGCGCTCGACCGTGATTTTGGCGGCTTCGGCGGTGAGGCCATCGGCAAGCGAGAGCGCGAAATACTTGCCCTGGCGCACGGCCGCGACATCGGCAAAACCGATCTTGCGAAGAGCGTTGTGGATGGTCTGGCCCTGCGGGTCGAGGACCGATGTCTTCAACGTGACATAGACATGCGCCTTCATGATCCCCGATTATAGAAGAACAGGGGACAAGGGAACAGGGAACAGGGAACAGGGAACAGGGAACAGGGGACAAGGGAACAGGGAACAGGGAACAGGGAACAGGGAACAGGGAACAGGGAACAGGGAACAGGGAACAGGGAACAGGGAACAGGGAACAGGGAACGAGAAAATTAGACTTTCATTTGCAATTTTTCGAGAAAAGGTTATATGCGATGGTGAATTACCTGGAATTGCCCGTTGGTGATCGCGCTCCGGAGGTCTTTCGGACAGTGATCGAGATTCCGCTGGATGGCACACAAAAATTTGAATACGACAAGCAACTGCACGTGTTTAAGCTGGACCGGAACCTGCACTCGCCGGTGCACTACCCCGGCGATTACGGCTTTATTCCCTCGACGCTGAGCGACGACGGCGATCCGCTCGACGTGTTGGTGCTGGTGTCGGGCCCCAGCTTTCCGGGATGCGTACAGGAAGTGCGGCCGATCGGTCTGCTGGAGATGCTGGACCAGGGGATCCTGGACGAAAAGGTGCTGGCCGTGGGCAACAACAATCCGCGTTTTGCCAACATCTGGAATTATACGGACGTCTATCCGCACATGCTGAAGGAGATTACACACTTTTTCTCGATCTACAAGGACCTGGAGGGCAAGCGGGTGGAGATGAAGGGCTGGCGCGATGCGGCGTACGCGCGGGTTCGCGTGATGCACGCGATCAAGCAGTTCAAAGAGACAAAGGCGCAGCAGGGTGAGGCCAAAGAGGAAGAGAAGTGAGCGGGGACATTGGTTTCGTGCTATCCCAAGTCTCAAAATCGAGACCTTGGGCACCCAACATTGGCACGAGATCATGCTGTCAGAACCCTAGGGGCTAGGGACCAGGGATTTTGCGGCGCGGCGGCGGGCGAGCGGCGCGGCGGTAAGCCAGTAGAAGAGCGGCCCGAGCAGGGCCAATCCAGACGCAAAAAGCAGAGACGAAATGTTGGCGAGAGCGGTATTCGGATCGCCGAGTTTTTCAGCGCGCGAGGCGTAGAGCGCGTAGGCGATGAGGACGGTTGGGCCCACTGCGAGCAGACAGGCAACTGCCAGGTTGCCGGCCCTGAAGGGGCGCGGGAGAAGCGGCTCGCGCAGGCGCAGAACAATCGAGCGCGAGGAATTCGAGCAGCAGGCTCGATCCGTAGAGAACCAGGTCAATGGAGATGAGGCGCTCGAAGGGAAGATTGAGGGCGAGCGCCCAGGCAAAACCGCATACGACGAGGCTGACCCAAGGGACACCGCGGCGGTTGCGCCGAGTGAGGACACGCGGCAACATGCCATCCTCAGCCATGGCGATGGGCAAGCGCGTATAGCTCATCATGAGCGCGTTGAACATGCCGACGCCGCAGATGACGCCGCCGGCGACAATGGCCGCAGCCAGCATGGGACCGCCGATGGCGCGGCCCGCGATGGTCCACGAACCCGTTGAGAAGCCCTGCGGCGACAGGCCGGCCACGGCCATGGCGGCGAGCGGAAGAACGTAGGTGACGACAGTGAGGACGGCGGCGGCGATCAAGGCGCGCGGGTAGTTGCGCTGGGGATTTTCGACATCGCGGGCGATGGTGGAGGCGTTGTCCCAGCCCATGTAATTCCACAAAGCGACCAGGATTGCGGTGGAGAGGCCGGAGTGGGCGTCAGGTCCAACGGCAATGCGGCCCCAGTGCATGGCGGGGTGCAGGGCGAGGCCGTGCCAAAAGCCGAGGGCGACGAAAACAGCGAAGGGGGTAACAAGAAGAACAAAGAGCCAGACAGAGTGTTCCCCGACACGCGGCGCGCCGAGCAGGTTCCATGCGCAGCAGATGACGACGACAGACAACGACCAAAAGTAACCGCGCCAGTCCGCTGTGAGCGCAGGAAAGAATTTGCCCAGATAGAGAACGAAGATTGAAGGATAGAGCGCCATGTCGAAGATGCTGGCGGTGAGCGAGAGCCAGCCCTCCTGATAGCCCCAGAAGGGCCCGAGGGCGCGGCGAACCCAAACGTAGAAACCGCCCTCGGCGGGGATGGCCGCGGCCAGCTCGCCGATCATGAATGCGGTGGGCAGGCTCCAGACCAGCGGCAGGACAAGAAGGATAAGGATGGCCCAGCCGAAGCCCGCGCCGCCGAGGATGTCCTCAATGCCGTAGGGACCGCCGGAGACCATGAAGTAGGTTGCGGCGATCAGCGGCAGCAAGCGCATCTTTTGCCGCGGCGGTTTGAGAGCAAAGCGCATACTTGTGAATCTACATGGGCGCGGCGAGCGCGGGAAGGAAAGCGCCGCGGCGCGGCGCAAGTTCCGGTATAATGCAGTCTGAGAATGCGGAGAGATGGCCGAGTGGCTGAAGGCGGCGGTTTGCTAAACCGTTGTACGGTCAAAAGCTGTACCGGGGGTTCGAATCCCCCTCTCTCCGCCAGCATGTCAAGAAAAACCCAATAAAACCGATAAAAGATCACAAATCAAAGGTTTATGACAGCCATTAGAAGGCTCTATTTTCTCTCCGATACCCAGTGGACTGACCCCCAAAAGTGAGACAGCTAAAATATGCGCATCTTGCAGCGAAGGGGGACTGCGAGTGGCGAAACGAGAAGCAGGATGGCGACCAGAATCGTTCCGGGCGATGGCGGTGGAGCGATTGCGGACGTGCATGCACGTAGGCCGGCTGTGCGAGGAACTGGGAGTGAGCCCGAGTACTCTTCGCAAGTGGCGCAAGCAGTTTGCGGCGCGTCATGAGGCCGAGCCGGTGCTGGCCGAGCGCGCCGGCGAGACGCTGGAGGAGGAGAACCGCCGGCTGAAGCGTGCCTTGGCGGAGAAGGTTCTGGAAGTGGATTTTTTACAGGGTGCCTTGCAGCACATCGCGGCTCGACGCCGGCAGAACACCGCGTCTGGCGCGAGGGCATCTACGCCCGGATCCGGGCAATGATGCCGATGCCAGGCGCCCTGAGTGTGGAACGGATGTGCCGGGTGGGGGCAGTGAGCAGGGCCAGTTTCTATCGCTGGCTGGAGCCCGAGTTGCCGGTGGAGGCGGAGATGGAGGTGCGGTCGGCGATCCAGGCTGTAGTGCTGGAGCACCGGCGGCGCTATGGTTACCGGCGGGTAAGCCAGCAGTTGCGGCGCCGGGGAATGATCGTCAACCATAAACGTGTGGCGCGGCTGATGCGCGAAGATAATCTGCTCGCCGTCCCGTCGCGGGCCTTTACCTCAACCACCAACTCGGGCCATGAGTTGGAGGTTTACATGAATCTGGCGGCGCGTATGAAGCTGACTGGAATCAACCAGTTGTGGGTGGCCGACATCACCTATATCCGGCTCCTGGGCGAGTTCGTGTATCTGGCCGTGGTGCTGGATGCGTTCTCGCGCAAGGTGGTGGGCTGGGCGCTGCAGCGGACCCTGACAGCGCGGCTGACGCTGGCGGCGCTGGAACAAGCCATCGGCGATCGGCAACCGCCGCCAGGGCTGGTTCACCACTCCGATCGCGGCCTGCAGTATGCCAGTGAAGAATACGTCAGGGTGCTGCGCCTGCATCGGATCGTGCCCAGCATGAGCCGGCCCGCCAACCCCTACGACAACGCCTTTTGCGAAAGCTTCATGCGCACTCTGAAACGGGAAGAAATCGATGCCCGGTCCTACCGCAGCATGGAAGAGCTGCGCGATCACATCGAAGAGTTCATCGAACGGTATTACAATCGTTGCCGGCTGCACTCGGCTCTGGGCTATCGGCCGCCGGAGGAGTTCGAGCAGATAGCTGCCGTTGCCCAGCCGCAGGCCAGCGGTGGGGCAGCGGCCTGCATGAGTTTTCCAAGGCATGGGGAAATCTATCCACCCGATGTCGGTTCAAAAAACCGGGAGCAGGGTGGGTCCCCGCTCCCGGCGCTCATCGGTACGGATGAGTCACCAGCCGGCTATTCCTTGCCGGGTTGCTCTCCAGCAGCGCCCGGCTCCGCTTCACCGGCCAACGCCATGGTGGATCAAAACCGGGCGCTTGGCATAGCCAAAAACAGCAAACGGCGAGTGCGCTCAATGCAAACTGTCTCAACTTAGGGGTTCACCGCACCAGTTATTGCCCCTCTTCCCCCTAGTTTTCGAGCTAAATCGAGCTAAATTCTGGAAACGAGGAGCGCCCAGTTGACCATCCCCAGCGTCCGTTCCTATCCATCATCGAGTGCCCCCTCTGCGGCGAACTGCGCCGGTACTTGCCCACTGAGGTCTTCCTCGGTCGGCCAGACCAACTCGTCACCCGCCAGCGGCGGACCGTGAGGAAGTGATGTTCAACCCGGACGCTCACATGCCGAAAATCAACCGTGGCTTGGTCTACCTCAGCGCGTGCCTCATTGCCGGGAGCCAGACCGCAATCGACGGCGGCGGTTACATTGTTCCGTCTGGCCTTCCTTCCGGCAATACGTCGCCACGATGAAACCGACCAACACGAAGCCCGGCACGCAGTTCCAGTATCAGAGCGTTAATACCCAGGTGCTTGGACTTCTGCTGGAACAGGCCACTGGTAAACCCCTCAACCAGTACACCGAAGAAAAGCTGTGGAAGAAGATCGGTGCGCAGAGCGACGCCTTTTTCCACCGGGGCAAGAAGCAGGCCAAGTGCTATCTCTCAATCGACAAAGTCCAGGTCGTCTCGCTCGAGTAGGTTTGTCCCGGCTTCAGCTCGGTGGTCGGAAACGAGGGATGGTTCGGAGAATCCGGGAAGTGCTGCGTCTCAAGACAAAGACCCGAACGGAAGTCGTATTTACCGCTCGGCCCAGAGAATGTTCCATCAAGAAAGTTTGCAGTGTAAACCTGGACGCCAGGCTCGGTCGTATCTTCCTCCAGCACTCGCCCGCTCGTCGGATCAAAGACACGGGCTGCGCGATGCATAGTGCCCATTTTGCCGTTCAACACCCAATTGTGATCGTATCCGTGGGCCAGCTTGAGTTGCTCGTCATCCGCACTGATTCTGGCGCCGATTGTCTGCGGATGAGTGAAGTCAAATGGCGTGCCGGCGACCGTCATGAACTCGCCTGTCGGGATCAGGTTCGAATTCACCGGCGTCATCTTGTCAGCGAAAACAGTCAGCTTCTCATTCAGGATGGTTCCGCTGCCCGCCCCGGAAAGATTGAAATATGTGTGATTAGTCAGATTGACTACAGTGGGTTTGTCGGTGGTGGCGCTGTAATGAATAACTATCTTGTTGCCGTGGAGTGTATAGCGCACGTGGGCGGTGAGCGAGCCCGGAAAGCCCTGGTCTCCGTCTGGGCTAACCAGTGTGAATTCCACACCGCTCGGCACTTCCCTGCCTGTCCAATTGCGCCGATCGAATCCCTCCTTGCCTCCGTGCAGCGTGTTACTGCCCTCATTGACGCTAAGGTGGTACTCCTTGCCTTCGAGACTGAATGCGCCATTTGCAATGCGGTTGGCATAGCGCCCAGGAACCACGCCGAAGTAGGTCTTCTTGTCCTTGATGTAACTCTCAAGGTTGTCGTATCCCAGGACAATGTTCGCCATCCTCCCGTGGCGGTCTGGAGTCTTAATCGACACCACGCGCGCGCCGAAAGTCATGACCTGTATCTCGACCTGAGGGCTCTTGAGAGTGTAGATGGTCACCGGTGATCCGTCCGGCAGTTCTCCAAATTCGGTATGCGATACAGCACAGTAAGCCATGGCAGCACTTATCATCATAAACAGAATTACGCTCCACGATTTCATAAGTTTTGGTCTCCAATCCGAGTGTCCTACCTGAAAAGTCTGGGAACGAAATCAGCGAGGGCTCGCCTTCACGAGAGCCACTCATGTGCGGTTCCGGCCTATCTGCACACAGGCTGCCCTTGTACTATCCATGCCATCTCCCCTCGAATGTGCAATGAATGCTATACATTCATGATCCTTTTATAGAGCAAGTGACAGCACTGAATATGAACGCGCCGGAAGTTGTATTGTCATGATCGAGCCAGCCTTCGGACTTTCGAGCGTCTGCGGAGTTACGCGCTCCGGATCGGCGAAAGTGTTGCCGGCCTTCAAATCCGGCCCGGTTATCGTCACAAACGCATCCACTGCGCTCGGCGCCGCGTCGCGCCACACCAACTCCACATCTTGCGGCTTGTCCAGGTTCCGGTTGAACATAAACAGCGCCGCGGTCTTGTTCTCCAGATCGATCGTCGCCGCAACATCCACCCACGCTACGTCGCCGAATCCCGGAGCCGGCAGCCCAATGCTCTCAATTGACTGGCCCAACGTCGCCACTTCGTATCCCGGACCTTCGGGCTCGAGGCTCAACGCGCGCCCGCGCGCGTACTTCAGCGCCCAGGCGTACGGATAGTAGATCGTGTGCCGCAAAATCCCATCCTCATTCGTCGCGATCGGCGCAATCACGTTCACCAGCTGCGCCAGGCACGCCACTTTCACACGATCCGAGTGCCGTATCAGCGAATTTACCAGCCCGCCCACCAACAGAGCGTCTTCCAGGTTGTAGGGCTCTTCCAGCAAATGCGGATGCGGCTTGCCGTGCCCGTCCGTAAAATCCCCGCCCCGTGCGCGATACCACGCGTTCCACTCATCGAACGACAGCCACAGCTGCTTTTTCGACCGCTTCTGTGCGCGCACCGTGTCGCACACTGCCGCAATCTCGCGGATCTGTCGGTCCATTGCCAAATTCATCGCCATATAAATCTGACTGTCGTGATTTGTCTCTTCGGTATTTCCCCAGTAGTGGTGCAGCGAAATTCCATCCACCACTTCGTAGCACTCCTCCAGCACCGCGCGGTCCCATTCAATATAGGTGGGCATGAACGGTCCGCTCGACCCGCACGCAATCAGCTTGATCGTTGGATCCACCGTCCGCATCTGCCGCGCCGCATCCGTCGCCTTGAGGCCATACTCATGCGCCGGCATGTGTCCGATCTGCCATGGCCCGTCCATTTCATTGCCCACGCACCAGAACTTCACGTTGTGAGGCTCCGCGTATCCGTGCGCACGCCGCAGCTCGCTCCACTTCGTGCCGCCAGCCACGTTGCAATATTCCACCAGCGCCGCCGCGTCCTCAGCGGACCCCGTCCCGAAGTTCAGCCCCATTAGCGGTTCCGTTCCCGCCAGCCGCGCCCACTCGATAAACTCGTTCGTCCCGAACTGGTTTGTCTCCAGAGTGTCCCATGCCCGGTCCAGCACTGTCGGCCGCTTTTCTTTCGGGCCTACGCCGTTCAGCCAGTGATAACCCGACACAAAATTTCCACCGGGCCACCGCACAATCGGCACGCCCAGCTCGCGCACTTCCTTCATCACGTCGGCCCTGAATCCATTTGCGTCTGCGAGCTTCGACCCCGGCTCATAGACGCCTTCGTAAATCGCGCGCCCCAGCTGCTCAAGGAACGAACCGAACAGCTCGTGGCTCACTGGAGCAATTTGCCGGTCCGAGTCGATCACGATCCGCGTCGTTTTCGAGCCCTGCGCAATTCCGGACCGTCCCACCGCAGCCACCGCCAGTCCCATCTGCGAAGCCGTTTTCAAGAACTGTCTGCGCGAAACCATTTCCATCGAAATAATCCTTTCGGAGATAATGCGATCGACTTGCGCATCCACACTGGCACTTGCAAAGCTCGATACTCGTGCTTGTCAAGCACTTGATCCGCTCTCTTGAGATACGTTGCCGCCAAGAGTCGTTCCGGGAGGCGGCGACCACCGGCCTTGAGAACCAAACAGATGATCAAGCGTCGAGTCAAATACGCCCAACTGCTGCATCACGTCGAGAATAGTGAAGCGGCGCCGCATATAGCAGCACTGCCGATAGCTCAAGCGCAGGCGAGGAAGGGATATGCCGATCTCTGCGGGATCGCAAGGGCAGCCTGCGCGGCGCAGCATTTCGTGTAGTTCGCAGAAGGGAATTAACTGCGCATTGAGTTTCGACCGGACCTCTTCCCAGTTTTCCTGAAGCCGCTTCAACTGAACGAGAAGAGTCTCCCCGGAGACGTATTTGGCCCGAGTTTCCTCTTGCGCTCTGATTTCGAGCGGCCCCGTGCCGAACAGTTTGTGAATTCTCTCCTCCAGCACATCCAAAGGGGGAAAGGCGCTGACAACGGCTTCCATGTCAAACGTGCGGAGGTCCATGCGCAGCAGGTATTCATAGAGCGCGAGCGAAGCCAGGACGCCGATGCCCACCTTGAAGCCGTGTGAAGGAGCTGCGCCGTGGAATGTGTGATGTTGCATATCCCAGAGATGGCTGAACTGGTGTTCAGCGCCCGAGGCGGGTCGGCTAGAGAGCATGGCCTGCATCGCGAACCCACTCATCACGAGTCCGTAAACCAGGTGGCGGAGGGCGGAAGGGTCCATGGCGGAAATCGCGTCGGGTGAGCCAATCCAGGAGCGCAGTGGGCCTTGCACAGTTTCCCAGACCTGCATGGTCAATCGGCTCTATCCCTGCGGCATCCGCCAGAATCCAGTCTGCGCCAGCCACGACTTTGGCCATCAGGTCGCCATAGCCCCAGGCGTTCATGGCCCTCGGGGCCCGGGCGATGACTTCCAGATCTGCCAAGACCGCCCGGGGAGCAGGACAATCAATCGTCTCCTTAGATCCTTTTGTGGTAATGGATGCGCCGAAGGCGGCATAGCCATCCATTGAGGCTGCTGTCCCAACCACCATGTACGGACGGTTCGTCTGGTGAGCCGCCAATTTTGTCAGATCGTTTATCGTTCCGGATCCAACGGCGACAGGAATGGCTGCGTTCGAGTCAAGCACTGCCACCAACTCCCGCACGCACTCGTCGTCGGCATCAACATGCGAAGCAAAGACAAACGGCTTCCGCAGCATTCGATTCTGCGGCAGGAAACTCGCCTCAACATCCCGGCCAGCGGCTTCATAGGTGTTTTGGTCCGCGACGATCACAGCTTCCCGAGAGCCAAACACGGATGAGAATATGCTACCCGTGCGGTGACGAACGCCAAGCTCCACCGCAAGGTGCCGGGTGTCACGCGCCGCATTCAATGCGCGCTTAACGAGCTCCAGATTCAATTCACCGTTGCTCAAGTGATTACTTCTCTCGACCAGATACCTGGCCATTCTTTGGCTCAAGGTCTTGCCTTTCTACTCGTCGTTATCCGCCTGCGGCGGCCTTGCTGGCAATATCCCGCAGCCCAGGCAGAACATCTCCGAGAGCGCAGGCAGCGGCCGAAGCGGCACCCAGCCCAAAGTAAAGCTTGCGGTAAAACGGATACATCCGTTCATAAATCTCCACCGCGTGCGGCTCGGGAACGATCGACGTGAACTTCAGGCACAACGCGCCTTGTGCTTCCTCGATGCTGGGGAAAGCTTTGGCGGCAAGCATTGCAAAAATGGCCGATCCGAGGCTGGTGGGCATACCCATCGGAACCAGTATCGGCTTGCCCAGAACATTGGCGTAAACCTGATTGAGCACATTGTTTTTTTGAGGAACTCCTCCGCCGTTGATGATGCGGTCCACGCGAACTCCGTGCTCCGCCAACCGCTCCAGGATGATACGGGTATGAAAAGCCGTGCCTTCTATGGCGGCGAAGAGTTCGTCCTGCGCGGTATGGATCAGATTCCATCCCAGCGTGACTCCACCCAATTCCGAGTTGACCAGAACGGTGCGGTCTCCATTGTCCCAGGTAAGCCGGAGCAGCCCTGTCTGTCCAGCGCGATATGCTTCCAGCCCCTTCGACAGATCGATAACCTCGGCGCCTGCGCGCCGTGCGATCGCCTCGAAGATATCGCCTGTGGCTGACAGCCCGGCCTCAATGCCAAAGTAGCGCGGATGAATCGAGCCCTTCACGATGCCGCAGACACCCGGGATCAGCTCCGTCTCCTTGGCGATGGCCATGATGCAGGTGGACGTGCCTACCACGTTGACTACGTCGCCTTCGCGGCAGCCCGCGCCAATGGCATCCCAGTGCGCATCAAAGGCGCCCACCGGCACGGGAATGCCGGCACGCACACCTAGTGCTTCAGCCCAATCCGTGGCCAGATGCCCGGCCAGATGATCCGATGTAAGATAGTCGCCGCTGAGCTTTTCCCTGATCCCGTCCAGAAGCGGATCGACCTTGGAGAGAAATGACTGTGGCGGCAGGCCGCCCCACTTCGGGCTCCACATCCATTTGTGGCCCATGGCACAGACGCTGCGCCTCACCTGCTTTGGATCGCCGATTCCACACAACGTGGCGGCCACCATATCGCAATGCTCAAACGCGGAACCGAGCATGCTGCGCTTATCGGGATTGTTACGCAGCCAGTGCAGCAGTTTGGCAAAGCCCCACTCGTGCGAGTAAACGCCGCCGCACCATGCGAGGGCCTCCAGCCCCTCTTGATGCGCCAGTGCCGTGATCTCGCTCGCTTCCCGCATGGCGCGGTGATCGCACCAAAGATAGTAATCGTCCAGAGGCTGCATGTTTCGATCGACGGGAATGACGGTCGACCCGGTTGTGTCCAGAGCGATCGCCTCCACTTGTCCGCCGCTTATGCCCGCATCCCTAATCGCTTTTCGCGTGGCGGCCGCCAACGCGCGCATATGATCGGCGTGCGATTGCGTAGCGTAAGCCGGATCTTCACGCTTGCGATGCAGCGGATATTCTTCAACCGCTGCACCGAGGCACCCACGCCCACTGTCGACAATGGACACACGCACACTCAGAGTTCCGAAGTCGGCTCCCGCAACGATGGCCATGTCTCTATCCTCTCCAGGCTAGGCTTGCAGGCAAGGGTGGTAGTAGCTTTCCCAACCCAGATAGCGGGCCGCCTCGTGAATGGCTTTGGAGACATCGCTGAAGTTTGCGGCCACATGGTGCTCAAAGCCCTCACGGCAGATATATTTGAGCAGTTTCTGCAGCTCGGGAATCTCGGCCACCCCTGCGCCGCCAAATGTCTCCAGTGGATCGTCGGTGAAGCGGCCCGGGCCGGTATAGCCGCGAATCACGCCACGGCGATCGTCGGTGGAGAAGCGGGCATAGGTCATGGCGCCGGCCTTGACACGGCCTACACAGGTGCCGAAGGTGTTTTCCTTGCCCACCGTGCCGGCGATGATGGCCTGGTAGTCCATCCTCGGGGCCTGCGCGAAGAAGTGCCTGGGCAGGTTGGAGCAGTGGAAGCAGACGCACTTGTTGGGGTGGTTGCCGTAATTATTATTCCAGTCCAACAGCGCCGACGGTGTGCCTGAGGCCAGCGCCATCATATACATGCTGAGCACGCCGGGCACGTCCACCTCGCACGCCGATGGAAGCAGGTTATCGCTCATCATGCTCATGATGGTGCAAGGGACCACGCCCAAGAACTCCTCCATCGAGGTCCAGCACTGCACGGCGCTGATGGTGCATTTGGTTTGCCTCATCCATTCGTCGACGACCGCACCCAGCTTGGCCATCTTGAGTAGCGCCTCGGCGGGAATGCCGGAGGTGCTGGCATAATTCTTGATTGCCGTGAGTTTGGCCTGCGCAGCGTCGTCGGAGTCCTTCATGCGGTTGATGCGGCCGAAAATTTCAGACAGATCCATCGGCTCGATGGAGATGCCGCAGGTCTCGAAGATACGCTCGGAGTAACGGACCGTGTTAAAGGCCGCGGGGCGCGCGCCGATGGCGCCAATGCGCAAGTTTTTGAGGCCCTTCACGATGCGGCAGACCTGGGAAAACCATTCCAGATCGGCTTTGAATTCCGGCGAGGTCAGGCTCTCGGTGTGCAGCGTGGTCAGCGAGTAAGCAATACCGTACTGCATCATGTTGTTGCAGGCGCTCATCTTCCCGCAGAAGCTGTCGCGGCGCATGGCGATCGTCATGTTGCCTGCGTCGTCAGGGGTAGCCTGCACCAGGACCGGAACCTTGAGGCCGGAGAGACGAATGGCGTCCACAATGCCGCGCTCCTCGCCAAAGTTGGGCAGCGTGACGATGATGCCGTCGATCTCCCCAGCGTGCTTCTTGAAAAGCTCGGCGCAGCGCTCGGACTCGGCATAGGTTTCCACCGCGCCGTACTTCGATTCCTGGGAGCTGAGCACCACGGTGTCTGCGCCCGCGGCTTCGAGCACGGCGATGATCTCTTCCCGGCCGGACTTTGCCAGATGATCGGGGAAAAAGCCGCGATTGCCAACGATAATTGCAAATGTCATCTTGCGTTGCCGTGCCATTTTCTTGCTCCTTCGCTGTTTCTTCATGCGATCCACTTCCAAAGCGTCGCGCCTGCGCCTACTTGCGCGCGCGCCCGGGGAGAAACTTGACGGTGTAAAACACGCCCAGCGCCGCCAGCAGGCCGCCCCACCAAACCGGCGTATGCAAATTGGTCAACTGCACGCCCGGCGCATAGCTTTCCGTGGTCCATTCAAAGACGCCGTAGCCCAGGATCATGGCGCCGTAAATGACGAGTAGCACGCCAATAAAAAACCAGATCGGAATTTCGGAATTACGCATAAGCTTCTATTCCTCTCCGCTTCCGCCTCTGTCCTACTAGCCGAGCCGAAACTCCTCCCGCTACCAGAACATGATGTTAAGCGCGACAAAGATAACCAGCACCACGCAGGCCCACGGCCATTCCCGCTTGTAGAACGGCACTGTCTCTTCTTTCGGCAGAACAGTGGCGCCGTAAACCAGACCAGCCAGTTCCTCCACCGGCCGCGGCTTGGTAAACATGCTTACGACCATAACCACGATGGCAGCGAAAAGGAATGCCCACAGGGCGCGAAACACATTCTCGGCCATCGGCTTGGCATCGGACGAGAGCGCAATATTGGCCAGCGCCGCAGGGTTGAGCTTGACCCACATGAACAAACAGGCTGAAAAGACGATGCCCAGCAGCAGCCCCAGAAAGCCCGACAGCGCCGTGGCGCGCTTCCAGAACATGCCGAAGAGAATCACGGCGAGCAGCGGCGCAACAAAGATGCTGAACAGTGCCTGCACGTAGTCCATGATGCCGTGCATGTGCATCACCAGGTAGGCGGCGCAGATGGAAACCGCCACGCCGATCATGATAGATAGCCGGCCGACCAGCACATAGTGGCTGTCCGTTCCGCGCTTGTTGATCAGCGGCTTGTAGATGTCGTAAGTCCATACGGTGGAGAAGGCGCTCACGTTACCGGCCATGCCGCTCATAAAGCCGGCAATCAGCGCCGTGATGCCGAGGCCGAGCAGTCCTGGGCCGAGATAGCGCACCATCATCAGGGGAAGAATCTCGTTGTAACTGTGCAGTCCGGCACCGGCGTAAGCTGCCACTACGTCCTCGCCCACCAGGTGCGGAATCCCGCCGGGCACAGCCGGCGTGCGCAGCGCCAATCCCAACAGGCCGGGCAGGATGACGATGAATGGCACCGCTATCTTGAAAAATGACCCGATGATGGGCGCCATGCGCGCGGCACGCAGATTGTGCGCGGCCAGCACGCGCTGAACCACGAGAAAATCGGTGGTCCAATACCCGAAGCTGGTGACGAAACCCAGGCCAAAGACGATACCGGTCCAGTGGACGCCCATGGGATTGGCGGCAAAGCTGCCGGTGTCGCGCCACAAATGAAAGTAGCTGTCGGAGTGCAGATTGGTGAGAATCTTGGCCTTCATGCCAGTCCATCCTCCGGCCTGCACCAGAGCCAGGATGGGCACCAGCAGCGCCCCGCCCCAGATGAGGACAAATTGCAGCACCTCGTTGAAGATGGCTGAACGCAGCCCGCCCAGGGCCACATAGAGCGCCACGGCGACGGACGAGACAAGGATGCTGAAAGTGATGTCCCAGCCGAGAACAACCTTCATCACCACGGCCATGGCGAACATGTTCACACCACTCATCAGAATCATCTCGGTGGCGAAGGAGATGGCCGCTACGCAGCGGGCGTGCTCGCCATAGCGCAGGTTCAAATAGCCGGGGACCGAATGTGTTTTCGAGACGTAATAGAAGGGCATCATCATCAGGCCCAGAAAGAGCATGGCGGGGATGGCGCCGATCCAGTACCAGTGGGTAGCCAGGATGCCATATTGATAGGCCGCGCCTGCCCAGCCCATCAGCTCCAGCGAGCCGAGATTCGCCGAGACGAAGCTCAAGCCGGCGATCCATGCGGTCATTTCGCGGCCGGCCATGAAGAAATCTTCGCCGGTGTTGGATCTCCCCTTCAGATAGAAGCCGATCCACAGCACCATCCCGAAGTATAGAGCGATGACCGCGATGTCGAGCCCCCGCAGATGCGCCAGCGGATCAGTATGGAGGAGCAGGAATGCCGTCTGAGACGGCGCCGTGCTTTGATTCATGCATCCAAGGATCATTTAATTCGTTCCTTCCGCGCCGTCAGATGATCTCTATGAACTTCGTCCGATTTGCCCAGCATCCGTTCGGGCTTCCGCCGCTTGCGGGTCCAGACTGTTCGTCATTTCTGCCCATACGTTGCTGTCGATCCGTGTTTTCGAGAATAATGCCGGCTCAAGAGAGCCTGCGCCACTTCGCTCACGCCGGAGTTCAGCGAGACAGTGTGAAAAGCCATCTGCGCTACATATTCAAGAACAACGGCCGTGTGCACGGCCTCGGCTGGAGTTTTTCCCCAACAAAATGGCGCGTGGCCAGCCACCAGAACGGCGGGCATGGCCTCTGGATCGAGTTCCCCAAAACGCCTGCAGATTGCAAGTCCGGTATTGCGAACGTAATCGCCTTCAATCTCTTCATCCGTGAGTCTGGCGGTGACCGGAACCGGACCGAAAAAATAGTCGGCATGGGTTGTGCCCAGTGAGGGAATGGGGCGTTCCGCCTGCGCCCACGCTGTGGCAAACGCGGAGTGTGTGTGCGCCACCCCTCCAATTTGAGAAAAGTGTTTGTAGAGTTCGAGGTGCGTATCCAGATCCGATGATGGCTTGAGCTCGCCATCGACGATCTTCCCATCCAGACCGGTAATGACAATGTCCGAGGCCTGCATCTTCTCGTAGGAAACTCCACTGGGCTTGATCGCGACCACGCCTTCCTCGCGGTCGATTCCGCTGACGTTTCCAAATGTATAGAGAACAAGGCCAGCCCGAACCAACTCCAGATTGGCGTCGAGCACCAAAGCTCTCAATTCCTCGAATGCCATCTTTATCCCCGGAGACAAGTTCCTCGCGGCCCAGGCAAGCACGCTGCAAGCGCCGTCAGCAAGACGACCGGCATGGCGAGTAAACGTTTACTGAAAGAGATAACAATAGATCCCCCGCTCTGTATTGTCAAGAAGCATTGCACGGCAAAACCACCCCAAAACGAGCCGGGCTACTTCACACTCGCTTTACCTGGCTGGACTGCGCCGTTCCGCGGCTGCGCCGGCAAGGTGTCACGCGGGAAGCTGGTAGACCGGCGCACAATCAGGCGCGTGGGAATCTGCCACTCTCTTTGGGCGGATTTGGGGTGATCGGGTTCAATTCCGGCACGCAATGCCTCGACAGCAGCGGTGGCCAGATCTCTGGACGACATCTGCACCGTGGTAAGCGGCGGCAGCATGAACTGCGCCAGGTGGATATCGTCAAATCCGACGACGGAGATTTCCTGGGGAACCGTATGGGGGGTTCTATGAAGGGCATGTAGAACACCAATGGCGGACATGTCGTTGGAACACAGAATGGCGGTCGGCAGTTCTCTTAATGCGATAAGCTTCTCCATCGCCGAGATGCCGCCTTCTACAGTGTGATGGCCCTCCACCATATGCTGAGCCGGAACCTTGATGCCCAGTTCGGTCATGGATTTGAGAAATGCGTCGCGGCGGGCCACGGCGGAACGCATGTGGAGCGGCCCGCAGGCAAAAGCTATGCGCCTGTGGCCAAGCGCAGCCAAATGTTGCACGGCCTGACGAATCCCCTCGGCGTAATTCACTTTGAGAACGCGAACATTGGGCAGATCGGCGCCGACATCGACAAAAACCAGCGGAAATTCGCGCTCCACCAACGTCTGTACCAGATGTTCCTCGATGCCGTACGTCATCACCGCTACGCCGTCCACATTGCGCTGCAACATGCGATGGATGAGAGCTTCGGTGCGCGCAGGATCGTAGTTGGTCGAGCCGATCATCACTTCGTAACCCCGAGCCAGAGAAACATTCTCAAATTCCTGTACCAGCTCGGGAAAAAAGGGGTTGGTGATTTCGGAGATGATGAGGCCCAGGGTGTGGCTACGGCCAGAGACGAGCGCTCGCGCCTGCGTATTGGGCACGTAGCCCACCTCACTGACCGCCTTCCAGACCCGCCGCGCCAGTTTGGGGTCGACCGTAGAGATATGGTTGACCGTGCGAGAGACCGTCGCAATGGAAACACCGGCACGTTGGGCTACGTCGCGGATACTGACGGCGCTGTGGCGTTGTCGGCGAAGCGGGCGCTTTTCCCTGGATACGGTCACGCGTGAAATGATCCTATCCTTTCCTGTTGCATCCTGGCTATACAGCGCCGTGATTCTAGGGGATGCATCCTTCTTTCTGTTCTGGATAATTCCTTTTCTCGCAGCCTTCCTGATTGTCCTGCTCCACCTTTAGCGAAGGCGGAGCCAAGGGCGCCATTAGTGCTGTGGCGCAGGATTCAATTGGAGCGGTAATTGCGAATGCCGAGGCAAGCACGTCGGGACTGACGCCCGCGCAGGTGCGCCATGCCAAGGCGATTCTCGGACCCAGGGCAGGGCGCTTGCGGCGAGCGCCGGGCCCCGCCAATTTCAGTATTTGCCGATCGGAGTAGATAGAACGCGGCTCCCGGCGATTCGATTCAGAATTTGTCAAGACGCGATGAGAAGCCTGAAGGCGAGAAACTCGTAAGCTTGCAGTAACGCGCGACAGCGCGCTGGAGGCTTGGCACGGCAGGCAGAAAGGCACGGTGCCTTGCACCGGAAGAATAGGGACACGTTACCCATCAATGATTTCCCGTGGACGATTTGCAGACTCATTATTTCTTGCGAAAGAATGAGCGATTTGCTCGTTTCACTTCTGCGCACGATGCTCCCCGTGCGCAGTTCAGCGCCCAACCCGCGGGTGACCGGCCACGGTAACCTTTGCCGGAATTTCGCCAGCAGGCTTCGCAACCTCCCCGAGGGCGATCATCCTCCCGCGATCCGGGTTATGCTCCGGCGCTAACCCACAATCCCCCTCGTCACATGTACCGCTGCGCAGCGATCTGGGAGTCTGAAAATACAGGGTTGCAGACAGGCCGCTGATGCTTTCTTGAATTGCGTAAGTTCATTCCTCATCAAAGAATGATCTTCCGCAATGCACCGTCTGGATCATCGACCATACGCGGTTCGTTATCCCACACCATCGTCTTATTGGTAACCGGATCGGTGGGTTCCCATGGGATGCCCGGCTGGCTCGGATTCCCTGTTCGGGCAAAGTTCGCCCAGGCCGTAGCCATCTTTTTCGCCAGCGCTTGAGCTTCGGGCGTGTTTCCCGTGCCCTGCTCACAGCGAAGCGTGTTGTCGAAGCAGAACTGCAGGTCCGAGGTATGCCACGCCCCCGGGATCCCATCCAGTATTTTGGTCTGCCAAGTGAAGTAGTAGGTGTAAACCGGCGCCGCGTGCAAGTCGTACTTCAACTTCGCCATATGGACCACGCCGTTGCGCATCGAGAACGCATTCAGGAAGCCTCCGCCTCCACACATGTACGACAGCGTGCGCACGGCTTTTTGCGGATACGCATTCCTCATGCCGTCGGCCAGAGCTTTGCCCTTTTCCTCGCCATAAGCCTTGATGAGATCGGCGCGCCATTCTGCCTCCGTGGGGCGCGATGCCATCGAGTTCGCTTCTTCGCTGACGGAGCCGACCATCAAGGGAATGTTCTTTGACATCTCGGGTGCGGCATCCTGAAAAGACCTCATGGGGATAACCCGGCCATCGAAAGTCGGCACCCAGAAGTGCCGCGGCGGTCCAGGCATTTTGAATGGCATGTGGGGATTGGCCGGCAGCTTGCCCTGCGCCGCATCCGCGGCCGCCATCAGCTCATTCCAGTCCATCTTCTGCAGCGCTCCAATGTTGTTCCGAGCAGGGCCCAGGTCCTTGACGATTTGCTGCGTCAGTTGCTTCGCATCGACCGCCGAGCCGAAAAAGCTGCCGCCCGACTGGATGACAGCACGGTGGAAGAGTCCCTGCGCCGAGGGCATGCCCATCAGCGTGGCCACCTTGCCTCCGCCCCCGGACTGACCGTAAATCATCACGCAATTCGGATCCCCGCCAAAATTCGCAATATTTTCCTGCACCCACCTCAATGCAGCCACCAGGTCCGTCATGCCCACGTTGCAGGAATCCTCGTATCCAGCGCCTCCCACCTCCGATACATCCAGAAAGCCCAATGCATTCAGGCGATGGTTGACCGAGACCTGAACCACGTCGTGGTAGCGGGCCAGGTTCGCGCCCTCGTGCGACGGCAACTCATAGGCAGACCCGAACTCGTAGCCTCCGCCGTGGATGTAGAACATGACCGGCCGGCTGCCGCTGAGCGACGGCGTCCAGATATTCAGCTTGAGCATGTCCTCGCTCTGCCAGCCGTCGTCCCAGTCCTGAATAAACACCTGCTCCTGGCTGGTCCAATCGTGCAGGTGCTGCGGACAATTGGATCCGTAGATGAGCGCTGGATACTCTCCCTCCCAGGGAGTCGGTGGCTTGGCGGGCAGCCAGCGATTTTCCCCTCCCGTATCCTGCCCATAGGGAACTCCCTTAAAGGTGAAAACATCGCCGGACACAAAGCCGCGCACCTTGCCGTACTTCGTGTTCGCCACGGCGGACGGGGGCGTCGAACAGTACGGCGGCTGCTGCTGGTGGACTCCGGTTTTGGTGCTGTCAGAGGCATGAGCCGTGCTCGCAAATGCAGCGGCAACTCCGGCGCCTGCTGAGAGCTTCAGTGCGTCGCGGCGGCTCAATACAAGACGATTCTCGGTTTTCGATTTCGACATTGCGTTTTCCCTTGCTGTTTCGAAAGCGGATTCGATTGGTTGTACTCGAGTAGGGAGGGGCACTGCGTATTTCCTGCCTGGCCTCGAAGTCCTGTCTTGGACCGACAATACTACCGAACGTCCACTGCAATCGACAAGCAAATAAAACGCTTTATTCAGGCGGACATGAAGTTGACGTACACCGATGTCGGCGCCGCCCTGGCTTCGGTCTTCTCTTGGATTACCGGCCTGGTTCATGGTCTCGACCAGATGCTGTTGGTGCGAGGCGGACTGGGACTGTTTGAAGGGGGGCCGGTTGCTCCCGCGACCTTACACTCACAACTGAATCTTCGAGAAAAGATAGCTACCGATGGCCAGAAGGATGGCGCTAAGGACTACGAGAACACCGAAGTCCGTGAAGGCATTGAACGCAAACGCGCCGTTGAGCGCACCGCGCAAACCGTCGACACCGTAGGTGACCGGATTCAGGCGCAGGGCGCCCTCCAGGATTTTCGGCAAACCAGTCATCGGGAAAAGAGCGTCCGAGAAGAAGAAGAGCGGCATCACGAGGAAGTTCATCACCAGAGGAAAGCCCTGCATATCCTGCAGCACCGAGCCGATGGCTGTGCCAATGGAAGTGAAGAGCAGCGATATGAGGAACATGAAGACGAGCGCAACGGGCACCAGGAGCCAGTTGTGAACGCGGAAGCCGAACGCTACGCAGACAATAAAGACCACGAATCCCTGCAACATGGCGACGATGGCTCCGCCGAGGACGCGGCCAAGGACGATCTGCAGGCGCGAGACCGGCGCCACCAAGGTTTCCTTGAGGAAACCAAACTGGCGGTCCCAGATGATCTCGATGCCGGAAAAGACAGCCGTGAACATGATGCCCATGGCGATGATTCCGGGCGCGAGGAAGCTGAAATAATTGCCGGCGCCCGCACGCTTAAAGACCGAACCGATCCCAAAGCCGAGCGCGAGCAGAAAAATGACCGGCTGGCCAAGCGAACCGACGACACGGGCGGGAGAGCGGACGTAGCGCTTCAACTGCCGGATGCAAAGAATATAGATGGCTCTCATCGGCGGCCTCCTCTCCAAGCCGCGCGCATGATGCGCATGTTATCGGTGGCGTGGGCTTCCTCGTCGCGAATGGCATGACCGGTGAGGGCAATGAAAGCGTCCTCGAGTGTGGGTGTGCCGGTTTGCAGCTTTAGGGCGGCGGGCGTATCCCGCGCGACGATTTTGCCATGGTCTATCACGGCCACTTCAGCGGCCACGCGGTCGGCCTCTTCCATATAGTGCGTGGTGAAGAAGACGGTGACGTTTTGTTCCTTGCTGAGCGTATCGATATAGCCCCAGATATGATTTCGGGTTTGCGGATCGAGACCGATTGTGGGCTCGTCCAGAAACAGTATGCGCGGACGGTGCAGAAGCGCGCGGGCCACCTCCAGACGGCGCTTCATCCCGCCGGAGTATTGCTTGACAAAATCGCCGTGGCGCTCCCAAAGGCCAACGAGTTCGAGCAGCGTTTGCGCACGTTTCATGCGCTCGCCGCGTGGAACGCCGTACAGCGCGCCGTGCAGGTCCATATTTTCGAGAGCGGTCAATTCATCATCGAGGCTGGGGTCCTGAAAAACAATTCCGAAGGAGCGACGCACCTCCTTGCGCTCGCGAACGGGATCGTGGCCGTTAACGCGCAGGGTGCCGCTGGTGGGTTCGAGAATGGTGGTGAGCATCTTGATCGTAGTGGTCTTGCCGGCGCCGTTGGGACCGAGAAAGCCGAAAATCTTGCCCTCCGGCACGGTGAACGAAATATGATTCACCGCGCAGAAATTGCCGTAGTTCTTCACCAGGTCCTGCACAACAATCATCTCGCTCATGCGAGCCCTTTCGTCCTGCCGGTCACATCGCTGCAACCTACGCCTGATGCCGCCGGCCGCGAATACCGGGCTTTTGCTTGTGCCTCGCCCACGTTTATTGTTCCCCTTATAACACGGTTTGCCGCCCACTTAAGTCTCATCGTATTCGACTGTGCCGGGCAATGGCGGAACGGTTGCAAGATTCCATCTACGAGATTGGCTCGATCACCCATCAGCACAGCCGACGCAGGAAGCACAAGCAGTGCCTTGCGGAGCCTCAGCACGTCGTTACCGGCGATGGCGCCGATCATTCTGGAACTTACTGCGAGACCGGTCCAGCCACAGGTGATGGCGAGGCCCATTGCGGTTCCGGTCACCGCCGGAAACATATCGCCGACGACTGCCAGGGTTGTCGGAAAGACCGGCGCCATCGAGATGCCCGTCAAGGCTACCAGCGTCAGAGCCACGCCCGGCTTTCTGGTGCGCAGCATGAAATAAGTTGTGACCGCCATGGCAACGGAGGCAAGGAGCAGCACCGCCGTTGCGGGAACGTAGATGAGAACAGGAGAAACCAGCACTCGTCCGAATAGCAATCCTAGGGCGAACCCCACCGAGAGCACCGCCAATTTTCAGCCGGTATTGGTAGGATCGCGCGGCGCTGCACCTCCTTGAAGGAGGCTGCTCGCGGCCGCGCAAATAAGCGGCTGAAGGAAGCGCTCGTCCCTTGTTAGTAAGCGAAGGTTTCACTAAACGTGTAGTAAGGCGCAGGGGTCGGAATCATCACCGGAATCCGCGTGGGGCTCCATTCCTGGTACGGATTGGGATTGGCCTTGTCCTGCTTCATGCGGGGATCCTGCGCTGCCATTTCCCCGGCCTCCTTCATCGCATTCTTCGGATTGACGGGAATCTCCGCCACGCCATGCTCCAGGGGGCCGGTGTAGTCGTAGAACATCTGGATGTGCCAGATCTTCCACTGCCCGTCCTCTTTAATGAAATCCACGCCGTATTTTTCAAAGAAAAAGATACCACCGGGCTTCCCATCGGTCCCATTCTGCGCGCCAATCATGATCCCTGGTGAGTACCACATGCCCTTGGCGGTCTTGCCGTCCCCGGCAATCTCGATGATGGGCGTGGTCAGGAAGTGAAAAAGGAAGGTTCCGGCTCCATAACTCGCCGGTCCGTCGGGAATCTCCGGGTACCGCTTTCTTAGCGCCTCCAGGTCCTTCTTTTCATTGACCTCATTCATTTCGCAATAGGACGAACGAATATGATCTCCTGTCCACGCGCCCGATGGGTTGGTGAAGGTATCGACGGTTGGGGGATGCTTGGCCCAGATTGCATCCAGTTCTTCGCAGCCTTTTCCCGCGCCGTGATAGAACGCATGGCGTCCCATGACGTTGGCGACTGCCTGAATGTCCACCGCCCGCTCCGCATCCGATATGACCGGCCCGTTATCGGCGGCAAATGCGATGGCATAGCTGCTAGCCGCGAAGAGACCGACTGCCAGCACAGCCTCAAATCTATTTTTCATTTCATTCTCCTTCTTCAATTATTTGTTGATGCGTTGGATCGTAGCCGAATCTTATATGCTTATCCATCGAGAGTTACTTTCGATTTCCCGGCAAGCAGATGAATGCATTGCGAAATAGATGCGTGAAGTTAATCGTGAATTGTGAGAGACTGCGGGCCACTCAATTACTGAACCCACTGAGAGTGCGCGTCAGGGCCACTCAGATACACGTTGATCTGCGAGGCCTGCAGCTTGCCGTCGTAGAACTGGAAAACCTGCATGGTCTCTCCGGTTGCGGGTGATGGCTGGAGCAATCCCGACTTGCCTTCCTTCAACTTCTTCTCGAACCACTGCTCCTGCGTATCCCTTGCGTCTTTCATGTCCTTCGGGATGAAGGCGGAGAGCATGTGTCCTAAGTACGGGTAGGGGTAGACGTATCCGGGAACGATACCGGCGACGACGACAAATCCCAGATCGTCGTCGATTGCGATTACACGGGCCTTCAGATCGGTAGGGCGAAAGGGAGGAAACATACAGGGGAGCGGCATATCCTTCGTGAAGCCGGCAGGGAGGGGTTGCTGCGGCATATCATCCAAACCGGGATCAATCACTCGCCAACCCAACTCGGTGAACTGGCAGTTCGAGCCGATGTCTACATGGAGCGCATCCGAGGCGTCGAAAGACGCCCCGGCCAGCTTGACCAAGTCTTCGTGCGTTGCCTTCTCACGGCCGGGAGGCGGAAACATCAGTTTCTTATAGTTCGCCGGTAGCTGATCGGCCGAGAAAGAGAAGCCATGATCGCCACGGGAGCGGTTGATAAACAACTCTAACTCTGAAATCTTGCGATCGACTACCTTGATCCGTCCCCAGAGGACCGACGAACTTCCGGCCTCGCTGATTGCCAGCGCGAAATACGCCTGGCCGAGGTTGGTGTCGATCGCCAGCAGAGAGGGCTTGCCGGCCTTGGTCACCGTCCGCCAGAGGGTCATCATGCCTAGAGCAGCCGGATGCGAGTTTTCTGTCGCCGAGTAGATGTTGGCCAGAGGCAAAGTGTCGGGGTTGTGCGCAACCATCGATGTCAGCACTTGATCGACCATGCCTGCCATGCAGGGTCTGTCACACCCAGCCTCGCCGGTCTGCGCCTGCGCCGCCACAGAAATCCTTGCTAAGGCGAATACCAAAGCAATCAGCCATGCTGTCATGTTGCTCGGTACTGCCTTTCCCGCTCCACGCTGGTCCATTTAAGAAATCTCCTTTTTTATTTCAGGCTGTCGGTTTTGCCGGTTTTATCGTGAAAACAACTCGATCTCGTTCCCCTCGGGATCATGCAAAAGAAGTCCCTGAAGAACACCATTCGAATCGCGTTTTCCTGTCACGTCCGTCCCCGCGGCCTCAAGAAAGCTAAACGCCGCATCCAGGTTGGAAACCGAGAAGGCGATATGAACCCATCCCTGCGCCAGGTAACGGGGCGAAGGTATCTTGGCCCGCTGCGATCCGGTGTACTGGATCAGGTCGAGGCGATAACCGGAGATTTTCAACTGGGCCGCTCCCTGCATATTCGCATCCGGCGGCGGAGGCGTTTGACTTGATCCAGGGGGTGGACCCATCGGGGCAAATGTAAAGCCCAGCTTCTCGATGTACCAATCCCGTTCCGTGCGGAGATTCGCAACGGAAATGGTCATGTGGTGAGGCTGCAGTTCCAGCACAACTCGCGCCTTTTCGCCGCTGGGCGAATTGTCAGCGGTATTCTGGCAGAGCGCGCCAACTGAAGCCAGCAACAGAACGGTCACGAAAAGAGCCATCCGCAAAGGGAAGGGAAGTCGAGCCCTTTTTTCCTTCATTGTTTTCTCCACATGGTGGCGAACTACTTTCTTCCGGAGAGCATTCGGTCAAGCGCAATTGCCCCTCCGCCGACGATAGTGAGCAGGAGGAATCCGGCCAGATAGAGAAAGACCAGTTCCAGGTGATCTCCAAACCCACCCGGCATGGGCGGGGGCGGGGGCATGCCCGGGGGAGGCGGAGAATTAAAGATCGCAAGCCCCAGCGCGTTATGCACGACAAAATAGACCACCACCATATTGATAAACGCGAAGAATGAGGCAATGCGGGTTCCCACGCCGAAGATGATCAGTAATGAGCAGATTCCATCGGCGAAGGCGGCATAGAGCAGGCTGGGGACTGGTCCAATGTGCAGCGGATCCATAAAGTGCTGCGACATGCGCGAAAAACCCGACAGCTTTTCCCATCCGTGATGGTAAAAAAGGCTTGCGGCCACCATCACGCGAAAAAACAGCAGCCCGACGTCGTTGACTGTCCAATTTCGGTTGACCGCGACCAAGTTTCGTATGCTCAATGTGTCCTCCTCCTGGGTTTGAGGTCGATCCCGGGTCTTCAAAGAATAGCGCGCATCGGCCGGGATTTAGGAGGAACACGATTTGCGGCTCGCGCAAATCGTGTTCCTCCGTCTCAAGAGTCATTTCAGTGAAAACGGTCAGTTAGCTCGCCTTAGAACAGGAATTTCATGGCGAATTGCCACTGTCTCGCGTTGGTGCCAGGCGCACTGCCGAGAATCTTGCCGAATGTTGGATCCGTCGAGTTAGCGTCGGGAAGGGCGTAGTTCGGAGTGTTGCTCACATTGAAACACTCCGCCCGAAACTCCCCGTTCAAGCGTTCGACGATCTTGAAGTCCTTGAGCAAAGAGAGGTCGACATCGCGTTGATGAGGCCCGAAGATCTGCCCGATTCTCTCATCGCCCTGCGTTCCTGTCGGTTGCACAGCGAAAGCCTCGGTATTGAACCACTCGCTGATACTTGGATCGGACACTTTGGTCGATGCAATCACATTGGGACGGTCCTGATCGAGATTGGGCACATTGAGACCCAAGCCGGCTCCCTCTGGGAAATACACGGTGAACGGATTGCCGGTCTGCCAGTAACCAACGCCGTTCAGCTTCCATCCTTTGGCCATGAAGCCTTCGACGCCGTTAAGGTTACTGCCGAAGGGAATTGCGTAGTCTGCCGTTACCGCGATGCGATGGCGGAGATCGTTAGGCACATTTCCGTAATCGATACCCACAGGACCCGTATACTCGGAGCCTGTGACTCCGTCGCCCAGATCGTGCGACCAGGTCCAATTGGCGCTGGCGGTGAAGCCCCGCGCCATTTGCCGCGTGTACACCAACTGCATTGAGTTGTACGAGGAGATCGAACCGTTGTAGTAGTAGTTGATCGTGTTGATAAAGGGCAACTGCGTCGCGTAGACCAGTGGAGGCGTCGGGTTGCCCGCGCCCGGAGGCAGCGGCTGATCGAGATTGATGGTACGCAGCAAGCCCCGCCCGAATTCGCCCACCCATGCGAGCGACACGGTATTGTTCGTTCCCAGTTGTCGCTGCACGGCCAGATTGGCCATTTCCACATAGGCCGAACGAATGTTGAGCGGCTTCGCCGAAACCGATGTTACCGCGGGATTGCTGGCGAATGTGCTCAAGCTGACTGTAGACGGGGCAACCGGCCCTTCCGAGATGCATCCCGCGGTTCCGCCAAGTGGGGTAGCGACCGAACAAAAGGCCCCGGGGTGAGGATCAAAGGGAAAAGCTTGCGCGTAATTGAACGAATACGGCGGGTTGTAGTTCTGTAAAACAGAGACAGGCGCGCCCGTGCCGGAAGTTGCCTCGCCGAGGTCGGGAGGAAAATAGCTCATTCCAAAGCCGCCGCGCAGCACGGTTTTTGGGTTCATCGACCAGGCAAAGCCGACCCTGGGAGCGACATCCCTCAAATCGGTATTCACGCCGACCGTGGGGCTAACCACGCCTCCGCCACCGGCCGAGCTTCCCGTGGCAAAGCAATTGGCGCCGATGGTGCCTGAGGTCAGGCAGCTGGGAAGAAAGTTGGAGAAGTATCCGTGAGCTTCGGTGAACGGCTTAAAGATGTCATACCGAATTCCCACGTTAACGGTCAGGCTGCGGTTGACGCGCCAGTCGTCCTGCGCATAGCCGGCGTATTCCCAGGCGCGGAAACCGGGATTAAAGACAGCGTCTTCGCGGAGCTCCAGCGATGGATATCCGGCGATAAAGTTCTGCCTGGAATCGGGATAGAGTCCCCCCGGAGGACCCTGCATAGCGCCCCAGAAGAGAAAGAAGCCTGGCGCGATCGCATCGGTCGCGGCGTTGACCTGCCGTCGAATCGCGCTGCCTCCGGCCTTGATGCTGTGCGCGCCGTGCGTATAGGTGACCGAGCCGGCATACTGGTAGGTGTTGTTAATATCCAGCAGCGGAACGCTGTTGGTTGAGCCCAGCAGCGGGGTCCATGCCAGGCCGGGACCGCCCATGGCGGGTAACAATCCCAATGTGTCGATGTCCGATGCGAAGCCGACCTGCTGGGCGGCTCCAGTGCCGTCGTCAAAAGGCAACGACGCGATATCCACGCGCGTGAAGCCCGTCTTCAGATCCAGGATCAGGCTGGAACTGAAGATATGCACGTAATCGACTTGCCCGTTGTACGACTTGGTTGACGAAGGGCCAGCGAAGCTGCCCGAGCCGGCGCCGCTTCCGTTGCCTCCCGGATAAATGCCCTTCAGCGTGGTCTTGGTTAAAGGCGACCAGGCCGAAAAGGGAGATGGAGTCTCGGGAATCGCTTCCGGTTCCAACGTGGTGACCGGATTGTCGGCAAAGCGGGCAAAAAGGATGTCATTGGGACTGAAGTGCTCGTCGATGCGAGCATCCACATTGGTATCGGTCTGCACTACCGGCGGGCTCGAGATGAAGCAACCCACGCCAGCGGGGCAAGACTGAGAGTAGTTCGGCGACGGGAACAGCGCGAAGTAGTTGGCCATGATCGGGCTCACGTTCGCGGCCGGAATGATCCCCAACGTGGGATCGGCGTCAGTTAAATCCAGGCCGCCCGTCTGCACAAACTGGTTCTCTTCGTACGCCGTGGGAACGGTTAACACATACGGCGCGAGCCCCTTGATCGAGCGGTCCTGTTCGAAGTCGGCAAAAAAGAAGGTCTTATCTTTGCCGTGGTAAAGCTTTGGAAGCGTGACCGGTCCGCCGAGGCTGCCACCGAAGGAGTTCAGGCGCAATTCCGGCTTGGGGATCACGCCGGCTGTCGCGAAGACGTCGCGTGCATCGAAAATGTCATTGCGGAAGTACTCGTATGCGGAACCGTGAAAATTGTTGGTTCCGGCCTTGGTGATGACGTTGATGACGGCTCCGGCGGCGCGGCCGTACTCGGCGCTGTAGGAGCTGGTGTCGATCTTTACTTCTTCAATGCCGTCGATGGAAGGCCGAACACCAGCCAGTCCGAGGTTGCGCTCGTTATTGTCGAAGCCATCGATCAACTGGTCGTTCCACGCGTCGTTCTGCCCGTTGGCGACGACTACAAAAGCGGGACGCCGGTCTTCCGGGGAGCCGCCCCCGGCAAACGATTGGCTATTGGTTCCCATCGACATGCCGGGCTGCGTCTGGAGGGCTGAACTGAAGTTACGGCTGTTCAGCGGCATCTCTTGAACTGACGTTTCTGGAACCGTGCTGGCGACCTCGGGGCTGTCGGTTTGCAGGGTGTTCACCTCGTTCACCTCCACCGTCTCGGTGGCCGCGCCAGGCTTCAGCGCCGCATCGTAGCGGGCTCGATCCCCGGCGGAGAGCGGAAAGCTCTTGATGGTGAAGGTCTCGAAACCCTTCGCTTCCACCGTCAGCGAGTAGCTGCCGTTGGGCAGGGTGCTGAAGAGGTACTCACCTTTGTCGCTTGTCGTGGCGGTGCGCTTTTCCGCTGTGCCCAGGTTCTTGATCGCCACATTGGCGCCTACGACCACTGCTCCCGTGGAATCGGTTACGGTGCCCAGCACGTCGGATGTGCCCACCTGCGCCCGCAGGGGCCGGGGCGCCAGCAGGCCTGCCATCACGGCTAGTGGGATCACAAATATCGCGATTCCGCCCATGAATCGCATCAAGCTGTGCTGCCTCAACATGGCGAGCTTCCCGCCACACAAATTCGCTCCGTGCCTCATAAAATTGCTCCTTGTGCCTTTTCTCGGCGACGTTGGAGTTCGCCGCAAATGAGACTTTCTAAAGCGTTCGATTTTGTACGCAATCCTTAATGAGGCAGCCACACACGCGCAAGACAGTACGGTAGACGATACGTAGATACTGTTCTGTGATCTCGAGCAGATACGACCAATCGCAAGTGCGCTTCTATCTACAAGATGAATGTTATGAATAATTTATTGCCGCAGGTTTCTGGGCTATATCCTTCCTCTCTCGGAATAGCTTTGCGGATTTCGCCCGCAGCGGGCAAGGAGGGGATGCGGCCGGCTTGATCGTCCGGTCACTCGGTATAATAATCCCTCTACGGAGATCACGTGAATGACGTAGGCCCAACTCAGGTTGAAATGGTCACTCCGGCCGCTGTACGAGAGCAACTGGCGCGAATGCTAGCCCACCCCGTGTTTAAAGTCAGCCGGCGCTGTCAAACTCTTCTGCAATATCTCGTCGAGTATGCGTTACGGGGCGAAACAGCTCATCCTAAAGAGCGCACTCTAGGTCGGGAAGTCTTCGGCCGGGCGCCAGATTACGATACCAATGACGATCCGGTGGTACGGACCACCTCCAGCGACATCCGCAAGCGAATCGCCCAGTACTACCATGATCCGCAGCACGGGGCGGAGCTGCGCATCGATCTGCCGCCGGGGTCATATCTGCCTGAATTTCATCTGCCGGAATTACCGTTACCGGAGGCGCCTCCAGGGGAGAAAGTTGCTGCCCCGCCGGTCATTCCCACCACGCTTTCCGATCGGTGGGTCATCCCTCGCAAAGTGCCGATCATCGTCGCCGCAGCCTGCTTGGCCTTCGGTGGGCTTAGGTTTTTCTGGCTGAGAACACCTTCCTCGCTGGATCGTTTCTGGAGTCCAATCCTGGATCGATCGCAGACGCTCTCCGTTTGCGTGCCGGTTTCTTTACCGCAGAGAATGGGCGACAACCGTCCTCCGATGATGGAAACGTTGGGGATGCCCAGTGTGGGCTTGACCGACAACTTGGCTCTATTCCAGATCCTCCGTTTTCTCGATTCCAGAAAAGCCCGGCTTAACGTCAAGCTTATGTCTTTCGCATTTCCCTTGGCGTCTACACCTTCGGAGGCCCCGCTTTTACCGAGCCTCGCCGAGTTGCGCACAGGACCGGCTATCTTTATTGGGAATTCCGACTGGTCGAAGCGGCTGATTGCTCCTCTGCGCTTTCACGAGCGTGACGACGATGCCTCCGATATGTTCTGGATAGAGGACCGCCAGAACCCCAACATGAAGGCTTGGAGCGGGAAGATCGATCAATCCTACGATAGCTACACCACCGACTACGCAGTTATTTCGCGAGTCTTCGATCCAACCACCGGCCAAACCATTGTCGTGGTGAGCGGTTTGGGGCTTCATGGCACAGCCGCCGCCGCCGAACTCATTACCGATCCAAATTCAATGAGTCAAGTTGCCGCGAAAAACAGCCCGGATTGGAAGCGCAAGAATTTACAGATCGTCATCTCAACAAGAATCGCCGGAGATTCCTGGAGTCCACCTCAAATCTTGGCCAAGTATTTCTGGTAAGGTGTTTGGGGGATTCGTGTCGCACATCCTTGCTCCACCTGGACCGCGTTGCTGCTCAAGCAACAGTCTGCCTTGAACCGTCAGACCGGGGCCCGCCGCCGTTTAGATTTTCCCCTCGATATCCCAACATTCCGGCCGACGTCAGCAAGCTGGTTGGATCTCTGGTGCAGGTCGGGCTGTTGAAGCAAGAGCGCGGTCGAGAGTCGACTCGCGGATGAAGCTGCTAACTGCGGCCGGGCCGGGAAGGGCATTGTTGTCACGGGTGAAAGCCGCCAAGCCTTCCGAGCACTGGCCGGAAGGTCTGGACTGTCTCCCGCATCGAGGAGGCGGCCGACCTCTTCCGGACTGAGGATCTGCGGCAGCCGGATTACTTCCGCAGATATGGCGTCTCGGCAATGCTCTGGCGCGAAATTCACCATATGAAGGTGTCAAGCCGTACACCGAATGTATAATGAGCTTCGCATAACAGAGCGAACCGTTGACGATCAGCGGCAAGCGGGATGGGTAGCCATCAAGATCGAGGCCAATCCAATTATCGAGCATCACGCCCAAATCGTTTTCCGTCGGGAGGGCGCCGAACAGATCATCGAGGCTGCTGCGTGAAGCCAGGAATCTCCTCAACTCTTGCGCAACATGTTGCTGGTGCGCGCTATGAAGACCTGTCTGTCGGCGCAATCGAAGCGACGAAGAAGTCATTGCTGGATGCGCTGGGAGTGAGCCTCGGCGCGAGTGGGCTAGGCGAAGGCTGCGATGCGTTTGCTCAGATCGCGATCGAGTGTGGCGGGAAGCAGCAAAGCACCATCCTTGGGTACCAAAAGAAGGCGCCAGCGGCACTGGCGGCCTTTGCCAACGGGGCCATGGCGCACGCTCTGGATTTCGAAGACGCGCTCGACGGTGCTCCAGTCCATCCCAACGCAGCCGTAGTGCCCGCTGCACTCGCGGTTGCACAGATGATTGGGGGCGTGAGCGGAAAGGAATTGATCCTGGCGCAAGCGATCGGCTGCGATCTTGTCTGTAGGCTGGGGAGGGCGCTCACCGAAAACCTGGACGTATACGGATGGTACCCGCCTCCGATCCTGAGCGCCTATGGAGCGACCGCGGCCGCCGCCAGGCTGCTGAAGCTGAACGAGAACGAAGTACTGGATGCGTTCTCACTGGCGCTTTGCCAGGCAACTTGTAGCGCCGAATTGAAGTTCAGCTCGCATTCGGTGATCCGGGCCGTGCGAGACGCCTTTGCCGCACAAACGGGAGTGGTCTCTGCGCAGTTGGCGGGCCGCGGCGTGACCGGATTCGAGACGCCGTTTGAAGGCAAGGCTGGGTTTTTCCAGTTGTACGCACGCGGCAACTACGATCCGGCTGTACTTCTCCAGAACCTTGGCCGCGATTTCCTTGGTGAACACGTCAGCTTCAAGCCATGGCCGGCCTGTCGCGGCACTCACGCATTCATCGAGGGCGTGCTGACAATCGCCCGAGAGCATGAACTTGCTCCGGATGACATCGAAGAAATCCGGCTGACTGGCGGACAGCTGCAGAGAATGCTGGCCGAACCGCTGGAACAGAAGCGGAAGCCAGCCACAGCGATCGAAGCGAAATTCAGCCTGCCGTTCACTGTGGCCGTTGCGCTGATACATGACGACGTTGCCTTGGAGCACTTCTCTAAGAAAAGACTTCTTGACGCACGCGTGCTGGAACTGGCGCACAAGGTTTCTTTTGAGACCAGCACGCGTGCGGGCAGCGTTTCAGGCGATGCGACTGTCAGAACTCGCGGCGGAGCCTCCTACACCGTGGAGGTGAAACGCCCGCTGGGACACCCCGATAATCCGATCGGTATAGACGCCTTGGTGAGAAAATTCCGGAATTGCGCCGGACAGGCTCGCACGAAGCTCTCCGGTGCGTCTCTGGATGGAATCGTAGGTGCAGTAATGTCGCTGGAGGAGATCGTGGATGTGGGGAAGGATCTCATCGATGCCTACTTCAGTGGCTGAGCGGCAACTTTAGCGCAGGAGTTGCCGCGCAAAACCACGCTCGATTTGCTCGTCGGTTGCCCTGCGGTCACTGCGCCGCAGGCGAAAGTTAGCCTAAGTTGATTCCGTTGATCCCTACTGCAGTTAGAGCGGCTCCGCCAATCGTGGACGCATGTGTTGAGGTCTCCCCAACCTTGCGGCAGGAAAAAGTCGCAAGGTTGGGGCAAGGAGCTTCGTGTGCAGCTATCCTGGAGCCGCCCTAGAATTTGAATTTGAGCGCGAGTTGCACCACGCGTGGTGAAACACTCGTGCTTGTGATCGGGCCGAAGGTGGGGCTGAGAGCTGCGGCTGCCTGCGCCTCGGTCGCTCCGGGGGGCGGCGCTCCAGCTCCGACTGTGCCGGGGTTCGACAGCTGCGTATGATTGAACGTGTTGAAGGACTCCAGGCGAAACTCCACATTGGCCGTTTCACTTATCCGCGTTTCCTTAACCAGCGCCGTGTCGAAGTCCGCCTGTCCGGGGCCATAGACCGGTGAAACCGGAGCATTGCCATATCCGGTTGTTCCGGAAGGATCAACCACCGGGAAGGGTTGGATGCAGCTCAGGTTGAAATACGAACTGATCTTCGCGGCCTTGCTGCCTTTCGTCTCAAGCTGCGATGCGGGACAACTTACTTCCGCGTAGTCGTAGATTGATTGTCCTGTGAAACCCGAATAGATATTCCCGTTTGTTACATTCAGGTTGAGAGGAAGTCCGGTCTGGAAGGTGCTCACGCCTGTCAATTCCCAGCCATTAATGAAATCGGATGCAAGCATCTTCGACTTCAATGTCGGAAATTTGTATGAGTAATTGATAATCACGCGCTGGCGGCGATCGTAAGCAACGTCGCCGTAGCTACGGAAATACTGATAGGGGTTGCCGTATATTTCCGATCCTATAGTAGGCGCATCCGTATCGAGCGTCTTCGCCCATGTGTAGGCAACCTGGTATTGCAGGTTATGGGTCTCGCGCTGCGAAAGGGTGACATCCATGCCGTTGTACCAGCTGGCGCCCGAGCTGGCAAAGATTTGGAATCCATTAGGAGCGAATCCCTCAACAGGAACTCGCTGCTGGATGTTTGTCAGGGTGTTGGTGGTGACTCCGTTGATCGGTGCCTCTGGCGTGGCAAAGCCTGCCGCGTTGGGCTCCTGGGTCTGAAACAGATGTTCTGCGCGGGCGCCGACGTACCCTATCTCAAGAAGAATGTTTGGTGAAATGCTCAGTTGTTGATTCAGGCTATAGACTTGGGTCATCGTCGGCCGGAAATCCTGGCCCATTATCTGAAGGCTGAACAAGGTTGAGGATGTGTAGGGAGTCCAGACAGGAAAAGTCGAAACAGGCGGCACTACCGGGAAGGGGTTGGCAAGGCTCTGGGCGGCATTCGCGGGCCCCCCGAGGATAGTCGTGTCAGACCAGGGTTCGGTGTTCCCCGTGTCGAAGAGTTGGGCTGCATTGGGCAAACTGGCGTATATGCCGTATCCGGCCCGCAGGACCATCTGAGAGTTTTCCTGGAACGCGAAGCCGATACGGGGATCGAATGCGTTTCGATCTTTGTCCTTGTCAGAGAATTGTCCATCCTTGACAACTCCCTGGGGCACGCTGCCGCCGGGATAATTGCTGTCGACATAAAAGCCGTCAAAGCAGCTCGTGGGGCACGCGGGGTTCGCCTTCGCTACGTCAAAGCCTCCGTTGAGGCCCGTTGCGTCTGCCATGTCGCCGAGATGTTCATAGCGAATCCCAAGATTCAAGGTCAAATTGCGCGTGATCTTCCAATCATCCTGACCGAAAGCATAGAAATTCCACGCACGGTATTGGCGAGCGCCCTTGCTTGAGAAGGCCAGCTCAACGAGTTCATTGCTCAACGGTATACCGGTAGTGTCGCCTGGTTCGAAGGGATTGCACGTGACGGGAAAGGTGCCCGGGGGGCAGCCAGGCAGGCCGATCAGAAAGTCCGGATATGTGGGGAAATTAGCTTCAGCCGCCAGGATCGGGCCTCCCGGGTCGAGGTCCAGGCGTGTGAGACCCCCTCCGAAGCGCAGGGCGTGATTGCCGCGCGTGTAAGACAGCGTATCGACAAAGTTCACATTGAACTGCTGAAAATCCTGCTGGATGGCGGACCAGATGGTTGTGGAGCCAACCACCAGACCAAATCCGTTAGCGCCTTGCTGCGGTGCAGAAATGCCGAGGGAATTCCAGGTCGTCGGGTTTGCGGTGTCGGTGGCGTGTGAAATTGTGTCGTTGACGCCGAAGATCGCTTCGTTGATGAGCTTTGAGTTGAACGAATAAGTGTTTGACAGCGATCCGTTGCGAAACTTCTGCGGCGCGTCAGAACCGAAACCGGGCACAGTTGAAGCGCTGAAGGTAACCTTTTGAAGGCTATTCATCCAGAAAAACCTGGCGGCGAACACACTCTTTGGAGACTGGACGTAATCCAAGTTTGCCATGAATTGCTGCTCTGAATAGGTGCAGGGGGTGCTGAACGCTGAGAATCCTTCGGGCTGGCCGTTGACCATAATGGTTGTCTGCGGCGTCGGAATCAGATAGCTGCCGTCAGGATTCTTAATTTCCAGCATTTCCAGCGCGATGGGATTAATGTTCGATCCATTGGGCGCCACCTGAATTGGGGCGAACTCGCCCGCCTGTCCGCCGAACAGCGTTCCAAGCGCAGTTTTAAGCGTACCGTCTGTGCGTGTTGCCGGCATCACGGATGGCAGCAATGGAGAGATATCCGTGGCCGAGCAGCCGGTCGTGATGCCGTTCACCTGTTTCGTTCCCTGGTAAGACCCGAAGAAGTAGAGCTTGTTGGGAAATATGTGACCGCCGATCATCCCGCCGTACTGGTTCTGACGCAGCAGCCCTCGACCCACCCCGGCCAGATTACGAAAGTAGTCGTTGGCGTTCATATCTTCATTGCGGAAGAACTCCCAGAGAGAGCCGTGAAATGCATTGGTGCCTCCCTTGGTGACGATGTTGATCTGCGCTCCTGCGTTACGGCCATACTCAGCGTCATATTGCGTTGTCTGTACCTTGTACTCCGCTAATGTATCCGGGTTGGGAATAGGCAGACCGGCAGCGAGGTTGATGCCCTGGAAATTACCCCCGCCGTATGCGTCGTTCACCTGAATACCATTGATCTCGAAGTCGTTATCTTCCTGCCGCGCTCCATGGGCCTCTGTGCCCCCTACTACCAACCCCAATTGCGCACTGAAGGAGCTCTGCGCACTCTCTGAGCCTCGACCAAGATCTGCAGCATTCGTGACATTCGTAACCACACCCGCAGAGAGCCCCAGAATTTGGGCAAAATCTCGAGTCACCAGCGGCAACTCCGTGACTTGTTGTCCACTCACCACCTGCCCCATGGCGGTGGTTTCGGTCTGCAGGAGCTCGGGCTGAGTGCTAACCGTAACGGATTCGCTCGCGGCGCCGACTGTCAGCTGAATCGGCAGCGATTCGCTCTCGGTCACGTTCACCATAATGCCGTCCAGCACTGCGGTTTTGAAACCAGCATGCGAAACCTCGATGCGATAACTTCCGGGTGGCAGCAGCGGGAATTCGTAAAGGCCAGTAGCTGTGGTCTTCACATTGCGCACTATGCCTGTTGCTTGATTGGTGAGCTTCACGTCTGCATTCGGGATGGTCGCGCCGGTTGGATCGCTTACATTACCCAAGAGTTTGCCGGTATTAGCGCTTTGAGCGATCGCAAATGATGCAAAGATCAAGATTGCGCTCGCTACGATTGAAATGCTTTGCCTCGAGAGCTTTCCCATTTGATTGATTGCCTCCGTCAGTTAGGTTTGCAGTGTCCGGCTTCGGCACTTAACGCGTTTGAGACAGCGCCCATCACTCCCGCTCAATCCCCGAGGGAGACGCTTCAAGGCCTCCACGTGCGATGCCCCCAATCGTTGCGGGGCGGCTCACAACGCACACAAAAAACTGCAATCGATCGTGAGTTCCTTGTGGCGTATACCCAGCGTATACCACTTCGACATCCGTACGTCACGTACCGTTTTGTGATATGCGGCACAATATACGCGCGCCGCGAAATCGATGTCAAGCTAAAAACTTGTGACGGTTGTCACGCTCTCGTGGTTAAAGGCTTGCTTCGAAGTGAGAATCCTCACTCGCGGTCCAAAACAGGCAGATAACTCATTTGGGATGAAGGAACTGGGAGTAGGCCGCGCGCGCGGCCCTCCTGCGCATCATCCACCAAAGGAGACCGCTCGCGAACCCGGCTGAACGGGATTATTGAATGCAGTGGATGATTGCTACTCGGCTCGTCATTGTTACTCGGCTCGTCTTTGTCGGGCTACCGCGGCCGATTATGAGGATGACGTTGCCACGGATACAGTATGGGTGCCTTCGGGATACATCCTCTCTGGCTCCGCCCTGGTCTAATCGGCATGCGCGATCTCAGTGCGCTGAATGATCTCGTCCTGTACAGCCTTTGTGAGCTGGACGAAGTAGGCGCTATATCCCGCGACCCGGATGATGAGATCGCGATGGCTTTCAGGGTGTTCCTGAGCCTCAATCAATGTGTGTCTATCCACGACGTTGAATTGAACGTGCTTGCCGCCCCTTGAGAAATAGGCCCGGATTAATTGAGACAGCTTCGTCAGATCCGTGCTGCTCGCCAGAGCCGAGGGGTGAAACTTCATGTTGAGCAAGGTGGCCTGATAGGGGCTCTGGTCGATGGCCAGCGCGCTGCGGAGCACAGCGGTGGGCCCGTGTATGTCTCTGGATTGCGCCGGCGACATGGTCCCGTCAGCCAAGGTCTCTCCGGCGCGGCGCCCATCCGCAGTGGCGCCGGTCAGGGCGCCGCCCGGTGCGTGGGCTGTGATTGAAATACCTGTCGGCTTTACGTTTCCGCCCCAGATGCTCTCAAAGGTGACGGCCGTTTCCGCCCAAAAACGATAGAGCTCCGCCGCGATGGAATCCACATAGGGATCTCCATTGCCAAATTTTGGAGCTGCCTGGCACATTTTCTTGAAAGCGGCGGACTTTTCCCCGCTCCAGTTTGAATCGAGGGCGTACTTCAACTCCCCTGCTGCGATCTTCTTCTCCTCGAAGACCAGTTTTTTTATTGCAGCCAGAGAATCGGCGGCATTGATCATGCCCACTGGATTCAGCGCCGAGCCGTTCTCAAAAGGCAATGTGCGGTCCAGAGCATCGCGGCCAACATGGATTGCATCTTCCATGAGCACTGAATGGAAGACATCCGGGAAGAGCTCGGATTGCGCCATGAGAAGGATGTTGTGTTCCTCGGCTGTGAGCCCCATGAAAAAGGCAAGCTGTTGCTTAAAGGCGCTCATGAAGGCTTCAAAGCTCTCAAAACTCTCGAATGCGCCGGTCCGGGGCCCGAGTTGTCTTCCGCTGCGCGGGTCGATCCCGTCATTCATCGCGATCTCGAGAACGCGCGGAACGATGAACATGCCGAAGGCATTGATGCGCGATTTTCCCGGCAGATTGACATCGATGCAGCCAGCCACAGCGTAGTCCCGTGCCTCTTCAAGCGGCACGCCCTGTTTTACGAGGAAATCGATATAGCACCGGTCTCCGATAAAGGCCGGCATTCCGATGCCGGTTTGAACCAGTTCCAGCCCTTTCAGCATGAGAGCGTCGGGAGTGCCGTCGTGGACGCGGATGGTGATGGTGTGATGGGGAGTCTGGCAGTCCCGCGCAGCCTCGAGAATCAGGTAAGAGAGTTCATTCGTGGCATCCCGGCCGTCGGCAGTGACGCCCCCGATCACCCAGTTGTTCCACCGGGCCATGCCGGCCCATTTTTCCCGCTGGGCTTTGCCTCCGCTGACAAAGTTCAACTGCATGACCTTGATGCGCAACAATTCCAGCAGTTCCAGCGCATCCTCGTCGGTCAAGCGGCCCTGAGCCCTGTCCGCCAGGAAAAACGGATACATGAATTGATCGAAGCGTCCTCCCGGTGTTGTTCCCCCGGCAACCATGAGCCAGATAAACCAGAAGGATTGCATGGCTTCAAAGAAAGTGCGCGGGCGATTCGCGGGCACATGGCGACAGGCCGCTGCGATCTGCTCCAACTCGAACTTCCGCGCCGCATTCTTCTCCATAGCGGCTTGCCGGCCGGCCAAATCGGCATATCGGTTGGCAAGGCGGATGAGCGCCGGAATTGCAATGATCACGGCCCTCAGAAAATCCGCCTTCTTGATCGCATCCAGGCTCGTATACCGCAGGGTCTTCAACTCCTGTTCGGCATCGCTGACGAACTTTGAAAACCCTTCATTGAGCGCCTTGGCGTAATCGGGGAGAATGAGAGACAAGCCCAGGCCCAACCCCCATCCCACGCCCGCCGCGCCGGTTCCCCGTCCCTCAATCCGGTTTTGCCACGGCGGACACAAAATCCCCGATTGAATGAACGGCCAGAGCCTCTCATCGTCGTAAAACTGTCCTTGCCTCTCGTCGAGGGTTCGGCCCTTGCCTTTCCAGTAGCCATCCAACGATCTCAGGACACGCGCATCTTCACTGGTGATCGAAAGCGTGCCTTTGTTGAGTTCGTCGAGTTCCTCCTGCGGCCACGATGGGCCCGACGATCCAGCTTCAAGGCCCATGGGGAGACTGGCGACGTTGCCTACAATTCGCTCATCCTCTTCGATGAAAATGGTTTTGTGGTCGAGATAGTGCGCGGTGGCCTTGGCCCTGCGGACGATCTGCGGCTCACCCTCGGTGCGCTCATAAGATTCCACGACCAAGCGCGCCTTTTCCGTACAGATCGGATATTTGTCCACGATAAGACGATCGCGAAGCCGTTGCACTCTCGCGTTCATTGGATTGCCTCTTTTCTTTTTTGAATATACAGCCTTAATGATGAAAGAAACTGTTGACGCGGCCGCGGCCTTCGCCCCAGCCCGTTGGCGCCGAGACTGACGCCGACAGCGTCGAGCAGGGACTTCTTTGTTGCCTCGTGGGCGCCTGCAGAGAGATCTTCATAGCGCGGAGACCACGTGTTTGGCGAGACCGGATGAAAGCGGGCGGTCACGATGCTGCCTCAACTTTCAACTCGTCGCCCGCTGTTATCAGTCTGCCGTTCAGGCCAGCCTCGGCAGTAATTGACTCCAAATATTGCTTCACCTCATCGAATCGCGAATCCTCCGCGACGAGAATTTCAGGATTGGATTGACCATCGATGTAGACGGGAAGGAGCCTAACGCTGTCCAGCTTTCCACCCGCCACAATGCATTTCACGATCACGCTTTTACGGGAGTCGAAGGGGAAGTTGTAGGTGCTTTCAAAATCGGGAATCCAGTTGGGATTGAGCTTTTGAATCTCTTTGAAGCTGGGGCGCTCAGCATGTTCCCTTGTCATCGGAAGATCCACGGCGAAGTTCCCAAGACTGTAAAAGATCGGTACGCCGCGGTAAACTTCAATGCCTTTCAGAATGTGAGCGTGGTGGCCGAGAATCAGGCCGGCTCCGGCGTCGATGGCGGCGCGCGCCACCTGACGCTGATAGTCGGCGATCACGGCGGGAACGAAATGAATGCCCCAATGCATGGAGATCAGGACCACGTCAACCTGGCGCTTCAGAGCGCAGATGTCGGCGGTGAGGGCGCGCAGGTCGTCTTCATTGGCCCAGGTGTGAACGCGGCACGGGGTCCCCGGCTGGTCATGCTCGATCTGTTCGTAGTAGGTCCAGGCCCGCATGGGAGCGCAGCCGGGCCGCGCGGATTCTGCCCAGTAGCCCATGGGCAGGATGGAATTGTAGGCGAGCAGTCCGATACGGCCACCACTGGTTTCAACCATCACCGGTTTGCGGGCCTCGAGTATATTGGTTCCCACACCGGCGACCGAAAGCCCGGCTGATCGCAGGGATTCGATGGTGTCGAAGAATCCCTCCCTGCCCCAGTCCATGCAGTGGTTTCCGGCAAAGGAAACGATGGTGAATCCGGCCGCGCGCAAAGCATGGGCTGCCGCGGCGCTGGTGCGGTCAGTGTGGCGCGCCTGCGGAAAGCGCTCCCCGCGCCCGGTGAGATTGATCTCCAACTGGCAGAACGCGACATCGGCGCGCCGCAACTCCCCCCTTGTTCTTCGAAAGAGGGAGTTGGGATCCGGGCGGCTGGGCGCCACGTCACCCACCGCGTAAAGCAGAGTTTCATTCCGTTCGGTCATAGGCATCAGTCAGCAAGTCGATTCGTCGTTGAGCTCCCCCGCGATTCCTGGAGTGAGCCGGCGACCCAAATTCGGGCCCAGTGAGAGCAGCACGATGGCGCAGATCAGCAACCCGACACCGATCATTTCCGCGGATGTGGGTTGGGGATAATTTTTTATGCGCCAAAGAGCATAGGCTGCGATTACGCCGCCAATTACGCTTGCGGAACGTTCCAGTGGAACGCAATAGGTGTTTTCGCGGCGGCCGAGGAGGATCATGGCGGCGAGCAGGCCCTGGACCGCTACGATCGCTCCCAGAATGACGATGACCGGCAGCAGGGCGCCGGACCACAGCGCAGTGAATCCCCAGCGCAGTTGGAGCAGCGATGGAGCGCGTCCGGCCCAGGCCAGGCCGCCAAGGATGGCCAACGCCAGCGGATATGCAACCATCTGCTCCTCGACGAAGTAGCGCTTCAGCGACTCAGGATTGGCGTTCTTTGCCGAACGCGTCATCACCATGAGTCGCAGAAAATAGCCCAGGAGATTGAGGATGATAGTCAACAGGCAAAGCGCAGGAACATGAAGACCTCCCCGTTGCCGGATGGTAACTGCCAGAGCCGCGGCCACCAGCAGTAAGGCCACTCCGGAGTACCAGTGCACCTTGCGTCCGCTGATCCGGTCGACCAGGGGCGCGACAACCAGTGCGTCTCCGCGCATCAGTACCTGGATAAACGGAATGCTGACGCCGGGAAAAGTAAGTGACAGAGGCACGGTGGTAAGAATCAGGGTTGCGCCCAGCCCAGCTATGGCTGTAGCTCGTGTTGGATGGGGAACGGTGAGCGGTCCGAAGCGCCGGCAGTGTGCCGACTTCCACCAGCCGTTGAGCCAAAGAACCATGCCCATCGAGACGCCGGCAAAGATCAGCGTAAGAGGAATCATCTCGAGTCCAGTCAGCGGGACGGCCATTCTACCGTGTGGCTGGCTGGCGAGCACCCGGGTGGCGCCGATGTAGGGAATCCATACCAGCAGATACGCCAGCGCATAGAAGAGCGACGCCGGTTCTGCACGCTGCTTTTTCATCACCGGTCACTCCTTGAAAGGAGCTGTCTCGGCTTTCCGGTCGCGCCATGCAGAGCGCCCGAACGGCGGCCAAAATGAGATTACCACTTTTGTATTCACTTTGTATACGTTAGGATTGAATTCCAGACACGGCGGGGGAGATGCAGTGGGAAACGACCCGAAAAACAAAACAATCTTCGTGACGGGCGATGTAGGCCCTTGCCGCAAGGAGCCGGGCACAATCTTCGACCGGGTTCGCCCTGCGCTGGCCGGGTGTGACCTGGGCATCTGTCAGTTGGAACCGGCACTGAGCCGGCGCGGAACCCCGCTTCCTCAGGCGCGTTTGGCAATGCGAACCGACCCGGCGGCGGCAAAGGCCATACGCGAGGCCGGGTTCCACGCGGTTTCGTTTGCCAGCAATCACTGCATGGATTGGGGCCGCGAGGCATTTTTCGATACCATTGAGGCCTTGCGCGCCTCAGGCCTGGCGCCGGTTGGCGTGGGCGCCAATATCCAGGAGGCGCGGCGGCCGGCGCAATTCGATCTAGGCGGCGTGCGGGTGGCAGTGCTGGCCTACAATTCAATTCTCCCCATGGGATATTGGGCCGAGGCGAATCGGCCCGGATGCGTTCCGCTGCGTGCATGGACGCTCTATGAACAGATCGAGCATGACCAGCCGGGAACGCCGGCCCGAATTCACACCTTCGCAAACCGCGACGACCTGGAGGCCATGCGCGAGGATATCCGGCTGGCGAGGGCCGGCGCCGACGTGGTGATTGCCATGATGCACTGGGGAATTCACTTCATCCCCGCTGTGCTTTCCAACTACCAGCGCGAAGTTGCCCGCACGGCAATCGATGCGGGCGCGGATCTGGTTGCCGGGCATCATCCGCACCTGCTGAAGGGAATAGAAGTCTACCGCGGCCGTGCGATTCTCTATAGCCTGGGAAACTTTGCACTCGATCTTCCAAGCGCCTTTCAGGAAGACGTTTTGCGGAGCGAAGGGTTCCGCGACATTCAATCGCTGAACCCCGGCTTCCAGCCAGGCAGCAAATCTTTCCTGCCTCCCGAGACACGCAAGACAGTGATTGCCAAATGCACAATTCGGGCTGCCGCGCTCCAAAGCCTCACATTGCTGCCCGCCTACATTAACGACCAGGCCGAGCCGGAGATGCTGCCTGCCACCGATCCGCGCTTCGGTGAGGTTCTCGAATATCTAAAGGAGACATCGGCGAAGGAGGGCTTGAACACGATCCTTAGGCAGGAGGATGCGGAGATTCATATTGAGGTTTCAGCGCCGTAGACAAAATGTGTACTCGCCGTGTACCATTCGTTTGGAAGTCGGTTGGTCGCACCGGGTTTTCGCCTTTTTTGCTTTGCGCAGCGGCTCTTGGGTCAAGCGGTGTCTGTTCCGGATCCAACTGCAGATATTCCAGCCGCGACGTGCCTTGGAACGGGCCCGTACCCGGCGATCATGTGGCAGGTCATGGCCTTACGTACACATCGGGGCAAGGCCCACGAGTCTCACGTCAAATTCCCTTGACTCCTCAACCCTGACCTCTTTGAAGATAAAAGAGAACCTATATCTCTGATCATGTTCGACAAGTCCAGAATCGATCGTCGAACTAGTCTTTTTGAACTGTGACCCGAAGAACGAAACCGATTATCCAATCGACTTCAGGAACGGTGAAATTGATGATGGACAATAAGAATTCGCACGACCCGCGCCTGACAAACGATTTCGACCCGTTGGCGCCGGAAAGTTTCACAAGCGCCCACGAACTCTACAGCGAAATGCGGCAAACCTGCCCCGTGGCGCATTCCAATGAATGGGACGGATTCTGGGCGCTCCTTCGCCATGCGGATGTCGTGAACGTTCTCAAAGACTGGGAAAACTTCACTACAACAGTGCAGAATGTCGTTCCCAGGGTGGCCTTCACCGGACGACGACCCCCGCTGCACTTCGACCCGCCTGAACATACAGCGTATCGCCGGCCTCTCAATGCATTTTTCTCCCCGGAGAAGATGGCCCGTTTCGAGCCCGCCGTCCGCCGCATTGCCGGGGACTTGCTCGCTCCAATCATCGAGGCCGGCGGCGGCGACGTCTGCGAGGAGTTCACGCGAAAGTTTCCGGGGTATGTTTTCGCCGAGTTTTTTAACGTACCCACCGATTTGTCAATGATCATCAAGGATGTCTCGGCGGCCTATTCGAAAGCGCTGCAGCATTTCGACAATGAGTTGGTGAAGGAGCAGAGCCTGGTGCTGTACGATCTGGCGCGTAACATCATCGAGAGCCGCAAGGCGCATCCGCTGGATCCGAATGAGGACATCGCGTCAGCTCTGCTCAAGGCCACTGACAACGATGGCCAACTTCTGCCCGAAAATCTGGTGCTGGGAACAATTCGCCAGATGATCGTGGTTGGCATGATTGCTCCGGGCGTCTTTATCGGCTGCGTGATGGTGCACCTGGCCGCGCACCCTGAATTGCAGGACCAGTTGCGCAAGGATTTCAGCCTGATCCCCGCGGCCATCGAAGAGTACCTGCGTCTATTCACACCCTATCGCGGCTTTGCCCGGACCTCGCGGCAGGATGTTGAAATCGGCGGCCGCCTGATCAAGAAAGATGAACCCATCGCCCTCGTTTACGCATCGGCCAACCGCGACGAGTCGGTCTTCCCCAATCCCGGCGTGTTCATTCTCAACCGTCCTAACATCAAATCGCATGTGGCATTCGGGATGGGACCGCACCAATGTGCTGGAATGCCGCTTGCGCGTCTCATGCTGCGGGTAATGCTAGAGGAACTTCTTGAGCGCGCGCGCGTTACAGGGCTGGCGGGCGAGATTGTGATGACGCGCTGGCCAGAGTGGGGAACCCTGATTGCGCCAGTGCGACTGGAAAAGCTGACCTGAAGTCCGGCTTTGTTATCGCCCCCAGACGCTGGCCTTGTAAATTGCTGGGTCTCGTCAATGAGATTTGCAAGATCAAGATCTCACCGTCGCTGTGAGAGTGGGTCGACCGGGCAGAGCGAGTCGAAAGTCAAGCAGTTACACCTTATGCACCATCGCAAGGAGGGCTTATGTTCCCTTTCACACGCTGCTCCCGTTCCGGTGATCGGCGCTTCATGGCAGCTGTTCTAGCTATTTTGCTATCTGGCGCAAGCACTCCTGCGTTCGCAACGATGAAGTGCATGGACTTGTTGCACGCGCAGATTCCGGACGTTCGTATAGACGCAGCCGAGGAGATTCATCCGGCTCCTGTTTGGAAGTTTTCCGACGACGCGCTAGGCGGGCTAGGCGCCGCCGAGGTGCGCGTGCCGTTCTGCCGCGTGTCAGCGGTGATTGAAAAAGAGATTGCGTTTGAGCTTTGGCTGCCGGACGACTGGAATCAGCGTTACCTGGGGAATGGCAACGGCGGCGATGCGGGATTCATTAATTACTCGAGCATGGCCTACGGCGTCAGCCGCGGATTTGCTACGGCCAGCAGCAACCTCGGCCATTGGCGCAGCGACCCGCACTGGGCGTTGGGCCACCCGGACCGTCTGGAAAACTTCGAATGGCGCGCTCATCATCTCATGGCCGTGAATTCCCAAAGACTCATCGCGCTTTACTACGGATCGCCAGCGCATCATTCGTATTACGAGGGCTGTTCGGGCGGGGGAATGGGCGGCATGAACGAGGTGCAGCGTTTTCCCTCCGATTACGATGGCGTGATCGCCGGGGCAGCGGGCACCTCGATGGCCGGCATCTCGGCGCGCTTGGTGCTGGACAAAGTTCTGACGCAACAGGATCCAGCAAGCGAATTGAAGACGGCCGATTGGAGACGCATTGCCGACGCCGCCATCCAGCAATGCGACGCCCTCGACGGCGTCAAAGACGGCATCCTTATCAACCCTTCCGCGTGCAAATTCGACATTGCGGACACTCCCGGTCTGACGCCTGCGCAGGTGCGCCATGCCAAGGCGATTCTCGGACCTCTTGTTGGCAAGGATAGAAGAACTTATTTCCCGGCGCTGTCGCCTGGAGCCGCGTACTCCGGCTATCCGGAGTCAGGTCCTTTCACACCCGCACTCACCTTCGGCGATTGGACTTACCAGGATCCGAATTGGAACTTCGCCAGCTTCGACGTTGCACGCGATGTCTCCGCAGAAGAGGCCATCGTTCCAGGTGTGCGCACATGGAATACGGATCTTGTTCCCTTCGCACGCCTGAACCACAAGCTGATCGCATACATTGGGGGCGAGGACCCGATTGTTCCCACCCAGGCCAACATCGATTACTACGACGCGGTAGTGGATCGGCTCGGCAAAGCGGAAACCGATAGCTTCTTCCTTCTTTTCATCGTGCCCGGAATGGGCCATTGCAGTGGGGGAACGGGACCGACCGACTTCGGGCAGCCGTACCTCAACGAAGAATCGCACCCCCAGGACGCGGAACACGATGTGCTTACAGCAATCGTGGCATGGGTGGAAGAAGGACGAGTGCCCAGCCAGATCATCGCTTCACAGTCCGAGGCGGGCAAGGTGATCGTCACACGGCCGATCTGCGCATATCCGATGCTGCCGCATTTCAGTGGCAAAGGCGACGTGAACAGCGCGGACAATTGGAGTTGCACCTACTTGGGAGGAGCAGAGAAATAGCCGCGATTCAGTCCCACGAGACGTGGATAATCCCTGCATTTGGTTCAAAATTCGATATCGATCACGGCCTTCCGTCCATCCGCGTCGTTGACGCCGTCTCCGGGCAATGGTTGAGCGGCCCAATCGACTGAGATCACTTCGCTCGGCACTCCCAATTCGATCAATGCCTTCGCCACCAGCCGCGCGCGAGTCTCGGCCATACCCTTTTTCTCGACCAGAGTTTTTCCGTCTTCGAGCAGGCTGTTGCTGGAGTACCCTTTTACATCCACATGGCGGGGGTGACCGGCCTTGATCAACGCGGCAGCCTCTTCCACGATCACTTCCGTCGTCCCTTCCGGGAGAAATGCACGGTCGAATGTGAAGTAAACCGTGTAATGCGTGTCCTTGTAAGGAGGCGGCGGAGGCCCCAACACGGTCCCCGGCGCGTATTTGGGCAGCGGCGGATCGTCCGGGTGCTTTACGTAGCCGAAGTTATTGCGAACCGGAGGCGAATCGAAGCCTTCGGCCGGCAGGATCGTCTGGCATTCGGGAGCGCGCTCGGGAAGCACCGAAACGTGAAGAGGATTCAACTGCACGCCGCCGCAGACCGGTGGTTCCGATGAAACGGTTCCCTCCACTAAAACCCGGAATCCAAGCTGCGGCCGATAGCCGGTTCCCGGATCGATGTAATACATCGTTCCCTTGTACTCTGCCAGCCAGCATTGCCGCTCCGTATTGCGAAAGATGGGACAGGTGACAAAGCTGCGCGCATTCTCAGGCCGCGTGGGTCTCTGATTCGTCTGTGTTGACAGAGCTGTCTGCGCATGGAGCGGCGGTATGCCTCCAAGCAGCACCGAACCGAGAAGAACAATCCGTCTCAATCGGCCTCCTAAAGCACGCTGAGGAAATTCGTCATGTCTTCGATATCCTGCTCGGAGTAGCCCATCTTGAATCTCTTGTTGTAGTAGACGACGATGTCCCGGATCGTCTTCGCCGAGCCGTTGGAAAAGTACGGCGCTCGGCTTGCCAGGCCGCGGAACTGCTGCATGTTGATGGAACCGATGTCCACGCACTTTCCCGTGATCAGCGCCCGTCCCGGATCGTGCGTGTACACAACCCGGCCTAGAAACGGATGTGGAGTTGCCGATGGCTTGCAGACCAGCTTGAAGAGCGGCAGCCACGGCAGTGGATCCGCAGTGGGCAGGTTTGTCGTTCCCAGATCCATGAAGCCCGGAGAGGAATCCATGCCCGTGCGCTGCGAATTGTGGCAGTTGGCGCACGGCTGCTTGTAGGGATTGCCGAGACCAATGGTGTTGTAGTTGGAAACATTCCGGATGAGAATGTCGCGCTGCATGAACATCTCGTAGCCGCGCGCCACTGAGTCGCGGAACTTCTTCTGCGCGGCGGTCTCCTGCTCCTCGCCGGGCCGGTGCGCGGGGAAGGTTTCGGGCGGCGTATTGCGATCCCACTTTGGGTGCCCGATAGCATCTGATGTCATCCAGCCATTCAACTCTGGAAAGTCGCCGATATGCGATCCAAGCACTGCGGGCTTGCCGTCAATCAGGGCTTGCGGTCCCGCCTTGATTGCGCCGTCGGTGAGGCTTCCTCCCCGCGAGTCAATGCTCTGAGCCGCGTAGATCTGCATCTCAAAGTCCTTGATCCGGCGCAATGTTGCGGGATCCGGTTTGGCGTCGGCCTGTTCGTGGGTGAGCGCCGCATCCGTAGCCTGCGCTTCAAGCGTCGGATACCGATTGTCCGACATCAGGTTCAAATTCAGCCGTTGACCCGTAGCGGGATCGACCGGCAAGACTTCCCCGGTCTTTGGAGACCACATTCCAAACGGCGCCATCACGTATTTCAGGTTCGCTGCGACCCGCGGCCTGCGAAAGACCGAGACCATCGGATGGGCGCTGTTGAGCCCGAACTCTTTGCTCGTATTGCATCCCGTCGGGTCGCGAACAACCTCAATCGTAAACTCCGGGTCCATTTGAGAGCCGTCCGAGGCCATCGGCGGCCAAGGGAGAAATATCCTGAAGAGCCCGTGCTGCAACAGCAGAGAATGGGATGACGCGAGCGCCTGGCGTAGATTCGGGCAGTTCGATCCATCCACCGCGGCGAATACCGGATCGCGCCCATTGGTCTCAACCCAGCGCCGCTCCAGGGTAGCAACGGAAATACTCATGCCGTTGGCCGGCTGATGGCAGGAGACGCAGGCGCGGCCGTTCTTTCCTAACGGTGTGAAGAACGGGTGGCCTTCGGTTTCGATCGGCCCGCGCTGATTGATGATGCCCAGCGCTCCGGTTGAGTCGCTATAGAGCACGTAATCCGGCAGCTCGCCGCCCTGTCCTGCAGCCCAAAAGCCTGTTTTGCCGTCGATGACGCCTGCAACAGGGTAATCGGGGTTCTTCACCGCCTGCCTGTCCGGGGCCGATGCCGCGGCCCTTGTCCCGTTGCTGGGCGCGGGTCTTGAACCAACCCGTATTGCCGGTTGGCCGTCATCGCCCGTCGAACTGGATTGGCTTGCGGCGTGCATGCAAAACAGCGCTGCAACCACAACCGCGACGCCTGCGGCCGCCGATCCCAACCGAATGCAACAAGAATGGACGAAGGGAATCGGGGAAGTCTTCATCGAATGTGATTTTATAATCCGTCGCATGACTCGATTGCGCTCTGCCGGGGTACTTACTTCCTGAGGCCGACAAGCCTACGCGCACTTTCATCGCGCAATCACAGGCCTGCGCTTGCGTAGGAACGATTACAGAATCACAAAGTCAAAACACTCGTAGGCCGACTCAAAGCCCGTGCTCGGTCCGCGCGATTACTTCGTCCTGCATGGGGCGATTGAGCTTTGTGAAATACGCGCTGTAGCCGGCCACGCGGACAACCAGATTGCGATAGTTCTCCGGCTTCTCCTGGGCGGCCAGCAACATCTCTCGCGTCACCACGTTGAATTGCACGTGCTTGCCGCCGCGGCTGAAGTAGGTACGCAGCAGCCCCGATAGTTTCTCCAGATCGGCCGGAGTGGCCAGCGCCGTGGGATGAAACTTCAGGTTCATCAGCGTGGCCTGGTAGGGCCCCTGGTCGATCTTCAGTGCGCTGCGCAGAACCGCCGTCGGCCCGTGCATGTCGCGTCCCTGCATCGGCGAAACCGTCCCGTCGGCACAGATCTCGTGAGCCCGCCGTCCATCCGGCGTGGCGCCCGTCAGTGCGCCGCCGGGCTGGTGCGAGGTGATGGAAATTGCGGTCGCCTTGTGCGTGCTGCCGAACGAGGTCGGCAGTTCGTCCGCCGTATTTACCCAGAAGGCGTAAAGGTCGCGCGCAATCGTGTCCACGCACTCGTCCCCGTTCCCGTACTTCGGCGCCGCCAGGCAGAGCTTGCGCAGATCCTCAAATCCCTCCCAGTTCGCCTCCAGCGCTTCGCCCAGTTCGCGCATTGAAAGCTTCTTCTGTTCGAAGACAAGTTTCCGGATCGCCTCGAGCGAGTCCGCCACGTTGATCATGCCCACCGGATTCAGCACTGCTCCGTTCTCAAACGGCATCTTGCGGTCCAGCGTGTCCCGCCCGCAGGCCACGCCATCTTCCATCAGCGAGGCGCGGAAGGGATCCGGGAACAGCTCCCGCTGCACCAGCAATTCGATATTGTCCTTTTCCGCCGCCAGGCTCATGAAATGCCTCAACTGGCGTAGAAAGGCCGCGTAGAACTCTTCGTAACTCGCGAAGTCTTCCCATGCGCCGGTGCGCAGGCCCACCTCCATGCCGGTGTTGGGATCGATGCCGTTGTGGCGGAAGATATCGAATACCAGCGGCACCACGAACATGCCCACGGCGCTAGTGCGTGAGCGGCCCGGCAGGTTGGCGTCAAGGCAGCCAGTCAATACATACTCGCGGGCCTCTTCGACAGGGATCCCATAGCGCGTGAAGAACTCAATGTAGCTCCTGTCGCCCACAAACGCCGGCATCCCGATTCCCATCCGCACCACTTCCAGCGCCTTCATCAAAAGCGCCTGCGGGGTGTTTTCATGCACACGCAAGGTGAGCGTGTGATGTGGCGTGGGAACCTCACGCGCTGCTTCCAGCAGCAAGTAAGTCAGCTCGTTGGTGGCATCCTGGCCGTCGCGGGTCACGCCGCCGATCGTCCAGTTGTGCCACTTGGCCATGCCTGCATTCTTTTTGCGGTTGAGCTTGCCGCTGGTACGATTCAACTGCATGTCCTTCAGGCGCAAGCACTCCAGCAGCTCCAGCACCTCGTCGTCCGTAATGCGGCCGGCATCCTTGTCGGCGCGATAGTACGGATACATGTATTGATCGAAGCGTCCGGCGGCGGTGGTCGGCGAGGGCGAAGCCATCAGAAAAACGAACCAGAACGACTGCAGCGCCTCAAAAAACGTGCGCGCCGGAAATTCGGGAACCCGCCGGCAAGTCTCGGCGGTGCGCTTGAGCTCCAGCCTGCGTTCCGGGCGCTTCTCCTCTGCGCTCATCTGGTCAGCCAGTTCCGCGTAGCGGTGCGCCAGCCGGATTGCTGCTTCATGCACGAGGATCACCGAGAGCAGGTAGTGGGCCCTCTTGTTGCAATCTTCCGTCTCGTAGCGCAGATCCTTCAGCGCCTGTTTGGCCTCGTCCACGATCGCTCGAAGGCCAAAGTTCAGCACTCGCTCGAACTCCACGCACATCAGGAAGAACCCGGGGCCCAGCCCCAGCCCGGACTGCGCGTAACCCCCTCCCGATCCTGCTTTGGCGTCCTTCCACGGCGGCAAGATCACACCCGAGCGCATGAATGGCCACAGCCGCTCGTGGTCGCCCACCATCTCACTCATGCCTTGAACCAGCGTCTTGGGCCGGCGTCCGGAGTTCAACAACTGCAAATCGCGCTCGTCCTCGGGTGTAATCGTGAAGTTCTCCGCCTTCAGCGCATCCACCTCGTCCTGGGTCCAGATGCCGTACTCCGGATCGATCTCCAGGCCCATCGGCTTGCTGGCGCCCTGGCCCACGATCAGCTCGTCTTCTTGAATAAAAATCGGAATCCGTTCGAGCACCGCGGCCAGCGTCCTGGCCCGCCGCAGAGGCATCGATTCCCCGTCGGTCGCGGCGTACACGTCGCAGGCAATCCGCAGCTTCTCAATGCAAATCGGATAACTCTCCACCTGCACCGTCCGCGCCAGTCTTTCTACCCGTTCTGTCATGGCTCACACTTCCGGCTGGTCCGCCGCCCCTTTCGGATACACCTTGCGTTCAAATTGTATACCCGGAAACGACTCTTTGGCTTATAATTGTCGGAATATGAATTTGCGGGTATCAGCTCCTCGATCCCATTCCAATTCTTATTAAGGTAGTCATGATCTCGACAGAAATCAAGAATCCCGTGCAGAATCAGACATCGAAGGCCTGGCTTCTGCCTTACATCATCACGCTGCTTGCCGCGCTGACCATGACGATGTCGATCATGGGCTATGCGCCATTGACGCCCCAGATCGTCCAGGAATTCAAGCTCTCCTACACTCAGCTTGGACTTTTCACAGGGGCCTACGGCCTTATGTCGCTCCTGCTCAGTGTGCCGGCCGGCATGGCGGTTCACCGGTTCAATGAAAAGCGTGTGCTGCTTCTGGGGTTGGTTGTTTCGTGCGCTGGAATCGCGCTGTTAAGCCGGGCCATCGGATTCATCACGGCATTCGGGTCTCTGATCGTCTGGTATGGCGGCTTTCGTGTTGCCTTCGTCGGCGTCCTTGCGGCTCTCACATTCACCTGCCCGCCTGCCTGGCGCGGCCGCTCGTTTGGCATCCTCGGCGCCATGTCGTCGATTGGAGTCATCATCGGGGCACCCTTCGGCGGCTATGTCGGAAGGGCCTTTGGCTGGAGACCGGCGATGATCAGCTTCGCCTGTGTCGCCTGTGTCGCCGCCATCTGTTTCCAGTTCCTCTATCACCGTACAGCCGATGAGCCCGGCACGTCGGTTCATGCTGAAGCCAAGGCCGCTGAAGAGCGTGCGCAGAAGAGCCCCTTCCGCATGCCGCGCGCCTGGGGACTGGCTTGCGTCGTGGGCATGCTCGGCTTGCCTGCGTTTGCCATCACCTTCTTCGCTCCCTCGGCCGGAAAGACGCTCTTCCATCTGGATGGCGTCTCCACCGGACTGATGCTCAGCGCGGGCTACGTTTGCGCGGTCATTGTCAACCTGATCGGCGGCTATCTGATGGATCGCTTCGATAAGATGCTGGTGCTGTTCTTTATCGAGGTACTGATGATTCCCGCCGCGCTCATCATGAACCTGCACTCGCTGCCAGCGTTCCGCGTCTCGGCTGCGCTGATCATCGCTCTCAGCTTCACGGCCACCAACCTCGGCTACGGGCTCTGTGGCGAGTTGCGCGGTTCACAAACCGCCAACGTGGTCGGCATGGTTAGCCTCGGAGCAGGCTTCTTCGGCTATGTGGGGCCGCAGGTGCTTGGCGTGCTCAGAGACGTTAGCGGTTCCTTTACGGCAGGATGGTACTTCATCGCACTCATCTCTGCCGCAACTGCCATTGGAGCGCTTCTTCTCAGAAGAGTGCATTGGGACGTGGCCGGCACTTCTACCGCCGAGGCTGCGCGATGACCGCCCCGCACGATTCCTGGCGCGCCGTAACTGGCACGATCTTTAACGTCCAGCCCTATTCGATTCACGACGGGCCGGGAATTCGTACAACAATCTTTCTCAAGGGCTGCCCCCTTAATTGCTGGTGGTGCCAAAATCCTGAATCCCGTGCCCGCCGGCCGCAATTGTTCTTCGACGCGCAAAAATGCGCGGGTTGCGGCGCATGCGTGGAGGTCTGTCCTGTGCACGCGATCTCGCTCCAGGATGCCCGCTCGCGCACCGACCGGGCGCTGTGCGACGGTTCCGGCCGATGCGTTGAAGTCTGCCCGCACCAGGCGCGGACCCTCATGGGCCGCGAGATCACCGCGGGCGAGGCGTTTGATGAAGCCTCCGCCGACGCCATCTTTTTCTCTGAATCCGGCGGCGGAATCACGCTTAGCGGAGGCGAGCCGCTGCGCCAGCCAGAGTTCGCCGCCGCGCTTTTGCGCTTGTCCCGCTCGGCGGGGATTCACACCGCGATCGATACCACCGGATACGCTCCGTGGCCGATCCTCAGCAGCGTAGTTGAGCTGGCCGATCTTGTCCTGTACGATCTCAAGCACATGGACGCGAAGGCACATCGAATCGCAACCGGGGTTTCGAACGACCTGATCCTCGAAAACGCCCGCAAAATTCATCGCGATCTGCGCATCCCCATGCGCATCCGCGTCCCGATCATTCCAGGCGTCAATGACTCGACCGAAAACATCGCAGCCATGGCGCGATTCGTAGCCGAAGAACTGGGCGGCGCGGCGCCCGTGCACCTGATTCCCTATCACCGGTTCGGCATTTCCAAATACGAATTGCTGGAGATCGATGGCGGGAGCGAAACCGTTGCGCCAACTCCGGCGCATTTGGAGGAACTCAGCACCCTGGTTGCTTCCTTCGGAGTTGAAACCTTCCTCGGCGGATAGAGACGTACGGTTTCTCTCAATCTGTCCGCCGCTTGTAGATTCGGTGTACCTATCGTACACTGGCGGTGTACAGTGAAGAGCACATCGGCAAAGTAATCTATGCTCGGCCTTTCCGCTGTTCGACAGCTCCGTAATTGCTACCATGACCGAATGGCGGGTGCGCGCGCGCAGTCGCTGCCGGTGGCCGCAGTCACATCGAACACCGTGCCGTGGGAGTTACTGAAGGCGGCGGGCTATTTTCCTGTTCTGCTGAGTCCACCCGGCGGCCCATCCCCGCAAGCTGATGCGTACATGGAAGATGTCTTTGATGCGCGCATTCGAGGCATCTTCGAGCGGTTTCTCTCCGGCGAATGGGCGTTCATAGACACGCTTGTCATTCCGCGTACCTCTGAGCAGGAGCACAAACTCTTCCTGTACCTTCGCGAAGTGGCTCGCCAGGAGCCGGCGCGCAAGCTGCCGCGCATCCTGCTCTACAACCTACCCCACTCCCGCTCGGCGGAAGCCTGGAACTACGGACTGGAGCGCACCGGGGAACTGATCCAGGCGCTGCCGCGGGCTCCGAAGGGCAGCCTGCAAGCCGCAATCGCAGAGAGTAACGCGGCCCGCCGTGCCTTGCGATCGATCCTGGACCTCCGTTCGAGTCGGCTCTCCGGTGCCGAGGCCCTTCCGCTCATAGGAGCCTTCTACTTTATGGACCGCGCCGAATACGCAGTCCTGGCCGATGCAGCTGCGCGGGAGCTGGCTGAGCTCCCCGCGCTTCATGGTCCGCGCCTGCTCGTCAAGGGCGCAATGCTCTCGGATCCCCATCTGCATCACATGATCGAATCGCACAGCGCAATCGTGACTGCCGAAGACGACTGGTGGGGTTCGCGCGCCGCCGGAGAAGACATCCGCGAGGATATCGACCCGGTTGAGGCGATCTTCGAAAAGTATTATCTTGACGCGCCCAGTCCGCGCGTGTTTCCTCTGTCAGCGGCTTACGCATGGTTTCTCCAGGCGCTCTCCTCCATCGACGGAGTCGTCTTCTACATCCCGCCCGAAGACGATGTCTTTGGATGGGACTACCCCCGGCAGCGTGCCATTCTTGACCAGCGCGGCATTCCGCATCTTCTCATCCGGGCCAATGCCTCTCTGGGGGAACTCTCCGAGGAATGGCACAAGAAGATTGAAGACTTCCTGGCAAAACTAAAAGGATAAGTACCATGGCGGAGAGACAACTGCAATGCACCACCGCGGCGGCCGAACATCAGAAAGCCTGGTTTGCGAATTTGCGCGGGGACGTATTCGAACGCCGAAAGCCCTACGCCATCGTGCAAGCCGACATGCCGCTCGAACTTTTCGAAGTCATGCAGGTGCCCGTAGTCAGCAATCAATGGTGGTCGGCTATCGTCGCCGCCAAGCGCCTGGCCCCCTATTACCTCAACCTCATGAACGCGGCGGGATACCATGAGGGGCTCTGCCGCTATTGCAGCCTTTCACTGGCGACAAGCCTCGCTGGAGACCCGGCCCAGGCGCCGTGGGGCGGTTTGCCCAAGCCTGCGCTGGTGGCGGCGCGCCTCACTTGCGATTGCATTCAACGCGTCTTCGCCACGTGGGCAGACACATTTGGCGCCGAATTTGTGGCCCTTGACGCTCCGGGAGCGAGTGAACTGCCGCCCCGGTGGTGGGAGATGAGCCGCCATCGCTGGAGCGAACTCTTCGAAGGACATCGCCTGGATTTTATGGTGGCCCAGTTTCTGCGCCTGATCGGATCACTGGAGCGAATCACAGGACAACGATTCGATGAAGACAGATTGCGGGCTCTGATGGAGGGAGTCAATCGCCAGGAGGAATTCTTCGAGGAGGTCCGCGAACTGATCTGCAGCGCACCGCAAACTCCGGTACGCATGCACGAACAAGTGGCAAACGTAATGGCTGCGCAATGGCAGCGGGGTAGCGACTGGGCGATCCAACACGCCCGCGCCTTTCGCGATGAAGTAAGGGCCAGAGTGAAGGAAGGCATTGCCGCCTGCCCGGGCGAACGTTTGCGCCTGATGTGGGTCGGCGCGGGCCTCTGGCACGATACCGATTTTTATACCGCCTTCGAAGAGCGGTTCGGCGCAGTCTTCGTCTGGTCCATGTACCTGGCCTTCGGACCCGATGGCTACATCCGCTACGGCCTTGAAAACCCGCTCAGAGCTCTGGCCAGCCGGACGGTCAGCATGAACGAGCAACTGCACAATCCGCCATGGGCCAACGAGTGGATTGTCGACCAGGCCCACAGCCACCGCATCCGAGCGGCGCTGGTGCTGCGGCCGGTGGGCTCCAAACCTTCCGCCACCGGCAATCTGTTCATCGAGCGCGCTCTCGAAAAAGCCGGCATTGCCGTACTGCCCATCTACGCGGACATGGTCGATGCACGCGGCTGGGATCCCGCGGCCATGCGCCTCAAGGTTGAGCAGTTTCTCGAGGGTCTACCCGCGCAGAAGTGAACTGCGACAACGAAATGGGTAAATACCCTGTCATCCTGAGCGAGTTTTGGCCGGTTTTTAGGCCGAAACGAGTCGAAGGACCCGCATTTGATCGCCCCAATTTTGTAACGAACTTCTGGGACACGACCCTAGATGACCTTGTTCTCCTGCAACTCCCGAATCCTCGCTTCCGAGTATCCGATCAGGCCGCCGTAAATCTCCCGATTGTACTCGCCAACTGCAGGTGCGGGCTTGTCGAAGCCCACGCGGGAGCCGGAAAAGCGGATGGGCAATCCGGTGCCGATGACATCGTCGATGGCGCCGAATTTGGGATGGGTCAGGCTGACGGTCTCACCACGGGCCAGCACGCGGGGATCGCGAAACGCGGCTGCCGGACTGCGCACCGGGGCCGCGGGCACTCCTGCGGCGTCTAGCATGGATATGGCGGCCGCAGTATCCATCGATTGCGTAAACGCGGAGATGATGCAATCGAGTTCCTTCACATTGACCACGCGGTCGTCGCGTGTGTGGAAGCGCGGGTCGGTGGCCAGATCGGGCCGTTCCATCGCGTTGAACAGGCCGACGGCAAAGGCTTCGGTGGGCGCGCAAATGGCGATGTACCCATCTTTGACTGGATAGATACCGAAGGGAGCAAGCCGGGGGACGGTCTGGCCGGTGCGCTGAGGCACTCCGCAGCGCTCCAGCAGGTCGAAGGACTCGCAGGCCACCATGGAGGTCATTACGCCGAGCATGGAAATATCCACGTGCTGGCCCCGCCCGGTGCGCTGCGCCTGATGAAGAGCCGCCAGCAATCCGATCACGCCAAAAAGCGGCGCATTGAGGTCCGCGAAGGGGACTCCGACGCGCACCGGCGGATCGTCAGGTGCGCCGGAGGTCATCATGACACCGCTGAGCGCCTGGATGATGGCATCCATCGCCTTGCCCCCGCCGGGCTCGCCATCGCTGCCGAATCCGGTAATTGAGCAATAGATGATTCTGGGGTTGATCCCGCTGGCGACGCTGTACCCGGCGCCGATGCGGTCGAGTGTGCCGCGGCTGAAGTTCTCGACGACCATGTCGGCCTTGCGAACCAGGTCCGCGAAGATCGGACGAGCCTCGGGATGTTTGAGATTCAGCGTGATGGCCTGCTTGTTGCGGAGCCTGTTTAGGGCGGATACCGAAATATCGTCGGCATCCCGCTTGACCAGACTGGGACCGTGCTGACCGAGGTAGGGCGCATTGCTGCGGCATGTATCGGGCCCCAGCGGGTTCTCGATCTTGATGACGCGCGCGCCGAGCCCTGCCAGCAGAAGCGTGGCAAAGGGACCGGCGAGGGCGGTCGTCAGGTCCAGCACGGTTACGTCTTCGAGCGGACTTGGTGGTTGATCCATCTTCGGCATAATTGGTCTTCTTTCTCCGGAAAAGCGATCCGATCATCCTTCCACGGGAAGGCCAGGTTCAATCCCGCTCCCGGCTGATCTTCTCAACATAGGACGCAAGCGCAGAACCTCGTTCGCCGTGAGCCAGGACTTCGGGGCTGCCGTGAGGTGAGTTCTCCAGGGCAGGAAACCCGCGCGCCGGACGCACTCGGGACGGGGTTCGTCCAGCATCGGATCGCCGGCCAGCATGAGTGTCAAGGGCATAAGAAGTAGTTTTCGGGCTGCGGTCGTATACCGATTGTACGCCAAAGATCACCAGCTTGCTCGATTTCAGGCGTTCATCCCTGTTCCACTTCAGGTATGCTTGTGGCATGAGATCTGGGAAGGTAAAGTCGTCACCTGAATACAAGCTCTCCATGCGGGAGATTGCTTACCAGCACATCGGGAAGAAGATTGCCTCGCGCATCCTGCGCGCCGGCGATCCGGTTTCAGAATTACCGATCGCGAATGAACTTGGAATTAGCCGCACGCCCACGCGCGAGGCAGTAAGGCAATTGGTGGCGGAGGGTCTGCTGGAAGAGGTTCCGGGCCGTGGTGTGGTGGTGGTGACGCTGGAGCGGCGCGATATCGTTGAGATTTACGAGGTGCGCAAGGCTCTGGAGGTGCAGGCGGTCCAGATGGCGGCCCGGCACCTGGCCGGGAGCGCGGATCATCTGAAAAACCTGCGCCAGGTAGCTGAAAGGATGGAGAGTCTGATCAAGGAGCTGGAACGGTCAGGCCAACAAAAGCTGGATTTCGTCCAATCGAGCCGCTTCGAGGCGGCGGACATCGGATTCCACTCTTACCTTATGCAGGCCGCCGGCAATCGCCGCATAATGAAGCTCACCACCGGGTTGCGATCGCTCGTCCGCATTTTTGCCATGCACAAGACTGGTCACACCTTGGAGACGGTTAAGCGCGTCCATGGGGACCATTGCGATGTGATCGCCGCGATCGAAGCCGGCGATCCCGTGCGGGCCGCGGGCATGCTTGCAGCCCATATCGAAACCGGCGAGCTGGAGCGGTTGAAGCAATTCGATCAGCGCGAGCAGGAGGCAGGACTTCCCCAAGATATTCCTGCGTTTCTGGATAGAATCCAGGCCCAGCTCAACTAAGCGCCACCGCTTCCGGGCAGGCGCCAGAGCCTGACCGGTCTCCACAGGCTGCGAAAATATACCGATCGGCTGCGTGTTGGCCGATGCCGAGTTCGACTCGGAATGCCAAATCCAGGTAGCGCAGTTTTTCAAGCCGGGAGCAGAGCTTCAACAGAGAGTGACGGTCAGCCCGGCGGCCACCGATGGCTTACTCTCATGCTGCCGTCGCTGGTAGTCTGTCGATTGATGGGGTCTGGTTTTTTTGGAGTTTCGCTGGCTTCGGACGGGTAGCAGAAACGCAAGGGGAACAATCGGATGAGGGATCACGCGATGAAACTTGGCGTCAGTGCATTCGCTTGGACCGCTAAATTCCATCGTGAACATCTCGCTCTGCTGCCAAAGATCAAGGAAGCCGGGCTCGACGGTCTTGAGATTCCCATGTTTGATCCGGCGCAATTAGGTGTCCAGGAAATCCGGCAGACATTCGAAGCAAACGCGGTGGAATGCACCGTCTGTGCCATTCTTCCTGACGCAGTCAATCCCATCAGTCCGGATGCTGCGGTGCGGAAGAAATCACTTGAGCATCTGATTGCCTGTGTGGAGACCTCGGCGGCTCTCGGAGCTAGAGTCTTGGGTGGCCCCCTATATGCGCCAATCGGATATCTGCCAGGGCATAGGCCAAATAAGGACGAGTGGCTTTGGGCCGTTGAAATATTTCAGAAGCTGGGTGAAATTCTGGACGTTCACAAGATGACGCTTTCAATTGAACCCGTGAATCGCTCCGAGACGTTCTTTCTGAGAACTGCGAAAGAGGCGGATTCATTCTGTGAAGCGGTTGGTCATCCGAGGATAGGCGTCACCATCGACACTTTCCACGCCAACATTGAAGAGAGAGATATTGTTCGCTCTATTCATTCGCTTGGCAGCCGACTCAAGCATATGCATCTGAGCGAGAATGACCGTGGACCTCTGGGGCAAGGCCATGTCGATTTTCCGGGGATCGTTTTGGCACTGCAACAAATTAAGTACGAAGGCTACTTGATGATTGAAGGTTTCGGCTATTCACCAGATGAGAAGTCCGCACCGGGGTTTCTGTGGGCCGAAACTCATGTCTCGCCCGAGGATGTTGCATTTAAGGGAGCAGAGTACTTGCGCGGTCTCCTGAATCAAGAGATGGACTGAAAGACACGGGTGCTCAAATATCCCTTTGTGTTTCCGACTCGCTGGCCTTCTTCAGACATGAAAATGCTCGAGGCTGAAGGTAGAGCCTCTCATTGGCCAGAGTTTTAGGGATTCCAGACGCGGCGGCTGAGGGGCGGCGAAGTCAGGCATGCCGGCTGGAGGTTTCCCTCCGGGAAATTTCGGCAAAGGCGCCACCTGACCAAAAACGGCGATCCCTGTGTCGGGCGCTGGTGCGTCGATCCATTTATATACAGCGGCTAGGCCATCGTTGACAAATACTTCGATACACCGCTTGTCCAGGAATACGTGCAACTTGTATTTTCCGGCTGGACCGACATAAGCGCGGGCGTTTCCGACATTCAGGTACGTACCCTGAAAGCCGGTCTGTACTGAGACCACCACGCCGGGCTTACCGCTGGCGGACCGTCTAAGTTCGAGACCGAATGTGCCACTGCCGGCGAAAACCGCTTCGATTTCGCCGCAGTCGGTTGCCGCGCCGTCGATTACGAAGGGCTTCTCAAGAGATTGACCGGGAAACTCGAGAACAGATCCACGTAGCGTCTCGAATTCCGGAATCGGGCGCTGCAGAAGATATCCGTCGGGTCCAATGGAGAGAATTCTCGGCATCGTGATAACGCCGCTCCATGCTTTCTCATCGGGCGTTACGGGTAGCCCTGGCGACAATGCGGCTGTCCGCCCCCAGAGCCAAAGGATCGTTCGGCCTTTGCTATCGATGGAAATATTGCTCGCGTAGGCGTCGCCCGGATCGACAATGCCGTGAGCGGTAGGCAAGAACTTCATTGCGGCTATGTCGAGATCGCCGATCCAGTACTCGCAGGCTCGGTTTGGAGACACGATCATCACCCATTTACCGCCGAGCGGGAACAGGCTAGGACACTCGAAATTTCGGGTTTCGCGATCCATGCTCTGGAAGATCGGGCCTAAATGTTTCCATTGAGTCAAATCCCCGCTCTCTGAACGGTACAACTGCACCTGGGCACGCCCATTGGCGCCAGCACCGCCGCATACCATGTATGTGGAGTTGTCCTGGCGAAACATGAAGGGGTCTCGCCACTGCGATATCGGTCCTCCAATATGAGCCGCTTGCGAAAGAACCGGATTCTTCGAGTACTTCTCCCAGAGGAACAGTTCTGCGTCTTTTGGGAGAACCAACCATTGTTGCGGCTGACGATTACCGATGCTCGTGTATATAAGCCGCGGACGGCCATCCGCGGCAAAGGCGGCTCCGCCGGAAAAAATCGCGGTTTCGCCCAACTCCGCCGAGGGCCATATGGCGATAGGAAGGTGTTCCCAGTTCACCAAATCTCGACTTCTGGCGTGACCCCAGTGCTGATGTGCGAGTTGCACTCCGAATGGGTTGAATTGATAGAAGAGATGATGCCAGCCCTGAAAATAAAACGGCCCGTTAGGGTCGTTTGTCCAATTGGCGGGTGGTCTGAAATGGTAGACCGGGCGGTCCAGGTCTGCTTCCGCGCTCGGAATGGCATTCTGAACAGCTTGCATGGCTTTGACAAACGCCGGATCGGTAGGCAATTTAGGATCCTCCCTGATAGCTGAATTGAATGCGTCACTTCGCGAGCCGGGCTCGAATGTTCGGCCGAACTTTGCCGCCACAACGCACAGGGTCGCATGAAGGAAACTACGCCTGTCCACAGCTTTTTCTCCCAGACCAGTTGACTCGACCGTTGCGGGAGCGAAATTGGCCCGGCCGATCGACATCGCATCACTCAACAACGGGCAACAGCATTTCAGCATTCTCTGCAAGGCGAATCATTGTCACTCTTGTTCGCGACAACGCTGTTCTTTCCAAGATCGCAGCCTGGTGCCCCCTGATGTTCCAGCGTGCCGTGAGCCGGCTCTTGCAGGGATGTTATTTTAGCGAGTTGATTGTTGAACTGAATTTCCATCGTTGTCAATTAAATTGTCATACGTTGTATAGGCATTTTAGACGGATGGTGCCCGAGTGTGGCTTTGCCAATGCCAGTGCGAACCCAATCCCTTCCACCGCCGACAGATTGCTCCGTCAGGTTGTATAGGGTAATATGGTGGTGTTAGTGCCACCCTGGGCTAAAGTTGTTTGCACAAAAATGGGTGCCCAGACAACGAGAAAGTTGGTCTGCGATGCCGAATCACAAGTACAGAGAGATTTTCGAGAAGCTACAGCAAGATATTGCATCGGGGCGATACCAACCCGGCCAGCGGTTGCCAAGCGAAACTGAACTCGTCAGACGGTATGGCGCTTCGAGGATGACGGTGTTCAGGGCCATGCACGAATTGCAATCCAAGGGGCTGGTGGTGCGCCGGGTCGGTTCGGGTACTTTCGTTTCTCAGAGTACAAGCTCGGGAAGTTACGTATTTGGACTATTGATTCCAGAGTTGGGCCAAACGGAAATATTTGAGGTGATCTGTCAGGGAATGATGGAAGCGCCTCAGGCCGTTCACCATTCTCTTCTTTGGGGAAACGCTTCAGCCAAGGAGAGCGAAAGCGAAGAAGTCGGGGAACAGTTGTGCCGGCATTTCATCTCGAAAAAAGTGTCCGGTGTTTTCTTTGCGCCGGTCGAATTCTCGCCTGGCAGGACCAAGGCGAATCACCGGATTGTGGCCGCACTTGACGCGGCGCGCATTCCGATTGTCCTCCTGGACAGGTGCCTTGAGCGATATCCGCGGCGCAGCAATTACGACTTGGTTGGAATTGACAACCGGGGCACGGCGTATCTGGCTACCGAACACCTGATCAAGGCCGGAGCTAAACGGATTGCGTTTTTCGCCCGGCCGGATTCGGCGCCCACGGTGGATGCGCGGATCGCGGGTTACCGCGAGGCCCTTCAATCGCTCTCCAAGACCCCAGAACGAGATCGGGTCAATCTGGGTGACGCGTCCGACCAGAATTTCGTAAAGGCGCTGTTGAAGAAAGATCGCCCGGACGCGTTCCTCTGCGCGAATGACCATACTGCCGGGAATCTGATGCACACCTTGCTTGCCATCGGCCAACGAATTCCAGAAGATATTCGAATCGTAGGGATCGACGATGTGAAATATGCGCGTCTTTTACCTGTTCCCCTCACGACGCTGCACCAACCTTGTAAAGACATTGGAAGGATCGCGCTCTCGGTCATGCTGGATCGGATTTCGAATCCCGATCTGCCGCCTCGTGACGTGCTTTTGAGATGCAAACTCGTAGTGCGTGAATCGTGTGGTTCGCGGACGAATGAACCGGGTTTAAGCTGAAATTCTTCCAAGTGGAATGATTGAAACCCTTCGTGCAAGTTCCCGTTATCGGCGTGCGAGGCTGCCGATGTGCGCTTCCACGCTGGGAGGGTATTTCGAGAAACGTCCTAAAGAGGTCAGGACAGGCTTAACGCCCGAAAAATTCGATATCGAGCGTGGGAATGGCCACCCACTGTTTGGCGAAAAGAGGTATATGTATAGGGAGCTTTTCTAGAATTGCCTATAATTATCCTTGACATTTTCCCGGGGAGAAGCCTAAAAAGTTACCTCAGAAGCTTCTGACGAGATTTCGGTTCCTCAAATCATTCCGAGATTGTTACTGTCGACCAAAACGAAAACGTTGAAATTTAGGAGGATTACGGAGATGCTCAAGACACTGTCCGCTGCAGTGGCACATGTCTCTGGCTGCGACTTTGCAAACGCGCCCAGTTCTTTCAGTCGCACCCGTGGAAGCTCACTTTATTTCGAAGTGCAAGCTGTGGGGCGGCGTCTTCGGCGACCGCTGCTGTTCACTTGGGTTTTGGTGTGTATTGCAGCCTGGTTCCTTGTCACGGCGAGTGCTGTCTACGGCCAGATTGACCGTGGCAACATTGAGGGGATAGTGACCGACCAGTCGGGGGCGGTGGTCCCGGATGCAAAGGTCCAGGTGATTAATAACCAAACGAATAGCGCGCTCGATCTAAAATCCAATGGGCAGGGCCTCTATACGGCGCCCAATCTGCCAACTGGAATGTACCGCGTGGTGGTGACAAAGGAAGGTTTCAGCACCGTCACGCGGGAGCAGGTCGATGTTCAGCCTTCCATTACAGTTCGTGTGGACTTTTCCCTCGCGCCGGGCAAGGTCACGCAGTCGGTGACGGTTACCGGCGAAGCGCCGCTGCTGGATGTGGGAACCACCAACAATTCGACGGGCATGCAGGATAACCTGATCGAGAGTATTCCGCTGATCGTAGCCGGCACGCAACGGTCAATCACCGACTATTTGGGGACCTTGCCCGGATATACGGGGGGCACGGGGTTCACGCCAACAGCGAATGGCCAACTCGCAGGCGATACCGAAACATACATCGACGGCGGCCCCGCAAGCGAATGGGGCATCGCGCGCGGCGGCATTGAAGAGGTTTCTCCTCAAGTTGAGCAAGTGGGAGAAATCAGCGTCGTAGCGAATGCGTTCAACGCCGAGTACGGGGGGTTTGGCAGCTGGTTCACGAACGTGATTCTCAAATCCGGAACCAATGAGCTGCACGGGAGCTTCTACGACCATCTTGGCAACTCGGCATTCGACGCGAAGGCGTTTTTCGCAACGGCGGTAACTCCCTACCGGCAAAACGAGGGAGGGTTCACGATCGGCGGGCCGATAGTATTGCCCAGGATCTACAATGGCCGGAACAAGACGTTTTTCTTTGCCAGTCTCGGCCTGTTTTATTCGCGCCAGGGCGCGGCCGGCGGGCTTCTGACGGTACCTACGCCTGCGGAATGCAACGCGGACGGCAATGGTGCAGATTTCAGCCAGCTTTCCACCCTGTATGGCGTCAATATTTACGATCCGGCAACTACTTCGGCGAGCGGCGTCCGTCAACCATTTGAGTATGATGGCAAACTCAATGTAATCCCGCCGGGACGCATCACTCAGGCGGGAAAGTTAATTTGCTCGTATATCCCTGCGCCGACCGGTCCCAATGCAGGCACGCCGCTCAACAACTTCATTAATCTCGGGGCGCCCAGCTGGCCGTATTTCAATACCTACACGCCGTTGATCAAAATCGATCACAGTATCTCAGACAAGGAGAAGCTCTCGGCCTCCTATACCAGTGAGATCCGGCACCGGCTTCTCTCGGGCAATACGATCGCATACTACCCGGCGCCGGCATGGGGTGAACAGCAGAAGGAGCCGCTCGACGATTATTTCGATCAGCTTGCCAACAGTTGGAAGGTCCGCATCAGCCTCGATTCTGTAATCAGGCCATCGCTGCTCAATCACGTGACGCTTTCCTTCGACCGGTACATCAATCTGGGCCCGAACGGCACGGACGGGCAGAACTGGGATTCGCAGCTGGGAATTACGGGAATGCCTGACGACAACGGCGCGTTTCCGGCGATCACATTCAGCGGCGGCACCGCACTGCCGGGCGAGAGTGGTAACAACACATACGGGCGTGCCTATGAGGAAGACTGGCACGAGATGAACTACACGGCGGATGAGAATCTAACCTGGACCCGCGGCAAACACTTTCTCAAGTTCGGATTTGAAATCGGCCAGCACCAGGAAAACCGGTTCATTAAACCCGGTCTCTCCGGTGCGTTCACATTCAGCAATATGATGACATCCCAGAGTTCCGCCGACGACACGGATGGGAGCGCGTTTGCCAGCATGTTGCTGGGCGCTGTAGACGTGGCCAGCACCTATATTCCTGCCGATATCGGCTTGCGCTTCGATCACTACGGATTTTTCGGTCAAGACGACTGGCACCTAACCCCGAAACTGACCGTTTCATATGGGCTGCGTTGGGACTACGATCCGCCGGAAGGCGCTCAGTTCGATAAAATGTCCAGCTTTGAAGCCGACTTGACGAATCCGGGGGCCGGCAATCTGCCTGGCGCGCTGGCCTTCGCCGGCAGTGGAACCGGAGATTACGGAAAGCCGTTCCAGGATACCTGGCGCAAAGGCTTCGCGCCGAGACTTGGCATTGCTTACCAGCTCAACAAGAAGACGATGATCCGCGCATCCAGCGGTATCTACTACTCAGAAATTGCGAATCAGGTTCCGTTCCTGGATACAGGAGCTGCCGGATACAGTGCAGCCCCGCATTTCGAGTCCTCGGACTCGTTCACGCCGCTTTATTACTGGAACGCGCAGCCGGGAGCTTCCCGAATACCTACGAAAAGCCCCCGTCGAAAGATCCATCGTTCCTCAATGGACAGAGCATAAGCTATATCCCTCGCAGACGGCGACCGCATGCCGCAAACGCTCAACTGGGTCCTCAATATCGAGCGGGAGGTTATTCCCAATCTCTCCCTGGATGTCATGTATATCGGCAGCCACTCAACGCATTTGGCTCTGTCGGGTTCGCCTGCGTTCATCAACTATCTGCCTGCCAGCGATCTCAGCATGGGCTTCGGGCTTCTGGCGCCGTGCGAATTTGTGCCCGGATGCACCGTGCCATTCAACGGATTCAATAATCAGCTCGGCCTCAATACCGTTTACCAGGCTTTGAAACCCTACCCGCAATACAATTTAGTCGGCGTAGACGCGGTGTTGCTGCCGGAAGGCGCGGCGCGTTACAACTCGCTCCAGATCAAGGCCACAAAACGTACGTCCTTTGGCCTGAGCGGCCTGGCATTCTTCACCTGGATGAAGAACATGACCGACACGGGCAGCACCCCGGGCGACAACACGTATGCAACATTCGTCGGCTCACGGTTGCAATACCCGGGACAAAATCCTATCACGTACGACCCCTCAACCCCGGCTGCCATTTTTGGCGCAAGTTGGACTTATCAGTTGCCCTTCGGTAAAGGAAGGACATTCGGAAACAAAATCAATACGCCAACCGACCTGTTTATCGGCGGCTGGACCTTTAGCGGTAACTTGCGTTATACCGACGGCACGGCGCTGCAGATCGATGCCCTCAGTCCTTTTGTTGAGGACTTTGGATATCAAAATGCCTACGGCCCTCCGGAGGCGTTTGCCAATTATGTCGGGGGGAACCCCCATGGCCACTGGTCCGGGAAGTACAACCCTTACACGGACAGTTGCCCCGGTGTGCTGAATGGGACGAACTCTGCGGCGGGGTGCTACTTTAATCCCGCGGCCTTTACCAGTCCAGGATTCTTTGCGTTCGGCAATACAGCGTCGGCTTTGCCCTGGCTGCGGGGATTTACGCAGGGATCGGAATCGCTCGAGCTCGGAAAGACGCTTCCAATCCATGAGCGGTTGAACTTCGATCTAAGCGGCGACTTTGTCAATCCGTTCAACATTGTGCGTTGGGCCAATCCAGGAACTTTTGCCGTGGGAATTCCGGGGTTCGGCCAAGTTACAAACACGCAGGGCAGTCCGCGTCAGATCCAGATCAATATGAAGGTCAGATTCTAGGATCGATAACCGGCCAACCTATCTATGAAATGGCTGATGCGGGGTATGCCCGCATCAGCGTCTCCTGGAAAGCCTGGAGCACACGAAAATGCAACGCCGAATCACTCTTTGGTTGCTTGCGGCTGCCTGCGTTATCTTCGCGGCAAAGTCTACCCGCATCCTTTGGGCTGCCGCTTCCGAAGATATTAGCCCGGACGGCACGGTTCTGATAAAAGAACTTTCCGTCCCCTTATCCAGTTATCTGAGCCCGGAAGCGCGTTCGTACATGATTCATCTCCTGCGGGATCATCCCTTTGCCGGAGGCCCGAGCGCGGCCGAAGACATTAAAGGATATCGCGCTCGGCAAGACGAGATCATGAACGGGTTCCTGGGGCCGATCCGCGAACGCTACCCGGTCAATGTCGAGGAGAAAACAATCGCTGGGATCTACATTCAGATCGTTACACCGAAGGACGGTGTGTCAACCACAAATCGTAATCGAGTTCTTTTAAATGTGCACGGTGGCGGCTTCGTTTCCGGCGCGCGTACTGCGTCGCTTGTCGAGTCCATCCCTGTTGCATCGATCGAAAAGATCAAGGTGATTACGATTGATTATCGTGAAGGCCCGGAATACAAATTTCCCGCGGCAAGTGAAGACGTCGCGGCAGTGTACAAGGAAGTACTCAAGGAGTATCAGCCGCAGCACATCGGGCTTTACGGATGCTCGGCGGGAGGAATGTTGACGGGAATGTCAATCGCTTGGTTCCAAGCGCATAACCTTCCGAACCCTGCCGCGATTGGAATTCTTTGCGCGTCGATCGGGAATATGTTTGGCGGCGATACCAGCGCTCTCGTCGGTGCACTGAATGGAATGACCATGCCGCCTTCGTCGAGCGCACCATCCAGTGGCCCTCCACGCGGCGGCATGACGTACTTAAGCGACGCGGATCCAAAGGATCCGTTAGTGTATCCCATCAATTCTCCGGAGTTGCTCGCGAAGTTTCCGCCAACCTTATTGGTAACGAGCACTCGCGCAATGGAATTTGCATCTGCCGTCAATTCAGACAATGCGTTGGTCAAAGCAGGCGTTGATGCGGAACTCCATGTCTGGGACGGATTGCCGCACGCATTCTGGTACAACTCAGATCTTCCCGAGTCGCGTGAGGTATACCAGGTGATTGCGAAATTCTTCGATCGCCATCTCAGCCCGTGAGTAAGAGGGCTGGAGGCGTGGAGAATAAGCGGCAGATTTGAGAGAAGGACGGATGTGCAACGATTCGTCAACTTCCCGGCAACAACAAGAAACGAACGCAAATGAGGTAATGATGATGCGCACCTTTATTTTCCGGCTGACAGCCAACGCATTTTGTGCACTTTGTTTGATCGCCTTGGCGCAGTCAGCGTTGGCGCAAGGCCAAGCCGCGCCCGCGCCTGCAAAAGTGATCGTGGACTCAGATGGAACGGTTCACGTTCCGGCGGAAACGGTGCCGGTATCAAGTTTTCTGAGTCCCGAGGCGAAAGCCTACATCGCTCAACATCTAATCCAGATGCAGGATCCGGAGATTGTCAAGCAGGATCAGGGCGTGCCTCGATTCATGAAGCCGTTTTTTGAACGGGACAACGCGCTGTTCGCTGTGGACCGGACTGACGAGAAAATAGGTGGCGTCCATGTTTATGTGTACGTGCCCAAATCAGGCATTGCCGTCATGAATGAAAACAGAGTTCTGATTAACTTGCACGGCGGCGGCTTTTCTGGCTGCTGGCCTGGTTGTGCCGAACTTGAGTCGATTCCAATTTCTGCTTTGATGCAGGTCAAAGTTATCACGGTGGACTACCGGGAGGGTCCCGATTACAAATTTCCAGCCGCAAGCGAAGATGTTGCAAGCGTCTATACGGAACTTCTTAAAACTTACAAGTCGAGAAATATAGGAATTTATGGTTGTTCCGCTGGTGGCGGATTGACCGCCATGTCCATGGCGTGGTTTCAAACCCATGGCCTGCCGGCTCCAGGGGCGATTGGTATCTATTGCGCATCTGCAGGAGGATTTGGCGGAGATGCATCTTACACTGCATCCGCGCTCGGCGAGGCACGATTGCCCTCCACAGTTCCCCCGGGCCCGATGACATTCGGATACTTCAGTGGGGCCAACCCAGACGATCCTTTGATTGCACCAATCAATTCGCCGGAAATGCTCGCGAAGTTTCCCCCAACACTGCTAATTACGGGGACCCGCGACTTTGCAATGAGCGGCGCACTTTATACCCATGAACAACTGGTCAAACAAGGAGTCGATGCCGAATTGCATGTATGGGAAGGGCTCTTTCATGGTTTCTTTTACAACGCAGATGTACCTGAGTCCAGAGATGCGTTCAACGTCATGATTGCATTTTTTGATCGCCACTTAGGTAGGTGACAACCCATCCAATTCTTAAGGGGCTCGCTGGTTAATTGCGATCGAGTATCCGATCCGAACGAATAGGTGAACTTGGAACAACGGTTTTAGGGGCATTAGATGGCGAATTGGTTTTGGATTCTATTGGTTCTGATTGTCTCGTCTCCTGCAACGGCCGTGGCGCAGGGGCGGTCCGCCGCGAGGCCGGTTGAACATTGGGTCGCCACGTGGGCAACCGCCCAGGAATTGGCGCCAACGGTTCAAGATAGACCTGACCTTCCACCCGGCGTTAAGATGCCCGACTTCAAATCGCTTAAGGGACCAATGACGCCACCTCATATTCCTGAGAGTGTTGACCATCAGACCGTGCGGATGATTGTTCATACCAGCATTGCGGGCAGAAGGCTGAGGCTGGAGCTCAGCAATGCTTTCGGAAAAGGCGTTGTGTCGATAGGCGCCGCTCACATAGCAATCAGGGCAACTGGATCCTCGATCGAGAGCGGGAGCGACCGCCAGTTGACCTTCAGCGGTAGTTCCAGCGTGGACATTGGGCCGGGAACAATCATCGTAAGCGATCCGGTCGATCTGGATATAGGAGCAATGTCGGATCTGGCGGTCTCTCTTTACGTCGTGAAGAGCGCGGGAGAGCCTACAAATCACATGCTGGGCCTCCATACATCGTATATCTCAAGGGGCGATACTGCGGCGGCGCTCTCGATGCCGGAGCCAATCACGACAAACGCTTATCTGTGGTTACGTAGCATTGATGTCGTCGCGTCCCCCGAGGACTTTGCCATTGCCTGTCTGGGAGATTCCATCACGGACGGGTTTGGGACCACAAGCGACAGCGACCAAGCCTGGCCGACACTGTTAGCAAAACGGTTCAGCGAACTAAAGACAGGTCCACGTGTTGCGGTGATCAATGAAGGCATCTCAGGCAATGAAGTTCTTCGTGACGGCGCCGGGGTGAGTGCAATGGCGCGATTTGACCGCGACGTCCTCAGCGAGCCAGGCGTGCGATGGATCGTCATGCTTGAAGGGATTAACGACATAAACATCCACGGCCAGATAACAGGTCCGGGCGCGCTTGTGGCGGAAGACTTAATTAAGGGCTATCGGCAGATCATTGCTAGGGCACACATGCACAACATTAGAGTTGCGGGCGCGACCCTTACGCCTGAAGAGGGCGTGTGGCTCGCAGGCCCTATTGGCGAAGCCACCAGACAAAAGGTAAACGCATGGATCAGAAACAGTGGTGAGTTTGACGCAGTGGTCGACTTTGATGCGGTCGTGAGGGACACGGAACACCCGGCGCGGCTGCGAGAAGAGTTCAACCCCGGTGATCACATCCACCCGAATAATCTTGGCAACGGAGCAATGGCAGATGCCTTCCAACTGGACGCATTTGAAAACTAAGGTAACTGACCGATACAGCGGAATCGGTCCCACCTCAAGGATGCCGGAATCACGCCACAGTGGAGTTGGGGCCGTCTTACCAAATCGCTATGGTCGGTTCCCGACTCTTAAAGCAGGATATGCACAAGGAGCTTTGCAATGAAACTAGCTCAAAGGATTCTCATTTGTTTCTTCGTTGTTTCAGCTGCTCTGAGCGTATTGTGCCAGACCGTTCCCTCGGGGCCATTTCGTGTTGGCGCGGCAAAAGTGGACATTACTCCGACCGCCGATGAGATGCCCAAGCAATACTTGGGGGTTCTCGACAAACTCTATGCGCGAACGATTGTTATTGACAACGGCCATACGAGCGCCGCGCTGATCTCGTTGGATGCCGGAGTAATTCCAACTCCACTCTGGAAGAACGTCAGCGACCGAATGGAGAAGGAGCTTGGAATTCCTGCGGTCAATGTGTTGATAACAGCTACCCACACTCACAGCGCCCCAATGGCAATGGGACCGCGCCCGCCGATGCCAACGGGCCAGCAGCCCCCGGCGGCGCCGGGTGGATTTCCCCCCATGCGGTTAGATCAACGACTCGCAGACAATGTCTTTCTCTCTGCGAAAATGGCCAAGGACAAACTTCAACCGGCGCGAATCAGTTACGGCACCGGCGTCTCCTACCTGAATGTTCAGCGGGACATGATTGATGAGAATACACATCGGTGGTGGGAGGGCGCCAATTACGACGGCCTCTCAGATAAGACTGTGGCCGTTATTAAGTTTGAGTCACTGAGCGGCGAGCCAATCGCCGTGTACTACAACTACGCGATGCATGCGGTCATCACCGGAACGCTCGACTTGGTGAGCGGCGATATACCCGGAGCTTCATCACGGTATATCGAGAAGGCTTTCGATGACAAGGTAGTGGCATTGTGGTCGGAAGGCGCCGCGGGCGACCAGAACCCGATCTACTTCCAGCAAACGTACGACCTTCGCGCGATCAGGATCAAGGATTATGCGAGCCGTGGGCAAGACATTAGTAACTCGATGCCACCCGGCGGCGTAGGTCTCGATCGCTCGAATCCCGAGGTAATCAAATTGATGGACGAGCAAAAGGAGATGATTACCTCGATGGGCCAGATGCTGGGCGAAGAGGTGCTTCATGTTATGCGCGAAGCAAAGACCTCCGAATCGGATGGCCGAATTCTCGGAAAGGCAGTGACGATCGGTTGTCCGGGACGTGAAAGAACCAATGAGGGACGAGGTGGATACGCGGGCACCTATAAGGATGGTCCCCCGGTGCAGATTGGGCTTGGCTTGCTCATGATCGACGATATCGCCATTGGTACGGTCAATGGAGAAGTGTACAACCTGATTGCGCAAAGACTAAAGAAAGAATCGCCGTATGCCAAAACAATAATGGCGACATTGACAAACGGAATGGCAAACTCAGGGTATATTCCCGATGATGCGTCATTCGGGCATAACACGTTCGAAGTCTTATCTTCTCGTCTTCAGCCAGGGTGCGCCGAAACGGAGATCGTCGATGGCATCATCGGCATGATGCCGAGGGTTACATACTGATAAGGAGGATTGGTTTGTTTCTGTGAGTGCGCAAGGGGCACTGAGAATCTTCCTTGGAATAGAGCGACAAACGGACAGATTGCAGCGATTTGGCCGTCGGTCCGGCGCTGCAGCTTTATAGGATTCAATGCAGAGTATTGCCAGGAATGATCCGGAGATAAACGCACAATGAAGCCCGCGGTCATGATCGGACTGGGTGAAGTCTTGTGGGATATTCTGCCAACGGGCAAGGTGTTGGGCGGAGCGCCCGCGAACTTTGCGTACATGACAACGGTGCTGGGCGACCAGGGCTTCGTGGCAAGCCGTGTTGGTAACGATGACCTGGGACGCAAAGCTTACCAGGTCATGCAAGAACTCGGTCTAAGCACGTCGTATGTCCAATTTGACGACCAGCACGAGACCGGCGTAGCAACTGTCACAATTGATCCGGGTGGGCAACCGACGTTCACAATCAAGGAATCTGTTGCGTGGGATTTTCTGCAATGGACACCAGCTTGGGAAGAGCTCTCTGCTCGAGCTGACGTTGTGTGCTTTGGCTCGCTTGCTCAGCGTTCGGCATCATCAGCTGCCACCATCGAGTGCTTTTTGCGAAACATACCAGCGAAGACGCTTCGAATCTGCGACGCGAATCTGCGCCAGCGGTTCTACGACACGGACACACTGCGCAGATCGTTTCAGCACGCAGACATCCTCAAGGTGAATAATCGGGAATTGCTGGAGATTTCTTCATTGCTTAAAATAGATATTGGAAATGAAGAAAGGATGGCTCAGGAACTCTTGAATCAGTTCGACTTAACGATGGTTTGTATCACGCGGGGCGAGCGGGGCAGCCTGCTTACCACCCGCGACAAAACGGTTGATCACAAAGGCTTCAGCGTGAAAGTTGCAGACGCGGTAGGCGCCGGAGACGCTTTCACCGCATGCTTAGCGCACTACTACTTACAGGGCAAGTCACTGGAGGAAATCAGCGTGTCGGCAAATCGATTTGCCTCGTGGGTAGCGACTCAAGTAGGGGCGACGCCGCTATTTCATGGCACGCAATTGCAAGAAAGTCTAGGTGAGGCCCCTCTCATCTGACGAAGCTGATGGGAGTGAAACTCGTGAACATCGGTTGCGGTGGCAAAAGGCATTTGGATCCGTGAGAAGTTGTGGAGTCGACCGATGAAGAATCAAGTACAACTGATCACCTACATCAACCGCTTCACAGGTGGCGGCATTCCCGAACTCGCAGCACTCTTGAACGGGCCACTGGCCGGAGTTTTCGGCGGTGTGCACCTGCTGCCGTTTTTTCATCCAATCGACGGATCGGACGCGGGCTTCGATCCTATCGACCACACCGCCGTCGATTTCCGTCTGGGCACATGGGAAAATATCCGCGCGCTGGGATCGTCCGTTGAATTGATGGCTGACCTGATCGTCAATCACGTTTCTAACCAGTCGCCGCAGTTCCTCGACTACTCCTGCAACGGGGACACTTCAGCGTATGCCGGAATGTTTTTGACTTATGATCGCGTCTTCCCAAATGGCGCCACCGAAGCCGACCTGCTGTGCATCTACCGGCCACGGCCTGGCCTACCGTTTACGTATACGATGCTGGCCAACGGCGAGAACCGCCTGTTGTGGTCAACCTTCACTCCACAGCAGGTCGATATCGATGTCAGGCATCCACAGGGAAGGGCCTATCTAGATGCGATCCTGAGTTGTTTCCGTGAGGCCGGCATCCGCGCCGTTCGTTTGGATGCGGTTGGCTATGCCATCAAGAAGGCTGGCACGAGTTGTTTCATGATTCCGGAGACTTTTGAATTCATCAGGGAGCTGACGGCACAGGCTCATGCGCTCGGCATTGAAGTCCTGGTCGAGATTCACAGTCACTATCTGAAACAAATGGAAATTGCGCGTCAGGTCGATTGGGTGTATGACTTTGCTTTGCCTCCGCTGGTGCTATACGCCCTCTATCGCGCCGACGTGCAGCCGCTATTCGCATGGTTGAAGGTGCGCCCCAACAATGCGATTACTGTACTAGACACGCACGATGGCATAGGCGTGATCGACGTGGGCGGCGATGCGCAAGGGACTCCGGGAATTCTCGAACCATCGGCAATCGAGTTACTCGTCGAAACCGTGCATCGCCGCAGCAACGGCCAGAGCCGCAAGGCTACCGGAGCGGCCGCCAACAACCTTGACCTCTATCAGATCAACTGCACGTACTACGACGCATTGGGACAAAACGACACCGAATACCTTATCGCGCGCGCCGTGCAGTTCTTCGTGCCCGGAATTCCGCAGGTTTACTACACAGGTCTGTTGGCGGGAAGCAACGATATGACATTGCTGCAACAAAGCGGCGTCGGTCGCAACATTAACCGCCACTACTATACCCAGAACGAAGTGCGCGCGGACCTTAGCAAGGAAGTCGTCCGTAAGCTCATCGAACTGATTCGCTTCCGCAACTCACATCCTGCCTTCTCCGGCGAAGCGACGATCCAAAGTCCGGCGAAGCACACGCTCTCGATTGCCTGGAGACGCCAAGGCGATTGGGCCGTACTGGTTGTTGATTTCGGCGCTGCCGAAGCGCGCATTGAATACTCTTCGCAAGAAGCAGGCGGCGCCAATTCGATCTTGATCGGAGTGCGTCAGAGGGCAGAAACACAAGCTGTCAGTCAGGAGCGGGCGCAATGACTGCTTCAACGCCTGCCGGGAGCAATATGGTCATCCGCGTTCTAACGTACATGATGTTCATGATGTTCGCGATGACCACGGACTCAGTCGGCGTCATTATTCCGGAAGTCATTCGCACTTATCACCTCAGTATGACCGCTGCCGGGGCCTTCCATTACGCCAGCATGTCGGCCATCGCAGTAGCGGCCATTGCGTTGGGATTTTTAGCCGATAGGCTTGGCCGGAAGGCAACTATTGTTCTGGGATTGATCTTGTTCGCCCTCAACTCATACCTGTTTGCCATCGCCAACACCTATATCTTCTTTCTGATATTGCTCGTCGTCTCGGGTGCATCGATCGGAATATTCAAAACAGGCGCTCTGGCACTGATCGGCGACATTTCCAACTCCACGCTTGAACACACTTCCACGATGAACAATGTGGAGGGCTTCTTCGGAATCGGCGCGATCATCGGACCGCTGATCGTCGCACGACTTCTGCTGCAGGGTGTGAGTTGGAAGTGGTTGTACGTCATCGCCGGCACGATCTGCGTCGTACTCATTGTGACCGCTTCCCTGGCTCGCTATCCGCGGACCATGAAGGAATCTCCTGAGCCTGTCAACTTACGGCGCACATTGCATATCCTGCGCAGTCCTTACGCCCTTGGATTTTCTCTGGCCTGCTTTGTCTATGTAGGCATCGAATGCGCCGTTTACGTTTGGTTGCCCACTTATATCGCCACGAATCACGATTCGCCGGCTTTTCTATCCAATCATCGCGCCTTCGCCTTTATGGCCACCTACGCTGTTTCGATCTTCTTTGTCCTCCGCGCGGCAGGCAGGTTTCTGGGAGCCTGGATACTGGCCCGCCTGAACTGGACTACTGTTCTCATGTTGTTCAGCGCGCTGATTCTCGCCTGTTTCCTCGGTGCGGTGATCGGCGGCGTTCACGCTTCGGTCTACCTGCTGACGCTTTCCGGGTTGTTCATGTCGGTCATCTATCCGACGCTGAACTCAAAGGGGATAAGTTGCTTCCCTAAGTCTGAGCACGGCGCAATCGCGGGCGTGATTCTTTTTTTTACCTGCGTAGGAGCGGTGCTGGGGCCGCTAGCCATGGGAGCGGTCAGTGATTTGTTCGGCCATCCAAGGTACGGATTTGTGCTCGCCACTGCCCTCGCGGCATTGCTATTCGGCGGTGCGCTCTACAATCGGCTTGTGGATCCGACGCGCAGAGTGCTTCTGCAATCGGACCAGATTCAGTACGGTCAGAAACAGATAACGCACGTATAGAAGGCTTAGGGCGCTCGATGCGAATTTCCCATATCGATCGAACATTGGAGGAGCGGCGGCTGGAAGCAATTCGCCTCTAGGAACGGGGCGAGACGCAAGTTCCATTGCCCGCCGGGTGGGGGTTGTCCGGCAGAGTGTCTATCGCTGGGTGAACGCCTGTCGGCACGATGGCCGTGGGGAGTTACGTGGACCCGGCGGAAGGAGGCAGCGCGATGTGCATTCAGTTGGCGAGCCGGTTGGGGGAGATCGGCGATAACTGCCATACGTTCAGGCTCGCTATGTTCGCCGTGCTGGCAGTCCAGCGCATGCGCAAATTCTGCGGCTTGTTTCCCAAGTAATAAAAACGCCTGGTAGAGGCGGCTTGCCGGTTGACGAGCACTTCGATTACCGAACCATCGACGTAGAGATGAAACTCGAGGTCTTCTTTTTCATCGAGGGCCAAAGGGATGGGACGGGAGTCGATGAACACCTGCCGGCGATGGGTCGGATCGTATCTCAAGGTGAGCCATGGAGCGGCGTCCTCTCCGGCTGCGGTGAGAACGAGATCGAGCGGCTCGGCTGACCTCTTCGCCACGCACAGAATTTCACCGCAGCACGCTTCGATCCTCATCGAATCAAGTTGCTTGCGATTTTGTTCCTCGTCCGCGGTGATGGTGAGGGATTGTTGGCGGCCTCGGAGCCTGCTGACTTCTGAAGCGACGGTAAATCGGAGCCTGCCGTCGCCGGCAAGAGAGAGAACGCGCGGCAGCGACATCATGCCGGCCCAGCCCGCGGCCTTGTACTCGGCCAGCGGGCGCGACTCCGTAATCCAGCCCCACAGGATGCGGTTGCGGTCTTTGTCCAACTGCGTTTTCGCGGCATAGAAGGAGCCGTAGTCGACGATGCCGGCCTGTTCAGGGTGAAAGGTCATCGCCTGCTCGTCGAGCTTGCCGCTTTGCCAGTAGGTCTTTCCAGCGGTGGAGAAGATCAGCACATGGCCCTCGCCGAGCGCGAAGAATTCGGGGCACTCCCAGACCTCCCACGGATTAAAGGAATCGAAGGCGGCGGGTCCGCCGCGGTCGCGGCTGGCGAGGATGTGCATATAGTCCCAGGTGCGCAGGTCACGAGACCGGTAAAGCAATACCGCGCCGCCCTGGTTTGCAATTCCGGAGGCGATGACCGTGTACCACCAATCGCCCTGGCGCCACGGCGAGGGATCGCGGAAGCCGTTGACCTCAAGGGTGCGCGGCGGAGCTGCAATCACCGGCGCCGGAACCTTAGTCCAGGTTTTCAAATCAGGATCGTTGGCGATGGCGAGACACTGGGATTCTGCGAGCGGCGGATTGCCGTTCTTGATTGTGGCCTGATCCAGCGGGACGGCGCGCACGCCGGTGTACATCATCATGACGCGGCCATTTTCGACTGCGGCTGTGCCGGTGTAACAGCCGGCAGAGTCAGGTCCGTCGGCGGTGGGAGCGAGGGCGACGGGAAGATGGCGCCAATGAACCATGTCGTTGCTGACGGCATGTCCCCAGTGCATATCGCCCCAATAAGCGCCGTTGGGGTTGTACTGATAGAACATGTGGTAATTGCCGTTCCAGTAGATCGGCCCGTTAGGGTCGTTCATCCAGTTCGCCGCGGGAAGAAGGTGAAATTGGGGACGAAGCGGGTCGGCTGCGAGGCGCTTCTCCAGACTGCTTTCTTCCGCAGCGGGAGCACCGGTCTCAATGAGGGCGCAAGCGCCGCCGGCGAGCATCAGTGAGCTTCCGATCAAAAACTCCCGTCTATTGATGGTCATCGCGGTTCCCGAGCAGCGGACGATTCCCTTTGAGGAGGCAAATACGGTTGGGACGCACCACCTCCCGCTCCAGCACTTGAGAATAATGCCGGATTGATGGTGTCAACCATCGCAGCATACCCCGCGTTGTTCGGGTGCAACCAGTCTCCCGACTGATAGTCAGGGAGGAGACGATCCGGTTGCGCCGGATCGCGAATTGCTTTGTCAAAGTCGAAGAGTCCATCAAAAGAATGGCTGGTACGAATCCAGCGATTGATGGACTCACGGACTGCGTCTCCAGCCTCGGTATAAAAGAAGGACCCTCGGTACGGCGTGAGCGTGCAGACAAACACCTTGATTCCATATCCATGGGCCCTCTCGACGGTCTCAATTGCGCTTTAGGAGAATCCCACAGGGGCGGCATGAGGCTGGTATGGTTCTTCAAGCCAGCCGATTTCCTCATCCGAAAGCTTTACCGAAAGCGCTGCAATCGCGTCTTCGAGATGGTGGCTCTTGGTTGCACCCAGAATCGGAGAGGTAACCACGGGCTTGTGGAGCAACCAGGCCAGCGCGATTTGCGACGGCGGCACTCCCCGTTTGCGCGCGAGTTCGTTCACGCGGTCAATAACGGGCCGGTCAATGGCCGCAGTCTTGTCGTATAAGGTCTTCGCAAAATTATCCGTTCTGCCACGCTCGGTTTGCGGTTCATCCGACCAGGGGCGCGCCAGCCGGCCACGAGCCAGCGGCGACCACGGAGTTACGCCTATACCTTCAGACAGGCACAGGCGCAGCATCTCCCGTTCTTCCTCGCGATAGAGCAGGTTGTAATAGTTCTGCATTGAGACAAAAGCCGCCCAGCCATTGGCGCGCTGAATGCCGATGGCCTTCATGAATTGCCACGCATACATCGACGACGCCCCAAGATAACGAACCTTGCCGGAGCGCACCACGTCATTGAGCGCCTCAAGCGTCTCAACGAGCGGTGTTTCGTAATCAAAACGATGGATGATATAGAGGTCAATGTAATCGGTGCCGAGACGCTGCAAACTCTGGTCTACTTCCGACAGGATGGCCTTTCGGGAAAGGCCGCGTCCGTTGACATCCGCGCGGACCTGGGCGTTGAGCTTGGTGGCGAGAACCAATTCGTCACGACGCGCGAAATCACGGATGGCACGCCCCAGCACCGCTTCGCTGTCGCCAATGGAATAGACATTGGCCGTGTCAAAGAAGTTGATTCCCAGCTCCAAGGCGCGCTTGATGAACGGACGACTGTCTTCTTCAGTCAAAGTCCAGGGCCAGGTGATCATGCCGGGCCACGGAGTAGCCTTGACTTTTCCATAGCTCATGCAGCCGAGGCAAATGCGCGAGACGCGCAAGCCAGTGTTTCCGAGGTTCACGTAATCCATATAAGTCTCCGTCTGTAGCGAGGCTAACAAACGTGGCCCACTCCGTCACCGGCTACCAGCCGGCGTCCGATTCCAGGATTGTATCGCCCTCGCCGACGGCCCACAGATGCTTGCCATCGGGAGTCCCGGCGATCGCGTTGAGCGGCATGTATTCGGAGTACCGGACCTTCCAGGCCGATCCTCCGTCGTCCGATTCAAAAATGCACTCGCCCTTGCCGATTTGGCCAACCAGCCAGACGCGCTTGACATCACCGCTCGCAAGACCCCCGCTCAGGACCTCGTCATCGGCAACAGTAAGTGGCGCAGGAGGCCTAAGGCCGGTGTCTCGCTCCGTCCACGTCGCACCGCTGTCGCTCGATTCCAGAAGTTTCCCGTGCAGCTCCACAGCCCACAACCGCCTGCCATCGCTGGTACCGAAAATCGACTGCAGCGGATCGTACGTTGCGCCGCTTCTGCGCACCATCCAGGTTGCCCCTCCGTCGTTCGACTGCAGCAAGGTCCCTACTTCGCCCACCGCAATCAGCCGCCGGCCGTCGCTGCTTCCGAAAATGGACTGAAGAATTCCCGGGGCTCCGCTGAGGCGAGCCTTCCAACTTGCTCCCCCGTCATCCGACTGCACGATCACGCCGACGTCGCTCTCTCCGCCCGGGTTGTACCACCTTCCACCCACCGCCCAAAGGTGCTTGCCGTCGCTGGTCCCGGAAATCGATCTCAGGTCGGCGTTAGTGCGGCTGTCGCGAGCAACCCAGGTTTTGCCGCCGTCGTCCGATTCCAGTAGTGTGCCTTGATTGCCCACGGTCCACAGGCGCGCGCCGTCGCTCGTCCCAAAAATCCCATAAAGCTGGTCTACTGTGCTCCCGCTCCTGAGCGCTGACCAGGTCTTGCCTCCATCGACGGACTCAGCAATGACATTCCCCGATTGGATTTCGGTTGTGCCGCCCACCGTCCACAGGCGCTTGCCGTCGCTGGCGGCAAAAATCGAGTAGAGCTCGTATGCGTCGAGGCTGAGAGTCGTGCGGTCGACCCAGCGCACCCCCGCCGGCTGCCAACCGAAGTACAGACCCAGCAAGATAGAAACCAAAGCAACTGCGCCCAGCGTGGTAAGAATCCACTTGTGGCGACCGTCATGCTTTTTCCGGTTGCCCTGCGAACCGGGTCCGGAAGCTTGAGGCGCGGCCGGCACGGTCTCCGCCGTCGCCTTGTCTTTCGCGAATTGGCTGGTGAACGCGTCGTGCGCCATGGGACCCCCGATTTTGTCCGTATCCGGGGAGGAAATTGCTTGGCCCCACTATACACTTGCCGGCGACGGCATGCATGCTCGGCAAACGCTCCAGTTATTATTCGCGCCCTCTTTCTCATGTAGACTGGACCCACTGACATGAGGATCCCTGCCGCGACTCGCGATCGCCGCATCTGGCTTCGCGTGGGCGTGTTGCTCGATGGCACAGGCACACAGCCAAGGAAGAATGCGCACGTCGTCTACAGTAAAGACGAGATTTTGTTTGCCGGCGAAGATCTGCCTCCGGCGGAGATCATTCAGCCTGGGCAGCAAACACCCGACCTGGATCTGGCGGAGTATACGCTGCTGCCCGGGTTGGTAGATGCGCACACGCACATGTTTCTCGAGGGCGGGGAACTGGGTATCCGCGAGCGCACGGCGTATCAAAAGCAAACGCCTGAGGAACTGCTGCGGCTGGCGCGCGCACGGCTCAAAAAGTTGTTGCGCCTTGGCGTGATTGGCGTGCGGGACGCGGGCGACAAGCATGGGGTGGGCCTGGCGTTGAGCAGGTTATGCGAAAGCGCGGACCGTCCATTGATGCCCTATGTGGACAGTCCAGGCGCGGCGATCCATCGCCATGGCCGTTATGGCGGATTCATCGGCGGGCCGATGGAGGGGTTTGTTTCGGCGCGCGAGTGTGTGGAGTCGCGCGTGAAGGCCGGCGCCGACCGCATCAAATTGATCGCGACCGGAGTCATCAATTTCAAAAAGGGCGCAGTTACCAGCGAGCCGCAGATGACAACAAACGAGATTCGCGAGTTGGTTAGGGCCGCGAAGTCGTTGGGGAAACAAACGCTGGCTCACGCTTCAGGCGATGACGGCATCGAGCATGCGATCGAGGGCGGCGTGGACTCGGTGGAACACGGGTTTTTTGTTCGCGAAGATCAACTGGCAAAGATGCGCGACCGGCAGATCGCCTGGGTACCGACGTTTGCGCCGGTCCAGGAGCAGTTAAATCACGCCGACGTATTTGGCTGGGATGAAGCAGCAGTGGGGAACCTGAGAAGGATTCTCGATCAACATGCGGAGAGCCTGATAAAAGCGCACAGGATGGGAGTGCAGTTGATCGCAGGCAGCGATGCCGGGTCCAGCGGCGTGGCGCATGGCCTCGGGCTCCTCTACGAACTTGAATTGATGGAACGCGCGGGGCTCTCCGCGATTGCTGTCATCAATTCAGCGACGGGAGCGGGGGCACAGCGGTTGGCCTTCAAGGAAAAATTCGGCGAGATCAAGCCGGGACATCGCAGCCGCTTTATCCTCACGCGGCATTCGCCATTGGAAGGCGTGAGCAACCTGAAGGAAAGCAAGTTTGTGATCTTCGAAGGCGAGGTGCTGGAGAACGGCGAAGGGGTTAGCGTTGAGGGCTTGTGATCGCCAGTCATCACAGCGCGATCTCGATTTTCCGGACACCCATCCGCCGATGGCCGCCAAGGCGAACTCTGATTAAGCCGGTACCCTGAAGGGGCGCGGCTAAACAGCTTGCTGAAAAAGTGCAAATGAGCGGCGAAGATAGAGGGGCGAACGCGGCAAGGGCTGAAGCCCACACTCATTTTGCGACATTTGCGGCCCGGCTGAAGCCGTGCCCTTGTTACAAAGCCGCCTCCGATTGAGTTTTTCAGTAAGCTGTTCAGCCGTGCCGTAAATGTCACAAAGTCAACAGGGCTTTAGCCCCTGAGGGATGGTTTCTGTTCAACGGGCCACTTAATCAGAGCTTCCCTAAGGCGAACTCATCGCGGCGAAGGGCCTGAGTGCGTGCCGGCCATCGATCGAATTTGCGCGGCGACGAAATCGTGCACGTACATCAAACTGGTTTGCGCCGTAACTGTCTCGGCGTTTTGCTCTCCGGCGGCGTGGATGAGTAACACGGGACGCGGATCCCATTCGCCTCTGGTCGAGATGCGCTCGTCCTCGGCGCTCCATCCCGGCAGCGGCCGCCACATCTTTGTGCGCCATGAGTGATCGCCATGCACGATCAAGGTTGTAGCCGCCCAGCGCGGCTCGGCCTCGAGCACGTCGAGCATTTGCCCCAGGAGGCGATCGGAATAATCCAGCGAATCGAGGTACGATCCGCCGGACGCAAACCTCCGCGTGTGCCGGTCCCAGAATTCCGGCGGATGCGGCGCGGGAAGGTGCAGGTAGATGATATCGGCCTGGCTGTTTGCGAGCGTCTGAAGCGCGTGCTCGCTCACGTCTTTGACTGACGCGATGTGGCCCTCGGCGTTCCAGTTGCCCTGATCTCTCCACGCGCGGCTCGGCCACAGAAACTGCTCGACCAGAATGCGCAGCGGAAACCATACGTTTTCGGCAAAGCTGGCGTCGAGCGAAGTGGGGCCGCGATCCTGCGCGTCGTCGTTCGACCAGTAGCACTCCGTGGCCACGCTCTCGAAGATAGGGCAATATGCCACATACCAGCCTACGATCGATGTCGTGAGCCCGCTCTGCTTCGCCATGCCGAAGAGCGAGACGTTGACGTCGAAGGCTTGCCAATGAGGCGAATTATCAATCTGCACCAGGTAACGGTGATCTGCGGTGTACGCCACGTCGGTGACGACGCGGCCCAGTTGCAGGGTGGGAGACACACGCGTGGTGCGGTAACCAATGGGCGTCACGTCGGTGTAGAGCGTGCTTTCGCGGCGCAGGCGATCGAGATTAGGCAGGTTGAGCGAAGGGTCGCGCGCCTCGAACGTGGGCTTGTAGGCGAGCTCGTCGAAGAGAATCCAGACCAGGCGCGGCTTGTTCGCCGGCTGCGCGGGGATGGGCGTCGCATAAGCTTGCGGCCCCGGCCGCCACAGCGTTGCGCGCACCAGTTGCCACGTCATGACCATGGCAAAGACAGCAAACGCAGTGAGCACGGCGCCGCCGGCTTTATAAAGTTTGGACGCAATCGAAGGCCAGCGCAAAACGAGAATCGCCACGAGAGCAATCCAGAGAACGCTTACGGCAAGCAACGCGGCGTTGGGCACGTCGAAGGGAAAGACGTTGAGGTTGCGCACGAGCAGGAATAACGGCATGAGCGCCACCAGCGCCCAGCGAATCTTCGGCCAGCTTTTGAGCTTGCGCAAAATCGCCATCAGCCCGGCGAAGACCAGCGCGACGATCAGCAGATCAGTCAACTGAGCCAGCGCGATGCGGGTGAGCGGCAAAGGAAAGCGCATGCGCGCATCGCCGGTCGAGGAGGTGAGATCGATATAGTTGGGCAGAAGCAGAATGGCGGCGAAGCCCCACGCCTGAGCGATCCGCTTGATCACGCCGGGCTCGTTTCTGCATGCGGGGCTGCAGCAATGGCCTGCCGCGCCGGAACTATCCGGAACCCGATCGAAGAGCAGCAGAACTCGCCCATTGCCCAGCGCGGCGCGGTCAGCGACCGCAAAGAACTGCGCGAACGCACTCGTCAAATCTTCCTCTGTCAGATGGCCGTAAAGATCGTCGCGGCCGCGCAGCCACTCCTGAAACATGGGGTCCGAAGGTGGCACCCACTCCAGCAGCAGCCAGCGGCGCGACAAGCTTGCGCAGAGTTCGGCGATGTGCTTGAGCGGCGCTTGCTCGCGCAAAATCAAATGATGAATGACGGCAAGCATCAGAACCATGTCGAATTTTCCGGCGAGGCGGGCGAGCAGCGAGAGATGCTCGCGATTTTTCCATCCCGCGGCGGGGGTGGGACGGGCGATATCGGCGACAAGTGCTGTGATAGGTTTGTTCTGGCTCACGGCGGTTTGCCATAGCACCTCGATGGCCGCGGCGTCCGCGTCGAGCGCGACGACCTCGGCTCCAACTTCGGCTGCCATCAGGGAATAAGTCCCCGTATTGGCGCCGATATCGAGCACGCGCGCCGGCCGGATCGCCGCGGCGACAAGCAGTGCGTTCTGCACAAACTTCTTTTTCGCGTCCACGTCGGCTGGCTGATAGTGGCTTGCCGATTGCGCGTAATCGCTCCATTGGCTGCGGCCTGGCCGTGAGGCGAGATGGCGAATCTGCCTGCCAAGGCGCGCCATGCGCTTCTTGAGGATATGCGCGGCCAGCTCGGAATCGGTAGTCGAGGGGAGCTTTTGCGAGCTTTTGTGCTTTTTGCCTGGCCGCTCAAGGATCGTGGCCAGAGTGACCACATCGAACAGATCGGGGTTCAGGCGCTGCCAGTACGGCAGGGCGCGGTAAAGCTCGCCAGGCTCGTACCCGTCGCGCGCGAAGAGTGTCGCCTGGAGCGGCCAGCTCAGGAATTTCGCGGCTGCGAGCGGCAGCAGAAAGGTGCGCACAAACTGGCCGTAGGCCAGCCACACGCTGGAGTGCGGGTCGCGGCGCTCGAACGACAAAACGTCCACAAGAATGGGCCGCGCACCCCAAAAGAGAATGTTGAGTGGGGTCGCGTCCTTCAGCATCCAGCCCGCGGTAATGGCCTGGCCGGCGACGCGCAAAGTAAGCTCTGCCGCCGCGCGCCATTGGGCGATGGTCCACTCCCATGGATAGCTGATGGGGTCAATGCGCGGATGCTCCAGCCAGAGCTCGCCGGGGGCGATGCAGGAGTGCGTGGCGGAAGGCGCGATCTGGCTGGTAATCAGGTCGCCGCTGCGCTCCAGCGCCGCGCACAAGGGCGATGCGAGGAACGCCATCGTCTGTTCCACCGCCGCGGGGCGGATTTGCCGCAGGGCGCAGTTGGCAGTTAGCCGCAGTTGGCCGGCAGGATCGCGGAAGGTTAACTCCGGCTCATTGTTCCCGGGCTCATGGTCCCAGGGGTGGGGTGTGGCGGCGTAATGAGCAACTTCGGCCGGGTCAGTCACGGGCGGGGTAAGTCCTCGCTGTCCGTGGCGCCGGGCAGTTCGCCAGCTTTGGGCTTGGCCGCGGCCTGGCGATGGAAGAGCGCAGCGATCTTCCGGCGTAGATACCACCCCGTGGCAATCAGCGCCGAACCGGCTGCCTGAATTGCCAGCAGGCCGCTTCCGGGGTCGACGTAGGCGTATGCCGGGCGCTCAAACAATAAAGCCGCACCCACAAGAAGAAAGACGAGGGGGATCATTCGAAGCAGTTTCATAACGCCAGCAGAGGCTCCGGATGGGCGTCTCCGCCGCGAAGCCTTTGCGCGAGGGTCCGGGAGAGCGCACACGCGATTATTATAGATGTAGACGCTAAACAGGCCGCTGGGTTACCGCTCCCGAAGGCGTGTGGCCGTTCCGGGTAATTCGATTTCAGACCAAGACTAAATAAACCCATAAGTACTCTGAACCGCCAATTTTCGCGTCTTACATTAGTGAATAGGCATTCGGAATCGTTTAAATTGAATAGGTGTTGGGATTTGTCTGAATTTTCAGGAAGCCGGCGCGCCCGTGATCGAACGCGGGCGAAGATTCTCGCAGATGAACTCGCGCCCAAAGCGTAGCTCCAACGAAAGGGATCCGGCCTTAAGGTCCTGAGGAAAAGCATGAGCCTGACAACTATTTCTCTGCCAGTGAGCGCCGTGAGAGGGCGCCTGGCGGCGCACTTTGACCTCCTTCGCCTCGATCACTCAGTCAAACAGGTTTTTGTCCTTCCCGGCATCGTGATCGCCGCGAGCATCACCGGGGAAACCGCCAGCTGGGCCATGTTCTGGCGGGCGGCGTTGGGATTATTTGCGGTGGTTGCGGCTGCCGGCAGCAACTACGTGCTCAACGAGCTTCTTGACGCTCCCTACGACCGGCTGCATCCCACAAAATGCATGCGCCCCGCGGCCTGCGGCGACATCCATTTTCCGCTAGCCTACGCACAATGGATTTTGACCGCGATCGTGGGATTCCTGTTGGCGCTGGCAGTCTCAAAGCAACTGTTCGTGAGCATCCTTGCCCTTTGGGTGATGGGATGCCTCTATAACATCCCTCCCCTGCGCACCAAGGATGTTCCCTATCTCGACGTTCTGTCGGAGTCGATCAACAATCCCATCCGCTTTTGCGTGGGCTGGTACATCGTGACCGCGAGCGTGCTTCCGCCGGCTTCGCTGCTGGTGGCGTACTGGATGCTGGGTGGTTATTTTATGGCCCTCAAGCGGTTCAGCGAAGTTCGCCAGATCGGCCGCGAACACGCGATCCTGTACCGGCGCTCGTTCTTCTTTTATACAGAACAGTCGCTGCTTGTCTCCGTGCTGTTCTACGCGGCCACGGCGATGCTCTTTTTCGGGGCCTTCATCATGCGCTACCGCATGGAAATGATCTTCGCCTTTCCCTTCATTGCGCTGCTCATGGCCGTTTACTTCAACCTTGCGTTTCGCCGGGACAGCCCGGTGCAGAATCCCGAGAAGCTGTACCGCGAGCCGCGCGTGATGGCGCTCGTAGGCGTTTGTTGCACGGTGCTGGTGCTCACCTCATTTGTGCACTTTCCCTGGCTGGCGCATCTGTTTCCCAAGTCCGGCGTGAACTAGTGGTCTTCAGGATCGGTCGGGCAAAGCCCGGGGAGGGTTTATGACCGGTGCCGCGGGCGGTTATATTCCTAATCAGGAGTCATCTGCCATGCCTGAACCTAATATTGCCCAGAAGGGTCCCTATCCTGTCACCGTGGAAGCGGCAAAGACTTACTACTGGTGCGCCTGCGGAAAAAGCGCGAACCAGCCGTTCTGCGACGGCAGCCACAAGGGAAGCGAATTTACGCCGGTAAAATACGAACCCACCGAGCCGAAGACGGTTTATTTTTGCGGGTGCAAGCACACGGCCGGCTCGCCCTTCTGCGACGGAACGCACGCCAAGCTCTGAGGAGTTTTCCAACTCGGCTTCGAGCGGCGCTGCGGCGGAGTCTTGAGCGCATGCTTGGCGAGAGCTGCCTTCGGCTACGCTTGTGCGACCGGGGCGGGCTTGGGTTTGGGCGCTTCCTGCTTTTTGGCCGGCGCTATAATGGCGTGCAGAACCGTACCTTCCATGCGCGGCATGAACTCGACAATGCCGGCGTCGCCGATATCTACAATCAGCCGGTTGATGATTTTGTAGCCCAGCTCGCGGTGCGTCATCTGGCGCCCGCGGAAGCGCAGGCTCGCCTTCACCTTGTCGCCGTCGCCGAGGAAGCGAACGGCCTGGTTCTTCTTGGTCTGGTAGTCGTGCTCGTCCACGGTGACGCTGAACTTGACTTCCTTAAGGGTGATGACTTTCTGCTTCTTGCGCGCGGCGCGCTCGCTCTTTTCTTTCTCGTAGAGAAAACGGCCGTAGTCCTGGATGCGGCAGACGGGCGGGACGGCGGTGGGCGAGACTTCGACCAGATCGAGGCCGCGCTCGCGTGCGATCTTCAGCGCCTCGAAGGGCGGAAGAATTCCAAGTTGTTCGCCGTTTTCGTCGATGACGCGGATTTCGCGTGCGCGGATCCGGTCGTTGATGCGGATAAAGGACTTGGCCGAACGTTTATCGAAAGCGATGGTGCTCCCTCCAAAAATGCTGTGTTTGGGCGTGCCGGGGCAGGGCGCCCCACGCGAGCGCATCCTGAGTATAGCATTGGCTTGGCTCCGTTGAACAAAGGGTTTATGGCTGTGGACACCCTTCCAGCGCTCCCTCGGCGTTTAGCCCGGTCACACGCGCCGGCAACAACTGGTTGGCGGGCAAATGGCCATCGAGCTCGACGGGAAGAAAGTTTTCCGTCAGAGCCGCGGTTCGGCCCTGCGCCGAGAGGGCTGCCGGTGTGTGCAGCGTGATGGCGGAGAGACGGCTGCCGATGAAGCGGCTGCGGTGGGCGTGGGTTTTTTCGGCGGCGAGGGCGCGGAGCGTGGCCATGCGCTCCGCGACGGCGGCTTGCGGGACCGGCGACTCGGCGTGGAGAGCCCAGGCGCGCGTTCCCGGCCGCGGCGAAAAGGGAAACAGGTGAAGATAGCCGAAAGGGAGCGCGCGGATGAAGGCGAGGGTTTCCTCGAACTCGCGGCCGGTTTCGCCGGGGAAGCCAACCATCACATCGGCGCCCAGAGTGAGATCGGGTCCGGCGGCGCCGAGCAGAGCGGCAACCTTCTCCGCATAGTGCCAAGGCCGGTAGCGCCGGTGCATGCGGCGCAGCACAGCATCGGAACCCGACTGCAAGGGCAAATGAGCGTGGCGCGCCAGCCGTCCGCCGCCGAACTCGCGCATCAGGCCGATCAATTCATCGTCCCAGTCCATGGGCTCAATCGAGCTCAGGCGCAGCCGGGGCAGCGGCGTGCGCTCGAGAATCTCGCGTATTAACCCAGCCAACGTCAACACCGGCCGGAGTTCCGCACAAATATTCTGTGCCCCATCCTTGCGCCTTTTTCCCGGCGCAACGGTGGGAAGCCACGAATCCCGTCCCGCCCCCTCACAAGCCACGACGGGCAAATCGCGTCCCCAGCGGCCGAGATTGATACCAGAGAGCACCAACTCCTTGCCTCCGGCAGCGGTGAAACCCTCCACCTGCCTCAGCACGCTTCGAGCGGGCAGGCTCTTTGACGGACCGCGCGTCCATGGAATGACGCAAAACGTGCAGCGGTTTCCGCATCCTTCCTGGATCTTCAGATTGGGCCGCGTTTGAACGCCCGGCGCAAGCTGCGTCTCGCCCAAATACGCATCTTCAAGAAAAGAGTGTGCGAACCGGTCGTCGGCCCATATGGGGGCTGAAGCCTGCGTGCTTGCGGAGAGAAGCGATGTGACAGGGACGAGCGTAGGCGGAAGCGGTGCGGTCTTGCTTTCAACTCGGGTCAGGGCGAAGACGATCTCGGGCGCGAGCGCCTTATGGCTGTTGCCCACCACCGCCGCTACGCCGTCCATGCCCGCCAGCTCCTGAGGCGCGCGCTGCGCGTAGCAGCCGGTAACGACGATCTTTGCCTCGGGATTCAGCCGGTGCGCTCGCCGGATGAATGCGCGTGCTGCGCGGTCGGCCTCCGCCGTCACGCTGCAGGTGTTCACCACCACCACATCGGCCGCCGCGGGCTCGCCCTCGACCAGGCCCGCCGCGCGGAGCCGGCCGCTGACGGCCTCGCCATCGGCGCGCGCCGCCCTGCATCCGAAGTGTTCGATGTGAAAGACCGGCATCTCTCTTAGTGTAGGGCCGTGCGGCCTTGCGGCGGATACGCATATATTCCGCCAAATCGGCTCGGGGCGCGGTCAAACGGACTCTTCGCTATACTGAAGAGGAGCGGTTTCAGTCCGTCAATTCATTCTTCACAATGTCTTCTTTCACCGCAGCCGACATACCGGTTCCAAACCGGCCAGCCGCAAGAAGCCACACGCGGCATATTGTTGGTTACGTTTACTTTTCCTTCGTCTGCTACTTCTCTATCGGATTGCCGCTCGCCGTTTTGCCGCCATTTGTGCATCTGCGCATGGGCTACAGCGTGGTGCTCGCCGGGCTGGCCATCAGCATCCAGTACATTGCCACGCTGCTCAGCCGTCCCTTGGCCGGCCGCATTTCCGACCACATGGGCGCCAAGGTTTCTGTGCTGTGGGGTATGGCCTTCTGCACCGCCAGCGGAGCGTTTCTCGTAGGTACCGCGGCTTTGCACAGCATTCACTGGCTCAGCTTCGCCGCTCTCATCGCCAGCCGCCTGGTTCTGGGTGTGGGCGAGAGCCTGGGTTCGACCGGCGCTACGCTCTGGGGCATTACCGCTGCCGGCCCCGAGCACACCGCGAAAGTCATCGGTCTCAATGGCATCAGCACCTATGGCGGCATGGCACTGGGCGCGCCGCTGGGCGTCATCCTTGACCAGCAATGGGGCCTCGCGTCCATCGGCGTCGTTATCATTCTTATCGGCGCCGTCAGCTTTGCCATGGCCTGGCGCAAGAGCCCCGTGGCTGTGGTGCCCGGCGAACACCTTCCCTTCAGCCCATGTTTTGGGGCGCGTGGCGCCGCACGGCATGAGCCTCGCCCTCGGCTGCGTCGGTTACTGCGTACTGGCCACGTTTGTCACGCTGTTTTATGCGAGCCGCCATTGGACCGGGGCAGCCCTCTGCCTCACCGTGTACGGGATCGGGTATATCGCGGTGCGCTTGCTCTTCATCAAGACCATCAACCGTTACGGCGGATTTCCGGTGGCCATCGCCTCGCTTCTTGTGGTAAGCGTGGGGATGCTGATGCTGTGGCGCGCAGCCGCACCGTGGATGGCAATGGCCGGTGCGGCGATAAGCGGCCTGGGCTTTTCGCTCGTCTTCCCCGCCATCGGCGTCGAAGCTGTCAAGCGCGTTCCCGAGTTCAATCGCGGCACCGCTTTGAGCGTCTTCACCGCGTTTTTCGATGTGTCATTCTTACTGGTCGGCCCCCTGGCCGGCGCCATCATCGGAGTCTATGGCTACGCCAGCGGCTTTCTCATTGGCCTCATCGGCGTGCTCGCCGCGCTGGCAATTGTGGTTGTGCTGCGGCAGATGCAGAAGGGTTGATTTGTAGGGGCGGGTGGCCACGATCTTTCGTCGCTTCCAAACCACGAACGAGGGTGCCCTCGGTCCCTCGCACTTGGGGACCGAGGACGGCACAGACTTCGGCACACCTGACATCGCGGCCGGTCGGTCCCCGACCCGGAAGTGACCCTTTTTTGGTACAACTTCCGGGTTGCCGGTGATACACCCGGAGCCCAGCGACTCGTTCGTTCCGCTGCTCCTTGGCCCATCGCCCTGGTACAGTATTTGGCGGGCACTCCACGGCAGCAGCTCGACCGGGGGCTCGCTCACATGGCCGATGTAATCGAGTCGCCAGCCGCTCCGTTTTCCGACCAAGAAAACTGAGCGTTACTGGCCGCTATATGGATGAACGAATTCCAATCGTGAACGTACAGCCTGCAGCAGAACGCAGTTTTGGATAGCTTTGGATTCAGTTGTTCGAACAATGGAAATTGAGCGGCGTCTTCTGCAAAACCATCCACTTGTATTGCCTGGCGGGGATACCAGAGGTGATCTGCATCCGGCGGCTCAATCGCAAAATAATATAATTCGTCCAATGAGAGGACGGCCCGCCTATATTCGTCGCGGCTCTCGCCATCGGGCAGATTTCCGCGAAGGTTTAACTGCAGCAAAGCTGAACGATTCTGATAATCAATAGAACATCCAATTAGCTCAGCGTCAACAAATCCGTTTGGGTATTCGCGGTCCAGTTCCTCAAATTTCATCTACTAATCCTCCTCTGCCGGGGGCAGGTGGCCACGGTCTCTTGTCCCTTCCAAACCACCAATGAGGGTGCCCTCGGTCCCTCGCACTTGGGGACCGAGGATGGCACAGACCTTGGTATACCGCAGCAAAACGGCCACCCGGAGGGGTGGCCGTTTTGCGTAACTGATCACTGATCACTGACAGCTGATCACTGTTCTTACCGCTCGCCTTTGCGCCAGTTGACCAGGTCGCCCAGCGTGGTGGTGGAGCTGGAGACGGGATGCTTGTGCGTGTCCGCCTTGTAGCTCTCCACGGTGGCGCGGCTGGCCTCGTGACCCGACGATGCGCGCAGGCTCAGGCCCACTTTCTTTTCCTCGACGTTGATCTTGATGATCTTGAAATCGTGCTCCAGGCCCAGTTCGAGCTTGGAGTGGCCGTCCACGGGGTCGCCGGCCTCGGAGATATGGCATAGACCTTCCACGCCCTCCGCGATTTCAACGAACGCGCCGAACTGCGCCGTGCGCAGAATCTTGCCGTGCACCACGTCGCCCACCTTGTGAGTGGCAAAGAAGCTTTCCCACACATCGGGCTGCAACTGCTTGATGCCCAGCGAAAGGCGGCGGTTCTGCGGCTCCACGCCCAGGACCACGGCCTTTACCTTCTCGCCCTTTTTCACGATCTCAGAAGGATGCTTGACGCGCTTGGTCCAGCTCAGGTTGGAGACGTGAACCAGCCCGTCGATGCCGTCCTCGATTTCGACGAAAGCGCCGAAGTCGGTGAGGTTGCGCACGCGGCCCTCGACGATGGCGCCGGTGGGATACTTGTCGGTGAGGTTCTCCCACGGGTTTTCGAGGAGCTGCTTCATGCCCAGCGAAATGCGGCGGTCGGCCGGATTCACGCTGAGAATGACGGTGTCGACCTGGTCGCCGGGCTTGACGAGCTTGGAGGGATGCTTGAGGCGCTTGGACCAGGTCATCTCGGAGAGGTGAACCAGACCCTCGATGCCCTGTTCGAGCTCAACGAACGCGCCGTAGTCGGTAACCGAAAGCACTCGGCCATGCACCTTGGCGCCCACGGGGTAGCGCTCCGACGCATCGAGCCACGGGTCGGGCGTCAACTGCTTAAAGCCCAGCGAAACCCGCTGCTTTTCCTTGTCGAACTTGAGCACCTTCACCTGGATCTCATCGCTCACGTTCACCAGGTCGCGGGGATGGGTGAGGCGTCCCCAGCTCATGTCGGTAATGTGCAGCAGGCCGTCGATACCGCCAAGATCGACAAAGGCGCCGTAATCGGTGAGGTTCTTGACGGTGCCGGTGAGGATGGAGCCTTCTTCCAGGTGCTCCATGGTGGTGGAGCGCTTGGCGTTCTGTTCTTCTTCCAGAAGCTCCTTGCGGCTGACCACGACGTTGCCGCGCTTCTTGTTGAGCTTGATGACCCGGACCTGGATCTGCTGGCCCAGGTAGCCGTCGAGATTCCGCACGGGGCGGATCTCAAGCTGCGAGCCGGGCAAGAACGCCTTGATGCCGACATCGACGGTGAGTCCGCCCTTGACGCGGCTCACCACGGTGCCCGTCACGGGAGTTTTTTCGCTGGCGGCCTTCTCGATCACGTCCCACACGCGCAAACGTTGCGCGCGCTCGTAGTTCACCAGGTAGCCGCCCTCGGGCTCCTCGCGCTCGATGACCACATCAATCTGGTCGCCGGGCTGGAACTTGACCGCTCCGGTGTGATCGGTGACCTGCTCGAGAGGCACCAGCCCCTCGGACTTGAGGCCCACATCCACGACCAGATATTTATCGGTCTGCTTCTGCACCTTGCCGGAGATGATTTTGTCTCCGTAGACCTCGACGGCGGCGGCTTCAGCCGCCTGCTCGCGCTCAAAGGCAGCCAGAGCGGCGGAAAAATCCTCGCCCGGCTCAGACGCGGCATGGGCTTCTGGCTCATGCACTTCGGCTTCTGCCGGTGCTTCTAACGCGATGGCCGGCACTGGATCGGCCTCGTGCGGCGCTGCAGCGGCGGGAGGCGATATCTCAACCTCGGGCGCGGCCGCGATTTCCGGTGCCGCGGGCAGCTCCTCTTCAACGGCCTCAACAACGGGCTCGGTTAGGGCATCTGCGTCCAGTGGGTTTGCTTCGAGGATCGAGGCGGTCTCAGGGTTGGACGTGGATTCAGGCGGCGGCTGGTCAATTCTTGCCAGGTGTTCCAGCTCCGTCGCAGGGTCAAGCGTTGGGGTTTCAAGTGTAGTGTTCAGGGTTATGCTCTCGGTTTCGGGATTGAGGACGTTTGCCATTACAACAGCTCCGGGATGACGTGCTCCAGCGGTGGATTGCGCCAGGCGTTGGGTGCTCTCACGCCGCAATTCCGCGTTCCGGTCGCCCTTCAGCCTTGGTATTGCCTTCGCGTCAAGTGACGCGCCGGTTACGTCTCCCGCAGGAGAAGTCGACCCAACCCGGCTGCCCTGGGGTCGAATGCGACGTGTCTCCTTGGGGGAAACACCGGCAGGCAACGGCGTGCTGGGAGGGCGGCCGCAACTCACTGCTGGAATCCGCGCAGGAAGCTACACCATAGAGTGTAGCAATCTCCGTGATGCAGCGTCAATCGCACAGAGGCAGGGAGCAAGGGAGCGAGTCAGCAAGCCTCGCAGTCCCGCAGCCTTTGCCTTCTCGGCCTCGTCCCCATCCTTACTTCATACTCCCTATTCCCTACTCCCTGTTCCCTGCTTTATCGTTACTTGAGAGCTCGCCACCACATGGATCATCTTTGGACTCCCTGGCGATTTGCCTATGTCACCATGCCGGAGAGCGCGGTGCGCGCCGGCATTCCCGCGGCACTCAACGCGTGGCCGGGCGATCTGGGCTGCGTCTTTTGCAACCTGATCGCCTCGATCGACCACGCGATCGCCGGCGGCATGGATCGCGAGAAGGCCGAAGCGGCCGGAGGGCTGATTCTGCGCGGAAAGCACTGCTTTATCTGCCTCAACGCATTCCCCTACACCTCAGGCCACGTGATGGCCATGCCCTACGCGCACCTTGACCGGATAGCGGCGCTGTCCAGCGAAGCGGCGCATGAACTGATGGACCTGGCACAGCTTACAGAGCGGGTCCTGGAGCGGGCGTACTCGCCGCACGGATTCAATTTCGGGCTGAACGTGGGCCAGGCGGCGGGCGCGGGCGTTGCCGGGCATGTGCATTTACACGCCATGCCGCGCTGGGCCGGCGACACCAACTTTATGACCACGGTGGGCGAAACACGCGTGCTGCCGGAGGATCTGGAAACGACATGGCGGAGACTGCGGGAAGGCTTCGCGGAACAGCAGGGGCTGGGGGCTAGGGACTACGGACCGTGATTCACTTTGGAAAGGCCCAGGCGCTGGTTGTTTTCGCATTACGTTAGTTGCTTCCGCATTATATGATGGGTGCGCCGTGAAAACGGCTGCGAGGGAACGATGAAAACACTGCTCTATGCTTGCGCTGCTCTGGTCATGACGCTTGGCGCGGCAACTGCAATGGCCGCCGACGTGGCGGGAACCTGGACGGCGGAAATGAAAACGCCGGACGGCAACAGCATGCAAATGACTTTTACCTTCAAGCAGGACGGAGCGAAGCTGACCGGCACGGTGCAGGGGGCGATGGGCGAGCCCATGGAGATCAGCAACGGCAAAATCGACGGCGACAAATTCTCCTTCGACGTCTCGTTCAACGGCATGGTCATCCACCACGATTGCACGGTTACGGGCGACAATGAGATCAAGATGACGACGAAGTCGGACCAGGGAGGCTTCCCCCCTATGGATCTGACTCTGAAGCGGGTGAAGGAGACGCCACCTGCGGCTCCAGCAGCGCCCGCGCCGCCACAGTAGTCTGGGTCTGAGCGGCCGGCGCGAGGAAGCTGCATTGCTCGCGCTACGGGCTCACATTTTGGGGCTAGTTTGAATCCGCTGTGAGAGCGAGGTCTGGCTGCTCGACTGCCGCATCGGGCTCAGCAGCGCCCGTGAGCAGCGGCTGCGACCACTCTCCTGACTCCATTTCACGTACATCGGGTTGCAGTTTCCCGACCTCCTCGAGCTCCCCGTCGCCGTGCGCGAGCTCGCCCAGTTGCCGTCCATACGAAAAGACGCCGCCCTTGCCTTCGATAGACCCCAGGAATCTGTTGTAGTAGTCCACACTATTTCCCAGCGCATTGCCGAGCCGCGTCACGTGTCCCTGCGCCACCACGAGCTTTTCGTAGATTTTCCGCCCCATTTCGTGAATCGCCTTGGCGTTCTTTGTGATCTCCGTCTGTTGCCAGCCGAACTCGACCGCGCGCAACAGCGCGATCAATGTCGTCGGAGTCGCCAGCACCACGTGGCTCTGCGCACCGAACTCAATTAACGAAGGGTCGGCCTCCAGTGCTGCGCTAAATAACGCCTCGCTGGGCAGGAAACACACAACAAAATCCGGAGCCTTGTCGAACTGCTTCCAGTAGGCCTTGCCCGAGAGCTGTTTCAGGTGTTCCTTCACGCGCTGGGCGTGGGCCTCGAAGCGCAGCTTCTGCGTTGCGGGATCGGCGTTCCCCGAAGCGTCGAGAAATGCGTCGAGCGGCGTCTTGGCGTCCACCACGATCTCGCGGCCGTTGGGCAGTTGAATCGTCATATCGGGCCGCAGCAGCCGGTCGTCATCATCGCGCACCGAAACTTGTTCCGAAAAGGAGCAGTACTGCACCATCCCCGCGTATTCCACGCAACGTTTCAGTTGCAGCTCGCCCCAATTGCCGCGAGTTTTGGGTGCGCGCAGGGCCGTGATCAATTGCGCGGTCTCGTTCCTCAGCGCATCCAGCGAAGCGGGAATGGAGCTTTGGATGTTTTTGACCAGCGTCGTCACCTCGGAATACGCCCCTGAACGTTTCAGCTCCATTTCGCGGGTTTGTTCATCGAGGCTCTTGAGTGCGACGCCTAGCGGGTCCAGCAGATTCTTAATTGCCAGTTCTTTGGCCTCCAGTGTTTGCTTGGCCGCCGTGTTTTGCCCGCCGAGTTCTTGCTTGGCCAGGGTCAAAAAGCTTTGGTTATTTGCGCTCAGCGCCCGGGCCGCAAGATCGCCAAAAGCCGTTTCCAGGTCGGCCTTCATCTGTGCATATTTCTTCTCCTCGGCGGTAATTTGCGCCTGCGCGGCGGCCAGTTCCCCTGTCAGTCGTGTGACGGAGTCTTGCAATTCTCTGGCGCTGCCAATCTGTTCGCGCAGCAGCCGGCATTCCCCCTGGGCGAATGCTTTGCCCAGCAAGTAGCCGAGCACCACGCCTGCCATCACAGCAACCGCTCCGACGATCAAAGTCAGCATCGTTCTGCCCCCCTGCCCTCTTCGCCAAATATACGCCCCGAGCCTGTGCAATTCTCGCCTGCTCGCGCTTTCTCCCTGCGGGAATGCCGATGGTCTCTCGTCCCTGTTTTCTACTCCCCGGTCCCGGTTCCCAATTCCTTGTTTTTCCACGCCTTTACACCCCAGGGTCCTCCCGGTAAACTTGAATATTCGGGGCCAGCGCAACTTTTTTGGCGCGGTGGTTGTCATTCCCTGCCGCGAGCCGGTATGGTAGGCTCGCAAGGCGGGAGTAGCAATTTCAGTCCGAAGAGTTTTCTTAAGTTTCAAACAAATACGAGGAGAAGAACGCATGGCTGTTGAAGAAAAGGTGAAGCAGATCATCGTCGAGCAGTTGCAGGTGGACGAAGCCGAAGTGACCCTGGGGCGAGCTTTCAGGAAGACCTTGGCGCCGATTCGCTCGACGTGGTCGAACTGGTGATGCAGTTCGAAGAGGCGTTCGATATGGAAATTCCCGATGAGGACGCCGAGAAGATCAAGACCGTGAAGGATGCCATCGATTACATCGAGAAGAACGCGAAAGGCGGCAAGTAGCCCTTGGCCACTTCGTCCCGCAGAGTCGTAATCACCGGCATGGGGCTGATGTGCGGTCTTGGCAACACCGCTCCAGAAGTGTGGCGGCAGCTTTTGGCCGGCGCCAGCGGCATGGCGCCCATCCAGGGCTTTGACGCCGCTGGCTTCCCGGTAACCTTTGCGGCCGAAGTCAAGAACTTCGATCCCCTCCAATTTGTCGACAAGAAGGAAGCGCGCAAGATGGGGCGCTTCATTCACTATGCCTTCGCCGCAACGCAGGAGGCAATGGCGCAGTCGGGTCTCCAGATCGATGACTCGAACCGCGACCGCGTGGGCACCTTCATCGGCTCCGGCATCGGGGGATTCGAGGTCATCGAACGCGAGCACAACAACCTGCTGCAGGGCGGCCCGCGCAAGATGTCGCCATTCTTTATTCCCGCGACGATTGTAAACATGGCCGCGGGGCAAATCAGCATCCGCTACGGCGCGCAGGGGCCCATTTCGGCCACAGCTACAGCATGCGCCACCAGCGCCAACTCCATCGGCGACTCGGTGCGCATGATTCTGCATGGCGATGCGGACGCGATCATCGCGGGGGGCGCCGAAGCCGCGGTAACGCCCATGTCGGTGGGCGGATTCGCCGCCATGCGCGCGCTTTCCACGCGCAACGACGATCCCACCCACGCCAGCCGCCCCTTCGACAAGGACCGCGACGGCTTTGTCATCGGCGAAGGCGCCGGCATTCTCATTCTCGAAGAGCTGGAGTTTGCGCGCGCCCGCGGAGCAAAGATTCTGGCCGAGGTGATCGGCTACGGCATGAGCGCAGACGCGCATCACATGACGGGCATTGCGCCCGAGGGGCAGGGCGCGCAACGCAGCATGCGGGCCGCGCTCAAAGACGCCGGCATTCAGCCCGAAGAAGTGGGCTACATCAATGCCCACGCCACGGCAACGCCTGCCGGCGACGGCAACGAGTTGCGCGCGATTGAAGTGGTGTTTGGCGAGCGCGCACTGAACCACAAGCTCAAGATCAGCGGCACGAAGTCCATGACCGGGCACCTGCTCGGTGGCGCGGGCGGCCTGGAGGCAGGCATCACCGTGCTGGCGCTGGTCAATCAGCAACTCCCGCCCACTATGAATCTCGACAATCCCGATCCCGAGTGCCGGCTGGACTACGTGGCCAACAAGGCCATCGCGCACTCGTTTGACATCGGCTTGTCGAATTCCTTCGGCTTCGGCGGCATCAACGCCACGCTGATCATGCGGCGCTGGAACGAATAAGGCAGATGTAACAAGAGCGCGACTTCACAGCTTGCGGAAAAACTCAACCGGGAAGGCCTTGTAACAAGGGCACGGCTTTAGCCGGGCCGCAAGTGTCGCGAGATGAATGTGGGCTTCAGCCCCTGCTGCACTTATTTCCATCACGAATGACGATTCGATGGGCTCACTTTCCCTAGCGCGAGCGACGGGTCGGCGCTGAGATCGGCCGGGGCGAAGTCGCGGGCAAGGAGGCGCGGCCACGCGGCGGCGGCGATCATGGCTGCATTGTCCGTAGAGAGCGCGAGCGTAGGAAACGCGACGCGCACTCCTCGGCGCGCGGCTTCGTCAGTGAAGCGCTGGCGGAGTTCGCGGTTGGCGGCCACTCCGCCAGTCACAAGAATGCGCGTGGCGCCGAGGGATTCGGCCGCGGCGAAGGTTTTCTTCATCAGGTCGCCGATGACGGCGTGCTGAAAGCTGGCGATGAGGTCGAGCGTGGGCTGCGGACAAAGCGCGAGGGCTTCTTCGCGGGTTTGCGATATGCGGAAATGCAGGTCCTTCGACTCGTCCGCTACGCGGACTCGCTCAGGATGGCAATTTGTTGGTTCGCTGCTATCTGGCCGAGGAAAGAGGCGGCTGGCGCGGGCTTTGGCTTCGGCGCGCAGTCCGTGCAGCTCCACGTAGCGCAGCACGGCGGTCTTGATTCCTGAAAACGAGAAGAGAAAACGCGGGTCGAGGTGCGCGATGGGAGCGGTTTTGGCTGCCTTGGTGCGCGCGGGCTTGCCGCCCAGGTGGACTTTGGTTTTGATTTGCGCGAATGAAAATGGCACGGCGCGCGGGTTACCGAACTTAGCAAGCGCGTCGATCCAGGGTCCGCCCGGATAGCCGAGGCCGAGCAGCTTGGCGACCTTGTCAAAGGCCTCGCCGGCGGCGTCGTCCACGGTGCGGCCGATGAGGGTGTAGGTCCACGTGCCTTGGGCGGGGCGCGCGAGATAAAGATGCGTGTGCCCGCCCGAGACGACCAGGGCCAGTGCCGTCACATCGTCTGATATGAAGCCTCCGTCATCCTGAGCGGAGCTTGGCGCGCCCGCGCGCCAAGCGGAGTCGAAGGATCTGCGGTTGCTTTGCGGAGGATCAGATCCAACTGCATCCTTCGCAGCCAAAGAAGATGCTTCTTTCGTTGTTGCATGAGCCGTCCGTGCTTGGCGTTCGTTGAGCAGTACCGCGTGGATGTGGCCTTCGAGGTGGTTGACTGCCATGAGCGGGAGATCGTTGGCGAAGGCGAGGGCCTTGGCGTAGGTGACGCCGACGAGAAGCGCTCCGGCGAGGCCGGGACCGGAGGTGACGGCGATGGCGTCGAGATCGGCAAGAGTGACGCCGGCATCAGCCAGGGCAGCGCGGACCACGGGAACGATGGCGCGAAGGTGCTCGCGGCTGGCCAATTCCGGCACGACGCCGCCGTAGCGCGCGTGGGTCGCGATCTGCGAGGCGACGGCGGAGGAAAGCGTGCGCGCGCCGCGCTCGACGATGGCCGCGGCGGTCTCGTCGCAGGAGGTTTCGACGCCGAGGATGAGGCCGCGGGACATGATTCCAGTGTAGTGGGCGCTTTCCGCGCGATGCCTGCCGCCCTTGAGCGATAATCGAGCCAAATGGTCCGATCTTTGTTATATGTCACTCTGCTATCAGCGTTCATGGCTCCCGCTACGGGCGCTCAGGATATTCCCACTGTGCTTCAGGGAAAGTGGATCGTGTCCCGAATCATCCCGACCAGGACGATAACCTGCTGGGATCAGAAACAAGCCGAGAAGTTGATTGGAACCGAGATCGATTACACTGCTGATTCCCTTCGCTGGAAGGACCTATTGGCATCCCACCCCCTACGAGGCGCGACGGAAACCGACACCTAAATCGCCACGGCCATGACTGCAATGAGCTAGTTTCATGCCAACGAATACACGCGAATTCGAAGCCGCTTTGCAAATCGTAGAGACGCTGCGCGACAAGGGGTATGAGGCCTATCTCGCGGGCGGATGCGTGCGCGATCTCGTGCTGGGGCGTGAGCCGGCCGATTACGACGTGGCAACCAGCGCGACGCCGGACGTGGTGCTGGATATGTTTCCGCGGACCTTTGCTGTGGGCGCGCACTTTGGCGTTGTGCTCGTCGCGCCCGAAGCAGAGGATGCAGGCTTTGTGACCGAGGTTGCGACGTTCCGGTCGGATTTGGCGTATTCGGATGGACGGCATCCCGATGGGGTGCGGTACACAAAGACCGCTGAGGAGGACGTCGAGCGGCGGGATTTTACGATCAATGGGTTGCTGCTGGATGTGGAGAAGCTGGCACCGACAAAAGCAGGTATCCTTCGAGTTCGCTCAGGGAGAGTCGATGCGAAAGAAGTTCGCGAGGATGTGCGCGCGGCGGTGATTGATCACGTCGGCGGGCTCGCCGATCTGGACGCGGGCGTGGTGCGCGCCATCGGGCGCCCGGAGCTGCGCTTTGAGGAAGACCATTTGCGCATGTTGCGCGGAGTGCGGTTCGCGGCGCGGTTTGGCTTTGAGTTGGAGGCGGAGACAAAGCGCGCGATAAAGGCGCTGGCGCCGCGCATCCACGCGGTGAGCCGGGAGCGGGTGCGCGACGAGCTGACCAGAATGCTGACCGAGGGCCATGCGCGGCGGGCTTTCGAGCTGCTGGATGAAACAGGACTGCTAAAAGAAGTGCTGCCGGAGGTGGCGCGAATGAAGGGCGTGGAGCAGCCGCCGCAGTTCCATCCTGAGGGCGATGTTTGGGTGCACACGCTGATGCTGCTGGAGCAATTGGAGTCCGATTGCAGCATGACCTTGGCGTGGGGAGCGCTGCTGCACGATGTGGGCAAGCCGCCGACGTTCCGCCGCGCGCCCGACCGCATTCGCTTTGACGGCCATGTGGAGATTGGCGTCGCCATGGGCGCGGAAATCTGCCGGAGATTCCGGTTTTCCAATGAGGAAACGCGGCAGGTGCTCGATCTGATCGAAAACCACATGCGGTTCATGGATGCGCAGCGGATGAAGGCGTCGACGCTGAAGCGGTTCTTCCGCCTCGAGCGGTTTGAGGAGCACCTGGCGCTGCACCGCATGGATTGTCTGGCTGGGAGCGGCTACCTGGAGCACTGGGAGTTTGTGCGCGAGCGTTTTCGCTCGATGCCGGTCGAGGAGGTGAAGCCGCGTCCGCTGATCACGGGCCGGGAGCTGATTGCCGCGGGATACTCACCGGGCGCGCGGTTCCGCGAAATGCTGCGCGCGGCCGAGGATGCGCAGTTAGAAGGGACGATTGCGACGGCGGAAGAAGCGTTGAATCTGGTGCGAGAGAGGTTTCCTTCCTGAGCGGCGTTCTCGTCGAGGGCGCATTTGTGGTTTCGCGCTAGAACCTCATGCGCAGGCCGAGCTGAATCTGGCGTTCGCGGTAGAAGTCGGTGCCGTTGATGTTGAGCGGCTGACCGAAGGCGGGGGTGGGAAGGCCGGTCGTGGTGTTGATTTTGAGGCCGGTGAGGAAGGTCAGCGTTGGTGGTGTGGCCGCTGCGCCGAGCGCGCTGGGTGGGCTGCCGCCCTGGATGGTATAGCCCGTGGTTTCAATCTCGGTAACGTTCTGGTGGTTGAAGAGATTGAATGTCTCCACCAGCAGTTCAAACTCGCGCGCATCGCTCAGGTCGAATCGCTTGGCCAGCCGCATGTCCGCCTTCCATGTATTGGGATAGCGGAACGTGTTGCGGCCGATGTCATAGACCTGATTGTCGTTGCCCAGGCCGAAAATCCGGTTGTCGCCGCCGGAGCCGTTGATGCCCGGCCCCAACCCGACAATCGCATTGCCGGAGCTGTCGAACTCATCGGGAAGCGAGCCGGAGCTGCGCATGGTGTACGGCAGGCCGCTGTGGAACTGTCCAATGCCGGAGAGCATCCACCCGTTGCCGATGTGTCCGGCAAAGTTGCGCAGCCTCCAGGGCGCCTCATAAATGACCATGGCGGCTGCCGCGTGGCGCACATCGAGGTTGCTCGTGCCGTACTCCTGGCTGAAATCAGCTGGGTCGAGCGGGCTCTGGTTCGGGTTCCAGTCCATGGCGTGAGCGTAGGTGTAGTGGGCATGCAGGCTCAGGCCGCGGCGTCCGTAGCGCGTGATTTTGACCATTGCCGCCTCGTAGGTGGAGTTCGCACGGCTCATGATCTGTGTGATCTGCTGGTAATTCGGGTTGATCCAACCACACTCACCGGCAAAGTTCAATTGCGAGCCGCTTGGGCAATCCGCGAAAGGCCAGGAAGCGTAGAAGGGAACCGTGATCGAGCTGGCTTTAATGGGGCCCAGGCCGAGCTGGCCGCACTGGGTATTGTTGGCGCCCTTGGCGGTTCGGTCGCACACGGTATACGTGATGGTCTCGGTCGGCTTCAGGAGGCCGAGGTTAGCGTCCATGGGGACAGGCAGACGCCGGCCGAGGCTGAGCATGGCGCTGGCAGCGAGCTCCAGGTGGCCCGGCAGCGGCTGTTCGATGGCAGCCACAGCCTGGTGCACCTCGGGATTGCGGAAGTTGGGCGCGAACTCGGCCGCTCCCGGCGTGACCACGTTGGCCGGCGGTCCGCTCAGCACGTCGGGAAACTGCGGAGCGCCGCTGGTGATCGTCGAGGGGTTGAGGCCGTCGGTAGGACGTATGAAGTAGTTCAGATCGCCGTTGAACGAGCCGGTCTGCGTGAGGGCCGTTTCGATGGTGGCGTTTTCTGTGCGGCCGTAGTACATACCGTAACCGAGGCGCAGCACCGGCAAGCGGCCCTGGGCGCGGCCGATGGCAAGGCTCAAGCGCGGACCCCAGTTATTGCCCAGGCTGGGCAGCTTCTCAGTCAGCGGCAAATTGGAGTTGGCCAGCGCAGCGATGGGCGGCGGCAACTGCTCGCGTTCCCAGCGCAGGCCGGCGGAAAACACGGCGAGCTGGTTCGGCTGCCACTGCGCGGTCACGTACCCGGCCCAGTCGTTGGTGCTCAAATGCCAGTTGCTGGGACCCATCGTCTGCGAATAGTAGGAGTAGCAGGGCAGGGCGCCCAGACCCATCAGTTGCCCATTTGACGCGTACCAGGCCTTGCCGCTCGGGTCGCAATTGTGCCAGGCAGTTGTGCCGTTTTTTTCACCGGACGGGTTGGCACCAAAGTTCTCAAAGGCCAGCGCATCGGAGATGAAGTCTGCGACATGCGAGTAGTGATAGGTGCCGGTCTGGTTGCGCAGCAGGCTGGTCACGTCGGCGTTGTGGTCGAGCTCGAAGCCGGCCCTGACCAGCAGGCGGTTGTGCACCCAGTCCAGCATCTCCTGCCCGTGGTAGAGCCGTTCGTCAGGGTAGCTGCCCTGGCCGAAGCGCGATGGATTGCCGATGGTAAAACCGTTCGCCGAATCCACGACGATCTGCGGCAATTGGCCATAGACGTTCCAATTATTGCCGAGAAATCCCGCTTCGAAGGCCGATGGCGTATCCGGCCGCGCGGCCAGGATGGCGCGTCCCGCGGAGCCCTGCGCGACGGCCAGCAGGTTCGGCGTCAGATAGGCTTCCCACCGCGCCAGCAGCCATTCCTGGCTGGCCTCGCTCGAGCCGAAGCTGTGGCTCCCATAGGTTTCCTCCAACTGCGTGAGACCCCCGCCGGGCGAATGCCAGTCGGCGCCGATGCCTTCCAGCGTCAAGCGATGACGCTCGGCCGCCTGCCAATCGACGCGGGCAAATCCCACCCATTGCGCGGCCATGCGCGCCGCGGGACCGAGCAGCGCAGCCAACTGCTCAAGGCCCGCCGGCGCAAACCCCGCGCGCGGCACGCCGAGATAGTCGTTATAGGCCTGGTTGTAGCTTTCGCCGGGCCCCAACTGCGCGCTCAACAGCTCGGTCTCGGGCACGCTTGGCGGGCAGAAGAAACCAGCACAGTCCCCATACTGATCGGTGCCGATGGGATGCTTGGCGGTAGCGAGGCCGGGATCGTTGCGCCGGTAGCCGTCGAGAGCGCCAAACCAAAAAAGTTTACCGCGGCGGATCTGGCTGCCTATGCCCAGGCCCCAAACCGTCTCGTGATCGGGCGGCGTGAATGGCGACTGCGTGAAGACTGGCGATGCTTGCGTGCCGGTATTTTGCGCCCATTGCGTGAAGGGGTTCCGCGCGCCCCATGTGTTCTGGCGGTCGAAGAGGAAGGCCTGGCCGTGAAGCGTGTCGCCGCCGCTCTCGGTCTCCACGCTGGTTCGCCCGCCGGCGGAACGCGAACCTTCCGCCTCCACGTTACCTGCCACGGCAGTTACCTCACGGATGGCGGCTTCGCTCACGCCCAGGCCGCGCCCTCGGTTCCAGGTTTGAGTCATGGAACTCTGCTGGGATGCGCTCTCGCCGGCCTCACTGGATTGATCGGATGCCCGCGAGGTGAGTTCGGAACCCGAGCCGGCGGCGGCGCCGAAGGCCAGCCGCGTGCTGGCGCCGTCGATTGTTGTCTCGGCGGACTCCTGGGAGCCGCGGTAGGACGTTTGAGATGAGTCCGCAGAGGCGCTGGCGGCGGGCGTGTCGAGCAGGAATTCCTGCCAGCGGCGGCCACTAACGGGCAGCGCCTGCAGTTCAGTTGCGGTCACTGTGGAGGCCACGGCGGGCGTGACCGGATCGGCGCGTTCATCGCCGCGTTCGACGGCGGCAAAAATGGGCGCCGGATGGGGCAGCCTGAGTCGCATGAGCATCTGTGCGCCCTCCGCTACCGCGGTGCTGGCGGAGAGATCGGGCGCGAAGCCGGCCTTGAGCGGGAACGCGCGGGGCAAGGCAATGGCAAGAGTGGGTTCGATGGCGGCGGATTGGGTTTCGAGTTCGGCGCGCCGCGGCGGGGCCGGAGCGTGGCTCGCGGGCTGCGGCGCAGCAGGCAGCGGAGTGCGCGGCGGGACGATGGTGGCCGTTAGCGGAGCGGAGACAAGAGGCGCAGAGATGGGCGGCGCAGTCGAGGGCGATGACGAAGCCATTATTGGCGCGGCTGCCCGCGCGGGTGCCGGCGGCGCTCGAGACAAAAGCGGCATGGGCGAGGCGCGAGCCGCCACTCCATTTTGGTTCGGCGAATCGGCCTCAAGCAGTGCGGGAGCCGGGGGTTCGAAGTGCATCGCAGCCTGCATGCGCGCCTCCGTGCCGCCGGTGACGACGATTCCCTGGAGCAGGCCGTGGCCAAGCTCGGACTTCTCCGCTTCGAGCGTGTACTCACCCGCATCGAGCGAGGCAAAGCGGAAAGCTCCATTCTTCCCTGTTTTGGCTTGCACCGCGGCGCCCGTTGCCTGGTTGCGCAGAACCACTTGCACGCCCTCGAGCGGCGCGGAATGCAGATCGGTGAGACGGCCCGAAAGCGATCCGGTTTGAGGGGATTGGACTTGAATGGCATGGAGAGGACGGGGCGAGGCCGAATTCGGCTGGGCGCAAACTACCGCCGAGACGCACAGGCAGGGCGTCACAAGCGCAATCCATTTGACCCAGTTCCGCCTTGTTTCAACCATTGCCAACTCTGCCGCGGCAGATGCTGGGGAGAAAGAAGAAATTAAGGCGCCGGTTCGCTCTGGCGGCGAGTCCGGTCAGCGGCAGCGCGCACGAAGAGAAAAATTCGCCGTCCTGCAAACGCCTGAAAGAGGATTGCAAGCAATTGTATGCCTTGTCCGGCAAGCTGAAAAGCAATTTGCGTCACAAATGCGTATGATTTCGTGTGCCGGCTTAGTACAAAAGCTGTAGAGCGCAATTCTCGAGGGAGCCGGGAGCTTCACCGGCTTCGGAAGAACTCGACTGCGGAGTGCTTTGTATCAGGGCACGAGTTTACTCGTGCCGAAAAGGCCAGAAAAATCGCGGGCTTCAGCCCCTGAGGGCTTTTAAAGCATGATTGCGGAGCGAATCATTCATTCGCGGATTGACCCGCAATAGAATTAGGAGCGTTTTCCTGCGGTATCCCACAGTGCAAGAGAGACGCAGATCAGCAGAATTCCGGTCAAGAGGCGCAGAAACCCGACGTGAATATCGAGAACCCACAATGCGGCGAATAGGAGCAACAGAGAGCTGATTCTGTAGGTCAACCGGTTCACTCATCCACCTTCTAAGGAGGGTATCGAAACGCGATTTCATATCCGTTTACTTCACATTGTCCGTTGCCGCCTTCTTCTGAGCTTCTGCGAGCCTATCGGCGGCATCCTTTGCCCCAGTTGCCGCGCCCAAACCGTTGGCGAGTTGCTTTTCCAAAACATCGATCAATCCCGAAATCGTTTCCGAAACATTCATTCTGCCCATGAAGATAGCAGACCCCTGCTTCTCGAAAGCATCAGCGGCTCTTTTCTGTTCTCTCAGGGCCGCAGTAATTCCAGTGAGTTTCAAAGTGACGATCCCAACGACCTCCCCTGTTTCTTCGGAAATGAGGGGAGAGCCGCTTATACCCTCTACCGATGGACCCTGCAGGAAAATAATGTCGAGTTTTCCGACTGGAGTTGTGAAGGGAGCACCACCGGCGATCGATGCAGAGAGACAGAACCGTACAGGAGCCCCGCTCAAGGCACTAAAGGGAAATCCTATGATTGTGGCATCCGATCCGATGCGGAGATGTTCTTCGCTCCCGAGCGTGAGGAATGGAAGATCCTTCCCCTCAGCCTTCAGCAAAGCAAAGTCGTGAATCCTAGTGAAGTCATCGTTGGGGGATTCGAGCGTAACTGTTGCAGGGCTGCTGCTGCCCGGCAATATGGTCTGGATCAGGCTATCTACCTGTTTGGTATCCGGGTCTATCACCACATGAGCCGCAGTGATGATCCAGCCATCTGGAGAAACGATAAATCCCGTTCCCATTGATGTTCCATTCCCGCGCACGCTCTTAATCGGAATAACTGCCGAGCTAAACTTTGCGCAGAACTCGGAATGGGTGGAGGGTTGTGCTCCGCTGGCGGAAGCACACAAGGTAATCAGCACTAGAAGCGCCTGTTTGAGGTTCACTGTCAATCCCCTTCGGGGGAGGGTAGCATGATAGCACCATGAAACCGAAGCCTGATTCACAGCGCCCGAGGGGGTTGGCGCGAGTGGGACAGGCGTGCGCGCAGCCGGGCGAATCGGTCCGATACACTGAAGAGACGGCGTCATGGGTTGCTGCGCGTCCCTGGAGACTCAGGTCCTCGATCGCTGTTGTCTGATCTCTGCCCCCTGATCTCTGTTCTCTGATCTCTGTTCTCTGTTCCTAATGTTCATCGATGAAGCCAAAATTCGCGTGAAGGCCGGCGACGGCGGCAACGGCTGCATGGCCTTCCGCCGCGAGAAGTTTGTGCCGCGCGGGGGCCCGTCGGGCGGCGACGGCGGCCGCGGCGGCGACGTGATCATGGAGTCGAGCCAGCGGCACAACACGCTGATTCATTTCCGCTACAACCCCGAACACAGGGCGCAGCGCGGCGAGCACGGCATGGGCTCGAACTGCACCGGGCTGGACGGCCGCTCCCTCACGCTGCAGGTTCCGGTAGGCACGTCGCTCTACGACGCCGAAACGGGCGAGCTGGTGCATGACTTCAAGGAGCCCGACGAGCGCATCATCATTGCGCGTGGCGGACGTGGCGGGCGCGGTAACCAGCACTTCGCCACCAGTACGCACCAGGCTCCGCGCGAGCATGAGCTGGGACGGGCGGGCGAGGAGCGCAGTTATCGTTTGGAATTGAAACTGCTGGCCGACGTGGGTCTGGTCGGCTTTCCCAACGCGGGCAAGTCCACGCTCATCTCGCGCATCTCGGCCGCGCGGCCCAAGATCGCCGACTATCCATTTACTACGCTCGAGCCAAACCTGGGCGTGGTCACCGTGGGCGAGGAGCCGGAGCAGCAATCGTTTGTTGTGGCCGACGTGCCGGGGCTCATCGAGGGCGCGCACCTGGGCTCGGGGCTGGGGGTGCAATTCCTCAAGCACATCGAGCGCACGCGCGTGCTGGCGCACCTGGTGGATGTGTCGGACGCTTCGGGAAGACCCGACCCGGTGGAAGATTTCAAGGTCATCAACAATGAGCTGGCCAGCTTTGGCAATCGGGCAGGCGAGCAGCCGTTGGCCGCGAAGCCGATGATCGTGGTTGCAACCAAGGTGGACGCGGCGAACCCTGAAAAGCTGAAGAAGCTGGCCGCGCACGCCAGGCGCAGGAAGCTCGAGTTCCACGCCATCTCGGCGGTGACAGGCGAAGGCATCGACGAGCTGAAGTGGGCGCTGGCCAAGCGCGTGCACCCTGTTGTGGCAGCGCGCTGACGCGGACTCGAGCAGAACCAGACTGGCCGAGCTTTCGCGTCAGGGCACGGCCTTACAGCTTGCTGAAAAACTCAATCGGAGGCGGCTTTGTAACAAGGGCACGGCTTCAGCCGGGCCGCAAATGTCGCAAAATGAGTGTGGGCTTCAGCCCCTGCCGCGTTCGCCCCTCTATCTTCGCCGCTCATTTGCACTTTTTCAGCAAGCTGTTTAGTCGTGCCGGAAGTGGCATAAAATCAACGGGACTTTACACACTGCGGAAAAACTCAACTGTTGAGTGCTTTGTAACAGGGCACGAGTTTACTCGTGCCGATAAGGACAATAAAATGAATTGGGCTTTAGCCCCTGCTAAGCTCCTTTCCACCACAAACGACCGAGTTGGAGTTTTTCCGCGGCCTCTTTAGCCCCTGCCAATCCACCATTTGCCGAATTCGCTCCTTGTTCGGACTTTTTTTCCGCAACCTTTCCCAGCCATTCCCTTTTTACCCGGCGCAGGCGGTTTTTCAGTCCCTTCTGCGAGCAGTTTTTACACGCAGCTGCTGGAGCGGCGCGCGGATTCCCTGTGCTTTCAATGTTTTTGGTTTGGAATGCCGGATGCTGCAAATGCGCATAGGGCCCGGACGGGATAGGACCAGACCCGGTCCGAACCTTACCCCGGAGGTACGCTTATTATGAAATCGATAAAACGCGATCTCGCCGATCTTCCCCTCCTCGCCGCGTTGGCAGTGGCGCTTGCGTTTGTATGGGGCATCCCGTTTGCGGGCACCCATTCCGCCAGCGCACAGCGGCAACAGGCGTCGGGTCAGGCACAACTGCAACAGCAACCGGATCAAGAGCAAACCAAGGCCACAACCTTTACCGGGACCGTAGTCAAGAACGGTCACTACTATGTTCTGCGCGACTCTTCCGGCTCGATTTACAAGCTGGACGACCCGGACCGCGCCAAGCACTTTGAAGGCAAGCCGGTGATGATCACCGGCGAGCTGGACCAGCAGTCGAAGGTGATTCATGTCGAGAGCATTCAGAATGCGCAAGCTTGAGAATCACCCGAGAGCTGCCTGAGAATCAGGAGAGGGATCTCTCCCACTCAGGCGCCCCTGGCGCCCCGCACGTTTGATTCTTTCCCCCAAGGAGGGTCATCGCGGGGTTGCCGGGGGTCGATGTGTTTTCGGGGACGACGTGCGCAATAACGCGGAAAAACATGCGAAAACATGCGAAAAATGTAGCGAAACCGTGCCTTTTAGGGCCGCAAAGCCCTGTTTAGACGCACTTTTGGGAAATTACTCGGTGCCACTCGCTCTTATTCGCAACCTTTCTCGGTTCTAACCACCAATTGTTCGCAACTATTCTCGGTATTTGTCTCGAAGAATCGCACCCTGCCAGGCCAACATTCGGGGGTCAAGTGCAACCACTTGAGCGAACATTTGGCCGGTCTGCCGCACCCCTAAAACGAACATTTGCGCTGATTCTAAGTAAGTTATTGGGCTAGTGCATCTTCCACTCAGGCGGCGAGAAAATCGGCGATCAGGCGGGCGACCATCTCCGGCGCTTCGCGCAAGGCGAAGTGGCCCTGACCCATGAGCAATTCAACACGCACGTTGGGCAAAGCATCGGCCAGCGCATGCCAGACACCCTGCAGGCGACCTTCCATGTTCAGGCTGCCGGTCAGCATCAAGGTAGGGCAGGCAATCGCTCGATAGCGCTCACACGATGCCGGGAGGGCGTCTGTCGCGTCCATTTCGCGGACCCAGGTTGGGGCCAGCGTGCGCAGGCGGGACCACGCCTTTGTGGCGCGCATGGCGGCTATGGCCTCCGGGCTGCGGCGGGTGAATTGGCTGAGGCCGATTTCAAGCGCGGTGTCCGGGTCGCCTTCGGCGATAGCACGGGCGTAGGCGATTCGATGCTCACGGATGCTGGGAGCGCCAGCGGACAAAGGCGGCTCATAGATTACGAGTTTGGCGACCGGGTGGCGCAGGGCAGCGCCGAGGGAACAGATGGCGCCGAAGGAGTGGCCGGCCAGGAAAGCGCCCGGCCCGGCGGCGTCCAGGACCGCGCAAATGTCTTCGTACTCGCGCTCGATAGAGTAGGGCGGAGTTCCCACGCCGGAGCGGGCGCGTCCGCGGCGGTCCATGGCAAAGCAGGTGTAGCGGCTGGAGAGCAGCCTGGCCACGCTCATCCATGCAGTGTGCGAGGCAATGCTGCCATGCACCATGACAAGCGCGGGGCCGCTGCCCACGCGGCGAAAAGCGATGCGCGTACCGTCGGCGGATTGCACCGAGCCCTCGGTATGCGCTGCCGGATGTTTTGTATGTGCGGTGGTCATTTGCTTTATGGTAATCCACGGTCGAAGCGATTGAGGGGCTGATGTGGTCAAGCTTCGGGTGGCAGTGAGGCACCCGATGTCATGCCTGGTCAGATGTGGCGCGCCCGCTTTTCGTGCGGAGTTAAGAGAGGATGATGGGGCTTGTGCTCTGCCGACCCAGAGACGAGGGACGAACCGCGGACGCAGGTCCCGAAAGGCAACCGCAGATCCTTCGACTTCGTCCGCAGTGGCGGACTCCGCTCAGGATGACAGTGATGAATTGGGGTTCGTGGCATCCCACCCTTCCGCAAAAGCGCGAAAGGATGGGGCACCCGCTTTTCGTGCGGAGTTATTCTTCCTCTTCTTCGACGGGCTGTTTGGCGTTGGCGAGGATTTTGTGGGCGGTTTGAGCGCGGCTTCGCCGCGTACCTGGTTTCTCGAAAAAATGGGTGAGCGGTTTCGGCATGGCTAAAGCCAAGCCCTGATACAAGGCGGAAGGCAACCGCGGATCCTTCGACTCATTCTGGCGCAGAGATGCGCCAAAATTCGCTCAGGATGAAAGCGATGAATTGGGGTTCGTGGTATCCCACCCTTTCGCAAGAGCGCGAAAGGATGGGGCACCCGCTTTTCGTGCGGAGTTATTCTTCCTCTTCTTCGACAGGCCGTTTGGCGTTGGTGAGGATTTTGTGGGCGGTTTGAGCGCGGCTTCGCCGCGTACTTGGTTTCTCGAAAAAATGGGTGAGCGGTTTCGGCATGGCTAAAGCCAAGCCTTGATACAAGGCGGAAGGCAACCGCGGATCTTTCGACTCATTTTGGCGCAGAGATGCGCCAAAATTCGCTCAGGATGATGAATTGGGGTTCGTGGCATCCCACCCTTTCGCAAAAGCGCGAAAGGATGGGGCACCCGCTTTTCGTGCGGAGTTATTCTTCCTCTTCTTCGACATGCTGTTTGGCGTTGGCGAGGATTTTGTGGGCGGTTTGAGCGCGGCTTCGCCGCGTACCTGGTTTCTCGAAAAATGGGTGAGCGGTTTCGGCATGGCTAAAGCCAAGCCTTGAGAAGGCAACCGCGGATCCTTCGACTCATTTTGGCGCAAAGATGCGCCAAAATTCGCTCATGATGACAGCGATGAATTGGGGTACATGGTATCCCACGTCTCAGAATCGAGACGTGGGGCACCCCTTTTTCGTGCGGAGTTCTCAGGCGGTTGCGGACTCGCGGAGGTTGCGTTCGGCATCGAGCGGGGCTGCGAGCGGCTCGGGCTCGGCGAGGCGGATGAGCCGGTGCAGATAGGCGCGGGAGATGCAGAGGCTACGCGCGGCCAGCGTTTTGTTGCCATTGTTTTCGCGAACCGCCGCGACGGCCAGCTTGATCTTGTAGTCGCGGAGCTGGCGCTCGAACGAACCGGTGGGCTGGTAATCGGCAATGTCAACGACGTCGTCGAAGACGGCAGTATCGTCATCGGGCATTTTAAGGTTCACGTCCTCGGCGCGGATGGTGCGGCCGGGAGCGAGAATAATCGCCCGCTGCATGACGTTTTCGAGCTCGCGGACATTTCCGGGCCAGGCGTAGGTCTGGAGCATCTCCAGCGCCGCGGGCTCGATGGAGTCCATCGGCTTCTGGAAGAGTGCCGCGTAGTGGCGCATGAAGTGCATGGCGATGAACGGGATGTCTTCGGCCCGATCCTGCAGGGGCGGCGACTCAATGCGCATGACGTTGATGCGGTAATAGAGATCCTGGCGGAACTTGCCTTCGGCCACCAGCTTTGAGAGGTCCTGGTGGGTGGCGAAGATGAGGCGGGCGCGCAGGGGCACCAGTTTGCTCGAGCCCAGGCGGCTGAACTCCATCTGTTGCAGGACGCGCAGGAGCTTGACCTGGGTAAAGAGGCTGAGATCGCCGATTTCGTCGAGGAAGAGCGTGCCGTCAGCGGCCTGCTCGAAGTAGCCGGCGCGGGCGCCGACGGAACCGGTGAAGGCGCCTTTTTCGTGCCCGAATAATTCGGCCTCAATCAGGGTTTCAGGGATGGCGCCGCAGGAGACGGCAACGAAGGGCTTATTGGCGCGAGAGCCGAGATTGTGAATGGCGCGAGCGATCAGCTCTTTGCCGGTTCCGCTTTCGCCGGTGACCAGAATGGCGGCGTTGAGACTGGCTACGCTGCGCACCAGCTGATAGACGCGCTGCATGACCGGGCTGGATCCGATGATGCGGTCGCAGTTGCCGGGCTCCTCGACCCTTTGGTGCACGTTCAGGAGCTGGTGCTTCAGCGCGGAGGTCTCGCAGGCCCGGGTGATCATGGTCTTGAGATCGCGAATGGAAGGGGGACGGCGGCAGTAGCCGAAAGCCCCTGAGCGCACAAGTTCGAATGCGGTCGAGCGCAGGCTGTCGTCAGCCATCAGGATCGCGGGGACATCGGAGCCGATCAGGCGCTGTGCGCACTCGATGCGCGTTTGCAGAGAGTACTGGTGCGAGGACAGATCGAGGATCATGACATCGCAGGCGCCGTTACGCACGAGCAGGTCCATCCCATCCGCATCCGGTTCGAGCTCGATCTCGAAGTCTTTACCAAGCGCAGAAGAGAGAAGGGGGTGCAATGTGCGATCTTCCGAATAAAGTCCAATTCTTGTCATGGGCATACGGTCTTTCATTTCGCTGAACTTTATGGTGCCGTTTTGGAGGGATTGGCGACGTAACTCTATGATCGTCAATCAGTAACGGGGCGACTATTCCTCTTTGGTGGTAACGGGAGTCACTATGGTACCGGAGAAAAGGCAGGTGGGTGCGGGAGAAAAGGCGGGGGTCTGTGGCAGGCGTGTTTCTCTCTCCGCGAGCCGCAGGGAGCAGTTGCTTTACGTTTTGGTAGAGAGACCTAAACTTACCTTTAAAAAAGGAAGAAAACCCTGCGTTTTCATCAGTACTGAGGCGCAGTCTGCCAGTCGCCGGCTCCCCGGCACTCCAATGCGTGCGTCTTCTCGCGCATACAAACCGATTCTCCAGTGAAGTTGACTTCGCTCGCTCGATCAGTTTCACGAAGCTTGCCCTCTTACAGCATTTTTCCGATGCTAAGGAGCGGCCAGCATTATTGATGAAAGGCGACGGACCCTGCTGACACTCCCAACTAAGCTCCATCGGCATACCATGCCGTTATGAAGATGAAATTTATGCGATGCGGGGATTTTGATTCGGAAAATAGTTTCCGACTTGAGAGGTACTATACCATGTGCCGGGAATCTTTCAAGAACAGAATTTGTGCATTTTCAAGAAAAGAAACCGCGACTGCACCGAATTGTGTGCAATTGCGCCCGTGGGCGAGAGCAACTTCCATGAGGCAGACCGGCTCCAATGCCAGGACGAGGGGCTCATCCCATTGTTTGCCAGTGGGTTGCGTGGTAAAGACGACGACCTCGGTCCAATTAAATTTAAGAGCCAAGGTGTAAACAGCCCACTCCAGATGGGGAAGGGACGTAAACAGGCGTATACAGGTTGAACGCCCGCGCCGAGCATTCAGACGCAAATTTGGGCAAATTTAAATCAGATGACTGCGAAAGCGGTTTGGTTGGAGAATTGCAACACAGGGCAGTAGCCCCGGTACCTTTGGGGGGTACAGGAGCAGTGGCAATGCACTCGGTCGGCTGGTGGCCCGCCGTAATTGTTTTGGGTATAGCGACTTTCACGGATCTTCGCAGCCGGCGAATCCCGAACTGGCTGGTGCTTCCATACCTGCTGGCGGGGATCGCGGTGATGAGTTGGCTGCACGGGTGGCATGGCGCCGGGCAGAGCCTTGAGGGCGCGGGGTTGGCGCTGTTGATCTACGGGTTTCTTTTCTGGATGGGCGGGATGGGCGCCGGCGATGTGAAGCTTTGCATCGCAATTGGGGCGTGGATCGGCCCGAGCCAGTTGTTTATTGCGCTAGTGTTGACCGGTTTGGCAGGAGGAGTGATGGCCCTGGCCTGGGCAGTGCGGGGCGGATTCCTAAAGGAGTTATTTCAGCACACCGGCGGCTTGCTTTTCAGTTCGAAGGAGCGCGGAGAGGCAGTTTTGAGCAACCCGCAGCGGCGCAAGATGCCGTATGCGCCCGCGATCGCGATCGGGACGTTGATGTCGTTTTTTGCGCATTAAAAGGCGAGGTACGGTATACAATGTCCACGTTGCAAAGCTTGAAATTGGAATTGCCGGCGCCCACGACAGGCGCGCCGGGAGGCGAAAGCACAGCGAGGAGCAATCGCAACATGGCCGTCAACTCTTCCCCATATCTGGTAAGTCCTCCCCCCGATGAATTGGTGGGCGCCGAGGTGCTGTCGATCGCGCTGATCGGTCCCAACGAACCTCGCCGCAAAACAGCGGTAAAGATTCTGGAGGGGTGCGCGGTCAAGCAGATTCGCGAGTTTACGAGCTACTTGCCGGGACCGGACGATGTCCCCAGGATGCTGGAGCAGAGGTACGACGTCATCATCATCGAACTGGACACCAATCCCGAGCACGCGCTGGAGCTGGTGGAGAGCGTCGGCGCCAACGGCGCGGCGACGGTAATGGTGTACTCGGAGAAAACCGATCCCGATCTCTTAATGCGCTGCATGCGCGCCGGCGCCCGGGAGTTTCTCAGGCTTCCGTTTGAGCCTTCAGTAGTGGGGGTGGCCCTGGTGCGAGCCGCGGCGCGGCGGCCGGTGTCGCGTGTGGAGAAGAAGGCGGCGGGGAAGCTGCTGTCGTTTATGGGTTCCAAGGGCGGCGCCGGAGTGACTACGCTGGCCTGCAATTTTGCCGTAGCGCTGGCGCAGGTGAAGGAGCAGAAAACGCTGCTGATCGATCTCGATCTGCCGCTTGGCGACGCAGCGCTGAACATGGGCATCGTAACCGAATTCTCAGCCATCGACGTTTTGCAGGCGCCCGACAGGCTGGATGCGCGCTTTCTGTCGGAGCTTCTGGTCAAGCACAGTTCGGGCGTCTGGGTTCTGGCGGCTCCGGGAAGGCTGGTGCATTACCAGGCCGGCACCGACGCCATCGACGGGCTGATGAGCGTGGCGCGGCAGGAGTTCGACAACGTGGTGGTCGATATGGGATCGAAGCTGGACCTGATGGGCACTTCGGTTTACAAGGACGCGACTTCAGTCTATCTGGTGACGCAGTCGGGCATTCCCGAACTGCGCAACTCGAACCGGCTCATCTCGGAGTTTTTCACGGCGCCCGTGCCGAAGCTGGAGATCGTGATCAACCGCTTTGAACCGCGCGCGCTGGGCTTCTCGGAGGAGCACATCACCAAAGCGCTGACCAGGCAGGCGCAATGGATGATTCCCAACGACTATGCCGCGGTGCGGAAGATGCAGATCGATGCCACGCCGCTGGTGCTTGCCGATTCGGCGATCACACGCCAGATCAAGAAAATGGCGAATGCGGTTTCAGGACAGGACGAGACAAAGGGAAAACGGGCAAGAAGAAAGCCTTCTCTTTTTCTAATAAGGATCGAATTTCGATAAGGGTCGAATTTTGATAAGGATCGAAGGAACAAATTTCCCCGGCTGGATGGAAGGTAAAACGTGGAACTGCTGAATCTGGAAAGTTACAAAGCGGAGATTCACCGGACTCTGATCTCGAAGCTGGATCTGGAGAAGCTGTCGAGAGTGAATTCGAGCCAGGCGCGCCAGGCGGTTTCGGGTCTCGTGAAAGAGATCATGTCGGAACAGCGGGTGCCGCTGAACTTCGTCGAGCAGGAGAAGATCCACGCGGATCTGCTGGACGAGGTTTTTGGGCTGGGTCCGCTGGAACCGCTGCTGCGGGATGCGAAGATCTCCGACATCCTGGTCAACGGCAAGGACCATGTTTTTATCGAAAAAGGCGGGCTGCTGCAAAAGGTGGATACGTACATTTCGCGACGACCGGCATCTGATGCAGATCATCGACCGGATCGTGTCGCGGGTAGGGCGCAGAGTGGACGAATCGTCGCCCATGGTCGATGCCCGTCTGCCGGATGGGTCGCGCGTGAACGCCATTATTCCGCCGCTGGCGCTGGACGGGCCATCGCTGTCGATCAGGCGATTCGGGACCGGACCGCTGGCGGCCAATCAACTGGTACAGCTGAAGAGCATTTCGGCGGAGATGATGGAAGTGCTGTCGTCGGCGGTGCGGGCGCGCATCAGCATCCTGGTTTCGGGGGGCACGGGCGCCGGCAAGACGACGTTTCTCAACATCCTGTCGCAGTACATCCCGAACAATGAGCGCCTGGTGACGATTGAGGACGCGGCCGAGCTCAGGCTGGCGCAGGACAACATTGTGCGCCTGGAGACGCGGCCGCCGAACATCGAAGGGCAGGGCGCGATTCGGCAGCGGCAACTGCTGATCAACAGCCTTCGTATGCGTCCCGACCGCATCATCATCGGCGAGGTGCGCGGCGAGGAAGCGTTCGATATGCTGCAGGCCATGAACACCGGCCACGAGGGGTCGATGACGACGATTCACGCCAACACGCCGCGCGACGCGCTGTCGAGGCTGGAGTCGATGGTGGCCATGACGAACATGAATCTGCCCGAGAGATCGGTGCGGCAGCAGATGGCCGCGGCCATCACGATTGTGGTGCAGGCCACCCGCATGAGCGATGGAACGCGCAAGATCACCAGCGTTTCAGAGATCACGGGCATGGAAGAGAACGTGATCAGTATGCAGGAGATCTTTACCTTCCAGAAGAAAGGCATCGGGCCGGATGGGCGCGTGATCGGAGCCTTCCTGCCCACGCGCATCCGTCCCCAGTTTCTGGATCGGCTGCGCGTGTCGGGTATTGTTCTGCCGCCCAGCCTGTTCGAGAAGGAAACGCTGGTCAGCTGAGGAGAAAGGAGGGAGCAGGGATGGGATTGATTGTCGGTTTGGTATTCGTGGGCGTGTTCACGATCATTGCGCTTCCTTTGATTGGAAGCGCTCTGTCACCCTCCCGCAACTCGCGGCAAGCAGTGGCCGCATTGGACACGGCGCTCAATTTGGAGACGCGGCAGAAGCTGCAGGCTCAGGACCTGGACATGCGCAAGTCCGAGGTGCTCAGCAGCATCCCCTGGCTGAACAAGAGGCTGCTGCAAATGGAGGTGACGCCTTATTTGCGGAGGACGCTGGCCCAAGCCGATTTGAATTGGAGCGCCGGCCGTCTTCTCCTGATGACCATGGCCGCTATTTTTGTTCCGGCATATGTGGTTTACATCTACTTCCAAAACCCTTATTTGTCGCTCGGGGCGGGGGTGGTCTTGGGCGGCGTGCCGTTCGGCTTTGTGCTGTTTAAGCGCAGCCGGCGCATGAGCCTGTTCGAAAAGGGTTTGCCGGAGGCGCTGGATCTGATGGTGAGCGGGCTCCGGGCGGGACACAGTTTGCTCGCGGCCATGGCACTGGTGGCGCGCGAGTGCGCCGATCCGATAGGCAGCGAGTTCAAGCTGTGCTTCGAAGAGCAGAACTACGGGCTGGAGATGAGCCGCGCGCTGGACAACCTGGTTCTTCGAGTGCCCTTACAGGATATGAAGATTACGGCCACCGCCATCATGATTCAAAAGGAGAGCGGAGGCAACCTGGCCGAAGTGCTCGACAAGACCTCGCATGTCATCCGGGAGCGCTTCCGGCTGAAACGCCAGATTATGGTGCACACGGCGCAAGGGCGGCTGACGGGATGGATCCTTACCTTGCTGCCGGTCGTGCTGGGCATAGCCATCTACTTCGTCGATCCGGCAATGATCAGCATTCTTTGGCATCGCGATATCGGCATCAAGCTGCTGTGGGGCGCCGCGGGCATGACGGCGCTGGGCGGATTTGTGATTAACCGGATCGTCAACATCGACGTATAAAGGGGACGTATGGGAGTTGCCTTTGTCACATTTTTGGCCGTTTTCCTGCTCATCGCGAGCGGCGGGCTGCTGCTGTTCTACCGCGAAGTCATGCTAAAGCGGATCAGCGAAGCGATCACCCCGCATCCCAAGCAGAAGAGCCTGACCTCGGTGATAGAGCGGACCAAATTCTCGATCGGCCAGGTGGTAGAGCGCTTCGACAAAATCATGCCGAAGAGCGAGAAGGAAGTCTCGGTCGTGCTGCAGCGCCTGCAGCGCGCGGGCTATCGCGACGAGCAGGCGGTAAAGTTCTTCTATGGCTGCAAGGTGGTGACGCCTTTGCTGCTGTGCGCGGTGGCGTACCTGAGCGGACTGTCGAGCCTAGGCCCGTTTTTTGTGTATCTCGTGGCGCTGGGCGGAGGGTTCCTTTTGCCGGACTTCTGGCTGGGGAAGAAAATTGAGAAGCGGCAAAAGAAGATTACCCGCGGATTGCCCGATGTGCTGGATATGCTGGTGATTTGCATGGAAGCGGGCCTGAGCCTGGACCAAGCCACGGCGCGCTCCGCGCAGGAGCTGAGCAAATCGACGCCGGAGCTGTGCGACGAGTTGAGAGTCGTGGTGCTGGAACAGCGCGCCGGGACGGCCGCGCTCAGAGGCCTGGAAGAAGATGGCCGACCGCACCGGCGTGGAAAGTTTGCGCAACCTGGTTGCCATGCTGGTGCAGACGGAACAATTTGGAACGAGCATAGCCAAGATGCTTCGCGTTCACGCCGACACGCTGCGTACGCAGCGCGTACAGGCGGTGGAGGAGATGGCGGCGAAGACATCGGTAAAGTTGGTATTTCCCCTTGTGTTCTTTATCTTCCCAGCGCTGTTTCTGGTTACACTGGGACCAGCCGCGATTGTGATGTTTGAGCAGTTTAGCAAAGATGACCGGACAATGAGGCAGGAAGGGGAAACAGACAATGGATCAGCCCACGCTTATTAGGGTTGTTGCTGGCGTATTGGCAGTCATTATCTTGGTGATTTTGATTCAGCGCCGCCGCTCACGCGTAAAGTAAGCGGCAGCGCGCAAGATCCCGGGGCGCCTTGGAACCATGTGGCGCCACCGGGAGGCGTTAGAACAATCCGTTGTCTGGGAGAACGTGCCGCGCACACGGAAAATGCCTCAGCGGCCTACCCAGGCGGCGGAAGGGGCGTGTTGTACTCTTTTGCGCCTTGGCGCACGCAGAAAGAGGGACGGGTAGGTATGGGAGCTGCGGAAGAAGTCGAATGGGAAGCCGGAGGGCGGACAGCAAGAGGAGCCGCTGCGTCAGCGTTTCAAGAGGGATTCATTCGCGCTCATTGCGCCTACAACCAAACCCGGGAATGTTTTCTCGGCTTAGAGGTGAAGGCTGTTGACCTTTCCGCTGTGCGCATTGGCGAAATGCTGTTGGAGCGGCCGCTGAAGTCGGGCGAAGGCGTATGGATGAAGCCGTTCCGTGGGATTCCGGCGATAGAGATGCCCGCGCCCCTGGATTTGGTCTATCTGGACGAGAATCGCCGCGTGATCGATGCGGTCGAATCCTTTCCCACGTTTCAGGTCAGCTCGTTCAGCCCGCAACCGGATAGCGTGCTGGCGCTGCCGGCGCACTCGATTTATTCCTCGCAGACCCAGACGGGCGATCAGTTGGTGCTTTGCGTGGCCGAGGAGATGGAGCAGCAATTGGAGCGGTTGAGCGGTCCGCGCAGCGAAGCTGTGGCAGCGTCCGCCATCGCGCAAAAACCACAAACCCCAGCGGAAGAGACTCCGGCGGTGGCGGGCGTGGTGCTGTTGCGCGAAAAGCCGCTGTGGAGCGGCGGCCCCGGGCTGCTGGAGCTGGAAAACCGCACCGGCCAGGAAAAGACAGCCGGGCAAAGACGTCTACGAGATGGATCTGGCTTCGCCGGGCAAGAGGAACATTAAGCGCCCGCGCAACTGGCTGGAGCGCTGGTGGACGCCCGATCCGCGCAAGGCGCCGCGGACGCAGGCGCCGGGGCTGGCTGCGTATTTCTGGAACGGCGCCACGCCTGCCGCGCACGCCGTTCGCGATATCAGCTCGTCTGGGCTCTACCTGATTACCGAGGAACGCTGGTATCCGGGAACCCTGGTTCTGATGAACTTGCAGCGGACCGACTGTGGAGAGGAAGCGGCGGAACGCACGATTGCCGTGCAGTCGCGGGCAGTGAGATGGGGCCCCGACGGGGTAGGGCTGCGGTTTATTCTCTCCGGCAGCAAGGACGAAAGCCGCGGGAACAAAACAATTCTCGACGCGGCCGGCAGGAAGGAATTCGAGCGTTTTCTGGAGCAGTTGAAGATTAGCAAATGACGGCGCCGGTACTGCAGTTGTAAGTGCTTCCCGGCCCAGGAAATTTGGATCGACAACTCGAGTCCTAGTTCGCTCGCCACGCTTGGTTGGATAGTAGCCCTTGTGGGAACGCAAGAGAAGATAGCCCGAAGGGAACAGTTGCTTGATTTGCGAGTAAGTAACCGCTAACTGTAACCAATACTCGTTCCAACTCAATTACTTATTTGCCATGCACTTATCCAATTGTGGGATTGCTGCTCGTGGTACTATTCAACGAACATAGCAATGGAGTGGATTGAATACTCTCCACACCACCGAGGAAGACCGGAGCGGCCCGGGCCCCGAAAAGGACGCACCGGGAGGTCAGGGAAGATGACAATCGGATGCGGCCTGCGCAGGATGGCCATGCTGTTTATTCGCGGGGATAAAGACGGCCGGCGGTTCAAAGGCGAGGAGGGCGCAGCTCTGCTCGAGATCGCGATCGCGCTGCCGCTGATGCTGGTGGTCGTGACGGGGGCGATTTCGTTTTCGCTGGCATTTTACAATTTGCAAGAACTCCAGAACGCGGTCAGCACTGCCGCACAGGGGCTTGCAGGTGCGCGGTCTGGATCGATCGCCGATCCGTGCGCGCAGGTGGTTTCGCAAGTTGAGGCGGCGCTGCCGGGATGGACATCGTCAAACTTGACCTTCACGGTGATCATTAACAACTACTCCACCAGTTCTGCGACCTACGGTCCGACCGCGGGGAGCTTGTCCTGTGCAGCGGCGGGTCCTCCTCCTGTAGGAACGGCGCCGGAGATTTCAGGCGATTCCCAGACGATCACGGTCTCATACGCCTACTCATGGTTCACGATATTCACATGGAAGCCTTATAAGAATTCAACTCCGTCGAGCGCTCTTAGTGCTACGGAAACGGTGCTGGCCGATTGAAGAGGGGGAATCCGGCGCCTGAAGCGGTTGAGTATCGATGCCCTAGTTCCCAGGGGATGACTGCGGACGAACGGCGGGATTCAAGAGTGGATGCGGCCAGGAGGTTGAGAGATGAAGCTTGAATTGAGCCTGCGAAGATTGGCCAATCCGCTGGTTCGCGCCGCCAGGCGGGCTTTTCGCCGGCGCGGCGAAGAAGGCGCAACTCTGGTTGAGTTTGCCATAACGCTGCCGATCCTGGTGGCGACGCTGACCGGGACGTGCTCGGTGGCAATGGGTATGTACAGCTTGCAACAACTGGCGAATACGACCTCTGTCGCGGTGCAGGCGGTTGCTAACAATCCAGGGTTGGCCGCTGACGCCGATCCCTGCGCAGAGGCCGCGTCGGTGGTTACTACGACGCTGCCGGGCTGGAAATCGGCGAATTTCAGCTATTCAATGACGATTACCTATGTCGAACCCGGGACCACCACGGTTACCAGCGCAACCTACACGGCTGCCGAAGGGGTTACGTTTACCTGCGGTTCCAGCGTGGTGCAGACAGATGGCACGACGGCCTCGGGGGAGCTTACTCAGAATTATCCCATCGAGCTGACAGTAACCTATGCGTACTCATGGTTGCCAATCCTGAACTTCAAACACGCAACAATCAACCTGACATCGGCGCAGGGCGCGTCGGCCAATTGAGAGAAAGGAGTGCTGAATGAAACGATTAAGAACTCGATTCAAGCGGGGGTTTCTGCGGGATCAGAGCGGCCAGTCAGCCGTTGTGATTGTGGTGACTCTGTTCGCGGTGATGGCGCTCAGCGCTGCCGGAGTTGAGACCGGGCACGTCTATTACGCGTACCGGCTGCTTCAGGCGTCGACGAACGAAGCCGCACTGGCGGCGGGACAGGCGATGCCCAACATCGGCACGTCAAGCGACAGCAAGACGGCGGGCACGGCATGGGGCAATCTGAATGCCTACAGCTCGATCTCTGGCGCATACAACGCCACAGATATGCTTTCGAACGCCACGCTTAGCACCGTGTCGTTTTTTTGCTCATCGACGGCCACGGACTTGAATGTTTTCTGCGAGGAGAATGCCAACTCTTCCGGGAGCGTCTGCACGGGAAGCAGCATGTCCTCGTGGTGTAATGCGGTTAAGGTAACACAGACGGCCAAGGTGAATTTGTGGTTCGGAGGGCTGGTGGGCATGCGCAGCATGACCCTTTCGGCGACGGCGGAGGCCGCAATGGCAGGAGGGCACCCACCGTACAACATTGCGGTTATCATCGACACTACGAATTCAATGACCGGCAACGCCTTGTCGAACGACGATTGCCCGTCGGGCACCGAAATCTCGTGCGCGGTTTACGGGTTCAAGCAGATGCTGTTAGAGATGTATCCCTGCTTGAGCACGGGAACCTGCAGCTCGGCCAGCGAGGAGGCCGACGGCGTGGCGTTGTTTGTGTTTCCCGCTATAGCGAACACGGCCGCAAACATCGACAAAGACACCGTGTGCAACACTTCGAATCCCAGTATCGATCCATACACGTTTCCCGTGGTGACGACGGGAAGCGGCCAGAATCTGGTTTTGCCCAGCTCAGGCACTATCGCGGCCACCTATGAGGTGTCGAGCGAGGGTTCGTATGGCTTCGACACGTACTACAAATCGAGCGACGGCGCGGGGAGTCTCAACGGCTCCGGCACCAACGCGGACCCGGTCGCGGTAGCGGCGGGGGGGGGTACGGCGAAAAGCGGGGGAACTTGCGCAGGCCTTCAGGCGCCCGGCGGCGAAGGCACGTATTACGCGCAGGTGATCAAAGCAGCGCAGACGGCACTGCTGGCTCAACAAAGCTACATGATGACGACCTACGACCAGCCCACACAAAACGTGATGATCATCCTGAGCGACGGCAACGCGACTGCCTGCAATTCGCAGGCGAATACCTCGGGCGGAGCGAATGGGATTACCAACTGCGACCACGGCAGCGAGCTTGTCGCGGAAAACTGCCCGCAGGTCAACTCCTACAATTCCAGTACCAAGGTATACACTTGCGGTTCCACGAGTGTCTCTCAAAACGGCGTCTCCACTACCCTCAATTGCCCGTCCGGCGGTTGCACTGGCAGTCCGCTGAACGGAACCGGGAGCGCGACGACGAATCCCCTGAACGGCGTGTATAACAGCACTACCTGCTACGGCTACACTTGCGCGGCGTATCCCTCAGCGCTGGGCGAGTGCGGGCAGGCGGTGTATGAGGCGCAGTTGGCGACTAAGGCAGGAACGACGGTCTACACCGTGGCAATGGGCTCGCCGACCACCGCGGACTCGAAGGACTGCGAGTCGGACCTCGGCGGGTATACGCTTACGGGCCTCACGAATGGCGCGGCCACATGGCCGACGGGCGTGGGTAACGGGGGCCAGGCGTCCATGACGGCGGGGTCGCCCTGCAATGCGATTGCAGCCATGGCTTCGAGTGCCAGCACGTTTTATTCCGACGACCAGGGCGGATGCAAATCGACGGTGAACGGGACATTCGAGTCCATGGCCAGTATCTTCGACGACGTCAGCAAGCATTTGTCGACATCGCGGTTGATGCCGGCGGGTTCGCCATAGGACCGGGTTGACGGCTCGCCGACAAAGTGGGGGCACAGGCGCATAGCCTGTGCCCCTTTTTCTGTTTGTGCGGGTTTTCTCATCTCTTGCGCGATAGGGCCGATATTCGTTCCGTAGGCTCGTTTAGGGAAATGGACAGGGTTTCCAGCCGCATGGGGGAAAACCATCCCGCAGGGCCTAAAGGCCACGTTGTTGATGTTGACATTGCGCACAACTGAACAGGTTACTGAAAAAGTCCAAATAAGCGGCGAAGATTTAGAGGCGAACGTGGCAGGGGCTGAAGCCCACACTCATTTTGCGACATTTACGGCCCGGCTGAAGCCGTGCCCTTGTTACAAAGCCGCCTCCGATTGAGTTTTTCAGCAAGCTGTGAAGTTGTGCCCTGACGCGAAGCGCCTCCCCGGGGTGTTTTTGCGTCGCCCCTCCGGGGCTGAGGGATTTTTTTGCGTCATTTCCCAGGTTTCATCCTGGGCTAATTTCCCAGCATCCCTCCGGGATGTTTTTTGCGGAGCGAACCCCCGTCCCGCGAGTTATCGCGCAGAACTAGGGGAGTTAAACGAAACATGCGGCGTTACTTATGTCACTGTGCCTAGCACGAAAGTGTGATGGCCGGTCGTTTGGCGGCGGCCGATCATTGAATAACCAATTCCCCGCGAGGTTACGGGACTGCCAGGGAAGGCTTTGGCGGCCGGCACGGTTGTACTCCGGTTTCAAAAGAAAGGGCCGCGCCGAGGAGAGGAACGATGAAGATCTTTGACGTCCTGACCGGCCAGGTGGTGTCGCTTGCCCGGAGCATGAAAGGCAGCGCGAAGGCACGGAAGATTTGTGCGTTCGCACGCAGCAGACGCGTGTGGGATGAGCACGGGAACATCCTGGTCGAGATCGGGCTCTCGCTGCCGCTGCTGCTGCTGATGTTTACGGGCATCTTCGATTTCGGGATCGCTTATAACAATCAACTCACGCTCATTCAGGCTGTTGGCTCCGGCGCCCAGCATCTGCAGCAGATCCGAACCACTACCACGAATCCCTGCTCAGACACGCTTACGGCGATCGAGAATGCGGCGCCGACGTTAACCGCAGGCAACATTTCTCTCGCGCTCAATATGAACGGGACGAAAGTGCCGTCAAATGGAACGCCTTCGACGTCACTGTCGTGCTCCGGGGACCAGACAGATCTGGTGCAGCAACAGCCCGTGACGGTCACGGCCACTTACCCCTGTTCGCTTCCGCTCGTCTTCACCAGGGGCGTGACGTGGCTTTCCAGCTGCCAGCTCTCCGCTACGGTGACAGAGTACGAGTACTAACGCAATCACATGGAGGAGAATTCCATGAAGAAAATCATTGGTTCATTCGTCAGACGGCTGCTCGGCGAGCAGCATGGACAGGCGCTGGTCTGGACGGCGGCAGGAATCACAGCGATCCTGGGAATTGGCGGGCTGCTGATCGACGTAGGCCGCGCCTATGTGGTTCGCGCCGATCTGCAGAATTATGCCAACGCCGCGGCGCTGGCAGCAGCGGGAAATGTGTACAACTCCTCGAGCACCAGCAATGCAACCTATTATGCAGGGCTGTACAGCGCGGGCGCCACAACAGATGAGAACTACAATTCAGGCCTGGGAGTCGTCACCCCGACGGTGACGCCAATATGCCTGAACATGCTGATGACGGGAACCACCTGCAGCGCCTCGGGCAACGTCTCCAATGCAGTGAAGGTGACGGAGACAGCCACGATCAATACCATGTTGATGCGGGTGATGGGCTTCAAAACCATTACGGTTACCGCAACCGCTATTGCGTCGATGCAAGGTAAGGCGCAGCCATGGAATGTGGCGGTCGTCGTCGATACGACGGGATCGATGTCAAATACAGACGCCAACTGCGGCAGCATATCGAGGCTTCAGTGCGCATTGGACGGCGTGCAGACGATGTTGGCGGCCACAAATCCATCCTGCCCTGCGAGTACAAATAACTGCCCGTCTGACGGCAAGAATTTTCACGTAGCCCTGTTCACGTTCCCAAACATCATCACAAGTGACCTGGGGTTTGCCAACGCTTGCAGCGGCGCAACGTTTACCACACCCGCGCCGTATCAAGTGCTTACCCTGCCTAAAGCGGGGTTATCGTCCTACACTCCACTCTCCTACACTGAAAATGGAACGACGTGGAGCGCGAGCTACGAGGTCACCTATGGCGCCAGCGATGCGGATGCGAATGGCTTCGTAGGCGATTATTACTCACCTACCAGCATCGGGGGATTGAACTCGAGTTCTTCCCTCGTCCAGGCAATCGGATATGGCGGCACTGGTACCGGAAATAAAGTCGGCTGCTTGACCGCGTCCCCGGGCGGCATTGCTCTAAACGGGAATACGGGGACCGGCAACTCCGGGACCCTCGTGAACAAAGCAGACGTGGGTGAAGGCATTACCTACTATGCCCCAGCGATCTACGCGGCGCAGGCGGCGCTGACCGCGGAACAGACGGCGATGGCTACCGCGGGCGTGACCACGCAGAACGCAATCATCTTTCTCGGCGATGGCGAGGCAAACACGCAATGGATCTATTTCCCGCAAGGCACTGTTCAGACTGTAAGCGGTACCGCTAACACATCTGAGCCTTCTGTCATTACGAATACGGCTTTGGGGTATAGCCTCGCGAACTCTACTCCGAATACCAGCGCAGTAGGCGCGTATTATTTAGCAACCCCAAATCTGGAGGCAACGGGGACAATTTCCGGACTTTACCCAGATTTCTTCGATGAGTGCCAGCAGGCGATCGTGGCGGCGCAATACGCCGCGGGTCAAGGAACGAGATTTTACTCGGTTGCGTATGGCTCGGAGGCCACCGGATGCTCATCCTATACCGGCGCCAAGTCCGACGATTACAACGATGTCACGTTTGTCCTTACCACTGCGCAGAAAAATCTTCTGAACTCCTCTTTCTCGACGGTTTCCGGAGTCACTCCTTGTGTGACGATGGAGAACATGGCCTCTGCCATGAGTTATTTCTACTCCGATTACAACCAAAGCGGCTCGGGCAGCACCTGCCAGGACAACTCGCATTCGGTATCGAGTCTAGGCGCAATCTTCAACGCGATCGCGGCATCATTCCAGCAGCCGCGATTGCTTCCCAACAACGCGACATAGGCGGCTGCCGGGAGGAGCGTCAATATCCGGCGGAGTCGCCATCAGCACCACAACGAACTAACAAAACGCAGAACGGTCGAAGGGCGTGGACTTCAGGTCCGCGCCCTTCTTTTATGCGTGCGCCGACGGGGGGCGCCGGACAAAACACGATGTCCGGTTTAGGCTCGATGTCGCGGGTCGGGCCTCGATGTGCGGTCTCGATGTGCGGGTCAGTCTTCGATGTCCGGAACGATCAGCAGCATTTCGACGCGAAGGGGTTGGCCATTTTGCATGGCGGGCCTGAATTGCCATTTCTGGAGCGCATCGAGCACGAACTGCGCCTGCGGAAAGGCGGGCGGAAATTTGACGCCCAGGCCCTGGAAGCGGCCAGACAGATCGATAAAGCCGTGGACCATGAGGGCATCGGCGCCGATCGAGCCGGGATCGAGGTTGGGGCGCACGATGTCATAGGGCCAGGGAGCATCGAGTCGGGCGACGGCGCCGGCGGCCGAGGCATCGGCGTCGCGCGGAAGCGAGAACTGCAGGATCCAGCTCTTGGCCAGCCCAACATGCAGATAAGCGGTGTAGACAATCCTGCCTTTCCACACGTCGGCGACCTCTGGATATCGCTCGTCAAGCGAGTTGCCCACGACCACGGCGCTGAAACGGCCATCCTTGGGTAGCGCGATGCGGAGGACTGTCATCTGGCCCGACAATTCCGAAGGCAAATCCGCTGCGGGGGCGGGAGCAGAGGTTTCCGGTTTGGAGCCGGTTCCGGCGGAGCCTGCAGCGGGACCGGCACCGGGGCCAACACCGGAACCAGGCCCAGCAGCGTTTGATTTGATGGAGGCAGTGGCGGAGCCAGGGCCGTTCAAATCAGCGGAGGCGGTACCAGATCCGTTCACGTTAGCGGAGGCCGGGCCAGCGCCGGTTTGGCCGGATATCGCTCGAGCATTGCCGCTGCCCTGCGGCGAAGAATCCTGCAGCTGGCCTGGCGTGAGTTCACCCTGCTCTTTGGATGCCTTAGCCTCGTTTGCCGGCGGCAGCATGGTGGTTCCGTCTTTCATGCGCAGATCGGAAAGAGAGAGAACTGTGGCCGGAGTCGGCTGCGCCGCTTTCTGCGTGGCGGAAACGGGAGGCGACTGCACAGGCTGCGGGTCGTGGATGGCGACAGGAGAAGTAGTGCTTGCGAGAACCATGTTGCGGGGCGAGGGATGGTCGCTGGGCGCGATATTGACGTCGGCCAGATTCACTTCCTGGGTGGGCACATCGATCGTGGGCTTGACATCGGCGGCGGTCGGCTTCTGAGGCATTGGCGGAACGATGCTTTTGACCGGTGTATTGCTGGGTGTCCAGATTACGATCTTCGGCAGAGGGATCTCCTCATTGAGCATGACCTGATTAGGGATGTCGGGCTGAATGAGGGTTTGCGGCCCCGGCTTGATTTGCGGCATTTGTGGGAGAACCGGCTGAGGGGCGGGCGACGGCTTGCCGCCGTGTGCAGGCTTGGAGGCGGTGTCATGCGAGCCGGGGTAGGTGGCGCCGCCATTTGGAAACCTGCTTCGGCGGGTCGGGCATTTGCAGATCGAGAAGGCGGGCCGTGTAGCGCGCCGTGTTCACCGTGGTGATTGGCCTGTAAGCGAAAGCGAACCAGATGATGGCAATCACGACGCTGTGAACGCAGATGGATACCACGAAAGATGTAGGCCGCAGGCCAGCGTCGAACCCATAGGTGAAAAGTGTACCGGCGGAGGAAGGGGTCTCAGATGGCGGAATCTCTTCCTGCGGCACACCTAGAATGAGCGCCAAAGCACGGGGCATGTTCGCGGAGGACTCATCTTCGGGGCGAGCCGACACCGGCGCACGCGGCCTGCCAAAGGCTTTAGCGAGTAGGTGCAATTGCAACTCCTGACTTCTGGACTAACGGTACTCCGTCTCAGCAGCCGAACGCCAGAAACGAAGGTAACTTGAAGCGGGGTTGTTTCTTTCCGGGGAATCTTGTGTGCCTGCTTGCAGTTTTTTTTCATTCAGGCGCTTGACTTATATATACCCTACTACTTTAGTATAGTAAACGAAATTTTCCTCGCCCCACTTGACATTCTTGGAGTAAACTAAGACCGCACTACCTGCTGAGCTCTACGGAGTTTTTATTGGCAAGGGTCGAAGTGTACCGTTTCAAAAAAACTTGCCACACACGGCGAGCAAGGCCAATGTAGAAAGGCGGAGTTGGCGCGTGCGCCGGCTCCAAAAGGCTCGGAATGAATCGAAGACTGCTTACAATCCTCCTCATCGCATTTGTGATAGCCGGTATCTGTGCCTGGATGGTCTATCGCATTGTGGGCGTTCGCCTGACGGCGGCAAAGCCCGTGTCAACCACGAATGTGGTTGCGGCAGCCAAGAACATTCCATTGGGAGCGGTGCTGACCAACGCCGACCTGACCACAATATCGATTGCGGGCACGCCGCCCAAGGGCGCAATTCTGAAACCAGAAGACGCTATTGGGCGGGGCGTGCTGGCGGACATGTATCAGGGCGAGCCGATTCTGGCAAGCCGGCTGTCTGGTCCGGGCGCTGGCGGCGGATTGGCGCCCACGATCCCGCAGGGCATGAGAGCGTGCGCGATCAGGGTGGATGAAGTGGTGGGCGTGGCCGGCTTTGTAATACCCGGCATGCGGGTGGACGTGATGGCATCGGGCAACCCGCCAGGCGGGAGCGGCAGCGAAGGCCCGGAGACGGAGACCATACTTCAGAACATTCAGGTTCTCTCCGCCGGGACCGACATTCAGAAAGACAACGAGGGCAAGCCGGTGCAGGTGCAGGTTGTGAACCTGCTGGTTACGCCCGAGCAGGCCGAGACACTGAGCCTGGCGGCCACGAATCTGAGGCTCCAACTGGTGCTGCGCAACCCGCTGGACACGCAGGTTTCCAAGGTTGCACCCACGGCGATGCGCAACCTGTTTGTGGGTCAGGCTCCTACCACGGCGCCAGTGAAGGTGGCTGCCAAGGCCCCTCGCAAGGCCCCTTCGCCGACCTATACCGTCATCGTCAGCAATGGTCCTAAAACCACGGAATCAAAGTTCGAATCAGCCGGGGGACAGCAGTGAAAGGTAAGAACTGGAACGTCATCGCAGTTTTGAGTGCGTTGTCCTTGGTAATGTGTGCCGGGCAGTTGGTGCAAGGGCAAGGCGCACCGTCTTCACCCCAATCCAATGGAACAAGGTTTGAAGACTCCACCAACGAGCTGTCGGTGGCAGTCGGCAAAGCTGTACTGGTGGACTGCGCGCAACCGATTCAGCGCGTGGCCGTGGGGCAGGCCGATATTGCGGAAGCCACGGCCATCAATCCCACAGAAATCATGGTCAACGGGAAGGCTGAGGGTGAGACCAGCCTCATCATCTGGGACATCCACGGCGGACGGCAGTTCTTCAACGTGACGGTAAAGGCGAGCGGCGCAGTAGCGGTCGACAATCTGGAAATTGTGCGGCGCGAATTGAAGATGGAGCTGCCGGGCCAGGATGTGAAGGTGAGCTACGGCAATGGCAGCATCTTTATGCGCGGCACGGTCAAGGATCTGATCAGTTCGACGCGCGCGGTGGAAATCGCGTCGACCGCGGGGAAAGTGGTGAACCTGCTGAATGTGGATGTGCCCGACGCACAACCGCAGATCCTTCTCAAGGTGCGCTTTGAAAGCGTGGATCGAAGCAAAGCTTTGACGCTTGGCATCAACCTGTTCAACCTTGGCATGGGAAATACAGTTGGCGGAATTACCACCGGCGAGTTCTTTCCGCCAACCATCCAGGGATCTAGCAGCTCGTCGACGCAGGGAGGGTTTGCAGGATCTGGCGGCACTGCATCGTTTTCCAACGGTAACGAGCTGAACTTTCTTGCCTTCTTCCCCGGTTTGGGCGCTGGCGCCGACATCGAGGCCCTAGAGGTCAAGGGGATCGCGGACGTTCTCGCACAGCCGAATGTGATGGCAATCAACGGCAAGGAAGCGAGCTTCCTGGCCGGCGGAGAGTTCCCCTATCCAGTGGTGTCGGGCACGTCGGGGGGCACAGCCGCCGTGAGCATTGAGTTCAAGGAATACGGTATCCGCCTCAACTTTATTCCCACGATTACGCCGCGCGGAACCATCCATCTTCAAGTGGCGCCCGAAGTGAGCACACTCGACTACAACAACGAAGTGGCAATCTCCGGATTCGAAGTGCCGGGGCTAACCGAGCGCAGAGTGAATACCGAGGTGGATCTTAAGGATGGTGAAAGCTTTTTGATTGGCGGTCTGCTCGACAAGAGCATCACCGACTCCTTCCAGAAGATTCCATTCCTGGGCGACATTCCCATCCTCGGCAAGTTCTTCCAGTCCGAATCGAAGACGAAGAACGATACGGAGCTCATTGTGATTGTTACGCCTGAGATCATTACGCCGTATCATGTTGGCGAAGCTTTGCCGGATCTCAAGTGGCCGGATAAATTTATGCCTCCCAATTCGAATATGCCGATGAATCAACCGGACGCAAAGACGGCTGAGAACACGCTGCCGCCTTCTGCACCGACAATTCCGATCGAGAAGTTGCTTGACAGCATGAAGCCTGAGAAGCCGCTTGTCGTCGAGAGCGGGGCAGGCGGATTCGGCTCTTCGGGAGGGGCGATCAATAGTTCGACCGGTTCCGCGTCAACATCCACGACAACCCCGTAGAGCTTTTGAGCGGCGGGCGCGCACAAATGCATCGAGGAATCAAGGCAGGCGAATGAATCAGGTGCAAAAGATTGCGAAGAGCCTGCGGGAATTCTTTTCGCCACGCGCGCCGGCTGCTCCGGCGGGGCCTCGGCAAGCCTTGAACGTGACGCGGGGCACGGTGTTATCGACGCGGCTTGAGCTCGCCGGGACGGGGCAATCGCGGAAGAAAGGATTGCTGGGGCGTGACTGCCTTTTGCCGGGCGAAGGTTTGTGGATTGTTCCCTGCGAGGCGGTGCACACGTTTTTCATGCGATTCCCCATCGACCTCGTCTATCTGGATCGCAAGCAGCGCATCAGGAAAGTGCGCAGCAGCGTGGGTCCATGGCGCGTGTCGGGGTGTATGACGGCGCACTCGGTGATGGAACTTCCGGCCGGCGCTATCCGCGAGACGCAGACAGAACCCGGAGACACGATCGAAATCGGTCCTGCGCCCACGAGCTAGACCGGATTAGGAATTCACGTAAAGAACCCGAGAATGTGCGGGGCGCCGTTTACTTCTAGGCCGGATTAGAAATTTATGTAAGGAATTTGATTCCCTGCAGGGTACCGTTTTCTTGTTGAAAACGGCACTTGAAAGCGTGAACTCGCTCTACGCTGATTCCTATCCGGTGTACCCCGGCAAGCAAAGTTCGCTTCCTGGGGACCCCGAGAGGAAGACGGCACTTTTGAGCATCAACTCGCCCTACACCAATTCCTGATCCGGTTTAGGAACAGCGATCGTTGAACCGCACTAAATACTACAGTTTTACTTGCTTACTTCTGGCAAAAAGCCGTGCCTGAAGGCCCCGCGCATTTGCACCTTTTCCGGGAGCTGAAGCTCCCAGCTCCCTCCAGAATTGGCGAATTACAACTGTTGTACTAAGAGATTTTCAGGCCGTTACTGTCCCGATGGGCGCATCTTCCGCCGGCTTGTGCTTCTCCGGTGGCGCCGATTTATGCGCGCGCCGCACATACACCCACAGGTAGAAAATGGTCATCGCCAGCAGGATAAGCGGGATTGGCATAAGCTGCACAGCCACCAATATCTTCCCGGATAATTGCGAGCCAGGCACAGGGAGATAGCCGATGATTCCATGAAGAAGCACCCAAGCGAAGTCCCCAGTTAACACAAAGCCTGCAGCAGTCAGCATAAACGCAAGCCGTCCAAGCAGGTCTCGTTCGGACCAGAGAATGGCACAGGCGGGAACCGCAAAAAGCAAGATGAGCACATCGGATTGCCGGTGATAAACCGGCAGCAGGGAAAGAGGCGCAATGGCCGCTAGCGCCAGGCTTGTTCGCACGGGCGAGGGGCGCGAACGCGCGGTCGCGGCGAACCAGGCCATCAGAAGCACGCCACATATAAGATAGGTGACCGAATTGTAGAAATGCGGATCGTCGCGGAAGTAGCTGAGAGCCGTTTGCAAATTAATCATCATGCCCAGGCCATGGGCGCCCGTTGAAGCGGGGCCAGGGTCATCGGGTCCGCCGTGAGCCGCAGCCGACGACACGGTGGAGCGAAGCTCCGGCATCCAATGTGGTGAGAAGTGCGTGACGCACAAGATCGTCGGCAAACCCAGCGCGATGACCAGGGCGAGAGTCTGCAGCGCGCGCTTGCGATAGACTCCGCCCGCCAGCAAAAAATAGAGCCAGACAAAGCCCACATCGTGCGGCTTAACCAGGAGACTGACCGCAAGGCACCACACGCCTGCGGCCTCGTACCTCTCCTTGATGAAACACCAGACGGCGATAATGCACAAGGCTATGGCGATTCCGGCGGGATTCACGATAATCACGAGCAACACGCTGTTGGCAAGCATGAAGCCAATCAGACACGCCGAAAGGAGCGGCGCGTTCTCCACGGCCAGATTCCACAATAAAAACGAGGCCAAGAGAACGCTTCCCAAAGTGAGCACCGTCCAAAGCACGTGAGCCGGCTCAAATGGCAACAAGGCGAGGGGGGACGTGAACAAAAATAGCGTGGGAAAGTAGACAAAGCGGGTAGAGTTGAGACGATCCTGCGGTGTTTCCCCCGGGCGCTCTCCTCCTTCGGCCTCGTAAATACGCAGGACATCGCTTTGCATGTAGGGATCGCAATGCTGCAGAAGGCATCGGGCGCTGTAATAAGGAACCTTGAAATCTATGCCCGACTCACGGGAGGCATATTTCAAAGCAAGGCCCAGGAAGAGAAACACCGCGCTCCCCAGCAGCATCAGATACAAGCCGTCCATCCGCGCTTTTTTCATGCGCATAATTTGGCATCCCAAGTTTTGGTCATTCTACTCCTTACAGCACATTTCCGTACTCGACCCAACTTATGGCCGTGGGACAGTCGCGTATTGCGCGGAAGCATGGACAACATCTTGGATCGAACGCCGGTGTTCCTATTTATTCCCCGCCAATGTCCATGCGGTTGCCCTTGTAGAGGACGGTCCGCGAGGTTCCTCCAATCTCCTGGCCGGACAACGATTGGTTTGATCTCTGTGTGACGCTGGAGTTCGATTGCGGCAGTTAGTCCGCCGGGTCCTGCGCCGATGATGATGGCCGTACCTTGTTTCATCTTTGCCTCCACGAGCCTTCCATCGCGATCATGTTGCGGGCTGAAGCGCGCGCAAATAGATACCACACAATCCACGCCGGGGCGATCCAGAGAAAAGCGCGCGAGTGGAGCTCGACGTGGAAGCCGATCTCAAATTCGATCAGGAGATAGATCAGAGCCAGAAAGAACATCCAGATTGGGGAGGGCCTCCGGGATACGGCAAAGAGCACGGCGGGTATCGCCAGGGTCTGATCGAAGATCCAACCGAATGGCGCAACCAAAAGGGAAACGAGCATGAGCAGATTGCCGTTTTCGAGCCAATCCCAGGTGTGGCAGCGCGGCCAGAACCATGCCAATGCCCAGACACAAGCCGCCATGCAGGGCACGAATGCGAGCCACTCCGCCGAGGGGTTGATGGAGTCGCGCAGCACATCGCCGAAGCACGGCGTGAATTCGCGCGTGACGACGGAAGTGCGCATGTAATACGCGTACTGGCTCCAAGCCGCGGGGTCGATGCACGAAGTGATGGCCACGCCGGCGGCGAAGGCGGCCAGGCTGCCCACGAGAATCCGATAGCTGCGCGAGACGGCGATCCAGACCAGCAGCACAAGAACAAAGGGAAGGAACAGATGCGGTTTCAGAGTGCAGAACCAGAGCGCGGCGCCGGCCGCGAAGGGACGCGATTTGTGGAGGCGGAGAAACAAGGCCAAGCCGAGCAGCAGGAAGATGGAAGTCTGGCCCAGGATTACGCAAAACAGCGCGGGCGGGAAGCAATATCCAATCCAGTCGAGGCGGTTCCCGGCCTGGCCAAAGAACGTCCACAGCATGCGCGCCGACGCGATAAGGAGGCCGAGCATCAGCAGCGACCAGGGGAGGGCGGCGACCTGCGGGCCAACGTAGCCCAAAGGCAGAGCCAGCGGCAAAGCCCAGGGAGCGTTGCGCATGTAATAAGAAGCGGCCCCTCGGAAACCCGCGTCCTTTTCGATCCGGCTGACAGCGGCGGCATCGTACGGATTGGCGTGATGCACAAGCTGCTGGCCGGTAGCCCAGTAGGTGATGAAATCTCGCTTGGCAACAAGCTCACGATTGAAAGGCATGGAAACGATAAACAGAATGGTAAAGAGAGCCGCAAGCACGCATGGGACAGCAATCAAAAGCACACTCAGCTCGTGCTTGTCGTTCAAGGGCAGGCGCCTTTCTGTCTTCGATTTAACGCAATTATACCCGCGTGAAAGGTTAAGGCATTTTCGGAAATAGGGTGCCACTTGCGAGATTTCGTGCAAGGTCGTCGCTCCTTGAGGTCGCGCCGACTTGACGATGTACTTCTGGTGTACAGTATTTCCGAAAATGCTGTAGGCCCGCCGCGGGAGGCGGATATCTGACCGCGCGCTCAGAAGAGCCTCAGGGGGGAAACCACGGGCGGGCGCAACGCTTCTTTGCGAGTTGAAGCGCGCGCAAAGAGATACCAGGCAAGCCATGCGGGCGCGGTCCACAGCCAGAGCGGCGAGATGACCTGAACGCAGCAGATTTCGCCGTCCATGACCAGAATCGCGAGCGCCAGAAGCGCCAGCAGCTTGCGGGAGCCGGTGACGTAAGCGCCGTGCATCAATGCCGGAATGGCCAGGCACTGATCGTAAAACCAGCAGTAGGGGGCAGCCAGAAGGGCGACCAGCATGAGCGGGCTGCTATTGGTCAGCCAGTCCCACGCAGCGCGGCGGCGCCAAAAGTAGATGAGCGCCCACAAGCAACAGAGCGCGGCGGGCAGATACTGGAGCCAGGTTACCTGCGGGCGGAGCCAATGGCGCGTGGCGCTGGCGAGACAGGGAATGAACTCGTTTTCGACGGCAGGCGAGCGCATCAATTGGACGTAATCGCGCCAGGCCGTCGGATCGATTGCAAAAGCAACCACGCTGCTGAGTGCAATAGCGGCGGCGGCGCCGGCCAGCAGCTTATAAGCGCGCGAAACCACGATCCAGGCAAGCAATGCGGCGGCGAAGGGAAGAAACAGATGCGGCTTGAGGGCGCAGAGCCAAAGCGCGGCTCCGGCTGCGAAGGGGCGGGATTTATGCAGACGCAGAAACAGGACCAATCCGAGCAGTGCGAAGAGCGCGGTTTGGCCCATGGTGAGGCAGATTAATCCCGGCGTGAAGGCGAGCCCGAGCCAGTGGATATGATTGGGCGGAGAGCCGTGGAGCCAGCGCACCATGCGCACTGAGATCAGCAGGCAGGCGAGAAGAAGCAGAGACCAGAGAATGCCCGCAAAGCGTAGCGGGAGAAATCCGAGAGGGTAAGCAAGTGGCAGCGCCCAGGGCGGGTTGCGCATGATGAGAACCGCCTTGACGGTCAAGCCCGCGGAATGCTCCAGGGCCGCGACAGCGTCGCGGTCGTAAGGGTTGGCATGGCGAACCAGTTGCTGGCCCGTGGCCCAGTAGGAGACAAAGTTGCGCGAGGCGGACAACTTGCCGGCCACTGGCACGGCAAAGAGGAAGAGGACGGTCAGGGCAAGCGCAAGCCCCCCGGCAATCGCAATCGAAAACTCCGCATAGTCAGCGCGTTGCTGCGTTGCGGAAGAGTCCAACTTGCTTGCCATGGAGGTTATTTTCATATACTTGAGTTTTGAAGTCGAGAAAATGTTTGCGCGTATTGGAGTGGGGAGAGAAGAGCGGTTCCGGCGGCCCGGGTGAGTTGAAGATTCCGCATGGAGCAAATGAAGAGCAGCACTGCCGAAGAGAGAGAACCGCAAATGAACAGGGAAGTCCGCGTGGAGCTTGCGGCGCCGATCGCATTGGCTGCTGCAGCTGCCGTTCTTGCGATTTAGATGGTGGGCATCACGGACCAGCAGGTTTTTTCCTGCCGCGATCAGGAGAAGGGAGCCCATTTCGGGTAAAGAGACCCAAAGGTAATGTATACGGGGCCGGACTCTGATAAAGCGGCTGTAAACAGACGTACACAGGCTATAAAGTCTCTTTCGGGAGTCGCCACACGTAATTTGTTGATTCTAAATGAGCAGTGGTTGTGTTTAAGAATGGCACGCCGGATGCAGTACATTGGGTGACCCGGCTGAGGCTGGGAACTCAAAAAACGGAGAGAAAGCACAATGAATAACCTGTTTTTGACGCTGCTTGTGAAGTTGCAGAACCTGATGAATCGCGAAGAAGGTCAGGATCTGGTGGAATATGCCCTTCTCGTTTGCCTAGTGGCTCTTGCCGCGATCAGTGGCGTGAACAAGGTTGCCGGCGCAATCACCACCGTGTTCACGAACATCTCCAGCTCGTTGGCGTAACTCCTGGCCGCATAACGCACCCAGGACCTCAGCCCCTTTGCGGGAGGGTACGCAGACGGTTCAGCGCCGTAGCACATCCCTCCCGTTTGAAGGTCAACCGCTCACCAAAGGAAAGAGCCAGCCACTGTCAAGGCAGCAGGATTTCTTCCCATCGAGGGGTTAGATGAACGACCTATTGCCGAGACTCATTTTAAAGCTGCAAAGTCTGATCACCAGCGAAGGGGGCCAGGATCTGGTGGAATACGCCCTTCTGGTTTGCTTAATTGCTCTGGCCGCAATCGCCGGCGTGGACAAGGTTGCCGGTGCTGTTACGAACGTGTTCACGAGAATCAGCAGCTCACTCGCGTAACTTCTGGCCACAATGCGATCTGGACCGTAGCCCAATGCGGGATGGAAATGCTCCGGCTTACCGCAGAAGCGAATCCTTCTCGAGCAAAAAGTCAGCCGTTCTGAGGGCGAATCGATCAGCGAATGGGCGACTGTACAAACACGGGAAATCGTGGAAGGAATGCAAAGTTCACCGGCTCAGGCCGGATTTTCACCGATGAGGAGAAGGAAAAAAATGAGCAATACGCTTATGAATTTGTATGTGAAATTCCAGAGCCTGAAAAACGATGAGCAGGGCCAGGATCTGGTCGAGTACGCTTTGTTGGTTGCCTTGATCGCACTGGTGTGCATCTCCGGCGTCAACAATGTGGCCACCGCTATCAACAGCGTCTTCACGAGCATCAGCTCGTCGCTTGCGTAACCCAGGGCAGCATTCATTGACGGGAAAGACTGCCGGGAGCTAACTTGCGCCGGCAAACTCTGCGGCAATAGGGCAAGTCACACCACACCGCGGGAGAACAGGGCCGGTGAGAAGCCTCCGCCACCAAACCCGGCTCTTCCGCGTATTTCCCAAGCGGCGGGGGTCAAAAAGGTATTCAGCACAATGCGGCGCTTCTCTGGCATAACTGCTGGAGAGCGCCATTCCGTGCAGAGGTCAACCGCGTTAAGAAATGCAACATAGACCAGGCAAGCGTAAACATTCTTGAGTCTTCATTTTATCTGCTTCATCGTAAGTGAAGAACACGAGAAATCGTGGAACCGCAACAAACCGGCTCAGGCCGGAAAATCACCAAGGAGGACGTTCCCCGAATGAACAACATGCTTCTAAGCCTGTATGCGAAAGTCCAGAGCCTGAAAATCAGCGAAGAGGGTCAGGATCTGGTTGAGTATGCATTGCTGGTCGCCTTGATCGCACTTGTGTGCATCGCCGGTGTCAGAAATGTCGCCAGCGCTGTCAACAACGTATTCACCGAAATCAGCTCGTCACTCGCGTAACCCGGGCAGCATTCGCTGACGGGAGAGACCGCCGGGGCCTGGCTCGCCCCGGCTAACCCTTCGGGGTCAGCGCACACACAAGTCACACCACTGGCGCGGGAACGAGGGCCAGGGCGGGTTCTCCGCGGGCCTCACAGTTTCTTTTGCGCCGTTTTTGAGGTTATCACAGGGTGGCGAGAGGGGTTCGTACGGCTGAATCTTAGATAGGGGCTTATCCTGATTTTGCCGTAGAATTGAATGAACTCCACTGGATTTTTTATCGAACTGCGCCTGACCCTATGATGCTGCCCTCAGCTTCAACGCCTAACGCCTCGCTGTTGATCCTCGAATGCGGCCTGACCGGAATTACGATAGCGTCGGCGTTTGCCTGGCCAAGGCTGGGCGAGGGTTTCTTTGCGCGCATTGAGCGGACGTTTGCGCGGCTGGCGCGGAAGCGATGGCTAACTGTCGCGTGCGTTGGCCTGAGCGTAATTCTGCTGCGGCTTGCAATTCTGCCTCTACTGCCAGTTCCGCTACCCTTTGTACCCGACGATTACAGCTTTCTGCTTGCCGGCGATACCTTTGCCCACGGCCGGCTGACGAATCCAACTCCCGCGATGTGGACGCATTTCGAAAGCATCCACATCAGCATGAAGCCCACTTATCAGTCGATGTACTTCCCGGGGCAGGGGCTGGTTCTCGCCGCGAGCAAAGTCATCTTCGGGCACCCGTGGGTGGGCCTGTTGATTGTGAGCGCGCTGATGTGCGCGGCTCTCTGCTGGATGCTTCAGGCATGGCTGCCGCCGAGCTGGGCGCTCCTGGGCGGGTTCTTAGCTGTGCTGCGCCTGGGCGTTTTCAGCTATTGGACCAATACCTACCACGCCGCGGGTTCGCTGGGGGCGCTGGGCGGAGCGCTGATTCTGGGCGCCCTGCCGCGTTTGATGAGGACGTCGCGGCATCGCTATGCGGTGATGATCGGCATCGGCATTGCGATTCTTGTCCTCACGCGGCCCTACGAAGGCGTTCTGATATGCCTGCCCGTCGGATTTGTGCTGGTGCGCTGGATGTGGAAGGGGAAAAACCGCCCGAGCCCCGCTGCCATGGCGCGGCTGGCTGCGACGCCGCTCCTCTTTGGCATAGCTGCCGTGGCATGGATGGGCTATTACGATTACCGCGCGTTTGGCAATCCGCTCACGCCGCCTTATGCGGTGAATCGCGCCACTTATGCCATTGCTCCCTACTATGTGTGGCAAAATGCGCGGCCCGAGCCGCATTACCGCCATGAAGAGCTCCGGAACTTCTACCGAGTGGAGATGGGCTTCTTCAACCTACTTCATTCCGTGAAGGGATTCGTACCACATACCCTGGAGAAAGTTACATTCGCATTTCTTTTCTATGGAGGATTTGCGCTGCTTCCTCCGTTGTTGATGGTGCGCCGCGTCTTTCTTGATCGGCGCCTCCGGTTCCTGATTGCCACCGTACTGGTCATGATTGCGGGGATGGTGATCGAGATCTTTCTGCTGCCGCACTACGTGGCTCCGTTCACGGGGGTGTTTTATGCCATCGGCCTGCAAATGATGCGCCACCTGCGACATTGCAAGCTAGAGGGCCGGCCATCCGGTGTAGCTCTCGTGCGCCTGACGGTCGTTGTTTGTGTACTGATGGCGGGCCTGCGGGTCCTTGCCGCGCCGCTGCACTTTGCGCCTAAGGAGTTTCCGGCGAGCAACTGGAATTGGGTTTGGTTTGGGCCTCAGCACTGGGGTGTGCAACGACAGCAGGTTGAGGACGATCTCGAAAAGCTGCCTGGAAAGCAGCTCGTGATCGTGCGATACGATGCAAAGCATGAGCCGCTGGATGAGTGGGTCTACAACGGCGCGGACATCGATCATTCAAAAGTGATTTGGGCGAGAGATATGGGTTATGCCGAAAACGAGGAGCTGATCCGGTACTATCGGGACAGAAGAGTGTGGCTTGTCGAGCCGGATGCGACTCCGGCGCAAGCTTCGTCGTATCAGGCTGAGGAGCCAAAGCCATGATTAACGGCAAACGGGTCGCAGTGGTGATGCCGGCGTATAACGCCGAGAAGACGCTGGAACAAACCGTGCAGGAACTATCCGAGCTGGTGGACATCAAGATCCTGGTGGACGACTCCAGCAAGGACAAAACCGCAGAGCTTTCGCGCAAGCTGGGCGTGCAGACGTTCATCCACGACGCTAATTATGGATACGGACGCAACCAGCAGACCTGCTATCGCGAGGCGCTGGCGGCGGGTGCGGACATCGTGGTGATGGTGCATCCCGATTACCAGTACACGCCGCTGCTGGTTCCGGCCATGGCGGGCATGGTGGCCAGCGGCCTCTACGACATGGTTCTGGCTTCGAGGATTCTGGGCGGCGGCGCGTTGAAGGGGGGAATGCCCTTCTATAAGTACGTCGCCAACCGCCTGCTGACTGCCTTTCAAAATCTGTTTCTGGGCGTGAAGCTGTCGGAATACCACACCGGGTTCCGCGCCTTTTCGCGGCAATTGCTTGAAACTCTTCCGCTGCTGGAAAACTCCGACGATTTCGTCTTCGACAACCAGATGATTGCGCAGGCGGTGATGTTCGGCTTCAAGATCGGCGAAATTTCGTGCCCGACGAAGTACTTCGAGGAAGCTTCTTCAATCAATTTCAAGCGCAGCGTGCAGTATGGACTGGGAGTGCTGGCGACGACGGCGAGTTTTGTTGCGCACAAGATGGGAATGACGCGTGCGGTACGGTTCTCGCAGTCAGGAAGAAAGGTCACACGGGAGTGCTATTCCGGGATCGAGCGCCCTTCTTGAGGCGATGGACAAAGGCGGCTGGCGGCTGCTAACGGAGCGGAGTCGCGCGCAGGTCTGAGTGTTTAGCGGCACGTCGAATCTCTTGAGACTTGCAACTGTTGGCGATCGCGAACATGATTCATGGCAACCTTCTCGCGATAGCGTGACGATTCCAGCGACGAATGCCTCGCACGCGTCAGGGGGTCAGCGAAAGTAATTTGGTTTCGATTATCACATGCCAGCTGATCGAGGACTCGATCGCCATTCCTGCTTTCCTTCCAGTAACCGCCTGCACCGGTTATCTCGCGGCGTGGAGCACAAATCTCTTTGGATTTCGCACGCGTTCGCTTGTGGAACGCTTTTTCTGGAGCGTGCCGCTATCCATTTCGATTTCCACAATCGGCTGCGTATTACTGGGCGTGTTCGTGTCGCTTACTTTTGCTTCGGCGATGCTTGTCTTGAGCGCGGTCGTTTCTCTGACGATTCTTGCATATGAATGGCGTCGACTTCGCCGGAAAGGCCAAGCTTGGCGCGTCGGCATGCATCCGCTCGGGGGCATCACGACGGTACTTGTGTTCCTTTGGATAGCGATCGTCCTAGCTCTACTCGTAGATATTCAAGGCGACCAAAAACTCTTTATGAGCCTCACGTTGTATGACCATGCTCAACGGAGCGATTGGGCCGAGAGCATACTACGCACCGGCATCCCCCCGACTAATCCAATCTATTTTTTCCAGCACCTTGCGTCGATGCGCTATTACTACTTCTGGCTCGCTGATTGCGCGGCCGTAGCAAAGTACTCACACCTTTCTATGCGCTCGATCCTGGCTGGCGGATGCGTGTGGTCGGGAATTGCACTTGCGTCGATTGTCGGCCTCTTCCTCAAGCACTTCCTTGAAGTCGGTGAACGCCTCCGCCGCCAGTTCTTGATGGCGCTGGGGTTTTTCGCGGTGACTGGCCTGGCATTTTTCGTTGACCTTTGGAACATGTTTGTCTTGCACCTTTCGTTTCCCGGCGAAGCCTGGTCCCTTGGCCAGGTTCAGGACTGGCTCAGTTTTTTTCTCTACTACCCGCACCATCTGGTGGCCGCAGTGTGTTGCCTGTTTGCGTTCTTGCTGGCCTGGATGGCCGTACGTCAGCAGACTTACAGCGCAGCATTGGTGGTTTGGATCGCAGTGGCTTTGGCCAGCTCATTCGGCCTGTCGGTCTACGTGGCATTCGCGTTCTTTCTCGTTGTGTTTTTGTGGTCTCTATGGCAGATTTTCATCGAACATTGTCTGCGCGCACCATTGCTTCTTGCCGCCGGAGGCATCGGAGCCCTCGTGCTGCTCATTCCGTATCTTCGCAGTCTCACTCATTCTGAATCGAAGATGACGGGCGGCAGCATCTTTGTGCCCTGGGTTCGCGAGATGATTCCGCCCGGTGCGCTTCTGGGTACTTTGCCCTTCCGCCACCTTGGAGTGTTACATCCGCGAATTGCCCATGTGCTTGCGAGCCTCGTCCTGCTAGTCCCAGGCTATGCCATTGAGCTAGGCTTCTATTTCATTGTTTTGCTCATCTTTCTCATCCCAGCATGGCGGGGCAGGTCACGTCTCACCGATGGTCAGCGGACGCTTGTGGTCCTTGTCTTAGCTACTCTGCCGATACCATCTTTTCTTCGCTCAGCGATTCTCGACGTGAATGACTTCGGAATGCACTCTGCCCTCTTTTTTCAGATTCCTCTCGTTTTGCTTGCTTCCGAATTAGTAATGAGCTGGCATTTTGAGAAGAGCGAGCGGGGCTCCGCCACGTTGTACCCAGGCCTGCCTCACTCAACTCCTCGCTGGCTCTGCCAGATCGCCGAACTTGCAATCATCTTTGGAGTCGCCAGCACGGGATATAAGGCTTTCGTCATTCGGTTTACGCTACCCATCATCGAGGCCAATCTGCCGGCAGCAAGGAACTGGCAGGTTCCGGAGCTTTCGCGGAAAGCGTATATCGCGCACGAGGGATACGCGGCATTAAATGCTGTCATCCCGCAGGACGCCATAATCCAGTTCAATCCTGCTTCCACCAACCCCTGGTGGACGACCGCGGATTTTCTTGGGGCGCACCACCAGCTTGTCACGGCGAGCGACCAACTCTGGTGCGGCTCTGAGCTGGGAGGCGACCCAACGGGATGTCCGGAGATTCTCGCGGCTGTTCATTCGCTTTATAACGACGCCTCCGCCTCGCAGGCGCGGGCCGTTTGCAGCCAATTCGGCGTGGAGTATCTCGTCGCATATGTTTACGACCCGGTATGGACCGATACGCATAGCTGGGTCTGGACTCTGCCCCCGGTGGTCGCCCAAGCGAAGTTCCGCGCTTTGGATTGCCGCCCATGACGGATACGAAGCTGGATGGATCGGCGATTCTGCGCTTGAACAGTGATTAGCCGCCGTGGAGACAACAATCATCCACGCTTTTCATGTCTTCTGATCGTGTCTGTTCAGCGGCGCTATACTGGCGGCGAGGCGGAACGGCAAAGGCGAGTTCCGATTTGTCTTCATGCTGCATGCTGAAAGCGCCTGGCGGCCCGTGTCTGGCTTGCTTCTTTTCTTCTGCGCCATTCTCGCCGGCGGGCAGCCACAAAATCTCCGCGCGCCCGTCACCGTTGCTGTGGTCGACGAGAACGGCATGGTGGTTGCGGGCGCAGAGGTGACGATTTCAGAATCAGGGCTGGAGCCCGCACACCTGCGGACGGATTACGCGGGAAAGTGCACCTTCGCGCTGCGGCAGCAGAATCCGTACCGGATTCACGTGGAGAAGCCCGGATTCTACGCGACCGATGAGAGCGCGGTCGAAGCGAGCCGGAACAGCGTACGACTAGTGCTGGCGCACGAGCAGATCGTACGCGAGCAGGTGAATGTCACCGCGTCATTGCCCGGAATCGATACCGGGCAGGCCTCAGACCAGAGCGCAATGAACACGCCGGAGATCGTCAACATTCCCTATCAAACCTCACGTGACATCCGCTATCTGCTTCCGTTCAATCCTGGCGTGGTACAGGATAAGACCGAACAGATTCACGTGGCCGGCTCGGAGACGTGGGAAACGCTGGACACGCTGGACGGATTCGATATTCGCTCTCCGGCCGAGGGCACGCTCGATATGAGGGTGAGCCCGGATGCGGTTCGTTCCATTGACTCGGAGACCACGCGCTATCCAGTCGAGTTCGGGCGCGCCACAGGTGGCGTGATGGCCTTTTACAGCGGCATGGGAGACAACAGGTTCCGCTTCAACACTACGAATTTTATTCCTTCATTCCGCGACCTGAACGGAATCCGCTTCGACAAATTTGTTCCCCGCTTCACTTTTTCAGGACCGCTCAAGCACGACCGCGCGTGGTTCTACGACGGCGCAGAGGCGGAGTACGACAACATCTATATCTCCGAGTTGCCGGCCAATGCCGATACGGACGAACTGATTCGCGGCAGCAATCTGGTGAAGGCGCAGGCCAACCTGTCGCCGAAGGATATTCTGACTGCCGGCCTGCTCTTTAACGATTACCATTCGCCGTACGAGGGCATCAGCTCGCTCACGCCGCAACAGAGCACTACGAAGCGCGACGTCATCGCCTGGCTGCCTTATTTGCGCGGCCAGTTGAGCTTCGGCGCAGGGGCGCTGCTGGATGTGGGCGTGGGAGAGATGCGCTTCCGCGATGGACACGAACCGCACGGCAGCACGCCTTACGAGATTACGCCGGAGATGGCGGATGGCAGCTATTTTGAAGATCTGACCGGTCGCTCGCAGCGGCTGGAGGGAACCGTTGCCTTGTATTTGCCGCCGCACCACTGGATGGGGCGCCACGATTTGAAGACGGGACTGGATCTGGACCACATCAGTTATAACCAGAATCAGTCGCGCGCGCCTGTGAGTTACTTGCGCGAGGGCCCGGCTCCCGGTGAGATCGGGACTCTCGACCGGCAGAGCGTCTTTGCGGCGGCGGCGCCGTTCACGATGCACAATGCTGAAATCGGCGCGTTCCTCCAGGATCGCTGGCAACCGGCGAAGGGTTGGCTGGGCAAGGGATGGTTATTGGAGCCGGGCTTGCGCTTTGATTGGGACGAAATAATGAGGCGGCCGCTCGCGTCGCCGCGGCTGGCCGCTGTGTACTCGCCGCCGGGCGACAAAGACACAACCAAAATCTCGGCCGGCATCGGCCTCTACTATGAGCACACGCAACTGGAGTATCTGGTGCAGACCTTTGCAGGCGTTCGCTACGACACGTACTACGAAGCCGATGGAACGACACCAACGGGGCCGGCACAGCAAACGGAGTTTACGGCGAACGACAGCATTCTTGCACGAGCCGCGCGCCTTGAACTGGAGCTTAGGCGTGGAGCGAAAGCTGCCGTGGTCGATCATTGGCGGAGCGAACTTCGTTGAGAAGCGCACCTCGAATGTCTTTACGTTTGCGAAGCAAAGCGCACCCGCGTCGCTCGCGGGTGACTATCTGCTGACGAACGCCCGGCAGGACCATTACGACTCCGAGGAGTTCGATCTGCGGCGGCTGTTTGCCGATGGCTATACCGTGTATGTGTCGTACACGCACTCCTCCGCGCGCACCAATGCGGCGTTGAACTATTTGCCAACGCCTTCGCCACTTGGGGCCCAGCAGAGCGGGCCCCTGGCGTGGGACACACCCAATCGCGTGATTTCGTGGGGCTGGTTGCCGGTTCCGATTGCGAAGCTCAGGAAGCGCTGGGATTTTGTGTACCTGATCGAATGTCATACCGGGTTCCCGTTCACCGCGGTCAACGCGGCCGACCAAGTGGTGGGCGCGGCGGGTGGTCAGCGCTTTCCCGATTACGCCGATTTCAGCCCTGGGCTGGAATGGAAGTTTCATTTTCGCGGCCAGTATTGGGGCCTGCGCGGCGTGATGGAAAATGCGACGGACAGCGGAAATCCAGCAGTGGTCAACAATGTTGTTGACTCGCCCGAGTACGGAACCTTCAGCGAGTTTCAAGGGCGGGCGTTCACGGCGCGCATCCGGCTGATCGGGACGAAGTAGGGACTGAGGGACTGAGGGGCTGAGGGACTAAGGGACTGAGGGACTGAGGGACGTCGATGAGTGAACTGGGCAAAGCGCTGGTGGGATTCGGGCTGCTGATTGCGCTCATCGGAGCGCTGGTTTTGCTGGCGGTGCGCATCGGCCTGCCGTTAGGACGGCTGCCCGGCGATATTTCATACAAAGGTAAGAATTTTTCCGTCTACATCCCGATCGGAACCTCTATTCTGATCAGCATTATCTTATCTCTATTCCTGTACCTCATCTCGCGTTTCCGACGCTGACGCAGCGAATCGAAGGTTCATTGCAGAAGGTTCGCCCAAACGCAGCGATGCCGCCCGAAGGCGGCATCGAGGAATGAGGATCGACTGCGCGGCGTTAGATTCCGACACCAAACTCACTGGCGTGCTCCTCGCCTGCATACGAATAGAAGTCGTAGGGCGTGCGTCTGTTGAAGCGGTAGCGGCTGCGCAGCTCCGCGCCCACAAAAACCCCGATTGCGGCCACGGCCACTCCGATCGACACCCATGTGATGATTTGAAGAGCAGAAGCTCCTGTTTTTTCGAGTGCGGTGTCTTCGGCGGGAAGCTCAGTTTCAGGATCGACGGGCATGGAAACAGCCTCCTATTATCTCTCATGATAGCGCAGATTGAATTGAGAGGGATAGACGATCTCATATGGTGGAAGAGCTTCATTGAGTACTTTCGATACGGGCGAGCCACGCAGCCTTTTCTGTTTCGGGAAGAAAGCTGGCGCTAATGGAGTTTGATGCAAGCTGGCGCAGCTCTTCGCAGGTGAATCCCTGTTGGGTGTGCGCGAGCAGGAACTCGTTGGTGAGATCAGATTCGAAAAAGGCGGGATCGTCGGAGTTAAGGGTGACGAAGAGGCCGAGATCGAAGTAGCGGCGCAGGGGATGGGCGGCAAAGGAAGGGCATTCGCCGGTGCGGACGTTGGAGGTGGGGTTCAGTTCGAGGGGAGTGCGCCGTTCTTTAAGGTCCCGGAGAAGATTGAAGTCCTTGTGGGCGGTGAGGGCGTGACCGATGCGCTCGGAGCCGATGGAGAGAGCTTCGCGGATGGCCTCAGGGCCGGTAGTTTCGCCGGCATGGTTGGTCAGGCGCAGCCCGGCCTCGCGAGCCTGGGCGTAGAGGGCGCGGAAGGGTTCGGAGCCGCAAAGGCGCTCGTCACCGCCGAGGCCGATGCCAATGATGAAGGGGTGCCGAGGGCGCATTTCGGCGGCCTTGCGGAAGACGCGCTCGGCCTCCCCGACGGTGAAGTGGCGGACGGCGTCAAAGATCCAGTAGAGCGAGAGGCCCAACTCCTGGGCGGCGCGCAGGCGGGCGCGTTCCAGGCCGGCAAAGATGGGCTCAAAACACGCGGGGTCGTGGTTGCGCCACATATAGATGACGCCGACGGAGATATAGACCTCGGCATGAACGACGCCCTGCGCGGCGAGACGCTGCATCATGCGCCAAGCAGCCAGTTCGTAGTCGTCAGGGCCGGTGAGCAGGCGGGTGACGGCGCGAAAGGATTCAATGAAGCCGGTAAAATCGGTGAACCGATAGAGCTCCTCGGCCTCGGGAAGGGTCAAAGGCGTAGCATCGTGGCGCACGCTGAGCTCGACCAGCGTCGCGGGCAGAATGGTGCCTTCGAGATGCAGATGCAGCTCGGCCTTGGGCAGGCGGCGGATGAATTCGCAGATTTCAGTCACAGCTTCAAATTCAAATACTGTACTGGATTATTGCCTGCGCTGCGACCAACGGTCTCAGGATGTGGCAAATGCGCGGCGGATGGCTTCGTTCCAGTCCTGTTTGAACTGAATCGAAAGGCTTGCCTGGGGAACGACGCCGTCAAAAGCGTGGAATGCGCCGGGGACCAGGGACATCTCGGTGGGCACGCCGGCGGCGATGAGGCGCTGAGCGTAATCGATATCTTCCGGGGCAAAGAGGTCGATTGAGCCGACGCCGATAAAGGCCGGCGCAAGACCGGCGAGATTGGCCAACCGCGCGGGCACAGAGCCGGCAGGCACGCTGTCTGCACCGGCGGGCACTCCCAGCAGCGCAGTCCAGCCGTAGCGGTTCATTTGAGAGGTCCAGATATATTTACCGAATTGGGCCGGAAGCTGGTGGGAGGAGCCGGTGCGGTCATCCAGCATGGGGTAGATAAGCACCTGCAGGCACAGGGGAAACTCGCCGCGATCGCGAGCGGCAATAGCCAGCGCAGCAGCGTGGCCTCCGCCGGCGCTCTCCCCTTTCACGGCGATGCGGGTGGTGTCGATGCCAAGCTCTTTCGCATGCGAGTGCATCCAACGAAGCGCGGCATAGATGTCTTCAAGCGAGCCCGGGAAACGGGTTTCCGGCGCCAGACGGTATTCGACGGTAACGGCCACACAATTATGCGCAATCACCAAGTCCTGGATATCCTGGCGTGAGCTGAAGGCTGAGCCGATAATGTACCCGCCCCCATGAATGTGCAGGATGGCGGGCTTCAATGCGCCGGAGGCGTCGCCGCAGATATAGACCTTCACCTGGGGCGCGCCCGCGGGACCGGGAATCATCTGTTCCCTGACTGCGGGTGTGGGCGCCAGGGGTGGGGTTGGAAAGGTGAGGCTGCGCCATTGCTTGACCGTGGCGTCGTTCAGAGGCCCTCTGTCTTCTGCCGACTTTATCAACTGTTCCAGGGCAGGGCGGAACTCGGGGTTCACCATGCTCATCGGATCGGCGGGAGCAGCGGGGGCGGGCGCCTGGGACTGAGCAGAGCGGGACAGCACGGCGGCGGCAGCCAGGGTGCATCCCATCGAAAGGAGTTCGCGGCGTGTAATCACGAGGTTACCCTCCATCTTTGAGGTTGAGGCCGGTTCCAGTGTAACCGGTGTGGGGTGCCGCAGGGACTCCCAGTGCGGCAGAATGGGGCCCGGATGCGGGAAGTATGCGCCCGCGGCGCACTATGGCTACCTGGCGAACTCCGAGCGGTGACGGCTATAGAGGAAATATATGAACAGGCCGATGACGAGCCAAATGATGAAGCGGTACCAGGTGATGATGGGCAGTCCGGCCATGAGCAGAAAGCAGAAGATGACACTCAGGGCAGGAATGACGGCGCCGCCGGGAACGACGAAGCCACGATGACGCTCGGGCTCGCGGAAGCGCAGGACAATGACGCCGATTGAAACCAGGACAAAGGCGAAGAGCGTACCGATGTTTGAAAGGTCGGCGAGCGTGCCGATATCAAAAAGCCCTGAAGGAACTGCTACGACGAACCCCGCAACCCAGGTGGAAAAGGCCGGAGTTCGGAATTGTGGATGCACGTTCGAGAAGATCTTTGGCAGCAGGCCGTCGCGGGACATTGAGAACCACACGCGCGACTGGCCGATCTGGAAGACGAGGATCGAAGAGATCATCCCACTGAGCGCGCCAAGCAGAACCACCAGCCGTATCCAGTAGAGCGGATGGCCGCCGGGCAGCAGAGAAAGCTTCTTGAGTGCGTTAACCACGGGCGCCGCGTCGCCCACCATGGATTGCCACGGAACCAGTCCGGTGAGGCACACAGCAACGGCAACATAGAGCACGGTGCAAACGGCCAGCGTGGCGATAATGCCGATGGGTAGGTCGCGCTGCGGGTTATTGCACTCTTCGGCCGCTGTGGAGACGGAGTCGAATCCGATGTAGGTGAAGAAAATGATGGAGCCGCCCGTGAGCACGCCCGACCAGCCGTTGGGCATGAACGGATGCCAGTTGGCGGGATGAATGAATCCGATGACGGCGAAGACGAAGATGAGGATCGCGATCAGCTTGAAGGCCACCATCATGTTGTTGGTGGAGGCCGACTCGCGAATGCCGCGCACCAGAATGACCGTGAGGATGAGCACGATGAGGAACGCGGGAGTGTTGAAGCCGAAGTGCCAGCCGGGACGATAGAGCCAGTTGCCTGCCAGATCCTGGAGTCCGTCAGGCAGATAAGCGGGCGAGATCCAACGCGCGGAGGGGTGCAGACCAAACCAGTCGAGCAGGTCGACAATATGCGCGGCAAAGCCGACGCTCACGCTCATGTTGGAACCGGCGTACTCGAGGATCAGATCCCAGCCGATGATCCAGGCCACGAGCTCGCCGAGCGTCGCATAGGTGTAAGTGTAGGCCGAGCCGGCGATAGGAATCATAGACGCCAGTTCCGCGTAGCAGAGGCCGGTGAGCGCGCAAACGACGGCCACCAGAATCATAGAGAGCGCAATGGCGGGACCCGCGCCGGGACGTCCGGCGAGCGCAGTGTGGGTAATGATGAAGCTCGCCAGCGGCGTGTTCACCATGCTGGATGTATCGAATTGTTCGCCCGAGATGGCCGTGCCAATGACGGTAAAAATGCCCGAACCGATGACCGCACCGATCCCGAGCGCCGTCAGCGACCACGGTCCGAGGGTCTTTTTGAGCCTGTGCGCGGGCTCTTCCGAGTCGCTGATGAGCTTGTCGATCGACTTGCGGGCAAGCAGTTGGCTGGCCAGTGCGAATCTCCTTAAAGACAGCTTCTAGCGTCTAGCTTTTAGCTTTTTCGCGCCCAGGCGATAGACGCGGCGGGCACAAGTTGGAGCTGAAAGCTAACAGCTAAAAGCCGCATTTCTTACCGTTTCGACTGGCCGCGGACCATCTTTTTCACTTTTTTTTTCAGCGAGCCGCGAGGGGTGGTGCGCTTTGCCTTGGGGGCTGCCTTCTTGCGCGCTGCGCGTTTGATCTTCTTTCGTTCCGCCTTGTCTTCGATCTTTTTGGTGTCGGCCACGTTAACCTCTTTCAGTGAATCCCTTAATGCCTCGCATGCGCGAGGCGTGCGACTTTTTATGGTAACAGGCGAGAGGCCCGCAACAAAGCGGAAGGAAAGCGCGAAAAATCTAAAGCGAGATACGGGAATTCTGCCTGAGGCTCAAGCCGCATTCATGGCGGCAGTCGCCTCATTTCGGCGTACAATTGAGGCAGACCAGAATCAAGGCTAAACCAGAAATCGATCCCGCCTGCTCGGCTCCGGCCGTCTTTTCGCTTTTGACGAGCTCCGCACCCCACGCAACAATCACCTGTTCGTTGGAGCTTTTCATGCGTTCTGACAAAATACACCGCGCGCTTGCGCAGGGAATGAACCGTTTTGAAGTCTGCCAGCTCGTCTCCAAGGGCGTCAGGGCGGTCCACAAGAGCGGCTCCCGCTTTGAGGACTCAATTAACGATGTGCTGCAGTACATGGGCACTCACGACATGCACAGGGAAAATCTTCACTCGACCGTGCCGCGGATAGGGTCGCAGGTTGCCGCGAATAGCCTGGAACCGGCCGCGTAAGAGCAGGTTTCGGGTGTGAGGTTTCAGCGATCAGGGTCAAACGCAACACGCTCAATCCGGCCAATTCGGTAGCCGCAGGCCAAACCAAAAGTCCGTGCGCACAAGGAAAAAGGACGGCATCGCTGCCGTCCTTTTTGTGTATAAGAGCCGGTTGCCGGCTTATCGCTTAGACAACCTGGACGTTCTCGGCCTGCCAACCCTTGGGGCCCTTCGTCACGTTGAACTGGACCCTCTGCCCTTCCTGCAGCGAACGGAAGCCGTTCGCCTGAATGGCGGTGTGATGGACGAAGACGTCCTCGCCGTTTTCACGGCTCAAAAATCCGAATCCCTTGGCGTCGTTGAACCACTTGACTGTGCCTTGTTCCATTGTATTGTTCCTTTTGCTATTGATTTACCGCCGAACGCAATGTGGAAGTGCTGCGTGTGGGGAGCGGTAACTCGGAACAGGCAAGAACTTCGAAATCGAATTCTACGATCATAGGTAGTATAGCACGGATTGACCGTGCAAACCGCGGTCTCGAGCGCGGGCATCGCCTCAGTTTGGCTCCGTTCTGAAAGAACACGACTTTCGGTTGTGCCGCAAACCCGCCGCAGGTTCTTCGCACGCCAGACGTTTCCATTTCGATGACCTGGAGGTGGAGGCCTTTGGGTTTCGGCGTGACCAGCGAAGCTGTGCAGCGCCCGGCCGCCGCGTTAAACTCGATGGCGCCAGAGGTAAGACTCATGCACGCTACGACCGCCAAAACTTCTCCTGGAGCCGGCTCGGCGCCGGGCCGGGTCCTGGCCCTCAATCCCGGAACCACATCGACGAAATTCGGCATTTATACGCGCGCGGGCGAGGAGCTGACGCGCAACATCCATCACGGCGACGAGGAGATTGCGCGATTCCGCGACCGGCCCATGCTCGACCGGCTGGACTACCGCGCAGGGCTGATCGAGGCGGCGCTTTATGAGGCAGGGTTTACTCCGAAAGGTAAGAGCGCGGAGCGCCCCTGGGCCGCCGTGGCCGGGCGCGGCGGATTGCTGCCGCCCATGGAGTGCGGGACTTACCTGGTAGACGACGCGATGGTGGAAGAGCTGCGCCAGGCACGGCGCGGGGAACATGCCTGCAATCTGGGTGCCGTGCTGGCCTTGCGCTTTGCCCGCGCTGCCGGAACGAATGCGTACATCGTGGATCCGGTGACGGTGAACGAGTGGCAGCCGTGCGCGCGGCTCTCGGGCTCGCCGCTGGTCGAACGCACGGCTGTCGGCCACGCACTTAACACCAAGGCCGTGGCGCGGCGCTATGCGCGCGAGCGTGTCAGGCGTTATGCGGAGCTGCGGCTGATCGTGATTCACATGGGTACCGGCAATACCGTCTCGGCACACTCGGGCGGCCGCATGATCGACAGCAATTCGATCGAAGAGGGCCCGTTTGGTCCCGACCGCACAGGGTCGCTGCCGGTGCGCGAGCTGATCAAGCTGTGCTTTAGCGGCAAGCTGACGCAGCCGGAGCTCGATCGTCATGTTTTTGGCGAAGGCGGATTGTTCGCTTATCTGGGAACGCGCGATCTGATCGAAGTGGAAAGACGGATGGATGCAGGCGATAAACAGGCCGCGGCGGTCTTCGATGCCATGGTTTACCAGATCGGTAAAGAGGCCGGCGCGATGGCCGCAGTGCTGAAAGGCAACGTAGACGCAGTGCTGCTCACCGGGGGCATGGCGCATAGCGATCGGCTCGTCGCGCGGTTGCGGCGGTATGTGGAGTGGATCGCGCCGGTGACGGTCTATCCCGGTGAGGACGAGCTGCGGGCGCTGGCTGAAGGTGTATTTCGCGTGCTCGATGGCGAGGAAGATGCGAAGCGAATGCCGGAAGGCAGCGAGCCGGCAACTTAGCGAGTCGGCCGGGCATCGGCGGTGCGGACCCACAGTGGATGAAATGCGTTGTTTGGTGCTTCGCAGGTTAGCGTCGCTTCGCGGCTTCGCAAGCGAGTTCGCGCGATAATTCTTTCCGCGAGGTCGACGAGTCGGCCAGTTGATCCACGTTTGATGCTAGAGTCTTGATGTGGAATCCCGAACGGCCTTGCCGAGCCGCTCGATGGATGGGTAAAAGAACGGTTTGAACGGCAACAATCACCGGGAAAAAGATGTTGAACGGTAAGCGCGGGAGGGAAAGAGCGCATGGCTGATCTGCGCGATTATCTGGCCGCCGAGCGCACATTTCTGGCATGGATTCGTACCGGTTTGGCGTTGATGGGATTTGGATTTGTCGTGGCGCGATTCGGGCTCTTCCTGAAGCAGATCCAGACTGTCGAGCACGGCTCACCGGGTGCGTCGAACGGACTGTCGCTCTGGCTCGGTACCGTACTCATCGCAGCCGGAATCGTAATGAATTTCTTTTCCGCGTGGCGTCACGTTCGAATCGTGCATGCGATGGATCTCGGACAGCCGCCGCATTCGCGTTCTCTGACTCTGACAGTTGGGACCGCCGTCTTCCTGGCGCTTATTGGGCTCGCAATGGTGGCGTATCTGCTTTCGGTACGCGGGACGTAAGGCTTTTTGTTTGGCAAGAAGGGAGGAGAAGACGATGGAGCAGTTCAGTCAGAAGGGAGTCGCCGACGTGCCGTCAAGTCACTCCGTGGATGAAATCGTGGAGAGGCTGAAGGCCATTCTGAAAGAGAAGGGCGTGACTCTGTTTGCGCTGGTCGACCACAGCGGAGAAGCTGCCAAGGTGGGTATGAAGATGAATCCCACCAAGCTCATGATCTTTGGCAGCCCGCAGGCAGGCACTCCGTTAATGCTGGCGGCGCCGAGCGCGGCCATCGATCTTCCGCTCAAGATACTTGTATGGGAAGACAAAGAGGGAAAAGCCTGGGTCTCTTACAACACTCCGGAATACCTAATGGAGCGGCATGGCCTGCCGCCGGAGTTGCTCAGGAACATCGCGGTCGTGGAAGCCTTGGCTCAAAAGGCCGCGGGATAGGATCCGCCCCCAAGAAATGCCCGCGGCCATCTCTGGAGGTTCAGAGGTGGCCGCGGTGTTTGGGAGGGGTGCTGTAGCTGGGGGTTAGGAGAGGCCGATGACCTGTCCGGTTTCGGGGTTGATGTCGATTTCGTAATAACCGGGGCGGGTGGAAAGTCCGGGCATGGTGCTCATTTTGCCCAGCAGGGGGAAGACGAAGCCTGCGCCGACGCTGGCGCGGACTTCGCGCACGGGAACGGTAAAGCCGTCGGGGGCGCCTTTGAGAGCCGCGTCATGGCTGAAGCTGTATTGCGTCTTGGCCATGCAAACGGGCAGCTTGTCGAAGCCCTGGCGGGTATACAACTCGATCTGTTTTTCCGCCTCCGGGGAGTATTCGACTCCGGCGCCGCGGTAGATCTCGCGCACGATGCACTCGATCTTTTCCTTGATCGAAGCTTCGCGGGGATAGAGGAAGTGGAACTGGCTGGGCTTAGCGCAAGCCTTGATGACGGCTTCGCCCAGGGGCACGGCGCCGGCGCCGCCTTCGGCCCAGTGGTCGGCCACCACGGCATCTTCGGCGCCGGCGGCGAGGGCGGCCTTGCGCACCAACTCGACTTCGGCGGGCGTATCGGTGCTGAAGCAGTTGACCGCTACCACCGCGGGGATGCCGAACTTGCGCACATTTTCGATGTGCCGCACCAGGTTGACGCAGCCCTTCTCGAGCAATTCAAGATTTTCTTCCGTGTAGGCCGGGGCGAGCTTCTGGCCGGCCACCACCTTGGGGCCGCCGCCGTGCATCTTGAGCGCGCGAATGGTGGCCACGATCACCGCGCAGTTGGGCTTGAGCTGGCTCTCGCGGCACTTGATATTGCAAAACTTCTCGAAGCCCATGTCGGCGCCGAAGCCGGCTTCGGTGACCACGTAGCCGTCTTTTCCCACCAGTCCCAGGGCAATCATGTCGGCCAAAACCGAGGAGTTGCCGTGGGCGATGTTGGCAAAGGGGCCGGCATGGACAAAGGCGGGAGTTCCTTCCAGCGTCTGCATCAGGTTGGGCATGATGGCGTCTTTCATGATCACCGTAAGCGCTCCGCCCACGCCCAGGTCGTCGGCCGTGATGGCCTCGCCCTTGCGGTTGGACCCGATCACCATGCGCCCCAGACGCTCGCGCATATCGCCCAGGCTGGTGGTCAGCGCCAGAACCGCCATGATTTCGCTGGCTACCGAGATATCGAAGCCGGTTTCACGCGTGTGTCCCTTCTCCTCCGGCCCTTGTCCAATCGTGATGCCGCGCAGCATCCGGTCGTTGGTGTCGATCACGCGCCGCCAGGTAATGGTTGCCGGATCGATATCCAGGCGCGCCCACCGGGAACGCTCCTCGGCAGTCAACTCGCTGGGATCTTTCTTGTCGATGCCCAGTTTGTGCAGACGGCGGAACATGATGGTGCTGAAGCGGCGCGAACCATCCTTTGCCGCCGGGCAGAGGCGGTCGAAGAGTTGTTCGTCGGTGGCCTCGGCCTCGAGCATGACGCGGGTGTCGATGGCCGCGGCCAGCAGATTGTTGGCTGCGGTGATGGCGTGAATGTCGCCGGTCAGATGCAGGTTGAACTCTTCCATGGGAATAATCTGGCTGTAGCCGCCGCCGGCCGCGCCGCCCTTGATTCCGAACGTCGGTCCCATGCTGGGCTGGCGGATGCAGGTAAATACCTTCTTATATAAATGTGCTCCTAACGCCTGGCTGAGGCCGACGGTGGTCGTGGTCTTGCCTTCGCCGAGGGGCGTGGGCGTGACCGCCGTGACCACCACGTACTTTCCCGTGGGCCTGCGGCGCAGCCGGTCGAGAATCGACAACCTGACCTTGGCCTTGGAATTGCCGAACAGCTCCAACTCGTGGCTGAGGATTCCGGCCGCCGTAGCCACCTCGCCAATGGGAATGGGCGTCGCCGCCTGGGCGATCGCTATATCGCTGGGCACGGCCGGCTTGGCCGCAGCGGGAGGTTGGGTTGCGGGGATTACGTTACTGGAAAGTTCGGCTACAGCCATGGTGGTTTTTCTCCGTTAAGACTAAACTTGTGATGTATATCATACTATAATAAACTTATTCCCCATGGCAAGTGAGAAAACGCGCGGAGGTATCCAAATGTCGGATGGGAATCGAGACCAACAAGTGACGGCAATCACAATGGTGATTTGTGATGTATATCATACTACATAAGCTTTTCCAATTTGCAAGGGAGAAGCGCGCGGAGGGATCCAATGTCGGATGGGGAATCGAAACCAGCAGGTGATGGTAATCACAATGGCGTGGGGGGATATGAGCAGTCGTTGCGCGACCCGGCAACGTTCAGCATCACCTGGGAGCTGGTGCCGGGACGGGGCGCGTTCGAAAAGTCCCAGCTCGAAGTTCTCTCGACGGCCGAGCGGGCGGCAAAATCGAGCCGGGTGCATGCGCTGACGATTACGGATAATCCTGGAGGAGCTCCGGCGCTTTCCGCCGAGATGCTGGGCGCCGAGATCATCCGCATGGGCGGCGAGCCGCTGGTCCATCTGACATGCAAGGACAAGAACCGCAACGAATTGGAGAGCCTTCTCTACGGGTTGGAGCGCGCCGGCGTACGCAATCTGCTGGTCATGACGGGCGATTTTCCGAAGACCGGCTTTATGGGAAGCCCCAAGCCGGTATTCGACCTCGACCCGGTAAACCTGACGGCGATGATCGCAACCCTGAACCGGGGCCTGGAAGTTCCCGCCCCCAAGGGAAGCAAAACCCTGAAGCCGACGCACTTTTTCTCCGGCGTGGCCGCCAGCCCGTTCAAAGGCCTTGAAGCGGAGCAGATGGGGCAGTATTTCAAGCTCAGGAAGAAGCTCGAGGCCGGGGCGCAGTTTGTGGTCTCACAACTGGGCTACGACATACGCAAGTTCCACGAGTTGCTGCAGGTGGTGAAGCTGCTGGGGTTTGAACATGTTCCCGTGGTGGGCAACATCTACCTGCTGCCCTTCGGCGCGGCCAAGGTGATGCACAGCAACCAGCTGCCGGGCTGCGTGGTGACCGACAAGTTCCTCGCCACTCTCGAAAGCGAGGCGGGCGCGGCCGACAAGGGCAAGGGCATGCGCAAGGAGCGGGCTGCCAAGATGTACGCGATGATGAAAGGGATGGGCTTTGCCGGCGCGCATATCTCCGGCCATGGCATGACCTTCGACGACCTGGAATACGTGATCGGCCGGGGCGAAGAGCTGCTGGCGAACTGGCCCGAGCTGGTGCATGAGTTCGACTTTCCTCAGCCCAGGGGCTGGTACTACTTCGAGGCGGACAAGAAAACCGGACTGAACAGCGAGACGCCGGCGGCGCGCAGCGAGGCTCCCGCGGCGGGCTTCACTTATCAGCTATTCAGATGTTTTCACCACACCATGTTCGATCCGCACGGATTTCTATTCCGCCCCATGGTCTGGCTCTCGAAGGCCGTGGATAAATCCCCCGCCGAGGGCGCTTATATCAAGGCCGAGCAAATCATCAAGGGCCTCACCAACGATTGCCAGCACTGCGGCGACTGCGCCATGCTCGACACGGCCTACCTGTGCCCGCAGAGCCAGTGCCCCAAAGGCCAGCGCAACGGCCCCTGCGGGGGAAGTTTCGAAGGCTGGTGCGAAAAATATCCCAACGAGCGGCAGTGCATTTACGTGCGGGCTTACGACCGGCTGAAAAGCCACGGAGCCGAGCAGGAACTGAACGGCGAAATTACGCCGCCGGCTAACTACGATCTCAGCCAGAGCTCCTCGTGGATCAACTTCTATCTGGAGCGCGATCACTCGGCAAAGAAGCTGCGTTTGCTGAAAGACGAGACGGGCAAGGGGAAGAAACAGGTCCCTGCCGCTGAATAGCAAGTCAGCGAGTCAGCGGATCGGCAGGCCGGCGCGGAGTTAGCGGCAACAGCCGATGCGAATAACCCGGCAGGAGCGCCGTGTGGCGGTGCTATGATTCGGCGCAAGGAAATTCTTCACAAATTCAGATGGCATGAGGGCAAAACCGGTGACGGCAAGAATTCTCGATGGCAACAGCATTAGCGCGCAGATCAAGGCGGAACTGAAAACGGAAGTGGCCGAACTCGGCCGGCAGGGAGTGCGTCCCGGACTGGCGGCGGTGCTGGTGGGAGAAAACCCGGCCTCGCAGGTCTACGTGCGCAGCAAGGTCCGCACCTGCGAGCAACTGGGTTTCTTCAGCGAGATGATTACGCCCCCGGCCAGCACCACCACGGAAGAGTTACTGGCCATCGTCGAGGAGCTCAACCGCCGCGACGACATCGACGGCATTCTGGTGCAACTGCCGCTTCCCGGCCAGATCGATTCCAAGCGCATCCTGACGGCCATCGATCCCGCCAAGGACGTCGACGGCTTCCATCCGGTCAACATCGGGCTGCTCTCCACCATGCGCCCCAGCCTGGTGCCCTGCACGCCGGCCGGCTGCATGGAAATCCTTCGCCGCAGCGGTATCGAAGTGGCGGGCAAGGATGCGGTGGTGGTGGGCAGAAGCGACATTGTGGGCAAGCCGGTGGCGATGTTGCTGACCAATGCCAATGCCACGGTCACCATCTGTCACTCGCGCACGCGCGATCTGGTGGGCGTTTGCCGCCGCGCCGACATCCTGATCGCGGCCATCGGCAAGCCGGCGATGGTTACTCCGGAGATGGTCAATCCCGAGGCTACCGTCATCGACGTGGGGATTAACCGGATTGACAGCCGCGAGCTCTTTCAAAGTCTCTTTGCCGGCGATGCCAAGCGGGAAAAGGAGTTCTCGGAAAAAGGCACGACCCTGGTCGGAGACGTGCATCCCAAGGTCGCCGAAGTATGCCGCGCCATCACCCCGGTGCCGGGAGGAGTGGGACCGATGACCATCGCCATGCTGATGGCCAATACGGTCAAAGCAGCTAAAATGCGGCGCGCCCTTGCCGACCGCGAGCTGGTAAGATAGCGCTCCCACAGCGCCCAGTTCGATCCAATCATTTGATTTATACCGGCCCCTGAGGAAGTGCCTGCATGAACGAAAAGCTGTGTAGAATTGAAATTATCTTCGCAATCTTCGTTATGGCCTTAATTGTGAACGCTCCCGTGGCCCGAGCCCAAGACGCCCATGTACCGGACGACCGGGTGAGTTTCGAAATATCCCCCGATCATGTCGGAATCAGCGTGCCGAATGCTGAAGAATCGGCGGCGTGGTATCACAAGATGCTGGGATTCGAAATCGATTTTCGAATGAAACAGGGCGAGGGAATGACCGTGGTGCACATTAAACGCGGCGATTTTACTATAGAACTGTTCCAGATTGACGGCGCCAAACCTCTGCCGGACTACCGCCGCGATCCTTCCACCGACCTGCGCGTCAACGGGCTGGCCCATTTTGCATTCCGGGTTTCCGACGTCCAGGCGGCCATCAAAGAATTGAAAGCCAAGGGCGCCGAAATCGCCATGGCGCCGGTAGATACCCCGGGCGTCGTATTTGCCTTTGTCCGCGACAATGCCGGCAACTGCTTTGAGTTGATCCAGTACAAAAATCGGCCTGCTACCGCACGCTAAAAGTCCCGATTATTTAGCTGGCTTTATCGGTACATGACCCATCCGCAAGGTGGGTGCCGCGCTCCTGTCCTTTTACAAAGCGCCCGTACCCCCGCTTTTTTTTAAGCTTTTCTTTTCAATCATTCTATCATATGATTATAGACCGAACTCCGTTGCAGCGTTCTTCTGACCTGGGTACTTCAACTAGCCTCCAAAGGGGATACGATTCGACATGATTATCATCGGTGAAAAACTCAATGGAACCATCAAATCGGTGGGCGAAGCCATCGCCCAAAAAGATTCTGAATTCATTCGCAACCTGGCCATAAAGCAGGCCAATGCCGGAGCCAATTATCTGGATGTATGCGCCGGAACCGAGCAAAGCGTGGAAGTGGACACCCTCAAGTGGATGGTCGACATCGTGCAGGAGGCGGTGGAAACTCCAATATGCATCGACAACCCCAATCCTAATACATTGGCGCAGCTGATTCCCTACTTGAAAAAGCCGGGTTTGATCAACTCCGTATCCGGTGAGGGCGCCAAGTGCGAGATCCTCTACCCCCTGGCCAAAGAGTACGGCTTCGATGTCATCGCGCTCACCATTGACGACGCCGGAATTCCCAAGACGTCGGAACACAGAATCGAGATTGCCTGCCTTCTCGTGGAAAAGGCCGCCAAGTATGGCCTTGGGCCGGAGCGGCTTTATATCGATCCGCTGGTCATCGCCGTATCCACGGCCAACAACTCGGTGCTTCATTTTGTGGAAACCATGCGCGCCATCCGGCAAAAGTTTCCCGGCGTGAAGATTACCTCGGGCCTGAGCAATATCTCCTTCGGATTGCCGCTCAGAAAACTCATCAACCGTAATTTCCTGTGCCTGGCAATGTATGAAGGAATGGATTCGGCAATCCTCGATCCCGCGGATAAAGACATTAGAGGAACGCTGCTCGCCGGCGATCTGCTCACCGGAAAGGACAAAAATTGCCGTAAGTTCACCACCGCCTTCCGAAAGGGAGAATTGTAATTCTCCCTTTCGGCCAAGCGAATAAGGAAGAACTTCTTGAGCGCGCGGAGGTTCATGCGCCGCACCGGCGCTACTTCGAGGTGATTACGGAATCACGCGGTACCGGTACTACCTTCACCGCTGACAAGCGGAGGCGGCAAAGATCGGCTATTCGGCTTTAATCAGGTCCAGTTTGCGATCGGCGATCAGATAGTCCAGCATGCGATAGATCTCGGCCAAATGCGCCGGAGCGATGTCGGCCTCGAGACGCGCGTAGATCCTGGCTGATTCGGCCGACGTGATGCGGAACAACGACCGGCCCTTTGGAGTGAGGCTCACAAGCATACGCCGCTGGTCTTTGCGATCTCGTTCACGGCGCAATAAGCCGCGCGTGACGAGCAGCGGTACGATACGTGACAGGCTGGACGGCTGAATGATGCACCGCTCGGACAGTTCGAGCATATCGGCGCGCTTCTGCTCGGCAAGCACGCGCAGAATGCGCCACTGCTGCTCGGTGATGCCATGGCTGCGCAGATGAGGGCGGAAGCGCGTCATGAGCACTTCACGCGCTCGCATCAGCAACATCGGTAACGATCGCTCAAAGGAACGGGCAGACTGGCTTGTATCCGCTTTGGTGCGGAGCCACTGAGTCCCTTTGAATTTTGGTGCCATCGGTTTCTCGTCGCCTCGCTGGCCAATTTGCGTCTGTACGCCGGAAGGCGGGACAAATTCAAAATGTTGGAATCAAGCGAATAAGACAGGAACGCGCATTCAGTACCCGGTATTACGCGACGCGTCAGCAATCGATGGCACTGGACGATCGTACTCGCGAGCCAGCGCCCTCACAGCCTGTGACAAAATGACGGTATCCACGCCCACGGCGCAAAACGTAACGCCGCGCGCGATGTAGGCGCGTGCCAGAGCCGGGTCCGCGGTGAGGACACCTGCCGCCTTGCCGGATGCCTTAATTCTGGCAATTGCATCCTCGATGACGGGAATGACAAGGGGATGCGCGGGTTCACCAGGATGCCCGAGCGACGCCGAAAGGTCGGAGGGGCCGATGAAGATACCGTCAACACCTTGAACCGCGAGAATCTCGTCGAGATTTTCGAGTCCCTTCCGCGTCTCGATCTGGAGCAGAAGGCATACAAGATCATCGGCTCGGGCCATGTAGTCGACTAGGGAACCCCATCGCGATGCGCGGGCCGAAGCAACACCTCGTGTTCCCACCGGCGGGTACTGCGCCGCTCTCACAAGCTGCCGTGCCTGCTCGCCACTTTCGACAAGAGGAATAAGCAGGGAGTGAGCGCCAAGATCGAGGTACTGCTTGATCAGCACGGGATCGCCGATGGGCAGACGCACAACGGGTTGAGCAGGATAGGCGGCGACAGCCTGCAACTGCGCAAGCACGGCGCGCAGGTCGTTGGGGGCGTGCTCGCCATCAATCAAAAGCCAGTCGAAGCCAGCGGAAGCGACGATCTCGATGGCGTAGGAATCGGCGAAGCCGGTCCACAGTCCGATTTGCAGGTGGCCCGATTTGAGCAACTGCTTGAAACGGTTCTCTGCTGTCACGGGGAATCTCCGGGTGCGGCAAAGCGGCAGGCAATGGAGCCGAGAGGGCCATAATCGATGTGGAACACATCGCCGGCTCGCGCAGGCACTGGCGCCGTGAATGAGCCGCCAAGGATAATCTGCCCTGCCTGGAGCCGAACCCCGTACGCGTGCAGCTTGTTGGCAAGCCAGGCCGGACCATTGAGTGGATTGTTCAGAACCGCCGCGGCTACGCCGGACTCCTCGATCACATTGTTGCGGTAGAGCAGGGCCGAGACCCAGCGGAGATCAATCTTATCGGGCTTCACAGCGCGCCCGCCCATCACCAGACCGGCATTTGCGGCGTTGTCTGAAATGGTGTCGAACACTTTGCGCGTTGCCTTTGTCTCGGGATCGACCTGCTGGATGCGAGCGTCAATGATCTCGATGGCCGGGATAACATAATCGGTGGCGTTGAGGACATCGAATATTGTGCAGTTGGGACCGCCAAGACCCTGCTTCAATATGAAGGCGAGCTCAACCTCAACGCGGGGGACGATGAAGCGCTCAAAGGGAATATCGGCTCCGTCTCGAAACAGCATGTCGTCGAGGAGCACGCCATAGTCAGGTTCGCCGATGTTGGAGGATCGCTGCATGGCCCGGGAAGTAAGACCGATTTTGTGTCCTATTGGCTTGCGCCCTTGCGCAATCTTCGCAGTGACCCACTGCCACTGAACCGCATAAGCGTCCTCAATGGTCATGTCGGGATACTGCCGAGAGAACTGAGCGATCTGAGTACGTGTCTTCTCGGCATGGTCGAGGCGCGAAGCAAGCTCAACGATTATGTCTTTGCTGAAGGCCATGGTTCACTTCCCGCTCTTGAGGCGCGAATGGATGTTATTCAATTTATACGATGCATTTTCGTCTGCTTCCTCGATATAGAACGACAGGGCTAAATAACGGCTGTCAAACACTGGCTTGAAATGCGCTTTGATCACCTCAAACATCTCGCCGAAGAAGCGCTTCTTGAATTCCGGGTCGCGGCCGGGGCCGATCCTGGCTGTGACGTTTACGAACGCGTCGTCGCCCTTGCCGTCAGCGATGAAATACTCGGCAAGGCGTATGGCGCGAACCCGAATTCCACCTGTCGGGAAAACACCATTTGAGTCGCGGAATTTGGCTGCGATTTTCTCGAGGAGCACGGGAATCGCGGCCTCCTCGCCAAGGTTATCGGTGTATTCGACGATACAATGCGGCATGATATTCCATCCTATCGAGAATCTCCTGGCCCCGCGCCCCGTGCCAAAACCTGAAGTTCCGATTTGAAAGCCTGCCGTTCCTGATCTGTTGTATTCATGAGTCGGCGCCGGGCGCTACAAGCTGTGCACATTCATCCATAGCCACTTCTCTCACAATAGTGTTCGCCAAGCTGCCAATGCTCTCGATCTCAGTGACAACCTTGTCTCCCGGCTGCACGAACCGCACTCCGCTGGGAGTACCGGTCAGAATCACGTCGCCAGGAGACAGGGTCATGAAGTCGGACAGGTACTCGACGATCTCCGGGATGGAGAAGATCATGTCACCGGTATTGCCCCGCTGCACGAATTCGCCGTTGACAAAGCTGCGCAGATCGAGCGCCATGGGGTTGGCAATATCCGCGGCATCAACAATCCAAGGTCCGATGGGAGTGCAGTGATCGCGGTTTTTCACGCGCAGGTTGGGGCGGTAGAAATCTTCAAGGTATTCCCGCAACGCATAATCGTTGACGATGGTGTATGCGGCGACAAAATCGTACGCATGCCGGGCACGAACACGGCGCGCCTCTCGCCCGATGACAACCGCGAGTTCGCACTCGCAGTGCATCTGACGAACATCCGCGGGGCATGGGCTAGCGCCATTGTGGCCGACGAATGCGTCCGGCCCCTTCAGGAAAACGAGCGGCTTGTCGGGGGTTTTGAAGCTAAGTTCGGCGGCGTGGCCGCGATAATTCAGGCCAAGCGCGAAGATTGTGCGCGGCTCCAGTGGAGGAAGCCACGTTACATCGTCAAAATGCACCCGTTCGCCATTGCCAAGCAACAGACTGGTTTCGTCTGAAGCCGGGATCGCGGAATGAACAGCACCCTGGTAGGCGACGCGGGCACGTTTCACTTGAGGTCCTCCTCATTGCGCAGAACACATTCCAGACGGCCAATTCCGTCAGCGGTAGCCCAAATACTGCTGCCGGCGCGCGCCCGCGGTCCGGTGGGACTATCCGTCACGAGCAACACATCGCCCGCGCGAAAAGTCATAAACGCCGAAGCTTCCTCGATCACCTTCCCGATCGAATGGAATCGGCGCTCGACCCTGAACTCGGCGGCATCTTTTCCATCAAAAGCAAGCCGGATAACGACATTGCGTAAATCGGCGACGGATCGGAGGGGAACAATGACAGGGCCAATGGGAAGAAAGCCGTCGCGGCACTTTTCGCGAATGGGCGGACGAAGCATGCTACTGACCGGCTCCGACAGGTCGATGGCGAGAGTGTATCCGTACAGAGCGTCCATAGCGTGCTCAGCACGAAGCCTGCGCGAATCGCGGGCGAACACAACCGCAAGAGAGGGTATTGCCTCCACTTCGACGATTGCCGGGGGAATTCTTACTGTCCCGCCGCATGCCAAAAATGTATTGCGCGGTTTAATAAACAACACAGGGGCGGAGGGAACCTCGGGGCGGTCTGCGTTCAAGGCGCCTTCGCCTTGCCTGCCGATGCTTTCGCCGGCGTACAGCGCAACGCCATACACGGTTCCATGTACGGGAATGCGGCGGCAATCGCGATTCGCTGTCATGCGCTCAGCCCCTGCGCCAGATACTTAACATATCAACTATATGGCTACTTGACAAGCTTCTTTCGCGGGACACGGCAAATCGCGTATGATGTGCCCACAGCTCGGTCACGGTGGCGAAAGGGAAGCAAAGGCGTTGGGGTAGTCTCTGCGGCGGCATAGGACGGCGATGACGACATCTGTGGCTCAACACGATTCGGGGCTCGACTCCGGCAGGCCTGACTCAGGCGCGGGCCCGCAGTTGGTGCAGAGCCTGGGCCTGTTCAGCGCCACCACCATTGTTGTCGGGTCGATGATCGGCAGCGGCATTTTTATCGTCGACTGCGACATTGCGCGCCTTACCGATTCTCCGGCGCTGTATCTTGCAGCCTGGGTCGTGACTGCCGTCATGACCATGATCTGCGCGCTCAGCTACGGCGAGCTGGCCGCCATGATGCCCAAGGCCGGCGGCCAGTATGTCTACCTGCGCGAGTCGCTCGGGCCGCTTTGGGGATTTCTCTATGGCTGGACGCTCTTTCTGGTTATCGAGACGGGAACGATCGCTGCTGTTTGCGTGGCCTTTGGCAAATTTCTCGGCGTCTTCTTTCCTACAGTCTCGAGCACGCATTGGCTGTGGCACATCGCCCACGTTCCGCGCCATTCCCGTTGGTCCCATGGTGCTTGGCAATATGGAGATCGGCATCAGCACCGCGAATCTGGCGGGAATCGTTGTTGTCCTTCTGCTGGCCGCCGTGAATATCTTCGGCATGAAGTTCGGCGCGCTGGTGCAGAACGTTTTCACGGTGGCCAAGGCGCTGTCGCTCGCGGGGCTGATTCTTCTGGGATTCACCGTGGGCCGCAACAGCGTGGCCATCGCGGCCAACTTCGGCGGCCATTGGAGTCAAGTTCTGGCGGAACGCCGGCTGGGGCTCATTGCATCCCGTGCAGGTGGGCGCGCAGGGGCCGACCGTGATGGTCAACTTGATTGTCATTCTGGCCGTGGTGCAGGTGGGCTCTCTGTTTGCCGCCGACGCATGGAACAATGTCACCTTCACGGCCGGCGAAATCAAGCATCCGCGGCGCAACGTGCCGCTTTCGCTTGCTCTCGGCGTGGGGTTTGTGCTGGTCGTCTATATCCTGGCCAGCGCGGCATACATCATGGTGCTTCCGCTCGACGGCAATCCGCACGGGGCTACGGTCTTTGCACGCGGCGTGAAGTACGCAGCCGAGGACCGCATCGGCGCTGCAGTTTTGCAGCAGATGTTTCCGCGCATTGGCGGCTACCTGATGGCGGCGGCGATTCTGATCTCAACCTTCGGCTGCGCGAATGGGATTACATTGGCGGGCGCGCGCGCATATTACGCGATGGCGCGCGACGGATTGTTCTTCAAGTCAGTCGGCAAGCTGCATCCGCGGTATAAAACGCCGGCAGCCGGGCTGATTGTGCAAGCGATTTGGACGATGCTGCTGTGCGTCTCCGGCTCCTACAGCCAACTGCTCGATTACATTATTTTTGCGGTGCTGGTGTTTTATATTCTGACGATTCTCGGGTTGTTTGTGTTGCGCTTCAAACAGCCGGATGCGCCGCGGCCTTACAAGGCGTTCGGTTACCCGTACCTGCCGGGCTTGTATATCGTGATGGCGGTGGGAATCTGCGCCGCACTGCTGCGCTACAAGCCGCAGTACACGTGGCCGGGACTGATTCTGGTGCTGCTGGGGATTCCGGTGTATGTGTATTGGTCGCGGAGCGCGAACGCAAGTTCCAGCTCCGCGCCGCCGGCCGAGGTTTAGAGCGCGGGGCCGGGTCGACCTGGGTGTATCTCCTCCGTGGTATAGCAATCTTAGAACGGCTTTAGCCGAGGGCGGCTGTTTACCAAAATGCCATCCCCACCCCTCCCCCCTATATGCCATACCTCCGTATTTGAAAGCAAACGACTTATGGCCAAGGTATATCTCTCCATACCACGCGGCCTGGAATCCACGGTTCATAGAACGATTGTGCGCCAATGTGGGGAAATTACCTGCAAAGACAGCGACTGAGGGACTAAGAAATCGCCGGGTTAGCTGCGGCGGGGGCCTGATGTAGGGGTGAATAGGGCTTTACAAGGCCGAGGGTTGTCGCCAGGCACTATGATTCGAGTACGCGCGTGGACGAGTCTAAGTTCCCTTAGGGCTGCGTGCCGGAGCCCTCAAGTAAGGAAACGCAACTGACGCAAGCCCAAATGGTATATACTAATGATATTGACCATCAGGAGGCGCTGATGCCCACAAAGGCAGCGGTTCATCGAAAAACCACTGACGCTAAGCTGTTCTGGAACGGCCGCAGCCAGGCTGTGCGGCTGCCCAAAGAGTTCCGCTTCGAGGGTGACCGGGTGCGCGTGACGCGCATGGGCGCTGGCGTGCTGCTTGAACCGGTCCCGGACACAAAAAATGAATCGCTCGAAGAATTATTTGCTCGGATGGATGCCATGGGAGGAGACCCAATCTTTCCCGAAGGTCGAAAACAGAACCTCGCGCCCATTCGTGAGTACTTCAAGTGAGCTACCTGTTAGATACGAATGTCTGCATAGCGCTCATCAACAGTTCGTCACCCAAGGTCCGCAGACGGGCGGCCCAGGCAACTCGGCGCGGCGCAACTCTCGCAACCTCTTCAATTGTTGCCCATGAGCTTTGGTACGGAATCGCCAAGAGCGGCCGCCCCGTTCAAAACGCCAATAGACTTACGGCATTTCTAAGCCGCGCTGTTACTGTGCTCGACTACACTGAGCAGGATGCACGAGCCGCCGGAGAGATTCGCGCCGAACTCGAACGCCAGGGCAAACGTATCGGCGAGTACGACACGCTGATCGCCGGTCAGGCGTTTGCGAAAAACCTGGTCCTGGTCACCGCCAATACAAGTGAGTTTGCGCGGGTGAAAGGTTTGGTGGTGGAGGATTGGACAGTATGAACAAGCGCGTCAGTCACTTGACAGAGGAATAAAATAGATCAGGAATCGGAGCCGAGACAAATGAGCCGAGCACAGATCGCAGTGCCGCAAGAGCAGATTGAAGCTTTTTGCAAGCGGCACCATATCAGCCGGCTGAGCCTTTTTGGTTCGATACTGCGCGACGATTTCCGGCCCGATAGCGATGTGGATGTTCTGGTGGAGTTCGAGCCAGGCTTTACGCCGGGGCTTGCCTTCTTCGGCATGCAGGAAGAGCTCTCGGCGATTCTGGGGCGCAAGGTGGATTTGAACACGCCGGGGTTCTTGAGCCGCTACTTCAGGGAAGAGGTGCAAAAAACGGCGGAGGAACGGTGTGTCGCGGCGTGAGGGGGATGCAAGGCTCCGCCACATGCTCGACTATTCGCGCGAAGCAATCGCTTAGGTTGCGGGGGGCGAGTTATGACCGTGGACGAATCGAAGTTCCCTTACGGTTATGTGCCGGAGCAAACGAAAGAGTGGGTGAAGAACTGGCGCAGCCTTTCAGTCGGCGAGCGGCTGGAACTGACTTCAGAGTTAAGCCGCGCCGCTTGGGAGAAGATCGGTGTCGTCTACGATCCGACGAAGCCGACGGATAGAACGATCCGGAGGTTTCGTCGCAAGGAGAATGGAGAACTGGAACCGTATTGAGGGAGATAGTTAGCCTCTTAGCTCTCAGAAGCGAGACTTTGGGGCCCCGTTGAGCTTGAGGAAAGGATTAAGTCCGTGGCACGTTCGAACTCACCTGAGGCATTAAGACGGCTCGGATTTACTTTCGATGCTGTAAGACAGTGGAGATATGGGGAGCACCAGGCTGGTCGACCATCAGGTCTGGATGACTTCTATTGCGCACACGGGATTTGTGTTGAGTGCGGCGGTCACGGCACACTTGTCACTGGCGTTCGCTGGCGCGATACGAACGGAGCTGAGCGGTCGGAGGAGGGGCCCATTGCCAACCTTGTCCAACTTCATGGTCTAGAGAACCCAGCAAAGTGGCTGAACGATGTGCGGAAATGGGACTGCTTGTACAAAACATGCGGCTCTTGCGGCGGTTCAGGAAAGTTAACGGGGTCCACGAGACTACAACTCGCGCCGATCGCAAAGCGACCCTCTGCCTTTCCAATCGATCTGATTGATCACCTGACCCGAGAGGGATGATCAAAAGCCTCACCGCTGCAGCTCAACAAAGAGACTCGCCCGTGCCCCATCCTTGCGCTTTTCATTTGGCGCGCGGGTGGGAAGCAATGGGCCTTCGTAGTAGGAGGGACCTGCCATCCTTAACCGAGCGGAGTGTTCCCGTGCCCGGTGGACTGAGGCGCCTTCGTCGTTCCGGCAGTCTCACCTTCAGTTGCTATCATCGCCTTCCGTTTTTGGTCGAGTTTCCGAACTGCAGCAGCGTTCCCTGCTCGGGGTCGTGACTGCCGTTGCCGTTGAGTTCTTCGGGCGGGATGATGGAGGCGGCAGCTCCGATTCGACCGGTGAAAAGCAACCGCAGGTCCTTCGACTCCTTCCGCTACGCTCCAGTCGCTCAAGATGACAATTTATAGATGATGGGAGCGTTAGATTCGGGACACGGGCCTTTAATCACAAATCGCTAACCACTACTTTACTGCAGCAGTGTCCCTTGCTCGCCGTTGTGATTGCCGTTCAGTTCTTCGGGCTTGATGCTGACGGCGGCGGGCCCGATTCAACCCGGCAAAAGGCAGCCGCAGATCCTTCGACTCCTTCCGCTACGCTCCAGTCGCTCAGGATGACAGCGCATAGAAGATGGGAGCGTTAGATTCAGGACAGGGGCCTTTATTCGCTAATCGCTGACCGCTGCTTTACTGCAGCAGCGCTTCGGGCGGGATGATGGAGGCGGCGGCTCCGATTCGACCGGTGAAAAGCGAACGCAGATCCTTCGACTTGTTCGGCGTGCAATCGTGACGATTGCACGCCGAACCGCGCTCAGGATGACAGATTGTGGGTCAGCCGCCTGCTTTCCTGCAGCACCAGCGCGTCTTACTGCAGCAGCGTTCCCTGTTCGGGGTCGTGATTGCCGTTTCCGTTGCCGTTTAGCTCTTCGGGTGGGATGATTACGGCGGCGGCTACCTTGTCGTCGGGTTCGAGATTGAGCAGGCGCACGCCCTGCGTGGCGCGGCCGGCGGCGCGGATGGTTTTGGTATCGACGCGGATGATCTTGCCGAACTGGCTGATGACGATCAGCTCGCTGGTGTCGTCGACGAGCTGAATGGTGTTGACGCGACCGATGCGCTCGGTGACGGCCATGTTCTTGACGCCCTTGCCGCCGCGCGTCTGCAGGCGATACTCCTCGACATTGGTGCGCTTGCCAAAGCCGTTCTCGCTCACGGAGAGAATGCGATAGGCGCCCGGCTCGTGCTCCTTGGGCGTGATGGCGGTGCCGACCACGTAGTCATTTTTTTCGAGCGCGATGCCGCGCACGCCGTAGGCCGGGCGGCCCATGGAGCGCACGTCGCCTTCGTCGAAGCGGATGGCGAGGCCAAGATGCGTGGCCAGAAAAACAATCTGGTTCCCGTCGGTGATGCGCGCGGCGACCAGCTCGTCGTCCTTGTCGATGCCGATGGCGATGATGCCTCGGGACATGACGTTGGAGAAGTCCTTGAGCGGCGTCTTTTTGACCGTTCCTTTTTGCGTGGCGAAGAAGATGTATTTGCCCTCTTCTTCGAGATCGCGGACGGGCAGAATGGCGCGCACATTTTCGCCCTGCTGCAGATCGAGCAGGCTTTGCATCGACTTGCCCTTGCCGGCAGCGCCGACGTCGGGAATTTCGTAGATCTTGAGCCAGTAAACGCGGCCGGTATTGGTGAAGCAGAGCAGGTAAGAGTGCGTGGAGTCGACGATAAGCTGGGCGACGAAATCTTCTTCGCGCGTTTTCATGCCCATGCGTCCCGTGCCGCCGCGCCGCTGCTGGCGATAGGTGCTGATGGGCGTGCGCTTGAGGTAGCCCTGATGGCTGACCGTGACCGCGACCTGCTCGTCGGCGATAAGGTCCTCAAGCTGGAGCTCGACGCCCTCGTCGACGATCTCGGTGCGGCGCTTGTCGCCGTACTTGTCGCGGACCTCTTCGAGTTCCTTCACGATCACGGAGCGCAGTTTTTTCTCGCTGGCCAGGATGGACTCGTACTCGGCGATCTTGATGCGGATATCTTTGAGCTCGTTGAGAATTTCGTCGACCGAGAGCTGCGTGAGGCGATAGAGCTGTAATTCGAGGATGGCGTCGACCTGGCGCAGGGTGAGGCCCTTTTCCTCGTTAGGCAGGCGTTCGCGGTCAAGATTGATGACGATATCGGCGCCCTTGCCCCACGCGTAGAGGTTCTCGCGGGCCTCAGCACGCGAAGCCGACGCGCGGATGATGCGGATGACCGTGTCGAGATTGTCGAGGGCAATCTTGTAGCCCTCGCGAATGTGCTCGAACTCGCGCGCCTTGCGCAGCAGGAAGACGGTGCGCCGCTGCACGACGTCGACGCGATGATCGATAAAGACGCGGATGGCTTCGTCGAGGCCCATCTCGCGCGGCTGGCCGTTGACCACGGCCAGGAAGATCATGGAGAAGCTCTCTTGCAATTGGGTGTGCTTGTAGAGCTGGTTGAGAACGATCTCAGGCTGCGCGCCGCGCTTGAGGCCGATAACCATCCTCATGCCGTCGCGGTCGCTCTCGTCGCGCGTCCATTCCGTGCTGGTTTCGATGTCGGTGATGACCTTGTTTTCAGCAAGCTCGGCCATCCGTTTGAAGAGGGAGGACTTGTTCACCTGGTAGGGCAACTCGGTGACGACCAGCGCCTGGCGGTCCTTGTTGATGTTTTCAACGGCCACGCGGGCGCGCATTAGGAAACGTCCGCGGCCTGTGCGATAGGCATCCACAATGCCGGCGCGGCCGTAGAGGAGTGCGCCGGTGGGGAAGTCGGGGCCATGGACGTGCTTGATCACTTCCGCCAGGCCCGCTTTGGGATTTTTGACGAGTTCGATGGTAGCGTTGACGACTTCGGTCAAATTATGCGGCGGAATGTTGGTCGCCATTCCCACCGCGATGCCATTGGAGCCGTTGACGATGAGCGTGGGTATTCGCGTGGGCAGAACAGAGGGCTCGTCGGTGGTCTCGTCGAAGTTGGGAACCATATCGACGGTTTCCATTTCGATGTCGGCCATCATCTCTTCGGCGATGCGCTCCATGCGGCATTCGGTGTAGCGGTAGGCGGCAGGCGGGTCGCCATCGACCGAGCCGAAGTTTCCCTGGCCATCGACGAGCGGGTAACGCAGAGACCAGGGCTGCGCCATGCGCACCAGAGCGTCGTAGACGGACGAATCGCCGTGAGGATGGTACTTTTTGAGGCACTCGCCCACGACGCCGGCGCACTTGGAGTACTTCTTGTTGTGCTGCATGCCCTCGCGGTCCATGGCCGTGAGGATGCGCCGGTGCACCGGCTTCAGTCCGTCGCGTCCATCGGGCAGCGCGCGCCCGATGATTACCGACATCGAGTAATCGAGATAGGAGCGGCGCATCTCCTCTTCAATGTTGATGGAGATGAGATTTGTACCGCCTGGGGGGGGCGCTCCGTCGAGGGGTAGCTGGGGATTCTGATCGTCTGGCATAGATTCTTTGTGGCCCGCGAGGAGGCGGCAAAAGGGTCCGGAAAAAGCGGGGCCGGGTCCGCAGGTCTCTGGCCTTATTTTAACGGCTTGGAGGGTGTTTTAGCAAGGCGGGAAGACTGGAATAAAGCTTTATTTTGCTACATCTTAGGAAGAATCGTTACCGTTTCTGACGGAGGTGTTCGCCGCGTGGGCGGCACGTTGCGTTTTTGCACTGGGTTTGGCGGCTGGCGAGGCGGGATTTTTGAGCGGTCAACAGGCGAGTTTCTGAGACAAGACACTAGATCAAACCTGGGAGACTCAGGATGCAAAGCACTGCCTGTAGCGCCACGATTGCACCGGCCGCGCCGAGCGCCAGGCGGCCGTGGGGGCTTTCGTATGCATCGGCGAAGACGCCGCCCAAAAACGTGAGCAGAAAGGGCAGCGACCACAGCCACGGGCTTCCTGGAGCGCCTGTCATGACGAGAGCAAGCAGGACTAAGGCGCAAAACAACGGAGTGGTGTTGCCGTAGTAGCGCGAACGGCGTGAAGCGAGATACAAAATGAGGGCGGCGCAGGCGGCAATCGCGATGCCGCCGTTGGCGAGGGTGCTGAAGAATCGCCTGGCTGGATCCAAAGAGAGCCACAAAAATCCGGCGGCCGAGCGGAAGACATAGCTCGACGCATCGGGCGAAAAACCGTAGCAGGCAAACACCAGCACCAGCGCGCCAACCGCGGCAGCAAGCACCACGGGCAGCGTTTGGCTTCTGTGACCTTCGGCAACCCACAGCATGGCGGCCAACCCCAGGAGCGCGGCCACGGGAAGCGCCACGATGTGCGCCGCAGCCGCGATACCGAAGACTAGAGAGAGCAGCACGATGCGCGGACGCCATTTGCGCCGCGGTCCCTGCATGGCGTGGGCAACGCCGATCGAGGTGTACACGCCGCCGTACACGCCCAAAGCGGCCAGCGCCTCGGGATTGGGCGACACGCACGCCTTCAACACCGCGGGAGAAAAGCAGTAGAGCGCGAGCGCCGTGTAGCCGCCCAGGTTGCCGTAGAGGCGCCTCGCGACCCACCAGATACATCCGCCGAGCAAGCAACCGGCAAAGAGAAACGGCAGGCGCAAGAGCAGCAGAATATGCGTCATCTGATGGCGCAATTCCCAGGTGCTAAGATCGCTGCCCTGGTTTTCCCACCCCAACGACGAAGACCTGTCGTTGGGGACCCCGGTTTGTACCACCCGGTTCTCCGGTTTGCGGAAGAGATCGAGCCCGCGCTGGGCCATCAGGTTGAGGGTGAGCGGGAGCCCGGCAAGCCGGTAGGCGAGAATGCCATCGTGAATGTTGCCGCAGGAGGTGTAGTAACCGGCCAGCGGCGAGGGTTTCTCCCAGGTTTCGCGTCCGCAGCGCGCATATTGGTAATCGCGATCGGTCAGCGTCTGGCGGCTGGTGAGCCAGAATCCTTGCAGGAGAAAAATTGCCAGCAATCCGGCCGCGATGCGCTGCGGCAGATTGAAGCGAAAACGGCGAAGCTTGCCAAAGGGATGGGCCATCGTGCTTAGAAGGAGCAGAATCCAGTCTAAATGGCGCTGCAAGGACGGGAGGGCGGCGTGCGCAGACGGATGAGACCCATCAGTGCGGAACCAGGCGCAAAAATGCGAACCGCGCGCGAGGAAATTGGATTCCGGGCGCGGTTCGCAGTTGATTATTTGGTGTTTTTTGTTCGGCAGCGACTTCACTGTCGAACTCTAAAGCGCCCGCTACCACTTACCGGCTACCATTTCACGAGGATCGCGAAGATGACCATCTGCTGGTCGCGGCGCATGTCAGGCTGCCAGAGGCTAGTGTAGCCGGGAATTGCGGCGCAAACGAGTTTCGCCGCCGCGATGTTTGCGGCGTACTGCTGCGCATAGTTCATACCCGGAAAGTCGGTGTAGCCCAACCCTGAGTCCACCGAGGAACTGCCGTTGGTACAAGTGAAGTCGGCGGGGCTGCCGATGGACGCATTGGTAACGCCACCGGGAGGCGTTGAGCCGCCACGGCCGGCCCAGTAGGGCACATCCGAGTGACGGTACCCGTACTCCACGCGGTAGGTGATGAACTGGCGCGGCATAAAGTCGTAGGTGATGGTGCCATCCTCGCCGTGGTAGGGCTGGCCGGGATCCTCGGGGAAGTAGGCGCTGCCGGTGACTGCAGTGGCGCCGTTGATGGGCGGCAGCAGGACGAGATAGCGTCCAGGGTTGTTCACGTAACCGCCGCCGGCCGTGATCGCGTAACGGTCCTTGTTGAACCACCAGCGGTTGTACGCCATCCAGCCCAGGAAGCTTTGCTTGTAGTAGGGCGTGACAGGGGTCGAGCCGCTCGCCGGAATGTAGATCTTATGCCCTGCCGATCCCATGCAGGCCACACCGGCGCCTTCCTCGCAACCGGCATCGGCAGTGATCGAGAACGCCATCCGATCCAACGTAGCGTCAGCCTTTTCGTAGTATTTCAACTCGAAGCTGTTGTCGGTATGGAACCGGGTGCGACCTTCGACGCCGAAGTCATCCTCGCCCATGCCGTAGTTGTTGGAGATGATGTTGATCTTGCTCGTGGGCGTGTACTTGATTTGTCCGCCAAGGCCCGGCTTGCCGCCAAAGCGCGCATACGACTGCCAGCCGTTGATGAACCAGGGTTCGATCTTGAGGTGCTGCGTGGGGAAGAACTGCCCGCGCACGCCATTGAAGAACCACGGTGTATTCGAAGAGACAAAGGATGGCTGGTAAGCCCAGTTGTCAAAGTTGTAGTAGCTGAACAGACCGATATAGGACATGAAGATGCCGGCGTCCAAGTTGATGCCGTGCATCTTATCCCAGTGATAGCCGCCGTACGCCTCAGCCAGGTAGCGATAGGCATCGTCCAGGTTCCATTGGCCGCGGCTGACGCTGGCGTCGTTGCGCGGCGTGGTGACTGAGTACTCGCCGAACTGCGTCATGAGGCGGGCGTGCACGTGATCGATGAGAAGATCGCCGCCCACGCCGAGTTGCTCCAGTTGGACTTCCTGCGACCGGAAGACCTCGCTCGATCCGCTGATGGTGTCGTCTTTGGGATGGTTGAGGTCGAGGTTATAGTTCGTGTCGACGCGGATTTCGGGCGTGAAGTATTTCGTGCAGAGCGGGCAATCGATAGTGCGCGGATTGCCGTTCAGCCAGCCCCAGTAGTGGTCGGCGAAGGGCGTCACATGATCCGCGGCCGGCGGCGCGGGGGCAGCGGCGGGCGCCTGTGCGGGCGCTCGATCCTGCATGGCGCTGCTTGCGGACTCGGTGGATGCGGTAACAGGATGGACCGCCGATCGCAATGCGGCCACGTCGTTCTCGTAAGCTTTTATGGCATCGGCAGAGAGTGCGTCGGCGTCGTTGCGCGACTTCAATTGCGCCTTCAGCTCGGCAATCTCAGCCCTCATCTCCACTATGTCTTTCATCAACTCTGTGTTCGAGATCTGATTGGCTTGATCGGGTTGAGCGGCTCCTGCTGGAGTTGCTGTTCGGTCGCCATCCGCCGCCGCTGCGGTTGAGCGGGCAACAGGCGCTGCGCCGGCTGGAGATTCGATGCGCGCGGTTGACGTTGAAGCCGCGCTCCCAGTTGGCTGGCTCTGCTGTGCGATGCCGGAGATAGAAATTAGAACGAGGCAAACCCCTGCCGCCGCAGGAGCGATTCTGTACGTTGTTATTTTCATTCTGCCTCTCACTTTCATGTGGTTTTCCGTACTGGGAAATGCATCGTGCGCCAGACGTTTTTGAGGGCACACCTTTCCCATGCCTGCTGTTACGCAGTTTTTCGTCCCGGTTGTTTGTAAGCCGCGACCGAAACAGCTCGCGTGTGAATTCTTCATAACGCAAGGGGAACACGGATCAGAAACGCATGAAGATTACCGGATTGCGCATAAGGAATCTATATATGGCAAGGAAATGCTTATACATCCCCTCAAAAAAACTTTACGAATCATGCATTCAGCGCAGAACTTCGCTGCTGCCGCTCGAGAACCCGATTTGTGTCTTTTCGGCTGGTGTGAACCGGAGGTAAAGCTCGTGAGCAGCGTCTTCCTCTGGAGAAAATGCCATTGCGCGATGCCGGAAACTTCACACGAGCCGGAGAGACGCCGTACACTTCTCGTTAGCATGGTCATTGCCCGCGACAACACTCCAGAACGGCTAGTCAGCGCCGCGCGCGCCGACGAAGAGCAAGGCTTTGAACTCAAATTGCGACCGCGCCGGCTCGGCGAGTTCATCGGCCAGTCGAAAGCCAAGGAGCTACTGGCGATTGCGCTGGAGGCGGCGAAAACGCGCGGCGAAGCGCTTGACCACGTGCTTCTCTTCGGCCCTCCCGGCCTGGGCAAGACCACTTTGGCAACGATTATCGCCAACGAGCTCGACGTGGGTTTTCAGCAGACATCAGGCCCGGCGCTGCAGATTCAGGGTGACTTGACAGCCATTCTCACCAACCTGCGCGAGCGCCAGGTGCTTTTTCTCGATGAGATTCACCGGTTGCAGGCGGTGCTCGAAGAAAAGCTCTACACCGCGCTCGAGGATTACAAGCTCGACATCATCATTGGGCAGGGGCCCGCGGCGCGCACTCACGTGATGGAGATTCGCCCGTTCACTTTTATTGGCGCCACCACGCGCCCCGGCCTGCTGAGCTCGCCGCTGCGTTCGCGCTTCGGCATTCTGCTGCGCCTTGAGTTTTATACGGAAGACGACCTGCGCGTTATCGTTTCACGCTCGGCTGAAGTGCTGCAGATCCCCATCGACGCCGACGGCGCGGCGGAGATTGCGCTGCGCTCTCGCGGTACGCCGCGTATCGCCAACCGCCTGCTGCGCCGCGTGCGCGACTACGCCCAGGTGCGCGGCACCGGGGTCATCGACCGCCCGACAGCCAATGCCGCGCTCACGATGCTGGAAGTAGATGCGCACGGCTTCGACGAGATCGACAGGCGGCTGATGCTGACGATCATGCAGAAATACGACGGCGGGCCGGTGGGCCTTAGTACTCTGGCGGCAACGCTGGCCGAAGAGGAAGACGCTCTCGAAGAGGTCTATGAGCCGTTTTTGATTCAGATTGGATTTCTGGACCGCACGCCGCGCGGTCGCGTGGCCACGCGCCTGGCATACGAACACTTCGGAATCGCGGCGCCGGGACGGCAGGGGGGATTGTTTTGAATGACAGCGGAGTCAGCGGGGCTAGCGGCGCTAGCGGAGTTCGTCGCCTGGTTTACTCCTAGCTCCGCTAACACCACTAGCTCCGCTAACACCACTAAAGGAGAATCCCATGGCCCTTACCGAATCCACGATGCTTGAACTTGGAACCATTGCGCCGGACTTTGCGCTCACGGACGTTGTGAGCGGCAAGACGGTCCATCGCGACGATTTTCGCGGGCAAAAGGCGCTGCTGGTCCTTTTCATTTGCGCGCACTGCCCTTTTGTAAAGCACATTGAAAAATCATTGGGCAAATTCGGCGCGGATTACGCCGGCAAGCCGCTGGGCATTGTGGCCATCAGCGCCAACGAAGCGACTGAGTACCCCGCCGACAGCCCCGCGGGGCTCAAGCAGCAGGCGAAGGAAAACGGGTTTACGTTTCCGTACCTCTACGACGAATCGCAGGCCGCGGCGCATGCGTACAACGCGGCGTGCACACCCGACCCGTATCTGTTTGACGCGGATTTCAAGCTCGTATACCGAGGACAGTACGATGACAGCCGCCCAGGGAACGGAATTCCTGTTACCGGGAAGGATCTGCGCGCGGCCGTGGACGCGGTGCTCGCAGGCAAACCCGTTCCCGCGAACCAGAAGCCATCGATCGGCTGCAACATCAAGTGGAAGGGGTAAAGGGGAGCGGAGCTAGCGGAGTTAGCGGTGTTGGCGGGGCTAGCTGGGACGGTAAACCGCGTGAATGCCGCGAACCACTCTAGCACCGCTAACCCCGCTAGCTCCGCTAACGCCGCGGTCTTTACGCGCTTACCGGCGCGGGCGCCAGATTGGATAGTAGTTCGCGGATTTCAAGCAGAACTTCATCGGGCCGGGTGGCTTTCAAGGGGAACTTGAGCACTCCCTGGGGCGTGAACTGCGCTCCGCGCTTGGCGTTGCGCGCGACCAGCTTCATCAGGTGCGCGGGATCGACGGCGGCATTTTCCAGAAACCGGAGATGGAGCTCGCTGCGCTTGCGGTCGATCTGCGCCAGCCCCAAGCGTTCGCACTCCAGGCGCAGCATGGCAGCTTCGAGCAGAAAAACTGTAGCGTCGGGCGGCGCGCCGTAGCGATCTTCCAACTCCGCGCGCACCTCGTTGACTTGGGCTTCGCTGGCTGCGCCGGCGATCTTTTTGTAGAGGCGCAGGCGCTGGTTCTCCTCCGGCACGTAGCTCTCGTCGATGCGCAGCGCGATGCCGAGGTTGAGCTGTGTGGTGGGACGCTCTTCAGCGCTCTCGCCTTTCAGCTCCTTCACCGCGGCCTCGAGCATCGATGTGTACAACTCGAATCCGACAGCTTCAATATGGCCGCTTTGCTCGCCGCCCAGCATATTTCCGGCACCGCGCAGCTCGAGGTCGAGCGCGGCGATTTTGAAGCCCGCGCCGAGGTCCGAGAACTCCTTGAGCGCGGCGAGGCGGCGACGCGCGATCTCGGTCAATTGATTCTCTGGCGGAATGAGCAGGTAGGCGTAGGCGCGGCGGTTGGAACGGCCCACGCGCCCGCGCAACTGATAAAGCTCGCTCAAGCCGTGGCGCTCGGCGCGATTGATGAGGATGGTATTCGCCAGCGGAATGTCGAGACCGTTTTCGATGATTGTGGTGGCGACAAGCACATCGAACTCGTGGCGCATGAAGGCGAGCATCACTTTTTCGAGCTCGTTCTCGCCCATCTGGCCGTGCGCCACGGCCACGCGCGCCGCGGGCACAAGCTCCTGAATGCGCGCGGCGATTTCATAGATGGATTCCACGCGGTTGTGCACAAAAAACGCTTGGCCGCCGCGTTCCAATTCAACCTCGATAGCGGAGCGGATGATTTTTTCGTCGAACTTTGCCACCACCGTCTGAATCGCCATACGGTCCTTGGGCGGGGTTTCGATGACGCTCATGTCGCGCAGCCCGACCAGCGACATGTGCAGCGTGCGCGGAATGGGCGTGGCGCTCATGGCGAGCACATCGATTTCCTTGCGCAACTGCTTCAGGCGCTCTTTATGGCGGACGCCGAAGCGCTGCTCCTCGTCGACGACGAGCAGGCCGAGATCCTGGAATTTGATGTCTCTGGAGAGCAGCCGATGCGTGCCGATGAGAATGTCGACGCGGCCGGTTGCTACGCGCTCGACGATTTCTTTTTGTTCCTTTTGCGACCTGAAGCGCGAGATCATTTCGATGTGGATGGGAAACTGCGCGAAGCGCTGCTTGAAGGTCTCAAAGTGCTGGAAGCTGAGCACGGTGGTGGGCGTAAGCACCGCGACCTGCTTGCCATCCTGCACGGCCTTGAAGGCCGCGCGCATGGCCACTTCAGTCTTACCGTAGCCCACGTCGCCGCAGAGCAGACGGTCCATCGGCGTCGGCGATTCCATGTCGTACTTGATGGCGCGGATGGCCGCGGCCTGATCGTCGGTCTCGCTGTAATCGAAGGCGTCTTCGAACTCGCGCTGGAACTCGTTGTCTTTGGAGAAAGCCGTGCCTTGCACAGTGTTGCGCTCGGCGTAGAGTTTGAGCAGTTCGCCAGCCATGTCCTGCATGGCCTTGCGTACGCGCGCCTTGGTTTTGGTCCATTGCTGCGATCCCAGCCTATTGAGCACGGGCGCGGGCCCGGTGTCGGTGGAGCGATATTTCTGGATCAAATCCAGGCGCGTGAGGGGAACGTAGAGCTTAGCGCTCTCGGCGAATTCCAGAATCATGAACTCCACGGAGAGGCCGTCCTGCGCAATCTCCTTGAGCCCCTGGTACTGCGCGATGCCGTGTTCCACGTGGACCACGTAGTCGCCAATGCCGAGATCGCGAAAGTCGGAGACAAAGGCCGCAGTCTTCGATTTCTTCGGCTCCGGCCGCGCCGCCACGTCGGCCTCGTCGGAGAGGTCGTTGGCGCCGAAGACAATCACGTTTGCTTCGGCGAAGCTCACGCCCGCTGCCAGAGGCGAACGCACGATTACCGGCACGCGTAGATCGCCGGCCAGATAACTGGCCTCATCGAGCAGGGTTTCTCCTGGGCGCGGCGCGCGGCTGCCCAACCGGTACGGAACTTCGTACTCGCGCAGAACCGTTGCCAAGCGCTCGACGTCTCCCTGGTGCGGAGCGGCGAGCACGATCCGCGTCTCCGTTTCCATCAGCTTCTTCAGTTGTTCGGTGAGCGCGGGAATGGAGCCGTGAAAGCGCAGCGTGGGGCGCGTGGGCAGCTCGATCTCACCGAGCGTTGAGTCCTCGTCGAGCACATCCACTGCGCCGAGTTGATCGAGATCGAGACCCATGTGCGCGTCGAGCGACGCCAGCAAGATTTCGGGGCGCAGGTAGATGTCTTCGGGCCGGACGAGCGAGCCGATTCCCGAGCGATCATGGCGCTGCTCGACCTTGTTCCACCAGCGGTCGATCTGGTTGCGCACCATAGCGGGCTCCTCGATGAAGAGCGCGCAACGCGGAATGAGCGTGAGCAGCGAACGCTCGGCGCCGGCGACGGGGGAGAAAAACTCCCATCCCGGGAAGACGCTGACGCCGCCGGCCGCCGCGGCTTCAGCTGCCATTTCCTCGTCTTCCATCTCGACGCGCTGCCGGCTCAGCCGGCCGTTCACCGCGGCAAGCAGGCGCTCGGTGACAGGGGTCTCGGTCAGCGGCAGCAACTGTGTTTCGTCGAGACCCGATTGCGAGCGCTGCGTCTCGGGATCGAATTTGCGGATGGTCTCGATCTCGTCGCCGAAGAATTCGATGCGCACGGGACGATCGGTTTCGGGCGAGTAGACGTCGAGAATTCCACCACGGCGCGTGAAATGGCCCGGCATTTCGACAATATCCATGGACGTGTAGCCGACGCTGGCCAGATGCGCGGTGAGCACTTCGATGTCGACCTCTTCACCGCGCTTGAGCGTGACCGCGAGGCCGGCGTAGTACTCGAGGTCGAAGAGCTTCATGGCGGCCGATTCGACAGGAGCGATGAGGATATCGACAGCGCCGGTGGAGAGCTTCCACAATGCCGCCGCGCGCTGCTCCTGCACGTCGGGGTGGGGCGAGAGATTTTCAAAAGGGAGTACGTCGTGAGCGGGGAAGCGCACCACGCGCGCGGGATCGACGGCGCCGGTCAGTTCGCATCCGGCCTTGAGCAGCGGCTCCAACGCCTCGGCGGCCTTGTTGTCGGCCACGATCACGACCACGGGCTGCTTAGCCGCCCGCGCCATCAGCGGCAGATAGAGCGCTCGCGCCGTAGCAGTCAATCCGGAGACACGCCGACGCCCCGCACCCAGGCTGAGGTGCCTGCGAACGCGCTCGAATCCCGGGACATGCTCCAGGTCCGCAAAAATTTCGCGGACGAACGGGAGAATCATCGGAGTCTAGTTTAGCAGTGGGAAGTGTGAGTTGGCCTTCCCGTTTTCGACGCAGGCCCGCGGGGACGGGCTTGCTGATCCCAGGTTTCAAAATCGAGACCTGGAGCGCCAATGATTTGAGATCAGTCAGACCTGGGCTGCCCGCGAGAAGGCGTCGCAATGGATCGGTCATCCTAATCGATTGGTGTGGAAGACGCTTCCGTCCGAACCGAGGGCTTCTTTCATGGCGAATTCTGCCAGCTCCCGATTTTCCGGGGTTCTCTTAAACTAGCTCCCGGCAAGCCGAAAATACCGCTTCGCCCGCGCCACATCCTTTAAGATCTGGGCCTTGAGCGCCTCCGGCGAGGGCCATTCCCGCTCCCCGCGCAAGCGGAGCAGAAACTCAAGCTCAATGGCCGTGTATTCGTCCATTTGGATCGGCTCGAAATCCAGAATGTGCGACTCGACGGCAAAAGACGCCTGGCCAAACGTTGGCCGGTTGCCGACATTTGTCACCGCTTGAAACGTGCGCCCGTTCACTTTGAGCCGCGTGACGTACACGCCCATGGCCGGCAGCAATTCCTCATACGGCGCCAGATTGACCGTTGGCACCAGTAACCGCGAGCCAATGCCGCGCCCCGAGGCCGGCGTGGAAAGCACCGTAAAGGGCCGGCCCAGCATCCAGCGCGCACGTCGCACGTCGCCAGCGGCCACCAGCGCGCGAACCGCGGAACTTGAAACGTCAAGGCCGCGCACGCGCACCGGTTGGTGCACGTGCACGGCAAAGCCCAGCTCCGCGCCCAGCGCGGCCAGCTCGCGCACGCCGGCCCGGGCACCGTGGCCGAAGCGAAAATTCTGCCCCTCGTGCACACTGCGAACGCCGAGCGCCGCAACCAGAACCCGTTCGACAAAGTCGCGCGCCGCGAGCCCCGCCAGCGCCCCGTCGAAATTGAGCAGCAGCACAGCGTCGACCCCCGTTTCCAGCAGCAGCCGCAGACGCTCGGGCGTGGGCGTGATCAGCCGCGGGGCCCGCGCAGGACGCAGGAAGCGCTCCGGATGGGGATCGAATGTAATGGCGACAGCGCGCGCTGCCGCGCTTCGCGCTTCCCTGACAACGGCCGAAAGGTTCTCCCGATGGCCCAGATGCACGCCGTCAAAGTTGCCAATCGCGGCCACTGTGGGGCCGAAGCCCGACGGAACCTCGGCCAGCGACCGGAAGACAGGAATCGCCGCGCGCGGGACGGCAGTGTGGCCGCTCATAGGGCAACGGGCACGCTCAACCCGTCATAAGCCAGCCTGGCGTTTGCAGGCAGTGTGCGGTTGGTTTCTTCGTGGCCCAGATCGTGGGCAATGTGCGTGAACCATGTTTGGCGCGCGCCGATGCGCGCGGCCCACGCGAGCGCCTGCTCCAGGGTGGCATGGCTGGGGTGGGGCTTATGGCGCAGTGCCGAAAGTACCAGTACATCAAGGCCCTCGAGCAAGGCAAAGCTCGACTCGGGAATCGCGCTCACGTCAGTCATGTAAGCTGCGTTGCCAAAGCGAAAGCCGGCGATGGGCATGGCGCCGTGCATGAGCGGAATGCGGACAAACTCGACGCCGTGCACCGCGTTGCGGCCGGCTAGGCGCTTGAGTTCGACGCGCGCCCGCGTAGGATACGTGGCTTCCGGCGAAAAGGTATATGCGAAGACCTGCTCCAGGACCGCGGCAGTCTCCGCGTCGGCGTAAAGCGGGATGGGACCGCCGCGACGAGCGGCAATAAAGCTCAGCGGGCGCAGATCGTCCATCCCCAGAATGTGGTCGGCATGCGAGTGGGTGTAGAACACGGCATCGATGTGGGTAACGTTCTGGCGCAGCGCCTGCTCGCGGAAGTCGGGTCCGGTGTCGATGACCACCACGCGCTCGCGTCCCGTCGACGATTCGGCCGCAGGCGCTGATTCGGCCGCAGGCTGTTGCCAACGCAGCAGCGCGGAGGGCCGCAGGCGCCGGTCGTGCGCATCGGTCGAGGCGCACACCGCACAGAGGCAGCCCAGCGTCGGAACCCCCATCGATGTTCCCGTGCCTAAAAATGTGAGTGTGCCTTGCAAGCTCCCAGCTCCTAGCTTCTAGCTCCTAGCTTCTAGCTTCCTGCCAGGAGACGGAAAGCTGTCTTCCCGGCCTCTTCTCCCTGGTCCCCCGCTCGAGGCGCGGAAAAAGTGCGCTCCCCTCATCCCTCTTAAGTTTTAGCTAGAGGCTAGCAGCTAGAAGCTGTTTTTTACTTCTTCACGGGCGGCGGAGGCGGCGGCACGCTCTGCACAGTCATCATCCTGGTCAGTTCCAGGAATGCCATACGCGCCTCGAACAGCACCGACTGCAACATGCGATCCTCGGTTTCGGTAAGGTTGCCGCGGGTTTTTTCAGCCAGAATCGCCAGCAGGTCGATGGTGGCCCGGGCGCCGACAATGTCGACTCGCGGCCGCTGGCCCTCCTGCGAGGCGGCCCCCATCTGCAGCATGGCGGAAACGTAGAACTGCTGCACCAGGTGCTCGAATGCCATCGGCGGTTGCGGACCGGCGGCGGGATTCTGCGCGCGAATCAGGTCTTCAAGCCGCTGCGCCGAGGCGTCGTAGGCCACTTTCTGCTCGCGGCTTTCCTGTGCGGTAGGCGGCGGAGGCAGTGCGTCTGCCAGTTCCTGCTCTTCCGTGGGTGGCGCCGGCTCTTCCGCGGCGGTCTCGCGGCGTGGCTCGTTCACCACCAGGCGCGGCCCGGACGCGGGCGCACCGGCCGTTGACGGGGTGGGCGGCGGTGCAGCAGCCGGGGCCGGCGGCGCGGGTGCTTGCCCACTCTCTTTTTCCTCTTCTTCCGCCTTCATTTTGCGGCGGTCAATCACTTCAAACTTCGGGGGTTCGCTCATAGTTTTCAATTTCCGTTCTGTCTGCCGACTTGCTGACTCACTAACTTGCCGACTTGCTCAAAGGCTGGGCGGCGCGGCGAGAATCTGGGCCGTTCCCGCGCCCGCTTCAGTCTTGTATTGGAAGCTTTGACTGCGTGCCTCCGCTTCCGCCTTCATCATGCCCAAACCAAAGACGCGGCTGCCATTCTCGAGCGGCAGCTCGGCTGCGCTGGTGATCTGCCCGGCAGCCTTCCCGTCTTCCAGCGTCAGTTCCGTGCCGCCCGAAGGCACAGGCCCGGCCAGCTCCAGCGGACGCAGATGCCGGTGCACATTGCCGCGCGATCGGATGCGCTCGACAATCTCCTGGCCCAGGTAGCATCCCTTGGCGAAATGCAGCGCCCGCATCTGGGAGGTTTCCTGCGGCAGGTCGCGTTCGGTCATATCGATGCCGTAGGCTGGTATTCCCTCGGCAATGCGAAAGGCCTCCAACGCGGCCGAGCCCACCGGAGTGGCTCCGCCCGTGCGCAGGCATGCCCACAGTTTGCCCAGCCCCGCCGAGGGAAGCCAGAACTCATAGTGAGGCGCCAGCACACCGTAGCCGCGCAAAATCCTCAGCTCCCACCCGTTCCATTCCACGCTGACTCCCGACATGGGGCTCCCAATTACTGGCAGACCCACCCGCTCCAGCACCTGATCGGCCTGCGGGCCGGTCAGTCCTATAGCCGTCTCCGATCCGGCCTCACCCACCTGCTCCTCGCCCAATGGAACCAATTCCACGTCGTCCATAATGATGAAATGGTTGAGGTGGTCGAGCAATTTGTCTATCTGGCCGGCTTCAATCTCCAGTTCCAGCCCGGATTCCCCGGCAAACGGAGTTCCCAACATGCGATCTTCGCCGCCGGCTTCACTTTTTGTGGCGCTGCCGGCAGTGGTTTCTTTGCCGTTACCCGCCGGGCTTCGCCGCTGGGGCGAGAGCTCCTCGCCTTCCCGCCACACCGTCAGGTCGCCCTGGATGCGGCCCTGCGCGTTCAGCACCAGGTTCCAGGCACCGGTGTTTGGAAACAAATCGTTTACGGTATTGGTCACCATCCCGCTCAACCAGCGAAAACGGTCGGCTCCGCCGACCGCCACGCGCCGCATCCAGCCCAGATCGTGAATTGCGGCTCCCTGGGCGAGCGCCGCTATTTCCGCTTTTGGCGCGTCCAACATCCGGGGGTCAGCGCCCCCCGGTATGCAACAAGTTCATGGGGCGTACGGGAAGATTCGAGCATTGCGGCCAGCGCGGTGGCCTGCAGGTTTACGGCGATATCGGACTCTGCCATTGGGGACTTTTCCGCGATCCGGCGCAGGATTTCTGTGAAACCTGGCGCGGAACCGCATCCTGATTATAGCCTTGAAGAGAGAAGCGGGAATTTCGGCCCAGGGAAGCGGCCAAACCCCGAGGGGAGCACGGAAGCTCACAGGAGAACCAATGCCCGCAGGAAACCGGATAAACGCCCGGCACACAATTGCGAAACTGGACTTTGCGCGGAGCGATCTGGGCCATCCTGCTTTCGCTCACAGCAGTCACCGTGGCCATGGCCCAGCAAGCCGCCCCTTCGCCGGCCCAGCCCGCCCCGCCGGCGGGAGCGGGGGTCGATGGTCCCGTCCCATGGCAGTGAAAGCGCCAAGCCCGCTCCCCGCATCACGCCCGAGCAAGCCAAACAGCTCTTCGCGCTGGTCGATGAGCTGATCAAATTCTCCTCGGATGAGACCGGCCTGCCCATCAAGAGCACGGTCAAGCGTCAACTGACCACCCGCGCCGCCGTGGAAGCGTATCTCGACGAAAAATTCAATGAAGACGAAGGCGCAAAGCGCATGCAGCGCGACGAAATCGTGCTGAAGAAATTCGGGCTCATCGACCAGGACTTCGAGCTCAAGCCCTTTCTGCTGGCGCTTCTGAAGGAGCAGATCGAGGGCTACTACGACTCGAAAACCAAGACAGTGAACCTGCTCGACTGGGTGGAACCCGAGGAGCAGAAGTCTGTGATGGCCCACGAGCTGACCCACGCCCTGCAGGACCAGCACTCCGACCTGGAAAAGTGGGACGATCAGACGCCAAACGACGTCTCGCACGACGCGGCCAGCGACCAGAACAACCTGGCCAAAGACGAGATGGACACCGCGCGGGATGCCGTGGCGGAGGGTCAGGCCACGGCCGTCATGTTCGACTACATGCTCAAGCCGATGGGCAAGAGCCTGATCAAGGATCCCGAGGTGCTGGACACCATCAAGTCGCAAATGAACCCCGCCGAGGACTCTCCCGTGATGGCGCGCGCACCGCTGCTGCTGTCGGAATCCATGCTCTTCCCGTACCGCGAGGGCCTCAGCTTTGAGCAGGACGTGTGGATGGATCAGGGCCAGGCCGCGGCTTTTGCCGGCGCGCTCGACCGCCCGCCGACCTCAAGCTGGGAGATCATCAACCCGCGCGAGTACGAGAAGAAGCACATCCCCGCCATCCCCCTGCTGCCCGACATTCACCCCCTGGTCGATGCGCTCTACCAGCCCTACGACATCGGCCAAATGGGCGAGCTCGACGTGCACATCATTACAGAGCTCTTCGGCGGCGATAACGCGGCCCGCGATCTGACTCCGGCGTGGGACGGCGGCCTGTATTGGGCGGGACAACTGCGCAGCGCAACCACTCCGGCGGAGCAGGCCAGCACCAAATCCCTCGCCATCTTTTATCTTTCAGTTTGGAAGAACGCCGACTCCGCGCAGGTGTTCACCAAGCTCTACGCCAACAACCTGGCGCGGAAGTATTCCAGCGTTCAATTGCAGACGGCGGCAAGCCCGTCGCCACAGGCGGACGATGGATCGGTGGAGCAGGTCTACTCGACCAACGAGGGTCCGGTCGTCATCACCACGCGCGGCAAACTGGTCTTCGTCTCGGAGAGCTTTCCGCTGCCGCTGGCGCGCAAGCTTACCGCGCTCATCCTCGATGCCCAGGGCGGCGGCGCCATGCGCATGGCGAACACGCTTCAACCGGCCCGGCCTTCCATCCAGGCTGCATCTGACGCGCCAGACAAGCCCGGAGGCGCGCTCTCCGCCGACCTGGTCCGCTTCTTCGAAAGCTGCGGCGTGATGAAAGCCGCGGTAGACGCCGAACTGCGAGCGGTCGGGCGATAACGCCTCACCCTTGCCCGTTCTTATCAGGGAAAATTTCGACCCCGTATCTCCACGCCTCATCCTTCCGCCCCCGGCCGCGCTATCATGGGAATCCGGAGCCGCTCGCGTTGAGGAGAAACACGTACGTGCAAGGCAAGCTCGAAATCATGATGGGACCGATGCGCAGCAACAAGAACGGCCGAGCTGCAGCGCCGCGCCGACATGCGCCGCCAGTACGCCAAGCAATATGTCATGGTCCTCAAGCCCAGCGACGACACCAAGGGCGGTCCCGGCGTGGTCGAAAGCCGCAATCCCAACGGAGGCGGCAAGATGAGCGCCGTCACCTTCAAGTCCACCGACCCGTGGGAGGTGCTCGAGGTCATCCGCGACAAAGAGGTTGAGATTGGCAAACGCGTGGAGTGCATCGCTATCGACGAAGGCCAGTTTGTCGGCGATCTCTTCCTCTTCACCAAGCACTTGCTTGACGCCGGCCACGACGTTCTCGTCGCCGGGCTCGACCTCGACTTCCGCGCCATGCCCTTCGGCGAAATGCTGAATCTCACCTGGCTGGTGAACGCCTACGGCGGCAGCATCACCGAGTGCATGGCCTACTGCAGTTGCGGAGCGCGCGCCCTCTACTCGCAGCGCCTCATCGACGGCAAGCCAGCACCCTACGACAGCCCCATCAAAGTGCCCGGCGACTCCTACGAGCCGCGCTGCGCGGAACACTTTGTGCTACCCGGCCGCCCGCATTAATTCGTATCTGCGTATGGTTTGGAGAAAATTCCTGCGTCTTCAAGAATCTGTCATCCTGAGCGAATTTTCGCGCAGGAATGCGTCAAAACTACTAGCCGAAGAGCCTGCGGTTTTGGGCCAGGTTTTGGGTCGAGCGAAGCTCGCGGCGGTTATTGCGTGGCTGGAAGCAAATCAGGACTTTCCGTTTCCGAGCCGGCGGGGGCGTTCTTCCGCTCGATTTCTTCCTTGATGGTGCACAGGGCATGGTTCCATACAACGTCGTGCACGAACTCGGGGAAGAGGAATCGGCCGCACCTCCACATGATCCGGCTCGCGAGACTCCTGCCTTTCTTATAGTCGAAGGCCGCGTAGATGCAGAGCCGGCGATTTCCGTCCCGGGTGGGCGCAATGTCGAAGATGAGTTTGCCGTCTTCCACGAGCCGATCGTCTGCCTGGTAGAAGAGGGTTTCAGAGCGCACTTTGCGGGTGAGCTTCAGTTCCGCGGCCAGCTTCAGAAGCGGTACACGGTATCGGATGACCGATCCGACTTCGTTGGGCGTGCCATGGATCTGCCGCATGTCAACGAATCTCACCTTGACGAACCGCGCGTCCGGCTGGCCATACATGGCGAGCTCGTCCATGATCTCGGCTTCGGAGCCACGGATCTTGATCGAGTACATGCGTTCAAAATCAGGCGATGGGTCCAGGCGCATTCCGAGGTTGGCGGCGAGTGTCTCCTTGAGGGCTTCGCGCTTCTCCATGGCCACGACGGCCGGATAGCGGCCGAACTTTCCCCATTTCATGCCCAGAATCCACTCGACGGCCACGTTTCTCAACGTGACCGCGGCGCCCACCAGAATGGATCGCACCACTCTCCAATTGAACATCTCCCGAAGCACTTCGCCATAGTCGGCGGTGCCGCTGGCGATCTTCCAGAGCATTGCGCTCAATGGCCGGCTCCGCTCGTCCCGCACCTTGTACTCGATAGCGAAGGCCTGATACATAATGCGGCTCATTACGGGGATGGCGAAGGCAGCCCGGCTCATGGCAAATACGATCCGTCCAGAGCGGTTGTCGTCCACCAGCCACCTGACGGTCTTTCCGTATCCGCGGGCAAGAGCCTGCCGGTCGATTCCCTCATGGAGCACGGTGTGCGCCAATCTGCTGGCCGTTACGTGGGCCGAGTACAGGCCGTCCTTGTTCAATCGCGATCCAACTGCGTCCCCGATCACGGCAAACCGGTCGCCAAAAGGAGACGCCGCGGTGCCCACCGTCATTCTGGGAGCGCAAATACACGCATGAGGCGCCGCCGCGATGCCGGGCAGGATGCGGTCAACCTGCGGCAGGGTGAGAAATTCGTGGACGATTCGCCGGCTGTCTTGCGGCAGTTTTGCTTCATCCACGCACCTGCCGATCATGGCCACGGTCAGGAACCTGCCCTTGGGAATGAGCGCGGTATGCTCGATGGCGAGATGCTTTGCGCCGTACTCGATGAAGTAGATTTCCCGATTCAAGTTGCGCTCGAGAAAGTCCTGGCCCACGTCGAGTTCGAAGATGAGGGCCCTGCGGGACCTGCCGGGAGCGAACGACGGATTCAACTGCTTTATCGAGGCGATGAGCGCATCGGCGCCATCATTCAGGCCATAGTGCGGATTGATTCCCGTCGCGACAGCCACGAAACTGGCGCCGAGGGAGACAGTTTCTCCTGTGGGCGCCTTCACGGCGAGGACCGGCATACCGGACGCACCGTAAGAAATCCCCTCGACATTGCCAAACTGCAGGCGCGCGCCCTCCTTGATCGCTTCACCGAGCAAAAACCCATCGAACCCGGTAGGCCTGCCACCCCTCCTGCCGGGCAACGAGCCTCTGTACACGGAATACATCCGCTGGTGTTCGGGCACTCGAAGTCGGAAGTTTTTCCATTGCCCTTGTATCCAGACGTGGTCGATCCGCTCCTGGACAATCTCCTCCGGGACGGCAATACCAGCTTCGGTGAGGACCTCGTTCAACCTGGGCGAGACCAGGCCCGCGCAGTAATTGCATCCCCGGCATTGAAAACTCTCGAAGTTCTGGTCCGACGGACGGCGTTTCTCGACGAGAACGACCTCGAGCTTTCGATCGAGTTGCCGGGCTTCGCGAAGAAGGCTTATGGCGAAAAACGAACCGGCAGGTCCACCGCCGACCACGGCGACGCGGTCACCATTTGTGAGCCTCGTCGATGGCGCTGGTGTTTTCATCGTGGCCGCTAGACCCTGTGAGGATATAACTTCGATTGCTCGGCTTGCAATCCATTTCTCATCGTTTGAATTAAGCCACCCGCCCGTGCTACAATCACGCGCGAGGAAGTTGGAAGAATAAACTGCTTCCTATACTGCACTGCCTGAAAGACTGCTTCCCGGAAGACTCCTTCCTGTATCGCTCTACGTTGTTCCGTCTCCGGCCATAGACTGACCCCAAACCGGGATACGGAACGAACTGTCCTGCTGGAATGCTCCAACTGAAAAAAATTGTGCCGCGGTGTTCACCATGGGCTAGGAGGTGCTATGCCATCAAATTCCTGTGCGTGCGGAGCCGAAAGCTTGCGGCCTTCTCGTCTTCGTCTCGCAGACGCGGGCCATCTCCCGCTTCTCCGCTATCCTGTACGTTGCCGCGCTTGCCATCAACGGGGCTACGTGAGCTTCTTGAAAATCTTTGCCGTCCGACGTGACGCAAGAACGCACGGCTGGCATACACATATTCGTTGGCAGCGGCATCAGAAGATCCTGGCTCTGGTTGCCGTTGCGCTGGCCGCACTCGTTCTTCTTGCATTTTTGGCGTTTGTAATCTTCGACCTGTCCGGTCCCGACTCCGATAATCCCAGTCATGCGCTCGCGATTCAAAAAGAAACAATCGTCTCCCCATGGTCGCCAAGAGTACCCGCAAACATGCGCGAGCCGACAGCGCCGAATTGACGTGCCGGTGGCCGAT
>CAWKFD010000016.1:0-6655 GCA_963848805.1 uncultured Acidobacteriaceae bacterium | reverse complement strand
CGCAGTCCGGAAACAGGCCCTTCTGCAGCCTGCGCAACGAGTACCCGAGCACGCTCTTGACTTCCTGAGGAAACGAACTCAGAACTTGCTTTGCATCACCAGCCCAGTGGATCTCTGCGTACTCTTGCGCAGTCGCAATATATCACATTTCATATAAAGAGAGGCAGCCCGAAATCTTGAACGCAAATCTCCGGCCTCGATCGTTGCCGAGGAGCTACCGCGCCAGCAGTTCGTCGCCGGTGGTGGAAGAGAGAAACGTAACCGGCGCCGGCGTGAGAGCGCGACTGACCGCGCGAGGCCGGATGATCTTGAACGAGGTCTTTCAGGAGTTTCTGCAACCGGTAGTTGCAGAGTCGAGCCGCAGAGCCTGGAACTGATTCACGAAGGGAAAACTACGTGGTAACTTCCGGATTGGCGACAACCCAACCACTACACGAGGCTGTCTCGGTTCGGCAGGGAGTAGAATCGACGATGTCATGCTCGTTTGGAACGCACCTATTAAATCGCCGGAACTTATGCCTATATTCGGTGTCATTTCAATTTCCGCTGCTGCGGTTTTTACATATATGGGCAAAGTGTGGGTCCGTTTTAACGGCTGGGTCTACCGCGATAAAGAACCTAGAGTGTTTTGGGGGGAAGTCGCGATCCTTTATTTAATCGGTGTCGTTTTCATTGGGGCGTATTTGATCGTCTCGCTTTAAAACCGATTAGGTCGCCGCATCCCATTCGTCTGAATCCATCCTGAATTGTGCCCGAGTGACCGCCTACTCGGAAGTGACGTGAGCCAGATCACGCTAGGGAAGGGTTGCCGACAATACGCCCGTGACTATGTATTAGACTGTGGACGATTCCAAGCTGTGAAACGACATGCGCCGAAAGAGCATTCTCGTATTGGACGAACTCAAGAATGAAGTTACAGAGGCCAAGAAGTTGCGTTTGTCTTGGCGCACACAGTTACTTATGGTTGTCATTGGTACGCCAACGCTCTTTCTGTACCTGGTCTATGGGGGGCGCTTAGAGCGAGTGTGGCCCTTTATGCTTACTGTTGGTGTGCTTGGCATAGTGATTCGTTTCAAATGGAAACTGCGGAAGCAAACTTGGTTCTGGGTCACTATGGCAGTGATCGCAGTTCTTCATGTTTTGTGGGTTCTGTTTGTTCCTTGGACCACGAAGTGGATTCCCGTATTCGTGTATATTGGCATCGCCACAGCGGATTTTGTTCTGATCCTCTGGATTCTTCTTGTCGTCGAGAAATTCATGGGAAACGTGAAGACCACTGAATCATGATCCACTTCGACGATTACGTGGCCCACTCAAGTCTCGGTCTGCACGAAGCGATCTTCAGCAACCACTATCCGATCTGAACGATTTGGAATTAGCTAGAAAAAAGAGTTCAGACCGTATTACCGCCTAACCGGAAGTAACTGTTTCAGCGCCCTGGGGTCCGTTCGCCACGCATTTGGGCTACCACGCCAGCAGCTCGTCGCCGGTGGCGGAAGAGAGAAACGTGACGGGAGTCGGCGTGTTGGCGGGCGGGCTGCCGAAGCACTGGATCGTCTCCGGGCCCGTAGCCTTGGCCCATTCGAGAGCCTTTTCGGCCTCGCGCAGGACCACCACCGGAGAGCGGCCGCGGCTGGCGGCGATGCCATAGCAAGCAGAGAGGCGGATCGCTTCGCCGGCCACGCGGAACGGCGAGGAGAACACCTCGACGCGCAGGCGCTCGGCGAGGGCCATTGCGTTGGCCAGGCCGCAGGAAGGCAAAGCCACCAGGAACTCGTCCATGCCTGGCCGGCCCAACAGATCGTAGCTGCGCAACAGCGAAGCGGTGCGGTTTGCTACCTGGCAAAGGAGCTCATCGCAGGCTTCCGCGCCGAGGCGCGAGTTCCAGTGGCCGAAGTCGTCGATATCGAAGAGCACCAGGCACAAGTCGCTCCGGCTGCGCTGCACGCGGTCGGTCTCGCGAAAGAGCGTGGCGAGCAGCGCCTCGCGATTGTAGACGCCAGTGAGGCGGTCCAATTGGGCATTGCGGATGGCGGAGTCGCGGAGGGTTTCCAGCTCGCGCGCCAGGCGCTCGTTGCGCAGCGCCAGATCGATGCGGAGTTGCCAATAGGAAGGTTCCGCGGAGCGCAGGATCAGGTCGTCGATGGCGCCTTCGGCGAGGCGATCGATCCACGTCTCGGTCACGGTGTCTGTAATCAGGACAATGGGAAAACATGCGCCGGTGGTTTGTGCGCGTGCGCCGGCGAGCAGTTGGCCAACGGGCATGCCGGGCAGGCTCTCGTCGACAAGTGCCAGGTCCGGAGGGCGAGGCGCGGTCATCGAGGCCAGCGCTGCCGGTGCGGAGAGAACAACTTCGACGCGTTCTCCGACGGCGGACAAAATCGGTTCGATGGCGGCAAGAAGTGCCGGCTCAGGCGATGCGAGGAGGAATGTTGGAGCGGTAAGGGGCGGCATCCGTCGAAATCTCCTGTTGGATGCATCGGCTCAGATTAGAAAAAATTTAGAAAGTGTCCCGGAATTCTAAGGCTGCTCGAATGACCTTGGGGTAGAAAGGTACGCTCGAAGGGATTTGCCCATCCGCAATCCAGGAGACGGCGGAAGGCGTCGCCTCAGTCGACAAATCCGCAGCTCGCAGCGGCATTGCGCTCTGCCGCACCCGCTGGGCATCCGCCGATGCATGCGATAAAACCGTGGAGCTTGCCGGGCGATTCACTCGCCCGGCTTCTCTGCTATACTTTCGCCGAAACCTTTAAGGCAATTTCCCCGTCTTCTGAAACGGAGGTGGCTCATGTCACCCAGCAAACGGCTTCCTTCCGCCGTCATCGCCTTCCTTCTACTGACGCTTGGCTTCCAGCTTCCTGCGCAATCCGGCGATCCCGCGGCGATCCTGCAAAAGCTCAACGCCCAGTTCAAGCTGACCACGACAACCGCCGACCGCACGGATATCGTTACGCCGGGCGATGTTGTTGTCATTCAGAAGCCGGGCTTGTTGATGTTCGACGTAGCTTCGGTGGTGCCGCCCACAAATGTGTACAAGGACGGAAGAGTGGGACAGGGCTTTGGCACGCAAATGATGATGACCGGGAAGAATCGGGTGATGCGGCGGTTTGTTCCCGGTGAAAAGTGTTGGGTGACTGCGGTTTCGGTGCAAAATGATGGCGTATCCATAGGTCTCTACAGCGATCCTTATAACGATGTGCGGTACTATGCCGTCCTGAAGATCCCCTTCCCGAACAAGAAGGAAGTTCCTCCGGCCGATAGCGTTATGGGAACCATTGCCGAGGTGCTGACGGTGGTTCCGGCTTCAGGCGATCAAGGCGGCCAGGGCGCAACACCTCCACCTGCGCAGGCCACCGCTCCGGCGCCGATTCCCCCGCCACCGCCGCCTGCCATCGCGCCCCCTCCGCCGCCGACCGATGCGCCTCCGCCAACCATCGACTTGGGCGAAACCAGGGACCAGGTGACCGCGGCCTTTGGACAGCCGGTGCGCGTGGCCAACCTGGGAGCGAAACAAATTTACTACTACAAGGACATGAAGGTGACCTTCACCAATGGAAAGGTAAGCAACGTGGAGTAGGCGATTGCTGCGCCGCCGGACGGCCTCAGGACCGGGGGGTCCCCGTCGCAGAGCTTGTTTTGCGTGTCACGTGCAGCGCTTCTCTGCTATACTTCCCCCATTCTTGTAGGGCAACTTCCCCCACCCTCTGAAAATGGAGTTGGCTTATGACACCCAGCAAAAGGCTTCCTTTCGCTGCCATCGCCTGTCTTCTACTGACGGCTGGTTTCCAGCTCTCCGCGCAGTCCGGCGATCCTCGAGCGATCGAGCAAAAGCTCGATTCCGAGATCAAGCTGACGAAGGCCACGGCCGACCATACCGATATTGTGACCGCGGGCGACGTTGTGGTGCTGCATAAAGATGGGCTGATGATGTGCAGCTCGGCCTCCTCCTACGCATTTTCAAACACCTATAGCAACGGGGTTCTGACCGCAAATTTGAATAATCGCACCAAAGATGCCGCGAGATCCTTTATCAGGGGCCGGCTTCCGTTTGGCGGCGGTGGCAGCGCGGCCGATGCGGCCAACAACGGCTGCGCGTCGAGAAAGTTCGTAGCCGGGGAAAAGTTCTGGGTTACCGGAATCGGCGTCCAAAAGGACGGCATCCTCGTCAGTACCTTTAGCGACCCGTATAACGACGTTCGCTTCTACGGGGAGATCAAATTTCCGTTCGACAAGGGAGCGGTACCGCCAGTGGACAATGCGATGGCAACGGTTGCGGAGGTTCTGACGGTGGCGCCACCCGCGGATGATCAAGGCGGTCAGGGTGGTCAGGGCGGGGCGCCTCCATCGGCTCCGGCAGCTCCCACGGGTCCGGCGCAGGCCGCGACACCCCCTCCGGCGCCCGTCCCACCACCGGCTCCGCCGGCTGACATCGCACCCCCGCCGCCGCCGGCCGACGCTCCGCCGCCGACCATCGCAATTGGCGAGACGATCGACCAGGTGACCGCGGCGTTTGGGCAGCCGGCGCGCATGGCCAACCTGGGAGCAAAGAAGATTTATTACTACAAGGACATGAAGGTAACGTTCACCAACGGAAAAGTGAGCAATGTTGAGTAGAGTGTCCGTGGCTCGACGATCGAGCTCGGACCCGCAACAGGAAAAGAGGACGCAATGACGATGCCAGTACTTCATCGGGCCATGAAAAACATCTCGATAGCAGTCGTGCTTGCCATGTTTCTGGGAAGCGCGGGCATGGCGAGCGCGGAAAACAAGAAATCGGCGCCGGCTCCTGCGAAGCCCGCTGCCAAGCCTGCTGCCAGGCCGGCGACACCGGCTCCCGGGTCACGCTCTGGGGGCGCACCCGGCGGGGCGAGCCGCCCGACCACGAATGGCCCCAGTGCGAATCATCCCGCGGGTCCCACAGCAAATCGACCCACAGGCCCTAGCGCCAACCATCCCACCACCACAACCGGCGGTACCCGTCCCACCACGACCACGGGTACCCATACCACCACGACAACCGGCGGAACAAGGACTACAACGACGACCGGCGGGGGTCATCCTGCTGGCGGGCCAATGGGAGGAAATTCCCACAACAGTTCGGCGTTCAAGACCAGCGCACCCAGGGGATCGAGCGAACACGTCGCCGCGAATGGAAGCGTTGTGCGCACGCGTCCCAATGGTAGAGTCAGCGACGTACACAACCCCAGGACGGGTATGGATGTGCACCACGGTTTGAACGGCAACCGCGCGGTGATGGTCGAGCACCCCGACCACAGCCGGGTTTTTGCCGAGCGGGGCCGTCCGGGTTACGTGCAGCGGCCCTATAGCTACCATGGCCATGACTTCGCGCGGCGCACCTATTACTACAATGGGCGCGAATACAGCCACTTCTATCACGGATACCCGTACCGCGGCGTTTATCTGAACGTGTATGCGCCAGGGTTCTACTTCCGGCCCGCATTTTACGGCTGGGCCTACAACCCGTGGGCCGTTCCCATCACCTTTGCGTGGGGCTGGGGCCCAAATCCCTGGTTTGGCTACTATGGCTACTACTTCCAGCCGTATCCGGTGTACCCCTCGGCTGCATTCTGGCTGACGGACTACATGGTTTCGCAGGATTTGCAGGCGGCCTATGCGGCGCAGCAGCAAGGGGGCGAGGTAGACGGCGCACCGACGGCGGCGGGCGGACAACCGATGCTGACGCCTGAAGTGAAACAGCAGATCGCCGATGAAGTGAGGGAGCAATTAGCGCTGGAAAACCAGGAAGCGGCGCAGAACACACAGCAGCAGGATGTGGACCCCGGCTCCAGCGGCATTGCGCGCATGTTGAGCGACGGGCGCGCGCATACCTTTGTAGTCGGCAGCGCTCTGGATGTGGTAGATGCATCGCAGACCGAATGCGCATTGAGCGACGGCGATGCGTTGGCGCTGAACGGTCCGCAGCCGGCGGACGCAACGGCCGTGAACCTGATAGTGCTGGCCAGCAAGGGCGGCCAGGAATGCGCAAAGCAGGATACGGTTTCGGTGGCCGTGAGCGATCTGCAGGAGATGCAGAACCACATGCGCGCAACCATCGATCAGGGCCTGCAGGAGTTGCAAGCCAAGCAAGGCAGTGGCGGAGTTCCCGCGTTGCCTCCATCGGCGCAGGGCCCACCGGTAGATGCGCAGTACGCTGCCATAGCGCCTCCACCCGATCCCAATGCCGGGGCTGAGATTCAGCAGCAGACCCAGCAGGCGGATCAGGCTGACAGCGATGCGTCGCAGGGCGGCGGTTCGCCGGCGGGTCCTGGTCAGGCTGCTGCGCCCGCCGCTCCGGCAGCGCCTGCAAGCGTTGGGCTGGGCCAGACTCCCGACGAGGTAACGGCGAACCTCGGCGCGCCAACCAAGGTCGCGAACCTGGGGACGAAGGAAATCTATTACTACAACGGAATGAAGGTGACATTTAACAACGGCAAGGTTAGCGACGTGCAGTAAGATCGCCGCTGCGAAAGGGGAGCGGGCTCGAAGGTCCCGCTCCTCTTCGACCCCAATGGGGAGATGCATGCAAGAACGGCCCAAAGGCCTCACCCCGAGAAGTGTGCGAGGTGTTGCAGTGAATCGGTTCTCCGTGGTCGAGCCTTTTTTCATGCGTTGAGCGACGGCAAGCGGAACGGGG
>CAWKFD010000015.1:0-127379 GCA_963848805.1 uncultured Acidobacteriaceae bacterium | reverse complement strand
CCTTGCCCGCTTTCTGCCTCTTCTCGATTCGCTTGGCGATTAAGCGCCGTGCAGCGGCCAATTTTGTTCCTCTCAATTGCCCCGATTCGTATGCCTCTGAAAGAGCCTGGGATATCTCCGCATCCTTTCCGGTCGCAATTTGTGCGGCGACGCTGATTGGCAATCTTCCTGCCTCTACGGCTTCGATGAGCGCAGCTTCCTTGTGTTCAACCAGGTGCACAATCCCAGCAATGTACATACGTTCCATGCCGAGCTTTCTGGCAATATCCGCAACGTTATTGTCGCGCTCCCGAAGGCTTCGAACTTCGCGAATGATATCCCTATTGGAGGGCGGTCGCCTTGCGATATTCTCAACCAGGCTCATGAGAAACTGATCTTCACGCGTTGCCTCGATAATGATCGCTGGTATGGCCGTTTCGCCAAGAGCAACGAAGGCCTCGATCCTTCCTTGGCCGCAGACAAGATCGAATTTCTTGCCCTCTGGGTCCGGTTCCTTGCGTCGCACCACCGTAATAGGCTTCTTAAGCCCGACCTCTCGGATATTGGCGACAATCATTTGCCACCTCCCACGGCTTCGTGGTCTGGGATTGGCAATATGAATTTGGGCGATTGGAATGAGTTCGATATGTTGTTCTTTCATGCCGCCCCCTCTATGCGTACGCGCTCTGCCATTTCCAAGAAGAAGTTGAGGTTGGTGAAACGATAGACGTCTAGGGCCAAGCCATTGTCAGGCCGCAAACTCAACCGCTCTGTCAGGACATCAAAACGTGGTAGCAGATAGTAATCGAGGATCTCTTCATTGCCCGGCTGAAGACGCGCTGCGATGATAATGTCCGGTTGCAAACTCTCATCGAATCGGAGCTGCCAATGGCATTTACCTGCACGAGTCTGCCGGCATCTTGCAAGGATCAGCGACGCCGTATATTCGGAATTTATTGTCAACAAGTCTGTCTGCTGGTTGACGCTGACCGTTGCCCCCAAGGCGAGCAGTCGATCCAGGATCGACGCAATAATGTCTGCATGTCTCCGTCGCAGTAAACGGTTGATTGCGATGTAGGCATAGTCTCTATCTGGTGTCCATCCAATGAGCGAATAGGCGCGCGTAAGACTGCCAAAGCGCGAAGAGTAGCAAGAACTCGAAGGCATATCCTCGGTTTCGTCGATGAGGACTCCTGAGAGCTGTCCCCGAGCCCGCAGCAATTCTCGAAGCTTTTCAAGAAGATCCTGATCCGATAGATGGTGATGACGTGCTTCGATGATCGACCTTGCCTTTTCAAAGACAGTCACCGGGATGATGGGTTCGAATGCACCGTCGCGCCATATCCACATTTGCGTTGGGTTGTTAACGCGTCGGTGTTTGAGTTTGAAGGATCGGCGGTTGTAGATGTTAGCGCCGATATATTTAGGGTTGGTCAGTACCTGATGGACCGTCGCGCGTGTCCATGGACGACCATCCTCTCCCAAAACTCCGCGACCGTTCAATTCTGCCGTGATCTCGCGTTCTATTTTCCTTTGAGCGACAAACAGTTCGTAAATCTGACGAACTGTCTCAACCTCCCACTCCGGGCCGGGAACTAGGATGACGCGATCTGTCTGCAGGCTCTTTCGCTCTCCTCGACCTAACAACCCTTTGGGATTCCTGTCCCGGTCAATCAACTGTCGCCGCAGACCATATCCGGGAGGACCACCTTGACGGAATCCCAGTTCGATCAGACGACACTGCCCGGAAAAGACCTTGACTGACAGCTCCCGGCTGTATTCGGCCGCCATCGAACGCTTCAACGTTTTGAGGACGGAAGATGACATGCTCCCGTCGTTCTCGAATTGCTCAGCGCAATAATGGACGCGAATGCCGGCTCTCTTGAGCACATATTCGTAATAGGCGCTCTCATCCACATCCTGGAAGCGCCCCCACCGGCTGACGTCGTACACAAGCAGTGCGGAAAAGTCTGTCCGCTTGTTTTCCACGTCCGACATGAGCTTATTCAGCCCTTCGCGTCCTGCGATATTTAGACCACTTCGCCCATGATCCGAGTACTCACGAACAATTTCCATTTGGTGGGAGGCGGCGTATTGGCGGACCACGTCCAGTTGGTTCTCAGGGGAGTACTGCTGATGCTCGGTGGACATACGCACGTAGTGCGCAGCTCGCTGGGAAACAGGCGTGTTCGAGACGGAAGTGGACTGCTTCTCCATTTATTCGCCACCGGCTCTTGCGAAATCGAAAATCCACCATAATGTGTGGCATCTGATCAGCATCAATTGATTCCATAGAACTAGTGGCAAAACAGGAGCCGTTTTCGCGACAAACGCCAAGAAATATTTTTCAGAGTATCTCCAAGGATCACCTTAATAATGTCCGTGACGTGACGAAATATGACCCGTGGCATTCGATGAGATGCAAAAATGGAACCGTAAGCTATTGATTTAATGCCACTTAACAAATCTTAACGAACGGATGGAAACACGGCGGTGCGGTTTTGGTTCACGGAAAGCCCGGGGACATTGATTGCTGTGTCAGCTTTCAGGGCAAAGCAGGTCTCCGCCGCCACGTAGGGCAGCGCGCGCATTAGCAGCGCGGCTTGTGCTTCAAAAGCCTCACTGGGCATCGTGATCGTCTCCTGTGGCAAACAATTCCGCTGGCAGCGTGATCTGGTAGCGAACGTCAAAGCGGCCTGCGGGAACCAGTTGACGCTTTCCACGGCCGAGATCGATCGCAGACCGATCCAGATGCTTCAACCAGGAGTGCTTATGCCTGTCTGCGTACCAGAGAAAGAGCCTGTTCACTTTCACGCTCTTGCATTCCCTCAAGGGTCTTTGCAGTAATTGCGCACGAAGATTGGCAATGCCTTCCATGACGGCATCGACCTGGTGAAAGCTCTCCTGCTGAAGAAGTTCTTCCATCCTCTCCAGAATCGCTCGCTCTGGAACGGACATCGTCAACGACCACTCCCAGGGGCTTGTTCGTTCGGCGTCCTTGGTGGGGAGCCACACAATACTTTTCAGGAAAGAGTGATTTCGCCGCTCTCCCATCACAAACATCTGTACCATCGCCCTCAAATTGGATATTCTCGACTCGTCCCAAATATCCTGCCAACCGAGTTGACTAGATGGCACAAGAGCCGATTTCCGCGGCTAGCCTCAAGCTGACATCTGAAAGCCTGAGATCGCTTGGGCGTGGGTATATGGCCTTTGAAGACCTTAGACGCTTCCTAGGGGAATCCGGACCGTCTCCTCCCGTTCGCAAATTGTGGCCGAGACCTTTCGAGATGACATTTCCGAGGCAAACAAAAAACGAGAGGGCTACAGCATGAACGCTTGGTACGATTTCGAATCCAGGAAGGAGAAGACCATGAAGATATCAAGAAGAGGATGTCTTGTGGCAGCAACGAAGATGGCTGGGGCGATCTGTGTTATCGTGGCTTTTCCGACTGAGGCGCGAGCTTGTTTATATGGGACTTGGCACGTGCAATGTCCTGCTGGTCACATCAACCAAGTCGATCAAGGGACCTGTCAGCATAAGTGTGAACAATGCGGGCGTCAGGTCTTCGACGGCAACGTCGTAACCGTTGTTTGCAAGAATGGACATCCAAATCGAATAACGACAGGCGCAGGTGACAAACAGAATGTGACGCAACACTATATCTGTCCGACCTGCAAGACAGATTGTCGTCTCGATTAGGAAGGAATCCGGCACCGAATGCCTATCGATTTTGAGGTGGCAGATTGAGAAACTTGAAGAAGAGCGTTTGGGAGTCCACCCAACGACTGAAGAGTTCGGTCATCGCTTTCTTAAGTCGACGGAGCTCTTCTTTAGACCGCGAATTCCTTTTTCCGAATGAACCGATCATCGGGACGACGTTAACGTCTCACCCGCTAGTCGTCTTTTTGTCGCTGTCGATCGGTTGTTCATCGATCCTTCTTCTGCCTGCATGGTGGCTAAATCTTCTTTCAATACCGGTTCATTTTCCCAATTGCCCGGCCTGGCACAGTCAGGTTCCATCCAACAGTCAAACCAACGTGGGGATTTTGTACAAATGGAATTGGAGCGTCGGCTACTCTGTTCTCGTTCCGCTCATTTTTTCACTGGCGGCCATTGCTTGCCGCTCTATAAGGCGAAGTCTGGCGGAACTCGTTGAGGAAGGAACTGTTCAGCCAGAACCGAGACAACAAGAATGGCGACCCTGACTCATTCATCAAAACAATTGCGACGAGAATGGCACCATGGAACGGAGCCATCTTTCGGGGAAGCGTCTTACTCGCAGTTCTGGCGTGTATTGGGGCCGGCTATAGCAACTTTCTGATGTATATGCGAGTGTTTGCCTCGGGATCCCTTACCCAATGGTATGAGCCGTGCCAATGGGACGATTTGGATTGGATGCATGGCTGGACCATACCGGGCCATCAAGGCGCATGGTTCCACATGACTGGAAACTTCGTTCTATACCTTGTCGCTCAAGTAGTTCAGGGATTCGTGATCTTTCTAGCGTGCTACTTTGTGCTCAAGTTCTTGTCGCTCACACAGTCTTTCGCGAGCGTCATAATTGAGGACGGGAGCGGTTTCCATTTCGAGCCTTTCATCAGCGATCCGGACAAGTGCTTGGGGTTGCGTCCAATTGGCAGGCTCTTCAGCACGTTTCTGTTGCTGAGCATCGTGTTTCAAATCTTCGCGTTCGGGCTAAGGCTGCAACAAATCCTAATCAAAGAAGGTTGGTCGCTTTTCAGCTATTTCTCCGCAGTTGCGACGAACGTGAAGGATTTGAGCAAAGATGCAAATGACGCAGCAACAGCCGTGCATGCCCTTTTTCGGTTGAGCGGCTTCGACACTCTCAATTCCGGACTGGTGGAGACTTTGATTTTGATGATCATTCCTATGTCCGTAATTGCATGGTGGCCCATTGTTCGGCTTCGAAATTACGTTGCGTTTGTGCGCCAGAAGCAACTACGAGTTTTTCGGATAGAGGAACAGCAGGCTCGACAAACGCAAAAATATGACACGGCAAAGCATATCGCCGACGACATGGAGAAGTTGACCAAGGCGTCGATTTGGCCGAACGGTTTTAAGGTCGGGTGGGGGTCCTTTTTCTTTCTATTTGCGTTGTTGGTGTCGACGATTGCTCCGCCGCTAATCGTGCCTCTGGTGTCAGGAGGCATAGGCCTCAAGATTTTGAACAAAATCACTTCGGACTGAAGAATATGGGTGGGTGAGCCGGGGACAAAATAGCACATCAGGTTCAAACAGCGTGGAGAACGTGCCGCTGCGATGTACAGCCTGATCGGATCGGCCAAGCTCAACGGTCTCGATCCGGAGTTCTATCTCCGCAATGTGCTGGCCCAGATCGCAGACCATCCCATCAGCCGCATCGAAGAGCTCCTGCCCAGGAACCTCGCCCCGTCCTTGATGGCTCAATCCTCCCAAGCTGCTTACTGCCGGAACGGACTTCAGCGAACAGACGTGAGCATTAGACAGAAATCTACCGCTTGGCGGCGGTGTCTCCTTCCAACGCGTTCTGAAGGGCCTCCTTGATCGCCTCTTTTACCCTGCCACTGAGGATCCAGGTGTTCAGCAAGAACCCCAGCGCATCATCCAAGACATTCCCCAACATCCCGGGAGCCAGCTTCGATCGGATTGCGTTCAAGCGCGCGACGATAAGGTCGACAATCTCGTTGAGATCATCGGGCCCCAACTGGCCCCGACCCGGGTTCGGCACCTCAGCGACTGCCGAGCCGCAGAGCGGTATCAAGGGCATCCAGACTTTGCCCTGGGGCAAGACTGGATTAGGGCTTGGACAGTCGACGAGGAACAGTGTCTTGATCTCCGCCGCGTATGCGCCTGCCGCCGCAAGTCCATCATCGATGATCGGGTTAGTTGCAAGCACGGCAAACCGGGTGCGAAGGAACTGCTGGCAGTTTCTTCTCCCAAGGAGGAAATCGTGTTTGCGGAAATCACGGCAGAAGAAGCCTCCAAATGCTCCCAACGAGCCGCACTGAAGTGCAGGCTGTCCCTGTCCGACTGAATCATCTGAGGGTGCAATCGCGAAGCGACTGAAGGAGGCTCCTTCCATCAACATTTGCAAACCTTCTCCCAGGAATCGAGATTGAGACAAGGTCACGCCAATGAAGCTCATCAGGATCGACCAGATGTCCTGATGATCGGCCGCCTTGTAGCCATCCTGGAAGGTGTCTTCCATCGGGAAAGGCGCGACCGTGACCACAGCCGCATTTGCACGGTCAGGTTCGCGGGGATTCATGCTCTGATTCAATTCCTCGGCGAGATAGTCGTGCGCGAGTTGGAACGGGCTATTGTCGGTGACACCGCCATCCACATTCAAAGTTTCCAAGGTAGCCCCGAGGTTTTGAGGGAAGGCTGGCGGCAGGGCTTGAGAAGTTGAACTGAGAGGCTCCCAGCCGGGCGTCTTGTAGTCTCCTACATCGCGTGTGATTATTCGCGATGCCAGGGCTACGGGTACCGCTCCGGTGGCCTTCGCCGCCTGCTTCAACAACGGCCAGGCTCCCAGGCCTGCCTGGCCAGACGGCAGCGGTTTTGCAGTCGGGTCCTTCGGAGTCCCGCCGTGTGTAACTTCAAAGCGCAATCTGTCAGCAAAATAGGCGACGAACTCCTCGATGGAACTTGCATCGCTATATAGCCGATAGGGGATGCCTCGTGCGTTCGTCAGTGTCAGGAAAAGAGCGAGGTCGTCAGCGACATAGGATCGAGGTGCAGCAGTGGACGGAGAAAGGGCATAATCGGCAATTTCGTCCAAAATCGTGCAGTCCAAAAGGGATAAAAGCGCGCCGCCGCTGTCCACATCGTCCGTCCGCAAGAGCTGGCGAATGTCGATCCGGTTGACCCAGCTCTCATAGAATGTGTTGGTAGTGCCTTGCTCATCGCCCGTTTGAATGTGTTGGAACGGCTGCTGCACCATGACTGAACCAATTGCCGCGCACATCCCGCCTGCGGAAGCCCCAGAAAACACGTCGATCTGAACATCGTGGAGAGGGGCTACTGGTGGTACCGGTCCCGGTGTGGGTGCGGCGAGGTAGGCCCTGAACGACGTTTTCGCACTCTCCCATTCCTCCAGCGCTTCCATCAGGAAATCGAGTACTCCCGCAGTGTATGCGCCCGCCGACACCGCCCCAGCCATATTGATACCAATCCTGAACTTTGGCATTGACCTTCCTCCTTCGCCATCCCCTCGATTTTGGTTAGTGGTTTACCTGCGTGCTTCAGAGCAATTGCTCATGTTACTTCTCGCTCAGATGTTCTTACTTCCGAGCCTGAGCTTGTCTGCGAGGCGCTTCATTGGATCAGGCTCGTGATTTCTCTGCGCTTCCTCGAAGAGATATTCCACGGATTCTCCTATTGGGATGGCATCCGGCTCCAGGCCGAAGCAAAGGCGCGTCACGTCGCTCACAAGGGGATACCAACACTTCGGACCATATCGCGTTCTGAACCGGCCTGCATCAGCATTAAGACCAGCTCCAAAGAGAAATAGGGTCAAAATCTTCACCTCTCCACGGCTACAAGAAAGGGTTCAAAAGGCGCTCGGGAACGATTTGAAGTGCATGAACGATGCGTGCAGATCATCCCTGGCCCATCCAAACCGTTTGGGCGCGGCGAGTCAAGTTTTGGTATTCGTTGTCGAGTATGATGGCGCGCGTCAGCAGCTTGCGATACCGCTTCCCGGGCAGGCGCTCGAGAAACCAACCCCAGGCCGATCGGGCAAGTTCGGTGAGCTCAACGGATATCTCTGGCTCAAGAGCTCCGGTGAGCGCCGACACACTAACGCTGAAATCAATGTTCGGGAAGCGGAAAGACTCCGATCGATTGCGCACGGCATCGAGGATACTTTGCACTTCGCGGGTAACCTGCATCGGAATGCGCCCATTCTTGCTGAACTCATCGAGGATCGTGCGCAACCATTCGCGGTACTCCTGCACCTCGGGTGAGTTGCGATGCCGGATTGCACGGGCGATCATCGCCTGCGGATTCCCGCTCTCGTGCAAGAGCATGGGGAAGAAGGTCGGCGTGAAGGGAATTTCCGCTGTCTGAAGGGCAGGGATCTGATTGAGTGCGGCGAAAAGGTCGTTCTCTTCAGAGCGCGGGCCGTATACCTTGAACGAGGTCGCTAGAAACAGTCGTGAGCGCTTGGGTTGCATAAGGTGATCGGCGCCGGCGAGCTGTGCATAACCGCCGAAGACCAGGCCGGCGAGGATGTATCCGGCGAGTTGACGCTCGTCGTCATTCTGAAAAGCAATGCCTGGGATGTACGGATACCATATGTACCCCACAGTCGCGAGTTCGCCAAGAATGTTCTGCGCCTCTCCCGGGGTGATGCCGTATTCAATCGATGTGTAGAGTTCGGTTAACTTCACTTCTGCGGCTGATTTTACGTCCTGATAAACATCATGGTCGACCCGAACTTCGACTAGGACTTCGCCGCCTTGATTTACTTGATTAAGCGAGGTCTTGTTGAAGTTGTGATCGACCATAAAGGAGTCGGTGTAATCGAAGACCGGAATTTGATCGTCCAGCACAATACGGTCGAAGAAACTTGCCAGCCCCTGGAGGTTGACTTCAAGCAGTTGCCAAACGTCGAACTGGCTGGCCGCGCCGTGGGTCCGCGGAGGAAGTATCTGACCAGGAGTGACATTCGGGCCGCTTAAAAAGATATCGCCGCAACGCAGGATCATGGGATCGACTACGGGGCCGCCGATCTGGGAGACCTTCTGCCAATCACCAGCAGTATCGACGTGAACGGGCATGGTTTGACTCCTTCTATCCGGGCTTTGAGGTTGGCCGGCCTGATGCGACGATGGAGATTATTCGACTGGGACGATTGAAACTGTAAAGCCGCCGAAGTCGCCCGCTGACTGACACTCTTCGTAGTCAGCCTCTTGACCCGGTGTGGGGCCGGCGAGGGAACAAAGAGGAGAGGTGCCAGGCGCCTGCATAACATCCCATCCGGCGTAAGTCGACGTACCCTGCCATGCGGAAGACTCGGCCATCCAGGAGTATTTGGCAAGGTTCTGGTCCTGTTTGATGGTCTGACACACGAGGCCGCTTCCATACACTCCAATGGAATATGCAGACACTCCGCCGCTTGCTGTGTCGAGCCCGGATTGGACTCCCTGAAAGTAGGAAGCGATCGCAGAAAGGTCGGCTGCGGAAGCATCGTAGTCGACAGCGAAGTAGATGGCGCTGCCCGCTGGTTGCGCAATCTGCTGCGCATATTGCCATGCGCGGCCTCCGTCCTGAACACCTCGTCCGTTGGTGAAATAGTTCACGCTGGTTGGGCCGTCCTCATAAACCACGCCAATCTGTAATCCAGCGCTTACAAGTGCCTGTGCCTCGGCGAGTGTGAGGCGTTTGGTCGGAATGCTAGTTGTGGCTGAGTAGTAGCGAAAGACGAAGTTGATGCCGCTGCCCGCTAGACACGCAGCGTCAGCGCCGGTTTGCATCGAGGTGGAAATGCCGTTTGCCATTTTTCTCTATCCTTTTGCGGGTTAGTGTCGGCCTGCGGTCGTGAGCAGCCGAGGTTGGTCCTGTGTTCATGAAGGCACGTAGCGGTTGATACTGTTCGAGAGGCGAACAACACGGTATGCCGCGTTAGTGGGAGATGTTGAGGTGGCTGGAGGAAAGAGCCGATCGAGCCAGGCGACCGGCGGAGTCTTGGCCTCGACGGCTTTTGCGTCGCTCGTCTTTTGTACTTCGAGCAGATAGAGATGATCCGCTTGAGTGAGATTGGGTGGAGTCACCGTGAGGTTGACGGAGCTGCCCGAGATGCAGACAAGCCCGACGTAGACTTCGCCAGGCTGGCCTGCTGCATCGGCGATGTTCTGCATGAGCAAAGCCCACAGCTCAAGCTGATTGCCCGAACTTGCACTGGGCTGGAGTGTGATCGTTGCAGTCGGATTGGCGCTGGTGCTTAAAGTGACGCCGGTACCGGTTTGGAACACGAGATCGCTGACAGCGACCGGCCCCGCGCCCGAATTGAAATGAGCCGAACTTGGCAGAAGCTCTACCCATGTTCCTTCGGTCAGAGGGGACTGAGGGGGAGCACCCAAAGTCGGGTCGTACATTGCCGGATCGATCGTGCGGCTGAATTGCAGCTTCGCCATTACCCAGTCGAGCGGGCCGGCGAGGTTCTTTGAGCTATCGGGATTCTGGGGCAGGCGAAGGTGGAAGCAAGTGTTCGCGAAAAGCGGCGCGTCTGTAACTTCGTCAAAGGTGGCGCCGATGGGCGTACCGACGGATTGGGCACTCGTTGTGGTGCTCCCGCTGGTGGTCTGGAAGGTTTGAGCAAGAGTGGAAACGAGAGCAGATCCAGACAGGATGGGATCCGGGCCGATCTGCGCTCTTATGGTTCGGTCAGGATTCGTTGTGAGCTCAATGGATGCGGTTAGTTCTTCGGCGAGACCTGCAGTCTGGTGCCAGGGTTCGTTAGCAATGACGAGAAGGTCCGTACGAGGGGTGCCTGGAATGAGTTGGCCGCCTGAAGGTAGGGTGTAGCCTTCCGTGATGGGGTAGCCCTTCGCATCGAGCGCTGTTGTGAGCGGAATAGCGATCAGGATCTTCGGTTTGGATACCTTTGCGCTAGCGGGGACGCGGGATGGCACGAAGATCCGCTTCCAGGTAGTATAGCCATCAGGAGAGCCGGCATTTTTGAAGGCGATTTTCGCGGCGATAGAAGATGACAAGTTCGTTTCAGCAGTGAACGGTGTGAAATTCGGCAGGCCGTCATAGCGGCTATAGATGCGGACTCCGAAGCGGAAGTAAAGCGCACGCAGGTCTGTCGAAAGGTCGGCTGTATAGACGGTCACTGTTGAAGGTGTTGTGCTTCCCTGAAGGAAGTGCACTTTTGAGGTACTGACGGTAGAGTCGCCGTCAACTCGGCCGGCAAACGATTCGGCCTCCCACTGGAGTGCGTTCGACATATCTGGGTCAGGCGATTGGCTAGGTTTCGTCGGGTCGACGATGACGTTGACAGTATTGAAGCCAGCGGCCGCGATGAACGGAAACGGCTTTTTGTTGTATGGACGGCCCAGCCAACGCCATACCTGACGCGTGACATCCACGCGGCGCACGAGCGGCCAATCGCCGCCTGCGGGTGCGGTGAGTGAGACGCTGAGCGTGCTGCCGGAGAACGCGGGGTTGAAGGCGCGCCAGGCGGCTTCGGGAGTAATGTTTGCGGTCTTCGCAGCCTCGATCAGCATCTGCATTGGCTTCAGGACCTGAACGACCGTGTTCCCACTGGGCGTGGTGCCCACTTGTGTGTCGAAGAGCGGACTTCCAGTGATGGCGTCAAAGCGAGCCGTGTCTGTTGTATTGTTGATCGCCGATGCGATGGAGAACTTCCAGACCGTTCCGGCTGGGACCGTGACGGTGATCTGGGATGCATCGCCGGTAATCGATGCAGCTGAGCTTGAGGGGCCTGTGATTACTTGAACAGGTACGGAGTTGGCCTGCACTTGCTTGAAGCCGTCGTTGAAACTTGGTGTTGTGCCTACGTCGGAGTAGGTCATCGACAAGTCGATCGGGTAATCGATGACGACCGGCGCGTTCGGTGTTGGGAGAAGTTCAAGCCGGAACCAAAATGCGGTTACTGCGCGGTCGTTCAGAGATGTGTCTTGTGCGTGTGTCGAGGACGCGGTCTTTGCTGCAACGCTGCCGGGCAGGTCGGCCGCCGTGCCTTTGGGCGTTGCGCGAAATACATCCGCATAAACGGCCTTACGCAGGTTGTCGAGAGGATTTGGCGCAGGATTCGACGGACCTGCCTGGCGGATCCAGCGGTCCCAGGAGTCAAGATGAATCGCAGGTGGACGAATTGAGAAGGAGAACTTGGAGGGGTCCAATTTTGGGTCCGAAGGTACTATTGCGGGCGGCCAGAGGAGGAGAAGGGGAAGAGTTTTGCCATTGGCCCCGGTGCTTAACGAGGGATCGAGTTCGCGAGCGAATGGGTTGACCGTGTCCGGGATGGAGGGCAGTGAAGACTGGCTAAGGTCGCCATCCTCCTCCGAACCGGCTACCCACTGCGGCTGCCATCGTGGTCCGCCCACTGGAATGCGGCGATTGTAGGTGACGGAGACAGTGGTTGCGACTGCGGGCAAGGTGAAATTCTGCGGCGTTTTGGGGACGAGGGGATATCCGGGAATTGAGGGATCAGTGAGCGCGATCGGCAGAGCGCCACTGTTATGCACGGCGAAGGAGACGAACTGATAATTGCAGCCGTATTTGAGTCCGGTGATGCGAGCCCACGCGTCCAGCGTGTTTGGATTGGTTAAATTCGCTGTATTGGGCTGGTAAAGAAACTGAAAGAGCGACCGATATTTGAAACTTGCGATCGCTTGCTGGTTGATGTCGTCTCCCACCGAGCTCTTCGGGGAGGGCGCGATCAGCGGATCGTTGTTGTAGGAGACAGCCGCCTGCAGCAATCCATTGCGCATGGTGAGGCGCTGAGGAACAAAGTAACCGTTCGCGACGACCTTCGGATTGGCGGGGTTGGCCGGGTCCACCACGGCCAGAGAGGATGCATTCAGGCAACTCCAATACGTGCCGTTCACATTCTCTTTGGCCAGAACACAAACGCCGGCAATGCCGCGGAGGGGATCGCTGGCATCCGGCAGCGGTGCGGTGGTACGGACCTGGAGGAGTACGGGATGATCCTTGCCGGTGACCTGGACAACGGGTACGGGTTTAGCGCCGCTAGTGTCGTCGGGAGGGAAAAGATTGTTTGCGGCGGAGGTTGCCAGGTTTGGGATGGCCTGAGCCAGATATGCAATCATGTCCGGCGGCAGAGGAAGGGGGCTGGCCGAAGAAGCGGGTGCGAGACGCGGCTTTCTGTCTGCAAACTCTCCAACCAGCGACGGGTCTGCGCTTGGATTGTCGCCGATGCGCATGTGGTAGTACGAGGTGAGCACATTGATGATGTTGCCGTTAATCTGGGCTCGTTCTTTGAGGGCGCTGGTCGGGTCGATCTTGGTGATTTCCTTCCATATCGCCAAACCGGAAGACTGCCCGCCAAGGTTGGCCTGCAGCATGCGTTTCCGCAGAGTATGCGAAGTCGAGAGTTGATGGATCTGGTCCTGCACATAGGCGCCAATGGTCTTTGCGGTCGTTGGAGTCCAGCCTAGCTGTGCTACCCAACTGGAAAGCAGCCACTGGCCGAGGGTCGCATCGTCCGCGAGTTTGGTCTGCAGGGCGTCGAGTGCGTCGAGCAGGCGCCCGAGCGTTTGCGGCTGCGGCTGGGGCGTGAGCGTGTTCCACGTATGGACATCCACAAGCGCGAGCGACCAGGCATCGGCGGTCGACGTGGAAGACTGCATCAGGAACTGAAGAAGCGTGCTCTGCCACGATTGCAGCGTGACGGCGGAATCAAAGTTGGCAAGTATTTTCGCGTTCGTGGCGAAATCGTAGGTTATGCCGTTGGCCCGAGCCGCGCGGTCAACGACGTAGCGGAATGTTGAGTAGCCGTCTGGCGACCGGCGCAAACCGAAATCGGCCGTATCCCGCAACAATGAGAGGACCGTGATCCGCAATTGCTCCAGCGCATCGGGGGTCGGAGCCGAAGCCGGTGCATAGGCGGTACCGCTGTTCCCACGGAATGCATCAATCACCTTCTGTGCCAGATCGAACGTGTCCGCCGCCCGCTGTTCGAGCGTCGACCGCCAGTCCTCATTTCCGTCTTCCGGTGTTGCCGCAATCCACATGGACTGCAAGTCAATACGTGCGAGTCCGGATGCAGGGGGTTGCGGCACATATTTTGCCAGAATGGTGAGGCCGTTTTGGTAGACCGCCAGATCGGGGAAGGGATTTGCGCCGCTTGCTGGCAAATACGTCCAGCAATAGCCCGGGGCCACGGTTCCGGTCATACCGGTCTTGGGCGGCACAACGACAGGGCTTGACGCGTTCTGAGGCTTATACGAGACTCCGTTGATGGAAAAGACGGGAGCGATGAAGAGGATATCGCCTGCATTGAGTTTGGCGGCGTCTGCGGTGAAAAAGAGAACGAGATTGAGCAGATGGGGCAATGGTGCCGGGTAGGTGGATGCGTGCGAGAGCAAAAGCGGCCACGGTTGGATAACCTGGCCTTGCCCATTTCCCTGCGAAGCGCTGCTAGCGCCGGGGTCGGATGGATTCCAAAGAAGTAGATCGACTGGATTGGGCGTTGTGGCTGACTGTGTCGTGAGGTCGACGGCGTTCTGCAATTCCTGCTGCATGCGGGTAGTGAGCAGTATGTAAGCAGGATCGGTGGGGTTGACAGGAAAGGGAGTGATTGCCTGCGCTGTGACGCTCGGAACTGGAGCCGTGCCGCGTTGGACGTAGAGTTGCAAGGGCCCGTTGAGGGTCCAGAGCCAGGGCGACAGCAGGTTCTGCGTGGACTGTGCCAGAGGCAGAGTGGGATCGACCGTAACGCCGACAGAGATGTTGGCAGCGAAAAGGCGGGTAGTATCTGTCGCGTGATCTGCAAGCTCATTGACGGTGCAGACGATGGCAATCGAATCGGGCATAAGAGATCTCCACAGTCGAGCGATCTTCAGGCGAGCATCGTGACGTAGCTGTCTGCAGCCTGGTAGTAGTCGTCATAGTCGTTCAGGTTGGCGGGTGTGATTGATGTCGTGGATGTCGTGGATGTGCTGGAAGTGGTGGACGAGAGGGCATGCACGTTCGCCTGCTGTTGCGGTTGAGACGCTGAAGCGCCAAAGGTGTATTCGACGCCGGTGTGCACGTCGAGGGTGAAGCACCAGCAGATCTTGATGCTGACGCTGAGCACCCCGCGGCCGGTAAGGCCGCCGCCGGAGCTGTACTCGGCTTCGAGCAATAGGGAGATGTCTGCATCCACAATGCCGAGCAGGTTCACGCGGCCGTCGATGAGCAACATGATGCCGAGTTGAAATCCGCCGCCATTGCCGATCTCGAGCGTTGCAAAGAGGCCGAAATAGATGCTGACCGAGCCGTCGATGGGGCCCAGCGAGATTGCGAGCGATGCCGAGGCTGCGATGCCGATGTTGATTTCGCCCGTGATTGCGCCGCCGGAATAGCGCAGATACGACTCCATCCATCCCGCGCCGCCGAGGACGAAGATGGTCAGATCGAAGGGCGAAGTCTGGCGGCCGAGATTGGCTCCAACCCCGAGAAAGAATGCGCTATTGGCATCTACGCCGAGCTCGAAGATGGCCCCGAGGTCAAGGTTCTGAATGCCGAACGCGCCGCCGGACATATCGGGCAGCGGGAGATCGAGGATGCACTGAACCAGCAACGGCTGTGCGGTTGCGTTCATCGAGAAGCCGCTGTCGCCAAAATCGAAACTATTGACGATGTCCGCGAGGAATTGAAGCACCGATGCCAGCTGCACGTTGGCTGGGTTGACTGAGAAAGAGACCTTGCCGGAGGAGTCGAAAGTGAGGGCGGTCTTGACGAAGGTGACCAGAGGCATGCCGCCGATAAGCAGCACCCAGTCTCCGGAAATCTGTCCTGTCGAAGTCTGCGTGATCTGCTGGCCGACGGCTGCGTCGCAATGCACGTGGGCGGTAAAGCGAGCGCCGGTAAGCTGAACTGCAACCGGCCCTATGTCCATCAGTGTTGCGGTGTCTGTGAGAGGGAAGTCGATGTCCGCATCGAGGCTGGCGCGTTTGGTTTGCGGATCGATCTTGTGCGTGACGTGTATGAAGTTCCGCGCTGCGTCCGGCATCTTGATTCCCGACAGAAGACTGGAAAGATCGAGCCCCGCGAATTGAGGCAAGACGGAGTTGAGATCGAAATTCGCTAAATTGACGTCCGGCACGAAACGGTCGAGAAGAGCGCTGGTGGGCAAGCTCATGCCGAGTTGGCTAAGAGCATTGCCTGCCTCGTTAACAAGCCCGTTTGCAGCCTGCGCAACGCCGGCAAGCACCGGGGTCATGTTGACGTTCGGCAGTTGATCGTTGAAGACGTACTTGAGTGAGGGCAGGGGAAGATTCAGGTCCGGGCCATTGAAGCTCATGGTGGGAACCTGGGGAGGCTCGCCGAATGCACGAATCAGGCGTAGAGGTTCTCCAACGGCGGTCGCGACTTGCTGGGCTGTCTGCTGCACACCTTGCGCAACCTGAGCCAACTGCGATTCGACCTGCTGGCCCGCGGCATTAAGCGAGGCCAGGAAGAGATTCGCGTCTCCGGTGACGCCATTGAGGATGTTCGAGAATTGCTGATTGGCAAAATTGAGGACTGCTTGCTTGACGTTGTCTAAGTTCTGAGCAAGCAGGTTGCAGAGACTACTTGCCTGCGTCGAGATGGAGGCGGTCTGTGCATTGATGGCCTGAGTTACCTGCGCAGCGACCGTTGCCCCATTCAGGTTGTTGGCGAAGTATGTCTGGACGGCTTGTTTGATTTGAGCAACAGTTCCGATGCTGGCCGCGTCGATCGCTGCGTTGATGCCGGCGCCGGCTTGGTTGATCCAGGTGCTGATACCGGAAGGTGTTGCTTGAGGCAACGCCGCAGCCAGGTTATTGCGTGCATTGATCGCACTGGTGACGGATGAGGCGAGAGACCCGGGATTGGCGCGTGTGCCGATATAGCTATTGAGCGCCGCGACAATACCTGGCGGTATGGTGATCAGGGTTGGATCGAGCTGATTGAGCTGCGTGATGGCGGCATCCCACGTAGCGTCAATGCGGACAACGAGATTGGAGCCCTGGCTGCCGAGCAGGAACTGTGTTGCCTGGTCGACCGCCTGCGCCGCAAGATCGATTGCGGCGCGTATCTGGCCGGCCTGGGCCAGAGCCGATGCGGGAAGCAGAGGCTGGATGTATGGCAGCAGGTCTCCGACCTTCACTCCGCCAGCACTGATTCTAGCGACCACGTCCTGCAGGTTTCCAAGGTCCGTGTTGAGCGTGGCAAGTTGTGCTGCGTAGCTCGTTGCCGAGTTCAGGATCGCGCCGTAGTCGCCCAGTAGCGGCTGAAGGGTGGTTTGAACACCGGCGACTGCTGAGTTTACCTGCGCCTTGAGCGCCGTGGTATAGCTGGCCGCATCTGTGCCCACCAAACTGAGAAGGCTGTTCTGGAGGTCCTGTGGGAAGTTGACCAGGATGTTATTGACCAGAGTCGTGCCTTGTCCGTTGGCGCGATTCAGCGCCGAGGTCAGGCGGCTGGTGATCGTGGCGCAGTATTGATTGATGAGTTGAATGTTTCCGAGGTCGGTCGACAGCTGATTAATGTACTTCTGTTGCACTTGCGCCACGCTGTTGGTGAGCCATGTGGAAAGGTCCTGCGCATTGAGATTCAGAGCCTGTGCCTGCTGCACGCGCTGTTCGAGATATGCCCGTGTTCCGGTCCACCAGTCCTTGACGCGGCCGAATTGAGCCGGGGGCGGCCCACTGGCCGATTGCAGATTGCCGCGCATCATCGATGCGTTGGTCAGCCTGGAGCCCACGGCAGCAGCCTGCGTGCGCGCCGCCACCAGATTGACTTGCGTCTGCGAGGGAACAAAGTGATAAGTAAACTGCCCGAATCCCGGATCGACAATCGGATCGAGATCGTCAATCCGAAGCAGGTTTTTCTGGTCGGCATCTGAGTAGGGCGCCTGGGTGGTGAAGTCAATGCCGAGCACCGGAGGCCAGGAATCGGTGTCAGATGTGGTGGTAAGTTGCGTGTCCGTGTAAAAACAGAGTCTGTCAGGATCGGAGAGCTCCGAATGGAGTTCATCAACGCCGAGTGCCGGGTCGACAGCAACCATCAGCGCAATGTGCGGGCGAGTGTAGACGGCGACCGGCTGCGCGCCAGGCTTCCAGAGCGGAACCTGCCATCCTACCGTTCCCACGTCCGCGCCCCATGCGCTGTCTACGGGAATCCGTACACTCTTAAAGGCTGATCCTTGAACAAATCCACACGTGACGGGGTTTCCGGTGGCGCTTTCCGGGTAGGACCGCGTGGTCTGCAAAATCTCTACGTATTCGCTGGTCTTGCGCACCAGCGGCCTGCCGGGGAACTCATCCTGTTCGTCCTCGAATTGTTGCGATGGCTCAACGGAACGCTCGTAGACGGTGACGTGCAGTGCGTGGTTCCAGAGGACACCGATGCGTCCAACCAGCGTCACGGTGAGGGATTCAATCCGGCCGAGCGAAGTGCGCGTGTCTACAATCACTTTTCCGTTTGCAAACTCGGCCCGCTGTGTCCCATATCCGCCGAGTGCAGTAAAGCGGGGCTGCACGAGCTTGCCGGCCACGGAGTCGGGTTGAAGGAGGAGCTCGGTTGCCACGTTGGCGGAATCAAGAGCGTATCCCAGGCCGCCATCGAAACTTCCGGCGTTGGAGGACCCGGGCTGGACGGGAAACTTCGAGCTCGTGTTGGAGCGGATTGTAAAGTCAACGCCGGTGTCGAGCACCAGGTCTTCCCCTTGGTTGGCATCCCAGAGCTCCAGCACCGCCGGTTTCGCGAGCAGTTGTTTGTAGAGCAGTGACCAATTGGTCGCGGACTTTTGATACGCGCCACTTTGCGCAACGGTGAAGCCAGCCGGTTTGAACGGCGAGTCAATGCTTGGAAGGGGGCCGGGCAGGGAGCCGAGGCGCGCGAATATTTCAGATAGTCTCAGGTTCGGCTCGGTGACGGAAGCGGTCATGCCGTAGAGCAACTCAAACTGCGCACCGCCATTGGCTGCGTCAAGTGCCGCGCCTGGAGCACGCTCGCCGGGATTGCCGAGAACGCGGCGCGTATTCCATCCGGGTTCGACAGCATTTTGCGCGTTGTAGGACGCCAGCAGCTGCGCGGTCATCAAGGGCGAGAAGCGGAAGTCTACGGACTGGCCGGGCTGGGGCGCGTTGGGGTCGTCCGCCGCGAACCCCTTCACCATGGCCTCCCCCACCGCCTGCGGCGGAAGTGAGAGATTGAAGCCGGAGGCGCCGGCCTGCAGGCGCCAGCCTGGGCCTTCAGGAAAAAGGTTGCACCAATTGCCTATGAGCGTGTCATCGCTGTCAGTCGATTGCGCGGGTGGGTTGAGAATGACGCGTGCGGCAAGGAATGGCTCGGGGTCGAGCACCAGAACATTGAGAGGAATGCTTCCGCCAGTCGTGCTGCGAAGCGTAAGGACAATTTGCTGTGGGTGCCCAGCGGGAATCGTCAACTCTGAAAACTCCAGAGTGAATGTGTTCAGTACATTCGCGGGAACGGTGGACGCATCAATGATGATCGGAGCAGCCTGGTCAAAGTTTTTCTGATCAATCTGGGCGCCGGCGGCAGCATTTAACGTGTAACCGCTCGTAATCGGAGGCAGGTCCTGCCCACCGGGTCCATAGCTTGCGATGGGCAATCCTCCATTGCAGCTGACACTGACACGGGGCAGCCAGCCTCCTTCCGGCATTGGGTTCGGCTGGAATACAACCTGGAAGGCGAGAGCGGCGCTCGGATTCGCAGACCCAAGTGCGAGGTCGAGTGACCCAAGACGCAAATTTGGGAGGGCTCCACTGGCGGTCGGTTTAGTTGCGAAGCCTGAGCCTGTGAACTGCAGATCGAAGTAGTTGGGCGCGGGATTGTAGAGCGTCTGTGGGTCCAGGGCGACAAATAGGCTACTCGCGCCGGAATAATTCAAGGTCGTGCTAAAAGAGAGCGGCGATTTGTCGTGACTGCGGACGGCGCCCAGTGTTGCTGCGGCTGCCATCTGTCCGGACGGTTGCTGATCCTCGTTGTCCAGCAAGCCACCAGGAAGCATACGCGTGAAAAGAGGTTTGAGAACAGGTGTCCCCGACGGATTCGCGCCGCTCACAACAACAGTGGTGAAGACGCGCCAATCGAATTCCGTCCCACCTCCGGTGGGCGATCCCACGGGCTGAATGGATGGAAGAAAAGAGATGGGAAGAGCCGCATTGATCGCGCGCAGACCAGCCAGATATGGTTCCACGATGCACTCGTTCCAGAAATCCATCGCGTTCGCGGTGGTAAAGCCGCCTGTTTCGACATGCCATGCCGTGTTGGGCGGGCAGACCGCGCCTTGGGCGGCAAGGCTATCAGGGTTCGTATTGAGCCAGTCGATAGAAGGAAACTGCGCGGAGTGGATGTCGCTGTCCGTATTGTGACTGCCAGGATTCGTAGCGCTGGCATCGGCTTCGAGGTAAAGCGGCGGGTCGCTGGGAGTATTGGTTAAAGCCGGGTTACTGGCGAGCGGAAAAACGATCGGCCATGCACCGTTATTTGCGAGTGAATACCCGCGGCGGATGGTCAACACGGGCAAAGTATCGCCGCCCGCGTCTATGGCAACGGGCCGAATATGAAACGTAATGTGATCGGAATTGAAGTCTGTGCCCGACACGGCTTCAAACGGTGCGCCGTCTGCCGCCGCAGTGTTCGGAACATCGATCCATTTGGTCTTCACACCAAAGTTGCTGTAGGCAATGCCATTGGACAATGTAAGCCCGTTAAGGGTATCCCCATATGCGGATGCCGCAGGCTTAGCCCAATAGGGTGATGGAATGACTTCCGAGTCCGTACTGTAAGCGGAGCTACTCTTTGTGCCGATCCAGAAGCCGGGATTGGAAAGATCGGCGGTATAACCGAAGACAGGATTGCCGTTGCCGTCGGCGCGAAGGTAGGCATCGAGCGTAACCGCATTTCCGCTCAGCAGATTCTCGAGCGTGAGCGAAACACTCACAAAGTTCGAACTGTCGAGCTTGACGGAGCTTCCGCCCGGCAGGCAGCTGATGACCGCGAGCAGAGTTCCACTGCCGTCATTGTTGTAGAAATGCAGCCGGGAGATATTGGAAAAGGTCCCGTTGGCCGCTGGGGCCTGTCCGATCCAGCTGAATGTGCCGCTGTCGATCCCCAGCGCAAAGGAAACAGCGCCACTGCCGTCTGGTGACGAGAGATACCCCGCGATGAGCTTCGTCATGGAAGTCCCACCTTTCAATTGCTATGGTGTGCGTTGAATGAGAGGAGAAGAAGCTCCGGCTTTCCGAATAACCCTTACGTGGCGGTGACCGTCGACGTGACAGTCATCCCCGCATTGTCCGAAATCGTCACGACGACTATGTCGTCCTTCTTGATACCGCTGAACGTGCCTTGATACTTGTCTGCTATGTTGACGGGATTTGAACGTGTACCAGCAATCGAAGCTGCACCGACCGTACAGGCGACCTTTAGGTTTGAGTCAAGACATGCACCGCTGATGGTGAGAGTCGACGTGCTGCTGTCGATTGCCACCTGATCGACCCTGAATACCTGAAAAGGCCAGGTCGCTCGTTGCGCATCGGGGTTGGTTATGGTGAGGTTGTGCGGCCCGGCCAACCACGTGAGTGGCGCCTTGACAACAGTGACTTTGAGAATCCGGGCATAGTCGGGATCGCTTATTGCCGGATCACTTTGCACGATCTCCGGGAGACCCGGTTGGCCATCCGGTCCAACGATCGTGTCGGGGTAGATCGGGAGCTGATCGATGTTGAATAATGCGGATCGCGAAAGACCAGATCCGGTGAGCTGGAACGTGATCTTGTCAGGTGAACCCGAAACCGTAATCGCATTAATGGTGGGTCCGGCTTTGCGTACCAGCTTTCCTGCCAGATAGCCGGCAGAACTGATGCCCATCAGCTGAAGGAATCCCGGAGGGATCGTGGGCAGGTCGTTGATCGAGCTGGGGTCGCTTAGCATGACGATGCTCAGGAAAGTCGCAATCCCGATGATTGTCCATATCACGAACTGCAGCCGATCTGGAGCAACGATTCCTCCACTTGCGATGAAGTCGGACAAATTGGGCCCTGGATTCCCGGCCCCTTTGTCTCCTTTGGCGCTTGATATTCCCGAGGAAACGACAACCGTGCCGACGCTCGCAATTAAGATTCCGGGCAATCCAGAAGGAATATCCGGAAACACGTCGCTTCCCTGAACGAAGCTCTTGGAGACTGCGAGATAGACGTAGCCAAGTACTGCGGCCCCGGTCCAGGCGTAGAATTGGCATTTCGATAGGCTGTATGTGTTCGTCGGTACGTCGAGAAACAGAGCACTGAGATAGTAAGACTTCCCGGACATCTTCTGAACGAGCGCTTTCCCGCTTAGGAGCAGCAGGAAAACCACAAGGAGAAGAAAAACGAAGATTAGAACGGCCACGACCATGGGCATGTGAATGCCGGAGTCGACGAGTGAGAGAGTTGCGGGAGGAGTCCAGGCACGGCCTACTTCCACGCCGAACTTGAGGGGGCCGTTGAAGTATTCGCGTTTACCGTCGAGACCATGGAATTCGAGGTTGATCTGCCGGTCGTTGACTAATTCTGTCTTCAGACAATTTGTAGAGTTTCCTACCGTGCACGCGACTGGAGTCGGTTTTTCAGAGAATTGAACGTGGATGCTCGCTTTAGCCTTGTCATCCGGGGCGACGTCGCTCCATCGGTTGAATCCGGCGCCGATCACGGTAACCCGGTTGAAATTCTGATCGCCGACAAAGGCGGCGGCCGGCGATACCGCCGTGATTGAAGGGCTTTTCAGGCTGATCTGGCCTGGAGATAGATCGGCCAGGTCGCTTGGCGTGACAACTGCTCCAGGGGTTGCTGGTTTGACAATTTGCTTAACCTTGAGGGTATAGGCTCCGTCAGCGATGTCGGTAGGAACAAGGAACCAGAACTCGTGAGCATCATCCAAGGTTCCGTACGAAGAAACAGTTACGCCGACGCCGTTTGAAGGCGTGAGGGTGATCGTAGAGATCGAAGCCGCCGACTTGTCAAACGACCCGCTTGTGACAATAACTCTGTCGCCGGGCAGGCAAGGCGATGAATTCAAGGGGCAGTCTTGCGCATAGAGCGTACTTACGACGAGGGACAAGGCAAGGACGATCAGCTTTTTCAATGTCACACTCCAACTTGACTTCGAGCTTGAACGAGAGCAAGGGGAACAAAGGCACTCATGCTTCATCTCATGAATAGCGACATCCGATTTCCGGGGCGATGCTTTGAGTTGAGTTTGATGGAGAATTGAATTTCAACCGAGAAAGTGGGAGCGATCCTAGACGAGGTGCGGAATAGATGTCAAGCGAATTTTTACTCTCAGGAAAACCGGGAGCTAGTCGGCTGGATTTGAGTGTCCATATAACAGGCGGCAAAATTTGTTCATTTGTGTGTCGGAGGGGACCCTAACGGTTCATCGACGATGGAAGTCGATGGCCGGCGTGCGCTGCGCGTTTGATATTCTGTTCAAACTTCTGGACCGCTTCGACGATGCGAACGACAGGATGGTCTTCTTTGCCGACGAGGGAGGGTCGTGGATGGTTGGCATCGACTGGAAGCACTTGCTGCCTGCATGGTTTAGCGTTCTATCGGTTACTGCGGATCCGGCCGAATATGCGCGGCGCTTCGAAGCATTTGTCGACCGCTACTGCAATTACCAGCGTGCGGAATTGCTTGCGGAAGCACGCCATGTCGCGACTCATTCTCAACGGAAGGAGCATGCGGAACGGTAAAGCCGCGAGGATCATGCGGTCAGGAGTCTGCCCTTGTCCGGTACAGCTGGTGATGGCATAACCATCGGGGTTTGCCGAGAGTTATCGGCTTTGATTTTCAGATAAGCCTCTTCGCGGCGGCGCGTTCGCCATGTTCGAAGGCGTCTACGAATGGCTCAAGCTCTTCTTCACTCATGCCAATACTTTGTCCAGTCTTGCGCCAACCTTTCACGGCTTGCATAACGTCGCTCAAGATCTCCCTGGCCCGCGTAGGCGTGATGCGGAAATATGCAATCACAGACATGAGGGCATCGATGGTCATGTCAGGGCCTGCATCTTCGGATATCCACGTCTTCAATTCACGCACGCGCTCGGGTGACGGGTTGATGTCGAAGGCGGGTGACAACCGCCAGAATTCCCGATCTACGTGCAGAAAGCCGTGGTTGCGTAGGTGGTCGTCCGAATTCGTGATCAAAATCGAGAAGGCAATGCGCCTCCACAACTCTTCGATATCGGCTTGTGCGTCGGCGCCGTGTACGCGGATTGCGTCCACGATCTCGGTGTAGGTATGTTCCTCGGGTTCCGTCACCTCGACACCCAGCATCGTCGCGGCGGAGAGATACATTATGCGATGCCCGTTGCTTCGCCGGTCGAAGCGGCGGATCAGCGCAACAGGCAATTCTTCGCACTTGACGATACGCGCCGAGGCTGCATCGATCCCGGCCTTTCTCGCAAGTGTCAGAGCGAGCACTTCTCCCTTGGTAACGGCGCGCTCGTCTGCGATGCTTGGAAACTTGGCGATGCTGAGCGCGCCGCCTTCGTCAATGACCGTGCATTTCGGGCGCATGCCGCCAAGCGACGTGCCTCGGCCGCGCAAATATGCCAGGTCCGCCGCCGTTTCTTTGTTCGCTTCGAAAGCACGTGACGCGCTGAGCAAATGTCCAAGCTCGATGAGTGGCGGCGCTGTCCGACGCCCTTCTTCCCGCGCGCGCTGAAACACGCCCTCTTCGTCGCGAAAACGAAGCGCGCCGACACGGCTGAAATCATCCACAGCCAGTAAATAGTCAAGCGCGTTGAGCGGTTGCGCTTTTTCTTTTCCTTGACGGCGCAATTCTTGTCTGCGCTTGATGTGGTCGCGCATGATGATACGCCTTGCCCACCCATCGGGTTCGGTGTCGGCGATTGCGGCATGAAATAGAGAACCGTCTTTTGACTTGCGATGAAACTGTGGTCCCGCCTGGAGCGGAAGCGTCGGCCCCAGAGTGAAACGCGCGGGGGCGCCGAGCCAGCCCGAGCCATACTCGAAAGCGGCGCTTTCGCGACGGCCTTGCAGGTCGTAGCGCAGCGTGCCGACCTCAACACCATCGCCCAACATCACGTCGATACTCCGCTTCATGATTGCGGCACCTGTGCTTTCTTCATGCGCACGCGCTTGGGCAAACGTGCTTCATCGAGCAGAAGGCCGGTATCGTCTCGGCTCACGTCGATAAGAGCGCCAAGAGGATCACCAAAGCCCAAGACGAAAAGCGCCATCGCATACACGCCAAGGCCGACTTTGGGGTCGCCCTTCTCGGCGCGGAGGTAAGTATTCTTGGCGACGCCCATGCGCTCGGCGACGGCATGGATTGTGAGCCCACGCTTTCGCCGGGCGGTTGCCAGGTCGCTGCCGAATTTGGTCAGCGACCGCTTGACGGCGGGGGGCAGAACATCTGACACATTCGATCTCATTTATAAGGCTCCATGCATAAAGCCCTATGGCGTTATATGGTCCAATATATAGGACTTTGTTGAAAATGTCCAGATTGAATGAATTCAAGGGGCAAGGTTTTGCGTGCCGATGCAGCGTCACGGACTCGCAGTTCGGAGACTTGGCGGCATCTGTTCCCAGCCCTGTCGAGCTGGTCTCCCCCGGTCTTTGCTTGTTCCTTGCCGAGGTCCGAGATTGAACGAAATGCTGGAAGTTGCCGGGCTGATCCCATACGATCAGCCCGTTGGCCCGCTCGGGTAAATTTGGCAGCATTTTGGCAGCAAATAGCGCCAATTGTGCCGCTTTTGCCGGCTCTGCAAACTGCGAAGTACTGTACCGTCTGTTATTTACAGATTTCCGCACACCTTCACACGGTGAAGGTCGCAGGTTCGAATCTTGCCGCGCCTAACCGAAGGGTTGTAGGTGCAGTTCTTCGCAGGTCCTCGACTCAAACCCTTTGTGTAGCGCGTTGACCTGGGACCAAGCCCATCGAGGGTTCTACCGGCGTGGTCTCTTGGACACTGCTTGTTCTATTACGAACAGCCCGATGCGTCCGGCTATTCTGGCGGGATGCAGAGGCTTGCGCTGGGGCCGAAAATGTTGGCCCAGTCGTAACAGGGAGACTAATGTGCGCCAAGGAGTTTTCGGCGACTCGTTCAAGTCCCGATTCTGCAGCATTGGCCTTATATCGGCTTGGTCGCGATCTCTGTGTCACTGGGTAGCATTCTGGTATGCTCGGTGGCTATGAGCGTGCAAAAGCCGAGCCAAGCTTCGATAAGACAAAGTGCTGCGTGCTCGAAGCCATGCGAAATTATTCGTTTTGGGGCCTCGCAGTTGGGTGCTGTCATTTTTCATAACGCTCATATATATTTCCGACCATGAGTTGCTTTACGTCGGATACGAAAATCGTTGTTGCGACCATCGCGGCGGGGGCTTCCGTCGCCGCAGCATTGCTGTCGGCCTTCATTTCGTGGATCACTGCCCGGAGTTCACGGATCGCCGCAAAGCAACTCGAAGAGCAGAAAGCCAGGTTAAGCAAGGAACTTGCTGCGGAAAATGCGAATCTTGCCCAAATAGCCGCGGAGCGCAACGCGCGAAGGGACTATGAATACGATGCGCGAAAACGTCTGTATGAAGTAATCGAGCCATTGCTCTTTCAGCTTTATGAGGCACTGGAGGAGGCGCACTACCGGGTTCGAAGTCTCGCACGCACGTCGAGGGATAACCAGTTGGTCGATTGGCTTCACAGCAAAGGATATTATTTAGATTCCACAGTCTACAAGGTCATCGGTCCGGCCGTGTTTCTTCGGCTCATGCAGAGGCAAATGACGTTTGTAGACATGCGCGTGGACGAGACTATCCGGATCCGATACCAGTTGCTCAAGCTGTACTCCCGATCATTTACGGATGACTTTGACATCGCTGAGATAGATCCTCAATTGCACTACGACCCAAACAACGAACAATGGGCTGAACTGAAATCGAAGGACTCAGCAGCCTACATGCGGCAGGGTCTGGTTCTAGGAGATCTGGAGAACATCTGTGACGCGCTGATCGTGGTTGACGCCGACCATCGCGCGCGCGTAAAAACTTTTGGCGAATTTGAGGTGTATCTGGTGGATTCGCCGAATGACGAGAGCATGCAGGAGATACTCACGCTGTTCACCGGATTCTCCCCCGTTGGCAGGCCCGTTTTGGCGCGCCTGCTGGTGGTGCAGGCCGTTATGGCTCAACTCATCCTGTCCACATATGGCCAGGAAACTGCGGTGAAGGATCTGCCAAAGCTGTTGGAATCCATCGTGAATGCACAAACGGCGAAGCAGGCACTCGCGTGGCAAAAAGGTAAGGTCTGCGGTGACCTTCCTATCGCGCTTGCCTATTGGAAGAAGAGGTTGAACTGGCTTCAAGCCGGAGACTCCTGGATCGAGACAGATGTGTAACTGGTCCCCCGGGCCGGGGCTCTAGTCCAACCGCAACTTCGGCCAATCCAGATGGCAAGCATTTATTCCCGCCTTACGACGCATTGGACTGGATGGGTGAACGTGGCGAAGGCGTGCGACCGCAAGCGGTGAAAGATGTGAGGTTCCGGTGATGTTCCACACTCTCATAGGATTGGCGAGGGCAGACAGATGGATAGCGTGCAAGCTGTCAACAATGATGCCAAACTGGTTGCCTTGGCGAATGCCGACTATTCGCCGAGCCTCCGGAAGGCCGAGCTTCGAATCATCCACGACTCGGTACGCCCAGGTCCAGCCAAGCCCCGCCCCGGCGATCGCGCCGGGGCGCGTCACGTAAGGGGCGACTTTATCCGCTGGCTGATTAATGACGCTCGGGTAACCCCGCTCATATATAAGGATGGATTGCAGGTTGTGGCAGCCACAATCGACGGCGAAGTGGACCTGGACAACTCGCATATTCCCTACAATCTGACGTTTCAAAACTGCGTGTTCGACGGGAATGTCCATTTCATATGGGCCGAGACTCGTTCAATTCAGATCATCGACTCCAAAACCCAGGGAAACTTCAATTTCCAGGATGTCAATGCTAATGGAGATCTTGAACTAGACCGACTTCAGTCCAGTGGCTCCATAACGATGTATGGGGCACACATTGCAGGCGATCTGTCCATGAAGAACGCGAAACTGCATGGCGGGAACGCGGCTCTTTATATAAACATCGCAGCCATAAAGGGAGCGGTCTATTTCGAGAGCCTTGAATGCGACGGGCCTCTGTCCATGCTGGACTCGGAGATCGGCGATCAAGTGATTGCCACCCGCGCGCGATTTGGCGCAACGGTAGACATGACGGGCGTGAGCATTCGAGGAAACCTCAATCTGGTTGATATCCAGGCAACCATGAAGACGCGCGGTAAAAACTCTTCTTCGGCGCCGGTCGAGTTGGGGCATACCAAAGTCGGAGGCTCCATCTATCTCGCGGGGGCCAATCTGCAATGCAAGCCCGTGTCTCTTTCCCTGGCCAACGCTCTTATTACTGGGAGCGTGTATCTAACAGCTTCTGAGACCTCCGGCTTTCACGCCTCGGGGTCCGTCGGCCTTTGGCAGGCTGAGATAAAGCAGATTCTCGACCTTTCTGAAGCGGAGTTGGCCGAGTTGGACTGCAGCAGCGCCCAAATCGGTGAACTCATATGGGCAGGGATTGTCCATCCGGAGAATGCAAAGCTCACTTTGCTGAACACAAGCGTAAGGGTTTTTCAAGATGTGAAGACAAGTTGGCCTCCAAAGGGCAACCTGAGCGTGGTTGGGTTCGCGTATGAGCAGACCACACTTGAAGTACCGCCGGATACCCCGGCTCTGCGCCACAAAACGAGTTGGAAGGGCGGTGGGACGAGCCCTGATGACCGCATTGCGTGGCTGCATCTGCAGGCCGATGAACAGCTAAGTGTCTCTCAGCCTTGGATGCAATTGGCGCAGATCGTTAAAGCCCGAGGGAATGCCGCAGGCGCGAAGAAAGTCCTTTACATAATGGAGCGAATACAAGCGAAGAAGAGCGGCGCGTTGGTGCGGTCATCGAGCCTCTTGTATGACACCATCAGCGAAGATCCCTTGCGTGTTCTTGCGCCCATTTGCCTTTTGTGGATATTTGGTTCCGTGATCTTTTGGAGGGCCCGCCGCATGAAAGCGATGGCTCCGACAGAAAAGGATGCCTATGATCACTTCACGGAGAGCGGAAATCCCCCCGCCCATTATCTTCCGTTCAGTCCCGTGGTCTACACACTGGAAAACGTCCTGCCGGTAGTCAACTTTGGTCAAAACGATGCCTGGGCTCCGAATCCGCAGATTCAGTCACCTCAGGGGTGGAGGCGTTTGTTGCCACAAATGTCTTACGGTTGGCTCGCGTTCTTGCGGTGGACGCTGATTCTCCTCGGCTGGATGCTTGCCCTGATCCTCGCCGGCGCGATTGCAAACCGATTCAAGTCGTGAGAGGAACTGCCTCCCTAGCGCTTGCTAAAGTTCGTAGGGGCGGTCGAACCGTTCTAAACTTACAAGAACACTTGGCATTCGAGCGGCTTTCGAACTCAGGTTTACTCTTGGGTTACTTAGACACCAGACAAAGTCCAATTTCAAGAGGAATTCGACGACGTTGGCCGGTTGACAATCGTGTCTGTGAACCAACTTCCCGTTTTCAAGCAAGAGTGGCGTATCGACGGACTACTCGGATCCATTGGCTGTGAGACCCACAAGGTCGTGCTGCTTTACGACGAGTTTGGTCGAATGAAGAGCGCTCTCCGGGTTCATCCCGAGGCCGAACGAGACAGTTATGCTTGCTAAACAAACCAAAGATACCAGTTGGTCGCCTTACCCAAAAACACCTCTGAAGGTGGGTACGGGCGCTTTTCCCCGCACAGCGGACACTCCACCGCGATCGACCTGGGCAGGCATTTGGCGTTCGCCGTCCCGACCGCATAGCTTCGGATCGACTCCGGGCAACCTGAGCAAGCGTAGGTCAAAGTTTCCATTCAGACGGACCATCCCTGGGTTCCGCTCGCAAAGCGAATGACCCCGGGCCCGGGAACCAGTGAGAATCTGGACGTGGCCACAAGTACCCTTGACATCGGACCGTCGGTGCCCAATAATTCAGCGAAGCCAAACGCAGAGGAATGGTTAGCCGCGACGGAAACACCACACCGGAAATCCTCGCCTGCACCGGACTGCTCACACTTCATTGAGATTCGAGTCAACTCTGAAAATTCATAACCGCAAACCGGGCTGAATTGCTTTGCTGTTTGCCTCTGCTGATGATTCTTTTCCAGTTCGGCGGTAAACCCGCATGAGGTGAGGTCCAAATGCCAACTCAGATTGAGCGTCTCGTGGTGTTGATGCTGGAAAACCGCTCCTTCGATCATATGCTGGGGTTCCTCAAGGGCAAAAACCCAATCATCAACGGCTTGAATGGCGATGAGTGGAGCTACCCGGTCGGGGAAGGCGCACCCAATGTCACTGTCAGTCAGGATGCAGGTGACGTGGAAGACCTAAGCCCCGATCCCAACCATGAGTTCGCCCACGTTACCAACCAGATCTCCAGCACCGGCGACCCGGTTGGCAATCCCGATATGAAGGGCTTTGTCCGCGACTATTTCACGGCCTGCAACGACCCGGCACAAGCCGCCAAAATCATGAATTGCTTTACGCCGGAGACACTCCCCATCCTTTCCACGCTGGCGACACAATACGCCGTCTGCGATCACTGGTTCGCCTCCGTGCCGGGTTCTACGATTCCCAATCGGCTTTTTGTTCACGGCGCAAGTTCCGCCGGTTCGCTTACCCAGGATGTTGCCGCTGCCCCGTTCGCTCTGCACACCATCTTCGAGAGCTTCGATGCGACAACACCTTACGACTTCGCCATCTATACCTCCGGTTCCTCCATCCTGATGGCCAACCGCTACCTCATTCAGCACCAGGATAAGTTTCATGACTACTCAACCTTCGTCTTCGATGCCACCAACGGCAACCTGCCGGCGTACACTTTCATCGAGCCTGCCTACGACGACGATGGCGAAGGATTGTTCGCCAACAGCCAGCATCCGGACTTCCCAGTTGACCGCGGAGAAGCCCTTATCCGCGAGATCTACTGCGCGCTTACCAAAAGCCCAGACTGGGCCAGCACGCTCTTTCTCATCATTTACGACGAACACGGCGGAATCTTCGACCATGTTCCACCACCTGTCCTCACATGCAACCCGATCTACAACAATCTCCCTGATGTAGAACACTCCGGGGCGCCCGATGTCTTCGACTTCACCCGTCTCGGCGTCCGTGTTCCCGCGGTCTTCGTTTCGCCATGCATTCCACCGAAAACCGTGCTGAACACCCGCGATTACGAACACTCTTCCGTCGTCGCCACAGTTCGCAAACTCTTCTGTCCCGGGAGCCAACCGCTGAACTGGCGAGAGGCGCAGGCACCAACGTTTGACGATGTCCTGACTCTTACGGGCGCTGACATCCGCACCGACATTGTCGACCTGCCTGAACCGGTGATCTCCGCCGGCATCGACATCGCCGCCGGCGCCGCCGCACCGATTCCACGCACCCCCACTGACCTCTCTGTCCTGATGGCCGCCGCGATGGAGTACTCACTCCAGCAACGCGGGTTGGCTCCGCCTGGCGACTACACAACGCTCACCAATTCCACCGAGGTGGCCGCTTATCTCAAAAAGGCCCAGCAGATCTCATCGGCCAGGACAGGTAACCAGTAATGGCGCATCTTCGATCTCAAAGCCGGCTCTGCCTCCTTGTTGCAAGCGCCTTTATCGGCGCAGCATCCGCCTCCAATGCGCAGACTTTTCACGACTGCAAGAGCTTCTCGGAGAATCTCCATGACGCCATCGACTGCAGCGAAGCGGTGTTTTCCGAAACTCCCGCGCACCTGACGTTCTCCAGCATGCCTCCAGGCAACGGCTTCGCGATTGGCGGCGTACTGGAACAAAACAACCACTACGTCTCGCCTTTCGCGCTGCCAGGCAACTCAGGCATCGTTTCCGGCAAGCTCCAACCGCAACAGCCCGACTTCAGCACAAAGAGCGTTCCATCACTCGGCTCTCTGTGGAGCGCCGACGGACGCATTGCCGCGGTCTTCTCGACAAACGGGAGCTGGCTTACCACCGGCATGCTTACCGTGATGCCCAAGGGCTACGTGCCCGGCCATCGGACAGATCACAATGGCGTCCAGGTCAGCTGCAACAAGCTCGGCCCTCTCTGCACCAGGCAGATTTTCGGCATGCACCTCGAAGCCACCCATCGCAGCCTTCAGACCATCGCTTTCTATGGCATCGGGCCTCTGTCGCCTTCGGTCAAATACATCTTTCACGAGAACGATACCTTCGGCTCGTTCCGTGCCGCGCTTCCACTCGCGGATTGGCTTGCCGTCGAGTCGGGCTTCGAATACCGGCAAACCGATCTTCCGCTTTCAACTGCTTCTAACTCCGTGTCGACCAACTTCGACAGCACTACCGCGCCCGGGCTCTCCTCTCAACCCGGCTTTGCGCATCCTTACCTTGCGCTGCGGACCGATCCCACCGCCTATCTTTCGCCGAAGACCGACGACAAGGAGGACAACCACACCGGGCCCCTCATGAAGCCGTACCTCCTGTTCACGTTCCACAACGGCGTCGAGTATCACTGGTTTGCCGCACAATCCGATTCTGCTTCCTCATTCCAGCAAGTCGTCGTCGACTCGGACGAAAACATCCAGCTTGGAACCAGGGTCCGCCATTACGTGCAGGTTGGCGACACCGAAGGGGGAGTCTCCCGACTGTTCTATTCAATTCTCGCCCGCGCTTGCGGTGACTCCGGCATCGACTGGTCCAAGCCGAAGGAATACGTGATCAAGGTCCGCCAACCCTGCCGCTTCGGGGATGTCGATCTGCGTTCTCATATCGTCGCCTCCAGAACCGGGACCAATTCGGCAGTCCCCTTTTACCTGCAGCCGACCATCGGCGGCTCCGATATCGATTCGCGGCCCAGCCTGCGCGCCTTTCCCGACTACCGCTTTCGTGCTCCTGACGCACTGTTCGTTCAGAACCGACTACTCGGTTCCCATTCGCGACCCGCTCGGCATGCTTGTCTTCTATGACGCCGGAACCGTAGGCCCAAGTTTCTCCAGTCTTTCATTCGCTCACCTCCGCCAGGACGGAGGTCTGGGCGTCACTTTGTCACTGCAAGGCCATGTGGCTGCGCAGGGATATCTCGCCTGGGGAGCAGGTCACGGCCCTGCGTTCGGCTATAACTTCACCAAGTTCTTTTGAGATAGGAATCCGTCTGTCATTGCCATCACGCGAGGGTACGCTTGCCTGGCACCGCAGGATCTGCTTTAGAATTTACTCTCTGATTTGCGTATTCGCGCCCACAAATGGGAAACACGGTGGCGGGTTCTCCGGACAACACGAGGGAGAACCGGCCGGCAGGAAAGGACGCGTCCGATGTACTTCGGAATGTGTATCTACGAGACCCTTTCTTCGGACGGAAGGATTGAGTCGATCCTCGTCAAGCCGTCGGGAGACGCTGGCATGCTCGTGGCCGATCGTCGCAGCGACGTGGGGCCGAACCTAAGCCGAGATGTAGATATCGGTCCTCTTCGTTTCTATACAAATGAGCAAGGATTATCTGTTCGCACGGCTGCCGCACGCCTTTCATCCCCGGCGTTTCGAGCTAGGGACGAAAACCTTGAAGTGAAAATTGAACACCTGAATTGGCCGCTGAAGCCGGTGCACGCCGGATACTATATTCTTTTGCTCCCGCCAGGATATGTTGGAAACGTTCGAACTTCCGCAAATGAACATGAGCTGATCTTTATGAGTGACGTTCAACAGCTCCTTCTCTCCGCGACGGTAGTTCCGGCTTCACCGTCGCTTACGGTTGTGGCAAAGCTTCAAAAGGGAACACAACCTTCTTCGAGTATTGTGCAGAAAACGTCCGTTGAAGTGTTCGGAACGACTCTCCCCGGCGTGCACTATACGCCCGTTGACAATCTGCTAAGGGCACTTCATCAGGACCTCAACAATGCTGCGTCAGCTTTCCTTTGCCATTCCTCATCCGACAAGGTTGAAGTCCGGCGCCTCGCCATTGAACTCGCGACTCGTGGAGTTAGGCCATGGATCGATGAGGCAGAAATACGAACGGGCGACTCTCTGATCGACAAGATTCAAAGCGGAATCAGTTCATCAACGTGTCTCGTGCCCGTGCTTTCGAAGGCATCCGTCGAATCCCGCTGGTGTAAGGAAGAGCTGAGAATGGCACTGGCAATGCAGGTCAAGAGCGGGAATAAACGTGTGTTGCCCGTCATCATCGACGATTGCGAGATTCCAGGATTCTTGCTCGAAAAGGCATACGCCGATTTGCGGGACCTGAGCAGGTTCGGTGATCGGGTCGATCGCCTTGCGGCGGACATTCGGGAACTCCACGACTCTGACAATCAAAGCTAGGCTGTGAACGATCCAGCCAAGCCCTCGTGGAACCAGACCTTTATTTGCTAAGCGCAAATCGAACTCGACCCAATGTTTCAGACCGAATCCAATGCCGTGGCTGAATTCATCGCTTCTGTGGTCTTGATACGTGCCCAATTGTCAGCTAGGCATGGACTCGCTCCATGCGGATTGCGGACTGTCTCTCGACGGCGCGTTGTCCCCGTTTTTTGCACACCTCTCTCCAATGAGGTATTCAGCTGAAACGATTCGTTTGTACTAGAGCCTGTTATTAACTTCATGCGAGCAGCCTGAAGAGGTTGGCGATCATGAGACAAGCGAAGGCGAGGAAGTGAAAGGCTCCGAGGGTTGTTGCGAGTCTTTCGTAGTCGCGAGCCAAGCGACGGAAGCGAGCGGCCCAGGCGAAGCTCCTCTCCACCACCCATCTTCGCGGCAGCAGCACGAAGCCGCGTTTGGCCTCGGTATGCTTGACGACTTCCAGTTGGATGCCATGCTCGGCGACCGCTTCTTCAGCTGCCTCTCCCGTGTATCCCTGGTCCACGTAAGCCAACTCGACATTCTCTTCTGTGATTTGCTGCACTTGCCGGGCCAATTCGCCGACCTGTGCACGATCCTGCTCATCGGCCGGTGTGACATGCAAGGCCAGCAGATGGCCCAGCGTGTCCACTGCCGCATGCACCTTCGAGCCCTTGCGCCGCTTGGCTCCATCGTAGCCCGCTCGCGCGCCGGACTCAGGCGTGGATTGCAGGGTGCGGCTGTCCAGAATCATCGCCGTCGGCTGCGCCTTGCGTCCCGAGAACTCGCGCAAGAGCATGCGCAGATCCTCTACCATGGTCTCGAAACATCGGGCGCGAATCCAGCGCTGCGTCTGTTGATAGGCCACCGGCCAGGGAGGCAAATCGTCAGGCAGGTAGCGCCACTGGCCGCCGGTGCGAACGATGTAGCGCAGGGCGTTGAACACCGCGCGAAGGCTGTACTCCCGCTGCTCGGAGTCCTCCCGGCACAGCGCCAGGTATGGAGCCACAAAGGCCCACTCCTCGTCCGTCACATCACTGGGATAGCCGATTTGCCCCTTGTTCCCCATCCTTCCATCGTCAGCGACGATGGGGCGCTCGGATATTGCTTTCATTCCAAAGGAATAAAGTTAATAACAGGCTCTAGGCTTCTTGAGGAGAATTCACGTGTGCTGTTAGAAGGCGTCCGATCGACGTGGTGACCCTGAGGATAGCGACGTCCGCTGCACGTGGTCCCGGTATGGCCTATCGTCAGCAAGTTCGTGATGCTGGCCAACACAGTAGACCGAAAAGGCAATATGGCAATCCGGCATCGCTGCCAGACTGTATTTGATGAAGGAGTTTCTCAGCCGACCGTACTGGCGGGGAGATTCGATCAGCAGCAGATTGAACCCGTCCCGGGCGCAGCCTATCCCGCCGCAGTTAGGTCTTGCGGAGGTTCCTCCAGCAGATGGCCAGCAAGAACCTACTAACTCCCCACCACGGGGACCGCCTTCTGCCTCGAAACTCTCCGCGGTGAGATCAGGACTCCGACTGCGTCCAAATCAATGTGGGGAGCATAAGAGGTCGATTGGCTTACCCGATTTCCACCTGAACCCAAGCCTTTCCCGGCCGCCAGTAAACGGAGGCGCGTTTGAGCTACGACTCCACCCTAGCGTCCCTGCAGTTTGAACCCTAGGTATGTCCCATTGCTGATCCCCATCAGCCCGAGAAGTGTGGTGTCGAATTGAGGCATTACCAGGTTGGTTGCGACCTGTACGATGAAAAACACCGCCAGGATGACGGTGAAAAGGAGCATCTGATAGCGATGGAATGAAGGTCCGTCTCCGTCCGACAGCAAGTCCGTCAGGAATCCCTGACTCTGTTGAGGAGTTGGTTGCGATCCATCCGATACTGCCGCAAGCAGCGTCGTACCGAATGAAACTCCCAGCAAAACCAGAACACCGCTTGTGATCGAATTCTGGTTCCAGGTCACCATGAAAATAAAGACCAAAGCTCCAGCCACGATGAACGTCCAGAGAGCCATTTGTGTGCGGGCAAGGCTGTAGGATTTTCGAGGCGTTGCTGGGACTTGGAGTGATCCGTTGCTTGCTCCGGTTCCTTGTACTGCCGCGGTACCTTGAGTTGCAGGAACTCCTGCCCCATCCCGCGCTTGAATATTCCCTGTAGCTGGCGGGGCCGTTAAAGCCGCGGTCGAGCGCACTGCCGTTGACGCTTGTCCCGCAGCGACTGCCGGTTGCGTAGTTGTTCCAGGAGACGCTGGGACACCCGGGACCAGTGCATTTTGGGGCGGAACAGTAGCTGCGGGCACTGCCGTGCCGTTGTTCGTCGGCACAGGAGTTAGCACACCTGTGTCGCGGATGATGTCCGAGTTTTGAGCGTACTTGATGAACAGAGCGATGGCGGCGGCGAAGAGAAGTGCCCATGCAGCCAGCAAGTAAAGGTTTAGACGTTCAAATGCAATGTTTGCCACGCCTGGCCACTGACTGGACTCCGTTCCGGCTCCCACGGTGATAGGGGTGGCTCGCCACGGTTGCTTTAGCAATCGAACCCAGGCATCCTTAGTGTCGTCCGCCGTCACAAGTTGAGGATCAAGATAGAAGCTCAGGGCATAAGTCGCCGTTGAGCCGCTGACACTGGCGGCCTTTTGTTTCGCAGCTTCCGCGCGGGCAGCTTTATCGTCCGCATCCTTCTTATCTGCATCGAGCTTGGTGGAATCCTTCTCCTTCGCGAGAAGGTCCTTGGCCGCTTGAGCGTCAGCCTGACTTTGCTTCACATCCTTCGCTGCGGCGAGCACGGCAGGATCTGCGGCGGCGCATGGAGCCACGGCGCTGGTAGCTTGATCGTCGCTGTCGACCAATGGCCCGGATATCAGTTTTATTGCGCTGACGTTCTTCATCAGCACGCCATCCAGATAGAGAGCCAGCTTCGGCGGTGAAGAGAGACTTTGCGCCCAGGCATCATATTCGGCTTTACAGACGATCACCGTGAGGTTATCTGTTAGCCGCACGCTCCGAACGATTTTTCCATTCTTCACAACATAGGAGTCGCGTACTGTTGGAAGGGGTGTAGCCGTTTGGGACGAAACCGGCCCGACCACCCCAATGCCGGCAAGCGTCAAGATCAGCAATGTTGAGACGCGATCGATCTTGCGGATAGTTGGCATGACAGTCTCCGTATTCGATGGTGGGAAAAGGCGCGGTATCTCGATGGTAAGCAGGATTCGACTCAGCGTTTTGCTACTTCCTTTCATCGGGTCACTGCAGCTCCTTCGTAATGTGGCTGTTGACAATTAGCCACTTTCGCGACGAGTACTTTTGGAGTTCGGCCATAGTCACAAAACCCCAAGGACCGCCAAAATCAGCAGTCGCCCGCTGCACAACCGTCGCGAGACTTGCGGCAAGCTTCTTCTTCAACCCCAGGAAATCGTGATTATTCGGGTCGACCGAAGGATTGCCGTTGAGGTACTGGTCAATGGCAGCGAGCTGCTTGCCGGCGTTCTGCATGGCGCTCTGAAACCAAACGATGTTGAGGTAGTCGGTGCCAACAACCGGGACCATGCCTCGTGGCACGCCTGCGTTCATGCATGCGTCCACGAATTCGCCGTTCGCCGGGTTTCCAATCCCCTGCAATTGTTGGAACAAGGCGTCGTTGGTCGCAAGTTTCAACCGAAAATCATCGCTGTCCCCAACCGCAACCAGGCTCTTGATTGCTTCGCGTCCAGCCGAGGCATAGAGGCCGGAATCCAGGAGAGCGTTGCCATTGAAAAACAAGGAACGGAACGCAGCGTTGTTATACGCGGCTTCGGCATAAACCGTTGTCTTCCCATAATCGTCGATTGCGCCAAGTGCTCCCGTTGCGGCTGCCGCGGATTGCAGTCCCAGCACTGCGGATAGCAGGAGATAGTCCCTCATCCCGGAGGCGCTTGGGTTTTGTTCCAAATGGAAGTAGCTCTGGAGTCCTGAGACATCCGGGCCGCCGAGGAGCTTCGACACAGCCCGATAGGATGCAGTGACCAGAAAGTGCTCCGCAAGGAGTTGCCGGACCTTATCGGAATTCTTCGCTTGCAATGTGGAGGTTATGACTTCAATCCGATCCTCGGAGACCTTGTCTGTCAGCACAAGTTCCCCGGTGGCGGCGTCCCACGCCGTGCTTCCCTGAGTCACCAGCTTGGAAACTTCAAGGACGTTGTAGATTCCTAGCAGATTCACCTTGAGGCTATGCTGCAAAGTCGTTGAACTCGAAACCAGGGTTTTGACCACCTTAATCCCGGTTGGAGGAACGGTGTCTGTACTCACCAACGACGATAGGTCTCCTTCGAGTGCTGAGTGAAGCAAAGGAAGGTTCTCGGGCTTGACCGCGTCAAGGTCGACCTCGTAGAGAAACATCGCGTCGCCCTCTTTGGTGACCGAAAGTTCCACGCCCACGCCGATCTCCAAGGTGCGATTGACCGCGCTTTTGACGGCGGTCTGAATCGCCTTGGCCTGATCCGCGGGCAAACCTGCGGCTTCAAGTTGCTTCATGTCTGCGGCGGGATCCGAACTGATCGCTTTCATCAGTTTTGCAATCAGATCGTTGTCACCAAGTTTCGCCGTCAATGACGCATTGGCGTTCACGGTGAAATCAAACTCTGAATCCCGCTTACGGTAATATCCCAGCCGGAAGATGTTTCCCGCAAGTCTCTGGATCCGCAGCTGATAATCGCCTGAAAATGTGTAGGCTGCACCCACCGCGATCGTCAATCCGCCGGAGATCTTGACGTCGCCGGCAACCGGCACACTTACCGTGGCCAGCGGATTTGTAAGGGCAAGAAGGTTTACAGAACCGGAGAATTTAAGGCTTCCGGTACTGTCGACCGCGGCAATGCTGCCTTCCGGCATAGCCTTGATGTCGTCCAGATCTCCTGGGATCGAGAATCTGGAAATCGTCCCGGTGACTCCGGCGATCACCGTGGTGCCAGCTGTGAATCGTTCATAGTAGGAAAGCGTCACACTCGACTTTCCATCGAAGCCGAATTTCAAATCCCCTTGCTTGTCGCTCGCAGAGGCGGTCAATCCTGCGGTCAGGGCTAATGACACATACCGCTGGTTCGCTCCGACCTTTATGTTGTCTCCAAAAACATCCGGATCGAACAGGGGCGCTCCATCTTTTGAAGGGACAAAAATAGACAGGGTCCCGCTGGCGGTCGCTCCCACCTTCAGTTCGACAGAGGGTTGTCCAATGTTGATTGGGTCCGAAAAAGTCAATCCGCTCTCAATCTTGGTTATTTTGGGGCTGGTCAAGTCTTCATTGGCAATTTGAGCCAAATCTGTTTTCAAGACCTTGAAGCTGGGGAGATTCTGGAAGTATTTTGAAAGGGCACCCTTGGCCGGGGTGATCGACACGTTCAGAACCGAAACCGTCCGTCAGTGGAAAAGTTGCCATACCGTCCTCCGTTAATTGCGAGCGTTGCTGGTTGGGTTGGCACGGGAGCGGGACGAATCCGTCACAAGTTCTGTGCAGCCTGCGTGCCGTGCCAGGGTGCAGGAACGAGTGTTATTTGACAGTTGATCGGGTCGGAAACTGATGCCGAGGTCGACCGAAACACCTTGCGTGTCTCATGCGCGGTACGGGAAGGGTTCAGCGCTGGCATCTGAGCAGGTGAACCAAGTGGAGACGACGGAATTCTGCCCAGTTTCGACTTTCGTGTCAAGAAGAAAATCATTATGTAGAAATGAGTAAACAGTTGGCCCGGTCGTTGAAGGCGCCCCGAAATCGGCCTCGACCCGGATGAAGGATCAATCGGCCACACTCCAGATCCGGATTTCGAATGGAGTATCGAGACAACGATCGGCTGGACGGCCAAAGCCGACGCGTCTCGATGAAGGGGTAACCAAGAAAAACATATAAAGAGACGAGTTCGACCTCCTACGAGCGCAGCAACTTCATCCATTGGATCATCGAATCTGGATTCTTACTTTCGGTTTAGGACACTGAGAATTCGGTATCGAAGCTGAGGAGAGCACCTAATCAGCGAAAGCCGGACATTTTCCGGGTACCAGTCGAGGACCAATTGGGCGGTCTGGGGGGATTAGCTACAGAAAACGAAGTGTCAGATGATATTGATAATAAATCAGATTAGAGGAATACTGCTCGCCGGTTTTCTGCTAACCATTCGAGGAGCATCGACCGTCTTGCCCATTGGATGAGAGAAGACGACAGCAACTTCTACGTGCGTTTTGGGAATCCGAAGAGGGTCATTTTCGTTTCAAGTACCACTCGGGGACCAGTTACCGTGAATTTCGGATTCATTGCGATGTGTTCCGATGCACTTCGCTTCGTTGTAATGCGTTCATACCACGGTTTGTGGGGCATCTTTCACGGCGATAACACGAGTTCAAATCTCGTCGGGGACGCCAATAAAATCAATTATTTATTGAATTTCATGCGATGTGGCCGGTTGCTCGGTTCCGCTTTGGTCACGATAGAACCGCCCTTCACTGCCTTGACGGCGGTTTTCCTTCCGGCTTCAGCGAAAGAAGAATCGAGCAGTTTGGCTGCATCGGCGAGGAACGCCGGGGACAGATGCTGATACTTTGCCGCCATTCTCAAATCCTTGTGGCCTAGAATCCCTGCGGCCCAGGATGAGCGCTACAGTGTGAATTGCGTTTTCCATTCGTCCTCATCCAGCTTGCAGCAGTGTGTCAAAAGCCGCGAAATCCGAAATCCTTGCCGTTCGGTAGGTGATAAATGGGGAGCAAAGCCACAGCAGGCGGCAAAGGCGACTGGCCTTTTATCCTTGACGGAGAACACTGCCCATTAAGTAATGTCCTGCCTGGCGCGCCGCAGGCGCAGCCTTCGGTCGCGCCTTTAACAAGGCCTTATACCATTGCCTAACTCTAACCCCGCCTTCAGACTATGCGAAGCAGTTTCGGAGCATCTCAAAGCGCTTTGCCGGCCATCTAACTACATGAGCCGGTCCGTAAGCGCGAAGCCTTGCGCGGTTTGTTGCAATAAACCGCAATTCATCCGGGTTTGCATCCGATTGCCAATTTTCTTGTCTCCAATATGCCGCGAATCCCCTCGTCCTCTTACCGGCTACAATTACACGCCGGCTTCACCTTCGATGACGCCTCCCGGGTGGCTGGCTACCTGAAGGATCTGGGTATCTCGCACGTGTACTGCTCGCCTTATTTGCAAGCGGCCAAGGGCAGCCTGCACGGGTACGACGTGGTCGATCACCAAAAGGTCAATGTGGAGATTGGCGGTGAAGAGGGGCATACGCGCTTTTGCGGCGCGCTTGAAGCGCTCGACATGGGCCAGGTGCTCGACATCGTTCCCAACCATATGGCCATCGGGCCGGAAAACAAGTACTGGTGGGATGTGTTGGAGAATGGCCCATCGAGCCGGTTTGCAGAGTGGTTCGATATCGACTGGAATTCAGCCGAGGTGAAGCTCAAGAACAAAGTGCTCATTCCGGTGCTGGGCGACCAGTACGGACGTGTGCTGAGCGCCTACGAGATCGCGATTCAGTACGACGGAGAATCGTTCCGGGTGCGCTACGGCGATCATCTCTTTCCTTTAGCGCCGCGATCCCTCGCGATTCCCTTGTCGATGGCGGCAAGATACGTCAACGCGCCGACTCTCGGCTTTCTTGCCGACAGCCTGGCGCGGCTGCCTGCGCCGGAATCGACCGATGAAGAAGTGCTGGCCGCGCGCAATCGCGATAAAACCATCCTCTACGACCTGATGCATCGCTTTTGCCGGGAGGAGCCCGCGGCATTGGCGGCCATCGACCGCGCGGTGCGCGAGTTGAACAACAACATCGACGCACTGGATAACCTGCTGAATCTGCAAAACTACCGGCTGGCCTACTGGCGAACCGCCGATCAGGAGCTGGGCTATAGGCGCTTCTTCGACATCAACTCCTTGATCGGCATCCGCGTCGACCGGCCGCGCGTCTTCACTGCTATCCATTCCCGCGTGATGGAGTGGCTGCGCAATGGCGTCCTGGACGGAGTGCGCGTGGATCATCCCGACGGGCTGCGCGAACCCGGGCAATATTTTGAGCGGCTGCGATCGGGCTCTCCCGCTGCCTGGATTCTGGCCGAGAAGATATTGCAGCCCGGCGAATCGCTGCGCTCAAGCTGGCCAATTGCCGGCACAACCGGGTACGACTTCCTAAATATGTGCAACGGCCTCCTGGTATATGGCGAAGGCCTGAACGAGCTCACCGAAATCTACACGAACTTCACCGGCGAGCGGCAGGATTTTGAATCGCTGGCGCACGCCAAGAAGGTGAACGTGGTGCACGAGGCCTTAGGCAGCGATGTGAACCGGCTGGCCCATTTGTTTGTAGAAATTTGCGAAAACAATCGCGACCGCCGCGACTACACGCGCGCCGAAATCCGGCGCGCCATCCGCGAAGTGGCCGCGAGTTTTTCCGTTTACCGCACCTACGTGGAGCCCGGGCGCAATGAAATCACGGAAGAGGACAAGAGGGAAATCAGAAGCGCAGTTGAGATTGCCAAGACGCACAGAACCGACGTCGCCGCGGATCTTTTCGACTTCATCGGCGATGTGCTCACGCTCGGCAGCCGGGGCGAAGTCGAGACCGAGTGCCTGTTGCGCTTTCAGCAGTTTACTTCCCCGGTGATGGCGAAAGGCGTGGAAGACACGGCGTTCTATTGCTTCAACCGGATGATCGGATTGAATGAAGTGGGCGGCTCTCCCGAACGCGATGGCGTGAGCCTCGATGAGTTTCATGCCTGGTGCGCGAAAATCCAGGCCGAGCATCCGAAGACCATGAATACGCTGTCAACGCACGATACCAAACGATCGGACGACGTGCGCGCGCGGCTGGCGGTGCTGACGGAGATACCGGGCCACTGGCGCAAAGCGGTGCAACACTGGTCGCGGCGGAATCGGGAATTCAAGACCGGTGAATTTCCCGATCGCAATACGGAATATTTTCTGTATCAAACGCTGGTCGGCGCGTGGCCCATCGATATCGGCCGAGTCACTGCGTACATGGAAAAAGCCGTGCGCGAAGCCAAGCAACAGACCAGTTGGACCCAGCAAAACAAGGAATTCGAGGATGCGTTGAAAATGTTTATCAAGCGCATCCTCGATTCACCAGAGTTCGTTTCGGAGCTCGAGAGCATGGTTGCGCAGGTTCTTCTTCCAGGCCGCATCAATAGCCTGGCGCAAAGTCTGATCAAGTGCACTGCGCCCGGAGTTCCTGACATGTACCAAGGCGGCGAAATCTGGGATCTGCGGCTCGTCGATCCTGACAACCGCGGGCCGATCGATTATGCGATCAGGGAGGCGATGCTGGCCGAGCTCGGTGCCGGCGTGAGCGTCGATGAAATCATGAAATCGATGGACAGCGGCATGCCGAAGCTCTGGGTCATCTACAAGGCGCTGCACCTTCGCCGCGACCATCCCGAGTGGTTCGGCGAGAGCGCAGCCTATACTCCGCTCGAGGCGGAGGGATCGAAGCAGGCGCATCTGATCGCATTCTGCCGCGGCAGGCAGGTTGCCGTGCTGGCTCCCCGCTGGAACGTCCGGCTCGGCGGTGGATTTGGTTCCACAACCGTCGAGCTTCCGGCCGGGCCCTGGACCAATATCCTTTCAGGCGAAGATGTGAGTGGCGGAAAAAACCGTCTGCAAAATCTTCTGCAGCGGTTTCCGGTGGCGCTGCTGGTGCGCGATGCGGGGGTCGGCGATGCATCGGTTTGAGGTTTGGGCACCATTTCAAAAGCGCGTGTCGGTCAAGGCCGGCGGAACGGTTCAGGCCATGGAGGGGCCGGACGATCGCAATTGGTGGCGGCTGGAGGTGGATGACGCGTGCGCCGGCGCCGAATATGGATTTCTCATCGACGGCGATGCACGTTGCTATCCCGATCCGCGTTCGGAGTGGCAGCCGAATGGCGTGCATGGACTGTCGCGTGTCTACGATCAAACGGCATTTGCCTGGACGGATGCGGGATTTCAGTCGCCTCCGCTTGCGAGCGGGATCGTTTACGAGTTGCATATTGGCACCTTCACGTCGGAGGGTACGCTCGATGCGGCTGCAGACAAGCTCGATTACCTGGCCGAGCTTGGAGTAACGCACATCGAGCTGATGCCGGTAGCTGCGTTCGAGGGCCGCCATGGGTGGGGCTATGACGGCGTAGCGCTCTACGCGGTCCACGAGCCGTACGGAGGACCTGACGGTTTGAAGCGCTTCGTGAACGCGGCGCACGGCAAGGGCCTGGCCGTGCTGCTCGATGTGGTCTACAACCACTTCGGGCCGAGCGGGAATTACACCGGAAAATTCGGGCCGTATGTTGTGGATTCGCACCGCACGCCCTGGGGCGGAGCAGTCAACCTTGAAGACGCAGAGTCAGACGAGGTGCGGCGCTTCTTCTGCGATAACGCGTTGATGTGGCTCGGCGATTTTCACATCGACGGGTTGCGCATCGACGCCGTACATGCCTTTGTGGATCGCTCGGCGATTCATTTTCTGGAGCAGCTTGCGGCCGAAGTGGAAGCGCTGGCGAAGTCGATCGAGCGCCGGCTGGTGCTGATCGCTGAGAGCGATTTGAACGATCCGCGCGTGGTGACGCCGCGCGGGGCCGGAGGCTTGGGCATGGATGCGCAATGGAGCGACGATTTTCATCATGCGCTGTTTACCGCGCTCATTCCCACAGAGCGGCAAGGTTATTACGCGGACTTCGGCTCGCTGGAGCAGTTGGCCAAGGCGATTGAGAAAGTCTTCGTCTATGACGGCATCTATTCTCCCTACCGAAAGCGCATTCACGGCAAGGCGCCCGCAGGGTTATCGCAACATCGATTTCTCGGCTACATCCAGAATCACGATCAGGTGGGGAATCGGGCGATCGGCGACCGGGTCAGCCACATCGCAGGCCTCGAGAAGACCGGTCTCGATCGCGCCAGGATCGCCGCGGCGCTGGTGCTGACCGGCCCATTCGTGCCCCTGCTGTTTCAGGGCGAAGAATGGGCGGCCTCGACTCCGTTCCAGTATTTCGCAAATCATGACGATCCCGAGCTGGCTCGCGCGGTTTCCGAAGGGCGCAAGCGGGAGTTCGCGGCATTCGGCTGGGACCCGGCTCTGATTCCCGACGCGGAAAATCCCGCGGCATTCGAAGCGTCGAAGCTCAAATGGGAAGAAACGACGGGGGCGGGGCACGTGGAGATGCTGGCCTGGTATCGCGCCTTGATTGGCTTGCGGCGAAGCACTCCGTGCCTGAACGATGGAAAGCCGGGCAACGCGCACGTGACCTTTGACGAACAGGAAAGGTGGCTGCGCATGGAGCGCGGGATAATCAGCGTGATCGTGAATCTGGGTGAGCTGGAGCATGCGTTCCGGGTCCCGCGCGGAGCCAGCGTGCTGCTTCGGTCGCGCAAAACCGCACCCGCGCAAGAAGGTAGGATCGTATTGCCGCCATGCGCTGTGGCCGTGCTTGCGGATGGCAATCCAGCAGAAATGGCGGATCGGCCTTAGAAATGGCGGATCGTCTTTCTCGATGTCGAGCCAATGTCGGAAACGTTCGCAGGATCGCCGGTATGTTCCACGTGGCTTTCGAGCGAGCGGCTGACCAGATCGCGGGAGCCAAGGCCAACCGCCAGCGCGAGGGTCAGGACGATGCCTCCAAAGAGGATGCCAAAGGCCAACCCGACAATGTTTCCACCCACCTCGAGGTGATCGAGCACCATGGCCGCGGTGAGCACGAGCACCAGCCACTTGACGCCCAGCGAGAGAATGCGCGCATACTGCAATTGCGCATTGACGGCGCTGATCAAGACCGACCGCGCCAGGAAGCGCGCGATCAAAATACCGGCGATCAGGAGCAGCCCCGCGCCCACTGCATGCGTGAGGTAGGGCAGGAGCACAATCGGAAGAGTTGTGCCGGTGGCGTAAGAAGTGTCGAAGGCTGAGACGCCGATGATGAGCCCGAGCAGAACGCACGCCCAGAATGAGACGCGCACAATAATTTCGGTGGGCGAGCTGGACGGAGTCCAATCGCTGCCGCCTTTGCTTGCCACGCGCCGGTCGAACTTGAGCCAAGTGAGGCAGCGCCGCACAATCCAGGAGATGACCACGCCGCTCAAAGTGAACACCAACAGCGCAAAAAAGAACGCCAGAATTCCCGGAAGCACCGCGATCAGCAGCGTCAGCACACGGTAAAACGACTGATGCAGCGCGTCCGACATATGCTGCCACATGGAACTTTCGCTATACACCGGAGGCACCGGCGGGTTTTGAATTGTCTGAAGCAGGCTTGCAGCCAGGTTTTGCATCGCACACTCTCCTCTCGCCGCTCGGCCGCCAGCGCGTGGCTGGGGCGCGGCCGGCAATCACGAGCTAAACCGGTCGGGCCAGCGCCAGCGCGCGACCAGGTAGGGTTTATCCGCCTCGAACGCCGCGGCCACGGCTTCAACGTGCCGCTCCGGGGTGGTTCCGGATGCGGTAACGTTGATGTGGCCTGCAACCCAGGCTAGATAAAGCGGGATGAGCGCGCCCATCAAATGTCCACGATTGATGGTCCGCAGCCGGTAGGCAATCAAGAAATCGTACACAATGCGCGCCCACAGGTTTTCGGGCATGCGAAAGACCGAGGGCTCCACGACAGAGAATCGCTTTAGCAAGAGCAGGGAGTGAGGCGGCAGAACCAGCGACCAGATCTCCTGCAGATTGGCGTAGGCCAGACGAAAGGCTTCGACCATGCTGGCGACGTCGTCGGCGCTGCCGGCGGGCGACGCGTCGGGAACTGCCTGGTGCGTCATGGGAGGGCGGCGCGGCCGCTGCCAGACCACCGCCTTGGCTTCGATATCGCCAAACAGCGAACCGGTGACGAGAGCGAGAATCGAACTGATATCGACACCGGCGGGCTGCGGGATGGCACGCTGGCCGGCATCGATCTCGTCCACCGAGCAGCCGCCAGCGATGGCTTCATTGACCGGCCACAACAGCGCCTCGTTCTGCGCGGGGTCGCTGAAGCGCTGCGCGGCCGTGGCCATTCGCTCCGCCATACGAATCGAGAGGCACATATCGAGCGCCAGCGGAAAACGCGCCCGCGCGGCAAAAAGCGTCCTGGTGAGCGGATAGAGAATTGCCGAATTGATGAACCCCGTGTTGGGAGGAATGCTGTAGTGCGGCATGGCCAGGTCGACGGATGCGTGCAATACCGCACTCGCCAGATTGCGCAGTGCCTGCGCGCTCAGCGAATCGGCGCCGGGGCCGAGCATCAGCACGGCTTTGGCTTCATGCTCGTGCCCGGCCTCGAATGCATTGATGAAATCGGCGGGCCTGAAGGTCCATGCCGCGCTCGAGCGCGAGATTGGCACCACCCGCAGCGGACCTCTTGCGAGGGCAGCGAGTTCGTCCTGCGTGGCCACGATCACGCTTTCAGCGGAAAAGGCTTCGCTGAGATGCGTCATCAGGCCTTCGAACGTCTCTGGCTGCATAGCCGTGGCCAGTACAAGCAGGTCGGCCGCCGCATGTTCGGCGGTCGAGGTGTCGTCGGGAATAGGATTTGCTGTCGCCATCGGTCGAGTGGGGAGTGCCGAAAAATAAGCTCGAGGCCAAACCTCTGATGTTGCCTAAAGATCCTACAGAGCTAGGATACCGTTCATGGGGATGTGAAGCCACGCGGGGCGGGAATTGAGCTCGTAAAGCACCTCGTACAGCGCTTTTTCAAGCAGATAGGCCTGGAGCAGCGCCTGAGCCGTTTCCGCTTCGGGCAGCAATGCCAGGTTCTCCGCCGCGGCATCGCGATAGGCCCGCAGAAACTCAGTCGACGCGGCGTTTTGCCACCAATGCGCCCAGGCTGATAAAGCATCGGAATCGGGCTGACGCATTTCGCTTCCGCCGGCCGCGGAGAAATGATCCAACGCCCAAAACCGAACATAGGAAAAGGAGCGCAACATGCCGGCTACGTCCTTGAGCGGCGATTGCTTCCTGCGCCGCTCTTGGATCGGGCGGGCCGGCTCGCCTTCAAAGTCAATCAGAACAAAATCGCCGCCGTCCGGCGATTTTGCATCTGCTGTGCGCAGAGTCTGGCCCAGGTGATAGTCGCCATGGATGCGAATGCGTTGCCCGGATGGTGCGAGCGCCGCAATCGACCGCGCGCGCAGGATCAACTCCGGCCGGCGTGAAAGCAACAGGGCCGCTCGGTCGGTGGTAGCGTCATCGAGCGCAGCCAGCTTCAGCTTCAGCGCCTCCAGCGTCGATTTGACCTGGGCTTCAATGCGTTCGGCATCGCTTCCAAGATCCCCTGCCGTCATCGGCTCCGGAGCAAACGCGGGCAGATCGACTGAACTCGAAAGGGCAAGATGCATCTCTGCCGTGCGGCGTCCCAGCAGCGCCGCGGCCTGAAGCGTGGACTGTGCCCCTGCCAAATTCTCATGCGTCGCCTCACCGCCGCTCTGGAGGTTCGGAGGTTGCGCTATTGCGGGTGCCGGCCGATCGGCAACCGCCGCCAGCCAAAGCGAAAGCTCGTCAAGGAACCATTGCCAGCCGTCGCCCTGGTTCAGAACCAGCCCCTGGAGCATCGCCACTGTAGTCTTCGGCGAGCCTGGCGAGCTGATGGCGATCTCGCCGAAGAACTGCGGAATCCTCGGGAAGTTGGCGGTCTCGGTCAGAAATCGGCCCATCTCCACATCGGGATTCTCTTCGCCCTGCAAACGCCGGAACAGCTTGAGAAAAAGCCTGTCATCAAATCGGATGGAGGTATTTGACTGCTCCGCAGAGCTCACACGCGAAGCTAGCCTCTGCGTTGCCAATTCGGGCGGAAAGGCGCCAGAAGCCCGGGCATCGAGCCGGCCGCCCTCCGGAAGCACATCACCGGCTGAAGGAGACTCGCGTGGCTCGAATCGTTGCCCGCCGGCTGATTGCGTGGCGGGCGCTTCGGTACGCGGAGGCGCGGCCGCTTCTCCGGGCTGCGCGCTGAGCGGTGCGGGCGCGGGAATGCCGGCGCCTGCCTGGGTCTGAACTTGAGCAGCTTCATCTTCACGCACAGCAGCCGGCGTTACAACGGCGGATTCCGCGGCCAATGCGCCAGCCGCCACCGCGCCGGTCTCCGACACAGGCAGCGTTGCGTTGCGCGCAATCAGCCGCAGCAGTTCCTGATGAAAGTCTTCGCGTACTGTGGCATCGTAGACTGCTGCGGTCCCTGCTGTTGTTGTGATTTTCGCAATGATGCATTCAGGATGCTCCGCCATCACTCGGTCGAGATCGCCGCCGGCGCCGATGGCAAGAGGGATTTGATACCCATCCGGAGGGCCGTTGAAGTAGGTGACATTGAAGAAAAACAGAGCCGGCGAAAGTGCGCCTGCTTGCGTCTCGCCGGGCGCAAAACCTGCAAGCCCGGCCGCTCCATCGTGCGCAAATTCAACCCAGGCGCTCGCATGTACCGATTCAATACTGCGTGTTTTGGCTCCAAACCAGCGCTGGCGCGGCAGCCAGTCGTGCAGCGCCGGCTCGAGGATGCCGGCACCTGCGGCCGTAAGAAACTCCGCCCAGCTCGTAGCCGGAGCCGGCAATGCGGCCTGCGTCCCGGTTTCGGCCGCAGCGTCAATGGCCGGCTCGGGCGGCAACTCGCTTGCCTCGCCCGCGGCCTGCAATTCCAGCCAGAGGAAGGAGTACGGCGCCAGCGTGATCGCATACGGGTCTCTGCCGATGGCCGGGAAAGGCACGTAGCCCAGCATCTCCACAGGCTGGTAGCCGTCATAATCGGCCAAATCGAGTGTCACCGGCTGCGCAAAGCGGCTCAAATTGGCTACGCACAACACCGTCTCGTGGAACCCATCGCGATCGAGATCGCGCAGATATGCCAGCACCTTGCGGTTCGCCGGATTCAGAAAAGTAAGCGATCCTCGCCCGAATACTTGAAACAGTTTTCGCAAGGCGATCATGTTGCGCGTCCAGTTCAGCAGGCTCGAGGGATCGCTCTGCTGCGCTTCGACATTCACGGCCTGGTAGCCGCAGATGGGATCCATCACCACCGGCAGGTAAAGCCGCGCGGGATCGCACCGGGAAAATCCGGCGTTGCGATCGGAACTCCATTGCATCGGCGTGCGCACGCCGTTGCGGTCGCCGAGATAGATGTTGTCGCCCATACCGATCTCGTCGCCGTAATACAAAATCGGCGTGCCGGGGAAACTTAGCAGCAGCGAATTCAGCAGCTCGATGCGGCGGCGGTTGTAGTCCATCAAGGGCGCAAGCCGCCGCCGGATTCCCACGTTGACGCGCATGCGCGGATCGGTCGAATACGCGAAGTACATATAATCGCGCTCGTCGTCGGTGACCATCTCCAGCGTCAGTTCGTCATGGTTGCGCAGAAACAGCGCCCACTGGCAGGTGTCGGGAATGGCTGGCGTTTGCGCCATGATGTCGGTGATGGGCAGCCGGTCTTCCTGGCGCAGCGCCATGAAGATGCGCGGCATGAGGGGAAAATGGAAGGCCATGTGGCACTCATCGCCATCTCCGAAATAGGGACGCACGTCGGCCGGCCATTGGTTGGCTTCGGCGAGAATAAGCCGGTTGGCATAGCCCGCATCGATGGCGGCGCGCAGCGCGCGAACCACTGTGTGTGTCTCGGGCAGGTTTTCGCACGAGGTTCCATCGCGCTCGCAAAGATATGGAATGGCGTCCATGCGCAGCCCATCGACTCCCATGTCCAGCCAGAAGCGCATGGCCTTCAACACCTCTTCCAGCACCAGCGGGTTGCCGTAATTCAGATCGGGCTGGTGCGAAAAAAAGCGATGCCAGTAGTAGGCCTTTGCCGTCTCGTCCCAGGTCCAGTTCGATTTTTCGGTGTCGGTAAAGATGATGCGTGCATCTTTGTACTTCTGATCGGTGTCGGACCAAACGTACATGTTGCGCTGCGGTGATCCAGCGGGAGCAAGGCGCGCGGCCTTGAACCAGGGATGCTGATCGCTGGTATGGTTGACCACCAGTTCGATCGTCACCTGCATTCCACGCTGATGCGCCGCATCGAGCACGGCCCTGAAATCGCTCAGCGTCCCATAGGACGGATTTACGTCGGTGTAATTCGAGATATCGTAGCCGTCGTCGCGCAGCGGGGAGGGGAAGAACGGCAACAGCCAGATGCAGGTGACGCCCAGGTCCTCAAGATAATCGAGGTGCGACAGCAGGCCCGGAAAATCGCCGATTCCGTCGTTGTTCGAGTCGGCGAAGGCGCGCACGTGCAGTTCGTAGATGACGGCGTCTTTGTACCACAGGGGATCGGTGGCGCTGGCGATCTTCTTCACGCTCTAGTCCTTCTGGCGGCTTGTGTATGCATAAACTTCGGTGGCCCGCCCTTTCGCCTTTTTGCCGGTGAGAGGATGGTAAATGTTTGCTGCGCTATTGCATGCGGCTAATCCGAAAGATGTGTGCCGGTTGAATTCCCGGCCGCAGCGCGACATAGTTGCGATCCCGCCAGGTGTATTGCGCGCCGCCGAGCAGGTCTTCAACCAGAAAGCTGCCACCGGCTGAAACTCCGATCTTTTCAAGGTCGAGATTCGTCCAGCCGGTTTGCACGTTGAAGGAGTCGATATTGACCGCAACCAGGATCGTGTTCTCGAAGGCGGGCGTCGATTTCGAGTAGCAAATCAGATTGGGGTTATCGATGGTATGGAAATGCAGTGAAGCGTTCGACTGCAACGCCGGGTTCTCGCGGCGGATTCGGTTGAGCGTGGCGATGAGAGGAACCAGCGAGTCCGGCGCATTCCTGTCGCGCTGCCGGATCTGGTACTTTTCGCTGTCGAGATACTCTTCTGACTCGCTCTTGCCGGCCGGCGGCCGAGCCGGAGCGTTTTCTTGAAGCTCATACGCGGGGCCGTAGATGCCGTAGTTCGCCGCCAGAGTCGCGGCCAGGATGAGGCGGTGCATAAACGCCGGACGTCCGCCCTCCTGCAGCGATTTGTGCAGAATGTCCGGCGTATTCGGCCAGAAATTCGGCCGGAAAAAGTCGCTGACCGGCGGCCGCGTAATCTCTTCCAAATAGCTTTCGAGCTCCGATTTACTGTTACGCCAGGTAAAGTAAGTGTACGACTGCGTGAATCCACGCTTGGCCAAGCCGTACATCAGATGAGGGCGCGTGAATGCCTCGCCCAGAAAGATCGCGTCAGGGTATTTGGCGCACAGTTTGCTCAGGCACCACTCCCAGAATGAAAGCGCCTTGGTGTGCGGGTTATCCACGCGGAAAACAAGCACGCCGCGCTCGATCCAGAATTCAAAAACAGAATATAGTTCATTCCAAAGGCCGCGCCAGTCTGGTGATTCAAAGTTCAGCGGATAAATGTCCTGATACTTCTTGGGCGGATTCTCTGCATATTGAATCGATCCATCAGGCCGGATCGTAAACCATTCCGGATGCTCTTTGACCCACGGATGGTCGGGCGAGCACTGGAATGCAATGTCCAGGGCGATCTCCATCCCTCGCGCCTTGGCCGACTGCACCAGCCGCTCAAAGTCAGCAAAGGCGCCAAGCTCGGGATGAATCGACTTATGCCCACCGCAATCGCCGGCAGCCCCTGCGCGTGATGGCGCGCAAGGCACTGCGGCACGGTCGCCGATGGCCCATGGACTGCCGGGCGCGTCCGGCGCGGCAACCGTCGAATTGTTCGGCCCTTTACGGAATGCCCGGCCGATGGGATGAATGGGCGGGAGGTAAACAATGTCGAAACCCATGGCGGCGATTTCGGGCAACTGGCGCTCCACGTCCTTGAACGTTCCGTGCTTGCCGGGAATGGGCGAGGCCGAGCGGGGGAACAGCTCATACCACGCAGAAAACCGCGCCCGGACGCGATCGACCCAAACCGGCAGTTCGGCCTCAAATTGCGTGGCGTGCGTCAAGTCAGGATAGCGCGCCATCAGGCGATCAAGTTCCTCATCGCAAGGATTCTCGTAAAACGCGCGCTTCTCGCCGGCCAGCCGCTCCAGATTCCCCGCAAACTCGCGCAACCGGGCGGAATCTTCGCCTTGCGCTCGCGCGGCCGCTTCGCGCACCAGAATGGCGCCGGATGAAAGCGCGAGCGCAATATCCTGCGCCTGGGGATTCGACCCCACGTTGAGATCTGCGTTTGGATCGAACGTTGCCGCTGGGATGGCATCGGCAAGCTCGGGATCGGCCTGCGCGGCAAGCCGCCTGGCAAAGTCGCCGGCCCAGGTTCGGAAGTGGTCGATCCACCCCAGCAGCGTGTATCTCCACGAGCCAAGTCTGTCGACGGTGAAAGCCGCTTGCCAAACGTCGTTCCCAAGCGCCCGCATGGGAGCAAAGCGCCAAACTGACTCGCTCTCGTGCCGGTAAAGCACGCGCGCAGCCAAATGATCCTGACCGTCCGCAAAAATCGCCGCAGTCACCACGACTTCCTCGCCGCAAACGCGCCGGACCGGATGACTTCCCCAGTCTATCTGCGGGGACACATCCTCAATTACGACGCGCTGGCGGCCATCGCGCAGCTTCATGGCCATTCGATCCTCAACGGCAAGCATCACAATCAGGAATTGGTCGAAACAAGAATCGAGCGGGCCGCGCAACGAACGCCCAGGTTCGCCAATCAGGCAGCAGTAATCAAGAGATGCAGGGAAGCGGGGACGGGTTTGTTAAGCGCTTTGTTTTCCATCGGAATCTGGAGCCGACGGTCAGACTTGAACTGACGACCTGCTGATTACGAATCAGCTGCTCTACCAACTGAGCTACGTCGGCCCTGCATTATCAATTGTATCGTTGCGCTCGATAAGGGGCAAAGCTGAGGGACTCAGGGTAGTGGGTCAGTCTGAAAAACCACGCCTCGGGGGCCAAAGGCCATGCAAACCCTGAATAGTCGTCGGGGATGGATGCAGTTTTACTACCCCTCTTTTTTTTGCTGAGTCGAGCCTTTGGGGTGATATGAATCACATCTTTGCGCCGCCACTTCGGTGACCTTAAACTATGGGCGGAACTCCACTTCTGAAGGCCAAACTTCCCCGCCAAGAGGATTGAATTGTCCAGCTCAAGGATGCATATGTTTATGAACAGGAAACGGCGCCATCTACTCAGCCGGTTCGCCGTCGCCGGTCTCTTCCTCCTGATCACCGGATTCGCTCAGGCGGTCTCGGTCTCTCATCTCTCCGGCACATACCGGATCATGGGCACGGCCGGTCATGGCCCGGACACTCGAGTGCAGCTCCAAGTGAGCCTTGTGAACCATGGTCTGAAGGATCTCGAGATTCAGCGGATTGCGCTTTGGGGCTCCGCGCATCCAACGCCCGAGGCCATGACGGCCAGCGTCATTACGCTGCGCGCCGTCTCATCTGTGACCACCACAAGCGAATTCCTCATACCAGCTTCTGACTTGAAGTTGTTGACTCGTGGAACCCCACTGCGGTTGCTGGTCACGGTCGAGGATCCTGAGGGCCGCAAAACGACGGAACTCGTTCAACTCGACCGAATCTCTGACGGAAAGGCCAACTGACTATGCGTCCTCTTCGTTTGTTCGTTCGAATCTTCATTGCCGCACTGGCCGTTCTGAGCGCGACGGGAAATTTGCGGGCCCAGTATTCGATCAGCACAGTGGCCGGCGGCGGTCCGAATAATCTGAATGCTCTCGAAGCCAGCATAGGATATCCCGAGAGCATCGCATTCGATGCTGCCGGGAATGCCTACGTCGCCGAGTCGTTTGCCCATCAGGTTCTTAAGATTTCGACTGCCGGCATGGTAACCGTTGTGGCCGGCAATGGCACGGCGGGGTATTCCGGCGATGGTGGCGCGGCAACCGGCGCAACGCTGGGCGACTACGGGCCGCAAGGCGTTTTTGTCGACAGCTCAGGAAACATCTTCATCGCCGACACGGGAAACTCCGTGGTTCGTGAAGTCTCAGCCGGCACCGGCAATATCCAAACCGTCGCCGGCGTCGAATACGATTCGGGCGATGGCAACGCTTGCCAATCCGGCGGCGACGGCGGACCTGCTCTCAGCGCACATCTGTGCCTGCCCTATGGAGTCGTCGTCGATGCGGCGGGCGATCTTTTTATCGCCGACTTCGGCAATTCCGCAGTTCGTGAAGTCGTCGAGGGCACCGGCAACATGCAAACCGTCGCCGGGACCCTGGGGACACCCGGCTTTGTCGATGGCGTAACAGCCACCAAAGCGGAACTCGACTTGCCTGGAGGCGTGGCGCTGGACGCCGCAGGCAACATCGTCATTGCCGATACATTCAACTCCGTGATCCGCGTCGTGAACCCGGGGACGCAGTCGGTGACCGTCGCAGGCACTACAATTCCAGCCGGTTTCATCCAGACCATTGCCGGGACCCAGTACGATTCTTACGACGGCTCCGCATGCAACAAAACAACCGGCGACGGCGGTCCGGCGGCAAGCGGGTCTCTCTGCCTGCCCTTCGGCGTTTTCGTCGACAGCGCTGAGAATGTTTTGGTCGCGGATTACGGGAATCTTGCCGTTCGTGAAGTTTCCGCCGCCGGCACGATCTCAACTGTGGCCGGCACGCTGGGCAGCGCCTGCCAGGTCTACCCGGTCGGCATCTCTTGTGGGGAAGGCGGCCCGGCGACGAGCGCCCTGCTGAACTATCCGACAGGTGTGTACGAAGACAGTGCCGGGGACATTTTCATAGCCGACACCGAAGACGAAACAGTTCGAGAAGTGGCGGCCTCGACCAGCGACATTCAGGCATTTGCAGGAAACGGCTTTCAAGCCTGGTCCGGCGATGGCGGTTTGCCAACCAACGCGGAATTGAATGATCCAGGCGCCGTTTTTGTCGACGCCGCCGGCGATCTTTTCATCGCCGACACCAGCAATTCCGTGGTTCGCGAGGTCGTTTTTTCGACCGGCGATATTCAAACCGTGGCAGGCAACGGAGTTCCGGGATACTCCCTTGACGGAGTGAGTCCAACCGCAACTGAACTCAACTACCCATCCGGTGTCTTCGTCGACGCGGCGGGCGACATCTTCATTGCCGACACGGCCAATTCAGCGATTCGCGAAGTCGTGGCTTTAACCGGCCTGATTCAAACCGTGGCCGGAACTCCCGGCATTGCCGGTTATAACGGCGATGGGATTGCCGCAACCACAGCCGAACTGAGCAGCCCGAGCGCAGTTTTCGTCGACGGCGCCGGCGACATCTTTATTGCCGACAGCGGAAATTCAGCCATTCGCGAAGTGGTCGCCGGCACGGGCAAAATTCAAACCGTCGCCGGAACTCCCGGAGAGACGTGTGATGACGACACGAAAACCACCATGTGCGGTGACAGCGGACCGGCAACCAGCGCGTATCTCAACTTTCCCGGGAGCGTCTATCTTGACGCCGCCGGCGACATCTTTATTGCCGACACTTTTGACGATGTCATCCGCGAGGTCATGGCCACTACAGGCAACATTCAGACGGTGGCCGGGACCCTGGGGCAGAGGAATTTCTCGGGCGACGGTGGCCTCGCCACCAGCGCTGCATTGGACCATCCTTCGGGCGTATTTATCGATGCCGCGAACGATATTTTGATCGCCGACTCTGACAACGCTGCGATTCGCGAAGTAGTCGCCACCACCGGATTGATCGAAACCATTGCCGGAACTCCACCCAATGCCGGCTTCTCCGGCGACAATGGAATCGCAACCAGCGCCGCGCTGAACTTTCCAGCCGGAATCTATGTCACGGGCGCCGGCCAGATATTCGTGGCGGATACCGGTAACTCGCGCATTCGCCAACTCGCGCCTCCACCGATCACCGTCGCGGTCGCACCGAGCACCGCGACCGTGGTGGTCAACGCACTTCAGCAATTCTCTGCAACGGTGACCGGCAACGCCGATACCAGCGTGAGCTGGTACGTGAATGGGGCGGCGGGTGGAAACGCGACGGTGGGAACAATCACGAGCACCGGGCTATTCACGGCCCCAGCGGCCGTTCCTTCTCCGGCCACGGTCACAATTACCGCTGTCTCCCTGGCGGATAACACGGTCTCGGCCACCGCGCAGGCAACCATCGCCAACCCCAGTACAACGGTTACTGTCGCCGTCAGCGCCAACCCGGCTACCACCCAGGTTTATACGGGCACTACTCAGCCGTTCACGGCGACGGTCGCGGGCACAACGAACTCCGCAGTGACGTGGTACGTCGAGGGAGAACTTGGCGGCAATGCGACCTTCGGCACGATCGACACTTCAGGTAATTACACCGCGCCGGCCAGCGTGCCCTCGCCGGCAACGGTCGTCATTGAAGCGGTGTCGCAGGCTGACGCCACGGCAATCGGAACCGATTCCATCACCATCGTCCTAGCGCCTTCTGCTCCTCCGCCGCCCGCGCAATCCGTCTCTGCGGGCGGAACTGCCAATTATTCGTTGGCCTTAAGCGCCGACGCCGACACTGCCGGTCAGGCCATTACCCTTTCGTGCCTGCAAAGTTCATTGCCTGCGGGCGCGACTTGTGCATTCACGCCCGCAACCGTCACGCCCAGCAGCACCAGCACGGTGCCATTTACGCTGGCAGTGAGTGTGCCGGCAAACAGTGCGTCTTTCGAGCGATCGAATGCGCGCGTCTACCTGGCGTTCATTCCTCTCGCTGGATTGCTCCTCCTGGGCGTGAGGCGCCGTGTTCGCAGTCAAAGCCGCATCTGGCTCGGTTATCTGTTTGTGTCGGTTTTGCTGATGGGGCTCGCCGCTTGCGGCGGAAGCGGCGGTGTCGGGGGTGGAACGTCACCGTCGGCGCCGGTGACTTACACGATCAAGATTCAAGGAGCGACCAAGGCGCATCCGAATCCGTTCACGATCACAACGGTCAGTCTGACGGTCAACTAGGTTTCAACCCATTCTGACTCCTAAAGCGCGCAGGCTTCTGGACCTGCCTGCTCGCGGCTCTTGCCGTTTCGGGCACGATCCCGATCCGCGCCATGCTCGTCAATTCTTGGCTTGCGGCCGCCCCATTAAGCATTGGCCTGAGTCGAGAGCTATACTGCTGCTCATGCAAACCGACCCCATGCTGGAATGGCGCAGGCTCACCGAGCATTACCGTGAGATGAGCGACGGCGAGTTGCATGAGCTGGACGCCGATTTTGCCAATCTGACAGACACCGCGCAGCAGGTGTTACGCGCCGAGATGAAAAGCCGCGGCTTGGGCGAGACGGGCGCCCGGAATACGGCGCCGCTAACGCACACGGCGGCCGCGCCAGTCACCATCCGGATCGAACCTGAACGGGGCCCCGACAATCCCACCGTTCCGCTGGGGCACTTTGGCCGCACGCCTAAGCTCGTTCCCGATACGCCGGACGGCGATGCAGACGACGAAGGCCCGCATGACTACACATGGAAGACGGCCCTGTGCGACTGCGATACAAACGAACAAGCACATGAACTCTCCGCCGCCTTGCGGCAAGCCGGAGTCGACAGCTGGATCCAGCAGGCGATTGAGTTTGGCCGTCAATACGCACGCGTGCTTGTTGCCGCCGACGAGCTCGATCGGGCGCGCGCAATTGCGGCGAATCCGATCCCGCAGGAGATCGTCGATCAATTGAAGACCGAAGTGCCGGAGTTCGAGCCGCCCGTGTGTCCAAAGTGTGGTGCGAGCGATCCGGTGCTCGAAGGCGTTGACCCCGAAAACACGTGGCGATGCGAGCAGTGTGACGCGCAGTGGACCGACTCGGTCACAAGTGTGGATGGGGAGGCGTGAAACTCGGGTTGAATTCCCCTCTAAGAACGGAAAGAGCCGCCCGGCAATAGGCAGCTCTCTCCTCAGGGAGAATAGTTCCAACGGAGGCAAACCCATTAGAACTTTCTGGCTGCATACTAGGTTCGGGGGAAAGCGGTGTCAAGGGAAAATATATGTAAAAATAAGTTTCTTTGTTTCAATAATTTAACATTGTGCACAGCAGCAGCAAGGGCGGTCGACCTTCGCCTTTAATTCGCCCAATTTTGACCGTTATTTGCAGGGATTTCGCCCTGTTTTCTCGGGTTTACGGCCAGTTATCCACAGGCCAGCCCTGACGTTAACCCTTCGGATGCGGCACTTCAGTTGCCTCTGTTGGCTCGATCCACTTTTCTTTGAGATCGAGATGGATGAACTCCTCGTCGTAGACAGAGGAGGCCGGTTTGCCTCTCGCAATACGGTATAAAGCCCTGCCGCCGCCGAAGAATCCGCCAAGGATGATTGCGGCGCCTCCCCCGATGAGGCATAGTGCCGCAATGCCCAAAAGCAGCTTGCCGGTCTTTTCCACCTCCGACTCCACCGGCTGGGGAATCGCCGTAAGGTCAGCCTCATAGTGTACCGACTCCAGCAAACGGTGGCTGTCGTCGGGAATGGCATCGCCGCTTACAACCACCACCAGCGGCCCGCTGCGGCGCACCTCCAACGAGGCCAGGTCGGAGTCGGTCAGGGCCTGCGGCCAGGCTGGCTGGGCCTGGCTGCCGGCCTTCAGGTAAGCGCGAATTGCGGTCTCCTGCGCCTCGGCGATCTGCGGCGTCGGGTAGTCGATGATGGTGAGCGTAGCCGGGCCAGAAACCAGCGAATAGTTGGCCGTCACGGTTTCGGCGCCCTTGTCGAAGCCCACGAGAGAGGGCGGCAGAACGCCGCCAGCTCCCACATACCCCGCAGGTCCCAGCGCGTAGTGCGTCGTCTGGCCGTCGAGCGATGCCTGGGGCAGGCTGGCCAGAATGGGTGGCGCCAAGGCTCGGTTTCCCGCCGACGCCGGCAACTGGCGGGCAATCTCGCGCATTTCTCCGGCCGACATGGGGCCGATGCGCGAAAATGTCGCGTCCACAACTGTGATTCCCTTCCAGAACAGGACGCGGTTGTGGTTTGAGGCCGCTCCCGTGCCGATAGCTTCCTTGGGCCAGCCATTCTGCCGGTAATAGGTGTAGGCGCCGTAGGCTCCGCTGGTGTCGTCGAAGCGCAGGGCGCGTATGGTGAGCGTCTCGCCCTCCCGCTTGTAGCTGGCCGCGAGACCCATGGTGAATCCGTATTCCTTCAGGGCCGCGGCATTGGCCGCGTCGGCCTGCACGGGATCGGCCAGCACTTTTGAAGGCTCCGCCGTCACCCACCCATCAAATACCTCGGGCAGCAGTGCCTTCGGCGAGGGCGGCAGGGTGATGGTTGTCGCCGAGCGTTTCTCCGCCGTTGTGGGCTGCCCTGCCTGGCCTGGGACCCAGCGCACGCCGTAGCTTAGCGCCACAGAAACAGCCAGAATTGCCATCCAACGCTTCAAGAAAGCTCCCGGTTTCCTCGGCGCGCGTCCGGTCTCTCTCGAACCACGCCCCAGCCTTCAGGGTACACTCTTGCGCCGCGCGCTTGCCTTGTGCTCCCGGTCACCACAGGCCCGGAAGGTTCCCGTGTCATTCCTCAGTGCCCCGCCATGGCCTGAGGTGCGGCAGCCAGCGCGGCACGTGGCTCTTGAAGCGCAGATACTCTTCGCCGTAGCGCCGCGTAAGCGTGGGTTCCTCGTAGAGGCGGACGAAGAGTTGAAAGCCGAGACCCATCAGGACCATGAAGACGGCCATTGAGCGGCTGTGGAAGAGAATGGTCTCGCCCGCGAGCGCTACCAGAACGCCAACATACATTGGGTTGCGCACATGGCGGTAGAAGCCGCTCACCACCAGATGCTCTGTGGGTACCGTGGGCACCAGCGTCCCCCGGCCCACGACGACAAAGCGCTTGACGGACTCGAATGCCGGCGAGATCCCGGCCAGAAAAAGCGCTCCCGCCAGTGCCATCTGCCACCACGGCTCCGCGGCGGGAATGCGAAAGCGCGTGATCCACAAGGGAATCCAGACCAGCGCGATCCCCGGCCCGCCGAATGCGGTGAACAGGATCGAAACGACGACGTTGCGGCGAAAAGTGGCCATGGTGCGCTCAAAGAACCTGCGATTATGGTGACTCTCTAGCTCCAGTAGCGTTTCACCGCTCGGGCGCAAGAATTCGTTGCACCGCCCACCAAGCATCGAACGCCGCCAGCGCGCGCTCGCACTGCAACCGATGCCGTTCCTTCTTGTCGCGGATCTTCTTTCGCACTTCCTCTTCGAGCGGCTCCAGCAGGTCGAAGGTGATGTTGGCGGGCTGAAATTTTTTTGGGTCGGCGTGGGTGATGTAGTGCACAAGTGAGCCGAGAGCCGTGGCGCGGGGAACAGAAGCGGGTTCCTCACTGCGCAGGAATGCTGCTGCATAGATGCCCGCCAGCATGCCAGTGGCGATGGATTCGGTGTACCCCTCGACGCCGCAGATCTGCCCGGCGAATAGGAGCGTCTGTCCGGAAGGAGAAAATGCAGGTCCTTCGACTCGTCCGCTCTCGCGGACTGGCTCAGGATGACCGGGCTTTGGCGAGAGCCGCAGTGTTTCGTCCAGAAGCGCCGGGGCGCAGATGTAGGTATTGCGGTGAATCTGCCCGTAGCGCAGAAAGTGCGCGTTTTCGAGGCCCGGAATCAGCCGCAGCACACGCGCCTGCTCGCCGAATTTCAAATGATTTTGAAAACCCACCAGGTTGTAGCTGTCGGCGCGCAGGTTCTCCTTGCGTAGTTGCACCACGGCCCAGGGGTTCTTGCCGGTGCGCGGATCGCGCAGGCCCACGGGCTTCATCGGTCCGAAGCGCAACGTGTCGCGCCCGCGCTTGGCGAGCACCTCAATGGGCAGGCAGCCCTCGAAATACCGGGGCCCCCATGCGCCCGCTTCCGGCGCATGGGATGGGAAGCAATCGAGCTTCTCCCAGTCTTTGCTTTCGGCGGCTTCGGCCGCGAGCAGCGCGTCCAGGAAACGGTCGTACTCGGCGCGGTCCATCGGGCAGTTGATGTAGTCTGCCGTCCCCTTATCCCAACGCGCGGCAAAGTAGACGCGGCTCATGTCGATGGATTCGGCATCGACGATGGGCGAGATGGAGTCGTAAAAGGCGAGATGGCCCGCGCCGGCAATGCGCTCGATCTCGGCGCTCAGCGCTTCCGACGTCAACGGTCCGGTGGCAACCACAGTGCAGTGCTTCGTGCCGTTCTCGTTTTGGAGGAGATCAGCGGCCAGGCTTGTGACCTCTTCGCGAAACACGCGAATGCGCGGCTCCGCGGCGATAATCTCCCCAATCCGCCTTGAAAACTCCACGCGATCGACAGCCAGAGCGTGGCCGGCGGGGACGGCGGTCTCATCGGCAATGCGCAGCAGCGCTGAGCCCGCGCGCCGCATTTCTTGTTTCAAGAGCCAGGGCGCTGTGTGGGGCGATTCACTTTTGAGCGAATTCGAACAGACCAGTTCGGCGAATTCGGTAGTTTGGTGAGCAGGCGTCAGGCGCGGTTTTCCGTCCACCACCGCGCGCATCTCGTAGAGATCTACCTGGCAGCCAAGCCGAGCCGCGGTCAACGCCGCTTCCGATCCGGCCAGCCCGCCGCCAATCACGCAAATCCTCACGGCGCGGCCTCCGCTCGAATTGCCTGCTCCACCGTCTCTTCCGCCTGGCTTTCCGCGCTCTCCGCCAACTGTTTAATCGCTTCGCCGTCGAGGCGCACATTGCGCCACTCGTCCAGGAACTCAGCGCCCATGGCGCGGTAGAAATCGATTGCCGGCGTATTCCAGTCCAAAACCTCCCACTGCAGGCGCTGGCAGCCCTTCTGGACCGCGACGGCAGCCACCCGCTTGAGCAGCGCCTTGCCGATGCCCTTGCCGCGCAACTCCGGAAGCACAAACAGGTCTTCGAGATAGATGCCAGGCCTTCCCACCCACGTGGAGTAGTTGAAAAAGTAGAGGGCGAAACCGGCGGGCCGGCCGTCGTGCTCGGCGATCAGGCACTGGTAGAACGGGTTGGGGCCGAATCCGTCGCGCACTAGGCCCTCCTCGGTTGCGACGACGGCGTCAGGAGCCCGCTCATAAACCGCCAGCGCGCGAATGAAGGCCAGAATCTGTGCGGCATCTGCGGCGGTTGCCGCCCGAATCACCGTTTCCATGTTCCGATTTTAGGGCCTGGTAACACGGCGAGGGCGGTTGCGAAGGAAGCCAATCTTGCCCCGCAACGACATCCGTCATGGTAGTTTCGAGTGTGACAGAGGCCACACACGCAATCGTGCTGGCCACACTACCATGACGGTGTGATCCGTGCGGCGGCAGGTTCGCTCGGAAAAGGGTAACTTTGCAGGGGTCTTCCACGTCAGTAAATGCAGTGCAATGGGGCACCCTGGCGCGTAGCGAGACGGAGCAGCCGCGCACCTCTTGTGCGGGGTAATGCATTGGATTTAACGTTGATTCTGCGGGAAATGCGCTCTGCCGATGGGCGCCTGAGAATTTAATTTTTTCGAGCCTGCGGGCAGCATTCTTCCCGCCGCTCCCTAAGGAGAAGATATGAAACGCACTCATTCACTTTGGCTGGGTTTGGCCGCCGCGTCTTTGGTGGCATTGGCTATTGCGCCTGCGCGTGCACAGGAGCCGGCCGCGGCAAACATGGGCACGATTCACGGCCGCGTTATTAATCCCACCGGGCAACCACAGGGGGGCGGCACGGTGAACCTCTCCACCGATGGCGGTACGACATTCAAGTACTCCTTCCCGGTCGCTAACACCGGCGACTACACGGGTCAAGCGGCTCCCGGAACCTACATGCTGGTCTATCGCGCGGCCGATACCCCGAAGGGCCAGATGGTCGACTCCATCCGCGGCATCAAGATCGTGGCGGGACAGGATCTGACGCAGGACGACGATATGTCGCGTCAGGAATATCTTGACAAGATGACTCCGGAGCAGAAGAAGCAGCTTGAGGAACTGAAAAAGACCAACGCCGAGGCTATCAAAGCCAACTCGGTGATCAACCAGTTGAACGCCGACCTGAAGACCGTCAACCAGGACAAGAAAGACATCGACGGCGCCACTGCAACCGCCACGCAGGCTTTGGGCGCCACGGCTTCAAAGACCGACATTGCGGCAAAGGTGGCCGAGATCAGAAGCGCCAAGTACGCCGATATCGAGAGCCTGATGACCAAGGATACAGCGGCCAAGCCGGACGAGGCTCTGCTCTGGGTCAACCTTGGGTTCGGGCAGGCCGGGCTGAAGAAATACGACGATGCCATCACGTCGTATAAGAAGGCAGTGGAACTGGAGACGGCCGCAAAGAAGCCGCGACCGCAGGTTATCGGCATTGCCAATGCCGGACTGGGCGAAGTATATGCGCGCACCGGCAAGGTTCCTGAGGCGAACGCGGCGTACGACGCCTCCGCAACGGCCGATCCCGCCGATGCGGCCCTGAATCTGAGGAATGAAGCGATCATCTTCTTCCAGCAGGGCAACAGCGCCGCGCAAGTGGCCGCGGCAGACGAGGCCATCAAGGTCGACCCCAACAACGCCCTCCTTTACTACATCAAGGGCCAGGGATTGATCCAGAGCGCAACCGTCGATCCCAAGACAAACCGGATCATTCTGCCTCCCGACTGCACGGCAGCGTACGAAAAGTACCTGGAACTGGCTCCGACCGGCCAGTTCGCCAGCGAAGTGGCGGGCATCCTGGCGCAGGCAGGAGAAAAAGTCAGCTCATCGTACAAGGCGCCGCCCAAGTCCCATTAGGCCGGTTGCCGGTTGTGATTCTCGAAGGGCGTCCGTCGCGCCTGCTTGCCGCAGCGGGGCGGACGCCCTTCTTGTCCGAGGTTATGATGTGCGGGGCGCGTTCCGGCCCTGGTTGCTTGAACCCTCTATAATGCGTTGCATGATTCGCGCCGCGTTGTTTCGCCTGTCCGGCGTCGCAGCCCTGCTCACTTTGCCCCTCGCACCCGCGCTTGCGCAGCAGCCCCCCGCCGCTGACATGGGCCGGATTCACGGCCGCGTGATCAATCCGGTCGGGCTCCCTCAGAAGAACGGCACAGTCAGCCTTTCGACCGACGGAGGCGTGATTTTGACCTACACCTTTGCGGTTTCTGCCACGGGAGAATACTCCGGCGAGGCGCCTCCGGCAGAGTACACAGTTGTCTACCGCGCGCCCGATACGCCGGAGGGAAAGATAGCCGATTCCATTTCCGGCGTCGAAATCGTAGCCGGGCAGGATACAACGCAGGACATCGATATGACGCGACCGGCGTTCATCGATCGCCTGACGCCGGAACAGCAAAAGCAATTGCAGGCGATGAGGGAAGCCAATGCCGCAACGGTGGCCGCCAACACGCCTGTGACTACCAATGCAACGATGACCGCCGACCCGGCCATTGTTGCAATCAACGCCGACCTTAAGGTTGCAAACCAGGACTTCCTGGATGCGGAGAATGCGCACGCGACGGCAACCCGGAACTTGGGGGCAACAGCCAGCAAGGCCGACGTCGATGACATGACCGCTGAGATCAGAGACGCAAAGTACTCCGAGATTGAAGCTCTCATGACCAAGGATGTCGCCGTCAATCCTGCCGAGCCCGTCCTGTGGCTCCATCTGGCGCAGGCCCAGATGGGCCTGAAAAATTACCTTGACGCGGAAACGAACTACAAGAAGGCTCTCGATCTTGAATCCAACACCGGGAGGCCGGACCCGGAGTTCATGGGTGTCGCCAATTCCGGTCTGGGCGAGGTCTACGCGCGAACGCTCATGGTTGACGAAGCCAATGCGGCGTTTGACGCAGCCGCCAGGGCTGATCCAGCCATGGCGGCTACCTACCTCACGAACCAAGCCATCATCTTCTTTCAGCAGAAGAACGTCTCCGCGCAGGTGGATGCCGCCGATGAGGCAATCAAGGCCGATCCCAACGAGGCCATTCTCTACTTCATCAAAGCTGAGGGACTGGCGGAGAAAGCGACTGTCGATCCAACGACAAATCAAATCCTTCTCCCTCCAGATTGCGCCGCAGCCTTTCGTAAGTACCTTGAGCTGGCGCCGAACGGCGAATTCGCCACCGAAGTTACCGGCATTTTGCAGCGGGCAGAAAAATAGAACAGCTCCTCCTGCGCGGCCGCAGGCAACTCCTGTCTCTCTCATTCTTTGTGCGATGATTCGCCAGGTTTCTCGCGCTGGCCTGACCCTCTACAATCCATTTCAGGAGTCCTTCTTTGTCCAACCCCGATCCGCTGAGTTTTGACGAGGCGTCCGCGCTGGTGGCGGCATACGCCGCGCAACGGGCGCGGTTCCGGCCCTCTGTAGAGCGTGTCATGCTTGCGCGGGCAGCTGGGCGAGTGCTGGCGCGGCCTCTATGTGCCGACAGCGATCAACCACCCTTTACGCGCTCTACCCGCGATGGCTTTGCCTGCCGGGCTGCGGAGGCCTCTCGGCACAGACCCCTCGCCGTGGCTGGCTCAACTCGTGCCGGGCAAGCTCCATCCGGTCCGCTGCCGCCCGGCATGGCATGGGAGATCATGACCGGCGCGCCCGTCCCTGGCGGCGCAGATGCCGTGATGATGCTCGAGCACGTAGAGGCCGGCAGCGGTCCCTCAGCGCGAACCGTCCGGCTGCTGGCGAAGCGCACCATAGATAAGGGAGAAAACATTGTGGCGCGGGGTGCGCAGGCTCGCAAGGGCAATGAACTGCTGCCCGTGGGAACCGCGATCGGTGCGGCTCAGGTAGCGCTCGCGGCGGCCTGCGGCTGCGCGGAACTCCCGGTCTTCGTTCGCCCGCGTGTGGCAATCCTGGCTACCGGAGACGAGCTTGTGCCCATCCGGTCGTCCCCAGTCCCCGGCCAGATTCGCAACTCGAACGCCCCCATGCTGGCCTCGATGGTGGCTGCGGCCGGCGGCGCACCGTGGGTTTTTCCGGCCGCGCGCGACACTGCCAAAGCCCTGGACGCCGCGCTCGCAAAGGCTGCCGAGGCCGATCTGCTGCTCATCACGGGCGGCGTTTCCGCGGGCAAATTCGATCTGGTTGAGCCCGCTCTCGCCCGCGCAGGCGCCCGCTTCCACTTCACTGCCGTGCGTATCCAGCCCGGCAAGCCAACTGTTTTCGGTGAGCGCCTTGTCCGGAAGGTCAACGCCGCAGAAAAGAAGCGCAGTACGCAGTGCTTCTTCGGCCTTCCCGGCAATCCCGTCTCTTCTGCCGCCACATTTCTGCTCTTTGCCGCGCCGCTGCTGGGCGCGCTGGCCGGACGTCTTGCCGCAGGCCCGCGCTTCGCCCTGGCGCGCCTCTCCGCGGATGTCAAAGTTAAGCCCGGCCTCACCCGGTTTCTGCCCGCCGCATGCAATTTTGTCGGACCGGAGCCTCAGGTGGCCCTCGTTCCCTGGCAAGGCTCGGGCGACCAAGCCGCCATGGCCCGGGCAAACTGTTTTTTGGTTGTGCCTGAAGAAACCGATCGTCTGCGCGTCGGCGCTATCGTCCGCATTCTGCTTCTGTGAGCGTAAGGCCGATGCGCCACAATAGTTGGAAACCCACGAAATCAAACCTGGCCGTTGACCGGAGACCCCATGGCCGATCCAAAACCGCAGCTTTCGCACTTCGATAAATCTGGCCAGGCCGCGATGGTCGATGTCGGCGGCAAACAGCCCACGCGGCGCAACGCAACTGCCTCGGCCTTCGTTGAGCTTTCCGCCGCTGTGCTCGCGGCTCTGCCCGCCAACCCCAAGGGCAATCCGCTTGAAGTCGCCCGCATCGCCGGTATCCAGGCCGCCAAACGCACCGCCGATCTCATCCCCATGTGCCATCCATTGGCGCTCACCCACGTCGATGTGCAAGCGGAGATTGTCGCGGGCGGTGTGCGCATCACTGCCACTGCAGCCACCACAGGCCCCACGGGCGTCGAGATGGAAGCCCTCACCGCTGCTACCGTCGCCGCGCTCACCGTTTACGACATGACCAAAGCTCTGGACAAGGCCATCGTCATCCGCGAAATTCGCCTCGAATCGAAATCCGGCGGCAAAAGCGGAGATTTTTCGAGATAAGATGTGGCGTAGTTCGCGCGGGGATGAAAGCGCTTGAAAAAAATGCGTTCCAATCGCATATTTTGCAAGACCTTGCGAGGAGCGTGACCCCGCAGAGGCATTGCGTCGCGACGGCATTGCACCGCGGGCTCAATTCAACTTAGACTTGAGTTGGACGCGGGCATATCCGCGACGCCGCTGCTGTGCGGAAGTGGTGAAATGGCAAACACACTAGCCTTAGGAGCTAGCGCCCAAAAGGCTTGCGGGTTCAAGTCCCGCCTTCCGCACCAAAAAATCAAGCGAAAAGTTTGCAATTCCTTAAAACAAAGTATTTGCGGGCAGTCAAGAGGCCAGGGAAACCTGGCCTTTCTTCGTGAAGGATGGGATCATCCCCCGGCCACCTGGGGCAAGAGCATCAGCGAGTCTCCTTCCTCTAGAACCCGTCCGCGGTCATGGCAAACGGCGTCGTTCACCACGGTAAGGATTTTGAGGTTGTGGGGCAGATTCAGGGTTTGCACAATCTCGGCTATCGTCGTCCCCGCGGCCACTTCCCACTGCTCGTCGGGAAGGTGCGCGCCCGTAGCCGGCAGGTACTGGCGGAGATACGAATAGATTTGTACGCGGATCTTCATGCGTGGCCTCTTATTCTTAAGACAAAATCCTCTACGCGGCATCTCGGGCGGCCGCCAGCACGCGCTTGACCAGCGTTCGGGCGATTTGCACCAGATAGCGATTGCCGGACATAGGCTGGGCGGCAGCTACGGCCGCATCTGCTGCTTGCGCGATGCTCTCCCCGGTCAGGGTTTTGCCTTGCAACGCCTCCTCCGCCGCTACCGGCCGGTATGGGACGATATACACCGCATTCAGGCAAATCCTGGCCTCCACCACCTTGCCTTGATCCAAGTCGAGAGAAGCTGCGCAGTTGACGACGGGGAAATCAATCGATTTGCGCAGCGCGAATTTTAAGAAGGCGCTGCGTGCGGTTGGTGTTGGCGAGGGAATACGTATCTCCGTCACGAGTTCATCCGGCCGCAACACCGTTGTTCTCTCGACGCCTACTCCGAAGAAAGCCTCAATAGGCAGATTTCTTTGGGTGGTCTTGATGGCGGCGTTGAGCACCACCAGCGCGGGAGCGGTATCGCTGGGATGAACGGCGTAGCAGCCTTCGTCCACGCTGCCCCCGAAGATGGAATGGTAGCGGTTGTCGCCGTCAATGGCGTAGCACTTTGCGCCGCCTTTGCGCAGGCAGGGGAAACGGTTGCCGGGAAGGCGGTAATACCAGCAGCGGATATCCTGGCAGAGGTTACCGCCCAGCGTACCCATGGTCCGCAGGTGCGGAGAGGCGGTGCGCGAGGCGGCTTGTGCCAGCGCGGGCAAGTGACCGCGGATGAGCCGATTGCCGGCAATGTCTTCGAGCCGGGCCAGCGCGCCGATGCGGATGGCCCCGTTGGCCGCGTCGAGGTCAATCGAGTCCAGGTCCGGAATCTGTTTGAGGTTGATCAACGCTTCAGGATACCGGGGCAGAATCTCGTCCTTCAGCTTGCCGAGCAGATCGGTGCCGCCCGCGATCAGGTTCGCCTGATGGCCATACCGTTCGAGCAGCGTAACCGCCTCGTCGAGCGTTCTGGGGCTAAAGTGTGTAAATGGCCGCATTCTCTCTCCCAGTCACCCTGCTTCTACTCCGCATTGGTCTTCATCTCCAGTGCCTCTAAGACCCGCTGGGGCGTGATGGGGAATTCATCAATCCACACCCCCAGGGCATTAAAGACCGCCGGGCCCACCAGCGCCGGGACCACCGTGGCTATGTCTTCACCAATGCCAACGGCGCCGTAGGGACCGTATCCCATCCCTGTCTCGACCAGCAGGGTATCGACCTGGGTAATATCATGCATGGTGGCGATTTTGTAATCCAGCAGGTTGCCATTGAGCAACACCCCAGTGGCCGGGTCGTGCACAACTTCTTCATATTTGGCGCGGCCCACACCCATGAAACTGCCGCCGTACTGCTGGCCTTCGCAGCTTTCCCAGCTTATGACCTTGCCCACGTCGTTCACGTTTACGACTTTAGTGACTTCGATTTCTCCCGTCCCGGTGTCCACTTCCACTTCCATGAAGTGGGCCTGGCGGCAGAGGCGCAGGCGCACTTCGGCGTAGGCGCCTTGCTGCACGTGCCAGCTATAGGCGAAAAGAGGTTCGATAAAGTCGCTGCGCTCGGATCCTTTGCCCATTTCCGCATCGTAGGCCATCGGTCCTTCTACTCCCGAGGGGCGCACGAAATCGCGCAGCGCCATCCGGATCGAGGGATCGGCCTTGACGAAGATGATGCTGTCCTTCATGTCGAGGTCTTCAGCCCGATAACCGGGAAACCGCGGCGGGAAGCTGCCGCGCTGTGTCACGCCGGTGGGGCGCGTCGCGGCTTCCAGGATTTTGCGTTTCAATTTGCGTGCCGCATGCCGCACGGCAAAACCGTTGACCGAGAGATTCGTCGAGGAATCCGGCGCCATGGCAAAGAAACCGGGATCGGAGTGCGGCCGATAGAAGACGTCTTCGATGCGCAGCCCCAGCTCATCGGCGGCGATTTGGCAGTAGGCGGTCTCCGCGTTCACACCATTATCGGCGCGCATGGCCAGAATGTTGGCGGTGCCGTCGGTGCGTTCGATGCGTATAGCGATTTCGCCGGAGCCGGCCGAATCTTCCCATTCGTGCGTCCACGTAAAGCCCATGCCGTGCATCTTGCCGTTAGGCAGCTGTTTGGTTCCGGGCAGGTGCCACTTGTTCTTCCAGTCGATGGCCGCCATGCCCTTCTCGACGCACTCGCGCAGGCTGTCTCTCACCGGGAACCCCATCTCCGTCTTCTTGCGATTGAGCCACTCCATGTTGTGGCCCTCGGCGCCGTCGTTCTTCAAAGCCACTTCAATGGGATCCATCTCTAAAGCTGCTGCGACATGCTCGAAGGCCAACGTGAAGGTGTGGCAGTTAGCGGCCTGCTCACAGCGAGTGGGGACGTTCGGTCCCTTATTTACGTGGACTGCTTCCAGCTTGCCATATACGTGGGGAATGCTGGTGTTTTCGATCAGGTGGTGAACCACTCCAAAGACCGGCATCAACAGGTTCGCCAACACTACGCGAGCTTCCACGGCGGTGATGGTTCCGTCCTTCTTCGCGCCCACCTTGCAGTAGTAAGCGCCGGCATCCATTTGGCCGCCATAGAAATCTTCCCGGCGGCTGAAAAGCCATTTGACGGGCCGGCCTGTTCGCTTGGCGACTACGGCGGCACAGTAGAAACCACCGTAGTTCCAGGACATCTGGCTCCATCCGCCGAAGCTGGCGCCCTGGTACAAGCAATGCACCTGAACCTGGCTCAAGGGAATGCCGCCAAACCAGGAGGCGACCACGCGTTTGGCGATATTCGGACGCTGGGTTTTGACCCATATCTCTGGATACTGACCGTTCCAGCGAAATACGCCACAGGGGCGCTCTGGACCAATCCATGTGTGCTGACCCCGCTCCGACTTGAACTCCACAACCACGTCCGCTTCCGCGAAGCCCACTGCGACGTCGCCCCGGCGCGTGATGTCCAGGAAGCCTTCATTGAAGTGGTTCTTCTCTGGAGACGATTCGGGATTCGCCGGCGGCGCCTCCGGGCGTAACGCCGCTTCCGGGTTGAGCACAAACGGCCGCTGCTCCCAGTCCACCTCGATCAGCTTCAGCGCCGCTTCGGCAACATCTTCCGTGTCAGCTACCACGAAGGCGCCCACTTCTTCTCCCTCGAAGTGCGCAATGTGCGGCAGCACGGGAGTTAAAGCCGGGGCGTGCCCGCTCAGATCGGCCAGCGGCGGCAGTTCCGGATCGTCGTAGCGGAGAACGGCGCGCACGCCCGGCAGCGCCTCGGCACGGTGCGTCTCCATGCTCCGGATGGAGCAGTGCGGATACGGCGAGGTGAGAAATCGGCCATACAACATTCCCGGCAATTGGACGTCCACCGTATAAACGGCCTTGCCACTTGCCTTCTCGAAGCCATCCAGCCGGCGGATCCCTCGCTTGCCGATGCTCTGGTAGTCCTTCCGCGAATACTTATCCGCGGCCAGATTGTCGAGGGATTCCGAACCGTAATAACCGCTTTCGTCACTCATCGCTTGTCGCCCATCTCGCGCGAACCTTCGCTGGCCCTGCTCAGCTTGGCGGCAGCGGCCTTTATGGCTTTCACGTGCTGCGGATATGTGCCGCAGCGGCACAGATTGCCGCCCAGACTTTCCATAATCTCTTCCGTGCCAGGAGCCGGATTTTCATCGAGCAGCGCCTTGGCGGTCACCACAAATCCCGGTGTGCAATAGCCGCACTGCATGCAATGGTGCTTGACATACTCTTCGATAAGCGGGTGATTAGCCGCCGCGATTCCTTCCACGGTTTCAATGTTCTTGCCGTCGCATTCAATCGCCAGGGTCATACACGAGAGGATGGCGTGGCCGTCGGCGATTACCGTACAAGACCCGCATATCCCGTGGTCGCACATCTGCTTGGCCCCGGTGAGCCCCAGCACGTCGTGCAGGAAGTAGTAAAGGGTCCACTGCGGCTCCACGCGGATCTTGTAGACCTGGCGATTGACCGTCACAACGATCGTCCCGAGCGGATTCGGAACCGGCTCATTCGCATGGCTCGCGACCACGTGCATACGCAGCGCGTCATGCCCATCCAGGATGCGGGAACAGTATGGGCAAATCTCGATTGCGATTCCCGTAGCCAAAGGCTTCACTGCTCAATCTCCTTCACGTTCCGTAACGCGGCGCCGGCGCTATTGCATCGCCGCAGGCCCTACAGGGTCCTCAAGTATACCGATTGGTCGATCCGGTTCTGGTAGTCCTTGCGAAAATGCATAAGGGTATCGACGACGACCGTGGGCGCGGATTGGCCCAGTCCACACATCGAGGAGCTGGCCATTACCGCGGAAAGATCTTTGAGCGCCTCGATGTCTCCATGAATTCCGCGCCCGCTGGCGAGCCGCTCCAGGATCAACACCATCGCATCGGTTCCCTCGCGGCACGGAGCGCATTTCCCGCAGGACTCGTCGGCGAGGAACTCCATGGTCCGCCGGGCCACGTCGATCACGTCCCGCCGGTCATCGTAAACGGTAACCGCGCCTGCACCGAGAAAGGTCTCAAACGACAACTGCGAATCCAGCATCGAAAAGGGGACGATGCGGCCGGCAGCGCCGCCCACTTGAACCATCTTGATGTTCCTGGCCTGCGCCAGGTCCACCACCAGCTCCGACAATCGGCTGCCTAACTCCAGCTCATAGACGCCAGGCGCGGCGACATCCCCGCTTACAGAAAAAACCTTGGTCCCTTTGCTCTCCTGCGTGCCGATGGCGCTGAACCACGCGGAGCCTTCGAGGATAATGGCGGGAATGTTCATCAGAGTCTCGACATTCTGAATGACCGTTGGCTGCCCCCATAAGCCATTGTCGGTGGGGAAGGGAGGTTTGTAGCGCGCCTCGCCCCGCTTCCCTTCGAGCGAGTTCATCAGTGCCGTTTCTTCCCCGCAGACATAAGCGCCCGCGCCCATGCGCACGTGGAGTTCGAACCCTTCGAGAAGCCGCCTCGATTTGGCTTGTTCGATCGCATTCAGCAACTGTGCCAGCAGGTAGCGGTATTCCGCGCGGAGATAGATATATGCGGTGTCGGCGCCAATCGCATAGGCGGCGATGGCAATCGCTTCGATCAGAGTGAATGGATCATGCTCGAGGATGTATCGATCCTTGAACGTCCCCATCTCACCCTCGTCGGCGTTGCAGATTAGATATTTCTTCCCGCCCTGAGCCCGCTTTGCCGTCTTCCATTTCAGGCCGCAGGGAAAGCCCGCGCCGCCACGCCCCCGCAAACCCGACCGCTTAACCTCCTCGATAACCTGCTCCGGGGTCATCGAGTTGCGGGCCTGGCGCAGAGCGCTAAACCCTCCGCGTTCGAGGTAGGTAGCGATATCCCTCGGGTCGATGAGCTTACAGTTCTTAAGCACAACAAGTTTAGCCGGCAATTCGGGCCTCCGCAGGCGCCAGTTTACGTGTAGGCCGCGAGCACGCTCGCGATCTTCTTCGGGGTCAGGTTTCCGTGCATGTCTTCATTCACCAGCATGGCCGGCGCTAGGTCACAGGCTCCGATACAGTTGGTCAGCTCCAGTGAGAACCGCCCATCCGCGGTCCTTTCGCCGGGCGCGATCCCAACCTCCTGGCGTATGCTTTCCACGATCATCTCCGAATCCTTCATGCAGCAAGGAAGGCTACGGCACACGCGAATCACATATCGTCCGAGCGGCCGGACGGACAGAAACGAATAGAAACTGGCGACGCTATACACTTCGCTGACGGACAGCTCCAACGCAGCCGCGATCTCTCCGATGACATCCGTTGAAAGGGAACCATGTTGCTGTTGCGCCGCTTGCAGCCGCACCAATAGCTCGCCCTGGGTCGCCGTCAGAGAGGTGGAAGGCCTCAGCTCAGCTGGTTCGACTCGATGCTTTACCGTCTTTTCCTGCCCCAGGCGGCCAGGCAGATACAAAGCCGTGGTCGGACAGTAGTCAATGCAGATGCCGCAGTCCCTGCAGACATCGTGGTTGAGCACGGTGTCGCAATCCACAACCACCTTCATGCGCGAACTGCGATAGGCCAACGCCAGCAAGTCCGCCCCGGCGATCTCAGAACAGGCCTGTACGCATCGGTTGCACAGGATGCAGCGCGAGAGATCGCGCCGCACATAAGGACTGACATCTTCGACCGGAGCGTATCGCGGCTTGTGCACTGGAAACCGCGGCGGTCCCAGTTCCAGGTCGGCAGCCATCCGATGGAGTGCGCAGCTTCGCGCTCCCGTGTCGGTGACGCAAGGGCCGGTATGTCCAGCCATCAGCAATTCCAGGATGATTCTCCGTGCCCGCAGCACCTTGGAGGAGTGCGTGTGGATCACCATTCCGTTCGCGGCGGGCGTGTGACAAGCCCCGGTTAAGCGGCTGGCGCCCTCGATCTCCACCACGCAGAGCCGACAGCCGCCAAACGGTACCAGACCGCGCACGTGGCAGAGCGTGGGTATGGCGATACCATGCTTTTCGGCGACTTCCAGGATCGTCATTTCGGGGCTGGCTACCGCCTCCACCTCATCGATGACCAGCTTGATTTCTGCCGCTTTTGCCGCCATTACCTCAGCCATGTCCTGCTCCAAGTCCTCCTTTGTTGTCCCTTGCTCGCTCGCCCGCGCTTGCTCACCAGTCATTCTTTTTTTGTGGCGACTGGCGTTCCAGCCGCGCGCACTCAACCCGCGAGCCGGTGTTCTCCCAATGCATTCGCTCCCTTGAGAGCCCCTAGAACTAACTCGGGTGTCACCTTGAAATAACTGTTGTGGGTTGTCATGCCTTCCCTGCAGGCTTCCTCCGCCGCCTTTCTTAGGTGCGCGCTGGAAGCATCGGTGATGCCCAGCTGTTTCAGCGTTACCGGCAATCCCACCGTCTTGCAGAAATCGATCACGCGATCGATCTCAGCCTGGGGATGGCACTCCATCACCATCTGCGTGATGGTGCCGAATGCTACTAATTCGCCGTGTAGAGCGCCGTGAGCTTCTTCGAGAACAGCGAGACCGTCGTTGATTCCGTGGGCCGCGGCCAGCCCGGAGCTTTCAAACCCCAGGCCGCTCAGCAGGATGTTTGCTTCCACCACCTTTTCCACCGCCGGGGTCAGGGCCTGACGCTCCACCGCGAGCTTGGCGCTGACCCCGTATTCCATGAGTGTGTCATAACAAAGCCGCGCCAGGCTGAGAGCCGCCGCCGTGCTGACGCCCCCAGGCATGTTCCTGGCGCTGGACTTGGTGCAGGTGAGGGCTTCAAACCAAGTGGCGAGTGCATCTCCCATGCCCGACACGAAAAACCGTACCGGGGCCTGGACGATCACCTGGCTGTCCACCAGCACCACGTCCGGACTGCGCTTCAACAGCAGAAAGCGGTCTAGTCCGCCGTCCGGTGAGTGCTGCACCACCAGCGCGCTGCATGGGGCATCGCTCGAAGCGACTGTGGGAACGACCACCAGAGGAAACGACCCTAACTCGTGCGAGACTGCTTTGGCGGTGTCAATGGCGCTGCCCCCGCCCACTCCGACCACCGCCTCGGCGCCAAACGCCTGCGCTTTCTTGAGCAGTGAATCGGCGTTGGAGCGGGTACACATCCCGGTGAACGGCTGGATTTGGCATGTCATCCCATCTTGACTCAGCGCCGCAGATAGCAGCACCTGCACGTTGCGCAGGGCGGTACTGCCGCCGACGACGAAGAACCGCGATCCCAGATGACGCACATACTTGCCCGCTTCGGCGAGAACGCCCGGACCCTGTATATAGCGGCTGGGCGCAATCATGATTTTCACCATACGCGACTCCCGGTTCTGCCTAAGCCGGCCTGATGCCCTGATCCTCTGAAACTTCGAGTCTTGATGGATTGTTGGGTATGCAGATAACCACAAATGTACCCCAACCCTCACTCAGTGGCAACAGAAAGGCCGCGCACGCGGCGACGGAAACGTGAACAACAGAGCTCGGAAGGATTCATCCTTGAAGTAATTGCCGGATGGCAGGTTCCGGCCACGCGATAATCTCGGGGAAACTCTTCTCTAACGACTCGGGGAAATTGGTCGTCAGACCCGTATATCATCCGGGAATACGCCCAGAGTATCTGGACTACGCGGAAATCTATTTTGCGGAAACAGCCCGGCAGGCGCTGCCAAGGAACTTAATCCCTGACCTGTGAAACCTGACATCTCTCTCACACTGGCTGCGGGCTAAGCTCCGTAAAGATGCGATGATGCCAGCAAGGGTATGACGGCGTGAGCGCGCTGGCTTTGTCGAGCGCTGCCATCTGCTCGGCGGTCAGCTTCCAGCCCACCGCGCCCAGGTTCTGCAGCAACTGTTCCTCGTTTCTCGCGCCGATGATCAGCGATGCAACCGTGGGCCGCTGCAGCAGCCAGTTCAGCGCCACCTGCGGCACCGTCTTGCCGGTTTCCGCGGCTACCACGTCGAGTGCGTCCACAACCTTGTATAAGTATTCTTCCGGCCCATGCGGTATTATATTCCCGGTCTTGTGCAGCCGGCTTACCTCGGGCAATGGCTGGCCGCGGCGAATCTTGCCCGTCAGCACCGCCCATCCCAGGGGACTCCACACCGTGGCGCCCACCTTCTGATCCAGCGCCAGCGGCATCAGCTCCCACTCGTAGTCGCGCCCGACCAGCGAATAGTACACCTGATGCGCCACGTACCGCGCCCACCCATACCGGTCCGCCACCGCCAGCGACTTCATCAGGTGCCAGCCGGGAAAATTCGAGCACCCAATGTACCGCGTCTTGCCCTCGCGGACAAAGCTGTTCAGCGTCTCCATCGTTTCCTCTACCGGCGTGAGAGCGTCGAATGCGTGCATGTAGTACATGTCCACATGGTCCGTGCCCAACCGCCGCAGGCTGCCCTCAATCGAACGCCGCAGATGGTAGCGCGACGATCCCAAATCGTTCGGTCCATCGCCCAGCCGGATGGTCGCCTTGGTCGTGACCAGCACCTGGTTGCGCTTGCCTTCAAGCGCTTTGCCCAACACCTCTTCCGAACGCCCGTTGGAATAGATATCGGCCGTGTCGAACAGGTTTACCCCTGCATCGATGCAAATATCCACCCTGCGCCGCGCCTCGGCCACGTCGCCCGTCGCGCCCCATGAGTCGGAAAACCATTCGCCGCCGCCAAACGATTGGGCGCCGAAAGCCAGTGCGGAAACTTTGAGGCCGGTGCCTCCTAGAAAACGATATTCCATGGCTCTTTGAATTCCCCTTTCCGTGCGAGGAAGCAATGACTGGGACTGACCCTAAAGACTATTTTCAGTAGATTAGCACATCCCGCAGCTTGCTCGATTTGGTTGACGTGCTTCCGGGATACCTCTACGCTAGTTCCGCTGTAGGCCGCCGCATCGGGCAGTCGGAGAAACATATGTCCCTGAACAAGCAAGTTTTTCGATTGGTCAAAAGGTTGGGCGGCGACTTTGCCGGCGGGGCAAACCTTTCGACGGCCCGGGAATTCATCTGCAAGCAGGGCGGGGAATACTTGGCGTCCTATCCATTTGCGCTCTCCATAGGTGTCCGATTGATGGATACACTGGTGGACCTGCTTCCGCACTGGGAAGAACAGTGGTGGGTGTCTCCCGCCTATAGATACCATGCCTACGATAAGGTGAACGACCGGCTGGACGCCATCGCCTCGCGCGTTTCCAGCCTGCTGCAGAACGAGGGCTATCGCGCCCTTCCGGTTCCTTCCTGGGGCGGCGCACGGCCTGACACGCTGGAAAGCATGTTCTCCCACAAGTTGGCGGCGCGTCTGGCCGGACTTGGCTGGATCGGCAAGAGCGGCATGTTGATAACGCCGCAAGCAGGCCCGCGGGTGCGTTGGACTTCGGTATTGACGACATTCCCTGTTGAGTCTCACGGCCCCATGCTCAAAGACCAGTGCGGAACTTGTACCAAATGCGCCGATAATTGCCCTGTGAAGGCGCTGAAGGCGCGCTCGTTCCGGCCAGATGAGCCGCGCGAGATGCGCTTTGACTATCACGGCTGCCTCAAAAACATCCTTGCCAGGGAACAACGAACCGGGGCGAAGATCTGCAGCTTGTGTGTCTACGGCTGTCCGCACGGCAGCACAAACCGCGCATCCGCCTAAAGAAAAATCAGAGTTGCCGTAACTGGGTTGATTGCCGATAGTGACCTGCCGAGCGATTGCGAAATCTGAAAAAAAATCGGCGATAAAATTGGTTATGAAAGTGCAAATCCTAACTTAGAGGCTGATGAAAAAAAAACACACTCTCTCCCAAAACTGACGTGCGCCCAACATTTACTCCAACCTTGACAGCCGGCGGTGATAAACCTGACAATCGCAATAAAAGAGTGCATCTGAATACAATACCGGTACTTTCGGATAAGGAACCGAAGTAAGATGACAGCTATTTTTTCTTCATATGGACCCGATGCGGGTAAGTCGCCCGAGCAACTCTGCGCGGAGCGGAGCAAGCGATTGTACGATGCAATCCAATTGAAACAGCCTGATCGTATTCCAATTCAAATTGCCTTTGGCCACATGATTGCCGAACTGGCCGGAGTTACCCGCCAGGAACTGTATGAAAATCCAGAGAAGATGCGGGAGGCGTTGGTCAGCGCCGCACTGCGTTTTCAGCCGGATACTGCGTCGGGGATGTTCGGCGATCCGGAGCTGGCTCGGGTCTTGGGAGACCGCACTACTCGATGGCCGGGGTACGGCCTCGAAGCCAATGGTTCCTTTCAGATGGTCGAAGGTGAGTACATGAAGGCGGAAGACTATGACGACTTTTTTGAGGATCCATCGGATTGGGCGGTCCGGGTCTATCTGCCGCGCATTTTTGCCGAACTGGAAGGGTTGGCGGACCTACCCCCTCTGGCCGCCTGCACGCTCAAAGGCTACGTAGGCATGCTCCTGAACCTGGGAATCTACGACGCAGAGCCGCTAAAGAAAGCTCTGCGGGCTTTGCTTCGGGCACTTGATGTGCACAGCGAATGGATGGCCCAGATGGCAGCAATTGGGCAGCGAATGACCGAAGCCGGTTTCCCTGCTTTGCCCTTCATGCAGACATATCTGAATGCACCCTTCGACGACATGGGCGATACACTGCGCAGCATGCGGGGGCAATTCACCGACATGCGTCGTCGCCCGGAGAAACTGCTGGCAGGGGAAGAAAAGTGGCGGCGGATGGAAGTCAAGCGGCTGCTCGCCCAGCATCGGAAGCATCCACTTTCTTTCGCCTTATTCCCGTTGCACCGCGGCTCGGATGGTTTTATCTCGCTGGACCAGTTCGAACGCTTCTATTGGCCCCAGTTGAAATCCCTGTTCATGACCTGCATCGAGAACGGTATCACTCCCTATGTTTTCTACGAAGGGGTCTGGGACCAGCGGCTCAAGTATCTCACCGAGCTGCCCAGGGGCAAAACGGTCGGCTATTTCGACAACACTGACCTTTGTAAGGCCAAAGAAGTTCTCGGTGACACGATGTGCATTGTAGGTGGCATGAAGGTTTCACTGCTCGCTGGAGGGACAGCCCAAGAAGTGCGCGACCTCACCAAGCGGCACTGCCAGGTGGTGGGCAAGGGCGGCGGCTATATCATGACCACCAACACCGGAGAACTGGAGGGCTGCAATCCCGAGCTGATCCAAACCTGGGTGGACACCACTAGAGAGTTTGGCACTTACTAGTACTGCGTCCGCATATAAGTTTTGGGATTCTGCGCCGTCCCAGGCACAAGCGGCTGAGCAGGCTCACTGCGCTTCAGGCGAATCGAGCATCAAGTACAAAAAGAAGCGCCCCGCAAGGGCGCTTCTTTTCGAGAGCAGTGTTTCCACCTTCAGAACGAATACTTCAACGAGAATTGAATCAGCCGCGGTGTGCCGTTGGTCTGAGTGATCTGGCCCACCCCGGGGCCACCTGCTGAATTTAGAGCTTCAACGTTCGCCGTTCCTGTTCCCTGTGGGTTTTGGAACGACGGGTGGTTAAGTATGTTGAAGAACTCGGTACGGAAGTTGAGGTTCTGGCGCTCGACGATTTTAAAAGTCTTGGCTAGCGTAAAGTCGAGATTGAACTGCTTTGGCCCGTTGATGCAATTGCGCGGAGAGTCACCGTACCCGGTCGAACCGTCCACGCCGACCACTGGTGCGGGTGCATAGGCTGCTGGGTTGACCCAGTTGGCGAGCTTGGTCTGAAGGTTTCCCGAGTTTAGGGCGTTACCGCAGCCGTAGCCGGAGGCAAAGTCGGCTGTCGCAACCGGCGAGCTGGACAAGGTGAAGTCTGACGCGCCAGCCGAATCGAAGATCGTGATCGGCGATCCGGATTGCGCAACCAGCACGGCATCAGTCTCCCAGCCGCCAAGCAAATGGCCCATGGCGTCGCGGCGGTCCGCCATGAAGGGCATGACGTAGTTGAAGCTTGTGACAAAGCGCTGGCGTCGATCGAAATCCGACAGACCGCGTGAGGCTGCCCCGCTGTTCTGATTGTTTACCCGCGTAAGGAAGGCGACGCTAGCCGTGGAAACATCATCGATTGACTTGGACCATGTGTAAGCGCTTTGCAGATATAGTCCCTGCGAAAAGTGATGCGAAACGGTTGCCTGCAAGCCGTTGTAGTGGGAATCGGAGTTGGGATAGAACGCCTCCAAAATCGCGGGATTCACGGGCTGATAAGGCGCGCGCGCCAAGGCGTTTGAAGCCGTGTTTTGGGTAATCGTGTAGGACGCATTGTTGGGGGCAGTCAAAGTGATGGGGTTGGAGGGGCTTGCCAATGCCGGTTGGTCAGGATCGAAGGTAGAGCGCAGCCGTGTGCCCTTCGTGCCTACATATCCCAGTTCGAGGACCCAATTTCCTCCCAACTGGCGTTCCACTGTCAGGTTCCACTGCTGTGTGGTGGGCACAACCCAGTGCAGGGGAACGGCAAGGCCAAACAGTCCGTCGATGTTGCCGGAGTAAGACGGGCACTGGGTGGTGTCCGTGGTGGGCGTTTCAGTGCCACAGATAGTAAAGCCTTGGAAGGCAGAGGCCTGCGGCACGAAATTCGGGCTCAAAGTACCCAACTGCGGAAGCGCGTAAAGTCCAGCACCCGCGCAATTGGCTGTCGGGCCGGCGTTGAACATGCAGCCCAGTCCCAAGCCGCCTGCGCTGATCGGTGCACTGGGTCCCCCCGACAACGGGTAAAAGGGGGCGGTAAACGACAAGTTATCGACGGCGCCGATGTCTTCGCGGACACTGTAAATGCCATATCCGGCGCGAACCGCAAGGTCATGCTTTCCGCCCACGTCATAGGCAAAGCCAATTCGGGGCTCGGGTACCGTGGCATATTCGTTACTGAGTGCAGCACTATTGAGAGTTCCGGAGAGACCCGAAATACTGAACTTACTCACGCAACTCGGGTACACGAATGGCTGTGCCAGAGGCGAACTCTGCAGAATCGAGTTGCCCAGATGGCAGAGGCCGTCATAGGCCGCACCAACCCACTCGGCGCGGACTCCCAGATTTAGCGTTAAGTCAGGCCGAACCCGCCAGTCATCCTGTATGAACCCGTCAACGCCGGGAATATGGTAGTCGTGATTGTACACGCCACTGCCAAGTTCACCCAGGAATGTGTTGCCTATTAAGAAGTTCTGAAAATCCGAGAGCCCGCCTGAAGGCCCGAAATAGAGCAACCCACTATCCAGAACGGGGAGGTCGCGCCGATCCGACGTGCGGTCAACCTCCACTCCTAAACGGAGGGCGTGGTGGCCGTGCGTCCAACTGACAGTATCGAGGTAGACGAGCGAATCTGCCAGCGCCGATTGCAACTGGTTGGGGAACGGTCCAAATTGCCAACTGCCGAACTGGAACCGGTACATATCGGGCGATCCCGCGTTGGAGATGCCCAGGTCGGATGGCGATGTCCCCGGCACAGTCACGTTCTGGAGCGAGTCGCTGATCACGTTCACGCCAAAACGAAATTCATTGATCAGCCTGTTGTTGAAGGTGTGCGTCTCCGCAATACTGCCGAAGCGTCCACGCAGCGGGATATCAAGCGGGAAGTTCAGGTTGGAAGCATACGCGGGATAGCCGGTCTGCACTTGCAGGTTATCGGCGCCGAAGGGCTCGTATGTCTCCGAATCGGACCAGAAAAACCGCCAGGACAGTTGGTCCTTACCGTCGTTAAAGTTCTTGTCCCAGTTGGTGGTGAACTGATTGTCTGTGTACCTGCCGGGATCGGTGAGAACCAGGGGCCCGTAATTTGGCGTCGCAGCGCATGTCCCTGCGTCTGAGTTGCCGGTTTGAGTGACCCCAGCGGTTCCCGGCACCGTTGGAACAAGGTAGCCTCCGCCGCCAAACTGGTTGCCCTTGGTATTCAGCACCGCCAGCGCAACCGGATCGATGGACGCAGCAGTCAGGGTGACGGCAGGGCAGCCGGCAATTGCCGGAGTGCTGAAAGCAGCGGCGAGGGTAGCTGCATACGCAGGAGTCCCGCGTCCGGCAGTCGGCAATACTGGGATTTCCGTGTTGATGTAGGTTCCCAGCGAATCGCCACTGCGTTGGCGGGTACCCTGGTAGTTGACGTAGAAAAAGCCAAGGTGTCCTTTGGAGCCGACCGGGCCGCCCAAATCGCCGCCGAAGATGTTCTGCTGAAGCACGAATTTGCCTAGAAAGAAGTCGTTGGCGTCGAGGTCGGTGTTGCGGAAATACTCCCAAAGATCCCCGTGAAAGTTGGAAGTGCCGCCCTTCAACACAGCGTTGATGTTACCGCCGCCACTACGCCCCTGCGATGCATCGTAGAGGCTCGTGCTCACTTTGAACTCCTGGATGTCGTCAGGGTTTGGCACTGGTGTATAGGTGAGTTCGCCGAAGGAGTAATCGGAGGCGGAAATTCCTTCGATCAAGTAGTTGTTGTTGTCTTCGCGGCCACCGTTGACGTCGATGCGCACGTCACCGCGGCCTAGTGAAGCGGCGTTATTCAAGTTGGCCGCTGCGCCCGCCGACAGGTCGAGGAGTTGCTGGAAGTTGCGGGTGGCGAGAGGCAGGTCCGTGATGGTTTGCGCGACGATCGATTCTCCGGTAGCGGCATCGGTTGTATTCACCGTCGTCACCCCGGACTGCACCTCGACGACCTCTTTCACCTCCGACGGTTTCACGGTGGCTGTGATGCGCGTAGTCTCCGTGATGCGGACCTCGATACCGGAAAACTTCGTCGTTGCAAAGTTTGCGGCGCTTACTTCCACCGAATAATTGCCAACCGGCAGCAGATTGGCTGTAAAAACTCCGGACGCATCGCTTGTGAACGTGCGCACCACCTGGCCCGTCGCTTCGCTAATGATCTGAATGTTCGCACCCGGCACAGAAGCGCCAGTTGTATCTTGAACAGTGCCAGCAATGGCGCCCGTGGCGCCGCCCTGCGCGAAGACGAAACCACTCATCAGGAAAGCTAGAGCAACAACGAAAAAGCAACTAGTTTGCAACCGCCTCATATGGCCCTCCAGTAAATAGGGAGATCGTACGTGACCTCCACTAATGGGGAGATTCTACGTGACCTCCGGTAATGGGGAGATTGTACGTGACCTCCGGTGATGCGGAGAGTACGTGACCTCCGGTGATGGGGAGATTGTACACTGCCGAGCAAAAAAAATAGAAAAAAACACATCGCGCCGCGAGTGCGGCGTGACCTGGCGGAGTAAGAAGTAGTCTATCCGGAAAAAGTCATTCTCAGGCTGCAGCGCATCGCGCTGGCGGGCCAGGCCGGCGCGCCAGGAGCCGAAGCTGGTTCTTCATGGTGTGGTCGGGCGCAAGTATTGGTCCATTGCCATCCGGCCCCGATTGACGAGGAATGTCCCGCCTGTCACGCGTCTTCCCTCACCCTCCTATTAATTTAGGTGGGGGCCAGGGCCAGAGGAAGCGCCAACCTGAGAGCCCTGCGCCAGCGCAAACGCAACGGTACCCAGGGAGAAAGCCGGCATCGGCAAATGCGCGACCGGCTTAAATCCCCACTCCGGCGGGAGGGCCGCGATGACCCGATCGGTAATCTCCACCAACGGACGGCCCGCACTCGCGCGCGTCTCGCGTTGCATCGCCTTGCCCAGGGTGCGCGCCACCAGCAGCGAATCCGCCAGGTATTCCGCTACCGCTTCACTCTCTCGGAGCAGCGAAGGCGGCAAGTGAATTCCCCGGTACGGATGGCTGACCAGGAGAATTCGGATGGGCAAATCCTGCAATCGCTCCAGCGACTTCTCATAAGCGGTGCAGTCGCAAAGAATGGGAAGAAATCCCCCCGGGGTACCGATCCCCTGGACGGAATCTCCGGCGAAGAGAATCTGTTCGCTTTCCCAGTAGTATCCGCAGGAGCCAGGCGTGTGTCCGGGAATATGGATGACCCGCAGCACGATGCCGTCTCCCAAATCGATCCGGTCCCCGTCTGCCAGATAGCGATCTACTTTTACTTCCGGGCCCAATTGCTGCAGCATGTCAGCTTTCCGCTGCTCCCGATCCTGCTCCATCCCTACCGAATAGAACCGGTCAAAACTCAGGGAGTGATCCTCCAGGAACACGGCATCGCTCCCGTGGATGAAGACCTGGGTGTTGCCTGCGGCCTTGAGCACCGCATTGGCCCCAATGTGATCACTGTGGCCATGGGTATTGAGCACGAGACCGATGTCTGCGGGAACGAGCCCATGGCTCTTGAGGGCCATGGCCATGGGCTCAAGCGAGGATTGGGGCGGTCCGCTATCGATGAGGGCGTTCACCTTGCCTCGCACCAGATAGGTGTCAATGTTGCCCTGGATGGCATCCCACCAGATACTTACGGTTTGGATCCTCGGATGTACATTCATAGCTCGTCTCCCTCCTGCCCAATCTTGTGTATTGTCAGTTTTCCCCGCCGATGACGACGACGTTTTTCAGCGCGCCTTTCAAGGCGTCGTCGATGGCTTCCTGGATCCGCTCGAGGGGAAAGCGGTGAGTTAAAAGAGCGTCGAGATCGACCAGACCCTGGCGGTACATATCCATATACAGCGGGATATCGCGGCGGATCGGGCCGGAGCCCATGACGCTGCCGGTGATGCGCTTGCCCGCAAGAAGCTCCATGCCGCAGATGTCGTGCAAAAATTCATCCTCGTATCGCCCATGACCGATGATGACCATTTGTCCGTAGCCGGCGGTCAGATCGAACGTGATGCGCTTAAGGCCCTTACCGGCAGTGGCGATGATCGAATGGTCCACGCCGCGGCCGCAGGTGATCTTCTTGACCTCCTCGATGACGTCGCATTGCTTCGGGTTGATGAAGTGCGTGGCCCCGAATTTCTTCGCCGCCTCCAGTTTGACGTCCATCGTGTCGATGGCGATGATCGGGATCGCGCCGCACCAGCGCGCGCCCATGATGGCCGTGAGGCCGACGCCACCGCAGCCGACCACAGCAAAGCTCTCGCCCGGCGTGATTTTCGAGCGATTGAGCACCGCGCCGAAGCCGGACATAAAGCCGCAGGCCAGTACGGAGCCGATGACAAACGGAATGTCGTCGTCCAGCTTGCACAGCATTGCCTCATGTGCGTTGGTATACTCGGCAAAGCCACTTTGTCCCGACATCGTCTGTATGCAGACCTCCCCGTTATCGCGGGTGTAGGGGCTGGGCATGCGGAACGAATACGGCGGCATGTTTTCGCAGGACACGTGGCGGCCGCGCAGGCACTGGTAGCATTGGCCGCAGCCTTGCCGCAGCGCGGAGCTCAGCACTCGGTCGCCAGGCTTGACATAGGTCACCTTCGGCCCCGACCTTGTCCACGATCCCGGCAATCTCGTGACCTGACGTGCCCGGTCCGTCGAAGGTCCCGAACTCGCCCTTGAACCCGTGGATATCCGAATGGCAGATCGTACACGTCATTACCTTGATGCGAACCTCATCGTCGTAGGGCTCGGCCAGCTCCACCTCTTCCACGATGACGTCCTCACCCACTCTCGGCACAAGCGCCAGTTTGCATCGCATAAGTTCACTCTCCCAAGATTGATGGATGACAAATTGCGTTTCTATGTTTAAACCGTCGAACCTCCGTCGACGATCAGGGTTTGGCCCGAAACGAAAAGGTTCTCCTGGGCAAAGAACAGCACTACGCGGGCTATGTCGATGGCCTGGGCGACTCTGCCCAGAGGTGTCATCGACGCGACGGCGGCGAAATCCGCGGGTGTGGAGTCGATCTTCATCGGCGTGTCTATCATGCCGGGCGCGAGGGCGTTGAAGGTGATATTGTCCTTGCCGTATTTCTTGGCGAAGGCTTTGGTCTGGCAGATCGCTGCGGCCTTTGAGGCGGTATAGGCCGGCGAGGAATAAACACCGTTGAGGCCCAGGACGGAGGTGACGTTGACCACGCGCCCGAAGTGGTTCTTCTGCATCGACGGGATAACCGCCAGGTTCATAAGATAATGACCCAGCGTGTGGATCTTAAAGAAACTCAGATAATGGTCGGGCGTCATCGTGTCGAAATGGGTGTCCCAGATGGTCTCACCGGGCTTCACCCGGCTTTCAATTCCCGCGTTGTTGACGAGGATATCCACCTTCCCGAACGTGTCGAGCACCTTTGCGACCGCGGTCTTCACCGCGTTCTCGTCGCCGACGTCGACGGATAACGCCATGACTTTGTCTGTATATTTCCGGCACTCCTCTGCGACCTTTTCGACAAGAGCCGCGCGACGGCCGAACAGCGCCACTTGGGCGCCCCCTTTTGCAAACTCAACGGCGCAGGATTCGCCGACTCCGGTCCCCGCTCCGGTGACAATGGCCGCCCTGCCCTTAAATCCATAGTCCTGATACTGTGCCATACATGTCTCTCCTTTCGATTGCAGGCCAGAAGATTCTCCTTGCCTTAGGACTGCGGGTGGAAAGTGGGACTGAGCCCAGATCCACCTTCATGGGTACTCCCAACGTATAAAGCTTCAAAAATGTCGGGTGTTCGATTGCAACAACGGCGCTGCCCCAGCAGGGCGCGACGGAATTCCACTTTCCCAGGAGACGCCGGCTTGGCACTCACCGCAACCTGCAGCGACGCTGCGCTTGGTCTGGCAACTCGGGTTTTCACAGTGAGGAAAAGGTCGACACTGCCCAGCATGCTCGTCACCGATTTCCGGCTGTTGCAGCTATTTCGTGTGGGTCAGACCAAATCGCCGGCAAGTTACCACGCACCGCGCCAGCGTTGGCGCCCACACCGCCTCTCGGCTGCCTTCGATGGGGGCGCTACGAACTCGACGCTCGCGCCTGCTGCGCCCGGCTATTCTCTAACGCCAGCCCCCATTTCGCGCAAAACCCCGGGGGCCGGCGTTGCCGAAAAGCCTGATTACTTCTTTCTTGAAAACCTCTACAATCCCCTTGTCGGCGTCGACCCGGACACGATCTCCGGTTTCGATCACTTCCGTGGGGTCCCGGTCGAAGTCTGTGACGGTCGGGACCTCCATGTTCATGGCGGCAAATACGGTGAGGTTATTGCCTTTCCTGTAGAGGAACGCGGCGGGATTTGTGCCGAAGAGCTTCGTCCTGCCATAGCCGACGAAGCCGCCCGAGCCTCTCGGCTCGGTGAAAACGAGCACTTTGCCTTTGAAAGGGACCTGGTACAAGGGGTGGTTGCGCTCCACGACCATCCCCTCCTTGACTTTCACGCTTCCCCAGCCCATAAGCGGCCTTTTCGACACCAGTGCTTCCCCTTCGACAACGCCGCCGATGACTTTCCTGCCCTTCAGAACAATTTTTTCTTCTGCCATGCGCTTACCTCCACTCGCCCTTCCACTTGCCGCTGACCGCTGCCTGGATGCAGTCTTCCATAGTCCCGTAGCGGACCTGAAGCTTCTTCGGGTGTACCACCCCCGTGATGTAGTAATCCTGTTTGGCGGCGTCCGTCGCGATCACCTTGCTCCCCGCCGGCATCTCTCCGTCCAGGAGGCCGCAGCAGGCGCCCGAAATGAGCCTTCCCCCGGCGCTGTGGATGATCTCCTTGAGCCCCATGTCCACGGCTGCCTTATAGGTCAGAGGGTTCGTCGCCATCCAGACGGGTGATTTGCACTTCTTCCCGTCGAGCAGACCGGCTGCCTTCTGCAGGTCAACGATGGTGTAGAACGGACAACCGAGGTAGACAAAATCAATGTCGTCGCTCGTTCCGTAGTTCAGCATATCGTAGGCCCGTTTCATCTCATCCCGGCCTATGGTGATCGTCTTTTTCGGTTTCCTCCCTCGGAAGGCCGCTTCCAGAGTCGGCGCTTCCGGCGTCACGCCGGGGATGTGGTACATATACACTTGGCCGCCTGTCGCCAGGGCCGAATTCAACTTGAGGTACTGGCTCGTCGTGGGCTTGCCGACGCCAACAAAGGCGGGCACATCCATGCCGATCGCTTCTCCCACTGCCCAGCCGAACAGGTCATAGTCCATGTCCCGTTTCATGTCGGCGGTGCATTCCACGAGGACCGTGGCAATCCGATTTTCATCCAGGTGAAGGTCGTAGGCAGGGACTTTGCCCAGATAGGCTGTCTGAAAACAGCCGTCAAAGTTGCTTCTCGCCCCCAGTACCGCATTGACATATGGGATAGCGGAACTCTCCACCCATGCGCAGGTTTGACCGACCGAGGGCAGGAAGGAGGCCACCAGGTAGCTGTCGCACGAGAAGGTGGGAATCATGCCCATTTTTATCCAGGGCTTTAACGGCGCCATACACTTCTCGCGATATCCGGGTGTGCTGTCCGGCAGGGTGCCGCAGTCCTCCCATCCATCGTGGATAAAGCCCGGCGCGACGCACTTATTCGCGAAGGTCGCGGCCTTGAATTTCTCGCCCCGATTGGCAAGCTCCTCGATCTCCTCTGGGGTTATCGTGTACTTGTCCACCCAGAAAGTGCCCGGATGCATGTCCACGGTGCCGTCGATATCGAGCAGCTTTTCCGCGCCGGCGACCTCGCCGTAGGCGACGAGGAACTCCATGCACTTCCGGGCGACTGCGCCGTCGCCTCCATCGAGAATTCTTTTTTCGTCATCAGTAAGGTTCATGCGCGCTCCTCAGTTAAGAAAATTAGGATTGATAGTGCAATAGTACACCGGTGCGTCGCAGCTCCTCCTGGAGCTCGGCCACCGGCAGATCCGCTGCAGCGCACGCCTTCTTGATGGTGAGCGCGGCCGCGGTGCCTGCGGCTTGTCCGGTAACCGCGGCGGGCGGGATGACTCGCGTTGCCTCCCAGGCATCTCCCGAAGAGGCGATAATGCGGCCGGAAGCCAGTACGTTGGCAATGTCCGTGGAGACGAGGCTGCGATAGGGTATTTCGTATACGATGCCCGGCTTCATCCAATGGCCGACGCAGCCGATGGAGTCGGCGAAGGACTTCATGGCATCGGCTTCCTCGAGACAGTAGACGCCATCTATGCGCCGCGTCCTCCTGTACTGGGCCATCCCCGGCAGTGCGATTATTGCGCCCTTCGCCTCGACGTTCCTGGCGATCTCTTCCTGGAGGACTTTTCGTGCGTTCAGGATGAAGCGGGTGATGTGCGCCGCGTCCGTCCCTTTGTACTCCTTTTCGCCGCCCAGCGTGTAGGAGCCGTCATTCAGAAAGCTTCCCCGCCATTCCAGGGAGATTCCATCCTTCACATCGCCGCTCTTCACCGCCTTTTGCATCAGTCGCAAGTCGGTTCGGTAGAACCAGTAGGCAAGGTAGTTCTTTTCCTCGGTGCACTTTGTTCCTGCCCGAAAGAAAAGGTCGGCGTCGCCGCTGCTATCCACAAACGCCTTCGCCCGGTAAGCCATCCGCCCGCCCTTGTTCTCGACAATCACCGCCTCGCACCGGTCGCCGTTCATAACGGGCTTGCAGAAGAGGGTGTCGAAAAGGATGTCGACGCCCTCGGCGACCATGAGCTCATCGAGGGCATAGATGAATTCCGGCGGGGAAAACATAGTGGAGTAGCGCCTGGACGAACCTGCGCCTTTTCCATCTCGCCATTCGGAAGGCAGATCGTTGTAGCCGTACTTGATCGAGAGGTGAAGCAGCTCTTCGCTGATGCCCGCGCTCACCTTCCTGCCACGTCCGTCGCAGAGAGGCAGATAGATGGCAATGAAACCAAGGGTAGCGAGCCCCCCCAGAACGACACTCTTCTCGATGAGCAGCACGCTGCACCCGCTTCGTCGGGCGGCCAGCGCGGCGCTCACACCCGCGATGCCGCCGCCCATCACGATCACGTCATAGGCGCCGGCGACCGAAACCTGATTTGACTCGTTGAGATGCTCCACTGTACCTGCCCTCCTGTTGCGCCGCTTATACGATTAGCCGTCTGCCACGAGGGTCTTCCCGCCGCAACTACGTCGTCGCCAAGGAGTCAGATAGCCCCCCCGCGATGTCGAAGGGCTGGCTCTGCCTCCTCAGGGCAAAATGCTCACCTTTGTTCACGTCGAAGGCCGGGGTCATCGCCAGCGCAACCAGGGCTGCCGGGCACACGAGCGAGCACATCGTCAACCCTGACGAGATCTCATGACTTCACCAGTCAGAGCGAAATTTGCGCTCCCTTACGGGAAATGAACAGAATTACGCTGATGATTATGCAAATGACTTGACTTGTCCAATGCTTTCTGGTGATCGTGAGGCGATGCTTTGGGGGCATCACAGAGCCTGGTCAATTACGATCCCTTCGTTGCGGTCGCGGTATCCCGAAGATCCTGGCGAGGGCTCTGCTTGCGGCCAGGCGAAAACGAGGGGCCCTGAGGATTAAAAGCGCTGTGAGCAAATTTCAGGAGGGAAAGTGTGGCAAGCGATATTTCTCCCTTCCTCCAAGCCATGACCACCTCCGTAGACGCCGATGGTTCGTCGAGCCGCACCGCAGCCACCCCCTTGCCGACATACCGCTCGCTGACGTTATCGAGGACCAGGAAAATCCCCTTTCCCGTGGCCACCAGCGCGGCCCCTGCCCCGCTGGACACCGTACCCGTCCTCACAATCTGGGGCTTCACCCCGGCAATCTGATAGAGTTCCAAGATCTTATCGAGGACATGGACCGACAGGCCCGCCGCCGCAGCCACTGCCCGTCGTGGAAAGAGCAATTTTTCGTTGGCAAGCTCCTTGAGGGTCAGCTTCGTGCGGGATGCCAGTGGGCTGTCTTCAGAAAGCAGCACAAAGAAGGGTACATCGAGAAGCCTTTCCGACTCCCACTGCGCGGAATCGATGCGGATAACGTCGGGCCGCAGGAAACAAACGTCGAATGCTCGCGAACGCAGGGCACCGTTTGCAAGCCTCGAAAATATGTCCTCATACTGCATTCTGACTTCGGGAAAGCGCTTGCTATATTCGACCAGCACAGGGTGTATATATTTAGCCACCGCTACAGAGACTCCCACCTTGAGGCTGCCACGATGTTCGTTTTTCGTCCGCAGGTTTGGGCAATTCACCACCTTCGGCAACTGCTTGGCGCGTGCGATCAGAGCTCTGGCTTCGGGCAGGAGCAAAAAACCGTTCTCGGTCAAATGCAGACCTTCCGAGGTCCGAACAAACAATTGGGTTCCTAACTCTTCTTCCAGGTGGCGAATCTGCCGGCTCAATGCTGGCTGCGTTATGAAAACGCACTGAGCGGCTCTGTGGAAATTCAAAGTCTCGGCGACCGCAACGAAGAATTGCAGTTGGCGAAGCTCCATGATCGTGATGCCTCCAAAGCATCGCCTCCCGATTACCAGAAAGCATTTGACAGGTCAACTTTGTCCGCAGATTATTTATACACCATAAATCCAGTCGCAAGTGGCATGCGGAAAATGTTCGCACCGGTGGCGACGCATCACCCTGAACGAAGCCATATTGTGAGCGGGGATATTGCTTTGGTCAGGAGCTCGGAACCCGCGCTAAAGAGCGGTTGCCGTTCAGGGTGTGTGTTGTGAACAGCAACGCAAGGGGTTATATTTCACGGATTCGAAATCGGAGGCACCATGTTTAAGTTTAAGTTCTCTTTGGGGGCGCTGGCCGTGCTGTTGTTTAGCGCGCTTGCCGTCAGCAACTTACAGGCGCAAGTCAACACAGCAGTACTTTCCGGCACGGCACTGGATCCCACCGGCGCGGTGGTTCAGGGCGCCAAAATCGAGGCGAAGAACACCGGCACGGGCGTCTCCAACGTTACGACTACCGACGGAGCGGGACGCTATTCAATCCCAGAATTACAAATTGGCACGTACGACGTCTCGGCACAGAAATCCGGCTTCCAAAAAGTAGTGCAAACCGGGATCGTGCTGACCGTCGGTGCGAACTCGGTGCTGGACTTTACCCTAAAGGTGGGCCGCGCCGACGAAGTGGTTGAGGTACATGGCCAGGCTTCCACCGTGGACACCAGCACGGCCGCAGTCGGCCAGTTGGTTGCGCCCGACCAGATGGAGAACCTGCCGCTCAATGGCCGTAACTTCACCGATCTGCTCACCCTGGCGCCAGGCGTGGCCACTGTACCCATGGTTGGGGGCGGCGGCGGCAAGGGTGCCACTGCCTACGGTACGCAAACCAACTACGCCGTTTCCGGTTCCCGTCCAATCGGTATCCAGTATCTGCTGGATGGCACCGATATCCGCGGCGCGCAGGACCATGGCGCGGGCGTCACCATAACGGCGGCCTCCCTCGGCATGGATGCGATCCAGGAATTCACGGTTCTGACCGACACCTATGGCGCCCAGTTCGGCGGCACCGGCGCGGCGGTCAACACGGTCAGCAAGTCGGGCACCAACAACCTGCACGGATCGGCCTACGAGTTCTTGCGCAACAGCGCCCTAGACACCTACAACTACTTTGACATCCCCGGCCAGAAGCCATCCTTCAAGAGGAATCAGTTCGGCGGCACGCTAGGGGGCCCCATCGAGAAGGATAAACTCTTCTTCTTCATCAATTACGAGGGCTTGCGCTCGGCTCAGGGCCAGACCGAGCGCGCCGAGGTGCCAACCACATTGCCCGACCTGTTCGAGGCCAACAGCATGTCGCCAGACGGTTCAGGTGGCTGGACGGGCGCTTTCGGCGAGATGCCTGCGGTGACGCAGGCGATTTGGGGTACTTATCCGCTTGCCCAAACCGCGTCACAATGCCCCAATATAAGCAACGTCACCCTTGAAGCCGCCGAAGGGCTCTTTTGCTCCGTTGGGAGCACGATCCAGAACGAGAACTACGGGCTGGGCCGCATCGACTACACGATCGGATCCAAGGACAGCCTTTTCGGACGTTACAACATAGAGCAGGCTTTTCAGAGCGTCCCCTATTCGACAAACATATTGCCGGCTGCCCTTCCCGGATATCCGGAACTCGACAACGAACAAAATGAGTACGCCACCATCGAAGAGCGGCATGTGTTTTCGGCGTCGCTGCTCAACGAAGCCCGCTTCGGGTTCGTGCGGCTTCACGCCATGACGGCAAACGGCGGCCTCAACGGACAGAACGCTCTGGACCAGGTCCAGGGCAGGCAGTCGATGGACTTTACTCCCGGCGGCGGGCTTACTGAAATCGGTCCGGTGCCCTCGAATCCAAGCGCGGACGTCACGAACCGCTTCAGCTTCGGCGACGATCTCACCATGACCAAGGGCGCGCATTCCCTCCACTTCGGCGCCACCTTTACCCGCGTGCAGACCAACGATCTGTGGCAGGATTATTCCGGCGGCTGGTGGATTTTCACAAACTTGAGCTCATCGCTAGGCGGCGCGATGACCGGCAACCCCCTTATTGAACTGGATAGTGCCGGCCCCGGTTACTACTATCCCGCCGCGTCAGGGGTAAACTACCCCCTCAACCCAACCCGCGCCTGGCGTCAGAATGTGCTCGAGCCTTACATCCAGGACGACTGGAAAATCAATAAGCGGCTCACCGTAAATCTCGGCGTGCGCTACGAGTTTGCCAGCAACCCGTCGACGGCCAATGGAGAAACTTTCCAACTCCCCGGTGAGACCACTGTTGGTAAGACCAGCATACTTACGGCTGCGCCGTCGGAGAGCAGCTTTATCAACACTCCCAATGTGTTCACCAGCAATCCCAACGTCAAGAACATCGATCCGCGCATTGGACTGGCCTACGACCCGTTCGCCGATCACAAGACCTCTATCCGCGCCGGCTTCGCCATGTACCACGAACCGATCGAGGCGCGTACCTTCGCCTTCGAGGCTCCGTTCCCGACGGATCCGTGGTTCGAGGTTATCTTCCCAAACAACTTCCCGCAGATGGTTACGAGTTTCTACCAACCCGTAAGCATATTAGGGGGAACTGCAGCCAATGACATCGCCTGGTTTAATGGCGAACTCCCCACCGTGAATACGGCGCCCTATATGATGCAGTACAACCTCACCATTCAGCGCCAGTTGTGGCTCGGAACGTTGTTCAACATTGGCTACGCCGGTTCCACGGGCGTTCACCTGTTCGCTTCGATTGACGCCAACCCTCCGAATTACTTATCCATCGACCCCAACCAGGCGGCGGACATCGCAAGCGGAGAATACACTACACCCGGCGGGGCTACACCCACTGCATCGGGGGCGCCGGGCACGTTGAACAACCCGTTTGTTGGCACGCACGTGAATTCGAACTTCGCGGGGTATATGGCGGTTGAGCCCTTTGCCCACTCCACTTACAACTCCTTGCAGACCAGCTTGAGCCGGCAGTTCTCCGGGAACCTGGCGGGCAATGCCTCTTATACCTGGTCCAGGTGCCTCACCAGCGCCTCGGCCATGGAAGGCAACGAACAAGGCGACTATGCCATCAACGACGCCTGGAACCCGAGCCTGGATCGCGGTCCTTGCACCTTTAACTCCAACCAGATCTTTAGTGCGAACGCTATTTACAGCCTGCCGTTCAAGGGCAATCGGGCCGTGAGTGGCTGGCAGATCACTCCCATATTCGCTGTCTCTAAAGGCCTGCCCATCAACGTCCAGGAAGGCACGTTCCAATATCAATCCAACATTAGCGGCTTAACCGAAGGCGAGCGTCCCGCTCTCGTCCCTGGCTGCAAGCCCATGACGAGAAAAACCGACGAGTGGTACAACCCCGCATGCTACGTCCTGCAGCCATATGGCACGATCGGTGACACCAGCGAAAACTCGCTGAACAACCCCAATTACTTCGACTGGGACCTCGCGATCATCAAAAACACCAAGCTGACCGAGAAGGTAAGCATGCAGCTCCGGGCGGAGTGCTTCGATATCGTCAACCATCCCAACATGTCTTTTGGCGGTCAGGCCATCAATTTCAGCACCACTGGCACCCTCCCTGCGACCTCAGCTAACTACTCACAACTTTCCAACCCGGCTGCCTACGCGCTCCCGGTAGGCAACACACCCGGCGGTATACTCTGCGACCCCAACCAAAACGAGCAAACTACCGGCGTGTGCTACACCACCTCGACCGCGTTGACCACTGACCAGCTTGGCTCTCTCGGTGACCAGCGCCAAATTCAATTCGCGGTGAAGCTTACCTTCTAGGCTTCGGCGCGGCTCTTGCCAGCACTTTCCCGGCGGCAGCCCTCAGGGTTGCCGCCGGGCTGTATCTGAACGAGGCGATTCACTGTTATCGAGCCAGGAAATCGGCGCCCTCGCTGCTTAATTAACCTACCCTGACCCGGCCCGGCCGGAACCAAAATGGGCATAACATAAAAGAGTTGGAACAACCTCCAAAGTGCCCTAAAAGGCTTATGATCACGCATAGGTCAAAGAATATTCTGACCACAATTGGCGGAATCCAAATGGTTAGGTACTGTTTGTTGATCGAAGCGCTTGCCCATCGGTCTGCCGCCTGGCTTGTCACGTGAGCGATTATCACTCTTCCGCTCACTGCCCAGGGCCAATTGTGTCTTTGAAGCTGCCGGATTTTGAAAGCGCCAGTTAATAAGAGCACTGGTGCGAAAGGACTCTATGAGTAGTCAGTTGGATGTAAAAGAAAGTCCGCAGGAAGTAGCCACTCCGGCCGGTGCCTGGAAGGTCTTCTGGTGTTTATACTTCGGGGGCGCTGTCAGCTGTATTAACTTCCTGAAGGTTCCCCCGCTCATGCCGGTTCTTATCGGCTACTTCAAGGTGGATCTGGTCAGCGCGGGATTGATGATGTCCGTTATTGGCGTCACCGGACTGCTGCTCGCGCTGCCGGCAGGGATTTTCGTTATGCGGTATGGAATCAAGGTCGTCGGCGCTATCGCCATGGCCTGCTCCGTCGCCGGATGTTTGCTGGGAGCGATGGCGCACAGCTACCCTCTTTTTCTGGTGAGCCGCGGATTTGACGGAATATCCTTCTCTCTGCTGGCGGTTGTGGGAGCCACTTGCAACGGCGTTTGGTTTCCTCCCCGGAAGGTAGGGATAGCAATGGGGATGAGTGCCACCTGCGTTGGAGCAGGCGGATTTCCCGCAACCCTGCTGGCTCCGCTGCTGGCACAGCATTTTGGCTGGCAGTCAGTTTGGTGGGTCAGCGGGGTTTTGTCGTTCTTGGCGCTTTTGAGCGTCGCGTTCTTTGTCCGTATGCCCCCCTGGATGAATGCGACGGCTGCGGTGCGCACGCCTCCCTGGATGAATGTTGCGGCTTCGGCAGGCGAGGGCGCAAGGAAGAAGGCGGGCCTCCGTGACGGCTTCGCTAATCGCAATATCTGGTTGGTATCGGCGTCGTTTCTTTTCCTCTATACTCCCTACAACGCATTCTCCACCTTCTACGTTACCTATCTAACCAAGGCTCAGGGCTTCACCATCGAAAGGGCCGGGGCGTTAAACAGTTTCAGCATGGTAGGCCTGCTGATCGGGGCACCCCTGGGCGGATATCTGCTCAGCAAGGTCAGAAGCTTCAAACTGATCGCAATGGTGAATGCTTTGCTGCTCGGCTTGTTGTGTCTGGTGCCATTTCATATCTCAGGCATCCTGGTGCCGATCTGGATGTTGCTGTTCGGCGTCTTTGGCGCGGGTATTGTCTCCACGGTATGTTTGGCTGCGGTGCCGAAGGTCATGGTCAAGCCCGAGTTGGTTGGAGTCGGAATAGCGATTGCCGCATTCGGAATGAACATTGCTGGAATCGCCGGCGCGCCGTATTTTGGCGCGATCGTGGAACGGGGGGGCTGGAATGCCGGAGCCTATGCCTTGATTCCATCTGTCCTGCTCGGGTTAATCGCAACTTGGAGAACGAGGTTTGGGAATTAGCGCAGAGCATTTTCTCCCCCGGCGGTACGGCGGCTACGAGGTTGCCGGCGAGCGCGAAGGCCGTGCCGCGCCGGTGGACCTAAAATGGATTGGACTATACCGCTCCATCACTGCTGGCGCTATAGGCGTTGAATGCACTGTCTGGCGCTGGTGAGAGGCGCGATCGGCGTGCTCCTGACGACGTAAGCGCCAAAACTCTTGAGAAGTTAAAATGAAACGATGAAAGGCAGGCTTCGATTAGCGACATGGTACATCCCATCATAGATCCACGCGGACAGCAGGCTAGGCCGATTCTCAAGCTGGCGCCGAGAGTAGGCCTCGAACAGTTGAAGAGCGGCAAGATACTCTTCTATGACAACACGAAATTGAGTTACTGCAATTACATGGAAGTGTTCACGCGCATCAAGGAGCGCTTCCACCAGATCGGCATTAGCAATTTTGTCGATTACATAGAGACCGTCAGAGGCAAAGACACTAAAGGGCTGGAGAATTATGCGGCCATGCTGGCTAAGGAAAAGCCGACAGCGGCCGTGGTAGCGCTCGGGGATATGGGCACTTCATCGGCGACGACCATAGTCGCAATCGCGCTGGAGAAATTGGGTATTCCGAGCGTGTACATCACGGCCAGCCCGGGCGGTGAACTGGTTGAGGGTGTGGCCTTCTATAGAGCTGGTCATCTGTGTTTATGCAAGCTGGATATATACCAGGCCAGCACGAAGGAAGAAATCAGAGCCCAGTTAGATTCGAAGTGGGACTACATCGTTTCCTCTCTGACGGCGAAGGGGGACGACCTTGAAAAAGTTGCTCATATCGACTTCAAGGCTGACAGTTTAAAGCCGGCGGCCAGCGGATTACTTCCCATTTCAGACACCATGGTGCTGAGTGACGATAAGTTGTATGAGCCGGGCTCTTATATGGAAGAGGTCATGGATTTCATGAATGGCCAGCATATAGGAGATGGGCTGCCGATTATCCCGCCGACCCCCGCGCGTTACGAGAAAATGCTTGGATACTGTCCCTTCAGCCCCGAGATGGTACTCGCATCTGAGGTAGGCCCCAGCGGTAAAGATATTACCGTGAAGGACGTAGCGGTAGCTGCGGTGATGGCGGGCTGCAAGCCGGAGCATATGCCAATTCTCGTCACAGCTTTTAAGGCGTTGGCGAATCCAAAGTACAATTTTCTGCAATCGGTAACTACGTCGTATCCCGGTGGCAACCTGGTGTTGGTAAGCGGCCCGCTGGCACGAGAGCTCGGAATGTCTGGGAAGGCGGGTTGTCTTGGGCCCGGAAGCCCGGTAAATGCAACCATTGGCAGAGCGGTTAACCTTGTAATCATCAACGTTTGCCGATCTATTCCGGGAGTGTGTGACCTTGATTGTCATTCCAGCGCAGTGGAATTCAGCTTCTGTTTTGCCGAGGATCCCGACTTAACGCCGTGGAAGACAATCAATGTTGAACACTTCGATGCGGAGACCACAACTGTTCTTGTTTTAAAAGCAGAGGCTCCTCATGCCATTATTGATTTCCTAAGTCTTACCGGCGGAGACTTGCTGGATACTATAACCGACTGCTGCACGAGCATCGGCGCCAACAACGCATATATGCCCAGTAGTCTCATTCTGGTGCTCACGCCCGACCACGGACAGATGCTTGCCGATGCGGGATACACCAAGGACAAGATCCGAGAGCACATCCACCTGCGTGCAGTGAATGATGTACCCATGGTAAGGGATAGGGGTTTGGTGCCGGTGCGCCCGCCGCATTTTGCTACGCTGCACCCCATGCCAGTAACCCGAACGCCGAAGGATGTCGAAATCGTGGTAGCTGGCGGAAGGGGCGGGCATTCCAAGGTGATCTTGCCCTGGGGACTGCACAGCGAAGCGATCGTTGAGCCCGTCGTACTGCCGAACGGAAAGATTGCCAAAAGGATTAGTGACTTTAAGAGCTAGCGTTTCGAGATGTAGTGCCTGCAACCTGCAGCCTCATTTCGGTCTACGGACTCCTAAAGAGGATGTTGTTCAACCCCATTCAAAGGAAAGAGGAAATGAAAATGAACAATAATGTCTACGGCAGTTTCGATGTAATTGTTTGCGGAGGCGGAACTTCCGGGGTGGCTGCGGCGATCTCGGCTGCGCGGGCCGGCGCGAAAACCATCCTCGTCGAGCGCCTCGGAGCGCTGGGCGGACAAATGACGGTTTCAGGACCGCCCGGGTTCGCCTATGCGAACGTGTTCAACGACGCCGGCGAGCAGGTCATCAACGGTTTTCTGGGGGAGACGCACGCTCGGCTCCTGGCGGATGGACATGCGATGCCTTTTCCGCCGCCCGGAGAGCGCCGCCGGAATACGTACGCGTTCGTCGACCCCGACTGGTGGGGATACCTGGCTTTCGAAATGATCACGGAAAACGGCGTGCGCCTGCTCTTGCACACCCTGGTGGTCGATGTCGTCAAAGAAGGAAATAAGGTTTGCGGGGTTGTGGTCGAGCACACAGGAGGGCGCCAAACCATCTTGGGAAAGATCGTGATCGACTGCACCGGCGAGGGCGATATCGCGTTGCGGGCAGGTGCTCCCTTCGAGAAGGTCAGCAAAGACGATCCCTATCCCATCGAGCCGCCGTCGACCGCGTTCGCAATGGACGGCATCGACTGGGACGCTGTCCTGAAGTACGTGCAAGAGAACATCAAAGCTTCGCGCGAGGGCGAAGGCGGCCTCTATGCGGACAGTATGGCGAAGCTGCACTCCAGGATCCTCGCCATGAAGAGCGGAAAAGAGCTGATCGCAGTGGGTCATACTCATAATTTCTTCGATGCGATCACGCGGAAGCTGATTGCTTCGGGCGAGTACCATGAATTCGGCGATATCGGATTCTTCTTTACACCGCGTGATGGCGGCGTGATACAGGCGCAATTCCAGCACTCGGCACAGGTGCCGAATTGCGATTGCACGGACATAGACGAACTGACAGCCGGCGAAGTCGAAGCACGCCGGCAAGCCGTGATCACGCTGAAGGTGGTTCGTAAATACCTCCCGGGCTTTCAAAACGCGTACCTTACAAGGTCCTGCACCGAGCTGCGGATTCGCGAGACGCGACGGATTATGGGCGACTATCAACTGGAGTGGAACGACGCCAACTCCGGAAGAAAATTTCCCGACGTCATCGGCAAGAGCGTGATGTCGATGGGAGCGCGCCACCTTGCGTCGGCCGACACGCTCGGCACGTACTCTCACGGCGTTGCAAATCCTCCCGAGGGTGGATCGTTCGATATCCCTTATCGCGTTTTGGTGCCCAGGGAAGTCGAGCAGCTGCTCGTTGCTGGCAAGATGATCTCCGCGCAACGGGACTGCTACCTGCGGTTCCTTCCCGAGACGATTGAGACAGGCCAGGCAGCAGGAGTTGCCGCGGCTCTCTGCGCTAAGCACGGCATAAGCCCGAGAGAGCTCGAGAAGGACGTCTCGGAGCTGCAGGCGACGCTCCAAGCTCAGGGCGTCATTCTCTTCGGCACGCACTGATGTCGAGAAGGGAAAACGATAGGGGGACGATGGAAACGCCGGCATCATTCGAAGCCCGATCCGCGCCATCGTCCTGCCCGATCGGAACAACCGATCCATGCCTTCGACGCTGCGCCCGCAGCCCGAAGCGGATTCGCTTAGGCGAGGGCTGGCAGGGTAATCTGAATCATTGGAGGAGAGAATGAGTAAGCTCGCAGAAATCACGAAGGCGCTTGCCGATTTGGACGAAGAGCGGACCTTGCAACTGGTTGGGGAAGCCATTGACGAGCATGCTCCAGCCGGCGATATTTTGCAGGCCTGCCAGGAAGGTATGAACCAGGTGGGCGGGCGCTTCGAGTGCCAGGAATATTTTGTTTCGGACTTGATTATGTCGGGAGAGATTTTCAAGCAGGTGGGGGCGATTCTGGAGCCGCATCTGAAACTGGGAGCAACGGCGTATTCGGGCAAGGTGGTGGTGGGCACGGTGAAAGGCGACATTCACGATATAGGCAAGGACATCGTAGTGAACATGCTGAAATCGGCGGGCTTTGAAGTCATCGATTTGGGCGTGGACGTGCCGGCGGCGCGCTTTGTGGAAGCGTTGCAGGAAAGCGGCGCGACGGTGCTGGGCTTGTCGGGCCTGCTCACGTTGGCGTTCGACTCCATGAAAGAAACCATCAAGGCGGTTGCGGCGGCAGGCTTGAGGGATAAGGTGCGAATCATGGTTGGCGGCGGGCCGGTTGATGGCAACGTTTCGAAAGCGGTCGGCGCCGATGACTGGGGGGCGAGCGCGCAGCATGCGGTGCGATTGGCCAAGCAGTGGAGCCCAACGGCTGCGGCGTGAGAATCAGCCACGGTGATTTTCGTCGGAGGACTTGGCTAAGAAATTACATCACGCGATTTCTATTATGAACGGGGTAGGAATGTCGGAAACATCGGCCGTATCCTCCATTGACAGTGAAAAGACGCCCGGGCAACTTTACGCCGAACGCGCCAGGCGAGTAGAAGATGCCATCCACATGCGGCAGCCGGATCGCATTCCGATCCTTCTCCGCCTTGGCCATCTGCCTGCGGACTTGGCGGGCATCACGCGGCAGGAGATGTACGAGAATCCAGCGGCCGCACAAAAGGCCACGAGAGACGCCGCACTGCGCTTCCAGCCAGACATGGTGGTGGGTTTCTTTGGATCGCCGGCGGTGAGCCGCGCTCTGGGGGATCGCTCCAGCAAGTGGCCCGGCTACGGCCTGGGGCCGAATGGATCCTATCAGTATCACGAAGCGGAGTTCATGAAGGCAGAGGAATACGATGCCTTCCTTGAGGACCCCGTCGATTGGGCGATTCGCGTTTATCTGCCCCGCGTGTTCGGTGAACTCGAAGGACTGGCGCTGCTGCCGCCACTAGGCAAGCTGCTATTGGGCCGCGGTGGAATAACGGACTACCTCCCGTTCATCGCACTTCCCCAGGTTGCATCGGTTTTCCAGGCGCTGTCCAGGGCAGCCCAGGCGCAGACCGAGTTTGTAGGAAACGCTGTGGCCCTGGTGAAGTGCATGGCTGAGGCGGGCTTTCCGCCGACGCCGTTCTATTCAGGTCCATTTCTCAATGCGCCTTTCGACTTTATGGCAAATACGCTGCGCGGCATGCGCGGCATTTTCCTTGACCTGCGCCGCTGTCCGGACAAGCTGCTGGCCGCCGAGGAGAAGGTCATGCCGTTCATGATCGAAACTGCTTTGGCAGGCTGCCGGGCCAGGAACGTTTCATGGGCTTTTATCCCTTTGCACCGCGGTTCTGATGGGTTTCTGTCGCTTAAGGCATTCGAGCGCTTCTATTGGCCGCAATTGAAGCGCGTCATCCTGGCCTTGATTGACGCAGGCATTACCCCTTTCGTGAATTGGGAGGGCAATTGGGACCAGAGGCTCGAGTATTTGGCCGAGTTGCCTAAGGGGAAGGTCGTCAGCATATTTCAGAGCAGCAACATTTTCAAAGTGAAGGAAATTCTTGGCGACGTCATGTGCATCCTTGGTGGCATGCCCGCCAACATGCTGATGACTGCCACGCCCGGTGAAATACGCGATCACACCCAGAAAGTGTGTCAAGTGGCCGGCAAGGGCGGGGGCTTCATCATGACCACCGATATTGGGGAACTGGAGGGCTGCGATCCCGCACTGATCGAAGTCTGGATGAATGCGACCAAGGAGTTTGGCGTTTACTAAAAAGAAACAAGAATGCAAGTTACACAAAATAAATAATCAACGAAAAGACCCAGGGCCTAAAGACCTTGATCTTCGGCGTCGGCTTTTGAGGGGCCTGGAGTCCCCTGCTCCCTCCCTAAATTCGGAGTACGTCTCCTGTTTCATCCCCCCTGTGGGTCGGCGAAAGCTGTGGGCGACTGATGCAAGACAATACGCCGGAAGTTGTTTGCAATAAGTTGGTCTCTGATCTCCGCCGGTAAGGCGTTGAAGAAAGGGGCTATTTCGTAAAATACGGCGGATAGAGAACTTAAGGGCCTTTCTCGCGTTCATTGCACCTCCTTGAGGGCGTATCCCAAGAAAAAACCGTGCCGGCTGCGAGAAAGGGAGCATGAAAAGAGGTGGCGCAGGAGTCACCTGGTCCATCCGGGTCTCACCGCGCCGCCCAAGCGCCATGCTCACTTCTTCAGCCTGGGACCAGTGTAGCGATATGCGGGAAATTCTCTGCAAATCCGGGTTGCGGCGCCGGGGTTGTGGAATGAATGAGATGCGGCTGTGCGGTGGATCAGGTTGCGTGACAGGCGGTTGGGGTGCCCCCTCCGGTGAGACAGTTTGTAATTTGACAGTTCGCCGTTGGATGAAAAGTGGTGTTCATTTGGTAGGCAGTCCACGGGTGAGTCAGGGTGCTGGCTTGGCGGGCGTCGGGCCTGCGGGAGGTCTTTCCGCTAATTTGAGTCGTTGCAGGATGAGGTTTGAGCGCGGCTTCGCCGCGTACTTGATTATTTGAAGGATGGGTGAGCGGTTTGCGGCATGGCTGGAAGCCAAGCCCTGTTACAAGACGAGAGGCAACCGCAAATCCTTCGACTCGTCCGACGCGGCGGACTCGCTCAGGACGACAAGGTGGAGGTGAGGAGATTTCTGGGAGATAGATGCAGGTCCCCATTCGACTCCGATCGCTGCCGCGATCTTCGCTCAGGGCAGGCTTTTGACTCGCTCGCTTCGCGAACTCGCTCAGGATGACCGGGTCTTGTTGGGGTTTCGTGCTACCCACCCTTTCGCAAAAAGCGCGAAAGGATGGGGCAACGTGCGGTGTAGTGAGGACAAGGGGCAGAGCGCGGCTTCACCGCGTGCGTTGCTTTTTGGATAAAAACGGCTCGGTTCTGAGAGCTGACGCCATGGGCTATTTTCGGCTCTACCTCCAGGAGAAGAAGGCGGGGACCGAGGGACCGAGGGAACCAGCGGACGGGCGAATTGTTTACGAGCGGTTCGCGCGTGGTGAAGGTTGCCAATGCGCCACTGATACGGAAAGCATGACCACAGTTGAAACCGTTGCGCGGAGAGCAGGATGGCCGCGCGCGCGATGGTGCGCCGGCTCTTAATCGGTGTTCCACTGGCGCTCGAGAACGGCGTTCTGATTGAGCCGATGGGCCGGAGCACGATCTCTGTCGCATTTTTCTTCGTGCGCTCCACCCTCGGCGCTCTGGGTGTGTTACATTCGCAGCGTCGGCTGAATTGTCGTGTTTGCGCAACGGACCATACTGCTATGCAATCAGGGCCGGCGCTTGTGGTCCGTGCTGCGCCGTTGTGGAGATCGGAACAATGGAAACGGAAGTACAAAATCACTTGTCGGAGTTGAGGCGCAAACGAGGCTTCTCCGCTGCGCAGATGGCTTCGATGGTAGGCGTCAGCCGGCAGACGATTTACGCCATCGAAGCGGAAACCTACGTACCCAATACGCTCCTGGGACTGAAATTGGCCCATGCGCTCGATGTAAAAGTTGAGGAAATCTTCAGTCTCCGTGAGGATGCTGCGCCTTCCTCCACAATCCAGGCGGTTGAATTCCTGCCCGAGCACGAATTGACGCACCCGGGTCAGCCGTTGCGCCTGTGCAACGTGAACGGACGTCCGATCGCGGTGCCGGCAGAGGCGGGTTTTTGGGAGCTGCCGTCAGCCGACGCCGTTCTTGCTGAAAAAACCAGCGACCGCGGGCCTGTCATCGCCAAAGCCAGGGTCATCGATGACGATTGGCAGCAGGACAACCGCATCCTGATCGCCGGCTGCGATCCCGCCGCCGCTCTCGCCGCCCGTTGTCTCCAGCGCAAGGACATTGAATTGATCGTCAGCTATCAGAACAGTTCCCGTGCGCTGGAGCTGCTGAAAAAGGGCTTCGTCCACATCGCAGGCACGCATCTTCCCGACAGGAAGACTGGCGCGTCCAACCTGCCTGAAGTGGTGCGGCTCTTTGGCAAATCCTCTGTTGCTGTGTTTGCGTACGCTGTCTGGGAAGAAGGCATCGTTGTGGACCATGGAAATCCCAAGTCGATCGCGGCAATTTCCGACTTGGCGCGCCGCGACGTGCGCATAACGAACCGCGAAAAGGGGGCCGGATGCCGCAGTTTGCTCGACTCGGAGTTGAAGAAACTCGGAATCGATGCCAAGTCAGTCAAAGGATACGACCACGTTGTGTACGGCCACCTGCCGGCAGCGCGCGAGGTAAAGGCCAAAGCGTCAGACTGCTGCATCAGCACCCGCGCCGCTGCTCAGACGCTCGGCCTCGATTTCGTTCCGCTGGCAAAGAAACAATACGATCTCGTGATGCTTCAATCCCATCTGGCGCTTCCCAGGATCCAAGCCTTCATTGAAATGCTCGGCCAGTCTGCCTTTCGGCGAGAACTTGAAGCCGCAACTGCATATGACATGCACATGGCAGGGAGCCGTATTTTGTAGTTGCAAGAAACCGAAAATCAACCAGCTTCAACTTCCACAGCCTCAGCCCGCGCCGCGCGCACCGAAGCCGGCAGCGTCTCCTTGAGTCGCAAGGTGAGCAGAAAGCCCACCACCAGCGCGATCACCGGAAGATAGAGCACGCGCCCGATGCCGATCTGCTCCCGAAAGTGCTCGGCGGCCTGACCGGCAATCACAGTGGCAAAGCCGCCGCCGAAGAGCTCGCCCACGGCAATTACCACGCCTGCCGCGGTAGCCATCAGCTCCGGCGGCACCGTCTCCGCGCAGAGCGGCCCCACGATGAGCGTAATCATGGCGTTGTTGAAGAACATCACCATGAACAGCACCGCAAACAGCGGAACCATGTGCGGCCCCAGGTTGACGAAGAGTAGCAGCATCGTGCAAGCGCCCACCATCGAAATCAGCATCACCGGCTTGCGCCCGATCTTGTCGGAGACCCACGGCAGGGTCAGCGCTCCGGCTGCCGCGCCCAGCCCGATAGCCGCCACAATAATGCTCATCCCGGTCGAGCCCAGATGCAGGTGATCAAGCAGAAAGCTGGGCGCGAAAGTGCTGGTCGTGACCAGGCATACCAGGCAGCAAAGCATGAGCAGCATCAGCACGCGGATATTGTGATAGGAGAGCACCTTCTTCCAGTCGGCAAAGCTGCTGCGCTCTTCGCTCACCGTCTGCGCTTTGGCAGGCAGGATGCGCCACGTCAACCACGCCAGGATGAACCCCGGAATCGCAAACACCGAGAAGATCAGCCGCCAGTTAATGAAGTGCAGCAGCCCGGCGACTGCCAGGGGCGCAAATCCCAGCCCGAAGAGCGTGAGCGTCATCTGCTGGATGCCGATGTTGCGGCCGTGGCGCTCGGGCGGCGAGGCCTCAATGGTGGCCGAGATGCTCGCCGGCGTGAACGCGCCATCTGCAAAGCCCATCACCAGGCGCACCGCGACGAGGCCCATCAATCCGGTCGCCAATCCGCTGGCGCCGATCAGCAGCCCAAAGACAATCAGCGCGCCCACCAGCACTCGCCGCCGGCCGATGCGATCGGAAAGATTTCCCATCAACAGCGCCGCGATGCTCCAGGCGATGGCCAGCGCGCCGGCAATGGTTCCGATGTCGCCGTACCCCAAGTGCAGGTCGCGGGCAATGATCGGGAACAGCGGAGTAATCAGGTAGCGGTCGATGCCCACCAGCCCGAACCCAAGCGCCAGGATGGAAACAGACTTGACCTCTTGCTTCATCGGAATCCTTCGCGATCCGCGCCATTAGAGCGCGCAAGCCAATCGCAATGAATTTCACACGCTTCATTGCGCCGCTTTCGAGCGCTGTCACAATCATCTCGAATGGCACGTTGCCGCGGGGTGATGTAGGTCACACCACGCATCAATGCGCAGTCATCCAAAGCGAGGGTTGCCGCGGCGACCAGAGTCGAAGGGCCTGCATTTGGGGCCTTCGAACGATGCAACGAACTTCTGGGAGGTCGTTCTGGACATTGTCCGAAAGATCGATTAAATTCCGCATGTGACTTCACGGCCCACGCAACTGCCCGCTATCGCGCATGCCCAGCTTCATCAGGGACGCATCGCCGCCGTCGATCCCAGAGGAACTTGTACCTATAACGAGCTCCTCGATGCATCCATGCGCGTCGCCAAAGCCTTGCTCGCGGGACGCGCGGATCTCCGTGAGGAACGCGTAGCCTTTCTCCTGCCGCCTGGGATTCCATGGATCGCAACCCTCTGGGGAATCTGGCGAGCCGGAGGAATTGCGGTTCCCCTGGCGCTTAGCTCGGCGCGCCCGGAACTGGAGTATTACATGGGCGACGCGGGCGCATCGGCAATCGTTTTCGATGCGTCCACAAAGGCAATGGCCGAAGTGATCGCTACAGCCCAGAAGATCGCTACGCTTGCCTATGAAGAGGTTCAAAATGCAGCGTCACCCGCTTTGCGGAACGTCGCTTTGCCGGATGTCGCAGTTGAGCGGCGGGCGATGATTCTCTACACTAGCGGCACCACCAACCGGCCCAAGGGAGTGGTTACCACTCACGCTAACATCGCTGCGCAGATTTCGACTCTGGTGGAGGCATGGGAGTGGCAGGCTGACGATCGCACTCTGCTTTGTCTGCCTCTCAATCATGTTCATGGAATCGTCAATGTGGTCTCTTGCGCTCTCTGGTCAGGAGCGACCTGCGAATTGTTGCCGCGCTTCGACGCCCATGTCGTATGGGAACGAATCGCCGGTGGAGCGTTGACTGTATTCATGGCCGTCCCGACCATCTATCTTCGTCTCATCTCTGCCTGGGAGACTGCCTCAGCCCAGCGGCAACTGGAGTTGAGCCAGGCAGCAGCCAGGATGCGTTTGATGGTCTCCGGTTCCGCCGCGCTTCCGGTGAGCACGCTGGAGCGTTGGAAGAAGATCAGTGGGCACACTCTTCTGGAACGCTACGGCATGACGGAGATCGGCATGGCTCTTTCCAATCCGCTGCACGGCACGCGCGTTCCCGGTAGTGTGGGTGTTCCGTTGCCGGGCGTCCAGGTTCGGCTGTGCGGGCAGAACGGCGAGCCGGTGGCCGAGGGCGTTCCTGGCGAGATCGAAGTGCGCGGTCCCAGCGTTTTCTCCGAGTATTGGGGTAAGCCCGAGGCCACGCGAGAGGCCTTTCGCGACGGCTGGTTTCGCACCGGCGACACGGCTACCAAAGAAGATGAAATCTATCGCATTCTCGGCCGCACCAGCATCGATATCCTTAAGACTGGCGGCCATAAGGTTTCCGCGTTGGAGATTGAGGAAGTGCTGCTTCAGCATCCTGCGATCGCGGAATGTGCGGTGGTCGGCCTCGCCGATGAGGAGTGGGGGCAGCGTGTTGCTGCCGCAGTGGTTTTGCGAACCGGCACGGAGCTCGGTTTGGATTCACTGCGGACCTGGGCCAGGGAACTGCTCGCGGTCCATAAATTGCCTTCCCGGCTCCTGGTCCTGGAAGCTCTTCCTCGCAACGCCATGGGCAAAGTGGTAAAGCCGTTGGTCACTACTCTATTTAGCGAGGCAGGCCACTCAAATCGGCCTGCGTAGCGGAGCACAATCAACGGGGTCTTAATCGATCGCTACATGGATAATGTCCTGTTTGGCGCGCCGGAGGCGCAGTATTCGTTAGCCCCACGCTTCCACTCCAAGAAACGGTCTTTGTTTCTTGGGGTGGAAGGCCTTTTGGCCGCTTCTAAGGATTTCTGCAACAAGTTCTACATCGTAGCGTGTTGCTCCGGTACCTCGTGATCGTAAGGGTCTTCAAACCGGTCCTCTTCCGTGCACGATCTGTCGCTGCAACTCGCGCATGGGGATGAGTGATCGTGAGGGTCTTCAAACTGCTCTTCTTCCGTAGAGCCATGAAGAGCGCGTGTAGAGAGATTGCCCGAGGCAATCGTGGTCGCGACCAGGTCGAAGTAGCCGGTGCCGACGAATCGCTGGTGCTTTACAGCGCCGTACCCGGCCTTTTCGGCTAATTCGAACTCTCTTTCTTGCAGTTGGGAGTAGGCGAGCATCCCTGTGCGGCCGTATTCGTGGGCCAGCTCAAAGGCTGAGAGATTCAGCGAATGGAAACCGGCCAGCGTAACAAATTGGAAGCGGTAGCCCATTCCGGCCAGTTTTTGCTGGAACGTGGCGATTTCTTGAGTGCCCAGCTTTGCCCGCCAGTTGAATGAAGGCGAGCAATTATAGGCGAGCAGCTTTCCTGGGAACCTGGCATGGATGGCGGCAGCGAACCGCCGCGCATCTTCGATATTCGGTTCGGAGGTCTCACACCAGATCATGTCTGCGTAGGGAGCGTATGCGAGACCGCGCGCAATGGCGGCGTCAATGCCACCGCGGAAGGTGAAGAAGCCTTCGACAGTGCGCTGGCTCGTGAGGAACTTCCTGTCTGCGGGGTCGCAGTCGCTCGTGATCAACTGCGCGGCGTCGGCGTCTGTGCGCGCGATAAGAATGGTGGGGACGTTCAGGACGTCCGCGGCCAGGCGTGCCGAGATGAGCTTCTGAACAGCTTCGCGAGTGGGCACGAGGACCTTGCCGCCCATGTGACCGCACTTTTTCGCCGACGATAGCTGGTCCTCGAAGTGAGCCGCTGCGGCTCCGGCTTCAATCAGGCCCTTCATCAGCTCAAAAGCATTCAGCGCGCCCCCAAAACCGGCTTCGGCATCGGCCACAATAGGAAGCATCCAGTCCACGTTGTCCTGGCCTTCAGCGTGCGCAATCTGGTCGGCGCGCATGAGTGCGTTGTTGATCGCCCGCACCACGGCGGGAACGCTGTTTGCCGGATAGAGGCTTTGATCCGGATACATGTTTCCGCTGAGATTAGCATCGGCCGCCACCTGCCAGCCGCTGAGGTAAATGGCCTTCAGGCCGGCTGCGGCCATCTCGACGGCCTGGTTCCCCGTGAGAGCGCCTAGCGCGGCTACGTACTGTTCGCGATGGAGCAAGCGCCACAGCTTCTCCGCCCCCGCCCGCGCCAGCGAATGTTCCACGTGAACCGTGCCACGCAGCCGATTGACTTCATCGTGCGTGTAGGTGCGGGTGATGCCGTCCCACCGGGGCGAGTTCCATCCGTTCAGGGAAGTGTGATTCTCCATGCTGTTCTCCTTTACCCTCCTGTAGATGCCGCGTTGCAGCATTCCGATGCGAGCAAAAAACAAAAAGATCCGCGCGACAAGCAGAATCGGTCCGAATCGGGCGAGTGGACAGAAGTTCCCAGGCGGGATCATAATCTTTCGAAAGCTTGGTTTTGCCAAAATGTTCCAATTCGTCCTGGTTTGCCCCCGACCGATTCGGGCCAGTCTGGAGGGAGATTGCTGCAGTGCTTCTAAATAGACAATTTGCCGAGGAATTGAGCTTGGCGTTGCATCAGCGCCGGTTGGGGCATGGGATTGCCATGCTCGACACAGTCGAGAAAGAACTGAACGAGGTCGGGCCAGACACCCCGGACTCTGCACGGCTGCTGCTGCTTTTGGCGCAATGGATTGACCTCGGCTATCGCGACTACCGGTTCTTGGACCCCATGCTCGACAAGTTTCAGTCGGATTGCAAAAAAAAGCTGAGCATGGAGGATTATCTGCGGATACGCATGGCAGAAGCCTTTCGCGCGCTGGCGAGCGGTGAAAGCGATAAGTGCATTGAGGCGCTCGATTTTATAGTGAAGTCGCTGAACGATCTTGGCGAAGAACCGCAATTGGCTTTAGCCCATTTTTGGAAAGGGCGCGCTCACCGGAAGAAAGGCGAGTACGAAACCGCGCTGTTGCATCTCGTGCGCGCGCGGGAAATGGCGCAAACGCAACGCGAACGGATGTTCACGGCCGTGATTCAGGTGCAGGAGAGCTGGTTGCTATTCCAGAAAGGAATGGCCAGGGAAGCGCTGCAACTTCTATCCAACGCGGAATCCGTACTGAAGACCACGGATCATTACGTGGCGCTGGGGAATATCGAATCGGCGCGAGGGCGGATCGTCCGGCGCCTGGGAGAGTACACGAACGCGCTGGAACACTTTACGCGGGCCATGGAACTGTATGCGCGGCGCGACGCCAACCATCTGAATCTGGCAAGAACGCTGGTGAATGCCGCTTATGTTCGCCGGCTGCTTGCGCAACAGATGCGGAAGCGCATCGATCGGCAGGCGCAATCGGGACGATCGCGATCCGCCGCATCGAAGACCGCCGCGGTCTCAAGCGAATCGCTGCGTCTCCGCTATCAAGAGCTGTCGCAGCAGGCACTCGAAGATCTGAAACGTGCCCGGGAGATCTACGATCTGCATCAGCACGGCGACGGCATTGGGAATGTCGCGCTGAATTTGGGGCACCTCCATCTGGATCGGGGCGATATCGATAAGGCCTCGCTGGAGGCTGCCGAGGCATACCGCATTGGACAGGAGCAGGGCGATACCATCCTGATGGCCCGGGCCCGCATTCTGGAATCCGGCATCGAGAATGCGCACGTAGAAGAGCAAACCGGGGAAGATGTCGACGTCGCCGTGCATGCCAACCGCGCGCGTGAATCGAGCGAGGAGGCCTTGAAGCTGGCTCACGCCACACAGAATCTGCACTTGCTGGCGGCCGCGTGTATCGCCCGCGGAATAACAGCGGCAAACGATTTTTTCCAGGATTGGGAAGAGGCCCGAAAGCGCGCTGGCGAAGCCACCAGCCTGATCGGCTCAGGAGATAACGACCACCAGGTCGAGTATCTCGCGGTTTTGAAATCGCGCATCGTGCAAGCCTCGGGCATTAACGACACATTGCGCAGTTGGTCTGAGGGTATGCTGGGCAACAAGACCTTCCAGCAAATCAGCGAGGAATTCGCTGAGATCGTGATTCCGAAGGTCTGGATGCGGGAAGGCCGGAAGATCGCGAGGGTCGCTGCGCGGCTGTCAATTTCACCCAAGAAAGTCAGGCGCATCCTGCGAAATGCCGGATCCATCGGGCGAGATTGATGGAATCGATCGGGGTTACACATTGGCGAGCCTTCGGGCGCAGTCCTTGCGCTTCCTCCACTCATACTGACCTCAGAAAACGAAATGTGCGATCATACTCTCGTTTTCGCCGGGTTATTATTCCCGGTCGGCAAACTACGGAGGGTATTTGCAATAATCTCGGTTATGCAAATCGCAGTGACTGCGAAATGGCTTTGGGACGGGAGCCGGCTGCTTGACGAACCCACGATCCTGATCGAGGACGGCCGGATCGCGTCCATCGCCAGCCGCCCGAATACCCAAATTGCCCCCGAGCTTGCCGGTCGCGCTGCCGTACTCGACTTTCCCGGCGCGACACTGGCGCCGGCGTTTCTCGATGTGCACTTCCATGGGGCTGCCGGCCACGACGTGATGGAGGCTACGCCCGAGGCATTGGCCGCAATCGGTTCGCTGCTGGCCGCGCGCGGCACGGGGAGTTATCTTGCTACCACTGTTACGGCTCCTTTGGATCGAACGCTGCGCGCCGTCTCCGGCCTGGCCAAGTTGACTCAAAAACCAAGCCTGGTTGACGGATGCAACCCAAACGGCGAACCCCTGGCGCGGCCTGTCGGAATCCATCTTGAGGGACCATTTTTGTCGCACGCGAAACGCGGCGTCCAGCCTGCCGAGTACCTGCTGGCACCGGACCTGGCTGTCTTCGACCGGCTCTTCGAGGCGGCCGAAGGCCACGTGCGGCTGATGACGCTGGCCCCCGAGCTGCCGGGCGCGGCGGAGCTTGCGGCACATGCCGTTGCGCGCGGCGTTTGCGTCTCCGTCGGCCACTCCAACGCCACTGCGGCGGAAACCCGCGCCGTGATTGCGGCCGGGGCAACCAGCGCCACGCACACCTTTAATGCCATGCGCCCCCTGGATCATCGCGAGCCTGGCATTCTTGGCACCGTGCTCACTGATGATTCACTGTTTTCCGAACTGATCTGCGATGGCATCCACACCACTCCGGAAATGGTGAAACTGTGGTGGCGCGCCAAGGGGCCTGAGCGAGCGATCCTGGTGACTGACGCTATGAGCGCGGCAGGCATGCCGGACGGGGAGTATCGACTGGGCACATTCGCGGTGCAGGTCGAGGGCGGCAAAGCCATGGCCAACGGCGTGTTGGCCGGCAGCGTGCTCACGCTCGACAGGGCGCTCAAAAACTTTATTGCGTTTACCGGAGCGCCGCTCGAACAGGCTCTGCGGCTGGTCACGGCGAACCCCGCGGCGATGACCGGACCTGGGCGTAGAGCGGGCTCGCTGGCCGTCGGCCAGGCGGCGAATCTGGTTGCCGTGGATGAGACGGGAAGGCTGATGGCTTCGCTGGTGGGTGGACGACCGGTGGTGGCAAGGTGATTTGGCAATGCGGACTGATTGCAAGATTATTTTGGATTACATGATCGGAATCCTTGTTCACCATCCCGGTCGCCAGTCTTGCTCTAGTTAAAAGGCACAACATCGCCCCTGCCAGCCTATTTGCACCACTTTGCCACTTTCCACAAGCACAGGGACGGTGGCTGCGCCCCCGGTAAGTGATCGCAAACGGGCGTTCGCTTCGGCATCGGCCTCGACGTCATACTCCAAAAACTCACGCTTGGTCCACTCCAGCCAATCGCGGAGGTCCTGGGTGTAAGGACAATGCGCCGAGCCATACAGTTCAAGCGTTGCCACGGCTCAACACCTCCAGAGATTCGAGAACGATGTGATAGGCAGAGGCTTGCACCTCCTGAATGCGGGGAATGTAGTCGCTGCGCACGATGATCGGATAGTCCGCAAGTCCGCGACGGGCAATCTCTCCGCCGTCGTTGCCCAGCAAGGCGACCGTCACCATTTTGCGCTTGCGCGCCTCCTCAAGCGCCGCAACGATGTTTCGTGAACCACCGCTGGTCGAGATCCCGATGGCGACGTCTTCTGGCCTGGCCTGGGCCATCAGTTGACGCAGGAAAATCACCTCGGTGCCAACATCGTTGGCGAGCGCCGTAATGTTGGCCGGTTCCATCGAAAGCGAGATCGCCGGTATCGCGCGGCGCCCGGCGGGCGGCAATACGCAGTCCATGGCCCAATCGTTGGCGTCGGTGGCCGAGCCGCCATTGCCAAAAATAATGAGCTTCCCGCCGCGGGCCACGCAGTCGTTGATGGCCATCGCCGTGGCGACGAGTTGCTCGGCCTCCTCTTTAGCCAGGCGCGTGCGAAGCTGCGCATCGTCGTGCACCTTCATCAAAATTGACGCTGCAACATCTCCAACAATCTCCGCGGTCTCCTGCTTCTTTTGTCCCAGAAATGGATAAAGGAATTCTGTCTGCCCAACATCCTGGCCGAGTTCACGATGCTCCAGAAACACGTGAACCGTCTCCCACAGAGTGTGGTAGAAAATCTCCACCAATTCCTGGTGAATGAAGGGATCCTGAATTGCGGTCCGCAGTGCGTAAGACCCGGCAACGCCGGGCAGGGCAAATGTCATGGCGCCGCGCGCGAAAGCGGAATCGAGGGCCGCCCAAACCTCGGGATCTCCCTCGGGGGGGCCAAAACCCATCACGATATCGTGAGGGCTCAGGATGGCGTCGAGCCACGGCCGCATGAGCGCGGAGAGGTCGAGCGCAGGCAAAGCGCGCTTGCCCACAATGACCGGGTGTACGAATTCAACGGAGACGTGCTGCGCGTCGGTGGAGCACGAGCCTCGCCCCAAAGCCAGCAGACGCCCGCCAGCCAGGAATCGCTCCGCCATTTCCCGGCAGGCCTCGGCCAGTTTGCGCGCTTCACGCGAGAAGAAATCTTCGAAGATTTCATTGCGCACTAACAGATGGTCTTCAATCTGCGCCGCGAGATTGACTGCCGTTTGCATTGGAGCTCCTAACATATCCGCGGCAGCGGGTCGCCGACCAGCATGTCGACGATGCGCGTGCCGCCGTATCGGGTATTCACCAGCACCGTAAACGGGGGGGCGTTGCGAATGTGGCCAATGATGCAGGCGTCTTCTCCTGCTTCCGTCTGATGCAGTGCGTTCAAAGCGATATCAGCGAATTCAGGGGCGACAACGGCCAGAAACTGCCCTTCATTGGCAATGTGCAAGGGATCCAAGCCCAGCAACTCGCAGGCGCCGCGAACGCCATCGTGAATGGGGATCTCTTCTTCCTGCACCTCGACCGCCAGGCCGCAATCGCGAGCCAGTTCGTTGAGTGCGGTCGCCACTCCTCCGCGCGTTGGATCGCGCATCCAGCGAATCCCGGGGCTGGCCTCCGCCGCCATCGCTTCCACCATGGGCAACACCGGGCGCGTGTCGGAATAAAGATTGGCCTCAAGTTCGAGATCGGCGCGCGCCAGCAGGATGGTGATGCCGTGATCGCCGATCGGGCCAGAAAGCAGCACCTTGTCGTCCGGCCGCACCGTTCGCGCATCTATATGCAGGCCGGGAATTGGAATGCCGATGCCGGCAGTGGTGATATACATGCCGTCCGCTTTGCCATGCTCGACCACTTTGGTGTCGCCGCCTACCATCTTGACGCCTGCCCGCCTGAGCGCCGCAGACATGGCGCGAACCTCCGCTTCCAGCACGCTGCTCGCAAGGCCTTCTTCAAGAACAAATGTGACGACCATGGCGCACGCCCTGGCTCCGGAAACCGCCAGATCGTTCACCGTTCCATTCACGGCCAGCTCGCCGATGGAACCGCCCGGAAATTGCAAAGGATGAACGACAAAACTATCGGCGGTGAATGCGATGGTTGCGCCGCCGGCTTCAAAGTGGGCAGCATCGGTCAAGGTTCCCGAGGATTCGGGCAACAGCAGCGGCGCAAACAAGCCTTCCACCAGCCTGCGGCTGGCTTTGCCACCGGCTCCATGCGACATTTCGATCTGGGGGTCCCGAAAGCGCACCACGGCCGGCGAATCTTCGATCCGGGCGCCGGCATTCACGCCATTGTGGCTATTTGAGTCACCAGCGACTTCCGGTACTCGTAGTTGTAATATGCTGCGCATGAACCCTCCGATGAAACCATCAGCGCGCCAATGGGATGTTCAGGCGTGCATTCCTTTCCGAACAACTTGCATTGCGCGGGTTTCAAAACGCCTTTCAGAACCTCTCCGCATTGGGCCGATTTTGGGTCTGTGACCCGCGTCTGGGGAACGGCATAACGTGTCTCCGCGTCCCACGCGGCATATTTCTCGCGAATGCGCAACGCCGATTGGGAGATGAATCCAAGGCCTCGCCATTCGAAGTAAGGCCGCAGCTCGAAGACTTCAGCCATGGCCTTGAGCGCGGCCGGATTGCCTTCCCATGGAACGACGCGCTTGTATTGGTTTTCCACCCTTGCTTCATTCGCCTCAAGCTGGCGCAAAAGCATCACAATCGACTGCAGCAGGTCGAGCGGCTCGAAGCCCGAAGTAACCACAGGCTTACCTTCGGATTTTGCGATCCATTCGTATGGCCTGCAGCCAATCACCGTGGAGACGTGTCCCGGTCCGATGAATCCATCGAGACGCATGTCGGGCGAATCGAGAATAGCCCGAATGGCGGGCACGATGGTGACGTGATTGCAGAAGACGGAGAAGTTGTTGACCCCTTCGGATTTCGCGCTCATGAGCGTGAGGGCAGTTGAGGGCGCTGTGGTCTCGAATCCTATGGCGAAGAAAATGACCTCTTTTTCCGGATTCTTGCGGGCAATTTCCAGCGCGTCGGCGGGCGAATAGACGATGCGCACATCGGTTCCGCGGGCCTTGTATTCCAGGGGGCTGCCGTGCGCTCCGGGCACGCGCATCATGTCGCCGAAGGCCGCAAAAATTCTGTTCGGCTCCTGAGCGATGGCCAGCCCGTCGTCGATTCTTCCCATGGGCAAAACACATACCGGACAACCGGGACCATGGATGAGCTCGATGTTCGAGGGCAGAATGTCTTTCAGCCCGAAGCGATAGATGGCGTGCGTGTGACCGCCGCACACTTCCATGATGCGATAGTGCCGCTTCGGATCGGCGAGGCGGCGAATTTCTTCAGACGCTTTGGTGATCAACTCCGGATCGCGAAATTCATCCACATAGCGCATGGTCAATCTCCCTGCGCGGGGCGCGCGCCGTTCCACTCACCGGAACGCGAGAAGCCTTCAGGGCCTGTGCCGTTGCGGCCTTCGTTCTCTTGGCTGCCGTACCCTCGAACCTCCTGCATGGCTTGTTCCGTTTCTCCGAGCATTGAAAGCAGGCGCATCTGCTCGGCGGCATCGGACTCACTGATCTTTGACATGGCGAACCCAACATGGATCAAAACCCAGTCGCCGGTCTTGGGCATGTCTTCCGCCAGCAGCCCGAGCTGAACCTTCCTGCGCACGCCGGCCACTTCCACAATCCCGGCCTCGGTCTTGCCGGAAACAAGCTCGACAATCCTTCCCGGTATGGCTAAACACATGGCATCTCTTCCTTCCTCGCTTCCTCACTTCTCCCGCACTTCTCCCATGCGATCCCTGTTTCGTTCATTCCTTTTTACGCACGACCAACTCGAAAGAGAACTTGAGTTCGTCCTTCAATTTCAATGCGCCCCCGGCCACTGAGATGGGCCTGATCTGATAGTCGGATTGGCGCAAGGTGAAGTCTCCTGAAGCGCGCAGCATCTCACCAAATGCGGCAATCCTTACCGTCACCGGCTGGCTCCGCGCCACTCCACGGAAGCGCAGATTTCCATTCACGGCCGCGGAATACATTGCATCGCCCAGCTTCGTCACTGAAACCTGTGAGGCTTCGTACACGATGTCAGGGTACTTTCCGACCTCGAGAACCTCTTCGTTCATATGTTTTTCCATTTCGCGCCGGTCCTTATCGCTGATGTCGTTCTCGACGCTCAACGATGCGGCATCAATGGCGAGCTTGAATCCGCTTGCTTCGAGTGTTTCTGAGTTGAATCTCACCTCGCCGCTGAACTTGCGAATGCCAATGACCGGGTTGTGGCCCATCGCGGACAGCAGTCCTGTTGCATAGGCCTGCACAATGAATCTGCTGGCATTTGCATCGACGACGAATCGAGCCATTGTGGCAGTTGCCGCTTCCATTGGATAGGCCCATATCTTCCGCGCTACACCCTGTCGGGGCGGAACGGATTGACGTTCGAGGTTTGCCGTTTCCTTCACATGGCCCGCAATCTGAAATAGCGCTCAACATCGGGCATCACGCTTTGCACCAGGTTGCCGACTCCAAACTGGGACAGATATCGGCGGATGACGGGATTGGAGAGAATTAATCCCGCGCCAAACACCATCATTGCGACGCCGCCTAAAAGAAACAGAGTGTCCTTTTCATTCCCGATTGCGTTTGAGGTCAATTCCATCACATTCGTTGCCATACCATTTCTCCTTTTCCCATTGATTAGCTCAGATCGATTCACCGCGCAGAATGCGTCCAACCAAATTCTCGACCGCTTTCGCCGCTTCGCGCACCGCAATCAGAACAGGGTCGCTCAGTCCCATGCGGCCCTCTTCTCCTCCGAGTGTTGCCGGCTCGCAGCCCACCAGCAGCACTCGTTTCAATGGCCCATTCATGGCGTATGCCATGCGCAATACGTTCATCGGGTGCAGGCTATGCGGCTCAACAAAGTTTCCCGGTGAGGCGGAGATTTCGTTCACATCCGGCTCGACAACAGAGACCGTGCCTGGCGGCCGCCCATGAGGATATGCGTCAACCAGGATGGTCGTCTCATAGCCGTCCTGCAAAGCATACGCAAGGTCCAGCCCGCGAATTCCAAAATCGACCACCCGCACTTCGTCGGGCAGGTTGCGTTCCATCAGGCAGCGCGCGACTTCCACTCCAAAAGCGTCATCCCCCATGAAGATGTTGCCGATGCCGGCGACCAGAATCCGCGGTTTCACCGCACGCGCCTTCGCCGCCCATTCTTTCGCTTGCGACGATTCCTGCGGGATCGGTTCAAGCTCCTTCGGACTGAAGAAAAATCGGTGTCCGGGCTGCCGCATCATGCCCAGATCGCGCCCGGGATCGTCCTCAAGGACCACGCAAATGTGCTGCGTGCCTTCGTAATCCTCCTGAATGCTTTCGACCTGTGCAATTTGCCCCCGTAGCGCAATGTCTAGAATGTCGCCGCCGCTCCTTGGATCCAAACGCACGCGATCCCCTTTCCTCACCAGGGTCCCAGCGATCTCCACCTGGTCCAACTGCGCCTTGTCTTCGAGAAGGCTCCATTCCCACTGATCCATCACATCTCCCTCTCGACCGGAGCCAAACCGCGCAACACTCCGTGAAGTTTCATCAGTTGCTCCGGAGGCATGTTTTCCGTGCGCTCCAGAATCTCTCTCGCGCGATCGTCCGACTCGCGCATCTCGCGTTTTTCTTCATCCGTCAGCGTGAGGATGCGCAGGGAAAGAATCTCGTCGATCTCCGTTGAATCGTAGAGATTGCCTGGGCTTTCAGGCGCGATCTGGGGGTCGTCATAGAGAATGATCGGCGACGACAGCATCGCGTCCCCGCGGTCGCCTGCAAGCACAGGCCACGTGCCGATGTTGTTGCAATGCGCTGCGAGGTCTTCAAAGTCCGGTGGGAACTCGAGCAGGGAGAGAAACTCTCCATTTTCAACACCCAGGATGGTGTGGGCAGACACCAGCGAATAGAGCAGCGCTTCGGCCCGGCCGCCGGGTTCCATCGGTTCATGGGCTTCGATCGGCGTGCGATTGTTTACGCGCACTGAAACTTTAGCCACTCCATCGCGAAGCGGCTCCGAACTCAATTGGACCGACCCCTCCAGAGTCTTCCATTCACGCACAACCACACCGGCCGCCTGTCCTCGCTCGTCGCACAAATACTCAAAGCTTTTTCCCGCCGGAAATGTGAAGGACTCAGAACGAGAACTGGCGAGAGATTCCGGATCGAGATCCGTGTAAATCTGCTCCCGTTCCATCGCCTCCTGCCATGGCTGATAGACGCGCCCAGCTACTGAGAGCCGATCGACGAACTCCGCGTCTGGTTCTACCCCGTCGGGTTCCTGCTTTCCTGGTGTCGAGAGCCGGCCGATGGTCCGCCGCACGATCTGCAAGAAGCGCACCTTCACCGTCAGCCGCGTGGAGGGGGTCGCCTTGAGAAGGCACTCCGTCTGCATTGCGCTTGCTTCCGATCCCGTTTGCCCAGCGCAATAAGAGGAGGGGTAGAGCACGCCGAAGTTCCAACGCTGTTGGTTTTTGACCGAGGTGGGCCGATAAGGATAGAGCATGTATCCCTCGTAGAGGACGGCGGCGGCGATCTTCTCAACTTGATTCAGATTCACGAGCTCACCGCCTCTTCGCTCGAAAGCACCTGCTCCAGCGCAGCCTCCCAGGTTGGGATGCCGTGCTGCATCTTGTACTGATAGAGCCGCTCGAAGATATCCCGGCGCAGATTGATCCACACAGTGTTCGGGTAATAGGCGTCCATCATCTCGCGCCAAAGCTTAACCGGGAGCTTGAATCGAGCTTCCTGCTCCCAGGAGATGGGGGCCACTTGTAGCGGGCTGTCGGGAAGTGAGTAGAAGACGGTTCCACTGAATAGGAATTGCAATGGAATTTCGCCGCTGGTGAGGCCCTCAAAATATTTGGTCGCGGCAACGTTGAAGTCGAAGGTGCATGGCACCGGCAAGTCAACAACGGTGTCAGCGCCGGCGAAGCCTGGAATTGTCACCTGGGCGTGGGTCCAAAGCAGAGAGCGCAACGTCTGGCTCCATCGATCGGGAGCCCCGAAGAGATCGAGCAGCCTCTCCTGCTCCTCGCCCGCATAGCGGCGGCGCGCAACTTCAATTTGAATCTGGCAACGCAGCACAATCGTGTGAATCGCCTCATCGGCCATAGCATTCGCGATCCTCAGCTTGAACGCAAGCGTGGGAACTGCCGCGAATGGAACGACACGCGCATCCTCGACCTGAAAGTTCAAATCAGGCATTTGCGCCTCCGGCGGGCGAATTCGATTCCTCCCCGATCCGGTCCGATTTCGACCACAGATCCTCGAAAAATCGTGCGATCTCCGTCCAGACTTCCGTTCCGCCCGAGAGCCCGCGCCAATGAGTGCGAATCAAGCCGACAAGCTTGTAGCATTGATCAATCGGAGCAATGTAATATTCAGCGCGATCCGTTCCGCGTGCAAAGCCCACGCGATTCACCAGCAGGGCCTCGACATCTGGCTGCATTTGACGCAACGCAGGATTGTTCTCAGCGATCTCACTCCAGGCTTCGAGCGGCAACAGCGACTCGACCGCGCCCGCTGGGCTGGGATAGAAAGCAATGGGTTTGCCTTCGATGCTGGAATAAAAGAAGAACGCCATGTTGATGGGGATCAACAACCCATCCCATTGCGCGTCGCTCAATTCGAAGCCGGCAAGAAAACGGACGCTCCGTGGAACGCGCTTGTATCTGGAGTTCTCCCTGGCGTCGAAGAGCAGGGCACAGGCATCGCATGCGCAGAGAATTTGCCGCGAGTCGAGCTCGACAAGATGCGGATGTTCGTGACCCAGACCAGCGCTGCACAGCTCGCAATATTCCTCGGCGCGCGAGGTTGACTGGCGCTTGCGGGCGAATTGCCGCAGCGTGCTAAAAGCTTGTTCGAAGGCCGGTACCCGCTCCTCTGGCATGAGCAAACCTTTCCGCGATTTCTGGTAGCAACCTTAATCGGCGCCCTCGGTGTGCAGTGCATGCTCGCCAGCCGGGACAAGTGCGTGCCTCAGGAGACTTTCCAATTTGACAAAGCCCGCAGCCGAGGGCTCTTCCAGCCCTTCGATCTCAAGGGCCGCGACGTCAGGCGCCAATTCATACACTGCGTCTTCCACCATCGCTCGCAGGTCTCTGGCAGATGACCCGCAACTGTGACCGGTCCTCGTCAGACGCACTCGCGCTACGCCCTCGCTTACGCTCGCCAGTTCAGCGGTGCAGGCAAGTTTGCGCAACCGGGGACGCATCCGCTCCATCGCCTTGTGTACGCGCGTCTCTAAATTGTCGGGATGAAGCGAGTGGAGCAAAAGCAGGCTGCCGGCAATGGAATCCTGGCCCAGTTTGTCAATGATCGCGGAACCCTCACTCCCGCTTTCGAAGATGATTTCCATCATTCTTTCCAGGCCCGCGCCATGAACATCCATGAGGAGTTGCAACAATTCCTTGCACGCAACCCGCTGCGGGCCATCCGGCACATTGTCGAATTGCGCAACCAGCTTGCCGAGTTGATCTACCTGCTCGCGAAACTCGCCGCTGTTAGCCACCACGCCCCCCTTTCTGTAAAGGTCAACAGCTGTGAGCCCCATCCTGGGCTCCGATCACATGCACGGCGGCCACACCGTGCATGTGATCTCCATGTTCACGCCTCTGAAGCCAGTCTGCGCTATCGAACCTCAGGCCGGAACACCGAACATCGGGGAATGATGCGTCTCCAATACCTTCCCGTTGCCGAGATACATATGCACGCCGCAGGGGAGGCACGGATCGAAGCTGCGGACTGCGCGCATGATGTCGATCCCCTTGAATTTGTCGCGGCCGTTCTCCTCAAAGATTGGCGTATTCTGCACTGCATCCTCATAAGGCCCTGGAGTGCCATACGAATCGCGCGGGTTGGCATTCCATGGCGTCGGCGGATAGGGGTGATAGTTCGCGATTTTGTGGTCGCGGATGACGACGTGATGCGACAGCACGCCGCGCACCGCTTCGTGAAAGCCGCAACCGATCGCTTCTTCGGGCACTTTGAAGTCATTCCATGTCCTGGTGCGTCCGGCATGCAACTCGGCGAGCGCCTTCTCGGCAAAATGCAGCGCCGCCGCCGCCGCATACGCCTGGAAGTAAGTACGCGCGCGATCCCGTTCAATCGCGTTGCTCCATTTTGGGATCTTCCACTCGAACTCCACTTCAGGTTTCGACATAGTCTTGGGCAGATAGATCTTGACGCTGCGGCCAGTGGCCTTGATGTAGCCGATGTCCACTGTGCCAGCGAGCGCGGTGGCCCAGAAACGCGCGATAGGGCCGCCTCCCGTGTCGAGAGCGAGATGGTCGCCGGTCCGCTTGTCAAACCAGCGCGGAGACATCACCCAGGTGTACTTGCTGCTGAAGTTGCGCTTTTGCGGTTTGGGAAAAGTGCTCTGGTTCCACGGATGACGCTGATCAACCGGATTCCCGAGCGGATCCTCTTTGACGAATGTCTGGGCTTGCTGCCAGTCGTCATAGTAGGAGCTGCCCAGCAAAATGCGGATGTTCAGGTTGATATCCACCAGGTCCGTGGTCACGAGTTTGCCATCGACAACGACGCCTGGCGTGACAAACATAGCGCGGCCCCAGTCCGTCATCTTCTTGTAGGTGTAATCGCAAACCTCCGGATCGTTAAACGATCCCCAGCATCCGAGCAGAATCCGCCGTCGGCCGACCTCTTCGTAACCGGGGAGGGCTTCGTAGAAGAAGTCGAAGAGGTCATCGTGCAGGGGAACGACTTTCTTCATGAACTCCACATACTTCATCAGACGGACGATATAGTCAGTGAAGAGCTGCACCGTGGGCACTGTGCCCACGCCTCCGGGATACAGCGTGGAGGGATGTACGTGGCGGCCTTCCATCAGGCAAAACATTTCGCGCGTCATGCGGCTCATTTGCAGCGCTTCAAGATAGAACGCGCCGGTGAAGGGGTTGAGCGCCTTCATGATGTCGCCGATGGTGCGGTAGCCGTGCAGTTCGGCGTGCGGCGCCGCGGCCTGCTGCGCTTTTTCCCACACGCCAGGATTGGTTTCCTTGACCATGGTTTCGCAAAAGTCCACGCCAACCAGGTTGTCCTGGAAGATGTTGTGGTCGAACATGTATTCCGCGGCTTCGCCGAGGTTCACAATCCACTCGGCGATTGCCGGAGGCCGCACTCCAAATGCCATGTTTTGCGCGTACGTGGCGCAGGTGGCATGATTGTCGCCGCAAATCCCGCAGATGCGGCTGGTGATGAAGTGCGCGTCCCGCGGATCCTTGCCCTTCATGAAGATGCTGTATCCGCGAAAGATTGACGACGTGCTGTGACACTCGGCCACCTTGCGCTTGCCGAAGTCGATTTTTGTGAAGATGCCCAGGCTGCCGACGATCCGTGTGATCGGATCCCAATTCATTTCCACTAACTGGCTCTTATCGCTCGCAAGTTCTTTACGCTCGGTGGTTATAGTCCCCATCGTAGTCTCTCCTTAGGCTGGGTTAGTAGGCCCCTGGCCTCGTTAGTTGGAAGCGTGGTAGCCGGTGGTCAGTTCCGGGCGAGGATGCCGCCACTTGGGCTCCTGGTTGACGGTTGAATTCGTCAAACTGCGCAGAGCCCTGAGCGACTTGCCCCAGGCGGTGACCGCTGTCGTCGAAAGCTTGCCGCCGGGAGGCTCGTCCATGAAAGGCATGAACTTATCTGGGAACCCCGGCATGGTGCAGCCGATGCAGATGCCGCCCACGTTAGGGCAGCCGCCCATCCCATTCATCCAGCCGCGCTTGGGCACATTGCAATTCACCACCGGGCCCCAGCATCCGAGCTTGACAATGCACTTTGGCGAGCCATAACTGGTGGCGAAATCGCCTTGCTCGTAATACCCGGCACGATCGCAGCCTTCGTGTACGGTTTTGCCGAAAAGCCATGTGGGCCTTAGCTGGTCATCGAGAGGAATCATGGGCGCCAAGCCAGCCACCTGATAGAGCAGGTAGAGGACAGTTTCCATAAAGTTGTCCGGCTGGACCGGGCACCCTGGAACATTCACAATCGGCAGACCCGTCTTGGACTTCCAGCCCCATCCGAGATAGTCTGCCAGCCCCATGCAGCCGGTCGGGTTTCCTTGCATCGCATGAATGCCGCCGTAGGTCGCGCAGGTCCCAGCGCCGATCACCGCGAGCGCTTTAGGCGCCAGACGATCAATCCATTCGTTGGTGGTGATGGGCTGTTCGGTACGCGGGTCGGTTCCGAACGCGGCCCAATAGCCTTCCTTTTTGATCTTTTCGTTAGGGATGGATCCTTCGACGACAAGAACGAATGGATCCAGCCTTCCCGCCTCCGCGTCATACCAGAACTTCATGAAGTCGCCGCCGACTTCGTACGCGAGAACCGGGTTATGCAGGTGGACCTTGGGCAGCCCGGGAATTGCTCCCAGCAGCACATCTTCAATGCTCGGCTGCGTGGCGGCCGTAACGGAAACCGAATCGCCGTCGCATCCCAGGCCCGCGGTGATCCACAGTATGTGTACTTCAGCAACAGGGGATTTCCTCTGTGTGACGCGACCGTAAGGAACTGTTTCTGATGCCATGATTTGAGTTCTCCTTTTCGGATTGCCTGCTGGTCTTGCGCGCGGTTTGCACACGGCCCCGCTCGATGCGGGCCTAAAGACACAATTCGACCTGATGAGAACCTGAACAGAGTGGATGCGACGCGCGTTTTGAGCGCTGGACTGACTCGGCGATCAGGGGTTTGCCGCCGGACCTCCGCCGCTCCGTCAAGCTGGGTCGGAGCGGGACCTCTTCTGTCTAACCAACCACGTTCGATTGAGCGAAACTGGTTTTCGCTGACACTGTGATGCATCTACATCCGCATTGGTTGTGAGGGTGGTCGTAAAATAAAAGAAACCCAACCCCATGCCCCATGGGCTAGAGCAATGCCCGTCCGCTACGTGGCGATGGCTCCTTCAACAACCCTCTTCGGTGTGCCTTCCCAACTTGCGTCGCACAGGGAATATACGGCGCGAAGGCGGGATCAGGCAAGGCCGAAAATGGGCCAAAGCCAACAATTGGAATGCAATCCGCAGCGCGACCGGGCTGCGGAGTCGGACTTGCGCTTGAACTATACTGTTTGAACTATCTTGCAGATAACTGGTCACATGGCTCGTATGCGGAGATAGCGCCGAATGTCTGGGTACGCCGAAACCAGCAACGCGACAAATCCCAACGACGCCAAGGTATAAACGACTTTTCTCATTGGTTGACCCCCATCAACTACGTAAGATGCAAACCCCCACCGATGCCGCAGCCTGGGCGTTATTGAAAAATATTCTGGGCGCGGCATTTGAGAATCAGTGGTTCGGCTCTGAGGGCTCGGTATAGCATCTATTTCACGTGCCTTTGAGAACCGCCGTAGGGTTCGCCGGTGCTACGGCACGATTTGGAACGTGAACAGAAAGCTGTCCTGCGCGTTCTGCCCCGTGGGGACATCGCGGCTCGTTACAAAAGCGTAATCGCCCTGGCCCTGTGAGAAGTCAACCTCAAATAAGTTGTTGCTGACCTTCGCAGGCCGAAAATCGACCTGGTCTGCGCTGTGCAACTGCCCTATTGAGATCTTGAATTCGCGGTCATCCTTTTTGCCATGCAAATGCACGATCAGGTAGTTCCCGATCGTGAGACCACTAGCCGGCCATATGATGAACGACGCGGGGTCATGGACGGAAGTGGCGCTATGGGCGCCTGGCATATCTCCGGTGGCCTCGGCATTCACCACCCCGTGGGTGAATATCTTCAGGTTTTTTGCAAGCCCGCTGTGCCATACGACAGACTCCTGCTGCAGCCGAGTCCAGGCGCTTCCCTGCTTGAAATAAATACCTGGCGCCGAAGGATAGCCGGCTGTTGCATGCGATGGAGTTGGAATAGTGGGCGAAGGAGGCGGAACAACAGGGGTCGGAGGGGGCGGAGTAACGGGGTTCACGGCAGGGGCTGCCGGACCGCGATAGTTCGCTCCGACGGCCTGGATGACGGCCGCCGAAGCACCGAGGCCTCGCAGATCGTCCGTTATCTGGTTTGTGAGGATGAAGTCGACCCCACGACTCTTAATTTGGGCAATAAGCTCGGAATCCTTGAGTCCGCCGATCTTGAGCGCATCTTCCAACCCTTTGAGAGTGATGGGTTTTGTGTCGGTACTTTGGGCAAAGGCGCAGGCGCAGGCCAGCGCGAACAGCGCCAGGCAAACTGCCACCAGCAACGAATTTTTTGCGGATTCAGGTCTGGCAGTCTTCATTCGTCGAGGGCCTTCAATGCTTTTTCACGCTTAGTGTTGTTGGGTTTTGGTCCGGGCGTGGATGGCGGCGGAGCAATA